>JAKFVQ010000002.1 GCA_021732085.1 Candidatus Obscuribacterales bacterium | reverse complement strand
GTTCGAAGCGCGGCTTACCGCCGCGATTCGAACTCAAATATTTTCTTTAGCCGCAATCTGAACTACAGGTGTACCAAAGCGGCAAATTTAAACTGTCGCCAGAGGCAAAAACCCTTGACGCCAGACACCTCTTACATTTAACATAATGGACGCAAAATGCTTTAGCGTATACTATCTTAGACGCAATCCCCTCTGTGGATAGAAGGACTCTAAGTGGCTAGGGTAGCAGTGACTGGACCCAATAATGATTGAATATCGTCTTCGGTTAGATCGTTCAGCAGGGCATCATCACTTTCATAAATGAGCTTGGAGATCGCTAGTTTTCTCGACTTCAGCTCCATCATTTTTTCTTCTAATGTGCCTGCGGCGATCATTCTAAGTACCAAAACAGGCTTCTCCTGTCCGATTCTATGAGCTCGATCTATTGCTTGCGCCTCCTTGGCTGGATTCCACCACGGATCGTAAATGATGACGGTATCTGCCTGGGTCAAATTCAGCCCATGTCCACCAGCCAGCAAGCTAATCAGGAAAACTTGGACTTCTGTTTCCTGAAATTCCTGCACGATCCGCGTACGATCATCTAGAGGTATGTCCCCGATCAATTTGAGATAGGGAATAGAATGCTGTTTCAATTCCTCGCCGATTAGTTCCAGCATTTCCACGAATTGGCTGAAAATCAATACCTTACGTTTGCCTTCTAGCAGTAACGACAAGCGCTCAAACAGTGCTTGAAACTTCGCACTGTCTTTCACATCTTTTGCTTCTGCTATTTTACATAGGCTTGGATGCAAACAAACCTGTCTCAGTCTGGTTAGAATCTCCACTGTTTTTGGACTGCGGGGTGAAAAACTCTTATTTGCAATTTCTGCTTTGATCTCTTCAGCAGCGAGCAGTCTTATCGCCTCATACAGGTCCAGCTGTCGTTCAGTCAATTGAACTCTGATAATACTTTCTATTTTTGCAGGCAGATCGTTCAGCACATCTTCTTTCAATCGTCGCAAAACGAATGGTGATACAAGCTTTCGGAGCATCACCGGCGCCATGGAATCACCGTCTTCCGCTGGCTTTTGGATGAATTTTCGAAACCTTTCTCTGCTCCCAAGCATGTTCGGCATAAGGAAATCGAACAATGACCAGAGTTCACCCAGGTGATTTTCTATTGGTGTTCCAGTCAAACATATTCGGTAATCGGCTACTAGCTCTTTCGCAGCAGTGGTGATTGCAGCCGCGGAGTTTTTGATCGTGTGTGCTTCGTCCAAAAAGACACCGTGCCACCATAATCCGGTCAAAGCGGACTGATCACGCAGTAAGAGCTGGTACGTAGTTAGGACTACATCGCTGAATTTGAAGAAGTCCTGGAGCTTTGCTCTGCCCGCCCCTGTATATTGCATTACTCTCAACTCAGGAGCGAAATTGGCGATCTCGTTGATCCAATTGCCAATGAGACTTGCGGGGCAAACTACCAGAACTGGATTAATATCACAGCTCGTCGATTTGTCCAGTGCAAGTTTGGCAATAACCTGGACAGTTTTGCCTAGCCCCATCTCATCTGCCAAAATGCCGCCAGCCCTTAACTTGGAGATTTGCTCCAGCCAACCAAGTCCAACCTTTTGATAATCCCGCAATTCTGCCTTGAAATTTGCCGAAGCCTCAAGCGGTTTTTTCTCCAGTAATCGTTGGGATTGTTCAACCAATTGTGTTATGCCTTCACTGAGCACTTTAGTGCTACTTGAAAAACCTTCATTGTCTAGCAAAGAGAGAGCATGTGCAGCCGGCAGCTTGATTCTGGCGTCGGTCGAATTGACCTGTGAAAGAAGTTCGTGCAGGGACATCAGGATAAATTTCATTCTTTCGAACGGAATTGAGATCAGGCTCCCACTGCTTAGCGCCGCGATGAAGCTACCCTTATCGTTTAGCGAATTGATTGCGGCTTCATTCATCTCAGGCAAACTGTTAATTGCAGAGAGCAGGATTGGCAGCAGGTTGACTTCATTACCTTGAACCTTGATTGCCAGCGACATTGAAAACCAGCCATCGCTTGAATCTTTTGTATGGAAAAGAAAATCGCTGTCGTTTATTTCAATAGGTGCTAACTTTTGCTCGCTTATTCTTGAGATAGAGAATCCATCTTTTCGCAGATGCCGGATTTCTTTATGCAGGTCTTTCCACGACGAATCATCCTTTGCTATGAGTTTGTATTGCAATGGCTTCTCATGGTCCTCCACCAGTTCAAAGCCGATTGCTTTTATTCTTTCGGCGCAGTTTGTGACCCAAGCTCGGTCAGTCGTTTTTATAAAAGTGATACCATCTTGTTCGAAACAAGTTTCAGGCGGCGCTTCGAATTGAAGAAATGTTGTTCGTCGCGGATGCTCACCTTCCACAGCCAGGGATGTTCGTGGTTGTGTTTCGATCCACTCGACTTTAGAATCCGGCAATCCGAGGATGTTTTCCAATTTTAGTGAGCGTATGCAATTGCTCACGGCAGTAGCTTTTCCTGAAGGGACTGATTCTAAATTCCGAAGGGCACGTAGCGGCTGCCCTAGTGGTAAACCTTGAACTAAACCAAGTTGCCGTGTTTTTACGTTCGCATACATGGGAAGGAACCAACTAAGCACACAAGGGGCCTGCCTTTGGGTCTCGATCGTTCCAGCATAGAGAATGAATTTGCGTTGGTCACTATCCTTTACATTCGCCCAATCTCTCACCGCGTTGAGTGAAGGTCCCATGGTTATTGATGTGCAGCCTTCCTTGTTGAGCCAATAGCATTTCTTGCTTCCTACAACATGGCGAATGAATTCGAGCCAGCTGTTATAACTCACAGTCGCATCGGCAATATCTTTGGCGGTCGTATGTTCCAGAAGCTTCTCATACGAGAATGCGATGTATTGTTGATGCGCACTTCCATCGGTCTTAACCCGATCCCATCCTATTGGGACAAGACTAATAGAGCCCTTTAAACTTTGCTGTTGACTCCAAGCTCTTAGCTCTGGAATCTCTGCATTCGGTCCAACTCCGAGGGTGTAGCACAAATTGGGAATTCCCAGACAATTCATCAGCATTTGGCTTTCAACCAAGCTTCTGAATATTTCTGGAAAATATTGTTCTATGCGGTTTGTATCTTGATGACCAGCCAGGAGCCCAGCTATAATCCGCCACTGATCTTGAGGAGGGGTAAACTGGCTCCAAAAAGAGGAGTACCACCGCTCCCATTCCCATATTGGGACCTCTCCTGCGCAGTTTCTTGTTTTATCTAAATAGTAAGGAAGTCCCCAGCAACATAATTCAGCGTGCTGTTCTGTAATGATGAATTGGCGCAATTGTCCAGGTCTCGGGGGATTACGCAAGCCTAGGAAGGCTTGTCTTGCCAGAGGTCCATAGCGAACTGCTGGACTTTCTAGAGACTCGAAATAGCATTTTCCGGTCGAAAGACAGGCTTTAAGCAAGAGTTTCCACTGTGAACCATAAAAGCGAGATTCCAGATAATTCAACTTGCGACCGGCAGCCGGCTGTACAATTTTTCTGAGTGCATTGATTTGCCTTTGCTGGACTGATGCCTTTGCCCATAATGGCGATTTTGGCGGAATTAAGGTGTTCTTTTCGTCTTTCGTGTTATAGATTTTCAACTCTGGCATGAAGCCAGGTTCAGTAGTGCAAATGACATAGGCTAATTCGGGGATTGTTGACGGCTCTAGTGCATTTCTCTCTTCATAAGCCAAAGCTACATCCTTAAGAGAGTCTTTGAGCTTTGGCTCTAAATACAGTATCTCGTTGTCTTTGACTACTCTCTTGTTTTGCGCCTGGGGTTTCTTTGCACTTGCAAATAATTTTTCTTTGTCTAGCTTGCTCAGCTTCTTCACCGTATTTGGTGGCGGCGCCTTCTTGACCATTATTCGGCGGCGATCATCGAGCACCGGCGTAGCAACCTTCTCCGTTGGATTCCGCTCATATGCAAAAATTACTGCTACAAGATGTTTGCACGGATTGGTTAGCGACGGCGGACGATTGTTTGGCAGAGTACAACCGCACGATGCAGAGAGAAGCATCGTTCTATCTGCATTGAAGACAAGTTTACAGGTGTGAAGTTTGCTCGTTGAGCGCACCCGTCCTGTTAGAATTCGCTCTTGCTCCCAGGCTAGCGGTCGAAGTACTGAGCCCTTCATGTAATCGAGTTCAGCTTCTGCAACTAATGAGGTATCAAATTGGAAAAGAAAGCTTTGCACTGAATTAAGCAGCTATGCCGCATCGGATTGGGCGTTCAATTTTACCACTCAGGCATATCGAGCCGTGGGGGTGTCGCGTATCTAAAGGCGGTTTAACTAAGCAGGATAAGACAATGGAATTCTTGTCTATGCCAGCCAACTGTGCAGTTCATCTTGCGATTTGATGCTATGGATTACGCTGACTAGCTGCTCCAGGCGTTCAAATTCTAAGGAATTCACTTTAGTGGCTGTCTCATCATTCAAATCGCCGAGAGTTTGTCGCAGAAAGACAAGAATCATCGATGCAACTTTTTCGCGTGCTTCTTCGCGTACTTTGCGTGCTTCTTCGCGGACCTCTTTGCGGCCTTCTTCGCGACCTTCCTCGCGACCTTCCTTGCGACCTTGCTCGCGGCCTTCTTCGCGACCTTCCTTGCGACCTTGCTCGCGGCCTTCTTCGCGGCCTTGTCGCAAGGCTGAATATAAGCGGCTGGCTTCGTCACGCTGGAGGCGAAGGCTTGCCTCATACCTTTCTCTCGCTAGATCATCCTGGCTAACCACAAGCAGCTCCTTAAGTGCTTTTCTAATCTCTGGTGTTTCGAGTGCGTGCGGTAGATGCTGGCGCTTTCGAACTGTTCTGCATTGCAAGGAAATAGAGCAAAGCTCTCCTCCCATTGCCTATGCCAGCCAATTGTGCAGTTGTTCTTCCGATTTGATGCTATGAATTACGGTCATTAACTGCTCCATGCGTTCAAATTCTAAAGAATTCACTCTAGCGGCTGTCTCATCATTCAAATCGCCGAGAGTTTGTCGCAGAAAGACAAGAATCATCGATGCAACTTTTTCGCGTGCTTCTTCGCGGACCTCTTTGCGACCTTCCTCGCGACCTTGCTCGCGGCCTTCTTCGCGGCCTTGTCGCAAGGCTGAATATAAGCGGCTGGCTTCGTCACGCTGGAGGCGAAGGCTTGCCTCATACCTTTCTCTAGCTAGATCATCCTGACTAATCACAATTAGCTCCTTAAATGCTTTCCTTATTTCTGGTGTCTCCAGTGCTTGCGGTAGATGCTGGCTATCGAGCTGTTCTGCATTACAAAGGAAATAGAGCCAAGCTTCTAACTCATTGCTTATGCTCTCCGGACGAACCCTGAATTTTGGAAGCTCCAATATCATTATAAGTATATCTGAGCTGAAGACAATATTGTGGTCATGGTTTCTCAGCTCGAAAGGCAAACGGTAGCTGTCGACGTTCGGAAACAGTACGAAATCAACAAAACAAATGGAAACCGTCTGCTGTAGCTGCTCATATTGAACGCCGGAATCCATCTGTTGTTGATGCAGCCGAGCCCAGTAATATAGTATGCGTTTGCTAAAGGCCTTCTCTGAGAGAACTTGCATCTCGACGTCGAACTGCCGACCGTTTTTATCACGAGCTTTCACATCGACTATGGATAATTTATCGTCTTCTCTTTCTCTCTCATTGTATGGATTCAAAAGTTCCAACCAGATGATCTCCTTGCCTGGCAGAGGTTTGAGGATCGCATTGAGCAGATCGATTAACAGTGATAAATTTTGCTCTCTTCCAAAAAGCCATTTGAATGCAAAATCGTTTTTAGGATCGATTCCTAGATTCATAGAGATCGCCTCCTTTAATGGTCCGGCAAATTATTAATGCCGCATTCTCTGGTACGTTATATTTCCGGGCAATGATGGCAATGGCAGTTGCGAGTCCCATGAGATTTCAGACCACCAGGCCTGGACCTGACGCCAAGCACAGCACTTTCCGCCAAAGCACGAAATTTTGGCGGAGGCATACGTTTGTATGGTAGCGTATCGTATCATTGGTGCGTCTGCAATCCTTTGCAACATACTTCAAGTAAGAAATGATGAGAGACGGGCGTGTGATGGATATTTCAGCCCCGGACAATCACGTGGAGATCGGAGCATCGCAACGTATTCCCTCGATCTTTGCAATTGGGTTGTTGGTATTCAAAAGTTAATGATACTGCATTTAGTATCACTAACCTTGGGCGGTTTTGCAATTGGTCAGACGGTCCTTAAATGAATTGGTGTCGTTGCGCCTTGGATCGCCCGCGCTTGCTTCGTGTTCGATCGCTGGTCTGAAAAAGGCTCTCAAACCAGCGATCGATGCGCTTGCGGTCGCCAGCCTTGAAGTTAGAGTTCTAAGGAATATGGACCGTGCTTCACAGTGATTAAATCAAGTACCGCCGTTTTTTTTAATAAGTTTCTTTCGAAGGCGTTCACTAAATCTGAATGAATCTTCTGTGCTAGTGCGATCGTCGGCTAGCCGCGCAAGCTCGACAAGGACACTGTCAAAGCTGGGAAGCGAACGACCACAATGTAGACAACGGTAGCGCTATTCTGCCCGGACCAAACGTCAACACATCCTTGCCTAAGTAGATAACAAACCCAACTGATTTGGGAGCATAGTTTTGCCCTGGTCCCTTAGTCAAAAACCAGTCAATTGACTTGAAGTCGGATTGAGTAATTGTTGCGCTTGCTTTTGATTCGATTAAAGCCAGCCGGCGTCCTGGACCTTCTGCGATCAAATCGATCTCGGCTCGATCAGATCGCCAGTGAGAAAGTGTCCAAATACTCTTGGTGAAGGCGAGACTTTTTTCAATCTCTTGGTGGATATAGCTTTCAAGAAGTGGACCTAGGGAGGTCGGGTCTGCATCGAGATCAAAATTTCGTTGAGATTCATTTCGTAGCGCAGCTGCACATCCAGTATCCAAGAAATGAACTTTGGGCCAATGGACTGCTTTTTTTACGCCTGAAGATGCCCAAGAGGGCAAGCGGTTGATCATACAAAGTCGCTCAAGTGTGTCTAACCACGCCGAAACCGTTTCCTGTCGGGCACCCACAGCATTGCACAAATTCGACATGTTCAGTTCTTGTGCAGTACGAACTGCGAGTTGGTCAACAAGTCTCCGAAGCGAATCCGGCTTGCGAACCGGTGACACTACCGGCACGTCCTTTATGATTATGCTGTCGATGTAACTGTTATAACGCCCATTGCGATGACGATCATCAAGAGTGCGTATTTCTGGAAATCCTCCTCGTAAGATCAAATCTATTGCTTCACTTCTAGAAAACGTTTTCGATTGTGGTAGGTTCGCCATTACTGATTCCGGATCAGTCTCAACCAAATCTAATAAGCGACAGGGTCCAGTTTCGTAGATTTCAGCCGCACTCAAAGGACGGAGGACCAAAGTGTGAACTCTGCCTGCAAGTGAATCTTTAGCATTTGTCAACGTGAAAACATCGGCTGAACCTGTAAGTAAGAATTGTCCCTTTAGGTTGTCCTCGTCGACAATTCTTTTGAGAACCAAGGTGGCTTCTGGCACTCTCTGAATCTCATCGAGAACAATTGGAAGCCTTGAATTTCTATGGCGATTGGCCGTTTCTCTGAGATGCCCATAGGCGTCCGACTGAAGAGCGCTACGAACTGGGTCTGTATCCATCGTCATGTATGCTGCGATCGGAATCTGAGTTTGCACGAGCGTGCTTTTACCTGTCTGACGGGGGCCTACTAAATTTACTATGCGACTGCTCTTAAGGCATTCCAAAAGGATAGGCGCTAGATGGCGTCTTAGCATTTCCGTAGGATTCTCCGCGGTTTAATATAATTCTAGTAGATAGCCGGAAAAATTGCTAGTAAGTCATAGAAAAATTGCCTAGTAAAAGGCAGGAAAATTTCCTATTAGATGCTTGGCGTGTATCTGATACAAATACCTGGTGAGTTTTCCGGACTTTGACAAAGAGCGGTTGACCGTTTTTTGGGGTCGTGCTGTTTTTTTTTTGGACATAGCTACATTCGTTTTATTGCCTGGAGCAATACTTACCCTGGAGCGGAAAATCGCACGACTCCTACCGAGCACGTGCACAATTGCTAGAGGGATCGATCCTCAAAAGCTAGGTGAATATCCCGTTAACGCCGTAACACTTTCAAATATATTTCAAAGCTATGTCTTAATCTTCATTCTGTTGTTAATGGCTGAGGATTCGAGAATGGCTAATTTGCTTGATAGACACATAGACGAAACTTGTGGCGAGAGCGAGAATAAAACATTTGCTTGGACCGAAAGTGTTTTGGTTGACACTTGGGGCTCCGTTTCAGCTCAAAGAACAGAGCCAGTTGGCCAAACGAAGTCGTCGGTTGAGAGTGCCGCTGGCAAAGCCAATGATATTTTCGGCAAGATTGAGATCGCTTTCGATCATGAAAAGGGTCAAGAATCATTCAATTATCAGAACGATAGAGCCGAATCACTTAATTTCACCTCGCAGAGACACGAAGTTGGACCATGGTGGCGACAGCCTGAAAAGAAGCTCGGGATGGATCTTGCCAATGATTTAATCAACGGAGACCAACAAAGCTTTCAGCAACATCTAAAGCAGTGGAAAGAGAACTGGAAAAATTGGACACCTGAGCAGCGGCAAAAAGCCATTGAGGCGATGGAGATTACCTTCGGCAATGCGCTGGCGGATGCCATAAAAGAAACCGGTCCGAACAATAACAAACTTGCCATGATCGAAAATAACATGCGTTTGAGCGGACTTCCGATAGACATTCAAAAGGTCCATCGCTACATGCAGGATGCTCTCAACTAAGGCCGTCTTATTAGCAATTATTTTGCCGCCCGCTTTTGTTACCCAATCAGAAGATGCGATTCTATTCTTGGCTTGAGCTAAGCTATGGTGGTGAAGATTCCAATTACGAAAATCCTGCTTTCAGCTGGCCCACGCGCAGCGCTGAGCTCAGCAAGTTCAGTGAGACCAGTCTGTATATCTGCTTGAGCTTTGCTTTTCGCGTGCATCTGCAACGAGGATCATGCATCGAAGTTGGCTGGATTGGCCTGCTGCTTTGTCAGGTTCAGTACGCACTTTCTCGCCCACTCCGCACTCGTTAAGCATGACAGCAAAGCAGCTCCACCAGTCGATTGCTGGAAGGAAATCGGAGTCATTACTACTTCGTCGCTTGCATTCTCCGAGATTGAGTTGCCTGGCAATTCGAAGATCATTGTCTTCTGAAGCGGCTTCGGAGCTGCTGCGCCGGAAGGAGATGCCCAGTTGGACGCAATGGCTTTGCGTTTTGCTGGATGTCCTTCTTCAGGTTGTTGATCTTGCTCTTCGCTGCGTAGAAGCTACCAGCATTACAGGCCAGGAGCTTTTCCTTCCCTATCATCATCTTCTGGTCGAATTTGCTCTTAGCAAGCTTGATACCAGGGACGGTGATAGAACCTTGAATCGGTTCGCGGTCCATACCGTCGACTGGGATCAATTCTTCTTCAGATAGAGCTTCGTCAGCCAAGCAGAGTTCTGAGTAACCATTCTTGTAGAGTCTGTGCCTACGCCGGCAGCAACGAAGTTGACTAGATTCAATGACGGCGTTGACGTGGTGACGACGAAACCACCGGTAGTGCCACCAGGAGGCGTAGCTCCGCTCGGTGGTGCCCAATTGAGGCGCTCTGAACCGCAGGGGTTAACAAAAGCGTCGGTTGGAGGCTGGTCGATCATAAATGAGCCGCCATCACCATCGATGAATATGCCGTTTGTTACCTTCGGATTGTTCTGATCGAGATTCTCTGTAAGAACTATTGCCAGCGATCCTCCGACACCGTTCAATTTGTTTTGCGAAGCCGGAATCCTGTTTGGGTTGGAGTGCCACCGAAGATGGTGTTAGCAATGGTCAGGTAGGAGAACACATCTCTCGAAAGAACCATGTTGAACAGGTGGGTTGGAATGTCAACGATTGGAACTCCGGTGGCAAATGTTGCTTGCCTGTTGCTATTTCCAACACTGATCTTCATCTCTCTCGGTCCAAGCGGTACCCCAGCTTGGATACTTACGACACCACCAGATACCGGAGCTGCTTGTTGTGCAACTGAGAACTACGTGTAAGTGGGCGGCTCGGAGCTGGTCGTTATGTTAGTGCCAGGATTGTTATTGGACAACAAGATTCCGTCAGCCCATCAAGAACCGTGCTGCCACCATTCGAACACGGTTGTATGATACGAATTGTCTGTCATGGTTAAATTTCATGTTACAGAATGTAACGCGATCGGCATCCTCATTTTGGCGGATTTCAAGCCCTGTCGGGAACCTAAAATTTCGCATTTAACATTGTCGAAACTTGCCTACTGGAGAGGGCTTTCGGGAACGTCCGAATTCCCAAAACCCAGTTGTCACGGGACTGTCCGCCTTTTTACGGAGTTTAAACATATGGGTGAGTGGGGGTTAATAAATATAAGAACTAATACCGTGGGCGCCGAGGGGAGGCGCCAGGGTTAGGAAATGTTTTAGACGCGAATGTGGGTGTGCGTTTATTTCTCTCCGTAAACACAAGGTGAATATGAAAACGATCTCGACGACTAAGCGAGCTGTCTGTGCGTTGACAGCTTTCTCTGTTTTCCTGGGGGCGAATTTGCTGCCTCTCGGTGCATATGCGCAAGGAACCCCCGATACGAGTGGGTCAAGCCAATTGAATCCAACGAGCTCGACGTCGCCGTCGGGCTCTTCGAGCAATAGCGCTTCCTCGTCGAACAACCTCGACTTCGCGTCGACGGCGGCGACAGTTTCGTCGAAGAACTCAGGAACGATCATGGTAGGCGGTCAACTCAACGGCCAAGGGAACGTCGTTGGTGGCTCTTACATGGACATCACCCAAGGCATGATGCTCACACCCGCGCAGAATGCCGCCTTGTGGCAATCACTCAACGTCAATCTCGGCGGGCAACGCATCCTCGTCGGATCTGATGGCGCGGCAGCAGGCGGCGTCGCCAACATCAACTCGTCATGGGCGAACAACATCTCCAGCTTAGTCGTCCCCACTGGACTTCAAGTCAACACCATCGGTTTCAATACAAACAATCCTTTAAATGTGGCTGGCGCATCGAACATTTTGGGTTCGGTCTTTGCACTGCAGAACACGGCAGGAATGACAGCTCAATTGAACTTCGGCAATAATCTGAATGTTGGAGCCGGTGGTTTGCTGTCAGGGTACATGCCGACCACAGGGTTGTTCGGCAGCTATCAGAATTTGTTCGCTTCGAACGGCATGAATTTGAATGTGTTGGGTAACCTCACGAACAATGGCACGATCACCACGCCTGGTACGCTGAACATCAACGTTGGTGGCACGCTTACGAATGCCACCACATCCGCTACCACGGCGACCTTCGCTGCGCAGAATATCAATATACTTAGCGGCTCCGGGAACATCTTCAATTCCGGCATCATGCGCGCCATGGATACGTTGAATATTGCGACTTTAGATCCTGCCACAAACACTATCATTGATAACACAGCTGGCGTGATGCAGGCTCTCAATGCTATCAACATAGGACACAATCTAGATTTGGATTTTTTATCCTATCAAGCCGGCAATGTCGAATTGAAGGGTGGTTCTTGGTCTGCAAACAAGATTACTAACTACGGAAGAGATATCCGAGTGAACGTAGACTCTTTGTCTGGAGCCCTAAGCCAATTTGGTAGTACTGCACACACCTACGTCTCATCTGGTGGTCTCACGCTTGGCGAGTCCTATCTGACTGGTGACCCAACATGGTGGGTCAATGACGGGGATTTGAACATAGGAGCTAGCATTACAACATCGGGAAACGCTGCCTTCATTGCCGAAGACAGCGTGATCATTAACGGCGCTAATATTACTGTCAACGGCAATACCGCAGCTCAACCAGGCAATCTCTACATCTTTGCCGATGTTGATAGTAATCCCGCTGGTGGTTCCGACAACAAGGTTACCACAGTTAACCTAACTGGTTCAGGTGCTGGTAATGGCGGTGTTTTCATCACAAACTCTGTGCTTACAGCGAACAGTCAGGCAGACCAAGCCGGCGGAAATATTTTCATAGTATCAGCAGGTTCAAATGCTGGTTTTGAATCTAATTTGTCCAATGTGACAATGAATGCTAATGGAGGCGGTGGGCTTAATGGAGGAAATATCACAATAATTGCCAGGCTGCAGCTGACGCATACGGGTTCTATGAATGCGCAAGCAGGCAAGACCGGCGGCGGAAACGTGACTATTCGCGAAGCCACTCCTGTCCTTGCTGCTTCCAGTGTCACAAACGGCACGCCTAACGTGGCTGTTCCTTTCACCGTCGGAGCTACTCAGGCTGGTGCATTGTCTCTGGGTACGATTACGGCTGATGGTGACATCTCAATTTTGTCCGGTGGAAATATAACTACCGGGGCGCTCAACAGTAATCTTAGTGGAGCCGGTATAGGTGGAAATATCACCGTCAACTCATCAGGCAAGGATGCTGACGTGAGCATCCGGGGTGATGTAACGGCGAATGCAGCCGGTGGTACGTTCAAAGGGGGCGCCGTCGACCTTGGCAATACGGATGCCACTTCAAAATCGGCAACATTGGAAGTTAGAGGCAATATCCAGGCCAATGGGTTTAGTGGCGGTAATGCAGGAAGCATTATTCTTAGAAGTGCCAATAACACAGATTTGCTCATCAACAGCGGTGCAACAGGAGCCCAAAACATACAGGGGGCTCTCACTGCTACGGGGGCCGCAGGTACCGGCAGTGTGCAAGTATTCGCAGGTAATGCAGCTACTGGCGGTATTCAGGTCCGCGGTGCTGCTGGTGTGACCGCTATCAACTCCACTGGTAATGTCACATTGGACACCGGTGCCAGTTCTGCTGGCAACATAACTGCGCAGACGGCTGGCGGTGGCATCGTCCAGGGCGATGCTGGCGTATCGCTGATCTCCGGCACTGGATCCATCGGAGTTGCCGGGACGCCACTTACTGTGAAAGCTGCTTCTATTTCAATGACTACAGCTTCCACAACATCAAATGCGATCATTGATAACACATTCAACGGTGCGACCGCGCTGAACTATTTAGGCACTTCAGGAAATATTCAGAACCTGACCTACAGGCAGGCAAATGGTGGTGTCGTTACATTGGGATCGAACATCACGACGTCCTCCACTGGCGCCATTTCGTTGCAAAATCTGGGTAGCGGTGGGTTTATTGGTGGCAAAAACTTGCAATCTGGAACCGCGCTGACGGTTTCCACAGTCGGTGGCAACATAGTACTTGGTACCTTGAACAGTACTGATAGCGTTAGTGCTATAACCCTAACCCAGTCGGGCGCTACTGGGAATATCACCACAGGGACAATAACCAACAGAAATAACGCCGGAGGCAACACCGCTAAGAATAACAACGTCCTTATTGAGAGCGCGGCAACCGCAAATGGATCCTTCATCACAACTGGTGCTATAGACACCTCCGGCTTCGCCGCTGCGAACGCCGGAGGGAACGTCACCATCCAGTACACTGCAGCTAGTGCGAATTCGGCTTCAATAACAGTAGGCGGAGCGATATCAGCAAACGGCTTTCAAGCTGCTGCCAACAGTGCACAGGGTGGCGACATAATCGTCAACACAGACCAATTTTCAAATGGAACAATTCTTATCCAGGGGAGCGTCAACGCAAACTCTTCGCGTGGTCAGATCGCGGGAACAACCGCAGGCAATATAACCCTGTCGGCAAATGGTGCGGGCGGTAGTAACACAATTCAAGTTAACGGTAATGTAACCGCCGATTTAATCTCACCAACAACGCCAACCAATGGTGCCGGGGCTATTGCAATAACGGTGCGGAATAATTCAACCGTACTCGGCATAAATACAGGGTCCGCCACAGCTAATAACATAACTGGGATTGTTTCTGCTGCCAGCACCACGACACCGAGTACGGGTACAGTTCTCATTACGAACAACGGCACTTCGGGCGTTCGACTAGCTGGAGCTGCCACCGCGGTGACTGCTGACGCTAGTGTTGGGATCGATGCGGGTGGTGGTAATCTGACTGCTTCGGCTGCTGGGCAGGGAGCTATCTCTTCGCCCGTCGTCGAGTTGAAAGCCACCACTGGTATTGGCTCGATCACGGGGGCCGTGCCTATCACTCTCACGGGTGGAGCTACCACTATAGCGGCGTCCTCGTCTGGCACTGCAGCTGGCAACGACGTGTATCTGAGTCAGATCGGTGGCGTCAATCTGACCACAAGTACTCAGAATCTTGGGTCGATCGGTTCCATCTCCGGAATTTCGTCTGGCGGAAGTATGCGGGTTGACGTTGCTAGTGGTGGCTCTTTAGTGATAAGCAGCAACGCAACTCGTCTCTCGCTAACTGGTACTAACGGTTCTATGTGGTTGAACGCCAACACGATTAACACTGCAGGCGTGGGAGCCGGTACGGCGGCCATAGATGGTGGCAGCACCGGCAGCGTCATCGTTTCGCCAATAACTGCAGGCAATGCTGTGGTCGCGAACACTTTTGTGGATCTTACAAAAATTAGAGCTCAAAACTTGCAAATAGGGGCTACTGATAGTACGCGCGGTAACGTCTACACGGGTGCCATGTCCACTAATGCGACTATCAATCTTGCTGGTGGCGCAGGAACTACGACTGCCGGCAGTGCCCTGGGCGCTTTCAATTTGTCTTTGAACACATCATCTGCTACTGGCTCGTTCTCTTCGGGCGGACAGCAAATTAATGAGGGTGTGAACAATCTCACAATTTCTGCCACCGGTGCAGGTGCCACCATCGGTCAGATTGGGGCAACCAACCTGACTGAAGAGAAGGGTTATGTAAGTATCACGGGAAAAGGCGTTGTGCTCCAAAGCAATGTCAACGGCGGCAAAATTGATATTACGTCCCTGTCCGGCTCTCAGGTCGTCACAACTAGCGGAATTACGATCAAGACCATTACTGGCGGGTCCGCAGCTACCAGTAACATTAGTGTAACAGCTGACGCAGGCATTGATACTTTAGGTAATAGCTTAACTCTGGATTCTGCACAGTCAGCTAGCGTTTCTGTGACAACAGGTAGCGTGTCCACAAAGGGTGCCACTATTGGCGGTGCTCTTAGTATCACGGCTAACAATGGCAGTGTGTCAGTCACGGGACCAGTGACTACTGCCGCGACCACCACAGCTGGCGGCAATATTCTTATGTCGGCGACGACCACCGTCAGCGTGACAGGTACGATCACGACCAGCGGAGGGACCGGTACTGGACAAGCTGGCAAGGTACAGTTGACAGGCACTACGGGAGTCACGACTGGTGGCTCCATTACGGCGCAAGGCGGGACGACTGGTGGGGCGGGCAACCTAGTTCAGGTCCAGTCTGCAAGCGGAGCTGTTTCCGTTGGTGGCAACATCAACACTAGCGCTCAGGCGGGCGCAGGCGGTGGCAGTGTTCAGATAACTTCGGGAGGTGGCGGTGGATCCTCTGTACTCGGCTCAATCACAGCTAAAGGAGTTGGTGGTGCAAACTCGGGCGGAGTAGTTCAAGTGTCTTCGACCGTAGATTACATACAAGTGAATGGTGCAATCGATAACACAACAACGGGTACTGGTGTAGCCGGTACAATCGCTCTCACGGATAATTCCGCATCGGCCTTGAAGCTCAACCCCGGCTCTAATGGTGCTAGCCAAATTAACGGCACGATTAGTTCGAATGGAGCGATTACCATTTTAGGTAAGAGTGGTATCACTCTTAGCAGTGCTGGCTTAGCAGTAAAAACAGGAACCGCTGGAATCGTTCTTGACGGTTCGCAAGGAAGTATCATTTCCTCAGTTGCAGGCACAGGACAACTGCAGTCACAGAATGTTTTACTGACAGCAAAGTCAGGAATAGGAGATAACACAAACGCTGTTACTCTCGGTACTGCCGGTGCTACTGTCACGGCACGCACTTCAGCTGGTGGAGCCCTAATCAATCTAGCGAACACAGCCGGTGGTCTAACGGTCAATTCATTGACTCTCGGTATCTATACACAAGACGGCATCGTTTCTGATGGCGCCGTCCAAGTCGCTACGGCTGCGACGACTGGCATAACCGTCGCGAATTCCGGCGCTACGAATGTCATTTCTTCAACCAACGGTAATGTAAGTCTTATCGCCGACGGGCTCAACCTATCTAATGCTTCAGTCGCCGACATCCAGGCTACCAATGGAACCATATTCCTATTGCCTTCAACCGCCAATGGTAGCATTGCGGTAAATGACGGTGCTGCAAATCTGAATATTGCAAATGGCTCGTTTGGCGACTTCTCTGCCCAAACTCTCCAGTTGGGTAATAACACCAACTTTACCGGGTTTGGTGGAGCCAATTCGTATAAAGGAAACATTTCTGTCAATACTGGGGGAACTCTTAACCCTTCCGGTAATTTGATTATTGCGAGCAATTTAACTCAGGCTGGCACGTTTGTTAATAACGGAACTATCAATGTAGGCGCAAACAATGCAACCGTTAGTGTTGGCGGTTCATTAACCAACTCAGGTACGGCAACGTTCACCGCAGGTAATATTGTGCTTGTCTCCGGTACCGGCTCCATCGGTAATGCTACAGCTTTTAGAACAAACACGACTAATTTAACAGCGACTGCGTCAGCCAATAGCCAAAGCATCAACCTGGCCAATTTGAACGCGGGCACCTTAAACTTTGGTGCTACTGCTGGGACCGGTGGCACCGTGGCGTTAGCCGACAGTGGTAGTGTCATTGTCAACAACAATGTAGTCGGTCCGGCTGGCGTCACCATCAGCACAGCTGCAGGTGGAACTCTGACGGTAAATAATGGCAAGTCAATTTCATCGACGAATGCAGCTATCAACCTGACCACCGATGGGCTTGATGTTGCAGGAGCCAATGGAATTAATGCCGGCACGGCTGTCGGTGGCAACGTCTTGATTCTATCGAAAACGACTTCAAACAGTGTCGAAATTGGACCCAACACGGCGACTCCTTCAACCACTTATTTGACAGGCTTGCAAAACGTACAAGCCCACACTGTGACGGTCGGCGATACCTCGACGATGACAGGGGCTGTGACTGTAGCCTCGGGATTCAACCTGGCTCCGACCACAGCTTATAACCTCACTATCAATACTCAGACAGCCACTAACACAGCTGCTTTTAATAATCTTGGAACAATCAATGTTGGTAATACCAAGACCGTTACAGTGAACGTCGGTGGTGACATAGCAAACGTCGCTGCGACCTCGAATATCACTGCAGGTACAGTCAGCTTGACTTCAGGCAAGAATGTTGGCTCTGGCGCGGCTGCGATCCAGGTCTCCACAGACAACCTTACAGTAATCGCCAATGGTGGCTTGGCAAACGTCAACGCTAAGAATACCAGTGGCACACTAGCGCTCGGTAACTCAAGCGCGACAGGTTCCTTCACACTAAAATCAGCTCAGGCTATCAGTACCGGTACCGGGAATCCATCCATCCAGGGCGTAGGTGTCGACCTTCAGACAACCGCAGGCGGTATCACCATAAATGGTCGTGTTCTGAGCGCGGGCGGCAACCTCAATGTCAACTCTGCAGGTGCAATCACCGTAGCTTTTGCTGACTCGGCAGCTGTACCTGCACTACAAACGACTGGAAGCGGCAACATAGGCCTCACCTCTGGAACTAACAGTGTGACGACTGCTGCTGGCAAGGAACTCGTAATCAATTCTGTAGGTGATTTGACCACAGCAGGCAACTATAGTTTCACCAGTTCTGGAAATGCTATTCGCTTAACTGCTGGCAATCTAATGAACTTGGGCACCAGTTCGGTAAATTCTAGCGGTGCTGCAGCCGGCGGTGTGATCGACATGACTGCTGGCGGGGATTTGGCAGCTGGTAATATCACTTCATCGGCTACCGCTGCCGGAGCCTCAGGTGGTGCGATAACACTCACCGCCAGCAATTTGCAAATATCTGGCAACGTCATCTCCAAGGCCACGGGCACTGGTGGTGGTGCAACTGGCGGAGATATCAAACTTAACTTCGGAAACCTGGCTTCACCGTTAACTTTAGGAGCTGGTGGCATTAACTTTGTCAGTGGCTCAGTAAATTCTAACTCCACAAACTCGACAGCAGGTGCCATCACAGTTGCCGATAAGACCGGCACGGGCGCCATTAACATATCTCTGCAAGGAACTGTCACCGCCGTCGGCGCCGGTGCTGTTCAGAACACGTTCACGATCGATTCTGTCGGCACTAACAGCATTGCGCTTACCGGCAACGGTACAGGTGTCTTGAACGCGAACCTCGTATCCACGACAGCCACTGGTGTGGGAAGTACCTTCACAGCTAACCTGGGCAACACCACTGGCACTACACTTAGCGTCAAAACTGTGACTGCTAACGCTGCTGTAAACCTCACAGCAAACGCAGCCGCATCGTCTGCCGTTAATGTTGTCTCAACCGGGACCGTGACCAGCAACGCTGGTGCCGTTACGATCAATTCCTTCAATGTAAGCAACGGTGGAGCGATTTCAGGTTTAACAGGCATAACAGTCCAGAACAATGCAGCAACTTCTCAACTTACTGTTAGCGGAGGCGGTACATACACAAGCGGTACCAATCTTGCATTCGCAGCCGACACCGTCAATTTCTCAGGAACGCAAACAATTACCGTGACGGGTAATAAGAACGTAAATATCAATCCAATCAATACCAACCTTGCTGTGAATGGAACAGGGGCTGGTAACACGACTTTCACTGGCACTGGCACTTATACGCTCGCCAGCACTGGTGGCACAGGCGGTAGTGGATCAGTGACGGTTGGCGGCACTAGAAATCTTGACTTCGGCGGAGCTGTCGCTATCAATGCGGGCACTGGCGGTGTCACCATCAGCCGTCCGGTTGCGTCGACAGCTGGCGCTCAAAGCATCAATATTCAGTCAAATGGTAGTGTTGCCGTTAATGCCAACCTGACGGCCAACACAGGTGGTATCACCATCGGCACTCTTGCTGGTGGCGGCGCTATTCAAGGCACCGGCACTCTGATTTCAAATAATGCTGGCGCTGGTTTCGTTAATTTGAGTACGGTTAATGGACAGATCGGCGACCTGGGCGGCAGTACACGACTGACAGTACAAACTGACCAACTTACGGCAAAGGCTGGTGGTACTACCAAGCATGTTTACATCCAACAAACCACCGGCAATCTACAAATAGTTGGGGTGAACTCAGCTGGCTCTGGGAGTTCTACTTATGATGTATTGGTGAGTGGGGGCGACCTTACTGTCAACGCAGCTGGTGCTGGTATCAGCAATAGTGGCGACCTGCGACTTGATGCCTCGGGAGCTGGCGCCAAGTTAATCCTTTCAAACACTAATTACGCGTCCACTCAAGGCTCTGTTAACCTGGCAGCTTCGACTTCGAAGAACATTATTGCTAACGGTGCTAGCCTCACGGTTGATGGACAGCAGAATGTAACCGTCAACGGCAACCTAACCGCCGATGGAAGAAATGTTAGTTTGGCATCGCGGAACTCAGGCGGAAGCATTGTAGCTCGCGGCATCAATACGTCTTCGGCCACGGGCGCCGGTGGTGATGTAAGCCTCAAGCTGACCGGCGTCACAGGCGCGGGATTCATACAGCTTCTTGGAGATATAGATACGAGTTCCAGCTTTGCCTTAAAGTCGGCTGGAAAAATTGAGATCAATTCGCAGTCTAGTGGACTTATAACTATCGATGGCAATCTTAGTGCCAATGGTACCGGTGCTACTTCTACCTCCAACACAATTGACATTAAGGCCGATGGAACGGGAGCTCTTACAGGATCCATCGTATTTCAGAACTCAGGACACTTCATCAGTGCGAGAAATACGGCAGGCACAGGTGGCTCTAATGTCACGATCGATGCCACGACCGGAGCTGTACCGGGAAGCGTCACCCTCACCGGTCTCAATGGAGCTGCTGGCGGTATCAACACGAGCAGCACAGTCGCTCTAGCCACCAGTGGCAACATCACCATCAAGGGATCTACCTTGAGTACTTCTGGCTCTGTCAACTCTATTAATTTGAATGCAGATGGCACCACTACAGGCGGCACCATAACAATGGCATCCAGCAACGCTGGATCTGACATAGTCTTAGGTTCAAACCCAGGCTCATTTAAGATCACAGATACGAAGGGAACTGCGAACATTACGGCTGGCAGGTCGATTCTTCAGGATGGATCTGCGACGCGTCTAACTGTCACTACGGCCAACCTGACTGCCTCTGCCGGCAGCATCGGTGTGGATAGTTCCAACAGACTGCTGCTTGGCGTGACCAATTTGACCATGAATGCGCCAAACGGCAGCGCCTTCGTTGACAATTTGGGCGCAATGACTTTGGGTGGTGCATACAACATCCTTAATACGATGGATATTAAGGCTTCCAACACAATAACGGTTTCGTCGGATATTACAGGTCCTCAAACCGTTAATCTGACAACATCTGCTGGCGATATTACCGGTGGTGGTAGCATCAAGGCTACTAGTGCTGTAGGCTTAAATGCCGCTGGGCAAATCGGAAACCTTGCGGGCACCACTGCTCTCAAGACTGAAACTGCGGCTCTAACAATAGTGGCAGGTACAGATGCATTTGTTTCAAACACAGGTGCTGTCCAGCTGGGCAATTCATCTGCTGGTGGTAGCCTGCGTTTTGATAACAACACGACAGCGACTCTGGTCGGTAATGGCACAGGTAATGGTGGCAATGCCGTCAAAGCGGGAACCAATCTTCAAATATTCTTGGTTACTGCCGGTGATTTAGTGGCAAACAGCACCGCTGGCACAACTTTGAAAACGACCACTGGTAACATTACAATGAATGTTGCAACTGGCACCATCAAGACAGCAGGAGCAAACGCACTCGTAGTCGATTCTGGTAACAACGTCAGTGTCACTGGTGGAACCAGCCTTATTGATGGCACCAGCGGGGCGAATGTAAGTCTCACTGCAGTAGGAAACATTGCCGCAGCCGGTGTCGCTGTCAAAACAAGCTCGAGCACGGGTGATGCCAAAGATATCACCTTGAAATCCACGGGTGGCACAGGCACTATTGCTGTAGGTGCACTCACAGCCGATGGAGGTGGGGCTGCTGGCAAAGGTGGCCACATCACAGTTCAAGATGACAGCAATAATACCTTGTCACTTCTTGGTTCAGCTTTATCTGCAAAGGGTTCCGGAACCGGCGCAGGGGGTACCATCGAACTCGTCAACAACGGATTTGGTGGCAATAACGGCGGTATTAGTCTCAACGGACTGGCTGGCGTGGACATCAGCGGTGAGAGCGGTGGAAGTCTCATAATCAAAGCTCTCGGAAATGGTGATGGCAACATCAACTTCACAGGCATCGGCGGAGCAGGGTTCGATGTCAGCGCCACAACTGCCACCGGAAATGGTGGCTCCATCGATATCGAAGGTAAGGCATTCACAAATGTGACTGCTGGAATGGCATTGAAAGCAGATGGTGGCGCTACCGGTGCCCTGGGGTCGATTACCTTAAAGACAACGAACGCAGCCGCTGCTGGAGCCATCTCATTAGGTAGCACTGGTTTCGATCTCGGCACTACTGCACGGAGCACATGGAACGTCACGGCTGGAAACAATTTGACGGTCGGTAGCAATCAAACCACCGCTGGCACAATCACCCTACAGTCAGGTGCCAAGACGATTATCAACGCTACACTGACGACGACTGATAGCAGCCTTAATTCAATGAAGATCACTGGAGGTACAGGCATTGATAACAATGCTGCCGGTACATTGGTATCTTCTGGAAAAGCTACATTAATAGCTACGGCGGGTAACATCGGAAACTCGGCTGCGATTCCGTTGAACACACAAGTTAATTCTCTAACTGCGACTGCAAATGGCGCTGGTGGAAACATTTACGTGAACCAGAGCGCCGGTGCACTTACGCTCAATAGCTCGTCGGCAAGCGCCCAATTGTACGTCACATCAGCAGGAGACATCACTGCTGCTGGTTCGACAATATCTGCTGACGATGTTCAACTCACTACAAAAGGTGGAGCTAAGTTCAACAGTGTGGGCACTGTAACTGGCACAACCACAGCTAAGGTTGTAACCAGTGGTCAAGGCTCAGTCACGATCGGCAACGGCGAGAGTGTGAGAGGTACTAACGTAACTATCGATACGCCGACTTTGACAATGGTTGGCACCGCAGCACTCCAATCCAATGTCAATGGCGGATCTGTTACCGTTCAAAACAATTACAGCGGCGCTGGCGCGTTCGGGACTCCTGGAACGGTTACAGTTACTGCTCCGAATACTGCAAGCGTCGGAGTTACTGGTGGCGGAGGTAATACAGCGACCGTGAACTTCGGTATCGCAGGTGGTGGCGTGACGTTTGCCGCGGGAACGAACCTCAAAGTGAACACTGAAGTAGGAGCTGGTACTGGTGCCGCTGGTGCCACGAACTTGCTGGGCAACGCGACGTTGTCCGATGGTGGTGTGGCCGGAACTGGAGCTAAGCTCACCATCGTCAATGGTAAGACGTTTGCAACTACCGGCACAACCTTGTCCCTGGGCGACGGTTCTCAGATCATATCTTCTCTACCTGCAACAACCCTCACCTTCAATAACACCAACATCAACCTTGGATCTGGTGGCGGTCTTGCGAGCGTAACCTCCACAATTCAGAGCGCCCTTGGTGCAACTCAGTTGGGGTCCGGTGCTGGTGCATTGAATTTCACCAGGGATGCTGCGGCGACCACTAAGGCGGAACTAGACCTGCGCGGATCTGGTGTCCTGACCAGTAGCAGTGGTGCTGCTGGCACGACGACTGTAAACGCAGGCGTGACTGTGGATGTCAACCGCGCGTACGTGGCGACTGCTGGACAATTCACCAACAGTGGCATGATCCAAAACGTCACGAGTGCAAATTCACTCACATTCAACGTCACCAATCTCACTAATAATGCCACGGGTACAATAAGAACGACGTCAGGTAATGCGGATATTGCTATCAACGTTGCCGGCGGAGCTCCGAGTGTCGTAACGAATGCGGGGACAATAAGCGCCAATCGTAATTTGGACATTATCAATGCAACTACAGCATTGACAGTCAATAACAATGGAACAGGTGCACTTACCGCGGTTAATGGCTCGCTTGATATAAAGAGCAACGGTACATTGACTGTCAATAATGTTGTCGGTGCTAACATCTCTGGCGGCACGACGACCACGTTGGAAGCGACAGCTGGTGACGTGACCATAAGCAACGCTAACGCCGTTGGTGGTATCACTGCTAACAATGGTGCCCTGCTAGTAACCACCAATGCTGCTGCCGGCAAATCTATCAATATCACCGGTGGCGGTCGCCTCACAAGCACGGGTGCTGCCAATGACATCACTATCGCAGCGACTGGTGGCAGCGTGAACTTCACTGGCAACCAAACATTGAATGCCGGCCGAGCCAACGTGGTTAACACCGGAACAGGTGGTACTGACAAAGTCAGCCTATCTACAGGTGTCACGCTGTCGGTAGCCAACGGCAAGAATTTGACCCTGAATACCGTTGACCTCTCAATGGCCAACAATAGCAAGATTGATGCAAGCGCAGCTGGCAACTCGAACATACTCGTTAACTCCAGCACCAATCTCGGTGTAGACCTAGCCGCAGGCACTGCCACCATCCAGACAGGTGGAACTGGCACAATTCAATTTAAGGCAGTCAATGACAGAGACATCACTTTGACCGGTGCAACCAGCACCTTGTCGCTAGTTGGAGGCGGCGGTAACACTGCCGCTACGCCGACATTCGTCGTGACAGGCGCTGGCAACATGACCGTGACAGGTAATCTGACAGTTCAGTCAGACACAAACATGGTCGTTAATGGAACGGCTACAGCTAACAGCGGACTTCTCACAGTGAACGCCGGTAGCGGACTTAAAGCCACTGGTGCCGCGAATCTGACTGTAAACTGGAACGGTGGTTCTGTTGAAAATAGCGGAAATATAGAAACAGCGACTGGCAAGCTTGCGTTTGCAAGTTCCGGTGGTTTGACCGTCAACAACAATGCTGGAGCACTGAAGTCTACGGCTGGCCAAGTTGCGTTTACCTCGACCAATGCCATGAACGTAACAAACTTCGCGACCATTTCAGGAAACGGAAACGTATCATTTAATAGCAGCGACTCCGCTGATATTACAAACAAAGTTGTCGGTGCGGTGATTACCTCTGCTGCCGGAACTCTCACCATGGCTACTGGAGGAACTCAGGCGCTCACCGTAGGCAATGCGGGGCAAATGACTGCTTCTGGTGCAATCTCGATGAATAGCTCTGGAGCCCTTTCTGTTAATACCGGTGCAGGATCCTTGATTGAATCTACAACCAGCACGATAGCGATGGATGCTGGCGCCGGCAAGCTCGCAAGCATTGGAAATGATGGCACCATCAAAGCAAACGGCAATTTGACTATTAGCTCTAATGCTGCTGGCGGCGATACAACGTTAACGTTGGGTGGCGCACTTACGTCCACTACAGGAAAGATTGATCTGGTTGCAAATGACAAACTGACAATTACAAATGCTAGAACCTATTCGGCTGCAAGCTCCGTTAACTTCTCCGGTAATACAGTAACTTTCACGGATAACACTACGCAAACCATTGCTAGTGGCAACGTTGGCATTACTGCAGGAACCCAAGTCCTCTTCAATGGTGGCAAGATCGATGCATCTGGCGCCACTAATTCAGTATTTACAGTGGTCACTCCATCCGTTGACCTTGGAAGCGGAGAAACCTTTGTCACCGCTGGTACTGGCAAATTCGACTTTAACCCAGCTGCTAACTTCGATCTCACTTCAGGTTCAGTCTCGACATTTGATTTCCAAGGTGGACCAGTCAATTTCAATATTGCTGCAACCAAGAACTTCACGACAAACAGTAAGACAAGCATTCAGGCTGACAGGACTATCACTGTCGGTCAACTAGCCACGCCGAGCTCCGGCACATTGACAAATGCCGCCACTATCAGTACGAAGGCGGGAAGTGCGGCTGACATCGTCTTCAACTGGGCTGGAAACATTAACAACCAAACCATTTCGGCTGATGGTGCCTTCTCTGTTGCCGGACTCAATGGTGGCGTATTCACTAACAATGGCACTGTGACTGCAGGCACGAATGTCAGTTTCAGTGGCGCAGGTTTTGAGGTATTCAATCCTGCAGCTGCTAACACAATAACGGCTACCAATGGAACCTTCACTTTGACTAGCGCTAGTGGCAATTCAAAATTGAACGCCATCGGTGCAGTTACAGCCAAAGGTGACGTCACCATGACTGCTACTACAGGTGACTTGGCAGTACAAGGCACAGGTACACTGACTTCGAACACAGGCAAGATCAGCGCCGCTGCAACTGCTGGTAATCTCAACATAAGCTCGAGCCGCACGTGGAGCGCTGCCGCGGCCAGCGGTGTCTCGTTCAGTGGCGGTACATCAGTGGGTGTTACAAATACCCAAACGATCGCAAACACAGCTCCTCTGACAATCACAACCGCTCAGCTTAATCTGAATGCTGCAACTATAAATACGACTGGAGCTGGAACAGCAAGCGCTGTCACAATCACAAATGCAAACGATTTGACAGTACAACTGACCGGCAATTCGACAATCAACACTGGTACCGGCGTGCTTTCCATAGCTCCTGCTCTGGATAAGAATCTCACATTCAAGTCAACAGCAGCGGGAAGCAAGTTAACTCTAACGAACTTTACAAATGCGGCTTCGGGAGCAATTTCGGTATCAGGCGTTGGAAATATGACTTTCGGGCAAGGTGCCAACACAGTAATTGTTGAAGGACAGTTCATGAGTGTCGGGCTCGGCTCCGGACAGCTTCAAACGCTGGCCGGCAACACCCTGCAAACGACACTAGGCAATCTCAACATAACCCACACCGGAGCGGGTGGTTCCGTTAATAACGCAGGAACCATATTCGGTCAATCCACGCTCACAATGCAATCGACAACTGGAGCCTACTCGGTCACTAACAGCGGAACATTGAAGACCACTTCCTTGGCGTTGAAAGTTTCGGCTAATGCCGGGGCTCTCACCTTAGATAACCAAGCCGGTGCAAGCATTTCGGCACCGACCACGTCGGTCCAGATCGTAGGACGTGATGGTGCTTCCGTCACCAACGCCGGCACGATCTCAGCGAATACCACGCTCGATATGAGCAACACGACCGCAGGCGATTTCTTGTTGAATAACACGAACACGATTACCTCGGGCACGGTGCTCACCATTCAAGGACCAAATGACGTAACCATCAACAACACGACTGCATCCGGAAACATCCAAGCTGGTGGAAATATCTTCTTCCAGACAACAGGCAACACTGGTAAGACCTTAACCGTAAACAACAACAGTTCCAATGCCAATGCAGTTAAGTCAGGTGCCACCATCGTGATGCAGTCGACGTCATCACCCAACGACGTCACTCTGGCAGGTACGGGTTCTTACACTGCTACTGGCAGCATCAATGTCAGCTCCGCTGATGTACTTTCGATGGGTGGAAATACTTGGAATGCAGGTGCAGGAGGCGTCAACTGGACTGCACCGACGATCACATTTAATGCAGGCAACAACCAGCTGACCTCAAATCAAGCACTCGATATCAAAGGCGATACCATCAACCTTGGCGGATCGACTGTCGATTATAAAGCTGGTAACAGCGGCGCCATCACGATCGGCTCGAAGTCTGGTGGCAACCTAACTATTGATGGCAAAGGATTCGCTGGCAGCGTGTTCAATGCTGGTGGAGTCGCTGGAACTGGTGTTGCAATAAGTGCACCAGCTGGCAAGAATATCGTCTTCCAGGGCGGCGGCGCTGTCGCACTCAACGGTGGCACGGGCGAGACTATCACAACTACCGGTGCCGGCACCATCACATTCGGAATGAACGTGACTTCAAATCAGCCGATCACAGTTCAGTCTGATTCTGGGCTTATCCAAGTAAGCGCAGGTTCGACCGTGTCGACAAGCAACAAAGACATTAACATCCGAGCTCAGGGTGCTGGCGCTACAGGAGGAACGGTCAGCGTTCTCGGTGGCATCGATGCTGGTACCGGTAATCTGACCGTGGACAATGGACCTGCAGGAACGCGTGACTTGTCCGTTAGTTTCGGAGCCGTCTCATCTACGAAAGGCAACGATATCGCCCTTAAGACCATTACTTCGGGCAACATGACAGTCGGATTTGCCGCCGGTGGCAGCATGAACGCCGTCGGCACGTTGAAGATCACTCCGACCGGCAGTTTGACGATGAACCTTACAGGAGCTGCACCTGGTGGTACATACACGGCTAGTGCCGTAGGTGGTACTACGATCCAGCCAGCTGCAGGAGCGACACTGGACATCGTGGCGCCAGGGAATGCAACGACATTGCGCCTGAATGGTGGAGCTGTTGGTGTCATTACTTCGGCTGCTACCAAAGTAGGCACAGGTGCGACTCTCTCCTCGAGCGGTGCACAAACATGGACGGTTAATGGCGGCAATACGCTACTGGTCAATGGAGCCATAGATGCCTCGCCAGCCGCTGGTGCATCCTCTCTGACAATTCAGAGCACGAGCGGCGACCTCACAGTCGAGGTCAACGGCGCGCTTTCAAGCGTCTCCACTAACAACACTTCTACAACGACGATTCAGAGCGCTGGTCATCTGACCCTAACCCAGACCACCGGCGGTGGAGGGCTCATAACCACAAATGGCAACACCGATAGTGATATCACCGTGACGGCCAATGGTAATCTCAACCTAGCTGGAATCGTAAGCTACGCTATGGGAACTGCCGGCTCACCAACAGCTACATTCAATGCTAAGAACACACTTGTAAATGAAATCAACATTGCAAGCTCGGCAAGCCATCTGGTCGGCAACGGTGCGGCTGTTACATTCAACGCGAACATCTTCACATTCAACGGCGTCTCCGCCGGTAAAGCCAATATTGGGGCTACCGCTGGCTCGAAAGTGTTCTTGCGCAGTTACGGAGCGAATAATGATTTGCTCATCCAAGGTCCAGAGAATCAATTCGGCAAGATAACCGCCGTCGGTGGTAGTGTGAACATCATTCCTCCAGGTTCCGGTAAGGCGATATTCCATAATACGAAAAGCACACCTTCAACCGACTTCTGGCTGGACGTCGATGCTCCAACACTGAACGTTGGTCAAGCTGGTAATGGTACTCACGTAATCGAGCCATTTGTAACGGTCAATGTGAATGGTGTCGTCAACGCTACACCGCCAATTGATGTCCAAGGAACCTTGATTTCTAGTAACGCAATCAATTTTAGCGGTCCGACATTCAAAATCTCTGGTACCGTATCTGGTTCTACAGTCACAATTCAAAATGACCCCGCCAATCCGTTAGACAAGAATCTAACCATCGTGTCTCCGGGAAATGGTGGTACAGGTAGAGTGATCGCAACAAGTGGTGCGCTCACCATTAATTCGACCAATGGTCTTGCTATCGTATCGTCCAATCCAGGTACAGCTACAACGCTGATTCTCGACAACAGAAGCGGCGCCGGCGTCAGCATAACCATGGGAGACTGGGCTGCTCCTCAGCTCACTCAACCCCTGACGACTTCCGATGTCAACCTCGTAGTGACAAATGGTACAGGTTTGGCAACAACTGCTGCTAACTTGAACGTGACCGTGAACGGCGCGAACTTCAATAATCAAGGCACAGTCCGTGTGACAGGTGATACCAACATCCAATTCACAAATGGTGGCACCTTCACCAGTGCCGGTGCGTTCACATCCAATATCAACTTCACCAACGGTAATCCGATGAATCCGGCTGCTAATGCCGTCTTCCAAGTTACTGCTAACAGCGGAGACTTACACGTTGCCGGTTCAGGCACTGTGGGTGTGTTGGGTGCTGGAACCAATCAAATCAATTTCGCCTCAACCAACGGCAATCTATTCCTTGATAATTCGCGCACTTATGCCGCGGGTGACAACGGCTCCGTCAATTTCACCGCGAATAATGGCCGTTTGATAGTTGGGCCAGGCGTTGTAAGCGACACTGGTACCAGCAAGGCACCGATCAATCTCAGCACTGTGCAACTCCAAATGGGTGCTAACAGCGCATTCACGACTGCTGCTGATGCCAGCGAGCTAACCCCTGGTATCAGAATCAAGGCAGCTCCTGGCTCTGATTTAGATATCATTCTCAATGGCGCTGGAACCAAGTTGAATACTGCCGGTTCTAATGTTCTCATCGAGAACACGAATGTGAACCGCAATATCAACTTGCAAGGCGTTGCTGGCACATCGCTCAAAACAACCGGCGGTGGAGCTGTCACAGTTGGTGTTAACAATGGAATATTCAGCAACAACACTGTGCTCTCCTCCGACAACTCCTTGTTGGTCGCTGGACAAACGGGACTTGCTGGAGCTTCGACCAACTTGACCTTCTCGACCAGTGGAAACTACTGGGCAGAAAATGGCAAGTCAGTAACCTTCAAGGGCAACACCGTCAACGTTAACAACAACGTCGTGCTTGGAATTCAAGATCCAGTTGCTGGCAAAACAGGAACGAACTTAAGCATCATTGCTAATAGTCTCGACCTTGGTGCCGGCTCTGCAATTAACGTGACGGGTACGCAGGTAGACTTCGCCAGTAACGGCGGTACCATGAATGTGAACCTATCCAGCGGCGGAACTCGTCAGATAAGTGTTGCCGGACCCGGTGGTAAATTTATGTTCGCTACAGGAAGTACTACCTTCACTGGTTCCGGGGTGCTTGACCTCAAGGGTGGCGGAGCCACCATGGCTGCAGGGTCCGGTCAATCGATCTCCGTAGGCGCCAACGTCACGTTAAATGTCGAGGAAGCTCTCCGCGTTAGTATATTCGCGGGTGCCGGTGGGTCGACTTTCACCAACAATGGCAAGGTCAATAGTCAAGGACTCACTGCAACTCTTACTGGTGGTGCTGGTGGTGCGTTCTTCGTAAACAATGGCCAGATGGATGCAAAAACCGGTGCTATCAACATCGCTGCGAACAACAGTGGTGTTGTAACTGGTGTGGGATCTCTTTTGACGACTCAGGATAATTCATTCAAGATCACCAGCCTGGGACAGCTGGTTGTTAACAATGCTGGTGATATGACCGTAACCGGTCTCACCGGTGGCGACATGCTTGTTCAGAGCAACGGCGTCATGTCGTTGAATAACTCTGGCAACATCAAGACAACCGGTTCAACGATTGATATTAATACAAGCAACAATGGTGATCTTTCCATTTTTGGTGGTGGTAATGTCGAAACTAAAACTACCGGCAGTATTCTTGTAAGCGTCGATAAATATTCAACCGCAACGCCAGTTGGCCATATTCTCACCATTGATACAGCTGGTCAAAACTTCAAAACAGGAACTGCTACCGTAACGGCTAACAGCCTCGCATTTAGGAATGATGGCGCGCTCAGCTTTAACGTCAACAATGCATTGACCTTCAATACCGAAAACATCAATGTAGATGGAAATGGTAAGGAAGGCACGATCAGTACAGCTGCTTCGTCTGCTGCACAGCCGATCAACTTTGTCACAAGTGATACCGCTACTGCCCACTTCAACGTTACTGGTACCAACAGTGCTAGCAAGCTGAACATACTTACAAATGGCGGGAACGGAACAGTCACGATCAATCCCGACCAAGCAGGTAAGGCGTATGATATGCCGGGTGGAATCAAGATCGACAATGGTATGACATTCAATACCAACAGCAATCTGACTCTCACAGGTCGGACCGTTGACATGACCAATGGCTTCATCACAGCGGCTGGCAAGACGGTCACACTTCGACCGGATAATCAGGTAACAGATATAAGTGTTGGCAGTGCCGCGCCGTCGGGGTTCGATTTGGACAACAATGAACTCGGTAGAATTACAGCTAAAACGCTGGTTATAGGAAGTACCGACCCTCTCAGCAATGCGGCGATGACTGTTGGTTCCTTGAATGCAGCAGGTAAGTACAACTTGTACTTATACGCCAACAACAGCATCACGCAAGTGACCAACACGACCATCCAAGCGGACGACCTTGCACTTGTCAGCAATGGCGCAGTAACAATGGCTGTTGTCGGTGCGTCGATTGATTCACCAATCATTCGATTCAAAGGCTCGACAGTCTCGTTCAGAGGCACCGGTAACACTGATATGACGATTAGAGGGATTCCTGGTAGTGGTGCTGGGACGAACGCCAGTCCATTGGTATCGTCTGTGGGCACTGCTCTCACTATTGGTGGTGGCGGTAAAGCGATCCTTCTGGATAATAGCGCTGGCAACGTCTCGACGATTAATTTCACTGGTGCCTCAGCCTCTGCAACAATCACCAATGCTAGCGCGCTTGGTGCTGCTGGCAGCCCTGTTGTTTTCACGAAGTCTGGTGCCGCATCCACACTGAATCTCTCAGTAAATACTGGTAATCCAATCAGCGAGATCAACGTCCAATCGAACTTTGGTATCACGACCAAGACTGATTTGCAGAGCACTGGAAATCTCCAGTTGCATACCGCAGCACTGGAGAACTCCTTTGCGATTACTGGTGGCGCTGCAAATACATTGACCATCGATAACACCAGTCGCGATGGTGGTTTCATCGGTACTGCTGTAGTGATCACTGATGCATCGAAAACAGGCGTCATCGATGCTGGTAGCGTAGTGTTCAATAGCAATGCTGGGTCGGATTTCACAGTTACTCAAAGTCGGATTGGCGCACTAAGTGCTGGTAGCGGACATGTGCTCAGCGGTAACATTGGCCGAGACTTCACAATGACCGCCACGGGCAACCAAGAAGACTTGCAAGTGGGAAATGGTGCCCTGCAATTGCAATCTGGTCGCAACTTGAGCATGACCTTCAACTCCACTGGCAACGCAGGTGGTGTCTTCACACTCAACCTGGACAACACATTGAAGTCCAGCAATACAACTGCCGGACAAATAAGCGTAACTACGACAAATGCTGATCTAAGCATTCCTTATAATGCTTCTACCAGAACAAAGGTTGATGCTGGCTCCGGAAATGCCATCATCCTGAGCGCCACCAATAACGCTAACGGCGCAATGACAGCTGATTTCGAGTCATCCACTGGAACTATACGTGGTGTGGCTAACGGTGGTAATGCGGGACACACCGATTGGTCTGTGACCGTCCGTGATAACAATGGTGCCATCTTTGGTGGTGGCGGTGTGAACGCCGCTACAGCCGGAATTTCTTCTCGCGTTGGCTCCATAACCATGCGCGCGATGGATCCGACACAAACCAATGATGTTTACCAGGGTGGAACTGGGGCGATCGGTCGTGGTGGCAGTTTGCAACTAGTCGACGATAGCTTCGTTAAAGCTGGAGCAAACATCACAGTTGCAGCTCGGCGAGAAATCATGATTGGTAATGTCACCAAGTACGACCAGAATGCTGATCCATCTGCAGCTGGCGGCAAGGGGGCTGCTAATCCAATCGATGTAAGCAGTAATCTCGGAATTAGAATGGAAGCCGGTACATTCAATCCGCTCTTCAACACTGCTGGTGTTAATCTTGCTGACCCCGCAGCTGTTACGTTGGCAATGCAGAGCGTCACAATGAAGAGTAACGGCATTCCAATGTTCAGCAATAATCAAATCCATTACGAAGGCATCCAAACTGTCGGTAAGATCGTTATCGACAACCGGAATCCTGATAATCCTGGACAAGCCTTCTCGAACCCTAATGGTGGTGGCGTCCCTGCGGGCCCTGCGATTGGCGGCTTAGCCACCGGCAGTGGTGGATGGGAGTTGTTCGGTTCTACAGAGCGCAACGTACTTCTTGGAGAGAATGTTAGCCTTGTCGGCGTGGGAGGTTCAGCCAGCTCGAATCCAGCCAATCCAATTCCTGTAGCAGGCGGTAGCAAAAACGTTGTCACCGATCCTACCCAGGTTATCTTCGGTGGCGGTGTTTCAGTCACCTCCGCCAACACTGTTGGAGCAGGCGTCGGACTCAATATCGGCTCCTACGGCGGCAGCGCTGTTGTCGACGGCGCAAACGGTGTCTTGTTATCGAACAATACTCCGGGAACTGACATGGTTGGTAACAATAATCCACCGACCAACACCATATTCTCGATCGCACAACAGGCTCAACCCGTGTCCGGCGCGGGAACTGTCAATCCGACCTTCTATACCCTTGGGTTGAAGACCAGTTCTACATCGCAAACAAATGCTGCAATGAATCTCTATTCCGGAGGCACGGTTGGAATTTATGCTGGTGTTCCGCTCGGACCTCGTCAGATGACGATAAGCACTGGCAACACCAATCGCCAAGTAAGCTTCGCTGTCGGCGCTCCAATCGTTACGATCGCCGAGCAGTTGTTCAACATGGTGCTTTCTCGTGATGTATTCAACTACCTCACTATTGCAAATACGATCGTTAGTGGCACACAGACGCAGACTGGTTTCGCTGCCGGATCTAATAGATTGGCTGGCGCTGGCGGTTCGCTCGCAATTGTGCTTTCAGAATCACTCTCTCAAAATAATCCGAAGGTAACCAACGGTATCTTCATCGATGCCAACGGCGGTACCATCATGATTGACCCACCGCCTACAGGTGCATTCGTTAACCTGGGTGGTTCGACCAGATTGTTCTCACAAGCTCCGGCACTTACTCCGCAACCCGGCGTTGTGCCTCCTGGCGGGACCACAGGTGGATTCATCGTAACCACATCGACTCCGACATTGAACCTCGTCAACTTCGTGGTCGCTGGCGTCGGCACAGACTCCACGAGAACTGTAACTCTCAGCCTCAACCAAACCGCACAAAGCATGCTTGGAGACAACATGCTAAAGAAGAAGGAAGGCATGGATAACAACGGCGCCTACTACGTCGCCGGTGGAGCCTGCCAACCGTTCTTCATGGAAGACGATCAAGACACCATGCTCGTTGGGGAACAAGGTACGACGCTATCTCCTGGAGACAAGCGCTCGATCACCCTCAACCAAGGTAAGGTTGTGGCAATGGTCGGTAAGCAGCCAGTTAAGGTTGAAACCGGATTCGGTAACGTCCAAATCGCCGGCAACAGCGCTGCTGTCATTCAACAAACTGCGGATGGTGTGGTCCGCGTCGCCAACTTGTCCGGTCAAGCAACAACCGTTACGGTCACACGCAATGGTAAGACTGAGACCTTGACGGCAAACGCCGGTGAAGAAATCTGCTTGGCAGACGAAGCTCTTGCTGAAGAAGAATTGATTCCAGTTGACGGTGTCGACCGTGAACCAATCCAAGGTTCTATCACCGTACCTGGTATCAAGTTGGCTAAGAGCAAGTTCGACCAGAAGATGATGATCGAGAAAGAAAAGCTCTTGGTCTGTAACGCTGGTAGCTTCTATGCAGCGAAGAACAAGATCAACAACTTGAAGAATGACATCAACAAGAACGCCAAGCCGCTGCGCGGTGATGGTGGTGCGCCTGCCGGTGGTGCTGCTCCGAAGCCACTCCAGAAGAGCATGATTCTCGAGTTGCCGACAAACTCGGTAGCCGAAAAATCAGGCGACGTGATGACGCCGATCTCCTTCCAGGAATCGACTGGTGGTTCCGGTTCCATCCGTACCTTCTCTACTCATTCGGCCTTGGTTAAGCATGACGGCAAAGCGTTGATCAGTTTCGAGCATCCAACAATCATGCAATTGACCAAGGGTGAGACATTGATTAGCGCCGACAAGCTAACCATGATCAAGACACCGCACTCGATGATCACGATCAATCCTGGAACCATTGCTCTCATCAGCGTTGTCGATAACGTAACCAAGGTTCGCAACCTGTGGGAGTCGGGAACAGGCACAATCCGTCAGAGCGTCAACGGCAAGTTCGTCGACATCTGCGCCGGACAAGAGTCGATTCTCGGCAACAACGAAGCTGCAGTCAACAAAGCGCTCAACAAAGATCAAGTTGGACGCCGCAGAATGCGCAACATCGATGTGCCAGGTGGCATGAGAATGGCCCGCGCTGAAGTTTCACTCGTTACGGTTATGCAGAACGTCAACTTCATCGCAGACCTGGTGAATAGCAACAACGTAACCGACAAAGCACTCGTTGCGAAGATGGTTAAGATGGCGGCTGTTTGCCAACAAGCTACTGCTAAACACGGTCAGTACCAGACTGCTGCACCGCCGCTCAAATAAGAGGCGTTGTGACTAAATAATTCGGAGGGGACGCTTCATGCAAGCCTCCCCTTTTGTCATCCGTAAACCTGCTCTTTACCAACTTTGGCTGCAAGAGCTCAGGTCATAAGAATTGTTCTTGGATGAGCAATTTATTAGCTGATCAGGCTTGCTAAGTGATGGCTAATGCCGAGTGGTGGTGAATGTACGGATAATAAGGACGTAAACAGAGGCTTGCTTTATGTCGAAGAAATTACAAGATGCGACCGTTGCTGATTTCGGTAACCAGTGGACTATATATAAGAAGAACGAATCCTATTATGGTTCTGCCGATTGCCTTCGAGACATTTTTGGTGACCTTTGCAGTACCGATTTTGTTGCCGGCAAAAAAATCATTGATATAGGTAGTGGAAGCGGTCGTATCGTCCAGATGTTACTCGACTGCGAAGCAGAGCATGTAATCGCTGTTGAACCGAGCAAGGCTATGGATGTCTTGAAGGAAAACCTTGCAAGTCTCTCCTCTCGTATCACACCGCTTCAGATTACGGGTGAGAAGATCCCATCTGATTTACAAGCAGACATGGTTGTTTCTCTGGGCGTTCTACATCATATTCCAGAGCCCTACCCGGTCGTTCAAGCCGCTAGCAAAGCTCTTAAGCCTGGAGGCAAGATACTTGTTTGGCTCTATGCTCAAGAAGGTAACGAGTTGTATTTGCTCACGTTTGGCATTCTGAGAAAAATCACAACCAAGCTTTCAGATAAAACATTACTCAGTCTTGCAGCGATGCTGAACCTTGCACTGGATCCGTATTTGTTTCTATGCAAGCACTTTCCGATGCCCCTTCGAAAGTACTTCCTGAATCATATTGCTAGGTTGAACCGAGAGCAGCGAGAGCTGACTATCTTCGATCAGCTAAATCCTGCATATGCGAAGTATTACACTAAGACAGAGGCGCTCAATCTGCTTAAACTAAACGGCTTTAAGGATTTGAAGATTTTTCACCGACACGGCTACAGCTGGACCGTATTTGGCGAGAAAGAATAGCAATCTAAAATCTTGTCAAGTATTCTTCTTTGCCAAATTTGCTAGTATTCGCCTGTATTCACATTGGCTATTAATATGACCGGAAATGCCCTCGAAGAAAAAACTCGTTCGAACTCGAAGAAGGGAGCTGAAACCTATTCTTCCGCAATCGAATCTGCGTCGAATTATCATGGATGGATTCTCGATGAATTTGCGCCCTTCATTGGCAACAAAGTCCTAGAAGTCGGGCTTGGTCACGGCAATTATCGAAAGCAGTTGGATAAGAGCATCTCGTATATAGGTATTGATATCGATCCTATTTCAGTAGCTAACGCGCCTAAGTTCTCAGACAGTGATAAGTTCATTTGTGCCGACATTGCAAAACCGGACTTCACACACTTGGTGCCTGGCGGGCTCGATTCTGTTGTGTGCATCAACGTTATTGAACATATCGAGGACGACCAGGCCGCGGTAAGCAATTTGGTTTCAGTGCTACGCCCAGGCGGCTATGTGCTGCTCTTTGTCCCGGCATTCGAAATGTTGTATAACGACCTCGACAGTCTTGCAGGTCATTATCGTCGCTACAATTTGAGTGATCTCAAACGACTTGCGGAAAGAGCTGGCGCTCAGGCTCACAAGTGTTACTACTTTAATCCCGTCGGCGGGTTGGGTTGGTTTGCAAACAAATTCGTCAGGCACGAGTCTTTGAATGAAGATTCTGTTAACGGCCAAATCGAATTATTTGATCGCTACATTCTGCCTTTTTCACGAGTTCTGAACTCGATATCTGGACCCTTTTTCGGACAATCTGCGATTATGGTGGCACGCAAGCGATGATCACAGTAGTAATACCGGCCTATAACGAAGAGAACGCTATCTGCGAGACCATCGAGTCAGTTAGGCAGGTTCTGGAAAGACAATACACATGCTACGAAGTTCTTGTGGTGGATGATGGATCGTCAGATGCTACTAGCAAGCGGGCACAATTTGCGGGCGCTTCGCTTGTAAGGCATCCACAAAATGTAGGTTACGGCAGGGCTCTGAAGTCCGGGATTCGCGCTGCGAAGAATGACATCATTGCTATTATTGATGCTGACTTGACCTATCCCGTGGGCGACATTCCTCGTCTAGTCGATGAGCTTAATAAGGGCTTCGACATGGTAGTGGGCGCTCGAACAGGCCATTTCTATTCGGGAAGTCTGTTCAAAGGTCCATTGCGCCAGATCCTCAAGATGCTTGTGGAATACGCGGCAGGGCGAGAGGTACCTGATGCGAATTCTGGTTTGCGTGTCTTTCATAAGAGTACGGTCATTGGCTATCTCGATCATTTGTGTGATACTTTCAGCTTTACGACATCGCAAACGGTTGCTTACATGCTGACTGGGCGATTTGTAGCCTATTTGCCAATTGATTACCACAAGCGTGTTGGGCAAACTAAAGTTCGCTTGTTGAAAGATTCGATAAGGACACTTCAATACATTTTGCAAACCGCAATGTACTACAACCCTCTAAAGATCTTTACGTTGTTTAGTCTTTGCTGCATTGCAATTTCCGCTGTCGGATTTTTGATATGTGCAATTACCCAGATTCACGCTGCATACTTCTTGGCCATTGGTGCGTTGTTGTTAGCTGTCTTGATGTTTGGCTTGGGTCTAATGTCTGATCTGATGCGACAGATTCTACTCAGTTCGCGCAGGACTTCGGAAGACCTGAATGTTATTCAACAGGATGTTCTCAAACAACGTGCTGTTGTCGAGCCCAAACAAGTGTCATCTGGGGCTGATAATGAGCAAGTCTATCTGGCGCAGCCTGAAGACCGGGCTCGTCAATTAGTTAAGTAACTGGAAACAGCATCATAATGTGCGGAATCGTTGGCCATTTAAATCTTGATGGAAGTGATTTGACTTCCGATAAGTCTTTCTTGTCCAGAATGTGCCAAAGCATTCACCACCGTGGTCCAGATGAGTCTGGACAGATTGTTGTGGGACCGGCTGCTTTAGGAATGACTAGGCTTTCAATAATTGACCTCAATTCGGGGCAACAGCCGATTCCGAATGAGGATCGATCGATCTGGATCGTCTTTAACGGTGAGATTTATAATCACCAAGCCTTACGCAAGACCGTTCTAGAGAAAGGGCACAAGCTAAGCACTTCTACCGATACCGAGATCATCGTTCATCTTTACGAAGAGTATGGAGTGGATTGCCTCCATTTTTTGGAAGGCATGTTTGCTTTTGCAATCTGGGATACGAAAAAAGAACGCCTATTCATCGCTCGCGATCGCTTTGGAGAAAAGCCTCTGCACTATGGTGTTTTCTCAAACCAATTGATATTCGGTTCCGAATTGAAGGGCATATTATCGCATCCTGATTCCAAATCGGATTTGAATATAGAAGCTTTGCAACAATATCTGTCGCTAGAGTATGTACCAGCTCCAAACACAATTTTTTCTGGAATCAAAAAGTTGATGCCTGCTTGTTTTATGTTGGTAAGAGAAGGACAGATCAATATTCAGAAGTATTGGTCGCCTAAGCCTGCGGAAGTGCCGGACAACGAACAAGAAATGGCTGATAGACTAATTGAGCTTTTGAAAGAGTCGGTCCGCTTAAGGCTTCTGGCGGACGTTCCTGTTGGAGTCTTCCTCTCCGGTGGTATAGATTCCTCTGGAATCGCAGCTTTAGCAACGGAGGTTTCAGAAGGCACCGTCAATACATTTTCCATTGGTTTCTCTGATTCTGCCTTTGACGAATCTGTACATGCTGAGACAATGGCCAAGGTTCTTGGTACTAATCACCAGTCTGGAATATTTACAGCAGATCAAGCGGCCGATACACTTGAAGAGTTATGGCAGTTCATTGACGAGCCGATTGCTGATGCTGCAATCCTGCCGACTTACTTCCTTTCCAAAATGACAAAAAAATCGGTAAAAGTCGCGTTAGCCGGCGAAGGCGGCGATGAGTTATTTGGAGGCTATCCGACCTATTTTGCACACAAGCTGGCGGACATTTGGACAAGCATTCCAGACGCTCTTCGCACAAAGATTCTTGAACCAGCCATACGCAGCATGCCCGTATCGATGGATTACCTAAGTCTGGACTATAAAGCCAAGCGCTTCATAGAGTCGGCCAATCTTACACCTGTGAACAGGCATATGAGATGGATGGGATCTATTCCTATCCAACAGCAACAGGAGCTGTTAAAGAAGGAGTTCGTTCTTAAGACAAATGAAACTGATCTGCTCCCGGCGATTGTAAGTTCCAGCGGGGTTCAGCAAGAACGCGACGTTGTTTTTCAGGCAATGCAGCTCGACATGTTGACATATCTTCCTGATGGTTTGTTGGTGAAAGCTGATCGATCTTCGATGGCTGCTTCGCTTGAGCTTCGCTTGCCATTTCTTGCTTATCCTCTTGCAGAATTTGCGCTGGGACTTCCCACGAATTTGAAAGTCCGTGGCACCACAACAAAGTATTTATTGAAGAAAGCTCTATGCGGCCGCCTTCCGCAAAATATCCTCAAACGAGCCAAGAAGGGCTTTGGTGTCCCAGTATCTAAATGGATGCGAAAGGAATTCAAGCCGATGATTGACGAAGTCTTCTGTGATAGCTTCCTCAAAAAACAGGGGATCTTCAATGCGGAAGTCATAAGAACTCTTGTGGAGGAACATCAATCCCAGAAGTTCGATCGGCGAAAACAGCTCTGGACATTGTTCATGTTTCAACGCTGGTGGCAGAAGTTCGGCAGATAGAGCAAACATTCAAACCCATGGTGGCTGCATTCTGCATTCTTATATCCTAGTTTTCGCACTTTTAAGATTAGCTGCCTTCTTTGCACGCAGTTCTGCCGCTTGTCTTAGCCATTGCTTGACGTAGTCCTTCCGGTAGAGTCGAAGCTCGGTGCCATCTGGGAGTGGTGCCGCTTTCATCAGCTGGAACTCGCCCGATTCCTCAACGTGTTTAACTACCGCGTCAAATTTCTTTTGGTTCTCAGCCGGTCTGATATGGGCCCCTTGTGCTCCCGTCTTGACCAGAAACCAATCCACATTGGCAGCGCTTTGCGGTGTATCTGTGAAGTTGTCGCTCATGTCAGGGTTGCACTTGCGCCATGTTATTGGCAGCACGTGGCTCTTGCGAACATGGCTCAAATAACACATTGAGCCCTGGTTGAACTCCCACGTGCTTGGAAGTACGTTGAGTGTCACGTAGCGAATCTTTTCGACACCTTCTATGGTGTCAAATATCCACTTCTGTTTCCATGCATTGCCGTTTAGATCACAGCCCAGGTGTGCTTTGAGAAAGCCTTCTTTTATTCCGAATATGTCATAGACGGGGCAGCTCTTTAATGGCTTCGGATATTTAATTGTTGGTGCACAGCTAAAATTCAACGCTAACATCTGAACTACTGAAAGTGCTAAAGCAGAAACACCAACCATTTGCCGCCACCTAGTTCCACTTTTGAGTGCCTCCACGGTAAGCGCTCCTACAAGTGCTGCGAACACTACGACGACTGGCCCATAGTAACGTGGTTCTGGCGCATTGTAGTAGAATATGGTCATGAGCAAAACCCAGCCCAGGACGGCGGCTATTGATGGAATAAGCAATATTCGGTTGGCAATGGCATTTTTTCGCATCACTACACTGCTGACTAAGAAGGGAGTCAAGCACAACAGTAGAGGACCAAACGATTCAACCATTTGTCCGCTGCTCAAAGCAAAGTTATGCACAATCATGGCGATCTTTGCATCGGCGGTTGCTCCAATCGCGCCGCGAGAGGACAAGTATGTCTTTATTGCAGTGAAGTTCGGAAGAAACCAGCTAAGCAAAAATAGTGGACCCATTGATCCTAAGTAAACAATTTGTCCGACGGATCTCCAATTACGTTTCCATAGCTCTGCTAAAAATAACAAGCCCAAGGTTGGAACAGAATACAGAACTGCAATTTGCTTTGTTACGCAGAAGAATCCAAATAATAACCCCGCTATTGTGGCTGATTTCCAATTCTTATTCTGGTACCAACCTAGAAGAGCGGCGAAAAATCCGGCAAATGCGGCTGTATGCAATAGGTCAAGTAACGGTAAATGCGCCATTGCGCAAACGAGCGGTGTGCAGAAAAGAATTATCAATCCTGCGTTCGCCTTTGCTCTGTCGTTCCAAATAGCAGATGACAACTTTTGAAAACCAAGACCGAGGACGGCGAGCTGTACCAGCATGCAAGCATGATCGCCCCAGATTGAATCCCCAAAAATGGTTTTGAGAAATCCATTGAAGAACCAGCTACCTGCCGGATATCCAAAGTGCTGTTGAAGAAGAGCTACGAAGTTCTCGAAAGACCAGGACTTGTAGTGAGTAAGAAATCTCTTTACAGACGAACTGTATATGGCATGAAATGTTGAATCATACCCAGGAATCGACTGATCTAGTGCAAACCACAGTGCAAGTGCTGCAACGAAGAAGGCACATATTGCCACTGAGCCGTGTCTGTGGTCCAGGAGTCTTAACAGTATTCCGGGAAGATCGCGCTTTTCCTCCGGTACTTTCGGCGATTCCGCGTCAAGCGTAAGTGCTGCAAATTTGTTTTCTTTAGATATCGTTTGCATGTTGAGTTTCTTTTGAAGCTGTGCAACCGGAACTACTCTGCCTGACGCCATATTATCAAGGGATCGCTTCTTTTGAATTAAGCCCGAGTCACAATGTCAGCGGCTCTCTTGAATATAATAAGGCTCAGTTAAGCATGGCAAAAAATGACGTCCACAGGTGAGTCGCTCAGTGCAAAGAAGAAGCTGTGGTTTACCAGAACTCTCTTGTTGTTTTGGTGTTCTGCGCTAGTTTTCTGTTTAGTAATGTTAATGCAGTTCGGACTCGTTAAGCAGCGAGTGAAAGCGGCTCCTGAGCCAGTGGGGAAATTCGGTTGGAGTGTTCCTGTACTCGAGCCTCGATTTCCCTGGTTGCTCTATGCCGGCGATACACTCTTTGTTCCTGGAATTTCTATTTCTGTTGATGGTCAAGCGCTCACAAATGGTTCGGCATTTTTCGACGACATTTTGACAAAGGGGGGTGGGCGCTTTAATCAATTTAATTCGCGGATCTTCTTTTCGTTGCCTGCTGGTGTTGCTGTAGATGCCATCTCGCGTGTTTCAATCACCCGTCCGATTGCGCTCCATTGGTGGTGGCAGGTTCTTGCTGGCTTATTGTTTTTGCATGCGGCGTTATCGTGTTTTGGCAGGCAACTCAAGCTTGCTTGGAAAAGCTATGAATCATACTGCGCTTGTCTGAAGACTTACTGTTGCGTGCCATTTTTGCTGATTGTACTTCTGGCCATGATCTGGAATCTTCAACTGATGTTTCCACCCCAGGCCCTATTCTTTTCACCGGATTCGGAAGGATATTTATTTCCGGAGAATGCCGAATCGATGCACCGTACCTTTGGATTCGTTTTAGTAGGCAAGCTAGTTCGTGCTGTATGTGCTGGGGAGCTGTGGCCGCTTGGTATTTTACAGTGGTTACTGTATGCAGCGTCAGTAATATCACTTTCTGCCTGGTTTGAGAAACGATTCAACAATGTGCTAGCTGCGAGTTTTCTTGGTGTGCTGCTTCTTGTGAAAATCAGTGCAATGCAATGGGCATTCTATGCCGGACCGGATACTCTTTTCGGTGTATGCATGATTTATTTAGCAATAAGTTCTATGGAACTGATTCTAGCAAATCAGAATCGCTTCAATCATTTTGCAATGCTTGCCAACTTCTATTTTTCCATTGCCCTGCGCCCTATTGGAATTTGTCTTGGACTTTTACCCTTTGCGTCTATTTGTGCTTCTTGGAGGCAGAGCAGAAAGCGTTTCTTTGCCTGTCTTCTAGCGCTATTAGCTGTACCTGTTGCGGTATCGGCAAGCGATACTTTTTTGACCGGTTTATGGAAGGGCAAACCTGACGATAAAAAATTAGTTGGCGTTTGTCTTTTAGGCTCCTACGCTTGGTTCATGGATCGGGATATGCCAACATCCTATCCACTGTTACGGACGATGATAGTGGATGCCGTTGCTCCCCTCCAGAAAGAATTCTCTATTGCAGATTTCCAAAAGCGCCTGCTATTGGACTTAAGCAAATTCAATGTCATGGCGTGGGAAATCTTCCCTGTCGTGTTTGATCGGTGGAAACACACGCCGGAAGCAAAAGCTCTAAGTATTGATCCGGATGAGAGGTTGGGATCAATATACACCTCTTTGGCCTTAGATATCGTTCGGTCAAGACCAACTGATGTACTTTCCCTGTATAAGGTGCGTTTTGGTGATCTACTTTTATTCAAGGCAATGGGGGAGTGGCACGTAGATTTGCATTTCAATCTTTCAGCAAACAATTCCTACGTTAAGCACACAGAAAAAACCTACCAGCAATTTATTCAGCGATACTCGCAAGCCACTTTTAAAACGAGAGACCCAGGGCACATTAATCTATTTATGAGCCGCAACCTTCTCTATATTAACTGTGCTTCTCTGCTGGTTTGTGCGGCAACATTTTTCACCTCCATTTTCCAATTCGCCAGAAGGAAATTTTCACAACAGCTTGTGATCATTGATTTGTTGCTGCTGCAAATTGTCGCTTATTGGTTCTGTGTGGGGCTTATGCAACCAGTTTTATTTCGATATACAGAGCCCGCTGCTCCGCTCTTTTTGATGGTTACTATTGCATCACTCATGTACTGGGCTATGCTGCTAATTGAGTCCTTAAAAGGAATTTCCAACCGGAATAATCCAAACTGAAGCGTTCTATCGCCGCCGAAAGCTTCGAGAACCTGTAATCTTTCGCTGATTGGATCTTCTTATTACTGCGACTCAAAATCGGCAGCAGATACGGTTTTTGAAAAGATGAACAATGGACGTTCTTTTACCTGATCGAAAATTTGGCCGATATAAAGCCCAATTACGCCGAGGCTCAAAAGAATGAGTCCGCCAAGTATTAGTTCGATTACGACAATACTTGTCCATCCAGGAAGAGCTGAATGTACGACGTACGCCCAAACAACATTGACCGCCATCAGGCCGCCAATCACTGATGTTAATATTCCCATTGCTACGATCATTTGCAAGAGAACCGTCGTTTGGAAGAAAAGTCCTTGCAATGCATGCTTAAGCAATTTGATCGGTGAATACGCGCTGACACCGGCCTCACGATCCGCATGCTTGTATTCAATATATCCGCGTTTGAAACCTAACCATTGCAAAATCATCAGGTAGTGGCGATTTATGTCTGCAAATCGCAGGTACGAATCAATTACTGGTCGAGAGATTATTGAAAATGTGCCGCAATCTCCCTCGACATTTGCCATGGAAAACAAGGAAAGAATTTTGAAATACCAGCGGGCCGCGACCTGCCGAAAGGCCGATTGCTTTCGCCCGATTCGGCGAGCCATTACTATGTCGTAGCCTTCAGTGTTTGCTTTGTGCCAGAGCCGTCCGATGTCTTCGGGAGGATCTTGCAGATCACAATCCATGACGATTGCCCACTTGCCTTTGCAAACAGAAAGACCAGCCGATATGGCTGCTTGCTGCCCAAAATTACGGCTCAGTAAGTGAACAGTCAAATTTTTCGTTGTTTTTGTAAGCTCTTTTAGAATTTCCCAAGAGTTGTCTTTGCTGCAGTCATCGATTATGACGATTTCATAATCGTCGGTTATTTCAGCAAGTGCGGTCTGAAGTCGTGCGCACAAGATAGGGAGGCAGTCAGCACTATTGTATGAGGGGACGACCACGCTGAGTGTGACCTGCTTCTTGAGTCCATGGTCGGACTCGCGCATTTCTGTTGTTTGTACGGCAGCGGCTAGCTGCGTTGGAACAACAGAAAAATCGATAGTGGTTTCCGGTGCGAAGTCCATTTTTTCAGTCCACAACTCCCGATTGGGATGTCGAGCTATTATACCTTTGAATCTTTCCCCGGGCAGATTGCGTAAATAAGCGCTCTTTCAGAATGGCTACAAGCAAATCCTGGTTTAGCCTTGACCGCGCCTATATGTTCTCTTATCCGGATTAACTCTAAACTCAGCGATGCTTTTTGGTGGAATTGCCCAAAAGCCGAGTAACTGACCGAGCTGGCTTTCCACATCTATTTTGCCTTTGAGATACTCAGGAAAGTCGATTTGCTGCTTTAGGAATGGTCTGGTGTACATATGATTGACACCGAAACGTCTTGCATCAGTGTGGTTAAAGCCTGCTTTATGTAGAAGTAGTGAATCCCAGAGAATGATTGAACCGGCAGGGACGGTCAGTTGCTTTGAATTTTCAATGATGAAACGCTCGCTCGGAAAATCTTCTAGCCGATGGCTGTAAGGCAAAATCCAGGTTGCCCCGTTTTCAGCGGTGAAATCGCTGATGCACCAAAAGGCATTCATCGCGATACATTTTGAGACTGTAAAGTCTTTCGCAAAATCTCTATGCCAGGCGCTCTGATAGTGCTTTGCTCCAGGGCTTGCGCAACTAGCATTTTGCAAGTTGAGGATTGATGTTTTGCCGACATGTCTGTGCACAACCTGCAAAACCTGTGGCTCGCACACCATTTGTAAGAAAATTTCATCTTCTACAAGAAGTCCGCGGTGAACCTCGGATTCATTCAGTTCTTTCAATCTCTCTTTTCCGAACTCGGCATCTTGCTTAGCGTAAAGCTTTTCAAGCTTATCGGCAATTTCCTTTGCTTTCTCTGGACTGAAGGCGTTCTTTATGACGGAATAACCCAAAATCTTGAGATTCTCAACGTGGTAATCGACTTCGGATTCCGCGATATTTTGGCTGAAACCCGGATATTCTCTGTATGTCAGATTAGCTTCATTTTTAGTTTGAACGTTCAAGATTACTTCCTCATGACTCAGTGACTTTCCAGCTTGTTAGCTAATTCGCTGATTGGTTCTAGATTTTAGCAAGTTTTACGTGCATTGCACTGCTAATCCGAAACCAGTTTTTCCATAGTTATTGCCGTTATAGAGCATGAACAATTTTCCATCATGCCGGAAAACAGAGGCATATTCCACGCTTTCGGAATCCCATCCCTGAGTCGAATTTGCAAGAATTGCTCTGCTCGATCTTTGCCAATTGAATCCATCTGCCGATTCCGCGTAACCCATCTGGTAGTGCTGGTAACGAGAGGAAAACCACATGCGATAAAGACCTTCATGATGGATCACACAGGGTCTGGAGATGGCAAATTCGCCCGCGTCAAAATCGAGGCTGAGAACCGCTTCTTTGCTCTTCGCCCAATGAATACCATCGGTCGACTCCGCATAACGCAAATTGTGAATCATTTCAAACTGTTCATTTTTCCATGAAAGATGAGAGCCGTACCACATTCGCCAAATTCCCTTTTCGTGGAGAACCCACGGATATGACATTGTAAGCGGGTCGATAGAATCTCGATCAACAATTGGTGCCAGCGAGTATTTCTTGAATGGAGAGCCTTCTTTCTCCCTAATCGCTAAGCCTATGCTGTTTCGGAATGGCACTGTTACTCCGAGGTTCCAACCGAGATAGTAAAGAAAGCTTCCTGCTTCCGTGCTTACAAGGCAGCTGATCTGGCAGCCGCTATCGTCGAAGTAGCCAGCTTCTCCCGCCGTAATTACTGGTGTCTGGCTGACTTCCAGTATTTCTTGAGGTTTTCTAATATCTATTAAAACAAAGGCCCCTGTGGATCTATTTTGCTTGTCCCGGCAAGTGAAATAGATTTTGTAAACGTGACCCTCTTGCTTTTCTGCAACTGGATGTGTGGCGTGAGATGCCATCCATTCAGAAGTGCCATCCGGCACGAAAATTTGACCGATCTTTTCCCAGAACATGATTGCTTTTTACTTTTGATAGTTCGAAGGATTGAATATACTATCGTACTTGTGGCTTTTGGGCTGTATGCAGCTTGGGTCATTCCGTCCTCAGAGGAATAATATGCCATCGCTTGGTGAGAAAACTTCAGTTAAGGAGAATGTGGGGGAAGTACTCCCGCCAGGGACTATTCTTCAGATGATGTATTTGAAGGAGAGGCTCAAGAAGCTGAAGCCTGGCAAATTTATCGAGGTCGGTTGCGGGAAGGGTCTGATTTCAAAAATCTTTCTTGATGCAGGTTGGTCCGGTATTGGGTATGACTTGAACGCCCTTGCGATCGACCAGGCCATTGAGACAAACAAGAAGTCTGTCGCTGAGGGAAAGTTCGCAGCTTACAACAAGGACTGGCTTTTAGAGCCGGTCACAGAAAGAGTAGATTTGATTATTTCTTGTTTTGTGCTAGAGCACCTTGATGATACGCAAGAAGCGCAATACATCAATAAATGTAAGACGGCGCTCAACAAAGGGGGACATGCCGTTCTTTTTGTTCCATCTTCGCCCAAGCACTGGGGAATTGATGATGAGATCGCAGGCCACTACAGGAGATATACTTATCGGTCGCTTCGTGATTGTTTTGCCAATAAAAGTTGGAATTGTGCTCACATAGCCGGACTTAACTATCCACTATCGAATGTATTGTTGCCTCTCAGCAATAAGTTGGTGGCCGGTGCGGAGTCGAAGAAGTTGGATCTCTCAATGATTGAAAGAACTGAGTTATCCAGTACTCGCAATGTTGCATTCAAAACAGAGTATCCACCTTCGTTCGGATTGTTGCTTAATGAACTGACAATGTTGCCATTTCACTTCTGTCAGAAGGCATTTACGAAGCATCAGGACGCCTTGGTTATATACTCGGAGTTTGAAGTCCGCTAGGCAGCGATCCAGATGATTTGTTGGCTACACACTTGCTTCTTTGATTTGTGCAGCAACAGACCGCGCGTAGGCGTTCTCGCTTTGATTGCGGTCCCGATATTTGCACAATTACTTTCCGAAGAATTGTTTGACCAGTGCAATTATTTCAGCAACGGATTCGTCTTCCAATCCAACCCATAGCGGCATGCGAAGAAGTCGCCCGCTAATATCTATTGTGTGTGGCAAATCACCGAATGCTTTTCCGTAGCGTTGACCAGCCGGTGCTGTGTGCAGCGGAATATAGTGAAAGACTGCTTTTATATCCCTGTCATTGAGGAACTTAAGTAGTTCATTTCTCACCTGATTATTTTCGAGCAGCAAGTAGTAGATATGTCCGTTGCGCTCACCTTCGGACCACTGCACCGGACGTTGAACAAGGTTTTGCATTTCTAGTTGCTCAAAGCCTTTGTGGTAGAGCTCCCAAATCTGAACCCTTCGATTCGTAATGAAATCAGCTTCTTCCATTTGTGCAAACAAGAATGCCGCTGTTAGTTCGCTCGGTGGAAATGATGAGCCAAGTTCTTGCCATGTGTATTTATCGGTAAGACCAAGATGAAACTCTTTACGGTTCGTTCCCTTTTCCCAAATGATCTCAGCTCTACGTATCATGCTCTCATCATTCAGGAGCAGCGCGCCGGCCTCACCAGCAATTATGTTCTTAGTTTCGTGGAAGCTTAGTGCGGACATACTACCCATGCAGCCAACTGGACGCTTCTTGTAGGTAGCTTTGAGCGCGTGCGCTGCGTCTTCAATCACAACAAGTTTGTGTTGCTCGGCAATTTGGCAAATCTTTTCCATATCGCAACTGACGCCAGCGTAATGAACGGGCACTATCGCTTTAGTCTTGGATGTGATCGCTTTTGCTATCAATTGCTCATCGATATTGAGAGTGTCGGGGCGGATATCCACAAATATAGGAATTGCACTACGAAGTACGAATGCTGAGGCTGTGGTGACGAACGTGAAGGAAGGCATAATTACTTCATCGCCCGGCTGAATGTCAGCAATTAGAGAAGCCATTTCTAGTGCTGCGGTTCCTGAGTGAGTCAGAAACGCCTTCTTCACTTCGACGTTATCTTCAAGCCATTTGTGGCACTTCTCGGTGTAATTGCCATTGCCACTAAGCTGGCTGTTTGCAATAGCTTGTTCGATGTATTCCAACTCTTTGCCTGCTACATATGGCTTGTTATATGGAATACGGCTCTGGGGAACTGCAGAGTTCAATACTTTTTTACTGCTAGTTTTTTCGATTTGCACAGCCAACGAATTTCTCCAGTTATTGCTTTCTCATTCACTAAATGCGTTTCAGTCCAAGGTACGCCATCTCAAATGCTTTTAATTCGGCTACTCGGTACCTTCGCCTTCACGCTTGCTGTGCCAGTATAGAGGCTCTCTGCATCAGCATCTTCCATTAGAAGCGTTCCGGCCCCGATGACGGATTTCGGACCGACTTTGATATGGTCTCTTAGCGTCGCATTCACTCCAATGAAGCAGCTCTCTCCGATTTCGACCCCACCAGAAATGCAAACGTGCGATGTGATGAAGCAGTGATCGTGAATTGTGACGTGGTGCCCGATGTGATTTCCGCTCCATAGCGTCACGTTATTACCAATGTTGACGAATGGCTGGAGGGTATTGTGTTCCAAGATGAAGCAATTATCTCCAATCTTGGTATCACCCCAACCCACTGCACGTGAGCTTACATAGGTGATGAGCTCGTATCCTTTTTCTTTCGCTGCAAGATACTTTGCCTTCCTAATTTCGTTCCTTTTGCTGTAGCTAACCGCAATGAACATCTTGAATTTCGAGCTGGCGAAATGCTTCTCCACATCGTCAAAAGGAATTACCGGCAGACCTCGTAGTGTGTCTTCGTTGCCCATGAATTCGCGATCGACAGTGAAGGCTACAACCTTAAACGGGCTGTCCTTTTCGAGATAAAAATGAGCAATCTCCGCAATGTCTCGATTGCCAAAAAGAACCACCTCGTCCACAGCTACAAATCTCCCTTGCGTACAATGATAGTGAATTCGTAAAGACCATAGTCATGCAACAGCGCAACGTGTCGAGAAAATTCGCGCTTGCACAGATCAAAGAAATAAGTCGGTGAAGCATAATACAAATCGGGACGCATGCGATCCTTGTCGGAGTATGAGGTCAGCATGTTGAAGGAGAATCCAGATTTGCTGAGGCTGTTTATTTTTCTCAGCACTTCGTGGATGTATTTCTCCCACACTTCAGTTGATTCGTTGAGTTTGACATTGAAGATGCCGCTTGCAATTGTGTAGTCGACTTCTTGTGAAAAATTTTGGCCAGCGACCCAAGCACAATTCCTCTCATTGGGGAAAGCTTTCTGTGCTTGCTCGATCATCTCTTCCGAGAAGTCATAACCGACGAAATGACAGTCCAAGTTCCTTTGCTTAATGTATGTTAGAAGTGCTCCATATCCACATCCCCAGTCGCAAAGCGTATAACCATTCTTGCCATCAACAACATTTAGCAGTTGATCAAATCGCAGATTTTGGGAACTCTCGTCCTTCCAATCTACGCCCTTTGCCGTCGGTCCGTGAGTGAGAACCTTGTTTGTGTAATAGTCAGTGACTGTTTCATATACGCTTCTTTTATCTGTCAGTTCTGTCACGTCGCTGACTCCGTGATCGCAAGCCCGCGCACACTCTTGAGCTGGCCTTTGGCTTCTGGTCCCAGTGAGAAAATCATATCCAGGATCGATACTTCATGTGAAAAGGGGGGATGAACTTGCTCGTATTCAAGATAGCCTCTGTAGTCCAGCCAAGCAACGCTCAGTCCAGCGTCAGTAAAAGTATTCTCTGTCAAATATACTTTTGCGGCCGGACCAGAAAGATACTCCTTTGAGCCCAATTGTTGGCAGATTGAGAGCAACCGTTCGGTCTTTCCTTCTGCTAGTTGAAAGTCAGATGACCAATGAAGCTTTGTTTCTATCGATAATTTATCGCAAATAGCTTTGATAAACAGATGGTTCACGTGGCTGAGAAGTTTCAATTCACCCGCTTGTTTGTACAGGTCTTGAAGCCATTTTTCATTCTCTTTCCAATACGGGCTCTTGCTGTATGAGTGCTTCCAAGACTGGAAGTGGTTGTTAGCCCATTCTGGTGATGCGATGGCTGTTTCTTTGATCGGCTGAAGATATTTGCCTTTGACCTCAACAGGTATGGTTAGCCAAATAGTACCGTTCGGCGTCTTCAGTTTGTTTCGGTTGCGCCAATCCCTTCTAGTAAATTGGACGTCGTCAAAAAGAACGAAATCATCGACGTAATTGATCACATCGAAATATCCCTTCCATGGGATATAGGAAGATTGGATGATGGCGGCTTTCTTAGATGCTCGTTGGGTCTTTTCTACGGTACTAGTTCCCATAATTCCTCGCTCAACTAATGAACCGTTTTTGAATCATTCGTGTCAGTTGAATGAAGTGTGTAAACAGTTCTATTCCTGAATCGCAATGTGCTCCAGTATTTATGTTCGGCGACGACTTCAAAGTTTGGCAGCTTCATTGTCGCGATTATGTATTCATCGCTCTGAACCGGCCACCAGCGCAAATTGCCGGTCTTTTCTCCTCCCCGAACCTTAGTGTCCCACCCTTTAAACTCAGGCTTGTAGATCGCGCAGAATCTGATGCCACCATTTTCCAAGCAGTACGCAGGGCCGCCGTCAATTTGAGATGGTGAAATACCGTCCGCTTCCAATTCTCTTATTGCAGAATATTGTGCACGAGTTAGATTCATTACGTCCTGGGTAGAAATAGCTGAGTAACCAGCTAATAGCAGTGTTAGACCAATCGCAGTCCTGCGTAACCCGTTGCTGCTTAGCGATTTCCAAATTGGCGCGACGAGCATTAAAACCGGCAAGATCAGCACAGTGATATATCTGTCCAGGTTGTTAGCTTTTAACTGCAGAAGAGTCAAACCGATTGAGGCAAACAGCAGCAGGAAAAAGAATGCTCGTTGCAGTAAAGCCGATTCGTTGTTCTTTTTGACCCAATTGTAGAGCTGAGCAAAAATTGGAACTGCACAGGCCACGGCAAGCACATCGCACAAGTAACTGAAAGGTTTGAGGTTCGCGTAACTCCAAACGGGGGGACCTCCGATTAGTCCATAACAGCCCAAGATGGGTGGGTAGAATAAGTTAAAACAATAAGGCATGAAGCTATTGTCTTTGATTTGCGTTAGCAATAAAGGCCCAGCCACAAGGGTGCTGGAAGCAAAGAGTAAAGACAACTTCTCTTTGAAATTCAGAATCTGCCTTTTGAAAAGAACGATCGACATCGGCACTACTGCAGGGAACAGCGCTAATCCCAGGTAGCACAAAATTTTGTCGCAGGTGGTCAAAATTCCGAGGGGATCTTTGAGAAATTCTAGAATTGCACCAAGCATGCCGTTCGAGAATTCCGAATAGCCGTTAGACCAGGCTGAAGCTTCGATAATCCAGTTTTGCAGAAGCGAGAAAGATATGACAGGTATGGAGCAAGCGGCCAAAAACAGCAGCTTGTCCTTCCAATCCTTCATTGATACAAGCGCGGCTACGACAAGTGCGGGAAAAACAAACAACGAAGTTTGCCGGATCGACATTGAGGCTGTTGTGGCTAACAACGCGATGAGCCAGCTCTGAAAATGCTTCTTGCGCAGTGCAACAATCGAGTAATAAATGGACCAATTGGTCAAAGCCAGTGCGGGGACGTCCGTCATGAACGTGAGTGAAAGGTTTATCAAAAACGGATTTAATGCGTACAGTGACGAAATGACTGCCGAGTCACGACGCCCTAAATTCAATTCTCGAAAGCAAAGATATAAACCAGTTATGCCGAAGAGATGGAAAAGGATTGTGGAGAAACGCAGCCATTCGTAGGAGAACCCGACAATCGAACACAGCAGGCGGCCCGCATGAAGCGGGATAAAATCGAAGGCGTTGCTGCCCGGTATCGAAAACCGTCCTGTCTCGATCCACTGCCTCACAGCAGTGCCATAAAGGCGATCGTCATTCGTGGGGAAGTCGCCATTCGTGCCAGCAAATGTAATTACGAGTAGTGTGCTGAGAAGAAGCAATAGCAACGGCAGCGCCTTTGCCTTCGCGCCTTTTACTTGCTCGGACTCCCGAGCAGACGGTTTTATGTCGATCAACTGGTTCACAAATAAAGCACTCGTGCTGCCGGGTGAATGCTATCAGGCGTGCTCCTTGCAAGTCCAGAGTTGTTGTTTAAGGTGCATTTGCGAGCTGATGTTCCGTGGCTGTTAGCTAATTTTCATACCAGAAAAATTACAGTTCTTTTATTGAGTTTCAATTTAGTAATCTCCTGAAGTCATGCTCTGTGCTGTTTATTGATAGTTTCCATTAGCTAATGGAAATGGTAGGAAAAAGTCAGAGTGATATCATGAGGCGACTTGGAATTTCCTAAAAGGGAGATTGTTGATGGCAGCCACTCATGACCTTAAAGAGCCAACTACACTTGGCGCAGTCGATACCACCGTCTATACCTATGTTGCAAGTGTTCAGGAACTTGAGAAAGACGGTCAACTGACTCGTTGGGTTAACGACCACGACATTCTTCTTTATATATGGAATGATGAAATCAAGGCGATCAGCAATATTTGCAGACATTTCGGCGGTCCGGTAGGATATCGCAAGCACAAGGATGGAAAATTCACCTGTCTTTGGCACAACTGGCAGTTCTCCTGCGATGACGGCGGATGCGAAACAAATCCAGGAACACCTCTGCGTCAATACACAGACCTGAAGCTTCAGAACGGTCTTATTTATATAAATCTTCTGGCTTAGACTCTTTTCATAGAATAGATTGGATCCCTCAAATGAAAAATGTAACGCTCACTTTGAAGTATGTCCGGGAGATGGATTGCCCAAAGGACGTAGTCATTTGGAACTATTACGATCACGAGCATTTGGTTGGGACCCACTACAAGTACTATCGCGAAGCACGCATTCTTGCTGAGAAAGACTCGTGGGCGCTCTTATATCGCAAGATGAAGATGCCTTTGCTACCAATCTGTAATTCAACCCTGGCTTGCCAGTGGATGGAAGATAATGTGATGCACGTTGTTCACCGTGATTTGATGGGCTTTCTCCTAGAGATGGAAGTGCATTTCGAAGATCTGCCCAACGACCGCTCGCTGATCACCGTTATCTATAACATTCAGGTCCATCCATTCCTAAAACTGTTTGAAAAATACTTCCAATTGGTTTTCGAGAGATGGTACGAAGGCACTTGGGAAGAAGATGCCCCCATGCGCATGCGCAGATGGCGCGTACACAAGCTCGGCTTCAAAGACTTTATCGGTTTAGATTACGTGAACAAGAAGCTTCCAGCTCCTGCAGAATTTCCGGAGCGAGAATATGTCTTCAAACCACCAGTTGCCGCATTTTCGCCAATAAAAACTACTGGCATTGGTCGTCCATCCATTAGTGATATTGAACTCGGCTATAACGAGTAATCAGCTTATTTGAAATTTGAATCGTTGCATCCGCTGGTAGAAAGTGGATTGCACCATATGTGGTGCTCTGTGATTAAGGCTGGAGCGACCCGACCTTTTGGACACGTGCTTATCGAAAAGCAAAAAGGAATGATTGTGACCGCCCGGTTCGATCGCGCTTCCTCATTCCAGCGCCGGGCAGGCATTCCTTAATTTAAGTCAGGTCTTCCTTTTCGGGAACAATCCCGTATTTGTGCGCTGCTGTGCTTTGGCGACCCTGCTCAGCCTTCTCTTGAATCATTTGGAACAAGTCATGCCGATTCGCGTCTAAATTTCCATGGCAAGTGCCGAATCAATGAGGTGTTCGAAATGAAAAGTTTACTTACTGCTAGTGGTATCAGTTTGATGCTTATTTTAGGAGTGTTTTCTACTTCGCCCGCCAATGCTCAATCAGCATGGGATCTTGATCGGCAGCGCTCCCAAGTAGAATCGCAGATAAATTCCGCGCTATCCAGCGGACGTATCAGCGTTCAGAACGCAGAGAATCACCGCGTTCAACTAAGACAAAATAGTGCATGGCAGCAGTCCCTCCTGGGTGATGGCGTAATAGACCCCCTTGAAGCTCAACAAGTTATGGGCGGAATCACAGGAATCGGGCAAAGCTTGTTCAATACCATGCAAGCCAACGCTAATGGTTTTGCTGGTGGTGCTAGCCCTCTCAATAGCTTGGGCGCTGTCAATTCGAACGTTTTTGCACCAGCTTCAGTCGGTGTCGATATGTCTGGCACGATAAACAGTCTGTCGAGTCAACTTGAAGCAGGTCGGACCTCTCGTCAATTGACCTCATCTGAATATTCGAGCTTGAGGTCTGAGCTTGATCGCCTTTCGCAGCGCATGCAACGCGGCGCCTATGGCGGACGAAGCCTTTCAGAGCAGCGTAGTTTGTCCACGCGGATAAACAACTTCCAAGTAAAACTGAATCGCGAATTAAATGACCGCGACATCGCAGGACGATTTGGTAATCGCTGGTACTAAGAATTAGCACGGGCGCTGAGCAATTCATAAACAAAAAGAGGAGCCTTCTTTGTTGAATGGCTCCTCTTTTCTATTTTCAGTACTTTGTGCCTTACTTTGCCTTGTAGGCACCGTGTTTTGCAGTGACGTACGACAATATAGTAGCGTTCTTCAACATCTGATTGAGATGTTTCTTGTGCTCTGGATCGTTGCTCTTGCACAGTCCCTTGAGCGCAGTGTGATTCATTAGCGCAGACATGATTGAGAAGTCGCCGGTGAAGACGCGCTTGCCATCGAATGTTTGCGATTTGATATTACGCACAGCAATCTCAGGAGTTGGGTTGACAGCTGTGAAGTCTGCGACATCCGGACCAACGACAAGTTCTTTGCCCATCGTGACGTCGATTGTTGTTTGTCCGGAGCGAAGTTTGACTTGGCCTGCATGGGAATCGTGCAAGTTCAATACAGCGACATAGCCGTGCTTCACGTGGACCAGCGCCTTACATCCAGACTCAATTTCAATTTCACCTTGTGGTGTCATCAAAACGAGATCCTCATCCTTGGGTGTGAAGAGTACCCATCCGGCTTCCATAGTGAAGACCTTTTTGCGATCTTCGACGAAGCTGGCCGCTCCATATAGACGAGTTGCAACGGAGCGGTTCATTCGCGATTCAGTTACGACTGGAATGTTGGCCGAGCGCACGAGTGATTCATCCGTTGGTGGAGACATTGCTCCAGCCATAGGTTGAACTAATGCAACTGGTTCCAACTTCTCTTCTGTATGTTGGGTTGCAATTTGTTGCTTCCACTGCTTCAGTTTCTTGTTGTATCTGGTGACGGGATCTTCATCAGTATCAAAGTCGCTAGGCAACATTACGAAGGGCGGTCCATTTTGCCCGTTTGTACCAGCCGGTCCACGGGTTCCGTTTCCTCCTGGTGGGGTGCCGGCGCCGCCTAGACCGAAGTTACCGCTTTGGGCTCCACCGAGTCCTCCACCATTGAGCACTGGTGACGCAAGTGGTACACGTGGTTGAGAGATGGTTACTTGGGCACCGTTGCCACCGTTGCCACCACTACCGATGCTGCCACCTTGGCCGCCAGGTCCTGACACACTGGCGCCACCATTGCCGGCTTGTGGGTTGTTAGCGTTATTGGCGCCACCATTTCCCCCGACTGCAGTGATGCTGCCTGCACCGCCATTGGTATTGACTTGGACCTTTGAGGTCAAGCTTATGGTACCGGCATTGCCCCCAGCCAGACCTGAGCCGATAGTGCCACCCATGCCTCCTGGTCCGGAGTTGCTGCCACCGCCGGTTCCTGCTCGTACACCCACGGTACCAGCTGTTCCGCCGTTAGTAGTCACCGTTCCGTTGACCGTTAGGGCACCCGATGCAGAAACATTAACCGAACCGCCGATGCCGCCCTGACCTCCGTTGCCGGCGCCACCGCCTCGACCTCCAGGTCCTGTTGTGCCAGCGCCGCCATTGTTGAGCACCATTGCAAAAGTTCCAGCATTTGCATTGCCTCCACTAGTATTTATGCTTGTGAAGGTGACTGTGCCATTTGCAGGTGTAACCTGATCATTGACAGTAATCATGACATTAGCGCCCGTTCCACCCTTGCCCTGGCTGCCCACATTGCCGGTTGTGCCACCGGATGTGCCGCTTCCTGCCAGCCCGGAGATCCCAGTATAACTTGCTGACACTCCGCCACCGTTCGCGGTTATGCTTGTGAAGGTCGCTTTTGTTGCTGTGATATTGATTGATGGCGAGCCGTTTCCACCGTTACCTTGATTGCCAAGATTGCCGCTGCTGCCCGCCATTCCGGTGCCTCCAGCACCACCCTTTCCGCTTGCACTTGTATAGTCTGCAGTGACCAATCCGCCTGAAGCTGTGAGATTGGCAGCAGTGAATGCTCCTCCAAGATTCATCTGGATGCCACCAGCATTACCAGCGTTGCCGTTGTTGCCTACGTTTCCGCTGTTGCCACCACCTGTAGCACCATCGCCGCCTGCGCCTGAGCTGGCGGACATAGTGCCTGCATTCCCGCCACTGACGTTCAAGCTAGCCACGCCATTCAGTGTGAGTCCGCCTGTTGTGTTATTGACATTCAAACTGCCACCATTTCCGGCGTTCCCGTTATTGCCGACATTTCCTGAGTTGCCGCCTTTGTTTCCACCGGTTCCTCCAGCGCCTGATGTTACGCTAAAGACAGGCCCAACGCCACCAGTTGTGGTGATGCTATCGAGAGTGATTAAGCCATTTTGGTTTCCTATGCCAATGTTTCCACCTGTACCACCATTGCCGGCGTTTCCGAAGTTTCCGGAGTTTCCGGAAGTCCCCGTGCCGCCAGCATTACCGCCTGCTCCACTAGTGCCTGTCAGAGTGCCACCAGCACCGCCATTAGTTTGAATAGCGAAGAGGTTAATCACGTTGTTTCCGCCGCCAATCTGTACGCCGCCACCGTTTCCGGCATTGCTGCCCTGATTGAAGGAATTGCCGGCATTGCCGCCATTCCAGTTACCAACGGCCCCGGCACCGGCTGTACCACCGTTTCCGCCCTGGAGCGTCGTGGTATTCAGGCTACCTCCTTGCGTGCTCAGGGTAAGCTGGGCTGCATCAATGCCGTTCGTGGCGTTGATTGTCAATTGACCGCCGTTCCCAGCATTGCCCAGGGCTCCAAAGATACTGCCCCCTGTCCCGCCGTTTACAGCCAGTCCAGCCAAACCGCTACCGCCGTTGCCAGCCGTTGCAGTACCACTCTGATGAGTCCCGCCGTTGAGGTTAATTGTGTAGGGCAATGGTCCTGCTGCTTGTGCTACCGATTTTGCTTGGATGTTGAGCGACCCTCCCTGTCCACCGCTTCCGTACCCGCCCAAGTTACCGCCATTACCTCCGGTGGATCCTGCCAGCGTGCCAGCTCCGCCATTACCAGCTGTACCACCGACACCCGGAGCATTGCCACCAGTCGTAGCGATGCTTTGACCTGGAGCATTGCCGGGGTTTAATGTCAGTGTGCTGCTGTTGACGTTTATCTGGATATTTCCACCGGCGCCGCCGCTGCCTCCGACTCCTTGGCCAGCGTTACCGCCTAGTCCACCAGTTTGGCTACCGTCCCCACCTGCTCCAGCGGTAGCCTCCCCGACCACAGCTGAGTATATGCCGCCAGCACCGCCAGTCGTAGATATCGAGGCTACCGATGAGCCCAGTGTTCCGCTTCCGGTCAGATTGATAGCACCGCCTGAGCCACCGTTCAGGGTCACGCCTATGCTGCCACCGGTGCCTCCCATCTTGGTAGCACCCCCACCACCACCAGCGCCACCTTTACCAGCATGCAGGATGCCGCCAGAACCATTAGCCGTTAGAGTTCCTGCAATAGTGAAGTTTTGGGCGCTGATCGTTATAGACCCACCACTTCCGCCGGCACCAGAGTTCCCAACTGTACCACCGTTTCCACCCTGGCTGTTGCTCGTACCGCCTGTGCCACCAATTGCAGAGTACGTGAATGCATTACTGCCGGCCGACGTATTGACAGAGTTTATTTGGAGAGTGACGATCCCTTGATTTGGATTATTCACTGTCAAATTGACAGTGCCGCCAGAACCAACGTTGCCGCCGTTTCCTACAGTGCCCGCACTTCCTGGCGAAGTTGTAGCGGTAAATGAACTGCCGCTTCGCCCAGTGTAATTAGCTCCGTTGCCGCCAGTAGCCACAATGGAAGACGCACCCACATTCCACGCAATGCTCGATCCCGTTATCGATACGCTGCCACCTTTACCTGCATTGCCCTGATTTCCGACATTGCCTGAATTGACTCCTGTGTTGGCTACCTGACTACTGTTTACATCCCCACTCTGGCTGGAGTAAAGTGCCAGATTGCCCCCTTTGGCGTTGAATGTCGTTAAGCCGCTAACGGAGACCTTTCCGTTGCCATTAACCATAAGGGTGCCACCATCGCCCGCGTTTCCGCCATTGCCGATGCTGCCTGTCGTTCCTGCTGACTGTAACCCTTTCCCACTAGTTCCACTGGAAGCACTCATGGCTCCTGCGTCGCCACCATTGAAGTTATTAGTTTGCTGGAAAATGATACCTCCACCACCGTTCAATTGAACGTTAACGGTACCACCCTTGCCACCATTTCCGTTTATTGCGGTGATTCCTCCGGAATTACCTCCTACGCTGCCGGCCGCCGGACCACCGTCCCCACCGGCTCTGGTGACTAGAGACAATGACGGGCCGCTTCCACCATTGCCGGTCGCTCCGATTACGGTGAAGTCGGCTGTGCCGTTGTTGTTTACATTGATGGTTCCGGCGTCTCCGGCATTGCCCATGCTAAATGGTCCGTTACCTGAGTTGCCGCCACGTCCGGCGCCAGACAAAAGACTGTGTCCGCCAGCTCCTGTGAATCCGGTGAGTTGTCCGGCACTGCCACCGCTGACGTTGCTGGCTGCTTTGCTGCCATCGAAAATGCTGCCGCTTGATGCGACTGTGTTGAAGGTGATTGTACCGCCTTTTCCTCCACTTGCGCCACTGCCGACGTTGCCACCATTGCCGGCATTTCCCCCGTTTGCTGCGTTTCCTCCGGCTCCAGTAGTTGCCAAAGCATTTGCAGTAAGGGTGCCGGCATTACCACCATTTGCTGTGATCTGAGGCCCGGAGGCTATCATACTGGCAGTCCCTGTTGTTGTAATCGTGATTGTCCCAGCATTTCCTGCTGATCCCATATTACCGATATTGCCGCCATTTCCTCCATTTACAGGCGTACCGACGGTGCCGGCTCCGCCGGCACCAGCAGAGGCATTTCCGCTAAGGAGGGCGCCTCCATTGGACGATAGGATGAAGGCTGAAGGCAGATTAACAACACTCCCCGCTAGGGTGATATTGCCGCCGGTCCCAGCTGAACCACCGTTGCCGATGTGTCCACCGTTCCCGCCTGTGCCGTTGTTGCCAGTCGCTCCACCGCCGTCACCACCGGATCCTGTTGCTACGCTGGCACTGCCGCCCTCGGCGAGAATATCGTTAGCACTGACCACTTGAAGGGTCGAGTTTTGAATATTTACAGAAATGTTTCCGGCGGCTCCACCGTTTACGACTCCCTGCATGGAGACGGAGCCCCCATCACCACCTTTCTGCGTTCCAGCTCCACCAGCGCCTCCAATACCGTTGTTGGTTCCGGCATTGCCACCGCTGCTACGCAACCCTCTGATGTTCTGTGCAAGGGGGCTTCCCTGCGTGGTGATAGAGATGCTTCCGCCGGCTCCACCGGATCCTGCTAGCCCAATGGAACCACCATTGCCACCTTGTGTTGTGCCGGCAGCATTTCCGGCACCACCTTTGCCACCAGTTGCTCCGTTATCGCCTCCGGAGCCGCCTAGTGAGTCAACGGCGAAAGTACCGCCGATATTAGTTGTATCCCAACGACCAGGCAAGCTTGCAATGAAGTTGCCTCCACCGCCGCCCGAACCGGCTGAGCCCATTGTTGCGCCATTTCCACCGGAAGCGCCTGCTGCCGTTCCATTTCCACCGATGCTAGCTGTTCCAGGAGCATAGCCGCCGGTTACAGAACCACCACCTAGGTTCGCTTGGCGAAGTGTCAGGTTACCACCAGCTCCGGCTGTTGGTTGAATGGTTATGGTGATGTTTCCGCCTTTTCCGCCATTTCCGCCATTACCAACTGTATTGGCCAGACCGCCCTTTAAGGTTCCATCGCCGCCACCACCGCTGAAAGCAGTATAGTTGGCCGTTACATTTCCTCCGGATACGTTGATGTCTTGCAATGTCACGGCGCCGTTAGCTTGAACATTCAAAGTTCCGCCTTGGCCTCCGTTACCCTGGTTACCTACCGTTCCAGAGTTACCACCATTGCCGCTTGTGCCGCCGGTTGATGGACCACCGTTACCTGTTTTGCCGGAATATGCAGCTTGGGCTCCGCCCTGAGCGCTGATATTGACTCCTAATTGAAGGTCGATCGTTCCAGCTGTTATAGAAACCGTGTTGCCATTGCCACCATTCCCGCCATTGGGTTTGTTGCCGCTGTTGCCGCCTTGCTGATTTCCACTTCCGCCATTGCCTGTACTGCCGGTTGTCGCGCCTGCTGCGCCGCCGTCAGCTGTGATCTGACCTGCGCCTACCAGCATCGTGAAAGCACCGTTGTTGCCGGCGCTAATGTTGATCAAACCGGCGCTTCCACCGTTCCCGTTGCTGCCCAATGAACCGGAGTTGCCGCCGACGCTCTGAGCGCCGTTGCCACCACTTCCGCCGATATCGCTACTGACGGAATAGGTGCCGCCAGCGCCACCATTAGCAACCAGTTTGCTGCCAGCGGCAATTGTGATACCACCGGTGGTGTTGGACACCGTAATGTTTCCGGCTGTGCCTGCAGCAAAGAAGTTGCTGCCTGCAGTTCCAGAGTTTCCGCCCCTGCCGTTCTGTGTATTGCCTGTATTATTGCCGCCTTTACCGGTCAAGCCTGCGTAGGTTCCGGCGCCACCACCTGTTGTGTTGATTCCTGCTATGCTCACCAGTCCATTGCCACCGGAGAGGCTCACCATGGCGCCGTTGCCAGCCATACCACCGTTGCCCGTGTTACCGCCATCTCCACCTATATTGCCACCGGTGTTCCCTTGTCCGCCATTAAGTGTAATGACACCAAGTCCACCACCGACTGCGGAGATATCGCCACCGAATGCTAGACCCTGGGATGCGTTGATATTGATACCGCCAGCGTTTCCGCCGTTGCCGATGTTACCAACCGAACCACCCTTACCGCCTGTGCCACTCGTCGCGTTGAGTCCCACGCCACCGTTGCCACCTGTCGCAGTAGATGCGAAAACGCCGCCGCCATCAGTGTTAATTCCGAACGCTCCGCCGGATACGAGCTGTTTCGTCTGGACTTGCAAACTACCGCCTACGCCGCCGTTGCCACCACTGGCGATGCTTCCACCCGCTCCGCCTGTACCGAAGGCTGCGGTGGCGTCCCCGCCGTTCTTAGCGGTACCACCAGGACCATTAGAATTACCTCCTGTCAGGGTCCAAGCACCGTTCTGTGTGATCGTTGTTTGGCTGAGGTTGAGAGTAATGTTGCCGCCAGCGCCACCGTTGCCGGTGGTACCGATCGATCCGCCTATTCCGCCCATGTTTCCACCGGACCCAGCTGTTCCTGCTGTCGCGGCTCCGGCGAATGCACCGCCATCACCACCTTTTGTTGAGAGCGCTCCTATCGAGGCTGTCAACCCTTGCGTTCCGAAGGTAATTGTTCCACCTTGTCCACCAGCGCCTGTGGAACCAAGAGATCCACCATTACCACCTTGACCAGTTGTACCGGTGTTACCATTTCCGGCATTGCCTGCAGCTCCGTAAACGCCGGCGTTTTGTCCTTCAGCCTTTATCGTCTTGCCGACAGCGGTCGTTATAACACCTTGCACCTGAACTGTGAATTGCCCGCCAGCTCCACCAGAGCCACCGTTTCCGAGGCTGGCGCCAGCACCACCTGTAGTGCCACTGCCGCCGTTGCCACCTGTGGCGTCATAGGCACCAGCTGTGCCTCCAGATATATCAACATCACCGTTCAGGGTGAATGTTCCTGTGCCGTTAATGTTGATGGTGCCACCCTTACCTCCACTACCGGCATTACCGACTGTGCCTGCTGAGCCGCCAGTCTGTGCGGGTGCGTCCCCTGCATTACCGCTGCGTGCTGTGAAAGCACCGGTAGAGCCGCCTTTCGATGTGATGCCGACGATTGTTATTGCATTGCTGGAATTAATTTGGAGAGCGCCACCGGTTCCGGCCAGTCCATCGCCGTTGTAAGCGCCGCTCGTTACGCCAGCGCCCGTGCCAGATTTACCAGCATTGCCAGTTTTTCCTGATGATGCACCGAGCCCCCCACCATTAGAGGTGAAGGTTAGGTCAGTCATCCCTGTGGACGTCGTAATGGTCAGTCCGCCACCGTTACCTCCGTTGCCGCCGGCTCCTACAGCTCCAGTTGCTCCGCCCTGCAATACCCCATCGCGGCCGTCCCCTGTGACTCCTGTCCGTGTGCCTGATGAGCCACCTGACAGTGTGATGGAGGAGTTGCTGAGGATGACAGCTCCACTGCCTGCACTGATCATGAAGGTTCCGCCAACGCCACCGTTGCCATTTTGGCCAAGAGCACCGCTGGAGCCACCTGAGCTCTGTGCACCGCCGCCGGTTGAGAATCCGCCTGCACCTGAATTGAGTGCATAATTGGAGCCGTCACCGCCCATCGAGCTGAGCCCACCTTGCAGCGTAACACCACCGGTAGTGGTATTTATCGTCAAATTACCACCGGCACCACCATTGCCACCTAACCCGCCGGTTCCGGAGTTACCACCTTTGCTGTTGCCAGCATTGGCATCGCCACCAGGTCCACTCTGACCCGAGTACGTACCTGCCGAACCGCCGTTGATGCTAACCGTTTTGAGAGTCACTAAATTCGCGTTTCCAGTTATAGAGATGGTTGCGCCCTTCCCACCGGAGGCTGCATTAGCTACGTTACCCCCATTACCTCCAGTTGTAGCTGTTTGTAAGAACAAGAAAGAACCACCGGAGCCTCCAGTTGCCGTGCCAGCACCAGTAACTTGTCCCCCATTACCGGTTAAAGAATTGATCGATAGTCCGGCATTGCCTGTTCCTGAGATAGTTATGCTGCCAGCCTGGCCTGCATTACCCATTGACAGAATGCTGCCTCCCAGTCCACCACTGCCCGCATTGAGAGTGCTGCCGCCTGGTCCACCCTGTGCGTTGCCTAAATTTAGATCACCGCCGGATACGTTTATGTTTGGTAGGTTGTTGAAAGCAAGAGAATTCACTGTCAGGCTGACCGTGTTGCCGTTTCCGCCTGTGCCACCACCTGCGTAATTGCCGCCCATTCCACCCTGATTGCCAGAGCCGCCTAAGCCGCCAATTGTGCCTCCACCAAACGCAGCCGAACCGCCGTCAGCAGTTAGGTCACCGTTTAGCATCAGCTTACCGGCGTTGGCTGTCACGCTAATCGAGCCGGCTGTACCACCACTTCCAGCGGCGCCGACATCCCCACCATTGCCACCATTTCCAGTGGCGCCGCTGGCCGAGCCGCCATTCCCGCCTCGTCCTTGCTGCGAGCTGCCCTTGCCACCACTTGTGGTGATCGTGTTGATATTAGGCGTTAAACCACCAGATTGAATACTTACATTACCACCAACTCCACCGTTGCCAGCGGCACCGACAGAGCCGCCTTGTCCCCCGTTTTGCAGGTTAGCATCGCCTCCCCAGGCGCTAAACAAATTCAAATTGGCGCGGTTTTGCTGTCCGTCTCCACCTGTGCTAGTTATTGTTGAAGTGGCAAGTAGCAAGTCGCCCCCCGCACTCAGTGTAATATTGCCACCAGCGCCGCCACTGGCTGCAGATCCGACAGTGCCACCGTTACCGCCTGCGGCTCCGGGCGCTGCAACATTAGTGCCAGCGCCGCCTTTGCCTGCATTTGGAGCATAGTTTACAGCAACAGAGCTGCCCCCATTTGCGCTAATAGTTGTGAATTGAAGTGTACCGCCGGACGATAGATTGATCGTCGAACCTTTGCCGAGTCCTTGAGCGCCCTGCACGGCATTGCCTATGTTGCCGGCGTTTCCACCTTTTGTAAAACCAGCACCACCTAAGCCAGTGACTGGATTGTAACCTGCAGCAAAACCACCGCCGTTAGCAGTGACCGTGTTTTGCAAGTTAATATTGCCACCTGCTGTAATGCTTACCAAACCGGCTTGGCCTGCTAATCCACCGCTTCCAACGTTACCGCTATTTCCGCCGAGTCCTTGAGAGGAAATTCCGCCGCCATTTGTTTGTACTGCGAAGTTCCCTAAGCCACCGCCGGTAATGTCCATTGTGTTGACGACCGTAACGTTCCCCGTTCCTCCGGTTGAAATCTGCACAGTACCTGCATTGCCGCCGTTGCCGCCGTTGCCGATGTTACCGCTGCTTCCGCCCTGAGCATTTCCATCACGGCCGGTACCTGTAAGTCCAGTGAAATTACTTGAAGTTCCGCCCTTACCATTTAGCTGGAAGAATTGGAAATTTCCTGAACTGCTGGTGGCAATTATCTTACCGCCGTTACCGCCGTTACCTGCATTGCCCAAGCTACCGGAGCTGCCTCCGATGCTGCCGGCCGCAGGCCCGGTGACGGCGCCACCTGCCCCGGTTGACAGTCCAAATGTGCCTCCATTACCACCGCTGACAGTATATGTTCCTCCGAAAGACATGTTTGCGGTCGTCGAGGTGATTTGTACAGTTCCCCCGTTGCCGCCGTTCCCCATGGAGCCGCCTTGTCCTGACGTTCCACCTTTGCCTGCTCCAGCTCCGTCACCACCTACACCGGTAGTCCCATTTAACGTACCAGCATCGCCGCCAAATGCCGCAATGACGACTCCCGGGCTCCCCGTTCCGGCTTGCATGTTAAGAGTGAAATTACCGCCATTTCCTCCTGACGGACCGTTTCCGACAGTCCCCCCGTTACCACCATTTAGACTTGAGCCACCGCCGGCACCGGAATTGGCCGTTACGTTGCCTGAAGTCGATCCGCCGAAGATGTTAACTTGCGCGCTCATCGAAAATGGTGCGAGTGCGTTGTTTGTATTTGTGCTGATGACTGTGAAATTACCGCCTGCACCTGCAGCACCAGCATTTCCAATGGAGCCGCCAAAACCACCCTGTCCGCTTGCGCCAGTGCCTGTTCCGCCCTGTCCACCGGTGCCGGTACTACCAATGAGATCGCCACCAAACAGTTGGACTCCTTGAATTACAGAAACCTGAGAACCGGTAAGAGAAAGGGAGCCTCCGTTTCCGGCTGTGCCACCACCACCGATACTGCCTCCGGCCCCGGCTATTGCACCATTGCCACCCAATCCTCCTGTGGCATTGGCACTGCTGGCGGAGCCGCCTTGTCCTTGAGTTATGGCACTCTGCATCGTCAAGATGCCGCTTGCCTTAGCTGTATAGGTGCCACCATTGCCCCCATTTCCGTTTCCGATATAAGAGCCGCCGTTACCGCCCTTATTCGTGCCGGTACCTCCCACCACGTTCGCACTACCGCCGAAGGTTCCAGCTTGTTGTCCTATGAACGATCCTGATCTGATTGTCAGGTCGCCAGTACTACCTGTGTAGTTGATGCTACCTCCACTTCCACCGTTACCGCTCATACCGAGTGTTCCGGCCGATCCACCTACGGCGCCACCACTTGTGCCGGTGCCAGCAATCGCGTTCTGATTGCCGGCAAGACCACCGTTGGCATTTACAGTAAACTGGTCAAGATTTTGGGCTGCGGAGTTGATCGTCACGAAGAGGTTTCCAGCTTTTCCGCCGGAGCCTGCATTTCCAGTCCCACCGCCGGAGCCACCGGTTGATGAGGCTGATAGACCACTACCGCCGGCTCCCATCGTTCCTTGAATAGTTTGCCCGTCACCGCCGGACAGGTTGACAGTTACAAGATTATTTGTCCAGGTATTGGCGTTTATGGTTAAGTTTCCACCATTGCCACCATTTGCTGCAGATCCTACGAAGCCACCTTGGCCTCCTTGGGATGCTCCCTTGCCGCCTGCATTCACTGTGGCGTTCAGGCTGAAGATTCCTGCTGTGCCGCCCTGTACACTGATCGCGCCTGGAACGAAGAGCCCTGTTGATGTTGTCAAGTTTATATTGCCGCCTTGGCCGAGGCTTCCTACAGAGCCGTAGCTACCTGCGTTTCCGCCAGCTGCATTGGCGGAGTCTCCACCGCCTCTGAGAGTAAGGACTGGCCCGCCCGCGATACCGCCTCCTTGTGCCGCTATGCCATTGACAGCGCTTACGGAAGTCGCACCGTTGAGAGATATGTTGCCGCCTGTGCCAGCATTGCCCACAGAGCCGACGCTTCCCCCTGTGCCGCCATTGCCGATTGATGCCCCCGTCGCGCTACCTCCGAGTCCTGTAATAACTGTGTTCGGCATAAGCAAATTACCACCGTTAGAGGTGATGGAGGCTGTTGGTGTTATAGAGCCCTTGCTTGCTACAAGTGTGATGGATCCGCCTTGTCCGCCACCACCTGCGGTGCCGAAGCCGCCGCCGTTTCCGGCCGCACCTGTGGCTCCATTGCCGCCGCCGCCGGCCGTAGCGGTGTTGAAGGCGCCACTCGCGCCACCACTTGCTACCAGCGTTCCTGGATTAACATTGTCGGCTGCTGCTGTGAAGCTGATGTTGCCACCCTGTGCTCCGCCACCTATAGCTCCGAAGCTACCTCCGGTCCCTCCCACACCCGCAGAGCCGCCATCAGATATGGTGCCTTTGAAGGTGAATCCTGATCCACCTGTGGTATTGGCTGTTGCAGAGATAGTGCCACCAGCTAAGCTAGTACTAATCGTGACGTTTCCGCCGATAGCACCCGAACCACCGCCAATTACGCTACCGCTATTACCCGCTGTCGCTACATTGTTATTATTGGAACCGCCGGCTCCAATATTGGCAATTACGACGCCGCTTCCACCGGTTGAACTGATTATGGAGCTTACTGCTCCACTCTGGCTGACTACGCTGATGGCGCCACCGCCTGTCGCGCTAGCTGCTAATCCGATATTGCCAGATGAGCCTGCTGCTGCATTACCAGTAGTACCAGCGCTGCCTCCTGCTCCTATTGTAGGATTCCATGTTAGAGAGCCACCATTTGCCGTCAAACCTGCCGAGACCGCACCTGTGGTAGTTACTATTACTATGTTGTTTGCCAGTCCAATTGTGCCACCTCCGGCGATAGATTGGGAATTGCCACCGAAGCTATTACCGTTCCCAAAGCCAGCACCGCCGGCGCCAGTCGTTGTCGTGACCGTATAGGTTCCTGCTGAGGAGTTGATTGTTCCCAGAACTCCAGTAACACCGCCATTGGCAGTTATGCTGATGACCGCTGAGTTGCCTGCAATCGGGTTGGATCCAATTGATCCGCCATTTCCACCTGATGCGCTAGTAGCTCCAAGTAGAAAGTCGCCGATGCCACCAGCGCCGGATGTGGCTGTGTAATTAACGGTTCCAGCAACGCTACTTATTGAAGAGCTGGCGCCCAGTGTGACTCCGCCTGGAGCTACGATGCTTATCAAGCCGCTGTTTGCCGCCAATTTGTTAGCGTCGCCAATGTTGCCGCCTACTCCACCTCCTACCTTGGACGCGCCACCAGCGCCCGCAATAAGCGTTGCATTTATGCCACCCGCGCTGGAGCTGATTGTGCCCGAACCTGTACTGAGGCTGTTGACACTTAAAGTAATTGCGCCACCTTCGCCGGCGTTGCCTATGCCTGCTGTACTTCCACCTGTACCGCCATTGCCGCTCAGCCCCTGTCCGCCTTTGCCAGCAGTCGCAGTTGCTTGCACCGATCCGCCAGAAGTGTTAATTCCGGCCCCTCCCGTGAATGAAACTACGGCGGTCGTCCCTGCTATATTTACGCTGCCGCCCTTGCCAGCTGTTCCTGTCGTGGTTGTAACTGCCGTGGTTCCAGCAATACCGGCTGTGCCATTGGTTATTAGGATCGTTCCAACGACACCGCCGTTGCCTCCTGTTGTACCGTCACCACCAGCACCGGCTACTCCGCCGTTTTGTGCATTTCCGCCAAATGCGTTGATTCCCAGACCGCCAATGTTGAGAGTAGCACCTGACGTGATAACTACGTTACCGCCTTTACCACCATTGCCCATGCTGTAGACAGAACCACCCGCTCCACCGGGAGCGGTGACACCTGCTTCACCGGCCCCGCCACCAAATGTGTTTGATGAATTCTGTCCGACTGTCCTGATGGTGTTCAAACTCATCACCGAGGCCGCACTGGAAGTTAAGGTGATGTTACCACCGTCAGCGCCGTCGGCGCCGTGACCGCTAAAGCCCCCTTTGCCTCCGGCTCCAGCCACGACTGCTGGTCCGCCACTGCCGCCAGTACCAGCTAGTGCTGCAAAGGAGTTACCGCCAGCGTCTATTGTGCCCGTAACTGTGAATGCACCACCATTAGATGCTGTCAGAACGATGTTTCCTCCGGCGGTGCCCAGTACGGTATCCCCGCCGTTGCCACCATTGCCACCACTTGCATTTTTGCCTGCCGCACCCTTACCGCCATTACCGCCATTGCCGGAGAGTCCGCCAACGGCAGAGAGGTTGCTCAAGCTGAGGATGCCAGCCGTTAAATTGATGCTGCCAGACTTTCCTGCCAGACCGCCGTTTCCACCCGCTCCGCCGTTGCCGCCGACTTGGCCGACATTCACGGCTGCTCCCCCGTCACCGCCGATTCCGCCGCTGCCACCGCTAGCAGCAGACACGTTGATAATTCCGTTTGATGAAAGTGTGACGTTCGGTTGTAAGGTCAGATTGAATGTCGAGCCGGTTGTCTGGTTGCCACCATTGCCACCTGCTCCACCAGCACCGCCGCTTCCGCCTGCACCCCCAGCGCCGCCATTGCCACCGGTACCACCGCTACCACCGACCATGACTAGAGCGTTTAATGTAAGTGTCTTTCCTGCCGTTGTAGGCGGCGTTACCGTGAAAATACCTGAATTGCCACCGTTTCCGCCAATTCCTCCATTGCCACCGGTTGAACCGACTGTTATTCCAGCGCCACCCTCGCCACCGGTACCGCCTGTTCCACCAGCAAGACCGACCGTAGTGGTTACCGTAGTGTCTTGTCCAGCGTTTGCATTTAGATTTATGTTTCCTGCATTGCCGCCGGTGCCGCCGTTACCACCGGAGGCACCGCCAAATCCTTTGCCACCAGTACCACCCGTGCCGCCGCCTGCATCTACTGAAAACACAGTGATTAGTCCAGCCGAGTTGATGCTCACAGAACTACCAGCTCCGCCAGCTCCACCTGACCCCCCAGGCTGACCCGGATTTACGGCATCGCCGCCGTTAGCACCAACTCCACCATTTGCATTCACGATAAACAGCGAGACTGTTGACCCTGGTGCCGTCGCGCTTATGTTAATACTGCCGCCATTCCCGCCGGCTTTGCCTACTTGCCCAGCGGCTGCAGTTGCGCCACCGCTTGCGCCAGCTGAGCTAATAAAGTTGGTGCTGCTTATGATACCGCCGCCGATGCTGTTCAAATTAATTGCACCGCCCGCTCTTCCAGCTATTCCACCGCCAGCAGAAGAAATTTGACCTAAAGTGCTGATACCGGTCGCATTCATTGATATGTTGCCACCCTCGGTGATTATGTTCGAACCGCCAAGGTTGATACCGAAAGGAGATGCTGTTCCTGGTGTGAAGCTGCCCTGTGCCGTGCCGTTAGGCAGGAATGTCACCGTGCCGTTCGGATTAGCAGCATTGATGCTGACGTTACCCACAGCTCCAGAGCCGCCCGTTGCATTGAATCCCACGTTGTTGACCGCCACTCCTGCAAGAGCACCGCTTGTGCCCCCAGCTATTATGGTGAGTGAACCATTGGCTCCGGTTCCTTGACCGTTTGCGGTAATCCCCACATTGTCTATGCCGCCTGTATTGGCATTCTTCGCAAATGCAATCAGATTGACGTTGCCTGCGCTGAGGTTTGATCCTGGAGCTCCCTTTGCGTTGGTATTGACTGATCCATTTATGATGTTGCCTCCTGAGGTCGAGGCGCCTGACACGGAGATTGACGTTCCAACGGCAATGGGGGCGCCGGGAGGTATCGTCCCAGGAGGGGCAACCGGAGCTGCACCATTGATCGGTGTGATGTTGGCTCCGGCGACAAGCCATACATTGTGTCCCGCTTGCGTAGTCGTATCTTGTGCGTTGATGGTGAAGCCACCGAGATCGATATTTCCGCTAGCGACTAGCGCGAGGTCTTCTGTACCGACGCCTAGATTGGCAGCAAGCGTAATGTCTCCGTTGTTGTTGAAGTATGTCGGGTCGCCGGCTACCTTTAGATCTCCAAGAACAAGGTTATCGCCGGAAGAGCCGAAGTGGACCCAATCAGCAAGTATGTTTGTCGTGCCTGTTACGTTGCCGAGCACTGCATCAACGGCTCCATTGCCAACACTGATATTGAGTGCATCGGAGAGGTAATTGCCTCCGATCATATTTAAGACATTTCTCGTTGCCGAGTCAGCTGCACCGATATTGATAGCACCGTTAATAGCGGAGAGTGTTCCACCTGTAGAGTCAATATTAACTGTATTACCGAGAACGCTGGAAAGACTTGCTGCGTTCATAACACCTGCCAGTGTTGCGGTGAATGTGGCAGGATTATTTATGTTGATGTTCGAATTTATCGACTGCAGAACACCAGTATTCATTATATTCTGCGTGAACAAGTTCAAATTATTGACAGCTGACATCACTGCCGTTGTGGAAGTCGCAGCGTTTGTTATCTGTCCACCTGCGAATAGGTTAAGATTGTTGGCACTAGATATGGTGCCAGCGTTGACGATGTCGTTGACGGCGATTAGCGAGAGACTAAGTCCAGGAAGGGCATTGGTGTAGCCAGTTAAGCCCCCTTGAGGAAGTATCGTTGTAATTGTCCCTCCCGCTAAATTGAAGATATTGTTGGCGTTGAACGTGGCGGACATTACGTTGGGGTTCGTTGTGATCGCGTAAAGTGTCGCGCCTCCTTCGACGCGAATGTCGTTCAATACGCTCAGAATTGGCGAATTGCCAAAATCTATAACGTGGGTTTGTCCGGACTGGACAAGAATGCTTGAAACTGTCGTACCGGTATCTGGGCTGGAACTTGGGGCCGGAGTTGTTGTGACATTGCTCGTTCCAGTCGTATCTGGAGGAGAAGCTGATTGACCCAGCGCTCGTTGTGCAAACTCCCCACCAACGAGGAAAGTTGCTGCCAACGAAAGAGTTAACGCACGAAAAGTTTTGAAGCGCATGGAGCGCCCTCCGCATAAGTTCCGACACAGATTCGGATTTTAGGGAGCCGCAGCTCTATATTCAAGAGCGCCCCAAAAGGCAGGCAATACGGTGATTCGCTATATGTGGCTTAGATGGTGAGCTACATACGAATAGACGCAATTTATTAACAAGAATTTTTGTGCACTACCTTGCAACTCCCAGCCCGGAATCAGTGCGAGTTTTCCTGCCGTCACTGAATGCTCCTTAAAAGAATGTCATGTCACTGGGTGACTTCTAAATTCCTTACACGATTTCTAATCTTTGGGAATTGAATGATTATAGAAAGGATGCTAGCTGCTGCCAACAAGCAGTTCCCTATAAGTAAAAGCAGTGATTCGTATTTAAAGGCGACGGTGTGTTTTCCCGCCGGTACGTGGACTGCGCAAAATATTGAATTTGCACGTAAGAGATTTGCTCGTTTTCCATCGATATAGACATTCCAGCCTGGGTAATTCAAAGTAGTTTGCACAAGAACGGAGTCACCCTTGGGATCGCATTCATAAGTGAAACTCACGTTGTCTTTATGAATCAATCTTATACGGTCTCTATCTTGCTCTGATGGCGCATTCTCATCACCATTTCGTGTTGTCAACGACACTTCGTTGTTAGTGGCTTCAATCGCAACTTCTCGGCCATTAACCTTTTCCTCAATGAGCATTTTTAGTGCCACATCGTTGTCTTTGACAGCGATTATACCCTGAGCGAAATAGGCATCGGGAACTGCATTTTGATTCTCGTAGATTCTCAAAAGTTTCTTGTCTTCATATACCAGTTTAAAACGTTTGTCCGGTGACGTAATGTCTGTGTTCTTAGTTGGGGTAATCCCTAAGGAACAGAGTGGTATTGCATTTGATTGCAGGTGAAGAGAGTTGCCATCGGGAGTAACTATGGTTTGCGTCCAGGAATCGAGAATGCCTAAACTAATTATGGCTTTGTTGGCAGCTTTAGCTGGAGCCGGAATAAGATAGGAAAACTGACTTGTATGATTCACCTTGTCGGTTAGCGCCGTCAGAGACTTATAGGGGCTTCCCCATAGTTCATGACCATCCTGCAGTAATGAGATTCGAAGATGATAACGATCTGCCTGAGCTATATACGTCGAAAAGCTCAACTTAATGTCGATGCATGCTTCTTCTGGACTGTATATAGCGGAACTGGTCTGAAGGCGAAGCCCGGGTAGGATACGTCCGGTTGCTACTCTTAATTTCACACGATCTGTCAGCTTGCTGTCTTTCAGGTTTTCCATTTCAATTTTTGAAGTGCTGCTTCGCAACGGACAATCCGTCAGTATGTATTTGACGCTCGCAAAATCCAGAAGTGAGTTCAGCTCTCGAGGAAATTGCACCATGTTGCAATATCCCAAATTACCACCGGCAGCTCTTACAAAGTTCAAATAAGCCTCGTGGATCATGGGGCTGCACGTTCTAAAATCGGCAAGCTCGTAAAGCAAGCTGGTGTTTGGCTGAAGAAGTCGATCGCCGCACGCAATCATGCGATAATCTTTCCGGGATTGTAATTGCTCAATCAATTCGCGGCGATCCTCTGGAGGAAAGTTGACTGGCTTGGTTGCAGCCAATTCTGCGTGCACGCTTTGCCACATGGTGCACAAATTTATGACGAGCAATCCTATTGCGCCCGGAATGGCAAGATTTTTTACTCTGATGCAAGTGATCAATGCGGCTGCAATGAGCAGCAAAATAATTGTCGTTGAGATGACTCTGCTCGAAACAAAAAGAGAGTAGTCTTCGGGCGAGAGATTTATGTTGGCCAAGAACAGCGGCACTAATGCAAGGGACACTCCGCCTGTCAAAAAGCCGATTCTCATCGCGAGCTTGTGTTTCTCTGAAGCTAAAATGCTGAGTCCACTTGCTGACAAAAAGCAAAACATGAGCATGATTATGGAGAAACTATATTCCGGCAAGACGTATGAAAAAGGGGACTGAGCAAGAGCATTACCCAGTGGTCCGGGTCGTGTCTCGAAAATCAGCCACGAAAGAAGCAAGAGCAGTGCAGGGATGTTTCTGCCAAACGCCAACAAACATGCCGGAAATCCAATTAGTACGACCAGTCCGGGAAACAATGAATATTTGACTTTTGCTAAAGCCAAATAAAAAGGGATTTGTTCAAGCTTTAGATATTCCAGTCCTTGCGATGTGTATTTATAACTGTAAGCCAGTCTCAGGAACTCTGCAAAAGAGAACAGACTTGGTGCTACCAAGAAAATTGAAACAATCCCTGTAACCACAAGCGCAAGAAATATTTTTAGTTGCGCGCTTTGGGTACTACCACTGGATTCGGGAGCTTCAGAAAGCGCCTCAGCGCACCACAAAATTGCAGCCGAAATCACAGACACAAAAAATCCTTCCGGATGCATCGAATAATAGGCAAAGGCGACAACAAGCGCTGCTCGGAAGTATGATGTGAAGTCATTCTTGTTCAATAGGGTGAAAGCAAAAAATACTATGGGCGTACCCAGGAAAGTTTCAGCAAGCTCAGCTATTCTCAGCCCCCTAGCGAACAATGCGTAGGCAATCCCCGTTGTTGCTGCAGCCCAAGGATGCGCCCCTCTGCGCACAAAACAGAAATATGCACATACTCCCGATATGATAATTTTGCAGACAATTGCCAGGTTGTAGAGCCGTTGATTTGCCGTACCAACCAGCAAGTCCAAGGGGTTCAATAAGCTATTTGAGAGATCTGCAATTAAAGGTTGTCCTGCCCCGCTTAGCGAATTCCATGTCAGCGGAATGCATTGCCTCAGGCAGCTTTGCAGGTAGCTTTCCTTTGGAAAGCTCTGAAGCGCCGTGCTGGGATCCTGCGATATAGTTGGCGTGACGCCGTTAAGATTGGGATTGTAGAGAAAGTCGAGTTGATAAAGTAAATCAAGCCTTGAGATAGGCTGTCCAAAAATGACTGTTTTAAAAAATACAATTGCTATTGCTGCAGCGGTGAGCAGTGCAAAGAAAGTTAGTTCAAATTTTTGAGATTTAGCGATCAGCTTTTTCAGCATGAATTAAACGCTGCGCCATGGTTCTTGAATCCCTTTGCACTCTTGAAGCAAACCCAGACCAGCTGTTCTTATTGTGCCAGCGCACTACCGGATTCGAGAAGCCTGCATCTGCGAACCACTGCTGTACATCTTTTTTCGGGATGTAATACGCAACTGGCGCTATCAAATGGTCAAATACTATGTGATTGATTTCTGTGAAATCGAATTTGGAAACATACGATAAGTAGGCTTCATAAAACAATTCAGGAAGAGCTGGCACTCTTTGTCTAAGCTTTGCATATGGACCTGCCACTAATTTTGCGGCTGAGTAGACTGGCAAAGAAAGGGATGTGGACAATACCTTGAGCGAAGGTGCCGATAATTTCGATGTGATTGATTCCCTTATAGGGCTGATGATGTCCGTGATCCACCAATTATTTTCTTTGCCATAGACCCAGATGGATATTGACCCATCGTCCTTCAAACTTCTGGTCATTGACCGGAAGCCTGCTTGAGGATCCTCCATATGGTGCAACACCCCTACGGAGAAAGCAAAATCGAATACATCTTTAAATGGCAATTGCCTTATGTCAGACTGAATCAAATGCAAGTTTGGAACGTGACCTACGTTTTGAAATGCAACGTCAATCGCGTCTCCTATGTCGATGGCAAATGTAGCTTTTGCTCCTGCATTGGCTACGATGTGAGCATGACGCCCCTTGCCACAGCCAGCTTCCAGAACAACTTTCCCTTTCAGGTAGCCGGGATCAACCGGAAAAATCCAATCAAAAAATTGCTGCGAATAACTTTCATCTAGGCGGGGGAATTCTTTCCACGCCTCACCAAATCTTTCACCGGTATTGAGGTCCGTTGAGGAACTTAGAGCGTTATCCACTAAGCGTGGAACCCCGGCTGTGATCGGATACTTACGCAAACAATTGACGCAGGTTAGTGAGCCTTCCATAATCTCTCTGTCTTCCGCGCAGTTCAGCTTGCTGATCTCTTTCTCATGCAAAATGAGTTCGGAGGCACAATGGATACAGGAAAGATAGGAGATAGCGCTGGGCTTCATTTTAACTCCAATGTTGACACGCCCCATTTTATCCTGAATTCAAGGCTAAATTTTCAAGCGATGATTGAATCCTTCTTATCAACCTCATTTTGATTGTCCAGAACTTCTTGCGAAGCGTGGCTTCTCCGAGGATTCAATATGGACACCGCTAAATGCGCTTCTTAGTTTCAGGAAATGTTTCTCAATCAGCTGCCAGGATAATTCAGAAGCCAAAAGAGTTAGTGGAATTCCTATCAGCGCGGTCACTATCCATTCAGTAGCTGTAAATACTCTGATATGCAGTAATGGGCAAATGAACATGCGCACAAACCAAAGGCAAGTGACGTGGAACAGATAGATTGCGTAGCTGCGTTTACCGACATAAACCAAGATTTTGTTGCTGAATAAAATGTTCAACGGCTTCCATGCTAGCGCCAGAAAGAGAAGAAGGGAAAATGTTGCAGCCGAGACAGTAAAGGTGAGCACGTGAAGCGTAGTGACTTTCTCAATTGGCGGTAGCCAAAATAAAATCACTGCATAAAGAACGGCCGTCAACGCTGCCAGTTTTATTCCATGTTTGCCCAAGTCCTCAAACTTCGACGGCACCGAAAAATGTGCGATCGCGAGCAACGCTCCAAACATTATGGGCAGCAAGCGACAAGCAGAGTTGAGGTAGTAATAATTGTATAGAGTCTCAGTAGAATTCGAAGGTAAAGACGAGATGATCAATCCTGTCGCTGCCATGCCGGCCACAATAACTAATAAAGCTATCGAACAGAGAGCTCTTAGTGATGGGCACTTCCTCATTACCCATGGCCAAACCAAATAGAATTGTTCTTCCACAGCAATAGACCAGAGTGGCATCAAAATAGCACAAATCATATTTGTGCCCATTCCAGAAACCAACTTATTGAACTCATAGAGCCACTTCCAGTCGAAGGTGATTCCGAAGTTCCCAGCAAAAAAGATGAATGGCATGCTTGCTCGCGGTACGTATGAGATCCATTCTTGTATCGTTGGATGATGATTCGGCGAGCTGAGCGGCAACGCAATAAATGCTACGAAGAGAGCAAGGTAATATAAGGGCCAGATTCTCAGTGCACGCCGTAAGTAGAACTTCGGTAACGAGACGGTCCCTCTACGTGATTTTTCCTCGATCAGCAATCTTGTTATAAGGAATCCGCTAAGAACGAAAAAGCAATCGACGCCGATCCATCCCCAAGAGGTCATCTTGCTCAATAACTCTGAAGCAAAGGAGGGTCGTGCAGGGAGTGGTCCAAGATGGTGCAACACGACAAGGAGGACGGCTAGTGCCCTAACCCCGTCCAAAGCAGGCCAGTACATGTCTGATCGTTTTTTGTCCCCGGCTAGCATAGCGGTCCAGCTTATAACAGATCGTTCTCTTGGAAATTCAAATTCTTTTCAGCCTCAGCAGCTATTTAGAAGATGATGCTGCATTTGTGGACTCGATAGCGCCTACGCCACCCACCTTGCCCTCTCTCAAGGGAGATTATTCAGGCGATAAATATTAGAAGTCTTACACTTTGCTACATCCTGAGGAATTCCCTCCTGCGGATCCTCGTTCTTGAATTTTTGGTAATAATAGGTTGCGTCATCAGCTCTGCGTTTTAATGAGCTTCCCAAGCATGCGCAGGATTTTAGTCGACCTCCATGACGCGCTCGATTTGATTATCTCAAGCTCTTGTCTGCAAGCAGCCAGTTGCTTATTCAATTCTTTATAGGTTGAATCGAGTCTAGCTGCCGTTTCGCCCGTTCGCAGTAACGAGAACAAAGCAAGTTGCCTGAAATACTCCTGATTAGTCAAGGTCTCCGGTCTCTGATCCGCCACTCGTTTGATTCCGGATTGTATTTTTATCGGGTCTGCCCAATCTCTTAGGTTCTCGCTGATTGTTGGGATATCGGTTTTTCCGTCTTTTACAAGACTATCCAAAAATCTACCGAGGTGCTCGACTACGCTCAGATATGCTTGCTCTCTAGACCCATAGAGTTCTGTGCATAAATCCAAATTCTTGTCCAAGATTCGCAAAAAATCCAAAGCATAATAGAGGCTTTTGAAATTGTTGGACGTTGTTGAGTCTTTGTGCTGTCTGTATTTGCACAGAGGCTCACATATGTAATAGAGGTCACCTTTAGCCAGGGCGCGCGTCCACATATCGAGGTCTGTAATGTGAAAGTAGCCAGCGTCAAAACCACCCCTAACATCCGCTGCTCTCAACATAGTACAGGCCGGTTCGCCGATCATGTTGATAATATGACTAGAGTCTTGGTTCTTAAGGCAGTTCTTTCTAACATCTTTTCCGGGGTAAAAACCGGTGGATGGAAATGTCGAACTGATAGAAAGAAGCTTTCCTTCTGAATCTATTATTTGTTTTGCGCAGGCCACTAGCGAAACGGATGGATTCTTTTCAAAAGCCTCATGCATTCTGCCGAGATGACCATCCATCATCACATCATCTGCCGCAAATATTTTTATATATTTGCCTTTTGCTAGGGACAAATTGTGATTGTAATTAGCAAGCGCCCCGTTATTTACTTCGTTGAAAAAGACCTTTACGCGTGGATCTCTGGCTTGGTAAGCCCGCAAAATTTCAGGTGTGCGATCCTTGGAGATGTCGTCTGTAACAATCAGTTCGAAGTTATTGAAGGATTGGCTCAATACAGAATCAAGCGCTTGCCCGATGTACGCTTCTCCGTTATACACCGGAAGGCAAACGCTGATTTCTGGTGCTGCTTGAGAGGTCATTTCGAGTGAATGATCGTTTTCAGAGTGTCACAAACGGCGCTTTGTTGCTGCTCTGTCATGCCTGGGAAGATCGGCAGAAACATTGTTGTTTCCGCGGCGGACTCGGTCGCCGTCAGAGGAATGGATAACTTCATGGAATCGCGATAGCACGGTTCGCGGTGTAATGGTTGGATTCCTATGCGGCATGAAATGCCACGTTTGGCCATCTCTTGCAAAATGAAGTCGCGTTTCTTGGGGCACTCTTTTGTGATGTCGATGCAATAGGAGGAATAACTGTGAGTCGCATATTCTGGGATGAATGGCGGACTGATACCAGGCAGTTCGCTGAGCAGTGCGTTGTATCTTTCTGCCTGTTCCTTTCGTTGCTGAAGCATTTGTGCAAGGCGCGTCATTTGCACAATGCCTATCGATGCTTGCATGTCCGTCATGCGGTAATTGTAGCCGCTTTCTCTGTATTCTTGAATTAGTGCGCCTTTTGCTTTGTGACGCTCCAGATCGGAAATAGATGCGCCAGTTGAGCGCAATGCTTTTGCTCGTTCTGCAAATTCGAGATCGTCGGTGACGATCATTCCACCTTCGCCTGTCGTGATCATTTTTCTGGGGTGAAAACTGTAACTCGTTGCTTGAGAGTTCGTGCCTAAGTTCTTACCTTTGTAGCTAGCTCCAAAGCTGCACGCGCCATCTTCGATCAGTACTAGTTTCTTTCTTTTCGCAAGGTCCAAAAATGCATCACGGTCAGCGGGCAGTCCGATTTGATGCACAAGGAGGATGCCGGTCACACCTTCTGTAATAGCAGCCTCTGCTGATTTGACGTCGAGATTATAAGTGCGCTGATCGATATCGGCAAATACTGGATCGGCTCCTGCCATGTGTATTGCGTTCGCGGTCGCCATACATGTAAACGAAGGACAAAGGACTTTGTCTCCTGATCGGACTCCAAGAACACGCATGCTTAGATGTAAACCTGATGTGCAGGAATTCGTGGCGACACCATATTTAGTGCCAATATAATTTGCCACGATGTTTTCAAATTCAATTACTTTCTGACCTTGGGTGATCCAACCTGATTTGATCACCTCCGCGACAGCTTGAATTTCCTCGTCGCCCATCCAAGGTTTCATCAATGGGACATGGTCAGTGAACAGATTTTCCTTCTTATCTGAACCGTCCAATTGAATGGCTTTGCTCATTTTAACTTCGGCTCCTGCATTTATTCTTAAGCAACTAAGTGTAATCTAAGAGGTGTAGTTTAAACAAATTACCTCTTCGAAATGTGTAAGCTCAAATATTCTTTTGGTAGTTGTTGGAGGTTTCGGTCTTTGAAAGCTGTCATTGTAGGAGCTGGGGCTCACGGGCTAGTTGTCCTCGACTTGTTGCGCGCATCTGCAGAGTACGACGAGATTGAATTCATGGACGATAACTACAAAGTTTGGGACAAGAACGTATCCGGTGCGATGGTTCGTGGAGCCACCCAGTTACTCAAAAGTTACGATAAAAATAAGTTTAAGACCGTCGTGGCAATAGGCCATCCGATGTTTCGTAAGAGAGTCGCCGAGAGTGAGAATTTGATTGATGCTCCATTCATGAAGGCTTACCATCCGACCGCTTATGTAGCCGGATCCGCTGATGTCTATGATGGAGCCACTGTCTGCGCTCATGCCGTTATTAACTCAAGTGCTCACATTGGAAAGCATGTACTAATCAACAACAGCGCAGTGGTAGATCATGATTCTCGGATTGGAGACTATGCCACGGTCTGTCCGGGCGCTATAATCGGCGGGCGCGTAGAAGTTGGCGAAAACAGTTTCATTTCAATGGGATCCATTGTCCTGTCGAGAGTGAAAATTGGAAAAAATGTCGTAATCGCCGCTGGCTCGCTTGTCACACGAGACATCCCCGATAATTGCTTGGTGATGGGCACGCCCGCAAGAGTAAAGTATGAGATTGATGATAACTTCGACTGGCAGCGCCTCCTCTAGCCCTTGAATTAGGTGGCAGTAATCCCCGAGCCGCGTTCATATGGCATAATCAACGCGTTTGTACGAGGGTAGTCCAGTGCGCGAACTTAATGTTGCTGTGATCGGTTGTGGCTATTGGGGACCGAACCTGATTCGCAATTTTGCTGAACACAAGCTCACCACAGTGAAATATGTGGTCGATTTAATTCCTGAGCGTCTTCAGAAGCTGTCGAGACGTTATCCCAGCACTAAGTTTATATCTGATTACGAGCTGGTCTTGAATGATCCTGCCGTTGATGCAGTCGTGATCGCTACTCCGGTTCAAACACACTATCCGCTGGCTCGGAAAGCGCTTCTTGCTGGCAAGCATGTTCTGGTTGAGAAGCCGATGTGTATGAATTCAGCCGAATGTTTGGATTTGATTGCACTTGCTGCCGAACACAAGCTAGTACTTATGGTTGACCATACTTTTGTTTACAACGGAGCTGTTCGTCGTATCAAACAAGCTATCGAAGGCGGGCAGCTGGGCGAAGTTCTTTATTTTGATTCTGTTCGAATAAATCTCGGACTCATTCAGAACGATGTGAATGTCATTTGGGATCTGGCACCGCACGACCTTTCGATTATGGATTACCTGGTCGGAAAAGAACCGACAATGGTCCATGCCTCAGGTGTCAGTCTGGTAGCCGGCAAGCAAGAAGAACTCGCGTATCTAAGCCTGAGATTCGACGACAAGTTTATTGCCAATTTTCATGTTAGCTGGCTGTCCCCGGTCAAGATCCGCCGTATCCTGGTTGGTGGCACACAAAAAATGGTGGTCTACGATGATCTTGAAGCCACCGAAAAGATCAAGATTTATGATAAAGGCGTTATGGTGTCGACCGAAGGAACTGAGGAAGATAAATACAAAACCTTGGTTGAATATCGTGTAGGCGACATGCTTGCTCCTGCTTATGACCTGGCGGAAGCCCTTCGAGTTGAAGTTGATCACTTTGCCGATTGCATTATCAATGGCACTAAGCCTCTAAGCTCTGGCGAAGCTGGTCTGCGCGTCGTCAAAATTCTAGAGGCGGCCAACGCTTCCTTGCTTAGCGGCAAGCCTGAACTTATCAGTGTTAACGAGCATGAGGCAGCAGTACGAGCATGAGCTTCAAACCCGGTCCACTTCAGAAAGTAAGGGACGACGTAAAAATTGGCGAAGGTGCTTTCATCTGTGATTTCGTCAATTTATACGGATGCTCGATTGGTGCTAACACTAAGATAGGGCCATTCGTCGAAGTTCAAAAGAACTCATTCATTGGCTCGAACTGTAAGATATCCAGCCACACGTTCGTCTGCGAAGGTGTAACCATCGAAGACGATGTCTTTGTGGGGCACGGTGTCGTTTTCGTTAACGACCCGTTCCCTAGAGCGACTGCAGAATCTGGACAGTTGCAAACGGAGAAGGATTGGGTAGTGCATCCCACTCTTGTGAAGAAGGGCGCTTCGATCGGCTCTGGCGCTGTTATTCTGTGCGATGTGACAATTGGCGAAGGCGCCATGATTGGTGCTGGTGCTGTAGTTACGAAAGACGTTGCTCCTGGTGCTGTTGTAGTAGGCAATCCGGCTAGAGTACACGCGCGTGCGGGAGTGAAATAACACCAGAGTTTTTGGATTCATTATTGAAGGATAGATTTGAAAATGGAACTTACGAAGAACTCGATTCAGACTAACGAGAAGCCTAAGGCTGCGACGAGCTCGCCAGCCGTTGCAGTTCCATTTATCGATCTGCCGCTGCAGTTTGCCAACCTAAAAGCAGAAATTGATCAAGCTCTTGCTCCAATATTCACTTCTGCTGGATTCATTATGGGGCCATCTGTAAAAGAATTCGAGGCGGCTTTTGCTGAGTTTATTGGTGCTGAGCATTGTGTCACTGTTCATACCGGCACAGCAGCTTTGCATCTTGCTCTTTTAGGATTGGATATCGGCCCTGGCGATGAAATAATCACTGCCGCGAATTCGTTTGTAGCTACTGCAGAAGCGATCGAATTTGCCGGCGCGAGAACCAGGCTTGTTGATGTAGATCCTGAAACCTATAACTTAGATCCTAGGAAGATCGAAGCAGCTATTACAAGCGATACAAAAGCTATTATCCCCGTGCACCTGTATGGACAGGCAGCCGACATGAAGCCAATCATGGAAGTGGCGAAGAAGCATAATCTGAAAGTAATCGAGGATGCATGTCAGGCTCACGGTACCACCTATGAGGGTGTCCGTGTTGGGACTACTGGTGATATTGCTTGTTTCAGTTTCTATCCTGGGAAGAACCTTGGTGCCGCAGGCGAAGGTGGTGCCATCGTTACTAATGATGCTGCACTAGCAAATCGAATTCGATTGCTGCGAGACCATGGATCTCAGAAGAAATACGAACACGAGATTGTCGGACACAACTTCAGGTTGGATACCGTCCAGGCTGCCATATTGAAGATAAAACTGCCTCACTTGGATAAGTGGAATAAACTGCGCCAGTCTCATGCTAGGTTTTACCGAGAACATTTGACAGATTTGAAGGGGCTGACTCTGCGTCCCGAATCTAAGTATGGTGAGCACATCTACCATTTGTTTGTGATCGAACTCGAGGAACGGCATCGTTTGCAAGAGCATTTACAGTCAAAGGGAATCCAAAGTGGTATTCACTATCCGATTCCAATTCATTTGCAAAAGGGTTTTGCTCACCTGGGTTACAAAACGGGTGATTTCCCCGTTTCGGAAAACGCATGTGGCAAGGTATTGAGTTTGCCGATGTACCCTGAATTAAGTACCGCGCAGCTTGAGCTCGTTGTATCTGCGGTTCGCGAATACTTTGCAAAGTTGAATTAGTCCGGAGTAAGTTGAATAAATCTACTTACGAGTTGAGTAGTAGGTCCAAAGTGTTCCCCGAAGTACGATATAGACTACTTAAAGACCCGCCAAGTTGTTTATAGTGTACTTAAGTATGTAAGAGGAAATACAAGAGTCTTATACGTAGGATTGAAATACAAAAACTAATGCAACTATGCAAAACAAGGAAGAAAATATGCAAGTGAAGAACAAGAAGATTCTTGTAACCGGCGGCGCAGGTTTTATTGGTAGCAATCTTGTGGAGCTGCTCATTGAGCGGGGAAATGAAGTAACAGTTCTGGATGACTTCTCCACAGGCAAAGACGATAATTTGAGTGCGTTATCTGGGAACCCGAAACTTAAGGTCGTTCGCGGTAGCATACTGGACTACGATCTTGTGAAGAGTCTGGTGAATGATGTTCATGTAGTCTTTCACATGGCCGTACAATGTTTGCGACTGTCATTCACCAATCCATCTCTGGTGCATGAGGTTAATGCCACTGGAACCTTGAATTTGCTTCGCGCCTGTGTCGATGGTTCAACTGCCGAAGCTAGGTCGTCCCTTGAAAGGTTTGTGTACATTTCTTCCTCTGAAGTTTATGGAAGCGCCAAGCATGCGCCAATGGGCGAGACGCATCCACTCGATCCGACAACTGTTTACGGCGCGAGCAAGCTCGCGGGTGAACTGTACACCCTGTCGCATGTGCACTCTTATAATTTGCCGTGTTTGGTTATCAGACCATTCAACTCCTACGGTCCTCATGAGCATTGGGAAGGCGCGAGTGGAGAAGTTATTCCACGGTTTGCGGCTCGGATTTTGAATGGTGAAGCACCGATTATCTTTGGAGATGGCGAACAAACACGCGACTTCACTTACGTTAAAGAGACTGCAGAAGGTATGTTGATTGCGGCCGAATGCGATGAACTAGTTGGAAAGATCGTGAATGTCGCGTACGGGCAGGAAGTCTCAATTAAACGAATCGCCGAGCTCTTGCTGCAAAAGCTTGGGCGGACAGATCTGAAGATTCAGTTCCTTCCAGAGCGCCCGGGCGACGTACGTCGGCATTTCGCTGATGTATCGTTGTTGAAGAAAACGACTGGTTTTCAGCCGGGGACGAACATAGATAGTGGACTCGACAAATTCATCGAGTGGTTCAAACAAGAATTTAAACGCCAGCCAGAATTGATTGGATCTGTGCAGACTAAAAATTGGGAAGCGTAGAATAATCGAAACAGGCTGGAAGCCTGCGCTCCCATATAAAGCCGCTCCCGTTTATCCGATGACTTCTTTTGCTGCGTTTCTGACTACGTCGATGATGTATTCGATGTCGTCTTGTTCCAGTTGTGGGTAGATCGGAATGAAGAATGAGCTCTCCGAAACGCTAACTGTGTTCGGGAGATGCTCTCCATTGTGAGCCCTGTACGCGGGTTCCAAATGGATCGGTGGGATGCCTCGTCGTGTAGATACTCCTTCTTTCTCAAGGAATGCCATCATCTTGTTTCGAAGTTCTGCGCCGCCGGATTTGACCGTGACTGGATATGACTGGTAGTTCCAACGCGAAATGTAATCAGGCAGATTGATTGTTTTGATGCCTGTGATCTTTGAGAAGGCATCGTTGTATTGCTGTCCGATTTTGATTCGCTTCTCAACAATGCTTTCTAGCAGTTTGAATTGGCTTATACCGATGCTGGCTTGGATGTCCGTCATTCGAAAGTTATATCCTACAACATCGTAATTCTCGAAAGTTAAATTGCTTGCTTGATGCCTTGCCAAATCTGAAACTGACATACCGTGTGCTCTATACACTCGAGCGGTCTTATCTATTTCGGCATTCGAGCATGTAAGCATGCCGCCTTCGCCGGTAGTTATTACTTTTCTTGGATGAAAACTGAACGCGCAAAGATTGCCGGAGCCACCAATTTTAGTACCATCATAAATTGAGCCGATTGCACAGGCGGCATCTTCGACAATTGGGATTCCAAATTCTTTAGATAGAGCTGCGAATTTATCTAAGTCGCATGGTATGCCAATTTGGTGCACTACTAAAACGGCTTTCAGTGTATTTCCCGTCGCTTTGTTCTTTAATTTTGAATCGTACTTTTCCAAGATCGTTTTTCGCGTTGCTTCGGCATCGATATTCCAGGTCTCGGCATCGATGTCAGCGAAAACCGGTTCAGCTCCGGCGTGTCTTACTGCGTTCGCGCTGGCGATGAAGCTATAGGAAGGGCATAAGACATCATCACCCTTTCCGATGTTCATCGCTAGCCAGCCCAGATGCATTGCCGTGGTGCAGTTAGAACTAGCAACTGCAAATGGTGCGCCCACGTAATCGGCAACAACTTTCTCGAATTGGCCAATCACTGGACCTTGTGTTACCCAGCCGGATTCAAGAACCTTTTGGATACCTTCCAATTCGGAGCCATCGAAAAGCGGTTTTGCAAGAGCAATGCTTTTGCGCTGCTTGTTGGAGCTGATCATTAGAATATGTTCCTCTTAAGACGCTGCAAGTACTATACCTGAATCCCATAAGAGCTGCCTCTCGGTAAGCGGATGCCCGGCAATGAGAAAACTCTAAGTGTCCGAGAAACCTTTGGGGTGCGCGCTTTGTCGATGATAAACCGGTTTCAATGACATCGAATCTACCCCCTGATAGAATGCCAAGAGATTTTTCGAAGGAAGCTAATGCTCTTTAATAGCCTGGCGTATCTGGTTTTCTTTCCTGTCGTCCTCGGACTTTATTGGGTATGTCCCAGGTCTTGGCGTCGAATGCTGCTTTTGGTCGCCAGCTATATCTTTTACATGAGCTGGATACCGGTTTACGGACTGCTTGTTGGTGCCATGACCCTGGCGAACTATGTTCTTGCCATAATGCTGCATCGCCTTCCACGTTTCGCCAAACCTCTTTTTCTGTTTGGAATTGTTGGCAATCTTGCTTGTTTGTTTTATTTCAAGTATGCCAATTTTCTAATATCGTCACTTGATTCAGTTAAGCAATTCCTCAACCAATATCTTCCGGGACTCGGTGCGCAAGCTGTGTCCGTTCAGTCGATGGATATCATTCTGCCGTTAGGGATATCTTTCTTCGCTTTCGAGTTCATCCATTACTTAACTGAAGTGTACAAGGGTGGAAAGCCGATAACCGGGTTCGTGGATTTCGGTCTCTTTGCTGCTTTCTTTCCGTCCCAAATTGCCGGACCAATTAAGCGTTACAAGGATTTCGTAGAGCAATTAGGCAAAGAAATAAGGTTCAAGCAGGAAAACTTCAGCGATGGACTAACACTTCTTTTGCAGGGGCTTTTCAAAAAAGTTGCGCTAGCAGATAACCTGGCAATTCTGGCAAATCTTGGATTTGAGAACTCGGCGCATCTTGGTGCTGCAGACGCTTGGATTGCAACCTTGGCTTTTACCTTCCAGATCTATTTTGACTTTTCCGGATACACGGATATGGGCCGCGGTTCGGCATTGATGCTTGGTTTTTCATTGCCAGATAATTTCAACTTTCCTTATGTAGCCACATCGCTTTCGGACTTCTGGAAACGCTGGCATATTTCGCTTTCATCCTGGTTGCGTGACTATCTGTATATTCCGCTTGGTGGTGGGCGCTGCTCCGAACCGCGAAAGTACTTCAACTTGCTCACAACGATGGTGCTTGGTGGGTTATGGCATGGTGCAGCCTGGCACTTCGTTGTATGGGGCGCTATTCATGGTGTAGGTTTGATCGTCAATCACTTATACGGCGATTTGGCAAAAAGAGTTTCGTTATTGCGCAATTTCCATTCATCGTACGTTGGAGTTGCGTTCTCCTGGCTGCTCACATTCGCTGTTGTTCACACGTGTTGGGTCTTCTTTAGAGCAGAGACTTCTACACAGGCCTGCATGATGTTGTCCGACATGTTTTCGGCTCGGCAAACAAGCTTAGTTTTGGAGCCGTTCTCGCAAAGTCCAGTTTCTGTGGCGCTTACGCTCTACTGCATTTATGCGCTTATCTTCAGAATTTCTGCGCTCAGGAATACAGCATGGGCATCTCCAATTCTTGCTGCGCTGGAACTCAAAGCACCGGCAAAGGCCGTTCTTTATGCCTGCGTTCTATTTGCTGCGCTGGGCTTTGCACCGGCAAGAACATCACCGTTTATTTACTTCCAGTTCTGATATCAGGTTAGTTGATGACTCCAACTCACATACTTAAAGAACGAACCAACTCCGCTCCAATATGGATCGAGGAGCTTGTGTAATGCCTGCAGTTCTACAGAAAAAAACTACTGAGAAAATCTCAACAGTCGCTGCTGTCGGAAGAAAATCCGCTTCGTGGAAAGCTTTCGCTGCTATACTCTTTCAAGCCCTGATTGTGTTGATTGCAGGCATTCTTGCAATCGAGCTCGCTTTTGGTTTGGCAGGAATCTGGGAGCAGGACCACCTGATACCGAATCGCGAAATAGGCATTAGCATTATGCCTAATCGGAAAATTACTTTCCGAAATGAGGGTTTCTCTCGAAGAACCTTTAATAGCTTTGGCATGGCTAATCGCGAGATCTCAGAGAAGAAACCTGCAAACACGTTTCGTATTGCAGTCGTTGGAGACTCAATGATTGAAGCCCTTCAGGTCGATTTGTCGAAAACAATGTGCAGTCGACTTGAGCAGCAGCTGAATGATATTGATTCGGTGCAAGGCAAGAAAGTCGAAGTCCTCAATTTTGGAGTGTCCGCATCAAATGTAGGCCAATCCTACCTTCGCCTGAAGAAACTAGCACTTAGATTTCAACCAGATCTCGTCATCATGTACGTTCGTGATCACGCGACTTCTGATTTGCCGCTTCCGCTAAACGCACGCTTCCCTTTCGCCGCCCGTCCCCACTTCTTTGTTGCTAATAACGGGGCAGTCTACGAAAGTCGTTTGCTTTTCGATAGCTGGTGGAATTCGAAGGAAGCCAGAAATCTTCGAGCTGCACAATGGCTTCGAATGCATAGTCATGTTTGGAGCTGTCTAGTAAATATGCAGTTCCGACTGGTAACTGGTATGGAGCAGTTGAAGGCGGAAGCCGTCAGCAAAACAAAAGGTTTAATAAGCGTTCTGAGCTTGTCCAAGCCGGATACACCTACGGAAAACAGTGCTGAAAAGGCCGCTGCTGCAGCCGCAGCAGATCCGAATTCCGAACTCAATAAGAACATTGCGATCGAGCAAATAAAGTGCGTCCGTCACTATTTTGCCGTAATGGAAAGACTCCTAGCTGCTATGAAACAGGAATGCGCTAAAAACAATTGCAAGTTTGCTGTCGTATATATCGGTGCCACTGATAATGCCGGACTTGAAGAGCATAAGTTGCTGCGCGAGAGTATGGCGAAGAAAAACATTCCGCTAATGGACTTCACTGATGAGTTTCAAACTGAGAAGAAAAAGCGACCTTTGTATTTTGTGGATCCGGGGCACTTCAATATTGCTGGCAATCAACTGTTTGCTGATTTAATTGGCTCCTATCTTGTCAGCAACAAGCAGTTTTTGCTTAAGTGATGTGCGTATGACGGAAGCAGTGAGCCAGCATAGTTTGATTTCGGAGGATAGCCTGCCTCCCGTGGCCGAGAAACCGAGGCGCGTGAATCCTGTATTGCTTGATTGCGGCATCGTTTTTATTGCCGCATTTGCAGTCGCTATGTTATTCCATTTCACTCAGGATACGCCGCACAGGACACTTAGTTTTGATGCAAGACAATATCTATTTGACGCCGAACGAATGGCAACTTTCTTGCTCCAACTGTTCAAGGGCAAGTTGGATACAGCTCCCTTGACCTCACCTGATTTCGTAACTTCGATTCTGGCTGACGGTCCGGTCTTTCCCGGGTTTCACGGTGCAATATTCGCAGCCCTGGGGCATTCGCCACAGATCTATGATTGGCGCACTATTCAGATCGTACAGTCTATTATGCATGCTTGTTCAGCCGCAATGGTGTACCTGCTGAGTTCGCGTTTATGCCAGAGACGTGTCATCGGTATTGTGACGGGAATCATTTGGGGGCTTTATCCCGCCGCAATTTTTTGGAGTGGCATCTTTTACACAGAAACCATTGTAATTTTTTTCGCTCTGTTATTTGCTTGTTTCTTCTCTGCTTCAAAGCGACGGTTAAACGACTGTTTCGCAGGGCTTGCCGCCGGCTTTGTGTTTCTCCTGAAACCTGCGCTCGTCCCAGCTGTTGGGCTAGCAATGCTGCTACGGGTCAAAGATTGGAAGCATTTGGCGATAATGGTTTGTTTTCTGATTCTGCCGATTATTCCTTGGGCCGCTTATACAAAAATGGTAACTGGGCATGCAAGTTTTACTGCTCAGCGATTTCCTGCATTCAATCTCGCTATGGGGGCTGATACCGAAGTTGGTGCTTGCATGGTGTCACCACCAAGCGCACTGACTTCCATGTTTGCAAGGGAAACTGAACCACTCGCCTTCCCCTTGGCACAATGGACTTATCATTTTGATGATTGTGCCAAACTCGCCGTTGAGAAAATTTCTATTCTGTTTGCCAACCAGTCGAATGATTTCAGAGAATCATACTTCGGCATAAAGCCGCTTTATCAAAATGTTCTTCATTGGGCAATCGTATGCTTCGGATTCGCGGGATTCTTTTCTTTATTCCTTGCAGGCAAACCTACTTTTGCAAACTGCTCTGACTCTGGTAAGCGCGCGTTATTGCTCTGTTCAGCATTCGTCCTCTCTCATTTTGCGTACATTATGTTCACTCCGGCCGCGCGCTATGGATTTACAGCTACGCCATTTCTTCTAATCGTCGCCTCTTCTTTCTTTGCATCCATTTTTGCGGCGAACAGCGCCCGTTTATTCGGGAATGCCAAAGAAAAGTTAGCCTGTTTGCTGGCTTCTTTTTGCTTGCTTGGTTTTATGGTCTATGTAGCAAATATTGCTGGACCCGGGACGACCGACGAGTTGCGCTGTCACTTGAAAGCAAATGATTGTGCGGTGAAAACTATCAATCTCGCAAGCAGCAAAAAGCCAGCGGACAACTATTATGCTCTTTTGATTGTTGATGGTGATGGTGCCATCGAGGACGCTGCGGTTGAGCTGAACGGGAAGCGGTTGAACGAGCAGTTCAAACACATTCGATATTATAATTCGGAAATATACCGGCAGTCATCTGAGCTTCTTTCACTTGCGTATCCACTGGGAATGAAACTCAATGATTTTAGAAACTGGCGCGCAGTAAGAATTGATCCAGAAGCACTGAATTGGAAGGGAGCTAATGAAGTAAGGATTGTCGCCAAGGCACCCACTATTGTTTATGCAGATCGCGACGCGAATGAGCGGAGACTGCTTTCGCCAGATACTTATTCCGTAAACACAATCGGTAATTCATGCACTCGGTTTGATCCGCGCATCGTTAGTCCAGTTCTTGCTGCAGGAGTAGAGCAGCAGTCGCAACTAGAGTTGCAGAACAAGCGAAGTCCGTTCTCAGGCTCTTTAAGAGTCAAGCTAGCTATTGGACTCAAGCACAAAGACCAGCCTGTTTCGTCCAATCAACTTTCAAGTTATTCAACGAAAATTTCTCCCAAAGACTTCGATCTCTATATGCAAGACGTCGACTCAATCAAGACGAATCGTCTGGTTATTAAAGCGGTTCAGCGCACCGGTGCTTATTTCCCTTTGCCGGACTTAGGCGATGCCACACATTTGCGAGTAACTCTTCGCGGTGAAGTGAAATCTGAAACGCGAAAGAACGGAAGTGCTGGTATTGTAGTTGCACTTCTTCCTGGTGCTACGTCACCGGCAGTAAACCTGGCTTCAGCCTCGGATGCCATTCCTGCATCGACCGAGTGGAGTCCATTTGAGATTGCAGACATTATGCCCACGTCCCTGCTAGGGACCAAGGAGAAGTCACTCTATATGTCGCTCTATCCCGGCTCATGGTTGGATGTCTGCGGATATGGAGCCGACCGCTCGTCGCCGTCTGTGAAATTGCGGAATCTGTCCTTTGAGGTTACCGGTCTAAGAGATGCCGACTTAGCGGGCTGCCGGATGCTCTATTACTGATTGATGCTGATCCTGCAACGAATGACTTTTGGAACTGCTTCGCAATCTTGTTTAGATGGCGCTAATCCAGTTGTTGCTGAAGAAATTTTAACCGTGTGGACAACCCAAAGTGGGGTGACATGCGCGAACCTCAAATTCTTGTCAAGTTTCCGGACGCGGCAATTGGTATTATCAAGCTGCCATTTTATTGCCCGAAGCCTATGTGTGGCAATCTAAGAGCAACTGAGGAAGTGAATTTGCAACCGGTTTCAACCCAAGAAAGAACTGATAAAGCAAACGATGTCGGGCAGCCATCGACAGCAACGACGTCCGCGTTAAAGGATCGCCATGTGGCAAGCGCTGAGCGGACTGGCTTGTCCGTGCTTTGGGCAAACCGAAAAATCCTCATGCTGCTGACACATCGCGATGTGTCAAATCGCTACAAGGGTTCACTGCTCGGCAAGCTCTGGCCTCTCCTGCACCCGCTGGGACAGTTGGTCATTTACACCTTTGTGTTTTCAATCGTTCTGAAAATCAGATTCGGCGGCAGTGATAGTACCAGCAATTTTGCAATCTACTTCATGGCAGGGATGATTCCCTGGTCCATTTTTGCTGAATCGGTTTCACGAGCAGCTACATGCATCTTGGAAAATCCGAACTTTGTCACGAAAGTCGTTTTTCCGACCGAGGTCCTTCCTCTGGTGAATCTCTGTTCAGCAGTCTGTACGCAATTCATCGCATTTGTAATCTTACTCGGGGCAGTTGCAATATTTGGTGGTGGCATTCATGCAACTCTTCCTCTTTTGCTGTTTCCTTGCATTTGTCTGGTTGCATTCTCAGCTGGAGCGAGTTGGATACTTGCAAGTCTCGGAGTTTTCGTTCGAGATACAAGACACTTTGTCTCGCTTGCCCTCCAAGCCGGCATGTATGCCACTCCTATTCTCTATCCTTCAAGCAGCGTTCCGAAAGAATATCAATGGGTTCTCGCCTTGAATCCACTTGCAGGCATCATCGATGATTTTAGAAGAGTGATGCTTGAAGGCGTAATGCCTGATTGGTCCGGCATGGTGATCTACGGGGCGGTTTCGTTTCTGATTTTTGGTCTTGGTTTGGCTTTCTTTTTGAAAACAAAGAAGTCTTTCGCGGATGTGATGTGAGGAATTGTCGTGGCAGTAGAAGTTAAAAACGAGATTCAATCACAGCCGGGCACAGAGCCAGCCGCAGCTGAAGTTTGCAGCGTATCTAAACGATACAAGATTTACCAAAAGCCAATCGACCGATTGAAGGAAATTTTGTTCTTAGACAAGCGATCTTTTCATCGCGACTTTTGGGCGCTCAAGGATGTTTCTGTCACATTCCCTAAAGGGCATTTGACTGTTTTGCTTGGTCCGAATGGATCCGGCAAATCAACTCTACTTCAAATCATCGCTGGTACTCTTCAACCGACCGTTGGCGATGTAAGAAGATTTGGGCGCGTCACTGCAATTCTTGAACTTGGCGCGGGTTTTCAGCACGAATCAACGGGCCGTGAGAACGTTATTCTCTACGGATTGTTGCTCGGAATAACTGAAGCAGAGATGCAGACGCATCTTCCCAAGATTCTTGAATTCGCTGAAATCGGTGACTTTATCGATCAGCCTATAAAGACCTATTCCAGCGGAATGGTGATCCGCTTGGCTTATGCTTGCGCAACTGCTGTTAACCCGGATGTCTTGATTGTTGATGAAGCGCTCGCTGTTGGAGATATTCGCTTTCAAAGAAAGTGCTTCGACAAAATCGAGGAAATGATTGCGGCTGGCACGAGCGTGATTCTGGTCACACATGATTTGCAAGCCGCTAGCTATGCCAGCAAAGCTATTCTTCTCTCGAAGGGAACTGTGCACATGCAAGGAACCCCGGAAGAGGTCATTCCAATCTACAAACAGATCATGGGCGAAAGCGAATAAATTCCATGAGAACTCTAGAGCCTGCCCACTTCGAGGCTGCGTTGTGTGCGAATGAATGCTCAATGGGAGCGCGGGCATCCTGTCGGCATCCTGCCCGCTTCGAGCGCTGTGACGTGAGCAATGAACTCATGATTTGAATGCTGTACTTACTGCATAGGCAAACCAGCGCAGTTGCGATGGGACAGCATCAGGTGAGCTTTTCCCTTGGGCTAGCTGAATTTGTCTGTATGGAACTTCCGCGATTGAATAGCCAGCACGAGCCCCTTTAACAACTAGTTCGAGATTGAAAGCCTCGTCCGTCGATTCGATCGGAATTTCTTTGATCATTCGATTTGCATAAATTCGAATTCGGCTAGTCGGATCATTGACAGGCAAATTACCAAGAATTTGCATCACCTTGGCGCTGGCGCGGGTCATGGCAGATTTGAGCGGCGAACCAACTTCCATGCAGCCGCCATTTATAAAACGACTTGCGATGACTAAATCGTGCCGTCCTTCCGTCAATTTTCTGTATAAACCATCGATGAGCGCGGCTTTTGTAACATCATCAGGATTGAGACAAATTACCGACGGCGCGTCTGAATATTCGATTCCGCTCATTACTGCGCCGAATGGACCGAATCCTTTGTTCTTTACGAACTCTATGTCGATGGCACCTCTGAAGGATTTTGCAAAAGTCAAAGTCTTGTCGGTTTCATTTTCATAGCAAATGAGCAATCGGAATGGTGTGGAAACGTGTTGTTCCAGCGAGTTTAGAATAGCAGTGATGTTTTTGCCTTCGTTTTGAACCGGCATTACGATGTCTATTAAGGCTCGTTGTTCAAGCGCTTCTGCCGCTAGCTTTGCTGCTTGTTGCCGCGCTCTTTCGGCGGTATTTCTTTGCGCAACTGCTTCGATGTCCTGCAGAGACACGATGCCTTCACTGACTTGTCCTGATCTTCTGTTTGCCATGATTCCAATTTTTTCCAATACAGGTAACTTCCGAAGCAGGCTGGAAGCCTGCGCTCCCATTTCATGCGCTCCGATTCGAATCCGGTTTGGAAGCCTGCGCTGCCGTTTCGAATTGGGCCGAAGACGTCACTGGCGTCGAGTTGGAGACATCACTCGCATCGAGCTTGTGGAGCCGTTTTGCGTACTGATTTCGCCCTGGATTGACGTCCAAAAACACTATAAACTATTCAAATTTAGCTTTCTCGTTAAGGAAAACTCACAAAGGCGTATGGAGTGCGGATTTTCCCATCCTGGGGCCAGCATTTAATGCGGCCCAGCCCTTCTGTACACCCTGAGGCAGGACTTTGTGCTGAGCCTGATGTCCGTGCTCTGTGAATATCCGCTGCCGGGCGCTGGGGTATAGCCGTAGTGGGCACTGCGCGATTGCACAGTCGGGCTGCTTTATTGTGCAGTTGTTTCCTCCGAAAGTTCGTTCGATTCTACAGTCACAGATTCCTGCCCAGGTCATATCCTAGTAGTATCGAATCACTGGTAGGCAAAATGACAAACGGCATCCACAATCTGAGCAAGGTCCAACAAGCTTACGTAAGCATGGACCCTAATTTCAGAAGTCTTGGAAGAGCTGCCAGTTCTGTAGATCCGCTCAACCGCATCCCTCGCTTGCCGGTTCTGAGCCCGGAATCCCTCGAGCGCGAGCTTTCTAGCGCTGACCTGTCAAATGCTGAGCGTGACGCGGCAAAGCTCGTTCGCGACAACTTTGGACTGATCGAAGCCCTGGCGGCGGGCCGCAACGATAAAGCCAGCTTAGCTGCAGCGGCTCATGATTTATCTCACCTTCATGCTTTGAAATTCTCTAGCGATGTCCTTTGGACCGACCTTGTTGACCTATTAGAGCGTTGTGCGAAGTCCGGATTCGTCGGACGTGAGGCGGTCATCGGGTGCGAAGAATTCGCTCGGTTTGCGACCGCCAATCCTAAAGCCAGAGGCCTAAAATTTATTTGCTCGGTTCTCCGAGTACGAAAAGCTCTTGGACTTCCATCTTTTAAGGTATCCGAACTAGGCGCCTTGAAGCCCGCGGATTTCTATCGCCCTCTACAGCTGAGCTACTTGAGCGCTCGTGCTAATGACGCTGCCTGCGCAAAAGTTGTGGGCTGGGTTGGCGCAGCCGCCGGTGCCATCATGGGCGGTTTAGCGGGTGCAGTAATGGGCGGAGCAATTGCTTACGTAGCCTGGAACAAGAGCATTCAAGTTATGAATATCGCCAGAGCACTCGAGCTTCTGAATGAGTTGGAATCTCGTGGGCTTAAGCGCTATTTCGAAAAATCGGAAAGTACAGCCACCTTCTGCCATTAATCATTATATATAGTTGCTGCGCAACGGAGGCTATCGGACAAGCCTTGCCGGAAGATGACGACGCTTCCAAGAGAGCAACCTGTTGATTCTTACAGCGAATTACGAACAAGTTCCGAGGAATCATTGCGCAAGAAATGGTGAAGTGATTTCGGCGTAGAAGGATTGCGAGCAACGGCAGCCCTCACTTCCACATCGTTGTCGAATGCAAGTGTAAATAGCACCACATGCGGTGTATTGACGTTTTCGGCCAGTCGGAGCTTTATGCTGAGTCTCGGCTGCCTTATAGCAATTTGTGATAGCTCATCTGCAGGCGTGGAAGGGTTACCGGCGCTCTCTAAGTCTATTGCGGTATTAGTCATATTGCCTCCCGAATGTACGATTATTGGTGATCAAGGATCTAAGGCATTCTCTGTGCCCAAAGCGGCTCGCAAAGCTAACGGACTATGCTCTCGATGGCTTCACATCAATAGCAATCACCAGTTCATTTATTATGATTCTATAGCGAGGGCGCTTATTTCGAATCGCCTATTTGCGCCATTTCAATTACCCGTATGGGTGATGGGGCGAATTATGTCGTACACCCAAGCTGGGCGAATGTACTTTTCCGTACTCAGCGGATTCTTTTCCATAACCAGGATTTGCTTCTCTTGCAAATACCATGGACTCCAGTATGGCTGTCTATATATAGGCCTGAAGCCAACAAAAAGGGATTCATCAAATTCCGGATTGAGCACATATTTCTCGTTCAATACCGGCCATCTGCGTACCTCGCCCAGTGGAAGTGGACCAGTCATAGGGTTCTTTGCAAATGGTGGCAATTCTGTCTCAGGGCTGGAGTATTGATAGATTGCCGGTACTTTGAAAAAAATGTAGTCCGGCCCCACGTCCAATTCATCTACACGAGCGCCTTTTGCTTCCATATGGAGAGCTGCCTTCCATCTGGCGTTTTGGAAATTCACAAAATCTGTGGCCGCGAGGAAGGAATACGACGCCAGCAATAGAGTGCTGATGAATGCCGGTCTCGCTGGCTGCCAGGTGGCTATGTCACTTACACTTCCGAGGATCTCATTGCTGCCTTTCTTTGCTGGTGCATCCGGGTCCATGCAAGTCACTAGCATGAGGGGCACTAAAAATGGTATCAAATAGCGATCGTAGTTGACGCTATTCTCTTGGATAAACGCAAAGGCAAGCATTACTATGACACAGGAGAGCAGGGCAGACAAAAACAATATCACGTCTTTATTTTTTGATGTTTTCGCCATCCCCATAAGATCAGCAACGCTGTATGAACTAACCCAAAATGACAGAGTGCCAATGAAGGTGCAGGCGAAAGTCCAATATTGAGTCATAGCCTCGGTTCTGACGGATTCGTTTGTGATCCACGTATATGAACCAACCCGAGGAAAATCCCAGAAGGCGTGAAAATAGGGCATCCAGTCTCCACAAAAACAAGAAATAAAGGTGAGAGGAGCCGCTACGAAAAGTAGTGCTATGAGTAATGAAGTCCAGGAGGCGCTTCTTTTGCTTAAAGCTCCTATTGTGTTCTCCGTGGACCAAGTGGCTTGCAGAATTTGCGGTAATTTCCATACGATAAGTGGAAATGAGAATGGACCCAGATAAGTCATTATCTTTGCTGTTGTAGTCCAAGCGTCAAATACAAGTGTGCTAGGTTTTTGCAACCATCCTTGCATAACGTTTGTAAACGCGAATTTCAATCGCAGATAATCAGCAGGAAATTGCATATGGGATTTCAAATAACTGTCTGCACCGAATAACAGAAAGACTTGAAGCAGAATGCCTGAAAACAGCACGATGCTTGCTACCTTGTTCGTCCTGTAAGATGCTATACCCGCAACTACAAGCAGGGGGCAGAAAGCTATAAACGATTGCCTGGTCAGAATTCCCAAGAAAGATATAAGTAGAAATAGTGCTATTATCAGAGCATTGCTTTGTTTCTTTAAAATTTTTGATAATGACCAAAAACTCCACGTGGAGCAGGCTAGGGCTACCGTATCGGTCATGAACGCGAACGAGATGTTGACCAAGATTGGATTGAACAATAGGGTGCTCGCCGCAATGCAGGCAAGAAGAACATTCTTTGTCCAAAGCCGGATTGCATAGTACATTCCCAAAGCTGAAACTATGTTGAAAAACGCTGTCAGAGCATGCAGCAACTCGAATGAGAAGCCGAATATTTTCGCTGCAACTGCTCCAGCAAAAATCATAGGCATGGCAGTGGCAAAAGTCGCTAAATATTCAAGTTTACCTGTTTCGAGCAAGTGCTTGACTGACCAGCCATAGGACCAATCATCATAGATTGGATAGGGTTGACGTAACGCGAAAATGCCGAGAGAAAATGCAAGCACCAGAAACCATATCTGGTATCGCGAGGCCGGGCTGCTGTTTTGCTCCGGGCCGATTCCGCTAAGTGGAACAAGTTCTGAGGTCGAATTTGAAATAGTCGTTTTCAACGCGATTACCAGTGGAGGCGTAGGCTTTTAGTCCGGTTCTGACGAATACTGATTCTTCAGTAATTGCGCTTGCCGAGAGAACAGCCAATGCTTGCCAAGAATACCATGTACGCGGGTTCGAACGCATTTACAAGCGTTAGTAATTGTCCCCACCGACAAGAAATACCTCCGAAACAATTCGATAAGCAAATGCTAATTGACGCTCTGAGCAGGACTGAATGTATTTGCATCTCCAGTCTGGCAGTTATTGGTTCTGAAAAAAATCTCTAGTTTACGTTTTCCCGAGTTACAGAATTGCAAGTCGGCTAATCGTACGGTGTTTACAGGCTCCTTCAAGGAGAGCTTCCACGTTAAAACACCAAGTTCATTCGGCAGCGGTTGAGCCGTTTGCTTACCCAAGTCACGTAGTTCACCGATGTCTCTCTTAAATTCGCTGTTCTCTGTGCTGACTACGATCCGAGCAGTACGCAAATTAACTCCGCGTATCGTGATCCCAAAAATTCTTTTTGGTTCGCGAAGATTTAGCTGGACAAATGGACGATCCAAAGGCAAAGAAAGCTGTGCTTCGTTATTCGGGATTTGCAGTTGATAGCCCCCATTTATTTTCAGAAGCTCTAGGATGGAGCAAGGCGGCATGCAATCATTTATTTCGATGTTTGGGCTCTTGGAGGTGTCTGTTTCTAATGAGCTATCGACAATCGCTTCTTTAAAATATTTCGGATAACTCCTTGTTAGATATTTGGCCAGTGAGACTGAATAGTATTGCCCTAGTGTTGCACTAGGGTGAGCGTTCGCAGGATTGATCCACAAAATTCGATCACCAAGTTGAAATTTCCCTGCGTTCCAATATCTTGTTCGCTCATTTCTAAACCAATCAACGTATCCCTCTGACAAATCCAAAAAATTTACGTTAATGAGCGAGAGAAAATCCTTTATTGGTTTGAAACGTTCCTCGTTGTATCCCACTACCGGCATTGTGGGTAAAAGAACTACAACTGCGGGTCTGTCATAGATAGTGAAAAGATCTGCCAGACGGCACATCGTATTTTTCAGGCGTGCGAAGTTTTCGCCCCCGAGCAACTTTTTTTCCCATTGATGTGGATCTTTTGAATCTCCATGATCCCATGAAATCATTTCCTCGAAACGTTCGGCAACTGTTGTCTTTAGCCATGCGCAAAGTTGGGGAACAGAGGCTTTAAACTGTTCTGTTATCATTTCAAGCGTGCTCATCAGTGGTCGCTGTGACAACTGTTCGTTTGCGTTGTTTGGAATATAACTCCAAACGATGATATCAGGCTTCAATTGTTCTATGGCTCTTTGTGCTGGGGCAATTGCATTTCCCATGCTGATTCCGCATTGGCCCACTGCGCAAACCTCAGCATCTTGATAGCCTCGCCTATGAAGTTCCCGCTCAAGTATTCGCCACCAAAGGTCATTGCAGTTAGCGTAACCGTCTCCCCATACAAAAGAGTCACCCACTACTAGGATTCGTGGATGACCAGCCAGTTTTTTGGGACCATGTAATTCTGATCTCCAAACTGCGTTTGTGTTTGTTGCAAGGTTGCGCAGCGTACTCAGCTGAAGGATCTTTTTGTCCTCTGCAATCCAACGAGCACCGGTCCTCATACCTGCCGTGTCCAATGTAGGTAAAATGAGGAACTCCAGCAAGACCAATGTGAGCAGTAATGCAGTTAACACTATGGGTGGTGCTTTCAACATTGCCGGTACTACTTTAGATACGGTTGGGAAAATTGGCGTAAAGAGATTGTTGCGAAAGAAGCGAGCGTGTGACCCAGAGCAATTAAGCTCCGGCTGGATTTAAGCTTGCCAAGATTATGACACAGCGAGGCTGCCAAACCATTTACTGGCTTTCAGCATGCGAGGATCGGCTAAAATAATTCCAGTCCTTACTAGCTGCAAGAAAGCGGTCGCCAAGTGAAAGAAAGCCAATGCGTGCTCATAGTCGATGACCAGCAGGCTGAATTGGCTTTGGTTGCCGAGTTTTTGAAGAATGCTGGTTTCACCATCACTCTTGCGAGCGATGGCTTCAAAGCCTTAGCAGCATGTAAAGTTCGAACTCCGGACATCATATTGCTTGACCTCCAAATGCCGTTAATGAGCGGGCTGGATGTTTTTGGGCGTTTGGCTGCCGATGAGAAAACCAAGTACATCCCAGTTATTTTTATGCGCGCTGAGAATCAGGTCACGCCGCCAACGATAGAGCTAGACGAAAATCCTATTCTGGTAAAACCACTCGAACCACAAGATGTTTTGTCACTAGTTAAGACTGTTCTGCGTGAGAAGTTACTCCGAGACGAGCTTCGAAAAAAGGAAAGTCAGGTTACAGAACTTTCACTAACTGATAGTTTGACTTCCCTGCGAAATTCTCGTTATCTGGCGGAGTTTTTGAAAACTGAATTGAGTCAATGTTCCAGGTACAACAATCTCTTGACCGTGATGGCGATTGAAGTCGATCAGCAGAAGGATTTGTTGAAGCAGCATGGGCAAAAGGGCATTGATGCTCTGCTTGCTCAAACGGCTGAAGTTCTGGCTCGGGGGCTCAGAAAGGCGGATCTTTTGGCGCGTACCGGACCTTATGAGTTTGTTTTAGTTTTGCCGTTCACTAATGCCGAGGGGGCTGTCGAAGTTGCTGAAAGGGCAAGGATTCGGGTTGCAGAGAATGATTTTGCAGTCAATGATAAAAGCGCTAAAGCGACTGTAAGTATAGGAATATCTCAATTCCGGACAGAAATGGATACTGAGGGCACTATGCTCTTGTCGTATGCACGGGCTGCCATGTCCCAGGCGCGCGATGCCGGTGGAAACCAAACTTTCATGGCCGAATAATTCTGTCCGCTGGTCGAATTGCGACACTTTCAGGCGCTCGGGACGGAGGTTCAAATCCTTTCCCCCCGGATACTTCGACTAATCACGAAAATGTGAATTAGCGTTGATGTTGGGATTTCCAAGAGGCGGCGCCATGATAATATGGCATTCATCGGGGCGTAGCGCAGCTTGGTAGCGTGTCCGTTTCGGGTGCGGAAGGCCGGAGGTTCAAATCCTCTCGCCCCGATATCTCTTTAATCGCACAACCTTGGTTTACGATAGCGGCTACTCCAATCTGCGGTGCAGATCAACGGGAGGGAGTTCTTCGTGGTCATAGCCTTTCTTCGAGGAGTTTTACAAACTCGAGATTTGTCTGGCGGCGCTGCCGACCGCCTTGTGATTGACGTTGGCGGAGTGGGGTTTGAAGCGTTGGTTGCGCGCGTTACCAGTGCACAGGTTGGAGAAATTGGTGATGAGGTCACCATCCACACATCGCTTTCGATTCGCGAAAATGAATGGCAGCTTTTCGGTTTTGCCTCCTTAGAAGAAAAAGAAATCTTCACCCTACTTCAGTCCGTGACAGGCGTCGGCCCGAAGATGGCGCTTTCACTGGTTGGCACTCTGGGTCCTGATCGGATAGCTGATGCTATTGCAGCTGAGGATCATAAGTCTTTAAGTCAGGCGCCTGGAGTCGGACCGAAAGTAGCTCAAAGGATCATTCTTGAATTGAAAAACAAGACTCAGGAATGGCAGCTTCGACGAGGGAGCACCCCAGGAAAGCCTTTGCCGAAGAGTGCGTCACGCGACGAGGCTCGCCTTATTCTCGAAGGCTTGGGATATACAATCACGGAAATTAACCAGGCATTTAAGCGCCTTCCAGAGGATAGTGCGAATGACGATGTTGAACTCATTGTCAGGCAAAGTTTGAAAGTGTTAGGAACGGGCGACCATTAATGAATGCGCCATCCAAATCCGGATTCGCAGGCTTGCTTCGCTTCGCTCTCATTGAAGTTCTGGTTGTTTTGATCGGGATGGTTTTTGTGCGTCGCGAAGTGTACATGGGCGGACACTTTGGGGAGATGGTGTTGCATTGGCAGGAGTACGCACTTCTGGGACTTTCGTTTATCGATGGGTTGGTACGTGGACAAACTCGTGCTTTGTACTCCAGCCCCTTTCGTAAAAGAATTCTCCGCTATTTTTTGCCTTTTGCATTGTTTTTGTATGTCGCCTGTTCGTCCCTGTGTGACAAACTGAATGTTGGATGTATTCGAGAAGAATGGTTCCGAGATTTGGGCTTATGCATCATGGGCGGTGGCGTCACTTTATTGATTATGACGCAGCGAACCCGACCAAACGCACTCTTGACCGCTAAGTTTGTGGAAGAGCCTCGATGCACAGATTCTGCAATTGATTCTGCAAGTGAAGACGAAGCTGGCAGCAACGTGCAGATTCAACTAACTTGTCCGCAGTCTCTGGATACAGACGATAAGGATGAGCCTGCAACTAAAGCCCATGACGATGTTGTCGAGGGCAATTCTGTCGTGGAAAAAGATCCCGGTCCCGAAACAGACGAGGAAAGGCATCCGTCGCTGAGTGGGCTTGAGCGCCAAGCGCAGGCAGGTCCAGGAGATGAGTTAGCTCCAGCAAAGAGTTCAGATCAGGAAGCCGATGAATTGGAACCTAAAGAGGTTGCGGCGAAGGAAGAAATCTTCGTATCGGATGATGTTCAGGGTCCCTGGCGGCACCTTAGATATCCTACGCGCTCTGCTATTTTGCTTGAGTTGATAGGCTTATCGATGGCGCTTGCAGCTTGGATGCCAATATTTACTCTACCGGGTTTGATCATCCTCTTCAAATGGGAACTTGCTGATCTCGAAGCCTTCAGAATTAGTCAGTTCGGTGATGAGTATGTCAAATACAAAAATAAGACCTGGTTTCTTGTGCCATACCTGTATTAGCGGTCTCCCTTAAGTAATTGGAAACTGTGAACAAACGCCGGACTCAAATTGCACAATGGTTTAGAATTTAGTTTGTCCAAGCAATAAAGGATCTACAGGGTGGACTCTGAGAAGCATTGCCCTATTTGTCAATCTACAGCGCTGCGTAAAGAATTCGTCGGCGTTAAAGACCTTGAATATTACAGTTATGGTCCAGTGGATTTTACTCGCTGCCAGGGCTGCGACGTGCTCTTTCAAGACCCGTTGCCCCCAGAAGAATTGATACCATCTTTTTATCCATCCAATTACAGAAATTATCTCGTAGAGGACAAACCATCTTTGCTTGGTGGGTTGAAAAATCTTCAAGCATCAATGTTTGCGAAGAACATCACCAAGCATTTGAAGAATCCAACAGAGAATAAGATCTTGGATTTAGGTTTCGGCAACGGGCAGCTTCTTTTGGCGTTAAGTCGCTTGGGATGCAAAAATCTCAACGGAGCGGACTTCAGCGAGGCTCCTCAGCATGAGCGGCTTAAGCAGGCTGGAATTCGTCTTGCGTTTTCCAACTTTGATAAGCATTTTCCTTACTCCGAAAATGAAAAATTTGATTGCATCATTTTGAATAATGTCATTGAACACTTTCTCGATCCGGTTAAAGTGCTGAAACTATGTAAGACACGTCTTTCGGATGGCGGGAAAGTGATTCTCATAACGCCGTCATCTGATGCGTTGGATTTTGAGATCTTCAGGTCTGCTTGGGCGGGTTTCCATGCACCACGTCACACATTCATTTTCAATCATCGGAGCATGGCAGAACTTGCCAGCCGGTCTGGTCTCAGACTCAGCCTGACCACAGCCTTCAACGATCCTGGTCAATGGGCTATCTCTTGCCAGAGCCTAATGGTAGACGCCAATTTAACAAACAAAGAACAGCTAAAAAATGGACTTGCACCCTATACAGTGCCTTTGAGCTTGGTCTTCGGACCGATCTCCATCATTCAGGGACTCACGAAAAGAAGCAGTGCTATTCTTTCAATCTGCTCTTGAGCGACCGCCGATTCATACATTCGAGCAATGCTTTCTGTGCTTCAACGCGATCATCTATCGCTACTTCCTCGTCGCCAATGTGTTGGAACTGGTAATGGCCTTGTCCTGCAATCAAGACAGCATCGCCAGTTGATGCCGATTGAATTGCTTGCCTAATCGCCTCAAAACGATTGAGTTCAATCTTCACTTTGCTCGTATCCTTCATTCCTGAAATGATATTTTCGGCGATAGCGCTTGGGTTCTCTTTCCCAGGTCCGGAATTTGTCAGAATGATTTGATCGGCGAATTTCTCTGCAACAGCTCCCATTAGAGGTCGTTTGCTTGCATCGCTTTCACCGGCGCAGCCAAAAACGCAAATCAATTTGCTTGGCGTTCCTTCACTATTTAGATCGCGCACGGTTTTCAAAACTTTTTCAAGTGAGTCTGGCGAGTGGGCGAAGTCCACTATGCACAAAGGCTCGCCTTGGAGTCCTGTGCTAACTCGTTCGAATCTGCCTGGAACTCCTTTGAAATCTCTGAGAGCGTCCAAAATCTGTTCCGGGCTCAATGCTTCGTGTAGGCAAACTGCTATTGCCGCCATCGCGTTGTAGAGGTTAAAACGCCCGGGCAAGCGCATTGAAAAATCAAACACCTTCCCGTGGGCGGATATTTGAACATAGTTCATTCCATCTGCCCATTTGTGACTGAGAACATGGACATCGGCTTTTGGCGAGAACCCGTATGTTATTCGCTTTACACCATCACCGCAGACCGCCAGAAATTGCTCAGCAAGTTCCTCGTCGAGGTTGATAATCGCGGCTTTGTTAGGGTGAGCACTTTTATGGAGTGATTCGAATAAACTTAGTTTCGTACGCCAATAATTTTCCATGCTTCCGTGGAAATCGAGATGGTCCTGCGAAATATTGCTGAGAACAGCAGAGGCAAAATGACAAGATCCTACACGCTTAAAAACTAGGGCGTGGCTGGTTACTTCCAAAGAAACGTGTGAGCAGTCGGCCTCTTTCATTTGTGCCAGGACTTCCTGAAGTTCTCCTGCCGGTGGCGTTGTGTGCCCAAAATCGCAGATCTCTTTGTCGGGTAATCGAAATCCCAGCGTACCAATTAGGCCGATGCGTTTGTTCGCATGCCGGCAAATGTGTTCGATCAAGTGAGTGATTGTCGTTTTTCCGTTGGTTCCAGTTACACCTATCACGCGCAGCTGCTCACTGGGATTTCCGAAAAGTGTCGCGGCAAAATCAGCGAAAGCCTCGCGAGCAGCTTTCACTTTAATATGAGGAACGGTAATTTGCGGTTCGGGAAAAAGCCTTTGTCCTTCTTCGCTGACAACACATGCTGCTCCATTCCTCAATGCCTCTTCAAAAGGAGCGGAGGAGTCTCTCGTTTCGCCAGGAACGCAAAAGAATATTGAACCTTTCTCTACACGTTTCGGCAAACAGGTTAGTTTGTCGAAGTTCACTCCATCCAAATTCTGGTCATCAGTCTCAATAGACTGATGTTTTGCTAAAAGTGCTGTGACTTGTTCTTTTGAAAGTGCTCTTGTCATTTCAGTAATGGATTTGTCCTTGCCCGGCTCTAGGTTACAATGTATCCAATGAATTCGCTGCGTTGGCTGGCGGAATAGTGAGAATTCTTGAACTGTCGCTTTTGAATATGAGAAGTAACACAAATCAACTAATTTCTACCGGCACCATCTTTGCGACGGCACTGGGGCCGGAGCTGCTTCACAGCTTAATGAAAGCATCCTTCCTTGCTATTTTGCTCTTGCTGCTAATGTTTTCGTTCGGGACTCTAGCAGCGCATGCTGCTCCATATGTTGAACTCATGCAGGTTCCAAACGGGGGCATACAACCTCAAGCGGCAATTGACAGCGCCGGCACGGTACATCTGGTTTACTACAAAGGCGATGCGAAGAATGGCAATCTCTTTTATGTAAAAAGGGGGAAAGATGACACCGATTTCTCAAAACCGCTCCAGGTCAACTCAATAGAGGGCAGTGCTACCTCCAACGGATGTATCAGCGGCGGGCAAATGGCGATTGGAAAGAATGGCGACATCTTCGTAACGTGGAACGCATCAGGCTCTGTTCCGGACCGTGATCACGTCGTATTCTTTTCGAGGCTTGTTGGCGACCACAGCTCCTTCGAAAAACAAAGAGATTTGCTAAATCAACCTCTATTTATGGATGGCGGTGGATCTGTTGCCGCAGACGAAAACGGCAATGTCTATGTGTTTTGGCATGCTTGGGAGGATGGAAAGAGTGAAGAGGATGGAAGGGTTTTTGTAGCGCATTCACAAGATGACGGCAAGACTTTCTTGCCTGCCAGAGCTATCGACAATCCACCCAGGGGCACGTGTGCTTGTTGCAGCATGAAGTCAATGCTCGATGCTGGCGGTGAGTTGCGTGTCCTTTATCGCGCCGCCAAGCACGGCACCGAACGTGATACTGTCTTACTGAGCTCTACTAATGGTGGCAAGTCTTTCCAATCAAAGGTTATGCAATCCTGGAAGGGAAATTCTTGTCCAATGACAATGTTTTCGTTCAGTAGTGTGGGGAAGAATACCTTGGCCGCCTGGGAAACCCCAGGTAAAGTGAATGTGAGTTCGGTTAGTGGAAGCAAGCAACTTCCGCGTATTGAAGCTGGTAAATCGTCAAAGTATCCAACAATTGCACTCAACCGCGATGGTGACGTTTTGCTTTCCTGGGTTGAAAAGGAAGCGTGGAATAAAGCCGGACAAGCTTGCTGGCAAACATTCGACGCCAAGGGGAAGTCCGGCTCGAAGATTATGTCAAAGAATGGAATTGATGTGTGGAGTTTCACGGCGGCGTTGCCACGTCCCAACGGAAGTTTTCTGCTTCTTTACTGAAGCATCCTACAACTTCATCTTCTGAATCTCTTTTGTAACGCGTGGAGCTTTGCCGGAACTCGTATCGTAAACGAGCATCTTGCGAAGGACATTATCCATAATGTTCTCGATGCGGATATAGCCGCGCAGCGCACGTGATTGCTGATCGTGAATCACCGGCAAAGTTTTGAATCCGTGTTCGCGCATCGTCATAACGGCAACGGCGGCCGAATCATTGATGGTGATGCAAACAGGATTTTTCACCATTATTTGTTTCACTTTGATGTTCATCTCGCTGCCTTCAGGTAGGGTGGCTGCAACTTCAATTGCGCGCAGGAGATCTGAGCGAGAGACTATGCCTGACAAATGATCGTTCTCATCGACCACGCAACAGAAGTCGAGTCTATTTTTATTAATCACAGCGATCGCATCTGCTACGTTTGACTCCGGTCTGATATCCACATGTGGTACCGGCTCGAGCACGTGTTTAAGGGGAATGATTTCCAGCACTTCCCGTACATCATGTAATTGTTTCCATATATTTGTGCGACGTCGTGCTGCCTTCAAAAGTGCGTCGCGGAACGGATTCAATGTTGTTGAAATTTGGGAGAAGACGCTATTGCCCATTACCGTCACTTCCAAGTTTGTCCGTGCTCGCACACTTGCGTTGCGTGGGCGATTCTCTAAGACCGCTGCTTCGCCGAAGAAATCGCCGGGGCCGAGTATCGCGACGCAATCATATCGCTTGCCATCAATAATTGCGTATGAGGTTGAAATTTTTTTCTTCGGATTAGGCGTGGACATGTGAACTTGGGTTTCTTCTCCCGCGTTCTTCTGTCTCCATGCCTCCGATCCGGGATGTTCCATGGTTGGCTCAAGTTGCGGAAAAGGATTGATGCCCATTCGCGCCCTCAGTCCGACCGCAGGCATCGCCTTAGACTCCTCTTCTGCATTCGCTGCAACGAATCGCTCGTTTGTTTTCGAAGCAGGCTGGAAGCCTGCGCTCCCATTCAGCGCACAGCTATCCATTTCCGAATTGGCAGCCACGTGTCCGTCTTGGTTTCTCGAAGCAGGCTGGAAGCCTGCGCTCCCATTTAGCGTCCAGCTATCCATTTCCGAATTGGCAGCCACGTGTCCGTCTTGGTTTTTCGAAGCAGGCTGGAAGCCTGCGCTCCTATTAACGACCTCCGTTTCTGATTGCTGCGTCTCGCCTTCGCTATACTTCAACACCTCAGCTTCGCCGCTTTCGATGATGAAGAATTCAGAGCCAGCGTCGCCCTGGCGAATGATAAAGTCACCGGCGGCGTAGAATGCTCTTCCCACTTTCCTGGAGCGATCCGTTTTCAGGTAGGCTAACGGACGCGGAAACACGAGATCGCACATCCATTCGATACCAACTTTGATTTGTTGAGCTAGCGATGGGAGCTTCATGAGATAAACTCCGCGCCACAGAAACCATGCTGGGAAGCCCGAGATGCGCATTCCCATGATTTCGGCGACTGCATTATGTCCGCCGATGGCGCAAAGTTGTCCCATCATTTTGTATCTGAACGGCCGCGTATCGTTGCCGAAGATTCTTGCTGCAATGTTGTGTGCAACCTGACTTCCCTGTCTCTCTGCGAATTGGGCGACCGGCGGGCAGAGCTGATTGTCTTCTGCGTTGATTACTGCCGCACAATCGCCGATCGACCATGCGTTTGAATATTCTGGCAAGCTCATGTCGGCGTTGGTTTGCAGTCTGTCTCGATGTTTTGGAACATCCAATCGCTTTAGTAAAGGAAAGGAGCTGGTACCAATCGTACATACTATGGTATTGCCTGCGATAAGTGTTCCATCCTTTAACGTGACACCAAATGGAGTGGCACGCGCGGCAGAACAATTAAGAAGTAAGTTTACTCCGGATTTTTCCATTTGCTTCTGGGCGAATTCCCGCAGTTGTGGGCTCACTTCCGGCAAAATTTGATCGCGCGAGTGAATTAAGGAAACGCAGACTTCGTCTTCGCGAATATGGTTGAAGTATCTCAAACTGCGCCGGACGAGGTCATTGATTTCGCCGGCAACTTCGACGCCGCTGAAGCCACCGCCGACGATGATAAATGAGAGATACCATTTCCGTTTCACCGGATCGTCGCATACCTCAGCCTTCTCCATTTGTTCCATGATGTGCGACTGTAACGCCAAAGCATCTCCGATTTTCTTCAACGGAAATGCATGATCCTCCATCCCTGGAATCATCGCTAAATTCGCATCATTCCCGCAGGCAATAACGAGCTGGTCGTAATGCATGAATTTACGCGTGCCGTCATGCGCTTCGTATTCTATTCTGGAAGCGGCAAGATCCAGGCTGAGCACTTCCTCCGACCGGCACCAGACCCCATTAAGTAGCTGACGCAAGGGCGCCGCAACGTCCTTTGGTTGCAGCCCTGCGCCCGCCACCTCCGCCAGCAAAGGATGGAAGACGAGGTGATTCTCCTTGCTAAAGAGGAGAATCTCGTGCTTCTCGGTATTCAGCAGCTTCCTGAGCGTTCGTGCGCACTTTACGCCGCCGAAACCGCCGCCCAATATAACAACTCTAGCCATTCGTCAAAAACTCCGGGGGAGGGAGCTACCAAATGGATTCCTGATTTAACAACTTTTCGACCGCTCTTTTACTAGCCTATCACTTAGGGCGGATTCTTTGAACCGTCGTGCACACGATGGTCTCCATTGTCACGCGATACTGTCAATCGCAGCTAGTTCAAGAATTCGATAGCAGTCTGGAAACCTGCGTGGAGATGTTGGTGGTCCCCCTTAGATAAAGGCCCGGATTGTCGGACATTTTTGGGGGTGGGTGAATTGTGGCGCAGAAATACGAATCCTTGTGGTCAATGCTTTCTGAGCTATCGAGAGAGATTTTGACTATCTGAGAATGGGGATGTCAATGATCGGAATTCCGGGCCTCTACCTAAGGCTCGCAGGCTACCCTACGCTAGGGGGCCGAATCAATTGAAGAAGGCGTGCGAGCTACGCCAGCGATCCTCTGGTCAGTTTTCGGAGCGTTCGAGATCTTCTAATAACAGAGCCTTTGATTTCTCTGGATTCTTTAGCAACTGAGCTTTTCGCTCGAACCATTCCCCATTACTTTCAAATGCACGGCCAGAGTTCAGAACTTTGTTGACTACTTCTCTTGCTGCATCCCATTCTCCAGCGCAAAGCAGCAGCGTCACCAAGCGCTTGTACTCCAACGCGTAGGTGCCGGCATTGTCGGCGAACTTTTCTTGCGATTGATTTAGCAGACCTATTAACTGCGTAGCTATTTCTGGATGGGTCTTTCTTAACCAGCGAAATTTGTCTGGATCAACAATATTCACTATCCGCATTCTTTCGTTCATCCGAGCTTGAAAGCTGTGGATTAGCGCTTCCAACTTTGAGGCATCACCCTGGCTTAATGCACAGCGAAACTGTTCCTTCAACAATCCAATTTTGCTGTCTGGTGCCAATCTTTGTTCGTCGATGAGTTTCGCTGCTGATTCGAAATCGCTTTGGGCGAGCTTATGCTTACCATGTGCGCAAGCGAATTTTGCTCTTTCCAAGTAAACGCTAAAGAGGTAAGGTGCATATTTTTCGCCGTTATATTCCTTCAATTGGTCTATGTATTTACCGAATTCAACGAGCGCCTCATCGACTCGACCAACATGATCCAAGGCGTCGGCAAGCAGACGGCGACTCGTCACGCCCGCTGATAGAGTGCCAGGATCGTCAGTGTTCTCTGTGAGTAACAGAGCCTCTTTTTCAATTGCTATTGCCTCATTCCAATTCTTCTTTTCCAGCACGAATTTGGCAAGGTTGTTTCTGCTTATCGCCTTTTGAGCATTGTTGTACGCGTAGGTGAGGGCTTTGCGCTCTGTTCTTTCTGCTGCCTCTGCGTCACCGCGTTTAAGCTGACTTTGCGCCAGTTGCATATAGAGATTGCAGAGATCCTTTTCTGCGACACTACTATCAGGTGTGTCTAACTTGGCTAGAGTAGCCTCCGCCTTCCTTGTAAAATCCAAGTAGACTTTTTCGTTACCAGCTATTTCAGCTTCTTCTGCTAGGATGAAATACATTCTGCAAAGTCCAGCTAGAGCTAGTTGCGGTTCATAGCGAGCCGATAGTTTCTTTGTAATCGAGGGGAGCAGACGGATCGCATTGTCGATAGGGCCCTGGCGAGCTGTATTTTGAGCATAGTAAAAGAGCGCTTCCGATTCCTCATAGGAGGGAATGGAACTGGATTGCAATGTCAGTATTGCAAGCAACGCGACCACACTTTTATTATCAGAGTAATGTCGATATTTCCCTGTGCGGTCCTGAATAATGGCGTGGAAAACTCTGCTCTGCGCTTTCGTTGCCGCTATCCCAGTTTCTAAAACGATTTTGCAGGCGCGATTAAGTTGCAAGTTGTATCTGTCTCGGATGGATTCGGACTTGGCGCTGGAATCTCGCTCTATGCCTGTTATACAGCGCCACGCCCATCGCGAGGCGCCTGTTCGGTCGCCGCTTCTGAGCAATTTTTCTGCGTGCTCAAGTTCAAGATCGAAAAAATCAAGCGGGTCCTCTTTATCGCGGGAGTATTTGATGGACTCTATCAGGCGTTCTGAAAGCGCCTCTTTTCTAATCGAGTAGAGTCTGTCAGACTCCGCCATCCAGATCTCGGGATCCTTTTCTTTGCCTTCTGCTAGGGCTGTTTTTGCCCGAGCGACTTTCGCCTCATCTGAGTTTATGAACCACAAGAACAATGCGCTGGCGCTTGCAACTAGTGCAAACGCTGCAATCAGAATCTGCGTATTTCTGTAGTTTGTTTTTACTCGCTTTGCGCTTGCTGGATCAATCTCATCGCCAGCCGTAATCAACTCGCGCCTGCCGGACTCTAGGTGTTCTAAATCGTCCTGCAGTTTGAGCATCGATTGATATCGCCCTTCCGGCAACTTTGATGTGGCTCGCAGAATTATCTTTCTCAAGTCCGCATCTATATTTGAATTCTCTGGGAAGCTGAGCTCCTCGCTCGAGTGTTTGTGCAGAATTCCAATTGGGTTATCCGCTTCGAACGGTGGACGGCCTACTAACATTTCATAGAGAATGCAGCCAAGAGCATAGATATCTGACCGTGCGTCGGCAGCTCGTCCTTTGCATTGCTCGGGGCTAAGATAGTGAACGGTTCCAACCAGCTCTCCTGTTCTTGTTAGTGTTTCTTCTGTGCGTTGTTCGTTTTCGCTGATTAGTTTTGCAAGACCAAAGTCAATTATTTTGACGAGGTCATTATTGTGCTCTTTTTGGAGGATAATGTTTTCAGGTTTCAGGTCTCGGTTGATCGTCCCCTGTTCATGAGCCGAAGCCATGGCGGAGCATATTTGCTTGCTTATGTTTATTGCACGCTTCCAGTTTAGGGTCTCTTCTTCATTCAACAACTGGCGAAGTGATTTACCTTCAAGGTATTCCATCGCGATGTAGTGGAGCCCTCGTTCATCGCGTCCATAGCTGTAAAAACGAGCTATATGTTTGTTTAGAAGTTTGGATAGTGATTTGGCTTCGCGCTCGAATCGCGATACATTCTCTTCGACGTTCAGCTGGTCGATCTTCAAGAGCTTGAGGGCAACAATTCGCTCAAGTCCCTTCTGCTTAGCCTTGTAAACCGAGCCCATCCCTCCCGAACCAACGAAGGAGATGACCTCGTAGTTCTTGTCGAATGTGCTTCCAGGTTGCAATATAATCGCCATGCCGCAGATTATCGCATAGCGATCGATTTCAAATCGCCGCCGACTCATCCACATTTATCATACGATCGAATCAAAGTATGGTGTATGGTGAGCCAAGCCCAAGCCGCGCGGAAAGGAAAGGATTTCCATATAGCCTACTGCGGTGTCCGCTCGACGAATGACGTTTCGGATTTCTCTCCTGCACGTGCGCTTAAGGCAGCCGCGCTCCAGTGGTGATTGCAGCATGTGGAGAATAGCGTATAATCGCTTTAGGGGCGGTTGGATCTGGGGATCGATGGAAAAGCAGGAGCTTACTGGCGTCGCTGGACAAGATGATTTTATACAGCGCTTAAGGTCTTGCGCTCAAAAGTTGGCATCGCGAGCGCCTGATCGGGCTGAAATTTTGACCGAGGCAGCACGACTTTTTGCAAGCTTCGCCGCAGCTTCTGATGCCGTGCTCATGGATTTTTCGAGGGAGACCCTCGACATTTATCGCAGTGGTGACGGGTCCCGAGGCAAAGGCAGCGCTGCCAGTACTGTAATATTTGAGGAGTCGCTGGCTCCGCTTGTAGAGCTGCTTCACGACAGATTTATCGACGATCTGGGTATGCGTATTTTTGATCAACGAATTGTCGATGCACCACAAGATATTGAGGAAGAGGTAATCGCGAAGGCGCTGGAAGAGTTGGGCATGACCCAGGGATTCATATTGCCTCTGAAAGTGGTGCGCAATTTTGGCGCGCAAAATATTCAGGGCTTGCTTCTGATAAAGAATGTTTCTTCTGCACGATTCGCTGACCCCGCACATTTTGCCCTGTTGCGGATGGCTCTGGACTTATTGTCACTGACTGCTGACAACATGGATTTGGGCAATTCGCTTTCGCGTCTGCGCACGACCGATTTAATGACCGGACTTGCAAGCCGCAGTCGATTTACTGGTGCGTTAACTCAAGAGATCGCGCGATCCGAATATCTCGGGCGAACTTTCGGGTTGATCCATGGGGATATCGATAAAGCCAAACTGTTCAATACAGACCATGGATACAGATATGGCGATTTGATCATAAAGACAGTTGCTGAGGATTTGTTGGCTGAATCCAGACCTATAGATTTGGTCTGTCGCTGGGGCGGCGAAGAATACATTATGTTGTTGCCTGAGCTTAACGCTGAAGAAGCATTTGACGTTGCCGAACGCTGCCGGAAGCGAATTGAGGAGCATCCAATATCCCCTGACGAGTTCCGCCAGGAGGTTTTCGTCTCCATCAGCTTTGGCGTAGTAGTCTACCCGGAACATGGTGCGACGGCCGATCTTTTATATAGGAATGCCGACCTGGCACTTCTGCAAGCCAAAATGGATGGGCGAAATCGCAGCGTTATGTGGTCTGAAGACAAGGGGCATTGATGTCATCATCTGCCACTGATTAAGCCTATTTCGGCTAAATTTATCTAAGTTGTGTTCTGAAAATGAGTTGTTCAAGCCGATTCTGTCAGTGTTGCTAGAAAGATTAAACGCTGTAAAGCACTGCCAGTGAGCGATTGCTAATTTACCAATGGGATGTCAAGGTCTTTACTTCTGACATCTCCTCACCTAAGGTAGTGTTGTTGCGAGTCCTGCAACCCGGCGTCAAAAGGCTCAGCTCTGAGCTTTTCTGATTGAAACCGTGGAACTTGTCAGGGCGTTGGCTTAGAAAGGCGTAATGTACGCCTGCGGCAGCGAGCACTGAATGGAAACCTTCCATTGCGCTAACAGTGAACTGCCAACATTATTGGAGGTATGCTCATGGATGATATGGGATTGACCGCAGACGAGAGACGCTGCTTACGTATGTGGTTCCGCCAGGCAATTGCAATCGTTGAAATGGAAGAAGCAAAACGCGCTTTGCTGGCAGAAGATCAAACCACCACTCGTGGTGCGCACCCGAAATACGCCGGGCGCCGTGCACGCCGCAGCCGTCTGGGCAGTCTGGTCAAACAGCTAGTCTAAACTCAAAATATTATTGCTAGGGTTCGTGCGAGGGCAAGCTTTCGGGCTTGTCCTCGACCGTTTTGTGGCGCTATTTGCTTGGTTTTGGGCAGGGTGGCTCGAAGTTGACTCTGTTCATTTGATCAAGTCCCTCCTGGTATTCTTTCGTTCCTGGCTTCAATGGAATGCTTTTGTCACCGAGATCAACGCTCAGTTCTTCTCTGCTCCCCTGTCGTCCATAAGAATATTCACCATTCTTGCCTTCATACGTTCCCTGGAAAACTTTGTATTCGGTATTAGGTTTTAGAATTGCGCGCTGGCTTATAGACTTATTCCAGCCCTGTGAATCAGTTTCGTAAGTCATGTTGGTTTGGCTGGTGGGGCCTTTGTATTGCGTATGCTTTCTTTCGCCCTGTTCCGAATACCAAATGTCATATTCGACCGCCATTGCGTTGCGAGTTTCTCCTCGGAATTTCTCATTCCCCATGACGCATGACCAGGTAAGTGCAGGCGGATCATCGAAGTTCGGATCTTCACTTCTTACTTTATCTTTTGGAAGCTCTGCATCTACACGATGTGATGGCGACATGACTGCACCTCAGCAAGGAATCATGCATCGGATGGTATTGAAACGCAAGTGCAAGACTCGTGCGGAGCATTGCGGGTTCCCCTCTCTGACTGTGTCGATCAAAATCAGAATTGGGTAATTCTCTGGGAACAAAAATCCGGCTATCTGCGTTCTCTATGCTTATGAGAGACTTCAAAGAACCGAAAATAAATAAACTTGTTTTGGGCGCTTGCCGTTTTATTTTTCCTTTCTGGATGAATCTGAAAGAGCAGCTAAAAATCGGCGTGTTCGGAAACCAGCAGGACCTCGAGTTGTTTTCGAACGCTAAGCATGCCCTGGTGTTGGCGAATCATCCGGATCGCCAGGATCCATTTGCGATCGCCGCCCTCAGCGGGCACATGAAAGAGGATTTCTACACTGTCTGTGCGCGCGAAGTTTTTGATTGGGATTTTGGCTTGCGCGGCTGGCTCTTGCAGAGCATCGGATCTTATTCAGTGAAGAGAGGTAAGCCCGACAGGCACTCAGTCGCCACGACCAAGAAGCTGTTAAAGCAGGGCGAACACAAGGTTGTCATTTTTCCCGAGGGTGAGATCACTGGCAATCAGGATAATTTGTTGCCATTCCCGAAGGCAATTTTTCACATAGTTTTGGATGCTCAAAAAGACCTTAAAGCTTCCGGAAGTGACGAGCCTGTGTATGTCATTCCATGCGCCATTCAATACAGTTTGGAGGAAGATCCTGAGACGGCTCTTGCGCCAGCTTTGAAAAAATTGGCTAAGAAGCTTGATTTGACTTTCGAAGAGAATGCAGATGCTTTGACGAACACCAAGCAAGTTATTCGAGCTTACATCACGGAGTTATCTTACGCGTACAGCCTTGTGCTTGAAGAGTCATCTTCGGCCAGAATGGCAGAGCAAGCGGCGGTTGAATTACTGAAACGGGTTGGCGCCCTCTGCGATTTTCAATTCGACGAATCGCTTGCAACTACTGACCAATTGTATGCGCTACGCAACGCTACCGACGAGGACTTCAAACGGTCGCCGTCCATTGCCAGAAAATGCCGATTCCATTGCGGCGGCATATCACAGCCGTCAATCCGGGGCGATCTGGAACGGATTGAACGCTTGTTGATTTTACACCGATCGCTTTTGCACTTTGAGGACGAGATTCAGGCCTGTCGCGCCTTGGACTTTATCGAGTCGGAGCTTTGTGGTCGAATATCTCCGAAAGGATGGCAGCATTGTTCTGTGTTGGTGGAAGAGCCCATCGATATATCAGAGTTCGTTGAGCTCTATGAGCAAGACAAGAATGAAGCTGTCGACAAGCTCTGCAATGTCTTCAGCCAAAGACTACAATCTGGAATCAAGAGTTCAAGAAAGATTTCAGTTTTGCAAACGGAAGATCTCGTCGTCTTCTCGTAGTAAGTTTTCGTGTTATCAAACATATTAGGGATAAACGTACGCTTTGCGAATTACCAAATTGCGACGTCGCCCCTCGGCAGCAGAACTTCATGAATGAACGTGTTGCCGTGCGTCGCGACGCCATCAATCGGGAGCAAAGAATGTCAAAATCGTTTTCGCATTGCTTGAAAGCAGTTACTATTTCTATGGCGCTTTTTGTCTCTGTCACCGTCGGTAATGCCGAACCGACTATTCAGCAGGAATCGCTGAAACTAAAAGGCAAAAATGTCAGCGTCCCAACGTTGAAGTGGATAGATAATGCAGCCAAACCGAAGGCTGTTCTGTTAGCCATCCATGGGGGAGTTCAGCATGCAGGTGTTTTTAAGGCACTTGCGGAACAACTTGCACCGCAGGGGATTCTGTTTTATTCAATTGATCTCTTTGGACACGGCGCTTGGCTTGAGGAAGCTACCAAGGCTGGCATCGAGCGTCCAAAGCTGGATTATTCAGGTAGCAGCGAAGATGTCGTAGTTCTAGCGCAGAAATTACGTGAAGAACATTCTGGCTTACCTGTGTTCTGCATTGGTGAAAGCATGGGCGCTTCCGTTGCACTTCATGCAGTGAATATTGAGCCTAAGTTATTTGATGGACTTATTTTGGCTAGCCCGGGGATCAGTTTGCATGTGAATCCGGATCCCACACCCATCTTTGAATCTGTTTGGAATGGTGCACGGACACTGGGACAGTCGATAGACATCTCTGCACATCTGAAACACATTTCCGAAGATCCTCGCATAAATGAAGCAACTCTTTCTGATCCCCGGATACGAAAAGTTCAGAGTTTGAAGGATTTGATTCACTCAGCTATCTTCGTAAGACAAAACACGGGGCTGGCTCCTAAAGTCGATCCAGCCATTCCTCTCTTGGTGTTGCAAGGCGACAAGGACGAAATATGCAGCGTTAAGTCCGTCGATGTTTTGTACAAAAAATTCCAAGGCACAGACAAATCGATGACAACATTCAAGGGCATAGGACACTTGCTAGTAACTATGGATCATCTGAAGCCCGAAGTCGTAGAAACTGTCACCAGCTGGATTGATAAGCATGTCGGAGCCGTTCCCATCTCTATCGAGGACTCAAAATCCGCCGCCGGTAAAACAGCGTCAGATCCTTAGATCACTTTGATGGCAACTCGGTATCCCCCGTCTCCAACCGCCGCGATGATGGGAGCGCGGGCATCTGTCGTTTCGAATTGCCGCGATGATGGGAGCGCGTTTCCCCGCCTCGAACTGCCGCGATGATGGGAGCGTGGGCATCCTGTCCGCTTCGAATTGCAGCGATCCTGTGAGTTAATCATACTTACATGGCGCAACTGCTGCTAAAACTGAAGCCAGCCGTACGCTAATTCGTCTCACAACTAGTATCAATCGCTGTGCTAAGCCGCTGCCATTTTTGATCACATTCCAATCCATCGTCGCGCATTGCAAGTTGCTACGCGTGGGAACTCCTCCTATCGTCGCTCCGTCCCCAGCCATGCAATAGAGATGAAAGACGAGACTGAGCGAGGTAGTGATGCCAGGTATCGGAAATATTTTACGCAACGGAGTTGTTGGTCTGCTCTTATCCTTTAGCTTCTTGGATAATGCTAGGGAAGCCTTTGCGCAAACACCAATTGAACAGCCTGAAATTTTTCGCGGGATCCCTTCGCCAACTTATCTTTGGGAACCGGTGCAAGGCGATCCCAAAGCGATAATTATTGGGCTGCATGGTGGTGTTCTCCACGGACGTTCTTATCAGGGACTCGCTACTGAACTTTCAAAAAAAGGAATCATGTTTGCATCGCTCGATTTGCGTGGATACGGAAAATGGCGATATGAGAATTTTGGATCAAAGCGCGATCAGAAAATTCGTTATAAGGATTCCATGAAAGATGCTGAGTCCATGCTCGTTCGACTCCACCACAAATATCCCAACACAGCAATTATTTGTCTCGGGGAAAGTCTGGGCTCGCAGATTGCATTCAAGATGGCAAGTAAGTCGCCCGACCTGATTGATGGCGTCGTTGCAATCAGCCCGTTCTCGAACCTGAGTGGGTTTCTGTCTCCGCGTATGCTCCTTAACGGATTGCAGATAGCAACTCATCCCAAGGGCAAGTTAGATTTGAAGCCCTACTTGAAGAAAAAACTTTCTGAAAATGCTGAGGAGGTTGCCTTTCAATTTGCTGATCCCCTTAATCGGAATAAGCAATCAATTGGTGAAATACTAACCACTTTAAGAATGACTCTGTCGGGTGAGAAAGCAGCGTTCAAGCTTCCTGCATCGATGCCTGTTCTCATCGTTGTAGGTGACAAGGACACTCTGGCTGGATACAAGGGAACGGTTAAAGCGTTCAAAAAGATGACAGGCATCAATAAGCAACTCGCGGTGCTTAAGGGTAGCGGACACTTGATCGCGGAGGCAAGCAAGCCTGAGCCGCGCACAATCAACGTTCTCAACAATTTCGTAGAGAATGTCAGTTCAGGTCGAATTGCCTTGAAGGATTCAAGAGAAAGCATCACTGCCGATCGATCGTCAGCCGAATCGGTTGACGCCTCAGCTCAGTCCTTGCCGGATGGCAAATCTCTGGCAGCAGGCAAGCTATCTTCGAACTCCTCCTTGCTCCAATAATTCTGTCAGCTGGGAGATGCTCTTGCCTCCAGTTTTCGAGATTCGTTGTGTGACGTTTCCTGTATTGTCCACGCTGTAAACACGTATTGTCGGGAGCTTAGCCGCGCCAGAGCCAACTTTGTTGGCTGCCTGAGCCGCGGCTCCGTCCAGTTGACGCATCTGATCCACATCAAGGTGCAAGGTTACGACTTTTCCTTTAAGCGAATCCTTTTGACCAGCGGGGCCTTCTATGGCTGGCCAAACATTCTTGTCCATCGTCTGGCAAGGTCCACACCAGCTTGCACCAATGTGCACTGCAAGTGGAACGCCTAACTTCTTTGCCATCTGAATCGCTTCTGCGGCCTGATCGGTTTCGAAACGTGTCTGCAATTTGTCCAAATTTTCGGTGGTTTCGGGACGATACTCTGCCGGTTTGACATTCGCATCGGGTATAACCATTGGACCAACCTTCTCTTGCTGAGGAGTAAATGGTCGGTTCTCTCCTGGTTGGATAGGAGTGAAGCTATCTTGTGGCTTCGGTCTGTAGTTCGCATCCGTGGGATTCGGACGCGAGTCAGGAATCGTTCCTGGCACCGTATTTGATGGCAGCGTCCTCGGCGCAAAATCAATCGGAGGTGCCACGTTGCTTCCAGCGATCCTTCCACCTTGTTTTTGTTCGTAGGACTGGACTGCTGTGCGCGTGCCACCTCTGCCGTCTCGCGGTTCAACAATTTCTGCTGTCTTTGTTTGATCAGCAGACTTTGTGTCTGTTGCCGGTTTTGTGTCTGTTGCCGGTTTTGTCTCCGTTGCTGGTTTTGAGTCCGTGGCCGGTTTGGTCTCGGCGCTCGGTTTAGCATCCGTGCTCGGTTTTAATTCTGCGGGCTTTTGATCAGTGACTGGCTTTTGATCGGTCGCCGCTTTCTCATCCTTTGCTTTCCCTTTTACTTCGAGCTCTGCGAGCAACTCTTTTAGCGTTGGAATCTTTGACATATCGCTCTGGGTAGGTGTTGGTGCTGCATCAAAGGGACAACGTGGTCGTGGACAGTTGACGAATGGATCTGACAACTTCAGTGAACCGGGTTCTGCCTTCGCCGGTGCTGCCGCCTGCGCGCGCGTGCCTGTGCTGGACAGATCCATGCTGAGTTTGTAGGGATCGCTGACACCTAGTGTCTTTTGGTTTTCGCCATCTGACGAATTTAGTAAATTTGAATTGCCCTGCCTGAAATGGGATGCGATAGGCGAGGCAAGTAAATCTAGCGTCGGTAAATCTGCAAGCGGTTGTGCAGAGGCTTCTTCTTTATTGAAAGCCTTAGAATTTTCGAGTTCGACGGACATGACTTTACTCCTGCTACGGATAGCCAGCCCATCCAAAAACCAGAAGTGAAGCCAAATTAAACCGGAAGCGTGGAATTCCTGTGACAAGCTTGTGGAATTTGCGTACCCCTCGTCAACTCTGCCACTTTTTATGCAAATTTCTGAGGATTTAATCTCGGAAATTGAACTTCTGGACCATCCAAAACGTTTAAAGGATAGGTAGCCGTTTAGAATTGTTCTAGTGGTCGTTTGGTATATCCAATCGATAGCTGCTGCTTGGGTGGCAAGGCGATACTTTGCTGTATTTCCTGTTCTGCCTGAGTTTAGGGAGCGCGGGCGTGCCCGTCCGCATATTTGCGCGTTCCTCAGGAGTGGTGAGCATGAGTTCTCGTCAATACGTTCCTCTTCATCTACATACAGAGTACAGTTTGCTCGACGGAGCGACTGTAATCAAGGATTTGGTCAAAAAAGCCAAAGCCGAGAATATGCCTGCTGTAGCTATGACAGACCATGGTGTCATGTATGGTGCCGTGGAACTCACCAAAATCTGCAAAGAATTCGGTGGCGTCAAGCCGATCGTTGGTATGGAAGGCTATGTAATCGATGGCGACGTCACAGACAAAAAGACTAAGGTTCCTATCTACCATCTCACACTAATTGCCCGTAATCAAGACGGTTACAGGAACCTCGTCAAGCTTTGTTCGCGTGCGCATCTTGATGGCTATTATTACAAGCCGCGCATGAATCATGAGATGCTGGCGGCTCACAAGGAAGGACTCATTGTTCTTTCGGGATGTTTGGGCGCTGAGTTATGTCAGGCGCTTTTGCGCGACGATTACGACGAAGCTAAACGTATTGCCGGCTGGTACAAAGAAACGTTCGGCGAACATTATTACATCGAAATTCAGGATCATGGGCAGTGGGAAGATCGCAAGGTCAACGTTCCGCTCGTTAAGATTGCGCGCGAACTCGGAGTCAAGCTTGTCTGCACAAACGACAGCCACTTTACCTGCAAAGACGATGCAATGGCTCACGACGCATTGCTTTGTATTTCAATGGGCAAGCAGGTTACCGATACCAACCGGATGAAGTTCACCGGTTGGGAGTACATAAAAAACGGCGATGAAATGTGGTGGCTTTTCCGCGACCACTTAGATGATGAGTTTATCGAAGAGTCGATCAAAAGCACGCTTGAAATCAATGACAAGGTTGAACTTGTTAAGTTGGGAGGAGATCCTCGTCTACCAAGATTTGACGTCCCGGCAGGTCACACCGATCACACATATTTAGACCTACTCGTTTTTGAAGGCTTGAAAGAACGCTTCGGCGTATTGACGCCAGAAATTGAAAAGCGCGCTCGCGAAGAGCTGAAGGTCATGATCGATATGAACTTCAGTTCTTACTTCCTGATCGTGCAGGACTTCATCAATTACGCCAAGAAAAACGGCATACCTGTAGGACCGGGGCGCGGATCCGCAGCCGGCAGTCTTGTTGCTTATGCGCTTGGTATTACAGACATTGATCCTATTAAGTACAACTTGCTTTTTGAACGATTCTTGAATCCAGAAAGAAAGTCGATGCCCGATATTGATACCGACTTCTGTATCGAACGTCGGGATCGCGTCATCAAGTATTGCTCCGAGAAGTATGGACAAGACCACGTCGCCCAGATTATCACTTTCAACAGAATGACATCGAAAGCTGTTATCAAAGACGTGTCCCGCGTGTTGCAGTTTCCTCTTGCGGAGTCGAACAAGCTTGCGAAGATGGTGCCGGTCGTGCGTGGTAAACCAACGCCTCTTGAGGAAATGGTTGCCGAGCACCCCGAGTTCAAGAAAACATATCAGACAAGTGAGGAAGCCAGGCAAGTTATTGACCTGGCACGCAAACTAGAGGGGGTCAACAGAACCTTCGGTATGCACGCAGCAGGCGTTGTAATCTCTGATGTCCCCATGGATGAGCTTGTTCCGCTGCAGCGAAACAACGATGGAACGATCATCGCGCAGTACTACATGGAAGATTGTGCCTATGTCGGGCTAGTCAAAATGGACTTCCTCGGACTGCGCAACTTGACGATGATTGATCGCGCGATAAACATCATCAAAGATACTCGCGGTATTGTGATTGATCCACTCAAGATTCCTATCGACGATGACGCGACCTATCAAACGGTCAGTAATGGAGACCTAGCTGGTATCTTCCAGCTAGAAACTTCGGCCGGTATGAAACAGGTTGCTCGCGATATGAAGCCTGGCAACATCGAAGACCTTTCTGCAATTATTGCACTCTACCGTCCTGGCCCGTTGGATACCGGGATGATCGACAAGTTCATTGATTGTAAAAACGGAAAGACGCCGATTACCTACGCGACGCCATTGCTTGAGCCGATTCTCAAAGATACATACGGACAAATTGTGTATCAAGAGCAGATCATGGCAATCGCGCAGCGGCTTGGTGGATACAGCCTCGGTCAAGCAGACTTGCTGCGTCGCGCGATGGGTAAGAAGAAGCCTGAAGAAATGGAAAAGCACCGCGATATTTTCGTCGCTGGCTGCGTTCAAAACGGCGTGAAAGATTCTGTGGCAAATAACCTCTTCGACATGATGGTTCAATTCGCGGAGTACTGCTTCAACAAATCGCACAGTCAGGCGTATGCTTTCTTGACTTATCAAACTGCGTATCTAAAGACGCACTACCCAGTTGAATACATGACCGCACTGCTCACAAGTGTGGCGAGTGAAAAAGATAAGGTGCAAGGTTACATTGCCGAATGCCAACAAATGGGCATCGACATTCTTCCGCCTGACGTAAACGTGAGCGGTCGCGATTTTACGGCAGACGGTAACTCGATTCGCTTTGGGATGGGGGCCGTGCGTAACTGTGGTGAAGCCGCTATCGACCAAATCGTAGCCAAGCGAGAAGAAGGCGGAAAATATTCTTCATTGCAAGATTTGATTTCGCGAGTCGATTTGCGAGCTGTGGGCAAGAAAGCACTGGAAGCGCTCATCAAATGTGGTGCCTGCGTTAATCTTGGTGTCTCGCGAAAACAAGCCCTCGAAAATTTAGAGAGTCTTGTTGAAACCGCGCAACGACGTCAATCTCAACAAGCCGCAGGTCAGATAAGCCTTTTCGGAATGGGATCGCCGGGCGGAGCTACCGCGCTTGATTCACTTACACAACTAAAAGGTGATGCGGGCGAGTTTAGAGAAAACGAATTACAGTTGCTTGAACACGAGTTGCTCGGATTCTATGTTACGAGCCACCCGCTCAAACGCGTCGCAAATCGCTTGCGTTGGCTGACCACACATTCATGTAATGACGTCCATGAAGCTCAAGATCAGTCCTCTGTCATCATTGGTGGATTAGCAACGGGCATCGAGAAGAAATTGACCAAAACCAACAAGTTGCTCGCCATCATCCATCTTGAAGATCTTTTTGGTCGCATCGAAGCCGTCGCATTTGGTGACATACTTGAGAAGTTAGATACTTCTATTCTGACTCCGCAGTCACTATTACTTGTTAAAGGAAAAGTACGAAAGGGTGATGAAGGCACGTCCATTTCGGTCAATTCTGTGCGAAGAATTGCTGATGCCAATCTCGTCAACATATTTTTCGACAGAGAACAGACATTTACTGATTTGCACAAGCTGAAGAGCATTCTGACCCTACATAAGGGTGACGATCCGGTGCTACTGCACTTCCCCCAGGGCAAGCGCAGTCAAGCCATTCTCGTAGGGTGTCAGTTCTGGGTGAATGCCTGTGAGGCGTTGCAGATGGATATTCAAAAGAATTTCCACACAGGTGCAACTGTGCGTGTAAATCGCGTTGCTGTCTAACTACTGCAAGTTCTTAATTTCTACGAAAAACTGACTTATTAGGGAACGACGAATATTGATGGTCGTCATCTATATCGGCATTGAAATACGCGAGGTGCTGAAATGAATACCAAGATAATCAATTTCAACGACGGGAAAATGGAGATCTGGCACCTCTCTGCATTGCAAACTTTATCGAACGATATGAAGCGCATGCTCTGGGTGCAAATTTCTGAGCTAGTAAATGAAATCGAGGACTGCGAAATCGAGTCCGCTTCAACCGGGACAGTGAAGTCGGTGCAGTATCTCAAGAGCTGCCGCCACGCAGCATAGCCCAAGCTTACTTTTGGGGCTTGCTGGAAGGCTTAACCGCTCCCCCGGCCGCAGAAGGTTTGTTTGGCGATGGTGACGTGCCTTTAGAGCTTCCATCTTTCCCCGGCAAAGCTCCGTCGAGTTTCGTGGAATTAACTGCGGCAGGAAGCATCGAGTATGTATCATCTTCTGGCGTCGTATTTTTCTCCCTGCTGAGCAAATCGCTGCCTAACTTTTCCGTTACGTCGTCGACAAATCCTGTTTTCTCAGCTTCCAGGTAATCTGCCTTTGTAGCAAAAATTCGTGGGGATAACAAAAGATCCACTTTTGTTTTCTCTTTTGCAAGATTTTTCAGAAACTCTGACCACAGTGGTTCGAGTTCTGGTATAGACTTTCCGTAGACCGCCTCCACCATGTAGGAATAAGCTCCTTTTCCGTTCAACTTGCTTAGCTCAAGGTACGGCTTAAACTTGTTGGACTGGTCGAGAAACATGGAGACCATTCCCACTCGCCCTTCGTGAGCTGTTATGTCGGCAGTGCTTAAGGTGTCGGAGAGGTTGCAACTGATCACGTCTGCCAGATTATTCATGCGTATTGGACTTTGCAGCCCTAATTTGAGCACTAGCTTTTTATCCTGATCGTAATAGCCATATAATTGTTCAAAATAAACAGGAATTCCCTCAACGGCCCATTTATCTGCATGAGGTAGATTCTCGGTCACAACTTTGTGCATAATTTCATGGGACAAAACTCCAATCCCATCCTCGTCTCCGAACACAATGGCATTTGGACCATGAAAATACGCTGCCCGTGCCTCATGCTCTCCAGGAAAATGATGGAATACAAAGTCTAGAAATTCGTGATGGTTTGATACTAAATAGACCCTGGTTAACGGTGCATCCTTAAGTTTGACAAATTGACTGTCGATAACATCCAAAAAGCCTTCTGCAAATTGAGCATAATAGAGCAGCTTTTGCTCGGGAAGGTTCGAAAGAAAGACAAAGTGTTTTGTAGCCACTTTGTTCTTGAAGAGATTATCCAAGAGCTTGGCTTGTGGATCGCCATTTGCAATGAAGTCACCTGCTGCCTTCACCATGGCTGCTTGATCTGCAGTATTGCTAACTGTTTGTAGAACGGCATTGCATTGCTGGATAATGCGTGACGCCATCAATTTATCGTTCTTGTCGACGTTTTTATTGTCAGAGTTCAAAATGCTTTTGCATGTTTCAATAGATTCTTTGTATTTTCCCTGAGAAAATTGTAGTTGGGATTTTATGATTTGCGCCTGGATGTCGAGGTTACTCCACTTTTTGCTTGGATCTTTATTGACCGCGTCCAAAATCGCGTTGATGTCGGCGATAGCATCCGTGTATTTTGCAAGTTCCATGTAAATGACTGCTCGCCAGAGAAGCACAGAGGGCGGAGCTTTTGGACTCAATTTAAGTGCTGCGTCCAAATATTGCTTGGCTGTCTCAAATTTGGCAAGTTTTGCGCAGCTGATACCGGCTCCTAATAGTGCATCTACGCTTTTTGGTGTCACTCTCAATGCGCGACCGAAATCGGAGTAAGCTTCGGAATACTTTTTCTTGATGTACAAAGCCCAGCCTCTGTCGATCAGTGCATCAGTGTTGCTAGGATTTTTCTTCAAAACCAGACCGAGTTCGCTTAGTGCTTCGTCTAACCTCTTTTGCTCTAGAAGTATTCTGGCTAAGCCAAGGTGAATTGACTCTCGATCGGGTTCAAGTGTTTTCGCAATTTCCAGGTCCTTTTGTGCTTTGTCTAATTGATTTGTATATAGATACGAGTAAGAACGAAAAACAAGATCGACGGCGGACTTTTTCTCGCCATCGAGTAAGCTCGAGAACAGCATAATTGCCTGATCGAACTTGCCTGCTTTGAAGGCAACAATGCCTCGAAGACGAAGTACATCTGCGTTTTTCGGGTCGAACTTTGTGGCGCTAATCAGGTCCGCCAGCGCCGCATCAAAATTGGCTTGTTTTGAAAACAATGCGGCCCGCATGATATAGGCGCTTGCGGTGGGGGTGATACTAATTGCTTTGTCCAGGTCGGTAATGGCGCCTTTCGTGTCGCCATCAATTTTTGCCTTAATTGCAGCCATCATAACGTATGCCGCTGGAAACTTGTTGTACAAAGCAATAGCTTCCTTGAGATAATAGGCTCCGGTAGCCACTTTCCCTTCACCAAGTTCCACGCATGCTTTAACAAAATACTCTGGAGCTGTTTTTCCTTTTGCATTAAAGGTGCTCCCCATTTTTACGGACGCCTCTGCATATTTTCTTGCTTGGATTAATTTGTACGTTTCTACAGCTGACGCTAAACCAGCATACTTTTCGTTCAAACGTGCCGCGGTTTTGTAGTCAGACAAAGCGCTATCATAATTCTCAATATAAAAATAGGCGCTTCCGCGCTCCGCGTAATCAGTTGCACACGGCTGGAGGTTTATTGCGCTCGTATAATCAAGTATCGCGGATTTGAATCTTCCTTGTTCAAGCGCAGCGTTGCCTCGGTACTCATAAATTGAAGCATCGCGTGCATCCATTGAAATGGCGGTTGCAAAGTCTTGGTTTGCCAACTCATTTTTGCCAATTTTTGAATAGAGGTATCCCCTGAATGCATAATTATGAGCGTCTTTAAGAAGATCAAGCGATTTGCTAACGTCTTGGATGGCACCTTGCGTGTCATTGTTAAGGGCAAATTTGAGCCTACTTCGGTCTCCCAAAGCAGCAGGGAAATTTGGAAATAATTCAAGTGTTCTATCGAAATCGGCCATAGCTAGTTTGTATTTCGATTGATTGTTGTAAATTGTTCCGCGAACGTAATAGCCTTCTGGAAGGTTAGGGTTTATTTCTAATGCCTTGCTAACAATGCTCATCGCCTCCTCGAGTTTCTGTTCGTCTCTTCGCTTAACGGCGAGTAATGCTAAATCCGCACCAGGTTGTTGCTGCCATGCAGCAGCTGTGTTCATGGATGTGAAAAGAAGAGTGGCAAAAGCAATGGACACAATTCGTACTTTGTTCAGCATAGAAATTTGCCCGCCTTTATTTGATTGTGAGAGACGTGGACCAGGGAATGGTTTTCCAGGGACTCTTGGGCTCTGATAGTAACTTCATGTAATTCTCTTTATAGCTTTGATTCAGCTCGGAATTCGGCTGCCAAAATCGCCTTCCTATCAGATAATTTTCTCCAAGGTCTGCCCAAGAAGTGAATGAATTTTGAAGGAGTTTGGCCGCTGGCATTATTTTTGCCCATGCTTCGTCTTGGCTTATATAGCCGCACAATGTCCCCCACCTGCAAAGCGCAATGTATCTTGCATAATCCCATCCCAGTAGTGACCTGAAGCCCAATTTCGGGGCATACTCCCGCACTATCTTCAATCGATCATTAAACTCTGCTCGATCTTCAACGCTGAGTTTCTCTTGAAGACGTGTCATCGCCGATTCATCTTGATATTGCTTAGCCATTTCATCAAATGTTGCTCGGCTACCGCCAGTTGTAATGTCAGTCAACGTCTGAAGCAAATCAGCGCGCGAGTGAATCCCCCACCATTCTGCAAGCATCCGTTTCTCATGCGCTATGTTCTCTGTTGTTGCGTCCGTACACCAGAGAAGGTCGTGGCGGTGCTGGTTATTCAGAGTCAACAGAGCTGGGCAAGCCAAGGCCCAAAGCTTCGCTACGGGATATCCGGCGTAAGCATTTTGAACTGATTCTTTTCTGCCAGTCGATGGTGTAGATTTCTTACCAGCGGTCGGTTCAATCGCATCACAGTTGACTTGAAGTAATAGCGATGCAAATAGTAGGTATGCTCTCACTTGTGCTTTCATTTAAGCCTCGACTCAGCAAGCCCTTAGTGTAAGAAGACATTGTCGCAGAAAGCATTCGATTTTGTTCGCCTGATTTGCTTGTAAGCAAAGCCCGAATCAGAGCAACTTTCTTTTAATCCGACTGCCGTCACACAGCATAGTTACTTTGGCTGAACGCTGCAGATAGCTGATTGAGCAGTTGCTGATCCGGCAGTTGCTAATCCAGCTGAAGTAATCCTGAGCCCAATACTTGGTATACAAAATTCTTGGGCTTCTTACTACAAATGTACCTAATCCTTTTTAGCGGTTTTAGCTCGCAAATGCTCAACGAAAGCTTTGTGCTCTTCTGATTGCAGCCCTTGATTCAGAACATCGGCCAATTGAATCGATTCGTCTTTTACCAGAGCTTCCTCATCAAGCCAGAGTCCCGGAAATACTTTAGATCGGAGAATTCCATCGCTACCAGGCGTAATGCGCTCTCGAGCAGTGAGATCGAACCAGAAGAGTTGAAGTGGATGCACGCATAGGACGATGTATTCTTTTACTCCAGCTGTCTCATAGGAAACCTTCTTCCGATGTAAATCGATTGCTCTGCTAGTGTTTGCAATCTCGGCAACGAGTTCTGGTGGACCTTGCACATAATTGTCTGAAGTTGCGGTTGATTGACCTCCTAATTTTTCCCCCAAGAATAGAACTAAATCAGGTTGGACTTCATCTTCATCGCTGAGAAACACGGACACGTTATCAGCGGCGATCACGCCCGGCGTGTGCACTCGATAGCTGTGAAATGCACTGCCTAAGGTCAGATGGAATGTTCCATGCGGTAATTTCAATGGAGAAGCCACGTAGACAATCCCTCCGATTAACTCGGCTTGGAAATCCTCTGGCATCTCTTCATAAGCTCGGTGAAATTCTTCTCTGGTCATTTTGTCACCACTATGCAATTCTGCAAGTGGCGATTTTGTTGAGAGGTTATCCGGTAATGCAGCCATTGCCGCTGGTCCGTTCCTTCGATTGCTGCTGGCAATCTCCAACGTTTGAATTTCTATTTGTGGGCGTGCTTTGTGACCCCACGATAAGTCGATCTTATCATCGGGATTATGATTGGGGTGCCATCGTTATGTATGGTATGCTCTTGCCGCCGTCCCGTCAAGCTTAGAATGCAAGATTCAGATCAAAATAAGAAGTCGGAACCAAAACAATCTTGTCCCGTCTACTCCGTCGAAATTGAAGTGAATCCGACGCGTGATTTGGCCTGCACGGCCTCATTGGGAAGGCGCAAGTAAATGGATTCTTTTATTCAATAAGTTCCCCATCAAATATTGCTGACCAGAGTCTGCTAAATATTCGGAGAAGAGTAATGAATATTTTTGAGTACCTGTTGACGGACGAGCGCCATATTCAAGAGAAGCTTCACACGGTCGCTGATAACTATGCTGATTGGCCTCAGCCGAAAGTTTTTGACGGTGTACGTAAATCGATCGATTCGATTACCGGCCACGTCACCAAAGTGAACAACATACTTCTGCGCGACTTGCCCGCTGAAGCAATGGGCGCGTTGGATGGCATGATCGCCAAATGGAAGCAACGAGCTCAGAGTATTGAGGATTCGATTGAGAATCTCACTCAAATTCATGTCGATGAACCTGGCTTTGAACAACTGTTTATCCATTTGACGAAAGCATTTGATTCGCTTGCTGGATTTGAGCAGGAGGAGTTCTTCCCTGCTTTGAAGAAAACTGCCAAAGAAGACGATCTTGACCGTTGGAATGCAAGCCTTGAATCAATGGTGTTTAGCTAATCGATCCAGATTTACGTGAGTTAACAGGAGTGCACTATGAACACAGGTGAACTTGAAACCCTCAATAACTTACTTAGAGGGGAACTCTCTGCAATTGAAAGTTATGGCGAGGCATTGCGCAAGCTGGATGACGGGTCGTATTTGCAAAATGTTCTGTCACAAGCTCAAACTTCGCATCTTGAGCGCGCTGATAAATTGCGTTCGCAGATTCGGAATTGCGGCGGCGAACCTGCTGATGCTTCTGGCATGTGGGGAAGTTTCGCAAAGCTAGTCACGTCCGCAGCTGGTGGCATTGGCGACAAAGCCATTGTCAATGCGCTGGAGGAAGGTGAAGACATCGGCTCCAACGAATACGAATGGAAGATCCTCGAAATGCATGGTGATAACCATCGTTTCGTTCGAGATGAGCTTTGGCCAAAGCAGCAGGCAACGCATAAATTGCTAAGCAAATTAGCACAAGCTGCAAATGGGGGCGTTTGGCCTCCAGCTCCAGAGCACCGGGATGGCTAATTGTCCGCGCTTGAATACCCGCGATTAACTCCTATCTGTTTCGATGGGGATTCGTGGATTTCAGAAAACTAGCTTTAAACAAAAGGGGCGGTGCCGAGTGCATCGCCTCTCTATTATTCTCTAGCTCTCTAAGCTATTTGTGATTCGCACCATATTTGGTGCGTGATGCAAGCTGCCTAGATGCACTTAGCTTTCGCATACTTGCGTCGTGCATAGACAGTCGGAACCTTCGTTTTATCGTGCAGTCTAGCCAATAGAGAAATATCTGAAGGTACAAACGATGAGACGAACACATGTTCACGTGTCCGACAGCGGCAGCGTGTGGATTATTCACGAGGATCCTTACAATTTGGAGAAGGACGAGGATCTCGAAAATGAAAAGAGCCCTAGCTCTGAAAATGACCCATCCGCACCATGCGTTCACTTAGCGCTCCATACAAAGGGTCAAGAGGACGAGACGACAAATCTCGACGGCTCCTCCCAGAATGAACCCAAGTCCTATTAGCGAGCCAACGATGCTACAAAAACTTTGTTAGACGTAGCGTGAGGAAAATCAGCGGAGGATGCGGAGACGCAGAATGAGGCGGGGGCATCCGGAGCGTTTATCAGCGGAGGATGCGGAGACGCAGAATGAGGCGGGAGCATCCGGAGCGTTTATCAGCGGAGGATGCGGAGACGCAGAATGAGGCGGGAGCATCCGGAGCGTCTTAAACGTAGCGAAGCAATGCTCTTCGCGCTTGCCTGAGCAAGAGGCTGACTTCGTAATAGTCTTCTTCTGCGTCGAGTTCTCTTAGCCCTTTCAATTCGATGATTTTGCGATCGCACCATTCACCGAATGCATAGCACGCTTCGAAATTTTCCTCATCGCATTTGATGTATTTTTGTTCTTCGTCTTCAGAAAGGAAAACCTTCATTGCCCTGCTCCCGATCTTTTGCATTTTTACGTACTAAACTACTCGCCGGCATGCTGCTGCTGACGGAGTGAAGACTGCCCTTTGAGAGCTATCTTGTCTATAGTTCTATCGAAGTACAATCCAACAAATCAATTGGATACCAGCTTTGGCTGCGGGGGCAAAGTTGATATCCATTCACATAATTTAGCGCTCGAATTGGTCTGGGTCGGGACAAGCTGATGGCGCTTTCGGGTCTTAGGTTTAACACTTCTGCGCTTCTCGTAATTGGATCCAGGAACTGCGGACCACGCCGGAGCACGGACCATGAAACGCTGAGCCTTCGTCCGTGGGTGTAGCGCTGGGGGCTGGGCCGTTTTTAATTCATGGCGTGGTGAATTGGGTTTCTTGGTTCTGTCCCAAAAAGCTCATCGACTTCTTTTTGGACTAGTTTGCAGACAACTTGTATCTGCTCCCAGGGAAATTTAAGCTTTCCTCAAAGATTGTAATGCCCCGTAATTTGGACGAGAATGGCTTGAATAGCCGTTCTCGGTGCTACAGATGCGTTCAGAAACAATTGTGATCTTTCAGCGTCAATTCCTTCCGTTGCACTAATTTTTCTGTAAAATACTGTGCTTGTAGAAAATTTGCCTTATGGAGGTATATCGCGGAGACACAACAACGCCCAACTTCTCAGAACGGCACCACGTCCAACACTGGGACTCAAAGGTAAGCGTTTCGTGTACCCCTCTCTTTTAGTCGAATCCACAAATTCTGCGCGAGCAGGTTTTGAAAGGGGGAAAGGAACATGTTTGGACCACATCTTATTCTCGAAGCTTATGGCTGCCCAACCGAACTGCTAGGTGATCTCACAAAGGTCAGTAATGTCCTTGATGAATATCCAACACAGCTCGAAATGACAAAAATCATGCCGCCGTACGTATTCAGATACTCTGGCACGGTGCCGGACGATTGGGGAGTTAGCGGGATTGTGCTCATTGCGGAATCTCATATCTCTATTCACACGTTCGCAGAAAAGGGCTTTGTGACGCTCGATATCTTCTCTTGCAAAGATTTCGATGTCGACGCGGCAGTAAAGTTCTTCCAAGAGAAGTTCCAACCAGAGCGCATCGAAAAGCAGCTCATCATGCGTGGTCGCGAGTTTCCTCGCAGCGCCCCGCGTGCCGCTCAAATCATTGAGCACGAGCGCCTGCGCCTGGCAGCAGCGAACTAATCTCGAAACCCAAAACGATGGGCGGGGTCAATCGACCTCGCCCGTTTTGCGTTGCTCAAATAGCTATGCTCTTACTTGAGGGGCTGGCAGTTCTCCAACGGGGCCTTTAGCCTGACCGTGTTGGGACGTCTGTCGCGCCAAAAGACCAGTTCAGTGATCTCTCCGTCCTTATATCTAAACTCTGATTGTGTAAGGGGGGCGTCTCGCTGATTCTTGGAGGCAGTTTCACTGAGTTTTTCAATCGCCAAACCAACGCTTCTTCGGTCTTCACAACTGAGATCAAACCAGTCTTTCCGTATCGACTCGTGCAGCTCCCATTTCTGTATTCCGGATTTTGAGTCCATCAAGGTATCGACCTTCTCAACCAATCGCCCTGCGCGCTCGTTCATCAAGTCGTCCATGTTTCTGTCCTTCTGTAGCTGAGCAAGATAAATCCTATACCTGGCTTTTGGCGCGAAGTTGGCTATGACTCGACTTCTAAGCGTAGTTGTCCCGTTAAGCGATGTCTGTCTTCCCTGTTAACTTGCTGTCAACTTGGCGAGAGGACATTGTCAGCCGGTGACACATAGACTGTTCTACATGGTTTGGGCACGAGGAGTATGAGTCATGGGCAATTGGAATGCATCAGAGCAAGCAAACGAACTTCTAGATAAGGCTGACGACGTAATATCGGCTACCAGATCTGTCGAGAAGGCCGACGCCTATCAGGCACTGCATGACGCATGGTTTGGCGCCAATTGTGAGGAGCGCAGAGCTGTAGCTTACGAGCTCGATGGAAATAAAATTGATTCCCGCAAATATAACGGTGATCTTTCTGCACGGTTCGAATATGACAAGGGTGAGCTCACAGCGCTACATTTTGATTGGTCGAAATCTTCCTCCATGGGTGGCCTGGGGACTGCTCACCTCACAGACAACGTAACTCTTTCGGATCCTTTTGATGGTTGCACCTTCTGGTAAGCATTTTGATCGTGTGATGAGCAAAAAGAAAAGCGGAACCGTGTGGTCCCGCTTTTCTTTAACAGGTTCTATTGAGCCCTTAGTGCGGAATTGCATCAGGGGTTGCTGCTGTACTTTCTGGCGCTGACCAGGAGCCGGTTTCATTGTTATCGGCTGGTTGTAGACGTCCACCAATTTCACCTGCAGCTGTTTCTTCAGCGTTTGGAGGAGTGGCAACTACCTTGCTGGCTGTTGCCGTTGTGCTTTCGGTTTCGGAGGTCTTAGCGTCAGCTGTTGTGTCGGCTACGCTAGCGTCTTGCTGCTTAGCTTCTTGAACCAAGCTTTGTGCTGGCTTAGCTGCCGCGGCTGGAAGCTTTGAGGCTGTAGCTTGCGGTGCTGGCTGTTTCTCATCTTTGCCACCAAATGGATTTAGTTTGCCGAAGCCCTTACCCATTTTGCTCATGCCTGCCATCGGCGCTGACGCCAATTTCTTTGCTGAGCCCATTCCCAGTCCGAACTTAAATCCGCCGCCTTCACCTTGCGCTACTTTGGCTGGCGCTGGGGCTTTTGTTTTGGCTGGTGCTGCAGCTGCGGCAGTCTCTTCTGCAACAACTGATTGAGCCGCTTCATTGAGATCCTTTTCTGCAGAAGTATCAATTCCGGGCTTCAAGTCTTGATTGCTTTTCGCTTCAGCTTTCATTGCTTCTGCATCTCTCTTCTCTAATTCGAGAATCTTCGATGGAACAGGAGCCTTAGCTGCCGCTGGCTTAGCGGCTATCTTCGCATCCTTGCTTTCTTTCGATGCGTCAGACTTAACTGCGGTGTCTTTTTGTGCCACTGCCTTTGGTGCGTCGTCGCCGCCGAACGGATTCAGCTTTGCCAGTCCATGACCTAGTGCAGCCATCCCCGCTACAGGAGCCATGACTACTTTCTTAGCTCCGTCGCCACCATCGCCGACCTTGCTAGCCGTCTTCTGGACGCCATGTCCGATCATCTTCGGAAACGCCATCAAGGCACCGCCAGCCGACTGAGCGCCGTCCCATACTTTGCCACTGGCACCGGCGATTTTGTCACCCATGCCCGAACCGCTTTCCTTGACCTTGCCACCGGCTGCCACTGTGCTCTCTTTAACTTTCGCTCCAGCTGCGATGAATCCGGAGCCGATTTTCGCAAAGCCTGTGCCTACAGTTTTGGTTCCATTTTTCATGCTGGAACCAATAGCACGGGTGCTCATCTTCAACCCGTCTATGAATCCTTCGCCGGATTGGGGACCTTCGTCTTGTGTTTTCAGTGCAGTTTGTGGTTTTGCCGGCTCAACAGGTTTTACGGGTGCAACCGGCTCAGCCTTTTTGGCTGTGCGTGGACGTTCGTTAACCACTACGGAAGCGGGAACCGTTTCTATGCTGCGTCCCTTCGGTTCTGGGTCGACTGCAGCGGCGACCTTTTTGACTTTCTCTTTGTTCTTCTTGTTTTTCTTAGCAGCCTCAGCTTCTCTTTGAGCCCGCGTTGGCGCTTGAATGTAAGCATAGGGATCGAGTGCTGATGAGGCACCTGCCAAGGCAACGGCATTTCCGCTAAGCAGAATAGTTGCCAGTAGGGGCATCGTCACGTTCGCAACTTTCATTCCTCTGTACTCCTTCCAGAAATCAAGCATCACTTTTATATCATAAGAAAGAGTTCTACTTTTCAGGTCTAAGCTGCTTGTTAAGTCCCCGTAAACGCTTGCCAAGCAATGGCTTTTGGGATTTCAGCAGAAGCATAGGAAGTTTATAAGCAATTGACATCCTCTCTTTAGGTCACTTTAAGTGCCAATTTGCGTATATTCGGCGCTTCTCAAGAGGGCGCCCGCCCCATGTCAGGAGGCGCTTGCCAGGCAGCAGGGAGTCTATTGTAGTCAGTCTCTTCGAGCTACGATAGGAAGGCATTTCAAGTCCTGAGCTTTAGAGCTGGCGTGTCTGGGTAGATTGATTCTGGCAAGCTTTAGAGGGCTCAAAATGAGAAGCGATAGTGAAATAAAGGCCAAAGTGGTTGAACTTCTCGAGCTGGAAGGTGACGAGCGCTCTGAGCTAATTCGAGCGATGGATTCACTCGACACCAAAGCGCTGCAGATGGCTAAGTCGCGCGCGCATTCAGTCCGCGGCATGCTTTCCGCACTTTTCTGGACCTTGGGTTATTCGTTTTCTGATATTCGCACGCAATTAGTAGAACCATCTTTGGTGCGCGTTGAGTCCGGTCAGGATGATGAAGTCTAGCCTCACATAAATGGTCTCCGCGCCGTGGGCGGCGTTGCGTGTTTATGAACATTTTCTGATAATCGGCATAGGGTAAATCCTATACCGGCTCTCTTTCAGGTATGGAAAGTTAGTAATAGTTTCCTGCACAAGAAACTAAGTGGGCTGGACGCAAACCTGATGAGCGCATTTGCGCGCTCGATTGACTCCACTCAAATCGTTATGCAAGCTTCGGCATAACGGCTTGTTTGCGTCCAGTTTTTCACTATGGCGTTATTGGGGCTGTATTTGCTGCGTTCTTTTGGAACGCTGTTTTCGGTTGGCAGTTTCTTGCGGGGCGATTTTATGTTCACAACAAAAGATGTTGTTCGACTCTCTGACCGCTGGTTTGATCATCGTCATCCGGATGCGATAAGTCGCCAAAGCAGGCTTCAGAGCTGCGTTGTGCTTGTAACTGTGTTTCATTTGGTTATGTCGATCGCCTTTGCCAAAATAGATGAATATGAACGTGCTCATCCGCCGCGACGTGTCGTTCCAAGCGAGTATTCCTTCGAATTCATGATTGCGCCGCCTGAACTCAAGCATGTTGTGTCCATTCCTAAGCCAATAACATTGATAGATGGAAAAGAGCAGAACATGGGCGGGCTAGCTGGAGCTAAGCAAGGCGAAGAGAAAGCGGCTGCGCCAATTCGGAGAGAGGACAGGATCGCGCAGGACGTGGAGAAACTTGCGATCAGTGAAACTCAGCCTGTACAAAAGATGATCACGCAGCCAACTGATATTCCATCGATGAATCCGAGGACTATTAAGAGTCAAGAAGAGTCTGTCAGTTCGCCTGCCGGAGAACAGGCAAATGAGGATGCAGATCCAGTTGCGCGTGGTATCACACGTGATGGCGTTGGTGAAATTGATCATGGCGATGGAAGTTACGAAGGCCAAGAAGGCGCGCAAGAAGGCTACGGAGATGATAGCCAACCTTCGCAAAGCGACCCTTTTAAGACTCGCAGCGGGAGCTCCTCGGATCTTCGTGTAAATATCGCGCCCTACAGAAAACAAATGTTGATCAAGCTTTCTCAACAATGGGACGCCCCGGCGAAAAGAGCAGTTCGTCTTCTACTCCTAATTGATATCGCCAATGATGGCAGTCTAATTTCGGCAGCTGTGGTCGGATCAAGCGGAAACAAGAAGGTGGATCGTGAAGCCCTGGCTGCGGTTCATCGGACGACTTTCGAGCCGTTTCCCGAAGATATAGCGGCTGTGCTGAAGCATTGCCGCTTCCAAATTGATCTGCGAAATTTCTAGGCTACTTGAATGATCCGAAGTTTTTTGCCCTTACAAAGTCTCCGGCTAGTAAATCCTCTTTCCAGGCGAACAGTTGACGGTGCCCCGGAGCCCTGCAGATCTGGATTAGATTGTCGCGCTTGGATTTTGGGCAGCGAAGATGAGTTCATTCAAAGGTTCGGGCCAGCTAAACAAACCTTGATTGACATGCCAGAACTTGGGGAAGAACCCTATAATGTAATGGTTGCTGTCGGCAATTTGGAGTTTTTATGTCAGAAACTGTGGGAAGCCCCTACTGGCTAGTGTTTTTGATGGGAATTTGGGTCGTTGCTCTGCTTGGCCTGGGTGCCAAAGCCGTGTTTTACGATGCCACTAAATCTGAACAATTCGAAGACAAATAACCGTTCAACGTAGCGAACATGCTAACGAGGTCGACGCCGTGAAACCTAGTGTTCGCGGCGTTTCTTGACTATTTCAACCGAGCACGGGGCATGAGCAACGACAGCTTGTGAAACACTGCCGAGCAGAAACTTTTCCAGTCCAGACCTACCATGTGATCCCATTACAATGAGGTCTGCGTGCCAGTCTATGGCCGTCTGAATGATGGTTTCTTTTATCCGGCCTTCCTTCGTTTCTGCCTGTACTTTATCCATTCCAAACCTGTCTGACAGTTGCCTGGCTGATTGGGCGGCGTATTCTCTTGCATGTTCTTCCAGTTTATGACCGTACTGCACTGCGTCACCCACCGCTGCTGAATCCCAGCCTGCATAGTCAGGGTGAAAGGGCTCGACGACAGTCAGTATGAGGAATTCGGTGCCGCTCGGCCATGGACGGTTCATAACATTCTCAAGCGCTGCTGCTGAATGATGGGAATCATCAAGTGCGAGCATGACTTTCATATCGCTTTTCTCCATGGAGTACATCGTCGGCAACCTCAGCAAGCATCTAGCTTAGATTGTTGACATCGATATGTGCGACAAGTTCCTGAATAGCAGCTAAGCGGCTGCGCTCAAAACATCTAAATTGTGGTCCAGCATGTCTTCGCTCATTTTTTCGCCACCGGAAGAGGATGCTGCCGCCTCGCTGTGTCTGCCCCACCTTCGCTATGAACGGACAAGCGAAGAGCTCTGAGGCATCGATTTTCCTGCCACCTATTCCATTATACTTGTGCTGATAAGTCAATATATTGCCACCACTGCGGTACGAGAATTTGAATCAATCCGAGTGTAATGAAAGTTCCGAGCGCATCCTGCAATTGAGAGAACAAATTGATTGTTTAGATGAGCAGATCAGCAGCTTGCTTTTGCACAGGCTGGAGATCGCTGTAGAGTTAGGTAACTTAAAGAGCAGAGCCGGTTTACCAGTGCAGGATCTTCACCGTGAAGAGGATGTGCTCGAAAAGGTCGCAGGCACGCTCCTCGATCGACCCTTAGCGGCTCGGGTTCTGAAACTTTACGAAAGAATTCTTCAGGAATGTCGAGATGCTCAGAACACATAAGCAAGTGATGCATTAGACTGTACGTTCAACTCAGCTTAGCAACCGGCTAGGTTCCTTCAAGGAGCAATAATGAAAACTTCGAATAACACAGAACGGCAGGCGTCCGATTCTGACACTCCTGGGCCGCGCCGAGCAGGTAAACCAGGTAAGCCGGGTGGGGATCGCAAACGCAGTGCCGGTGGTGGCGGTGGCAAACCGCGAGCTGGCGGTGGTACTGGCAGACCTAGGGCTGGTGGAAGCGGTGGTGGCAGCAGAAGCCGATCCGGTGGCAGTAGCGCTGGCGGTGGTGGAAGCAGAACTCGTACCGGCGGCAGCAGCGCTGGCGGTTCCGGCGGCGGGAGCCGATCTCGTTATGGTGGTGGCGGTGCTGGAAAACCGCGTACCGGGGGCGGATACAAGAGCAGAGCCGGTGGAGGAGCAGGAAGAGCACGCACAGGATCTGATGATCGTCCTTGGCGCTCTGATGATGAATCAGGCGAAGGCAGAAGACCGCGCAGACCGGAAGGCGAATCATCCGAAGGCAGAAGACCTCGCAGGCCGGAAGGTGAATCAGGCGAAGGCAGAAGACCGCGCAGGCCGGAAGGCGAATCATCTGAGGGCAGAAGACCTCGTCGTCCAGAAGGTGAATCATCTGAGGGAAGACGACCGCGCCGTCCTGAAGATCAGGGCTCTCGGGGTGGGGCAAGAAGCAATTCGGCTGCTGGACGTGAACGCAAATATGACGACAGCAGACGCCGTCCCCAATCCGATGATCGTTATGGCAAGAAACGCGAGTTTCAAGGCGACGATCAACGCGGAGGACGTCGCGAGCAGGGTGAGTCGCGAAGTTATGCAGATCGCCCGAGAAGACGATTTAATTCCGAAGAATCAGGTGGCGAAGAAACCTTCCGTCGTCCAAGACAGGATGCTGAAAATGAATTCGGTGGAGATTCTTCTGAAGAAGAGACACCGAAGCGCCGTGTGAGAACTACCTACACCGGTGGAAGGCAAACAAGTTCGCGTGATGATCGTGGTGGTGGCCGACGTGGTGGAGATGATTTCCGTCGCGGTGGTGGCACCGATAAAAAGCAGCGCGATGCTAATGTTCATCTGAGCATCAATCAGCGTTTTGTTGAACTTGCTGAGGATATTGCTGCCCAGTCAGGAATGGAAGTGCAAGCTTACCTTGAACGCTCGTTGGTGCTTGTAATTAAGGCTCACGCAGAGAAGCTAGGCATCTCTACAAAGACGAAGTTGGTGACGGAATTCACCAATACGAGTACTGAAGTTCGCACTCGTACAAGCGGACGTCGCCCCCCTCGAGAGCTAGATAATTAATCCTGACCGAAGCAATCTGGACTTGCAACAATCCCGGCTTGGTACCATCGCTCGGGGCGGTTGAACAATTAGCACTGGCGCTATATTCGGATGAATTCTTCCAGCACCGAAACGAAGATGACACCATCTCCGACATTTCCTGTCTCGGCCATCTGCTTGATCAATGCAACAACTTCTTCGCAACGATCATCTGCTAGTGCAATATCGAGTCGCAATTTAGCTGTGAGATAGCCGCTGAGATCCCAGTCGCTCTCTAGATCTTCCTGACCGTATCCACGCACGTCGCTGACAGTGAGCCCTCCAACCTGGGCTTTCATAAGTGCCGTACAGACCTTGTCGAAAATGTCCGGCTGTATGATTGCAGTAATCAATTTCATTATTATCCACCGTTAACGATGATATCCACCGTCATGTCAGCCGGTACCACGTAGGAGGATGGTTTTTCTTTCCAAAGCAAAACATGGCATTGTGCGGGCACGTCCTTTAACTTTAAACCGACAAGATCATCGGCCGAACCTGTGAGATCGTTGCAGACGGGGGCACAGGCTTTGCTTGTCGAAAGGGATTGTCCGATTGGCTTCACCTCTGAAGAGTACCTCTGTAAGTTTTTGCTCTTGCTTGCATCAACGTACACATAATTGAATCCGAAATCTCTTGCGTTGTATGCGTTGAGATTGAAAGCGATGTTGGATATAGGCCAATTTCCAGCAGACATGGACTTAATCATGTTGTAGTGCGGCATGATGTTGTACACGAGTTCTTCCCGTTGCTCCTTTGGGAAAATCTTGATGCTTGCTGGCGGCAAATATGTCGGGAATACATTTGCAAAATCGCTTTGTTTCGGAAAACGCGCTTGAGCTCGGGAGATAGGATCTGCATACCATTCAGGGCAGACCAGCAGATATGGATTTCCAAAGAATGCGCTTTCTCTTGAAGGTCCGTCAATTTTGTCGGCAGCATCGCGGAACAAGAATCCCTTGAGAGACCACCAGCTGCCCTTGTCATCGATTTGGAAAACGCTCGGATTTGGTGCATATGGTGCCTTCAACAAATTTGACTGAGCATTTGCTGCTTTTGTTCTCATTTGAAAGAGGCTCTCTTTCGTTTTCCCGTTGTAATTCGCCAGGCCATTGGTGCCAATTTGAATGCTCTCTGGGGCTTTGCTGTGAAATCCTATGTCCAACTCATTCTTTGGAGCGCTATCTCCGCCGCCACAGGCGCTCAAAGAAATGCTCAGTCCCACTGCCATCATTGTGCAAGTCACAGGATTTATTCTTGAAATTCTCATTGCGCTACTCCATACGCACCTGCGCTTTACATCAGGCGCTGGTCAATGGTTATAGTACAACAGAGGCGGACTTATAGTGAATGAATTGTCGTTGTCAAAGTATTCTTGTGCATCCGCGTTGAGCTTGTGCATCCCCGTTGAGCTTGTGCATCCCCGTTGAGCTTGTGCATCCGCGTTGAGCTAAGCATCGAATTGCCGGAGCGTCCACTGTCCACTGTGCTAGCGTGACTAATAATTCGAGTTCTTATGAATGCGATAAAGTGAGCCCATTCCCAGGACTGCAAACAGTGCCAGCAGGCGTGAACCTATTCTTGGAATATCATCGAAGTCCGGAATCTGTAAGATAAGGGCTGCGGCAAGGCTGCCAACGATTAGATCCGCAATCAGTTGGTGATTCGGTTTATTGTCCAGCAGAGGCAAACGATGGATTCTCAAAATTGCATTGAGAGAATTGCCTAGAAGAAAGACCGCGACACTAAAGCCTGTCAGCATTGCTGCTTGAAATAAGGCGTTTAGTAGCACGCCAAGCGGCCATCCGATCTCTGTTAGGAAGATTGATCTTGTCAGAATAGTCCAAATAACCGCAACTAAGGCGCCAGTTCCAAAACACTTCCAGAACTTGCTTCGGCATTCCTTTGCGCACTCTTTCATCTTTTGCGGCATGAGCCATGAGCAGACGAAGCTGAGCAAGCCAATGAAAAGTGTCGCTGGAACAATTGGCTGTGGTCTTTCCGCCCAAGAACGCCATTGCATCATCGGGCGAAATTTTCGTTCCATGGCGTTTCGTGGAACAATGACATCGCTAATGAATGGTTTGTCTTTCAGATATTCGTAAACTGGCCCATTTGGTGCACTGGGATCTTCTTCGAGGAACGCATAAAAGAGCGTCTTGTTGAATTCTTCTTTCGCGTTTTCTTGCCCGTGATTTGATTGCCTCACTTGATCGCTTGAATATTCTCCGTTCTTGCTTGAAGCTTCGCTCTTGCCTGAATTACCCGAGCTGTCTGTCTTAGTTGTTTGATCTGTTGGACTGGATGAGGCGCTTGGACTTTTGCTTTCGGGCTTATCTTGCGCATAAACCATGGCGCAAGTGGATACTGATGCCAGTCCGAGCATGGACATCAAAACTGCCTGGCGCTTTAGTGCGTTGAACATCAACTCGCGCTCTCTGACCTTTCCGCTGATTTCAGCAAGACTTGTAATCCACATAGTCCAATCAGTCCCATTCCCCAGGAAAGCCACCCTTGTATAGAATCAAATGGAACCAATGCAAAAAACACAAGTGCTGCTGCTGACCCGATCGGTAGCAGTAAATCTGTTGTTCTTGATTGTCCTTCTACTTGCACTGCTTGGAGAATGCTCTGGGTTAGTTTCTCCGAGACATCAAATTGCGGCAAGCTGGACATTGTGTGAATAATCATCTCATGCTGTTTGGCATAACTGCTGCAGGCAACGCAAGTACTAACATGTTCACTACCTCTTGCACTGTCTGCATCACTGATGGTGCCACCAAGCTCTTTTCGCGCGTACAAGTCGCGAAAAGAATTACAATCAAATTTTTCTTCTTGCCTTTCCATGATTCATCCACCCAGTTAGTACATTATAGACGCTTCGAATGTCCAGCCGGATTCTGCTTAAAAGCTCCGGATGCTCCTGAAGAATTCTGCCGTGGCGCATCTTGCGCTGGTAAATCGCTCTCATTCTCCACATCATCACTCTTTTCTAAATTCTGCTCTGTCTTCCTTTGAGATTTTTACCGCTATTCTCTTACGCCCTCCTTTTCCACCAACGATTTTCGTAGCTTTTCTCTTATGCGGAAAAGTAGCGATTTTATGCTGCTTTCCGTTTCGTCTGTGATGCTTGCAATGTCTGCGTAAGGTAAATCATGTTGATAGCGCAGCACGAATATTTGCCTTTGCCGCAGGGGCAATAACGCTATTGCTTCGGCTAGATTTGCCTGAGAAATGTGCAGCTCAACTTGTTCCTCCAATTGCTCTTTGCTTGACGGCTCTGCCAGAGGATTTTCGTCCAGAATCTCATCGAGAGAAGCCGCTGCCCTGCCTTTGTTGTCACGGATATAGTTTAGTGTTGTGTTGGATGCAATCTTCAGCAGCCATGGTTTGAACGCTGCATTACCTCTGAATGTAGGAAGTCCTTTATACGTTCTTAAAAATGTTTCTTGAGTGAGATCTGCGGCTGCTTCATGATTTTGAACCATCTGAAAAATAACGTTGTAAACAAGCTTTTGATAACGGCGAAGAAGGATCTCAAAAGCTTTCTGGCTTCCCGTAAGGGTGAGCGAAACCAGCTTCTGGTCATTGGCTGCTTCAAGGTCCCGCAGGGTCAAACGCTCATCTCCAATCAGCAGCGATTTCAGATTGAAGTCCTTTTCAATCTTGATCGTCCATTGAATTCCAAAGTTTAACAAAGCCATTGATGATTCTCCAGTTGCAAAACAGGGGAACCGGACGAGGTTTGCCCCTCGCCCGGCCCGGGCTCTCTCCCCTTAAAAGGCTCCGGATGCTTTCGGCGCAAGCACCGTATCTGCATCCTCCACTGTGTTTTCTGTTTGGCTGAGCAAACTTAGATGCTTATGCATCATGCCTAACTTGCGGGGGCTCATGCCTCCTGTTATAAACTCTGAAATTCGATTGTGAATCTTTTGTCTTTGTTCTGCTGTTAGTATATGGCGAACCTGAAGAGCTGCCGTGAGCCGCTGATCGCCGATTTTTTGTTTTAACGCGCGCAGATCGTTGACTCGCTTTTTGATCTCTTCATCGTTTGTTTTTTCATTGCTCATCATGCTTGAAAGTTCCAGAACTCCTTGCCTGAGTTGTTCGCGATCAGGACGAGTTTGCTCTTGTGTATCGGCCATGATTTTGGATATTTTTTCGCGCTGCTCGGGGCTTGCCTCAATCCGGTTAAAGAAGCGCTTGCTTACGAACTTTCGTAGCGCGCTCTCGAATTCTTTGTCGACTAAAGGAGCACCGCTGGGTGTGCCCGCAATAGTCGGCTGTATATGACCAGCAATTGCCGCGATCGAAAGCAGTGCTACGGCGGCGCTTATCTTGCCTTTCTTTCCAAATTTCATGATCTTTCTCCAATTTTTCCTTCAGTTCCAGGGATGAGATAGGTAACATCTGTGATTTCAGCGATTGCTCAGTTATCTCAATCGCTTCTGAATCTCATTACACAATGCTTGGAAAAAGGTTTCGTCGGCTAAGATTAAATCGCTGAATACCCGCACCGGACCAAAGTTAAAGACGTGAACGTCGCTGTCCCAATCGAAAACTCTCTAAAGGCTGGGCCTTCGTTGGCTTGGCGCCAGGTTTCTCTCCTTGCGATGATAGTTACTTGTGCGCTTCTCCTCTGGTCTTGTACGCGGGGGAGCAATCCCTCTCCATCCCCATCCGCGGTCCCGACGTCGCCACCAATGACAAGGTCTGCAGCAATCCCAAGCTCTAGCCCCGCGGACACCAGCTCCCCCGCCGCCGCATCGTCCC
>JAKFVQ010000005.1 GCA_021732085.1 Candidatus Obscuribacterales bacterium | reverse complement strand
TGATTTTAGGCTCATCTTTTTCTTCATCCTTCTCCCCTAAGACCGACGTCCCAGGAGAATTGTCAGGGTAAGATTTTTGATGAGGCAACAGGTGTTGTCAGGCTCAGATTTTTGATGAGTCTATGCGGGGTTGATGCACGCATTTTCTCACCATGACAACACTGACGGTCCCTTACTTAAAGTGCCTATTCATAAGGCTTTCGGGGAGCAAAGCCGGAATTGGCGCCAGTTGTAATGGTGAAGAAAAACTCCATTTTTCAAAGGGAGCAGATGCTTGGACTTGCCCTCACCGGCGGAGACGTCCTTCTCCACACGTTTTCACCGCGAAAACCGCATAATGCGGCGGAAGCATTTGGAAGCCAGGATGAAGTTGCAGAAACGCTAGCGGAGCCGAAGCGCTGTACCGGCTGGTCTCAAAGAGCGCCGCAAGCGAGTGGTTTAGCAAAGCGCTCGGAGAACCGGAGCGCGGGTGCGGCTGGAACGGGTGACTCACGGCGAGCCGGAGCCGGTGACAGCGGAACACCGAGCGTGGGTCAGCTGAGGGACGGAGCGGGTGCACAATGTGAAGAAGCAGAATGCCGCAAGCGCAGTCAGAGTGTTTAGTTAAATTCTCTCCACGCAAAGGGATAGGTCTTGGCTTTGTAGTCGGCAATTGGCGACTTGTCAGCTGTCGACCCCCATATCAAAAGGCACTTCTCACCATTTGTCATGATAGTGATAGTTCCAGCTTCCTCACTCCAAGTCTCTGGTGGCTTCTTCTCCCACTCTTCGCGCTTCTTTGCAGTTAGCCTGGCATCAAGGACGAACTTAATTTTCGGCAGAGGTATTTTGCTTAGATCGTCTCTATAAGGATAGGGATCTATATAGGGATTGCTTTTAAGTACCTTGCGTTGCAGATATTGGAGCGCCTCGTCTCGCTCTGTTCCTGGTTCCGGAAAGTGACCATAGCGCTGGTTGAACTGAACGAGCCAATCAGCAATGTCTTCCATTTGACTCAGAAGCTTCTGGTCAGCTTCAGTGCGCATCGCTATGCCACGCTTGTAAAGCTCTATCTGCATACCATTCAAAGGCGCTGGAAATGCAGCTGCGGTCCCCAAGCAGAACGAAATCAGAAGCGATGGAAGAAATACTCGTCGCGAATTGAGACGAACAAACAACGAAACACGGAGCCACTCCGGAGCAAATACTTTCGCCGAAATTGCACGAGTGTCCTTTGACTGGCATTGATTTTGCATGCCAGAATTTTATCACTGATACTTAATTCTGCAGAAGAAGATGCCAGTCCGCAAGGCGGCGAGCTCATCTCCGGCGCTCATCTCCGGCGCTCATCTCCGGCGCTCATCTCCGGCGCTCATCTCCGGCGCTCATCTCCGGCGCTCATCTCCGGCGCTCAGATATTAACGGCTTCATGCCCAGTTCTACTGCTATTGTCCAGCAGTTTGCGAATTGCCCGGCTTGTCGAGCGATTTAAATCGCATTTTGTAGCTATACATCTTGGCGCTGCTTACGTTATTTCTAAAAGAAGCACTAGCATCGCGACTCCAGAGTGTAACGGTATTAGGAATGCTGACAAAGACAGCTAAAATGTTCGGAAAAGTAGCGGGAATCATTTTGGTATAAACAGTCTGAATCCAATTCGCTTCCTGGAATGGTGATTGAGTTCTAGATGGTGAGAGATTGGTCAACATAACCGGCGTCGATTGCCAGCTTGATGTGCGGACCTCTGCCATGAAAGGCTCTAGCGACTCCATCAGGTTCGGACCTTTCGGGTCGACTGCAGGGTCCAGACCAACAGCATGAATGCCCACCCAATCAAGTACATTTTCACCTGGCCAATAATATTCCAATTTATTCCAGGCTTGATTTCCAGCCGCTTGTTCACCGGCATATTTACCAGCATTCTTGTTTGCGTGGAAAGCACCGGCCGAGGAGAAGAGCCCAATCGAGCTGCCACCAGATTCGGTGACAAGCTTGGAGAGGCGCTTCCATGCGTCGCGCACACGTTCTGGTCCGTCCGGGATCTGAGCATCGCCATATTGATTTGAAAGTTCAGCGGGCAAAGTCTTCGCTGCCACGAAGGCACCTTTCTCCAATTTCTTCTTCAGCTCTTCCTGCAATTTGTCCCCAGAAAGCTCTTTCAGCTTAGGATCCATAATGCTGTAAAAAGGAGTTTTGCCATCAGCACCAAAAGAATTCGCTGAGGCCTCCCGATCGAAATCACTTAACAGCCCTAGCAAAACAGGCGTTTTATCCGGACCTAAGTGGCTTACATTAGCTTTGAAATAATCGTCCAGTTTTCCTGACGCGATATCAGCAACGTTGTAGAATTCGCCCTTTGCTTCCTTTCCAGTTGCATCTTTCAAATCATTCTTCGATTTTGAATCTACGACTCTAAGCAAAATTGCAGGTAAACGTCCGTCAAGAATTCTTGTTTTTGCCCACAGAGTGATTGGAGGGCTGAACGGCAAACCAAGTGATGTGCTGTTGCAATCAGTTAGATTCACCAACTTTCCATCCGAATCTTGAATTATGTGCTCTGCCAACTCCAGCTCGAGCGGGCGCCCCCCGGCCTCATCTATTAGAGCAATCGAACGTCTGTCATTGGTCAAATACATCTCTTCGTGCGGAGCAGTGCCAAGATAAACAAGTTTCGGAACATGAGCAAGATGTTTGTTTTTGCAAGAATCTAGCAGCTGGGCACGCCCGTAAGCGATATCGCCGGCACGCTCAGCTAGACCTTCCATGCGTTCCAATTCAGACGCGATCTTCTCTTTATCCCAGAGACCGACAGTTGTGTAGCGCACGAATTTATCATGCGAATGCATCAACCGGTCTAGATCCTTGCTGAAGATCAAGTCATCCATTTTGTCGCATAGCTTCTTGTATCGCTCTTGCAGCGGCGCCAAATCTTCGGCACTTGGTGACTTATGGTCGCGTCCTACAGCTTCCAAAAAATCGAGATCAAGTTTCAATCTCTGCTCGGCGTCGCTCCCAGCGGTAAATGCCACCTTGTCTAGTTCGGCTTGAAGGCGGCGTGTCTGCGGTGAGTCAGGACTTGATTGCTTTTCTTTATCCAAAAATGCCTGCGCTTTGTTCATCAAATCTTGAGCCCGCGCATCCTTCTTGTAAAAAGAAGCAAGCTTATCTGCGCGCAGTTCGTCAATAGTCGTCGGCGTGGCCGGCAATGCGTTCACTGCAAGGTTTATCCCTGAGAACTGGAACGCAGCCAAACTAAACGTCAACGACAGAAACAAGCCCTTTTTCATCTACAAATCCTCAAGCCAACCCAAGCTAGATGTGCCACCGATCGCTGCGGTTTATGTTTGCATTTTGGCATTGTTGCTGAATATATTGCCCCCACCCTCCAAGGCTCTGCTTGGGCGTGGCAGACATCCTCAGGGAGAGGCGTAACACAGTCATGTCCCAAGGGACACGATGCGAATGACAGAATCGGCATATAGTCAGTCTCATTGCCAAACCTGAACACGCAGAACTCCGCGAGACAGCCCGGTGTTCGCCTTAGCCTGATGCGAAGAGAAAAGCCGTTTTAAAACGAAACCGAAGCGCTCGAGGAGTGCTTCCGATCGTGTGACTAAATTGTCGTACCGAGTGTGCGCTTGGATTTAATGTCCCGGATGACCAGCGATCCCTCTTTCAAGATCTTCGAGCCAACTTTCCGGAACGTCTACTGATTTGGTCCCCTGCATCAAGGCAAGTTCCTTGAGATCCCAGAGATAGTCAAAACGTCCGTTGTCAGCCATCTTTCGCTCGCCAGCCGACCTGCGCATGCCTGCATAAAGCCTGTTGAGCCTTTCACGCAAATCGGACGTCTTCAGACTAACCAGTTTGTCACTGGCCGTAGGTTTCGCGTCTTTAATTTCATGAGAGCCCATAACTTCACTCCTGCATTGGGGGCGACACAAAATTTATTCCCAAGTTCACCGGCGAACCAAACACGAAAGACGATGTCAGGTGCCTAAATTAAGTATCAGTGTTATGTACGAGACAGTTCTTTAGTCTGCCTTCGTCTGCCACCATTTTCGATACCACTATTTACTTAGCATTTTTTCTGCAAGGCTGCCATACATCGACTCCAGTCAACCATTGAGAACGGAAAACCCGAAAGTCCCTCCTGGCAAAGAATTAATGGAAAAGCATCTCAATCATTTGCCCGGAGCACACCCTGGGAAAAATCCTGTGTCGACTTAAGACCTTCACTTATAGGCTGGTAATGAAGAAGAAACAGGCAAGGAGTTACTGGCTATGCAAGCTACTTCCAACACGTTCAAAAGATCCATCCGTTTAGCATTATCACTGCTGGCATGCACCTCAATGATCGCGAATCCTTTTGACCTGTCTGACGGCAGCAAAGCATTTGCTAAGACCCCAGCCAGACTTTCCATGGCGGGGGCAGAAAGCAAGAAAGACAGCAAGCCCGCAATATCCGGAACCGGCTCCGGCACGCTGGTAGCTATGCTGCCGGGAGGAAAACGCGCTGGGGAATGTCCACTCAAACACACTGACGTAAAAGCCTCAGTTGCAGGTTATGTAGCAAAGGTCAACGTCAAACAGACTTTCCATAATCCATACAAGAATAAGATCGAAGCTATCTACACATTTCCTCTACCAGAAAACGCCGCCGTGGATGAAATGACTATGAAGATTGGAAATCGCATAATCAAAGGCAATATCAAAAAGAAAGAAGAAGCCAAACAAATCTACGAAACAGCCAGGGCGGCCGGCCAAGTTGCATCATTATTGGATCAAGAGCGCGCCAATATCTTCACGCAATCCGTTGCGAATATAGAACCAGGAGCAACGGTTGAAATCGAAATCAAATACGTAGACCTCCTGCCTTATGAGGCCGGCTCCTACAGTTTCAACTTCCCGACAGTTGTCGGACCTCGATTCATTCCAGGCAACCAAGCAATTGGACACTCTGGAAGAGGGCGCATGCCTGACACCGACACAGTTCCCGACGCTTCAAAGATTACGCCACAGGTTGCCGCCAAGGGGCAGCGAGCAGGGCACGACATTTCCATTAGTGTGGATATAAATGCCGGCGTGCCGATCAATTCAGTAGATTCGAAGCTGCACGAAATTCAAAACAAAATGCAGGGCAACACTGCTCACATTGACCTTGTGAACAAGACAGCAATTCCAAACCGAGATTTTGTGCTCACCTGGTCGGTTGCATCTGACAAACTCCAAAGCGGCTACCTGACTCATCACGATAAGCAAGGCGGCTTCTTCACATTGATGCTATTGCCACCAAAGAAGGTGACAACGGACGAAGTGGCCCCCAAAGAAATGGTTTTTCTTGTAGATACATCAGGCTCTCAGAGCGGGCCACCGCTGGACAAAGCAAAAGAAACACTGAACTACATTTTGGAACACATGAATCCCAATGATACATTCCAGATCATTGCATTCAGTGACGGTCAAACATTCTTCGCACCGAAGCCGCAACTGGCAAGTGGAGAAATGAAACAGCGAGCAAAAAAATTCATCGCGTCATTACAAGCTAATGGTGGCACATGGATGGGGCCAGCTGTCGAAAAGGTTTGCGCTTTGCCAAATGATGAGCACCGCTTGCGCATCGTCACCTTCATGACCGATGGCTACGTCGGCAATGACATGGAAATTCTAGGCATGATCCACAAGTATCGTGACAAATCCCGTTGGTTTCCGTTTGGAACCGGCAACAGCGTCAACCGATTCCTGATCGACGGAATTGCAAAAGAAGGTGGCGGTGAGGCGGAATACGTTCTTCTCAATAGCCCAGGCAACGTCGTCGGCAAAAAATTCTACGATCGCATCAGCACCCCACTGCTCACCGACGTGAAAGTTGATTTCAAAGGACTGGAAGTAAAGGAAGTATTTCCGAAAGAACTGTCCGATGTGTGGGCGGAGAAACCGCTCTACATCAAAGGACGCTATCTTAAGCCGGGAGCCGGAACCATCACGCTCACAGGTTATGCTGCTGGCAAGCCATACACACAAACACTCAAAGTTAACTTCCCAGAAAATCAAGAAGCAAATGAAGCCATCAAACCAATTTGGGCACGAGCAAAAGTAGATCGCCTGATGAGCGAGGACTGGATGGGAGCACAAAGAGGTGAGATCAACAAAGAGTTGAAAGAGGAGATCACCAAGACCGCACTTGATTATCACATCATGACGCAATATACATCATTCGTTGCAGTCGAAGAAAAGAAGGTCACCAAAGGTGGTGTCCTCCAAACAGTTGACGTACCGGTAGAAATGCCTGATGGCGTAAGTCGCGAAGAAACGCTTGGGGAAGCTGATGGCGGCATGATGTTCGCGCCAAAGTCGATCCATTCAAAACGTCGAGTAATGGCCTCACCATCCCCATCCTACCTGCGCGCCCAAAAGGCACAAGTCCTTTCGGCACTTCCTTCTCCGATGCCGACCAGACCTATGGCTGGCTCTGGCGGTGCAGGCGGAGGCGGTGCAGGCGGTTATGGAGCGTCATTCGCCATGGCCCCAAGCGCGCCACCACCACTGCCGATGCCCATGGCACAAGCATCCGCCGCAACCTCAGTACGCGGTCAGTTGATGAACAACAGAATGTCGGAAAAGAAACAGGAGGAATCCTCCAGACTCGCAAAAGACGAGGATGCGAAATCTGGCAAGAATAGCGGAAACAATGCACACAAGCTAGACGCTCTACTCACTCAATTGATTAACGGACAAAAGCCAGCAAATGAGAAAGCAATTGATGTTCAAAACGGCAAAGTCCTCATCAAGGTCAAATTGAGCGAACTCAACCAGGACATTCTGCAGAAGCTGAAAGAACTCGGCGCCGAGATAGTCGTAACTAATTTTGGTGACAAAACGATTGTCGGCAGAATTAAGATAGAGAAATTAGAGGAACTTTCTAATCTCAACTCTGTCCTAAAAATCGAGCCTGCACGCTCAAATAGATAAGACCGAAGCAAAACCAGAGAAAGGTCCCGTTCTGTGAAAGCGGGACCTTTTTCTTTATTACTTTTTCTTGGCGTCAGCGCCAGGCGGCGTCGCAGAACCCAGTTTATCGAGTTTGTCTAGCAGCGCGACTACTCTGTCATCATTGGGATCCAGTTCCAAAGCCTTACTTAGCGAGTACTTCGCGTCATTGATTTGTCCGTCGTCATTAAGAGCGACTCCCAAATTGTAGTATGCGTTTTCGTAGTCAGGTTTCAATTGGATCGCAATCTTGTACTCTTGCTGAGCACCTTTGAGATCGCCTGTCTTAGCCAATGCGTTTCCGAGTACGACACGAAATATTGCTTGATCTGCGTTGGCCTTTACAGCTTTCTGCCCTTCGGCAACCGCATCTTGATACTTGGATTGATCGAAGTAGACGACGCTCAAGTTGGCATGGGCTTCACCCATAGTCGGCTTAATCTCAATTGCTTGCTTCAAGTACTTTGCGGCTTCGTCGATTTGACCATTTTGTCTCAAGGCAAAGCCGTAGTCGTTCAATGCTTCAGCGTCTTTTGGATTTTTTTCTACCTTAGCTTTGGCAGCATTCAGGTCCGGAGCGCCCTGAGCTGCTTTTCGCCATGACCCAGCCCGTCCCGATGTGTCTTCGGCCAGAGCAACCGTAGTGCTGGCTCCAAGAAACATTGAAAGCAATATTGTCAGCGATAAGCGATGAGAGACTCTCATTAGAACGACCTCTAAAAGTGAGTCTCGATCATAGCAATTCTAAAAGGACGAATTGTTAACTCAATTTCCCGGGCCGCCGGGCGCTCCGCATATGCCGCAGACACAAAGAAACAAGCCCGTTGCAACACCTAACAATCCGAAAAGCGCTGTTTCTAATAGGTTCTTGGACTCAAGTGAATTCTTGGCTATTAGACCACCGCCCAAAACGAAGGCAGCGCCTAAGACAAACTCCAAAATGCGTTCATAAATTTCCACGGGCGCACCATCTAACCTTGATTAGGGAAGATCTAGAGCTCATCGAGGAATCTAACAGCCATTCGTTTGCGTCCCCAAACATTCTCGGGTTCTTCAAAAACTCCTGGAATAACTGTATTGCAATGAGCGCAGCGATTGTCCTTCATTTTGTACTTTCCTATGTTATACCAATCGCGCTCGATTACAAGCTTTCCGCATTCGTGACAATACGTACTCTGAGAGTCTTTGCTAACAATATTGCCTGTGTAGACGTAGCGGATACCGGCGGCCAAAGCCTGCTCTCGTGCCCTTTGCAGAGTTAAAGGAGGAGTCGGACCCCTATGTTGAAGCTTAAAGTCAGGATGAAAAGCCGTGAAATGCACTGGAATATCGGGACCTACATTTTTGACAATCCAATCGCACATGCGCGCTATCTCATCGGCAGAATCGTTCTCCTCCGGAATAACCAGGTTGGTGATCTCGAACCAGACATTGCTCTCTTCCTTGAGCCAGCGCAGGGTATTCAACACAGGCTCAATATGAGACAAGGTCAAACGCTGATAGAACATTTCTGTAAATGCCTTCAAGTCAACGTTTGCCGCGTCCATCACCGAATAGAATTCGGGCCGAGCCTCGTCGGTGATATAGCCGGCAGTGACGGCAACAGCTTTAATACCCACTTCATGACAGGCTTTAGCTGTATCAATAGCGTACTCAGCCCAAATCACCGGATCATTATAAGTAAAGGCGACGCTGCGGCACCCCAGCTTTAGAGCCGCTTTTGCTACTTGCTCCGGCGTTGCATCCTCGCTCAGCAATTCAATTTCGCGCGCTTTGCTTATTGACCAATTTTGGCAGAAACGGCACCCCAAGTTGCATCCAGCCGTGCCAAAAGAGAGAATGCTGCTGCCTGGAAGAAAATGATTAAGCGGTTTCTTCTCAACTGGATCGACGCAAAAGCCAGTACTCTTACCGTAAGTGGTCAGCACCATCTTCTGATTTTCATTGCGACGAACGAAGCAGAATCCACGATCTCCTTCTTTTAAGACACATGCACGCGGACAGAGGTCGCACATCACTTTGTCATCTTCGACAACGTGCCACCAGCGCCCAGGATGGGAAATTCCTGCATCCTCTTTGTTTTCAGCAGACATAAACGCTCCGCGCCACCTATTAAAAGTATAGCCAGAAAAGAATCCCTAAGCGGCTGTTGCTGCCCGGAACATAATCGCGCTCGGAACAATGTTCGACGAAGATCTCATTGCCTACCGGTTAGCAAGGTTACACGACGCGGATCGGATGACGCAGCTCTGGTCATTTGTTGCCTATAGGAAGGATTGTCTGAACTCGCCAGATAGGACGGCTTTCAGTGGGAACAATACGTATCCAATTCTGGGAGACGGAATCCGAAAAGCCCTGATATACGGAGCTAGACGCACCTTCCACAGGAAACATTGCCAAAATCTCATTTTTAATCTTGCAGATGTCCACAGTTCTTTGTCTGCTGCATAGATACGGACGGGCGGAAACGGGAATCTGGGCATGAGTCTTGAATGGCTTAAAGATAAGGCTGAGAAAGCCATCAAAACAGTCGGTGAGACAGGCAGTTCTCTATTGAACGAAGCCCAATCCCTCGGCGAAAGCACTGTCAAGAAAATTAAATCATTAACCGGCAGCGAAGAGCCGAAGACCGAAACGAAAGCTGCCGAAAGCAAGCCGGAAACGAAAACAAGCGACGGCAAAAGCGAAGCAAAACCAGCTGAGAAAAAAGAAGAAACGAAGCCGGCTGAGCAAAAAACTGTCGAAAATAAGAAAGAACTCGGCGGCAGCGTCAAACTAGAAAACACCAAATATGAGAATGGCTTGGTTGCCGACGCGCAAGCCATTGCTGAAGCTGTCAAAAAGACCGTGCAAGAAGATCTCGGCTTCGACACCGTCAAGACTGTTCTTTCCACAATCTATGATTATGCGACTGTGCCGGTCAAGGCTGCTGGCGATACAGTCGGTGCAGCAATCGGCAAAATTGCTGATTTCACAATTACTTCTAACAGCACCAGAATTGGACGCTCGGTCGGCCTATTCGATACCACAAACGAGAATGTCAAAGTGATTGTGCTCAGTGACGAAGCTGCCGAGCGCATGAGACATGCCGCTCCGGAGATGCAGAAGAAAGCGATAGAAGCAACTTCCAAACATGGTGGTGATGAAGAGCAACGCAAGCAGGAAGAAGAAGCCCGCCTTAAACACGGTCGGGGCGGTTTCTGCGGACCGAAGGAAACCCTCGGCGAAGTCTGCATGAACAACATCTTCGAACAGATCAATGATGGCGACGGAAAGGTAAGCCTCACAGTTAAAAACAACGACGGTAAAGAACAAAAGGTCACCGTTTCGGAAGACGTTTTGCGTTTCATAGCTGAGAAGTCCGCTACGGCAGACTCGAACAATCGCCCCGTAGAAAGAGTCGGGCTCAAGGAAGACGCTGACTATTCAAACGAATTCAGACACGCAATCACAAACGAGAAGGGCGAGCGCACTGAAACATTCACCCTGCCAGGCAGCATTCAGATCAAAAAGATGGACCGCGACGGCAACCTGATCACAAGTTTGGACAAAACGGCAGATCGAACCACCTTGAGCCACAAAGGCGAAACAGTTAGCAAATTCAGAGACAAAACAGTTTATACCGGCGATGACTTCAAAGCTTTCATCGATGACAAAACTGGTGACATGAGAGTGCATACTAAAGATGGTCTGGTTTTCACAAAGAAAGCTGGCGAAACAAAATTCTCCGTTGCCAAACACGAGGTAACCACCAGGGCGAACGAAACATGGGTGGACAACGTCGGTGGCCGAAAAGCACTATTTACAGGCAGTGCCAATGTCGACTTCATCACAGGACAGGTTCAAGAGAATTTGAAACCTGGTCAATCAGCACTTTTGGCAGGTCCCGGTTTCAACCGAATCGTTTACGCCGATGCCACTCTCGACCGCTACGAAGCGGACAACAGCTGGGTTCTGAAAACACAGGGCAAGACTTATCTTTTGTGGAATGCCGATGGCAAAACATACGTAAAGCACAACGGCGAAACAACTGAACTAAACAACGAAGACAAAGCGAGCAAGAACATTGTCGCCCAACTTAAGCATGACTCCAATGGCGTCATCCAAGAGTTCCGCGATGGAAAAATGTTCATGCAAAGAACAACCGCTGACTTCAGCAAGGGAATTCTCGACCTCTTTGGTGAGAATGGAGAAAGAGCTACCGTCAAGGTTGACGCGCAAGGTACAAAGGTCACCGCAGCCAACAACAAAGTTACCGATCCATCTGCTAGTCCTGCCGATGCAGTATGCACCGTAAAGCCAACGGTCGATTCCCCTGCTCAAACTGTGGATTCGATGCTGTCTCTGCTCAGAGACAGTGTCGGTCAAACACAGATGCTGACGCAAGATTGCTCAGCACCAGGCAGCAACATGGACCTCACAACCTTCGTATATACAGATGGCAAAGTAAACATTTCAGCACCGGCCGATGTAAAAAGAGACTTTGTCGCCGACACCGATAGTTTTGTTTCTCTGCAAAACAGCCCTACGAATCAAACACCGACAAATCTGCCAGCGGAATTGGTCCCAGCAGAGACAAAACCAATGGTGGTAGTCAACGTTGAAAAAGGCGAAATTAGAGTTCCTGCAACAAACGATAGAGCCGCTATCGTTCTTGGTCCTGATGGTATCGTTAACGAAAAAACTGGCACAAAAATCGATCGCGAAGGCAATGTTCGTCTCGGTCATGACGGACCAACACTTCATCGCGATGGCAGCGTCACTATAGATCGCGACACCCATGTTTCGAGCAGCATGAAAGTGGTATCCGGCGGATGGGAATCAACAGCTGCGCAATACCGCGGACCAGTCAGCGAAGCACAAGCTCAAAGCATTGCAGCAACAGTTAGCGGCAAAGCAAATGCCGCATACACAAAAGCTCTCGGCAGCCTCGTAAGATGGTCAGAAGTGGCCGATCTCAATTGTGCGTTATCCGATATTGTCAGCATGATGGGTTTGATCCCACCAGGAAGTCCAGCATACGGTCTCCTGATGAAGAGCTACGGATTAATCATGCAAGCTCTCTCGGTCGCAGCACCAAAAGCGCAAGCAGCAGAGCGCGCCATCACAGCCGGTGCCACCGATCAACAACAGATCAAGAGAATCGAAATGGGTGGATGGGGATCAGCCCCTATGGAGAAGAGAGCTTTTGGGCTTGTGTAAGCAATCGATTAGCCTCGTCTTGCTGCCCACGGTCCTGATAAAGCTTAGCCAACTCCTTCAATCGTTCCTGCTGTTCGACAGAGCGATCATTCAATTCCTGCGCAACCTTTACAGATTTTCTCAGTGCTGCCAGCCGTTCCTCCTGTTTGTTCAAATGCATGTAGCAATCAGCGAGCCACTTGTAATGGGACGCGCGAATTTGTGGCGGAGCAATCTGAAGAAACTTCTGGAGGGGTTCAATTGCTTTATCGAAATGCTCTTTACGACAGTGCACATCCGCGATACCACTTAATGAACCGCGGTACAAATGATCAAGTTGTTTGTACTTCAAACTACTTTCATAGATCTTCTGATAGTAACTCATAGCCTCATCGAGCATGTTAAGGTGAACACTGTTCGTGCCCAAATCAAGCCAAAAGGCGCGAAAGACAGGAGCGTCGGCTGCATCGGGATTACCGTCACGAGCGTGCTTGAGGGCCAGTCGCGCCATCTGATCAGCCTCAACAAATCTTTTTTGCCGGATCAAATAGGCGGTATATAACCTGATCTCGAATGCAGTATTGTTGCCAGGCAGCCGCCCACCAAAGTTGATCCACGAAAGCATTTTTTTGAATGCATCATCTGCTTCTTGATATTTCTTCTCTTGCTCCAGCACGCCGCCGAGCTGCCCATACAAAGAGGACTTGTTTTGAGCAGCAAACGGGTCAACCTCCAGCACCTGCAGCGCACTTCTTATACACTTTTCAGATTCACTCCAGCGTGTTTGCGCGTTCAGTAAATTAGCCCTTGTCGAAAGCGCATTGGCGATACGAAAGTGCAGGAACGTCACAGCATTCTTTGCAATTTCAGCTTGAACGCTTTGATCGCCCTGCAGGAGGTCCAGGGCTTTCTTATTGCTGGCAAGGGCATCGTCAAATCGATTACCGAATTGGTAAGCTTTCGCTTCAGTCTCGTACAAACCAACCAGATTCTCACAAGGATGTCCATAGCAGTTGTTAATCCAGAACTGACATTCTTCCAAGGCTTTGCCATAAAGACCGAGGCTATCCAGCACGTCACATCTATACCCAACTATGCCAACATAATTTGGATTTGAGTTTTTCCAGAAGAAATCGGGTTCCACGGTTAGATGTTGTTTCAAGAGATGCATGCAGCGATCTGTGAGGGCCTTGCCTTTCTCACGATTATGAGGATAGATAATCATGGCGGCGGAATTAAGGGCTGCAACTTTGGAGTAGAAGTCTTGCGCCTTATTAGATACTGCAATGGCATTATTCATCCGTGTTTCGGCGTCTTGAGAAAGAGCTTGAATTTGCGCGTACCAGGTATTGACGATATCCAACTTCTCATTGTTGTGCGAACGACTATAGCCCTCTGCATCTTTCAAAAAGCGCAAAGCCAGATCCTTTGCCCCGTTGGCAGAACAAAATTCCACGGCTCGTATGTAAACATTGACTGGGCTTTGTTCCTCATAGCAAGACTGCATGTACTCGTGATAGACAAGCGGTGCAATTTGATCGCGCCTTCCAAGACGCAATAGACATGTAATCCGCTGATTGCGATAGCCATCCTGATACGCCCGCAGCCCACCCTTATCGCGGTCGCCGATTTTGCAGGCTTTTTCATAGGCAGCGTTGGCCTTCTCAAAATCGCCAAGATCCATCCAACAATCAGCTTCCAGCCCGTAGTACTTAGAGCACAGACTGTAATAACGTTCGCGCTCAAAATCCTCTCCGTACCGCTTTCTGGTTGACTCAAGCAGGGTTATTGCCTCCTTTGGTCGCATTCGATATCGATAAGTTTCGGCAAGAGATAACGGTTTGTTAGGCTCGATGTCTGGGCGACCCCTATCAATATTCACTGCCTCTTCCAAAATCGAGCCGGCCTTCTCGTACTGATGGGTTCGTATGTACTGCCGGCCTAAGTGAAAACGTACATCTGCCCTTTCAAACGGTTGCTCCTCTGAGGCTGGTGCTGAATCCCACTTCTTGAGCCAATTATTGAGAATAGCAATCTTATCGTTATCGTCAGGGTACTGACCCAACTTGTCCAACAAAAGTGGAAGGTTGCGGCGGGGCACCACGTCCTTGGCCGCTTCCTGTGCCTTACCCTTTTTCTTCAAAGCAACAGCGGCAAGCAGATTCTTGTCTTTGTCTTTGTTGACTGCTGAATTCTGGCTCCAGTAGAGGTAATTACCGGCAGCGACAATTACAAATAGGATTGGGAGTCCGAAGATCAGATATTGACGCATGTTACTGTTTGCAGGACTCTCACCGGACTTCCAGCGACGCTGGCTCGTATCAAGCAGCGCGCATTTGTCGAAATCCGCCTTTAGTTCATCCATTGATTGGTAGCGCAGCTCAGGCTTTTTCTGAAGACACTTGCCAATCATTGCGCCAACGGCTTCCGGCATTTCTTTAAGGAAACTCAAATGCCCAAGTGATTCATTCAAATGCTTATACATAACATCGAACGCGCTGTCACCTTCGTAAGGTGCTTTGCCGGTTAGGGCTTCGATCATTACGCATCCAAATGAATAAATGTCTGTGCGCTCGTCAATGTGACCACCTATACACTGCTCTGGGCTCATGTAAGCGGTGCTTCCCAAAAGGGCACCGGTTTGAGTTGAGCTTTGTCCAGTTTCTTGGTCTATTATTTTGGCAATACCAAAATCAACGAGAATTGCTTCCTCTTGCCCATTGCTATCAACAATTACAATGTTGCTTGGCTTGAGGTCGCGATGTATAACTTTTTGCGAATGTGCATAAGACAAAGCACCGATTAATTGCCTGAACAAGAGAAAAAACCGTTCTAAATCTAACGGACCTCCTTCTTTTATGATTTGCGAGAGCGTCTTGCCGTCAAGCAAATCCATAACCATGTAAGGCCTGCCATCAGATGCGACACCACTTATATAGACTTTCGCGATGTTCCTATGATCTAGCAGCGTGCAAGTTTTCGCTTCGCGCATGAATCGCTCGATCGCCTTTTCTTGAGAGAGTAAGAAGGCGTGGATGATCTTTAGCGCCACAGGTCGCAACAGATGGACATCGGTTGCCTTGTAGGCTGTTGCCGAACCGCCGGACCCAAGAATGGAGTGGACTTCAAAACGCGACTCAAAAACAGTTCCGACCAGGAGATCAGAACCGAGCACCTTTTCGGCGTCAGTGGTGCCTTGTATTTGTTGATCGCTCATTTCCACGACCGGAGACTCTATTAAGTTCTACCCAGGGCGCAACGCGCCCATACCCTGCCGGGCGATTTGTATGAATTCTTCATCCCGGCGCCGACTAGGATTGCTTAAGCTGCGACGCTAACCAGATGGCGAAGTTTCGGCGTGTAATGCAGCGTACATCCGAGCTGAAGGTGGACTCGCCAAAGAGGTCGAACAACTGTTGGCGCAATTTTTCGGGAATCAACGCTTTGTTGCTAAGCTTTGCCAGGTCTGCCTGGGTCAACGCAGCGTCTTCTGCCTGTCCATTATCAGACTTTGACCAAAGCTCGGCGGAGTCCTTAAATCTCAGGAGCTTGCTGATCGCGAACGCAAATTCTTTCCTTGCCAGAAAATCGTCCGGACGAAAGTGTAGATGCTCCTGAGCTAAAGGCATAAAAGCGAGCAATGACACCCATTGAGCGGACACAAAAGCTTCGTCTTCCGGGCTCAGGTCATCAAACCAGATAATCGGTGCGCCGAATTCGAGGAGCCTACGCTGGATCTGCCGTAAAGCGTTTTTATTTCGGTAGCATCGCACTATATCGGTTTTTCGGCGCAGCACTTCTGCCGCGTAAAATCCTACCGCTTCACCAATTGCCCATTCGATTGGATGGAGACGGTAGGCGCCGTTTGTTATGTGCGTAACGCCGATGTTTTTCGCAGCTGGCAGAAGATTGCGAACCTCTTCTTGCACCAGACATGATGCTGGAATCTGGAAAGGCTTTGTCGATTGCCCGACGCCTGGCACATCTTGACGACCGTGGATGTCGATTGGGTAAAGTCCTATTCCTAATGAATCAGAACAGCTCTTTGCCCGGGCGCCCTTATTGTCTGCGGCAGTAAGATCACTTTCCACAACTGTTTTAAGCGGAATTATTCGCCTGCATTCTCTTATGTACGGATACTTTGATAGACCGTCCGCAGTACCCAAAATATCAGGACGCAATTTTAATTCAGGGTAGCCTCTGCCACCGTCGTCACGCTCGACTTCATTCTGAAGCCAGTACAGAAATCCGAGACTTAGATTTTTACCCAAGGCAAGGCGCTTCGCTCGCAACGAAAGATCCGGAACGACAATATTCTCGCCACGCAAATCATGACTTTCCCAATTGATCATTGCGATATCAAAGGGAAAGACATCAGATGGAAAATTAGTACGTGCTATTAATCGCCGATACTCCCAAAAGGGCAGCAGCTCAAGAGTCTCGCCACGGCTTGTTTGCTTGCTGCTGTTCTCGAACATGCGATATCCCAGAAAGGAAAATTGCCCCGCAGCTCTGAACTGGTCATAATGTGGCGGCTTGGGAATTTTATGACTCTGCCCGTCGCGAAACTCAACTACAAACGGATAGGTGAAGTCTTGAACGTTATCCGGATTTGCAGTTTCGGGAGCATGCGCCTCGCCAGTTTCTGCCCGGGATTCGGCACCGCTTCGGAATTTCATTCCAGCTAGCGGAAATAGATCACCAAGTTCGGTAGCATCAATACAGAAAAGGCAATTCAAGTCGAAAAACTTGCCGCTATCCACATCAACGCATCGCACTGTTCGGATTTTTCTGTCCTTTAGTTTCAACTCAACAGCTGCCGAGCGCAAAAATATCCTCAGGCGCCCGGAATCTATGAAAGGTTGAAGCATCTTCGAAATTACTTTTATTGCAACCTTCGGCTCGAAAGCCAGCCGGCTCACCCAGCAATTGCCGGGATCAATATGCGGTTCAAATCTGGCGCCACCATCCTTGCCACCAAGGCTGCGATAATGATTGCGTATATCCTCTCGAAGTTGCTGATATGTTCTTGTCGAACCAGTTGTTTCAACCAGGTAATTTTCGTCAAGCGCAGATACTCCCTGGGCTGTCATTTGTCCGCCAAGCCATGAAGTCTCTTCGACAAGGCAAACGTCAAGCCCACTGTTGCAGGCAGTTATGGCTGCAGCGACTGCGCCGGTACCGCCTCCGATTATTGCCAGATCGCACTTTATTCGGGTCGGCTTGCCTTTCAGCTCGAACTGGCGGATGCCCGCCTCCGGCTCAGCGGCATTCAGGTTCTCAACGTCAAGGACTTGAAAGATTTTCACGTGTACTAACAAGATGGGACAAACGCAGTCCAAAGAATAGCAGGACGAGCAATTCTCTGGTATATTTCGCGAGATCCAAAGCGAATCCCGTATCAAAAACAAGGTTTTAATATGAGCACGTCGATTTTATCGCCCGAATTACTTGCCCGCGCAGCGAAGATCAAAGTCCTCCTCATGGACGTTGACGGAGTCTTGACCGACGGTAAGTTATTTTATTTTCCAGACTCGGAAAACAAGATGGTCGAATTCAAGGGATTTCATTCGCACGACGGGTTAGGGCTATACCTTTGCCATTTCGCTGGAATCCTGACGGGAGTTATTAGTGGCCGAACATCACCGGCGACAGTGGAAAGAGCACGCATACTTCACATGCGCTATGTCTATCAGGGAAATCTGGATAAAGTTGCAGCCTGGGAGGAGATTCTCAAGGACGCTGGAGTGACGCCCGATCAAGTGGCTTATATTGGGGACGATTTGCCGGATTTGCCGCTACTGAATCGGGCTGGGCTGGCGGTTGCAGTTAACAATGCGCGCAGCGAGGTCAAACAAGCGGCTCATTTCATAACCGAGCATAATGGAGGCGAAGGTGCAGTTCGCGACGCAACAGAGCTAATCTTGAAAGCTTCAGGCTTGTGGGAAAAAGCAGCCGGTCGCTATGAACTGGCAGGCTCTAGCACCTAGGTACCTGACCCATAGAACACATATATCGCCTGTACACTTTCCGGCGACTTTCTGGCATTAATCCCGAAAATGCGATCAATATTGCCTGAACTGGGCATATTAAGACTGCAAAGATCGCACCGGAAGCCAGGAGATTTGATCATGGGCAGAACAGAACGGCGAGAGCGGACAGCCCTGGATGAGGCATATCGGTACTATCAAAAAATAGAGAGCGGTGAAGAAGTCGCCAATCTCTTTTTGTTGAACAAGTCAGTAAAGACCCTTTCTTTTGCACTAGCATTTTCAGACACCAACGAATTCAAACTTACACGCCAACTCTGGCGACGATTGCATCAGGCACTTTTCGATCGGCTTATCACAAGTTTCCCTGGGCGAATTGCAATATATGATTCCGATCGAAAGATTCAGGAAATCAGAAACTTGCTGCCCGAATACGGCTATCTGGAATTCATCCCGGATCGCTGCCGGCGCGATGACGATATCAATGAGATCGAAATTACAAAGCTTTATCCAAAGACTCACGGCGTTATCAAACGGATGTGGGAACAGAAGGGTGCATTCATAAAACCAACGGACTTTGATGGCGGCGACTGTGACAACGGCGCCTGCTACATGAAACCGATGCTTGTCGGTCAGGATGTCCTAAAAGAAGAATCGAAAAAAGGAAAAGACGAAGCTCATAGCAAATGGTGGGAGCTTTACTGGCAAGCTTATTGCCTCAACAACAAGAAAGAATTAGAACTGGTACAAAAACAAATGAATGAGCTGGAATCCGTTTGGGGCAACCTTTATTACTGATAAAACCGAAGGCGGGCAGCAAGCTTTCGGAGCGTAGGGACACAGCACGCAATGACGGATCAGCAGATGAATTGGCTGAAAAAACTCTGGTCTGCTGTCAAAGGAAGGGATTCCTGGAACGATAACTTTGAGGCGGCTTGCCTCGCGTTTCAGAACGGACAATTTAAAGAAGCCGAGGAGTTGTTTTCCGCAGCGCTGGCAGATCTTGCTGAGCGAGGAAAAAAACACGACCCGCGATTATTCTCCACACTCGTTTGCCAGGGCGCATGCCTGCGGGCGCAAGAACGTTTTACAGATGCGGAGAACTTGCTTCGGCAAGCTGTAGAGTTGCGCGAAAAGCAGCCCTCGACAGGAATAGAGGACACGGCGTTTGCATACAAGGAACTAGCAAGCTGTTTATATGAAGCGGGAAAGCCAGAGGAGGTTGAGGATCCGGCGAAGAAGGCACTGGAGTTGTATCAACAAATCGGTGAGAAGAGTCTTGATGAGACAGCCGAGTGCATGTTGATTTATGCTCGAACCTTGATCATGAGCTGCAGATTTGGTGAGGCTGAACCTCTGCTCGAAAAGAGTCTTGCGATCTTCGAGAAATCGAGCGCAGATCGAACTTTCGAAATTGCCGATGCGTTAACATGCCAGGCAATCGTTTGGAACAGAAAGTCAGAATATCAAGACGCTGAGGCCAACCTGCGAAAGGTGCTGCCACTGCACAGCAAACTTTCGGGTGAGGATAGCATCGAAGTCGGGCGATGCATGACGGAGCTGGCTGCGTCATTGCTGTCGCAAAGTAGATTCGATGAAGCGGAGGAGACATTCAAGGGCTCGCTCAAACTAATGAAGAAGTTGGGCTCATACGAATCGATCGACTACGCGGATGCGGTTGCAGGGCTAGCGACCTGCTTGCGAACACAAAGAAAGTTCGATGGCGCGCTATCACTTTACCAACAAGCATTAGGCATTTACGAAAATTGCTACGGACGCGATCACGATGACATCGCAACCGTGCTCACACAGTTAGCGGTCTGCCATAGCGAACAAGAGCAGTTCCGCGAAGCGGAGCAGTATTTCGCGCGTGCGAGCAACATAACGGAAAAGCTTTTGGGCGATGATCACTTCGCGGTCTCGGATTCGATTTTCAACCTGGCGAACTGTTATTCATTTCAGAAGCGATATGAAGAAGCGGTGCCGCTCTACAAACGGGCGGTGGACATAGTTGAACGCCGCATTGGTGAACAACTTGATCTAGCGGCGAAGTTGACTGGGCTTGCCTACTGTTTCCAACTACAAGATAAGTTCAGTGATGCAAAGCCAGTTTATCGTAGAGCACTGGAGATTTGCGAAAAGCACCCAGAAACCCCAGACGATGAGCTGACGGACAACTTAATCGGCTTGGCGAACTGCCATCTGGAAACCGGCGAATATGCACTTGCGCGTCCACTCTATCAGCGAGCCCTGGAATACAAACAAAATAAATTCGATCCAAAGGACCAAGAATTAGCATCTCGCATCGAGACCCTCCTAAAGCATATGGAACACACACCCGTTTAATGGGAGCGCGGGCATCCGGTTGCGAAGGGGAGCCCGGACATCCAGCAACCTGATGTGGTTGAGAATGGGAGCGCGGGCATCCTGCCGGCTTATATGGCTGCTGCATAATCTTTAGCCCACTTCGATTCAACACCTATTCAGATGTAATCAAGTGGAATTCGCTTTGCACCCGACCTGGCAACTCTTACCAATTGGTTCATTACGGACTTTGGGCTGAGATCTTGCGAAAGTTTTTTACGTTGAGAATCACTTTCTTTAACATCGACTGAGCAGTGCCTTAATGTTCACGCACTACCATTACCTATAGCTCAAGAACGAGTAAATATTTCACCCAAGGTGACCACCTTGAACAGGCTGCAATTCCGTCCCTCCGAGCAGCCTGTTCACTTTTTTAAAAGCTCGTGCTCTTACCTTCGCGCGGAAAATCTTGCCACTAAGTTAGCTCTTCTTGAAACGCTAAAGTAATTTCGTCGATGATCTGTTTCCTTTGAGACTTCGGAAGATAGAAAGCATTTTGAGATCGAAGCGAGTTTATTGCTTTCTCTAACTCATAGGTCTGTGTCATCGAAAGACGCTCCAGGTACCAGTTGAGCACGATGCCCGCCATCAAGTACCAGTCATCGTTATTGCATAATTCAGGAACCGATTTTGCCTCAACGAACGTGACCAGTTTTTCGATAGTCTTGCGCAATCCATCTTTATTCTTTGCGCAGTGAATTGGAAGTTCTTCGAACAACAAAAATACTTCAAAGAAAAATGTGTTGATGCTCTCAAGCAAAAACATGATGTTTCCGGCTAAAGCGCTGACTTGCTCGCGTGGATTTTTTTTCGCATCTGGAGTAAACATCGATTCTGGAATTTTAGAGTACGCAAAACTCGTGTAATAGAAATCGTACGCTGCATACCAGTCGCCCGTGTTCTTCAAAATACATTGTCTCAATGACTGCAAGACATCGACTCGTTCAGGCTCCCGGCTGAAAGGTCTTCGCGGCTCGAACAATGAAAGATCCTGAACTGCATAGGCAACGACCATTCGCAATGGTTCTGGATTGAATTCGCGAACACTCATAATCATGTTCTTCATGGACGGAATCGCAATCGCGTTAAGCAACCCGCACCGCTTGCAAGCGGAGATCATCGACGTGCCACCATAATGCTTTGTCGACGTTTTGCAATTGTTGCAATGAGCGGATATGTTCAGGTTCGGCGCGTTCATCTAGATAAAGCATAACAGCAATTCTCTTTGATGATTCCATGATGTTCGCATTTTGCAAGCTGGTCAACAGGCTACTGCCTTGCGCAAACTCTCGGCGCCTTTTATCACGGCACGACACTCGGTGCATCTTGGAAGACCTGGCTTGGACCAAGCTGTATGATCGAGCACGTGTCCATAATACTTACACATACTTTTCTTAGCCGCAGGAGGCATCAGTATCAAGAGAAGGTCGGATACGCCTTCTGCGATCGCGACTCCGAGCACATCCCAAATCGGCCGAATCGATCGTTTCGAGGAGCATTTGCGCAACAACTGAATCTCCTCCAGATTTTGAGCGCGCCGAAAGCTGCGAATCTCAGCGACCCGCTCTTCTCCGTAGAGTTCCATTAGATCCTTCATCGTCCAAACCTCTTCTATAGCCCTGGCTGAGAACAACTCAACTTCCATGATTGAAGGATAGATTCTTAAGGTGGCTAGCTCTGGGCATATTTGGGTCAGCGACAGGTCGTTACTTTAAATGGATCTGATCAAAGAGAAGGCCAAGCAGCCTCCTGACAAGGCGACAAGACACGCCGATCGCGGAAAGCGGGTGCGTGTACGCATCAGCATTCCGCCCGGCTATCGTTGATGTAACGGAAGTACGGCTCGATTCGACATTCCCGTATGACGTTTTCGACAGCCGTATCCACCTGCTGTCGCACGAACAGAATGAGGGACATTGCAATCGGCAAAACAATAAAGATGATTGCCGCGACACAGTCTGTACAGTCCGAGTTGGTATAGTTCAATCGGCTGGAAGCACATGATCCTTTTACCAACCACACGAAACACCTTCAGGCGGTTCTTAGCGGAGGATGCGGAGACGCAGAATGCGGCGGGAGCGTCCGGAGCGTTTAATTAGAAGGAGAAGAGGAACTCTAAGTCTTCGCGCGTTAATTCTTTCGCGATGGACTCGTCGCCGCCGATAACTAATTCAGCAAGCTCTTTCTTCTTTTGTTGCAAGGCGAGAATCTTTTCTTCGACAGTTCCGCGTGTGATCAACTTATAGTTGAATACGTGTCGCTTCTGTCCGATTCTGTGCGCTCGGTCTGTAGCTTGATTCTCAACCGCTGGATTCCACCACGGGTCGTAATGAATTACGTAATCCGCTCCGGTCAAGTTAAGACCGGTGCCACCAGCTTTCAAGCTGATCAAGAAGACAGGCACGTCAGGATTATCGTTGAAATGATTGACGCGATCCAATCTTTCCTTCGCTGGCGTTTGCCCATCAATATATTCGTAAGGCATTTTTGTCTTGTCGAATTCGACTTTAATCAGTTTCAGCATTTCGACGAATTGGCTGAAGATCAAAATCTTGTGTCCGGCATCAACGATTTCGGTAATCATCGCAAGCAGTGAAGCAAGCTTAGCGGACGGAGGCGGTACTTCGCCCTCTTCGCGATCTTTCAGCAATCGCGGGTCGCAGCAAACCTGACGCAAACGGAGCAGCGCTGCCAGCACAGAAATTTGCGAGCTGCCAAAACCGCGTGATGCTATTTCACCAAATACTTTTTGTCGGCATTCATCCAGCACATCGAGATACAGGGCGCGCTGTTCGTCGTCCATTTCGCACTGGCTGATGATGTCCGTCCGCGGCGGCAATTCCTTTTCAACCTGACTCTTGAGGCGGCGCATGATAAATGGATGGACGATCTTGCGAAGCTTCTGTCCGGATTCACCAATGCCGGCCTCGATCGGGCGCTCAAATTGATCGTTGAAGTCACGATAGGAGCCAAGGAACTCCGGCATCAAGAAATCAAACAATGACCAGAGTTCTTTCAATCTGTTTTCTACCGGCGTACCGGACAAGCACACCCGATGCAATGCTTTCAGGCTCTTGGTGGCGGTAGCGCCGACCGATTCCGGATTCTTGATATTTTGCGCTTCATCCAAAATCAGATAATCGAACTGTACTTCTTTAAGCTGTTCATAGTCGCGGCGAATGATACCGTATGTGGTGAAGATCACATTGGGCAAATTAGCAGCGCCCTTCTTCATCCGCTCAAGCAGCTCACCGCGCTCACGTCCCAGAAACAGGGCGGTGCTCAACTTCGGGCTGAACTTCTCTGCCTCAGCCAGCCAGTTGTACACAACCGATGTTGGTGCAACAACTAGTGAGGGCGGGCGCTTTTTACTGCTTGCGCCCTTACCGTTCTTATAATGCGAAAGCAACAATACGAGTGCTTGAATAGTTTTTCCAAGACCCATGTCATCAGCGAGAATTCCAGCCAAGCCATACTCACGCAGGAATGAAAGCCAGTTGTAGCCCTCACGCTGATACTCCCGCAAAGTGCCGGAGAATGAATCCGGAATTGGCATCGGCTCCAATTCTTTGAAGTTGCGAAGCTTTTGAATGAATTCCTTGAAGCTTTCACTTGCCTCAATTTCAATGCCCTGCGTCTCTAGCAGATGCGCAATCGGCAGCGCTTGGTACAGTGGGCGAACAGGTTCCTTACTTGCGCCGACACCTTTCAGAACCGCAAGCAAAGTAGCAACAGGGATGCGAACAAATGTCCCATCGTGAAGCTTCAGGTAATTCTTGTTTTTGAATACGACTTCAATAACCTGAGGGAATGGCAATACTTCGCCACCGCCAGTAACAGCCTGCAACTCGAATTCAAAATTGTAAGTGTTCTTCTTCAGTGACAGGATCGCCTTCAAGCGAACCGGCTCTTTGTCCACACGGTAATACTTAAGCTTGTCGTCCCCAGTAATTTCCCACTCGGAGCTTTCTTCCGAACATGCGTAGAAGATGGCATCCAACGCGGGCTCATCCTGGAAGAAAAAACGATCGGCAAGAGTGCGTGTAGGCTGCAAGTTGGTCAGAAAGCGCCTGAGTTGCCCTTCCTGTTCCCACGTGCGTTTCACCCAAACGCTTTGTCCGGTATCAGCAATGGTGCGTGTATACGGTTCTGATTCAACGGCACTTGTCTCATCGCGAGAAGGGAGAACCAGATCGCCGTAACGAAAACCTAGTACAACTTCAAGCTCTGGAGACACCCCAACTATATTGGGATTGTTCTTGCTTCCGGCGGGGCGCTCCGAAACTCTGATTGAAGCTTTCGGCGGTTCTGTAACTGCTGTCGGGAAGGGCGCAGCGGATTCATCGAGAACAACATCCATGCGCTTCTTCAAAATCGGCAAATCGACTGCTAAGAACTTCGGAACTGTTTCCAGCTTCACAGTCATGTGACCGTGCGAATCGAAGAATTGGAAGAGTCGATGAATCGGGCTCAAATCGATCGGATAGAAAATTTGTTGCGCTAAAACCCAGCACGGATTGCCAAGGAAGAACACCGGCTCGACAAGCGCTTCTCCGTTTTGGTCAAGGGCAGTAAGCGTAATTGAAAGCTCACCGTTTTCGGTTTCTGAGATCAAGATACGAGGCTTAGCTGGCTGCGCAGAAAATTCAATCGGGGTGTTGTCGCCCGCATTTACAAGTTTCGTACAGAGCGCTAAATGTCCGAGCACCACGCCTTCATCGCCGCGCGGAATGCGGTGTCCGCCCGCCGGACCTTTAGTAGCTTGCGGCAATGCAAGCAGGTATGTTACCAGCGTGTGCATCCGACTGCCTTCTGCCAAAACATTCAGCATCGGCTCAGGCACTTTCAAAATATTGACTTTGCCTTGCGGCTCATCAGGCAAGGTGCCCACGATAAATGCAAGTGGTTTCTCGAGAACGAGAACTCCTAGGGTGAAATCCTTTTCGACCTGCCCCGCTTGCAAGGCTGCAATTGCGGCTTTCGGCTCTTCCAAAATTTCTTTAGCGCGCGGTCCGTGCTCTGGCGCCGGCTCCTTCATCATATCGCCGGTATCAAATCGGATTCCCGGGAAACTGCGAGCAATATGTGTCAAAACAACGGACACCGAATGCTTGCAGATCTCCTCAAAATACGGACAAGAACAAACAGCTTTGAATGCATCTTTGCCGTCAGCAGTCAGCGTTACTTTGTATGGTTGTGGCTCAGAGCCAATGACAAGAGCTTCCGCTTCACTGCCATCTTCGTTCTCGTCGTATTTAAGAACCTTTTTGCGCCGCCAATATTGAACTCCACGCCGATAGACAGGCGGGCTTGCGGCGTCCATTAGAGCCTGAAGAGGAATCGTTGTTCGTTTGCTGGATGCGGGCTTCATTCCGTCCGTAACGCCCTGAGCGATTGACGCTAAACGCGAGTTTTCCGCCTCAATAATGTTTGAGCGCGAAAAATTCCCTGAGATATAAAGCTTAGCATGCTATCGCGAATCAGGAAAACTTCGCTGGACTTTCTTGCATTTCTTGCATGATTGGCGCCTGGTTTTCAGGAGGAGCGTAAGATTCAGCTATACCGGCTGCTCGTGAAGTGGCCCCGATGCTTTGGCGCTGACTAAGAAGGCGCTGCAGCTCGGCTTGTCGGGATTCCAGCTGCGAACAATAGGATTGCCACACTTCCGCTTGTGAACGAAGGATGCGTGCATTGTGCGTGAGCTCAGGCAAGAGACTCTCCACCTCGCCAATTAGCGCCGATGCCTTGTGCATTGGCGGTCGCACGGAAACTGACTCGTTCTGCTGTGCACGAGCGGCGGCCTCTGGGTCCATGAGGAAAAAATCCTCCTTAATTCGCAACAATGTCTCTTTAATACGGAGAGCACGTTGATAGGCAAGTTCCGCTTCCTGTTCAAGCCATTCTTTGCGCTTTCGCTGCGAGGCGATGTCAGCATTTAGATGATCAAGGGCACGGCGGCGCAGAGTCAATTCACCTTCGCGATTGCTGAGATCCTTTTCGCGAAGTTCAAGGACACGCTGGCGCCAGAGCACAAGCGCGATTAAGGAGCTTGAGAAGCCAACAACTATTAGCGTAAGCAGGATATAGCCTCGCTTGGAGCCGCTCATTTCAACCCAATTGCTGAAGACGGCGCCCAAAAGATCTTCAAGAAATGCAGGCGCAACGCCGCGAATGTAATAAACCCGACCAATCGCTTGTCCTTTCGGATTGTTGACCAATTGAGCTTTTTCATCACGAGGATTTCTGTGGGCGTACTGCACAGAAACCGGAGGCGGATTGGTCAGCCAATCGAAAGGCTCACTTTGCTGCTGCAAATACTCAGCATTGAGCTTCGGCTGCCAGGTTTCTTTCTTGTACTTGTCGGATGTCTTGAATAGAATTTCGCGCCCGTCGGGATCCGTAATCACAATTCCAAAAATTCCGAAAGTCGAATTCAGAACGCGCTGCACTTCCTCATCTTGTCCAGCAAGGATCAAATGGGAGAGTGTTGTCGGCAGCGTGTGATGCAAAATGTTGAAATCGACCGTCTGGACTCGATAAATCGTGCCGTTCCAGTAACTCTGATAATGCGAATGGCACATGCCTAGCCAGAAAACCAGGCCGAGCAGTACTACGGTCGGAAAGAGAAAACGCTTTTGTATGGATCGAACTAGCCTGTTCATCGGCTAAAGGCTCACGGGGGTAGGTGTATCCAAGCATGGATATAACACTGCCAAGCAACAATGTATATACGTGTTTTAAGCCTTAAAGCGCAATTATCAGAGCTCAATCACTCGGTTTAACCTTTCGTCCGATAAAAATTGTTATCTAGATAACATTCTGTCCTTTTTTGTTGTCTAGACTACAGTTTTGATGTTTACCCGTCGTCATTTTTCGGGCATAAATATCTTGTGCAGGAAACAGCTTTTCGGAGATCTCTTATAGAGACAACCTAATCTTAAAAGCTAAATATTTCTACCAATGCACTCATACGCCATTAGGCGGGACCCCACGGGGTCAAAAAAGAATCGACCGCCCCCACTGGGGGCGGTCCCTTTTTAAACAGCTTTTGCCCGAGACGGCTAATTCGCAGCCGACGCAGCCGGACTCCATTATTGGCTTTGATACCTAAGCTTTAACAGCTAGACGATGTAGCTATTGCAGAGCTGCTAAATAGATCTTGCCGGGTGCTACCCGGGCTCATTACGAAGAAGCCGGACCATGAGAAAAACGGCAACCCCCGAAGCGGATGTCATGGTGAGCATTTTTTCCGCTCTTACTTAAGGAAGCCAAACTACTCACTAGACCGTAAACGACTGAAAACAGAGCATCTCCGGCTCCTCCAATAAATTTCGGAGCAGGTTGTAATGGTGAAGAAAAGCGCACATCTACTTAAGGGACCGGCAAACTACTCCGTCACTCGTAAAAAGCTTGGATCCGTTGCAAAAGAAGGTTACCCGCTCAAAAGCACAGCAATGCAAACTAGCGAGACTAAACCCCCAGTTGCGAAAACTTGATCGGCTTAGCCGGCTCAATTGCGTACGGCTGCAACTTGAGCCCGAACCAGGCAACATCGCGCCAGGCCCCGCCCTTGTAGCCAACACTGTTATAAACTCCGATTAAATTGAATCCCATCGATTTGTGCAATGCAACAGATGCCTCGTTTGGAAGAGTCACTCCGGCATAGGCATTGTAATAACCCAGCGTTCTCAATCCATCGAACATATATTGGTAAAGACGCTTGCCAATTCCCTTTTGCCTAGCAGCTTCCTTCACGTAGATGGAAACGTTGACATCCCAATCGTAGGCAGCGCGACTCATGTGTTGGTCGGCATAGCAATATGCAACCACCGCACCGTTGCTTTCATAAACTAGCCAGGGGTATGTTTTGAGACCTATGGTTATTCGCTTTTCCATCTCTTCTACAGATGGTGGCACGATTTCGAAGGACACATTAGAAGTTTGCAGACAGAATGGCGCGTAGATTTCCTGAATGGCTTTAGCATCTGCCGGCTTAGCGACACGAATGGGCATTTGAATTTACCTTGAAAATGGATCGATTAGGCTCGCTATATTTTACAAACGAACGAGCATAAGGATCACTTTCACTTTTTTGCACGAGTCCAATCGACCGGATAAATCAGCAGCGATTTTTCGGCAAACGGTTTTCTGCCAAGCGTTAATCGTTCTAACGGAGAAACCTCATTTCCCCCTTTTGCCATCCAGAAAAAGTACAGAGCAATGACAATTACTAGAACGAGCGTAATGGCAGCAGCCAGCCAAGCTGTGTCGAGAGGTTTTCTGTCAGGGGCACCAAGTGCAGAGGACGAATGGGCAGCTCCGGACAGGTCAAGTGGGCTGCCTGCATTTTGGGGCGCCGATGAAGATGAAATAGATGTTGAGCTCTGGTTGACAGCAGGCATAAGATTTTCCTCCGGCGCACCATAAAGAAGAACTTGCGAAGGTCGTAGTCGTTCCAATAAATCTCCGCCTTTGCGAATTTTTCGTTCAGGCAGTGGGCTCTGTGTTTGAGGCGTCTCCGCATCTTGCGGAGGCGGTGGCTCATCAGTTGGAGGATCGGCAGCAAAGCGTTCCATTTTTGTACTGCTGGCACCGAAATATCGCCCTCCGGGGGCGCCGCCCTTTTTCCGGCTGCGCTTACGCTTAACGCCACGCGCTGGAAGAGACGATCCCGACGAAAGGTCGACAGGCGTGCCATCAGATACGGTACCAAGATCCGCGTCTTCGTCATCCGATTCGACAACGAGACTTTCGAAAGTAGTTGGAATATAAACCTCTTCTCCAAGCGGAGGCACGCTTTCTATGCGCAGAGACCGCAGATAGCGCAAGAGACGCGCAGACTCTCTAACTTCTTCCGAAGGGTGCGCTTCCAGAATATAAAACGCATCAGAATCGAGCGGTTCTTCCAGGTCTGTTGCTCGAAACAATAAACAATCATCGCCGCCGCGCAGTTCCCACCAGAGCCCAGGATCACACTTGATCATCTTCACAGAAAGATAAATCAGCCAAGCAGAAAAATTATCCAAATACGGCGCGAAATGAACTTCCGAGCGTTGTGGATGCTGGTAATTACGATGACCAAGCTCATTGCTTTGCTTTGATGCCAATGCAGGTACGAACATGGCATCATAGTCAATCAAACGGATACCAGTTGCATCAATCAAAATATTGCCGTGCTGCAGATCTCCATGCGCAACACCGCTGGCCGACAAGCCACTCATCAGCTTGATCCAAGAGTCAAGAAAAACTTCCAGGCGTGTTGTTTGAGTCAGATTTCGTTGCAGCCATGAAATCAAGTCCTCGCCATTGCACCAATGCATTTTCAAGATCGGGAAAGTACTTCCTAATAGATCCAGTCCGTTCTCCTGAAAATCAAAATGCACAAACGCCGAGCAGTTAAGCTTCCCCAAGTAAGCCCCAATTGCGGAGTAGCGCTCGACCTGATCCGGCACATTGTGCAGAAAAAATCTCAATGCCCAGGCAGAACTACCTGACTGCATCTTATAGACACTGGCGAACATGCCTGTGTGCGGGCGGGGAATGCCGAACTTATCTAACTCAGCAGTGCTGGAGGACAATTCAGAATCACGAAGATTCTGTTTTGGATTCTGCACGGCCTCGTTGTAGTCTTGTGGACTAGGCCAAAAGGTTCTCAGCAAATTGTTCTTTTTCTCGCGAACGACCCCAGACGAATCAGCAAGCTTAGCCATTCTGCCTTTGCTCCGTCCCACCCCATTTTCTACCTACCCATCACAGAAGATAGTGGCGCACAGATGAGCAAAATTTGAGCTTCTATCTATTCCTTCCGAAAATTCCCATCCTTCCGCAAATAGGCTTCCACTCTGCCTCAGAGCAAGTATACAAAAAATCGGCACTCAGAACAAAGCAGACTTGAAAAACTTCTAATTCAACTCCCGAGTGCTCTTGTCTGGCAAGCACAGCGGAGCCATTGCGGACGCGCATAAACGAACTTTTTGATGCTTTCGAACTCGCTAAGAGCTACTTCCTTGGTTTGGTCGTAGATCATCTCTCCAATTGAACCATCCTTAGTCTGATAGACACAATTACCGCGCTTGTCCACGTAGAAATAGACATGCTGCTTGTATTGGTAGACCACAGTTTTGACGAAGCTTCGGCCTCCTTGCGTGTAACGCCTAACAGCTCGAACCTTGTAACTAGCCGCCACATCACGCGCATTTGAGAATTGCGCGTGATTATATGGATCAAAAACCGTAGTTGTGCCGCCAATCTGGAAACTATCCCACAGCACGTCTACCTGATCGTAGTCCACGCCGAAATTGAACCGCTTCCAGTCTTCTATCATCTCCTTATATTTGCCTTCATTTGCCTGGCAATCAGACGCTGGGTAAGTTTTTTGGGCACTCGGTATTGGTCGATTGTTGATCGGAAACGGACCCGGCTCGGCAATCTTTGGCGCAAGCCCCGTATCGTGCTTAATCCATTCAGGCCGGACTATAAACCAGTCACCCTGAGAAGTTGCGCCCTTCCCATCCGTATGAACCTCAAAACCACTTCCAGGCACTATTTTTGTAATAACCGCCGCCTCCCAATATTTTTCATCCTTCAGAAAATTGCGAGACACTTTGACTCTATCACCAATTTTATATTGCCCATGAGCCTGCGGAGCCTTAAGCTGCTGTTGGATCGGAAGGTCGGCGGCTGGTTGGACTGTTCGGTTTCCAGCCGGTGGCACTACCTGCGGTGCAAGCTTATTTGGCTCGGACACTGCAGGCTTGACTGGCTCAGCAGCTGCAGCCGGCTGCAAGCCTGCGCCGCCTGTCCGAATAAATTTCTTAGATACTATATATTCCTCTGGGCTTGAATAGCCGGCACGCGGATCTAAACGAACAAGAAAGTCTGCACCTTCCTGCTTCACAATAGTCCCTGGAAACCATTGCGTAGCCAACCCGTATGGCGAACACTCAACTCTGTCACCGACCTTCTGCGCGTAGGCAAGGGGGCTGGCTAGGAAAAGAATAACGGCCCAAAACAAAACCTGTCGGATACGAATGAACTTGAAAACGAATTGCATGCCAGCCCCCATCTCAGTGCGGCTATTTTAACGGCAATTTTGTTTCTTACCTTGACCACTTAGACTGTTGCATGCGCAATAATTGCCTTTCTATACAATCAATGTTCACCCAAAGAAACAAAACCATGGCATACAGCGCAGAAATCAGCAGAGCAAATCCATCCTGTATCGTGATCCTCATAGACCAGTCGGGATCTATGGAAGATCCATTTGGTCAGGGTGCCGGTAAGCGCAAAGCAGACGGAGTTGCCGATGCGGTTAATCGCCTTCTGCAAAACCTGGTAATCAAATGCGCCAAATCAGAGGGAATCCGCGACTACTATCACGTCGGGGTCCTCGGTTATGGAGACCGCGGAGTTGGTCCGGTGTTTACAGGATCGCTTGCCGGGCGCGAACTTTCACCTATTTCTGAAATCGCAAATAATCCGGCCAGAGTAGAACAGCGGAGCAAGAAAGTCGACGACGGTGCCGGCGGCATAATCGAACAAAAGATCAAGTTTCCTGTATGGATCGATCCAATCTACAAAGGCGGCACGCCAATGTGTGAAGCCCTTCGCCAGGCAAAACGAATCATTAGTGATTGGCTTCACCAGCACGTCGCTTGCTTTCCACCAATCGTAATCAACATTACTGATGGCGAAGCAACTGATGGAAATCCAGAGGACGCAGCCGAGCAGATTCGCCGAATGTCTAGCGAAGACGGGAATGTTTTGATGTTCAATCTGCACATCTCCTCATCCAATCACATGCCGATTGAGTTTCCTGATTCGGAGAGCCTGCTGCCCGACAATTACGCAAAGCTGCTTTTCCGCATGTCGAGCAATCTGCCTGACTACATGTGGTCAATGGTGCAGGAAGAGGGAATTATTATTTCGGACAACCCGCGCGGTTTCGTTTTTAACGCGGATCTTGTTTCGGTGATTCGCTTTCTTACAATTGGTACGCGCCCCAGTAATCTCAGGTAGCGGAGCGCGCTCTGATGAAAATCAGCTATCGAGTTTTTTGGCTTCCCAAACGGGGCTCAAGTACAGAGGAGTACGAAGATGCTTTTGCACCGGGCAATAGCGACGGCATTGCCGAGGAACGCAAGAACGAAATCGAATCGAAAAATTTCAAATGCGCAGTCGCCGATGGTGCCACCGAAACATCATTTTCCGGACTCTGGGCGAAGCTCTTGTGCAAGTCTTATATAGATGGTGAATTGCAAATCTCCGATATTGAACAGCTATCCGGGCTTCAGCAAAAATGGCTCGCGGAGGTATCCGGGCAGCAGCTGCCCTGGTATGCCGAAGAAAAGCTGGCTTCAGGAGCATTCGCCACTATTGCCGGATTGACATTGAGCGAAGAGAAAAAACAATGCAGCTGGTCTGTCACCGCACTTGGTGACAGCTGCTTCTTTCAAATTCGAGAACAGCAACTGATCGCGGCATCACCGCTAAGCAAATGGGAAGATTTCAATTACAATCCAGCGCTTCTATCGACAAGACAGAGTTCAAATGAAGGCATTCTCGACGGTCAGAGAAACGAGAACGGTCAATGCCAAAAGGGCGACCTGATTTATTTGATGACCGATGCCATTTCAAAATGGTTTTTGCATCGACTTTCGCTTCATAACGACGCAATTTCCATTTTGGAAGGTGTTGACGATAAGGATGCCTTTGCTGCCTTTGTCGATGAAGCACGAAACGACAAAGACGCTGACGGGCACCCGATGATGCCAAACGACGACGTCACCTGGATAAGAATCAGCCTGTCATGAGGTTGAGAATTGATGAGATTTTTGCTGCTTTGCAATCGATATATGGTATCTATACAGGCTCATAGATAGCCCTGCACTCCATCTTTCAGGAGATTGACATGACGTTGCAGACCAAAATTTCATACACACCATACAAAGAACAAGATTTCACACACCTGAAGAATCTCACCGGAATCTCTGACAAAACTCTGGAAATTCACTTGGCCCTTTATGCCGGCTACGTGAAGAACACCAACATCCTCAATGAAAAAATCATCGAGCTCACAGAGCAAGGCAAAGCCGGCCAACCGGAATACGCTGAACTGAAGCGCCGTTATGGTTTCGAATATAACGGGATGAGATTGCACGAATATTATTTCGGCAACATGAAGTCCGGCGGAGCCAGCGACCTCAAAGACAGCAGCGAAATCGGCAAGAAAATTGGCGAAGTCTACAGCTCTCTTGAAGTTTGGAAAAACGACTTCAGCAAAGTCGGAGCCATGCGCGGTGTGGGTTGGGCAGTGCTCTTCCAAGACCCGATGACAAAGACCTTGTCCAACCACTGGATCACCTTGCACGAAGAAGGCAATGTTGCCGGCTTCGTTCCGATCCTTGTGATGGACGTTTGGGAACACGCCTGGCTGCTGGATTACAAGCCGGTCGATCGTCCTAAATACATCGAATCCTTCTTCGCCAATGTCGATTGGGAAGCTGTCGAAAAACGTTTGATCAAGTAGAAGAACGAACGCGACAGGTGATCATTCTGGTCACTGAACCATTAATTCAACAAGAGCTTGCAGGATACTGCAGGCTCTTGTTGCTTTCTTACCCTCCGTGCTGGCCGTTGCGGCGTGCACGACTGGGGGATCTTGGCGCCTTATTTGAAATCGCGCTACTATATATCGAGTAACAACGCGAGGAGCGCGCCCTATGAAACTCTCGGCACCTTATTCCCGAACACTAGCAGTGGGATTAGGCATAGTCGTGGCAATGTTTTTCGCAATTACTCAGGAATCCGGTGCGCAGACAAAGAAAGCAGAGCCAAAGGCGAAATCCGCGGAAGGAGCAAAGATGACCGCAAACGAGAAAGTCGTTAAGAGCAAAGAAGAATGGAAAAAGCAACTATCGCCGGAGCAATATCATGTAACCAGGGAGAAAGGCACCGAGCGCGCTTTCACTGGCGAATATTGGAATAACCACAAACCTGGCACATACTATTGCATAGGATGCGGAGCCGAACTATTCACCTCCGATCAGAAATTCGATTCGGGTTGCGGATGGCCGAGCTTCTCCCTGCCATCAAACAAAGAACACATCACAGAACATTCCGACACGACTCATGGAATGGTGCGCACAGAAGTAGTTTGCAGCAAATGCGAGTCCCACCTCGGGCACGTGTTTCCAGACGGTCCCGCACCGACCGGTTTGCGCTACTGCATCAATTCCGCATCTCTAAAATTTGACGAAAAGAAGAAATAATCAGGGTGACGGCCTGGTCATTTGCGCCGCCGATGCTTTAACAACCTTTGTTGTAATCAAGTGATAATTGCATTACCGCCAAGACTGGTAAAGCGAGCTTTTTTGCTGCAAAGTTATACAACACTTTTGTTGTATAGCCATAGACTCAAATAGAATGATACGAGCGATCGCAGCATGCGATTCGACGGCATATTCGAAAGCGGATCTTGATAATTATCCCTTCGGTCGAACTCCAATATAAAACTTCGGAACGATATTCCAGCTCATCGAGATTCCACCGCCCGGCTCTTCAGCCTGGTAGACAAATGCGTCAACGTTCGGAAGTTTTTTCAAAGTATCAAGAACCTTTTGTTCTCGCTTAGTCAGATCCGGGGCGCTCCATTCGGCATGAGGTTTGACTTCTTTGTGTCCGGTGAAACGGGGCTTTTCGGTCAGGTCCAATATAGGCGTAAATTTGGAGCTACCATGGTTCAGAACTCCCTGCGCCATAACCATGTCAGCGCGCTCGGCTACTGCATTTGCAAATTCTTCATCCCTCTTCTGCCTGTTATCTTCGGCGATCTTATCTGCACAAGTGCGAGCAGTCTGAGCCAGCTTGGTCACACTATCAATGCCCGTAATCTTAAATTCGTCAGTTAGCGGTTTCGTCGCCAGCGTAGCAGTGGCAAGCTCTAACGGCGTCGGCTTCTCCGACAGCTTTAAACTCGCGAGCAATGCATCTATCCCGAAAGAGCCTTCTTTCTCAATTCCAGGAAAAGTAGTGACGCACTTTGAAATAATTTCGCGTTCGGACATGAAAGTAGACCTCGATGAAGTTAATACTTCCGAAGCCTTTTACCCTACTGCGATTGTAATCCTTTAGACTGGGCCCACAATGGTAAGAACACGAAGAGCGCAACAGGTACACGAATTCAAGGAAAAAGTCCCTCTGCATGAGAAATCTCTGAATTTGCAAGCGCCAAATATTGTCTAGACTGAATGCAAGAGGCTCGACCGAATTCAAACGCCTCAGGTAAGGAGCAAGAAATGGCCCCAGAAGCAGATAAAAAGGTGGAGACCGAGATCGACGAGCAAAAGAAAGAACTCGAAGAGAGTCTTAATTTGCCTCCTACAACCGATCCCAACACACCATCTGCAGTATCGCAGGATACTGATACCACTGGCGATACTCAAGAGAAATCCGACAGCGATACGTTCGATATGTATCGCCCTCAGCTTACCATGCAGCAAGCCGCTACACTGCTGGGCAAATCAGTTCGCGCGCTAGAACGAAGCTTGTCGGGACGTTGGGGCAACAAATTGCCTGAAGGTTGGAGCGCTCGCAAAGTAAAAACAGAACACGGCGAAGAGTGGCGGATTATCCCGCCGGCAGGGTTCAAAGTAAGATCCAATCGCCAGGAAACGGAAAAAGCGATTCAAGAGATTCTTTCATTCGATCCAACAAAATCACCGTCCAGCAATCCGTTGGAAATGATCGACTTCAGCCCCGCTGTTAGCAAACGTGGACAAGAAACACCGACAATCGTGATTGATCGCAGTGAAGACGTTGAGCTGTTATTGCGCGAACTTTTGTCTGTCCAAAAAGCACTATCAGAAGAACGTCGATTGCACATGGAAGATTTGCGCACGGTGGCTCAATTGCAATCATCCATGCGTCTGATCGAATGTAACGCTGCCGAAAATTCAAATGCAAAAGCGCAGCTGCTCACAACCCAACAAGAGTTGGAAAATTTGAGGCTCGAATACGATAGAATCGCCAGCTTGCCCTGGTGGAAACGTCTTTTCGGCATCAAGAAATAGGTCTAACGACCGCAACACAACAGGAGAACGAACATGTCCAACATGCCATTTACGATAACCTACTGCGGAGCTTGAGGATACAAGGCTAGAGCTGTCAGTTTGGCAGCTGATATCGAGAACAAGCTCGAGGAATCATCCAGATTGTTCCAGTCATCGGGCGGAGTCTTTGAGATCGAGTACAAGGGTCAATTGATCTACTCGAAGAAAGCGCTAGGAAGATTCCCAGAGGACGGCGAGATTCTGCGAATCGTTGCAAACCTGGACCAAGGGATGGCCCTTCAGGAGGCGCAAGCCGAAGCCGCCAAAGGTATTCCACAACTGCCGAGCTTTTTTGAATGGCTGAGCGGCTTCATGGCAAAACGAGGCGCTCAAAGGGGAAGCTAGATTCTCATCTTTTAATCAAAGATTCCTGAACTTATGCAGAGCTGGCTCTAATAGCGGAAAGCCAGCTCTGCGACGGTTTTGGGGCTTTTGTTCGATCTACAAAACGCCCAAGTCCACTGGGGCAAGCCCCTTACAAGCCTGGGGTCAATCTCTATTGCAATGCGTCACCTTTAATAAGAGAATATAGCCGGGTTGGTGGGAAAGTCGATGGACGTAGTATTTGAAGGTTCATTGAGCAAGAATCGGGGCATGAAAGATGTCCTCAACTCTGTACTGCAAGAGCAAGACCTTCCATGGTCCATGTTGCGCATATCGAGCGCTGGAAGCCCCACCCAGGGAAAGATTTTGCTTTCGAACTGCCAGTATGTGGTTGCTGCGTTTTGCACCGGCAGCCCGCACGATGTCGACCCATATGAAGCACTCAGAACGACTCTATCCATGAGCGAGGGCACATTCGCATTCTTGGCGCTTACGGAAAAGGAAGCAGGCAATTTTGACCATTCCCTATACATCGCCGTAGATCGGCTTATGGAAAGCCTCACCGAGCTTCCAACACAAAGCACGGATTTGTTTGACGAGAAAGGTTTGCTCGATCGGATATTCGGCAATAGAGCTAATCAGCTTCTGGCCGAGGATAACGAAGATCCCAAACAAGGCAATGCCGAGATCGACTTCAGTGCACCGCCAGCTGAAAGCACTGCAGAACCGGTCTCCAATTCAAGAAATTACTCTACTAACCTCGATATTCCTGGCAAATCGGCAGAAGAGGTCGCGTTCACAGATCTAGCATTCAATCGCGCTGGACCAGCAGTGCAGTGCCTGCGCCGCAGTGCGGAATATCCGGTCCCTAAAATTGATGGTCCCGCCCCACAATTAGCACCAATCGCCGCTTGGAACATGCTGGAACCATTCATCGAAACCGCTCAAACAGTTAGCGGTGTCAGAGCCGCGATGGTCCCGGGCTTCTCGCAAACAATTGCCGAGCAACGAATAAGTCTTGGAAGACTGCGAAGTCTGCCAAATCATGCAAACGGTAAATTTACTTGGCAACGCGTGTGGTATGAGTTGCGAGCACTACAATGGCTACCGTTATTCTTATTTATAGTTGGACTTGCAAGTTTTATAGCTCCTCAAATTTGGCCGACTGGCAGCAACGATGGCTGGTTCCGACAGGAAAAAATCCAGGAAGCCGCAACACCAGCAGCGCAAGTTCATTAACTCCAACCACTCAACCCAAAGGTGAATTATGGAAACGCTGATAGGGAGCTACACGATGAACGATGAGCAGACCGGAGCGCCTCGCAAGCGCATTAAGGTCGCCATCGACGGTCCGGCAGGCGCCGGCAAATCAACTTTAGCCAAACGCGTTGCCGACAAATTGAATTATCTCTACATAGATACCGGTGCGATGTACCGCGCCGCAACGTGGGTTGCATTGGAACAACGCGCGGATCTTAATGATCATAATCGCGTGATCGAGCTTGTGCGCCATGCCATCATTGAACTCAAAGCTCCGGATGAATCTTCACAAGGGCGAGTGAGAGTAATCGTAAATGGTGCCGATGTTAGTTTCATTGTCCGCTCACGCATAATCACCAAATTCGTCAGCGCAGTTTCAGCAATCGCTGGAGTGCGCAAAATCCTTGTTGAGAAACAGCAAAAATTGGCAAAAGAAGGCGGCGTCGTTATGGATGGACGCGATATCGGCACAGTAGTGTTAGCCGATGCTGAACTCAAGATTTTCCTGACCGCCAGCGCTGAAGTGCGCGCAGAACGTCGGCTCAAAGACATGCGCGAGATGGGACAAATGCAAGATCTGCAAACAATCATCGCGGATATCAAAGAGCGCGATCACCTCGATTCGACTCGCGAAACTTCTCCAATGAAACAAGCAGACGACGCGATACTCATCGACACAGATAATTACTCACTCGATCAAGTTACAGATAAAGTTCTTGAGCTGTGCGTAAGCAAGATCGCTGAATAGTGAGTAAGTAACAGCTCTAGTAAGTATTTCCCAAACTTTAAGGGTGGCGCTTTTGGCACCACCCCTGAAGATAAACCCCCAACGAAAAATTTCTAGATCTAGAATTAGTTGGCGTGTATTTTTTTGGTTTCCAGACCCAACTTATCTAAAGTTGCTTGTGAATATGAGCCTGGAAGGCGCATCATGCAATCTCTGGGTGGCCAATGCTGATACGGTAGTATTGCGCCCATATCGATGAGCATCGTTCGTAATTCTTGTATCGTGCAGTGCTTGAATGCTGTTGCACGACGCCTCCTGTCCACCCCGGTTTTGGCATTGTCATGCTCGACAAAACTCACATAGGGCGGATCGAGATTAACTACTAAGGTACCTTCTACCATGCTCGACTCCCTCATTAGCAACACAAAATAGGACTCGGAACACCCGAGACCTGCGTCTTCGATAAACTTCAATCAATTCAATTCTTACAGTTATTTCAATATCATGCATTAAAGGTGGGGGTCATTACAACAGAAATTTGCATGTTGCTGTGGATATCCTTTGGAACAAAATGGAAATCCCGATTTTGTTGCCTTTCGGATTAGGGGTTTTGCCGGAATCTTATCGGTTACATATCGATCGAGTAACTCGTTGGAGGGATGCGATTTTCCAACAAAATTGTTAGACCCTCACTACGAAAATGATGCTTACGAAATTATGAAAGAGATCGGTGCAAAAATCCTGACACGCTAATCGATTTTCAAATTACGAGAACGATCTCGGCTGCGAAGTACGTTACCGACTGATCGCCTGGAAGTTGGAGAATCTGGATACGTGGGACCGCCGGCGTCTCGCCGGCACCTAAAGCGAACACCGCAGCATTGAAGAACTAAGTGCATCAAGATTTTTCACAATACCAAATTCCAGATTTCAATCTAGTGTTTGGCTTTAGCTAAGTCCGATTCCAACAACTTTTTCAACACAGCTCTGGTTGGTGGATTCAAGTCCTGCGGAAGATCATCGAGATCAAAAAAGCGCATCTCAAAACTTTCCTCATCGGCCGCTCTCGGCTCACCTTCAAAGTTCCGCGTCACAAACGCAGTGGTGACAATGTAAGCCTCATCACCATTTGGATAAAAGTGGTGCAACTCCGGTCCAGAGAATGTGTGGAAGAATTCCAGATCAATTGCCTTGATACCAGTCTCTTCGAGCAACTCACGTCTGGCGCACTGCTCAAGAGTTTCACCAGGCTCCATCGATCCGCCAGGTAATCCCCAAAGTCCGTTATCCGATCTTCGCTCCATCAAGAGCTTGTTTTCACGAAAAACAAAGAGGCAAGTACCAATCACAATAAACGGACGAGACCCGATCAACGCCCGCATTTCCATTACGTATGACATTCTTGATTCCTGAGCGAAGCTGAACATACAACCTGACGCGAATCCGATCTTCGCAGATTTTTCCGCAAGGTCAAGTTCAACGAAACAGCTCTAATAATCTTCGCGCACTTCATCGCGCGCCATCAGGCGTTCGCACGTCACAGCCATATCCGCGATCTCTTGTGGGCTGTTGGGAGCGACGGCAATTTGGCGACAGAGATCTATCGTTCGCCGCAAAGCGCGTACAACAATTCCTTCATCGTGGTAGGTCGCTAAACGGATTTGCTCCCAGGTCGCACCGGTGCACCACATTTGGCTTAAGCCACAGAACAGCGGGCTAAACTCGACTGGAATATCAATATTGAAATCGCGCTGCATCAAGAAAACTTTGCGGCCGATTTTGGCAACTCGTTCCAAGGCTATCTCTACATTCGGATCGATCTTCGCAGAAGACACATCTTCCGGACGACTTTCCTCTGTCACAAGTGCTGTAAGCACCGCAGCGAATTCGTGAACCTTCAGCGGCTTCAGCACACCGCTCAGAACAACTTCGGAGATGAACAATTCATTTGTCGCTCGAATCGCGGCAGCCATCTTACCTAAATCGGTTACAGTATCCGCATTCAAATAACCTTGCAGGCGCAAAATATTCGCAAGCGAATCGAATGTTCTCCAATACTTTCCGATTTCACGATCAGCTATTCGGTTCAGTTCTTTTAGTTTGTTCGTGAGAGTGCGCACGCGATCAGCCTGCTTGGAACAAGGCTTCTGGACCGGACATTGATAGCACGGCATCTTTTTGGCAAGATCCATAATATCGCTGGCTTCCTTCTCCAGTGTATGAATCGCAACAGCCAAATCTTCCATCTGATGCTTACCACCGCCACCACGTTTGATGGCTTTGATTTGCTTATTCTTGGCATTATGCTGATCTATCTGTCTCTTGTACCAGGCGAGATCACCAAGCTCCCCTGGACAGAGCGGCTTGGAAAGATGTTCCAACTCACTCTCAAACGTCATCTTCTCTTCAAACAGTGGTTCGAGTTCCTGGTTCATGACAAATTGGCCGAAGCTGCGCTCGATCAATTCCTTAGCTTCCTGGATATTATGTCGTTGCAGCAGGTTCAACACCATGCCGTAAGACGGCGTAAATTGGCTGGATAGCGGATCAGCTTTCGCGGTCGCTAGTTTTGCAACGTCATCGATGTGTTCAAACGGATGGCGCAGGATAACGACGTGACCCACCGTATCCATTCCACGCCGACCAGCTCGGCCAGACATTTGCAGGAATTCAGACGCACGTAAGTTTCGGTGACCTTCATCAGATCTTTTTGATATCGCACTAATAACGGTTGTACGCGCGGGCATGTTGATACCGGCTGCTAGTGTTTCTGTTGCAAAAACAGCTTTAATCAGCCCTCGCTGGAAGAGCTTCTCCACTGTTACTTTCCAGCTCGGCAACATGCCGGCATGGTGAACTGCCACGCCTTTGTACAAATGATTGATGTGAGGATGCGTTTTAAGATTTGCATTAGCCTCGACCAACTCATCAATCGCCCGCTTCAATGTCTGCTGCTCGTTTCTGTCAAGCAATCCCAACTCACCACAGGCCTTCATTTGATTCTCGCAACCGCGGCGCGAGAATAGGAAGTAGATAGCAGGCAACATTTCTTTGGCGTTGAGCGCATTCAATACTTCACGCGGATCCGGCAGTGGCTCCATTTTCCTTCGTGCATGCTTGTTGAAACGATCGTGCTTCTTCCCAAACAAGGATTTGAGCTTGCCGTTCAACCCGCCACCGGAATGCAAAAGCGGCGTAAGTTGGCTGTGACCAAAATAATAGAAACGCAACGGTACAGGTCTAAAGTCGGACAGCACAAGCTTCGTTGGACCATGTGTTTGATCGATCCACGAGGTCAATTCACCGGCATTAGCGACGGTTGCGGACAGCGCGACCAATTGAATATTTTCAGGACAGTAGATGATGGACTCTTCCCAGACAGTGCCGCGCTCGGCGTCATTCATATAATGACATTCGTCGAGAATTACGCTCGAAACGCTTGCCATATTGCGGTTCACGTCACCCATGTGGGTCCCGTACAACATGTTGCGGAAAACTTCAGTTGTCATAACGACAACTCCCGCATCCCGGTTGATCGAGATGTCGCCGGTCAGCAACCCGACATTGTTTTCGCCATACTTCTTTTTTAGATCGCCAAACTTCTGATTTGAAAGGGCTTTCAAAGGCGTCGTGTAATAGCAGCGTTTGCCTGACCGCAATGCCAGTTCAACGGCAAATTCGGCAATTACTGTTTTACCTGATCCCGTCGGGGCACAAACGACAACGCTTTCGCCGCGCTGGAGATGTTCAATTGCTTCGATTTGAAAATCATCCAGTTTGAACGGGAAAAGCTGATCCAAATTGATATCTACAGACAATGGACAGCCCCACCAATCCTTCTTTTCATGATCATCATAACAAAGTGTCTCGCTTTCTGCGAGACATTAGTGGAAAACTCCGTTGCTGCCCACCTTTTAGATATCGCCAAGCTATAGACTTGAATCGGCCAGAAGGCAAGTCTTCAATCCGCGCTTTAGCCTCGCCTGTCGCAAATTCATAAGAAGGTATTTTCGAAACACCGGTCTTGTTTGCTTGGAATTTGAAGGATACTTGCAAAATAAAAGGTGCCACTATATACAGTGACACCCGAGAGCGCATTAGGGCACGAGCTTGGCTGTGAACATATCGGGCAAGACTCCCGCAATCCCAGTGGCAATTAATGGCCAAATTGAGGTTCAATTTTTCCTCTGGCTTTTGAAGAAGAGGTATTACCAGGGAAAGCAGGTATAACAACAATCGGACCGAAACCCCGTTGACTTCCATCAATCTTGTTTCCATGAGACGTTGGTTTCTGGAGAGAGCTTTACGACCTTTGGAAACGTGCGTGAACATGATAAGTGGTTCTCCTTAGCCAACAGAGCGTGCGGCACGACACAATAAGTCTGCAATCCAATAAAAACCTGACAGACAGGATGATTCTTCAGGCTCGCTTTTAAGGCATAATTATTCTGCAAGTCTGTGACAGTCTTGGCTTCGGACGCTTCTCTTCTGAATCGAAAAGGACATGTTGATGAAACTCCAATGTACAGCGCTTTCTCTGGCAATGGCACTAGCCCTAATCTCAGGAGCGGACGCAAAAGACAAGAAGGTTACCTGGCAAACATCTTGGATTTCCCCGTGCATTGAATGGGAGCTCAAAGCCACCGGCGAAAAAAACGTAGGTAAACACATAGCGAAGCTGGTTGTCACAAAACCCGACGGCAGCAAACATCAACTTGAAATGGTGGGCGAAAAAGACGATTGGCGAATCCAGTTCCCAGACACCATGGGAATACGAACTCGTGGATGCTTCCTTAACTTCAACGCCGACAGAATGTACAAAACAAAAGCGTTCAGCTACGAAATCTTTCTCGACGGACAACCAGTTACTGCCGGTAAGTTTGAGGAAGAAGACAAATTCTCTTACGGCAAAGAAGACCAGAGGAAGAGCTTGAAATTTTTCCCGCTGCCTGCATCGAAGCTCAGCGGCTGGACTGTCTCCCAGCCTTATATCTCGATGGGGCAAATGACCTGCCGAGACAAGTTTCAAACGGGACCTAAGTTCACCGCCACGTTCAAATTTACAGCCCCCGATAAATCTGTCTATTCAGCAGTACGCAGCAGCAATCCAAGTGGGTCGACGGATTCAGATCCAGTGTATTTTCCAAGAGACTTTTCTCCGAAATTTACTGGATACAAAGCGGGAAAATACGTTTGGACAACAACGGCGAATTCCACTCAGGTGGATAGCCAATACTTCAATGTTGTAATCGACAAATCCAATCCGCCTCAGATAACCATTCTCACGCCCCCGCCATAAGTTGTGCCTGGGGTGTGGACAAATACCTGCAAAATTTTCTCTCTACGACTTCCTCACAATACATGCTTACTCTCAGAGCATTCAAAATCAAAATTCAACAAAGAGAGGAAGCAATATGAATAACATCGATAACCTGAATCAAACAAAGAAAGCACAACGCAAACCTCTGCCGAAGAAACGCAGCCTTATAAATACCAAACAGCTTGATTCACATCTGGGTGGGGAAGGACTAACGAAAATCTGCACGCAGACTTTCTGCTGCCCAACTACCAAAACGGATAAGTGTGGATGATGCTGCTACTTAGCCTATCCGCTTAATCAGAAGGCTAAGTGGCAACCTTCTTCTGCAAAAACACCATCTATCTATAAGATATCGGGACGAGAGGATTCGAACCTCCGGCCTCACCCACCCCAAAGGTGCGCGCTACCCCTGCGCCACGTCCCGAAAACGCGACCTTCGTCCTCTTTAGAACGAAAGCATATTCATTATATTACAGAGCAGGCTCGAAGATACTGAACATCGGCAGTCAGTGCGTAATATCCAGAAGCGAAGCCACCAAGCTTCACGGCGCAGCCAACGCGTCATTGGACGTGGACTCAAACCTCGACCCTGACGAACCTCCGTTCATCAGAGGCGGAACGCGCAGAACGCCAAGGAGCACTTGCGCAATCAACCCGTCAAGAACGAGAAGATTCGAACGATCAGCCTCACCATGCTGACAAAAGAGCGCCCCGAAGGACAAGGTAAGAAGCTGCAAAGCTCTAGTTTTAGTAAATTGAAGACTTAGCGAATGAGTAAGCTGCGAATGTGGTGCTTTCGGTTGCGAGCGGGGTTTGCCTTACGAGCGCAGTAGACCTTTCTACCGGATGGTAATGTGCCTACTGAAAGCTGGTAAGTATCGTCGCATGGAAGGTCGTTGTCGTCGTCATTGAGTTCATCTACCACCATGAACTCGCTGAGTTTTGCTCGCAAGATAGCCTTGAACTGGCTATCCAATTTCTCGAGCGGAACGGCGACCTCCATAAATGCTTTAAGCATGATAAAGCCAACTCCATAGAACCTTTTCCAGTTTTCCGGAAGTATAGGATTGGACCCAATTTCCGGATATATGTAGCGGATCTCATCCGCAGTTCGGCGTGAATCATAGCAGACCTTAAAGGCGTTTCAACCCTTGACATCCAGGTTGCCAGGCAGAATTAATGTTGCCAATATATCGGACCTCTATAAACCTGGGTCAATAGTGCTCACACTCTCCCTCGAAACTACGCAAAGCAATATGCCGCTGGGAACATTGCAATCAGCACGTAGATGGAAGCGTGATCACCGGTCAAGATAATGAGCCAGAGCCTGCTCCTAACAAGCGGCACTATAGTCGATGCCAAATACGAAGTCTTAGAGCTTCTCGGAAGCGGTGGCTACGGCAGTGTTTATAAAGCGAAGCAAATTGGAATGGAGCGGCCTGTCGCGCTAAAACTTTTGCATATCGCGGCAACTGAAGATCAGGAAAACATTGAACGGTTCCGCCGAGAAGGACTAGCCATGGCGGCTTTCCAGCACGCCAACATTCCGACTATCTATCAATTCGGCGTATGGCAATCTCGAATCCCCTACATCGCGATGGAGTATTTGCAAGGGCACTCATTGCGAACGGAGTTGTCGCAACAGGAAAAACTCAATCAGGAAAAAGCAATTGCTATCACTCAACAAATCTGTTCGGCACTCAGTTATGCGCATACGCAGGGAGTAATTCACCGCGACCTAAAGCCTGAGAATATTTTCCTTACCAGATTCGGCACAGACGAAAAGGTAAAGGTCTGTGATTTTGGATTAGCGAAATTTCTTCCACAAAGCAAGCATGGAAGCGAGCTTGAAACCTTGACCGCAACCGGGCTCTTAATAGGCAGCTCAAGCTACATGAGCCCTGAACAATGCAATGGAAAAAAATCCGACGAGCGATCCGATATCTATAGCCTTGCCTGCATTCTTTTCGAAATGCTGACGGGACACCCCCCATTTGTAGCGGAAAATCCGATCGCGTCAATTCATATGCACATCAATGAATCGATTCCCGAATTGGCTAACGATCCAGAGCTAAACAAGATCGTTTGGAAAGGACTCCAGAAAGATCCTGCGAACCGCTACCAGGCTATGACCGACATGGCAGCCGATTTAACGCTGGTTCAACAAGGTCTGCCACTGAATATAACAGTAAGCAAAGCAACAGCGCGTCCAAAATTTCTAATAATCGCAATTAGTTGTGCTGTTCTGACGGCCTGTGTATTCGCTTTCGCCATTCTGACGAAGCGACATTCAGAAAACAATCTGGAAACGGCCAGAATCCAGCATTCTTCGACAGCGTTGACTGCGACCCGATATATTGCTCAGGGTGAAAAATTGGCAAAGCATGATGACAAGCTCGATGAAGCAGCAAAAGCATTTAAGAACGCCTTGAGCATCTGCGAAAAACTTCCCAACAACTCTGAACGAACAGCGCTGGTATGCGTGCAGCTATCGCGTGTTCAGCAAAGGCAGGGGCTCAAGCAAGACGCACTGGCAAGCGCAAAGAAGGCATTTCTTCTCATGGAGAAAGAAAAGCCATCAGATAAGAGACATTTTGTTGACGCCATTGACCGGCTATCGGACGCCTTGGAATCAACAAACGAACTAGAAGCAGCAATCAAGTATAGAAGAATGGCTATTGGCTTTGCGTTCACCAAGCAGCATAGCCTTTACTTGAAATGCGCACTTGCCTATGAGCTTTTCAGAGCTGGGCAATATGGAGAAGCAAAAGAAATCTCGCAAGCAATTCTCGAACAACATGACGTACTTGATTCAGACACAGCAATCAGAACCAACTTCTTGCTGGCAAATATTTTCGCAATGCATCGAGACAGATCAAAAGCTCAAAAATATACAAACGCTGGAATAGAGGAAGCGAGGCATCTCTTGTCAAGGCTCGATTCACCTGGCGAATCTGCATTCACCGCCGAACAGCTTGCAAATGATCTCATTGACTTGGCAAGAATTTACGCTGCCTCTGGCGATATTAAAAGCGCCGCCAATATCGCCAACCAAATTTTGGAACTCAATCACACACACAATTTCCTCAGCAATAAAGATATTGCGATCCAGTTTGTAGGAATAGCGCAGACGATTGCCATCAAAGGGTCATATCGCGAAGCCTCGTCCATGCTGGAGAGCTTCATCAAGCTCTCCTCCAATGTGCCGCAATTATCCGGACCGCGAGAAACTGCGGTACAAACTCTATCTGATTGTTACTTACTTCAAGGGCAGTTTGACAAGGGCACAAACCTAATGAAAATATACTTGAGCGAGCTGCCGGACATCGACAATGCACAGGCACAATGGGCGCGCGGGAAGGCATTATGCATTCTTGCTAAATATAATGTTCTAGCGAGCAAGAATGAAAAAGAGTCGAACGAAATACTTGAGCAAGCTATGCTGATCGATCAGAGGTATTACGTGCCAACCGAAATCAACAGTTTAATTCTCAAATATTCCATCGCGGATCTCCTGGACCACAAGCTCAGGTATTCAGATGCGCTTCCCCGGCACAAAGCCGTCCTAAGCGCGCTAGCTCTTCCGGCGAACAAACATATACCGATCGAATTTTCTGTACGCTCATTGAGATCAATGGCTCACGACACAAAGAAACTAAAAAATGCCCAGCTCTCCGAAACTTATTATAAGGAAGGTACGGAACTGGCAGAGAAAAACAAGTCGAATCAGCTTGTGCTTGCTGAATACAAGCTCATGCTGCTTCAAGAAATTGAGCTCTACGAAACACTCTTAAAGAGACCCGACCTGGTCGCAAAACTAAAACAGAAAGCCGCCGAGTTAGAGAAGCAATAATTTCTAGCTTTAAAGCCGTGATGAGCTCACCTAGGAACAATTCAAATCTTCTGCCGCCGAACTTACGTATGTAAATAAGGATGATAAGGAGACAAGATTATGGCTACAGCCGGCAGAGAGATAAAGCATCAAAACGATTTCGTAAATGGACTATTCCTAATCGCAGCAGTTCTACTCAGCATAGGAATGGTGTTCTTCTTTTTCAGCATGAATAATGGCGGAGACCACAGTTCCCAGACGCAATCAGCGCCAGCAGGAGTCACACCGAGCACTTCGGCAGCAGGCGACTCAGTGGCACCATCTACGACACCAGGCGAAGAAACATCGCCCGCTCGTTAGTGCAGGCACACAGCAAAGTCGACCATATTGAACGATTTAGCGGGTCATCGCACCGCGCAGGATGCGGTCCATTTCGCCATGATTTAGCGCAAACTGGCGGCAAGTGTCTGCGTCCACAAGCCCTTCTCGATAGGCGTTGTAGAGGGCTCCGTCCATCGTTTGCATGCCATCATAAGAACTTGCCTTGATGTATTCGTAAAGGTTATCAATCTCGCCCTTCAAGATTGCGTCTTGAATTGATGTTGTGCAAATCATGATTTCCTGAATACAAATACGACCACCGCCCATCATTGGAACTAGCTGCTGAGCGACAACGGCTTTTAATGCGTTCGCCAGTTGCAAACGGATGGCTTCCTGCACGCCGGGATCGAAGGCGCCGAGAATACGTTGAATCGTTTTTGGAGCAGAACCTGTGTGCAGAGTGGACAGAACCAAGTGACCTGTTTCTGCGGCTCTCAGCGCCATCTGAATAGTTGTGGGGTCACGCATTTCACCAACGAGCAAGACGTTCGGATCGGCGCGCAAAGCAGCTTTCAATGCGTTAGAAAAGCTCTTGGTCGTGAACCCAATTTCGCGCTGGGTGATGATCGAACACTTGGGACGGTGCACAAATTCGATCGGGTCTTCCATTGTATAAATGTGATTGCCATCGCGCTCATTGATGGCGTTGATCATTGCAGCAAGCGTTGTAGATTTACCGGCACCGGTCACCCCGGTAACTAGTATCAGGCCCTGCCGCTCTCGAGTCAGCTTCTCGATAACCGGTGGCAGACCAAGCTCTTCAATAGATGGAACTTCAATCGGAACGATACGCATGGCGCATCCAACAGCATCAATATCGAGGTAGACGTTAACCCGGACCCGGGCTTGATCGCCAAAAAGCAATGCGCAGTCAAGTTCGAAGTTTTCTTCAAAAGACTGTTGCTGCCTCGGAGTTAGAAAACCGAAAATCATGTGGCGCAAGGACTCAGGATCGAGAACCGGCAAATCCGGAACAGATCGGATTAAGCCATCGATTCTGAAAACAGGCGGCATATTCGCCTTCAAGTGAATATCTGAGGCCTTGTATTCAATGGCCAACTCAAGAACATCTTCAATCGATATCGCAGTCTGCATAATTCCAATAAATCCCCCGTCCGCAATGATTTCGCGGATCAGAAGATCTCGGTTAGCAGGATCTCCTTGAGCTTCTGAAGCGCTGTTTTCATGGTTCTGGATACGCCCATCTCGGACAAACCAAGCAGCTTTGCCGTTTCTTTTTGAGTTAAGTCATAAAAATAGACAAACTCAACAATCTTCTTGGTGCGCTCGCCGAGGGATACCAGAGCTTGACTAATTAATTCCCGGTCTTCTGAATAACTAAGCTCATCGATATATTTTCGATCGGCAACTAGCTCAGCCAGAGCGCGGTTCTCCTCACGTCCCTCATGATCGTCGGAGCCTTCAAGAGACTCGTAATGTCTGCAACGATCCCATGATTGCTGGGCTTCACGCACGTCTTGAAGAGAATATCCGCTTCGCGCAGCCAGTTCTTCTGTCGTCGGATGATGATCCAGTTCGCGCAAAAGCACTTCTTCCAATTGAGAAATCTTGCTGTTTATTTCGGAATATTTCCGAGGTACCTGAACAAGAGATCCGTGATCGCGAAGATAGTGTCGAATTTCACCCTTGATATAGACGGAAGCAAAACTTTTGAAGCTTGCCTTGTGTTGCCTATTAGCGTCATAATACTTAATAGCTTTGAGCAGGCCAAGGCAACCAATCTGAGTCAGATCATCAACCTGATCAGGCGCCAGGCGACCGTAACGCCGGGCTATTTGGCGCACCAGAGGCATGTATTGCCTGACGATGTCTTCCGATTCAATACATTGATTGAGCTCGGGTTTCGAAGTTACCTTAGCCATTAGTAAAACACCAACAAACAAACCTTTTTTCGTTTTACCCTTTACAAGCTGGGACTAAACCGTAGAATCCACATTTTCAGGACACCTTGAGCAGTTTATAAATTAAATCAGCTAGGTTAAAATTGGTCTATGGGCACCCTTGCCAACTGGCAAAGAAAAGAACTTGCCAATCGGCTCCAAGGAGATAACTTGAGGAATCCAATTTTTAGACCGATCCGTAAGTCCATCTTACTGATTCAACAATTATGGAATGGCGTTTCCACCCAGAAACGCTTGCTGTTGCTCGGTCTTATCTCAATCTCCAGCCTGGTGACTTTCACAGCCTGGATCCTGGTCAGTCACGCTCAGTCGATCAAGAGCCGGTCGGTCAACCAATTCGGACTGGCACTGGCGCAGGCGCTCGCCAGAGGTGGAGCCGAAGCACTTTCGAATTCAGGAAATCTATCCGGACTTAAGTACTACATCCTGACGGAAATGGCACAGACACCGGCAATTGCCTATATCGCACTGGTTAACAGCGATGGCAAAGTGCTTTTGGATAGCCAGCAGTTTATGAAACCGAAGGCTGGTTCAGAGCGAATATATCCTTACTATTCGCAGTCCCAGCAACCAAAATTAATCCCAGGCGTATATGAAAGCCCGGACGGATTTCGCGAGTTAACCAATATTGTTGTCCCGATGCGAAGGAACAACGAAAATCTAGGGGTCTGCTGGGTCGGACTGGACAGCTCATCCTTCTCGATCTTCGGAACACCTGGCGAGACCAAAGTCTTCCTCTTCTCCATATTCGGATTGGTCTGGTTCCTTGGAGCCTTGTGCCTTGCGGTCAACTATTCATTGATCAACCGTCCGCTCAAATCACTTTCCTCTGGCGCCAGCCAAATCGCCGCTGGTCGATTCGGCCACCAGATCCCATCGCAAAGCGCCGGCAGAGAAATCGACCAGGTGGTCAGCGCATTCAATTACATGTCGAAGCGCTTGCAACAGTATGACAAACAAAACCTCGACAGCTTAATGGCTGAGCGCAACAAGTTCATCTCTGAAAGAAACAAACTAGAACTGGTGCTAATGTCCATCGCCGATGGCGTTGTTGTCTGCGACCGCGATAACAAAGTACAAATCATCAACGCAGCAGCCACACAACTCTTCGACAAGGACGCCAAAGAGCTGATCGGAAAGCCTCTAGTATTTTGTACGGAAGGTCCAGACAAACCGCAGATTTGCCAAATCATCCAGGCTTTCACCGACACCGTATCGCCTGGCCGCCTCGGACCGGTCATGCAACAGTTGAACATTCAAGAACGCGTAATCCGCTTGCACATAGCACCAATCTCCCTAAAAGGAGAGTTCTTGGGCTCCGTCATGATCATGCACGACATCACCAAGCAAGCAGAACTCGAGCGCATGAAGAACGAGTTCATCAGCAACGTATCTCACGAGCTTCGTACGCCTATCACTTCCATAAAAAGCTATGTCGATACAATTTGTCAGCACGGTGACAAACTGGAACCGGACATCTATCAGGAATTCATGCAAATTATAGATAGCGAAGCCGATCGCTTGATGAACCTGGTCAATGAAGTTCTTGAACTATCGAAGCTGGAAGAAGCCGATCGCGAGCTGGAGATGGTTTCGCAAGATATCCGTCCGGCGGCGGAGTATACAGTTCGCGCACTAAATATGATGGCAAAGGATAAGGGCATCGAGCTGGTTTTCGCAGCCGACGATCCGATTCCACTAGTTTTGATGAACAGAGAATCAATCGAACGCGCCATCATCAACCTCATCAGCAATGCCATCAAATACACTCCAAATGGCGGTCTGGTCGAGGTCAGCGTCAGGCACATCGTCGAGAACAAAGAGATTAAAGTGGCGATAAAAGACAACGGCATCGGAATTCCAGAAGAGTGTTTGGAAAACGTGTTCGATCGTTTCTTCCGTGTAGAAAAGAAAGTCCATACGATCAAAGGCACGGGACTAGGACTGACAATCGTCAAGAATATCACCGAAAAACATGGCGGGCGCGTTGCGGCCGAATCTGAAATCGGACTGGGTTCTACATTCATGCTAATATTGCCTGCGCTAGAAACCATGACGGAGCCAAAGATTGCAAGCGCTGATGGCGAGAGCGCGGAGCTGCCAGCCAAGAGTCGCTCGGCAATTGAGCTGAATATTTAATTCGGAATTGGATGGCTATTTCACAAGGCAGAACGAAGTTTCCCACAGAATGGAGAATATCATGCAATTATTGATCGCTCTGGTGTTCGCGCTTATCGCTGCACCGGCATTGGCCCACGATGGGACGGCCGGAGAGCACTTGATTATGGGGTTAGACGCCGGCTTAGTCGTAGGAACAGCCCTCGGATTCGCATCCGGTGTGCTCGCAACTTTATTTTTCACCAGAGGTGGCAATCGCGGAAGCAATTCCGACCGCTAAGAACGGCAGCACCGCATATAGTATCATCATTAAGGTACGACCTAAAAGAATCGAAATCTGTCAAATGACTGAATATCTCAGTTGAAGTTAGCTGCAAGTTGGCAAGAATTCTTAGCCAAGTTGGCTCCAAGTTGGCTAAGGGAGGGACCTCCCAGCGAACAAGTGTATGATTCCACACAGTTTCCCAAAATAGAAAGTAAATTGTCCAGAAGAAATGGCATTCGGATATTTGCATTTGTTGTTCAGAGGTCGGAGCATGGAAGCACTTTAATTGAACAACGAATTTTTCCTCGGCACTACCTGATTCAACCCAAAAGGAGCCGCGCAAGCGGCTCCTTTCATTTACGACGGACGTAGACGGTGCTGTGCGGTTATTATCAATATATGACAGTACAGCACCACAGGTGGTTAAAATATGGAGACGATACACCGAATACACGAATTATTGTCTGATGCGGCAATACTGAGACATCAAAAGGATTACGGACAAGCGACTAAGAAGGCAGAAGATGCCTTGAGTCTTGCGCTTTCAGGCCAAGGCTCGGTAGAGAGAAAGGAGCAAGCCGAGATTCATGCTGAACTGGGCAATATATACTTCTGCGATCACCTGTACCCAGAAGCTGAGAATCATTTTTTGCGCGCCATATCGCTCATCGAGCAGCAGTTTTACTCATCGCATCCGTTGCTTATTCCTGTGCTGGATCATCTAGCTCGTCTGTACATTGCAATAGAGCGTTTTAAAGATGCGCAAAAGGTCAGTTATCGATTGCTTGACATAATGAAAGTGGCATTGCTCGGTTCCGATTGCTGGCAGATAGAGACCATTCGCATGACCGCCGTAGTCGAAATGAAGCTTGGAAATTACAAGGATGCCGAAGCCCTGATCGCCCGTGTTCTTCCAATCGTTGATTCGGCAACCATTGGTCCGGCAGAGGAGTTCTTTTGGTTGCTGGCGCGGATTAAGGAAGCACTCGGAGAAACTGAAAGAGCAAAAGAGAATTACGAGCAAGCTATCAAAATCTTCGACAGTGGTCGGGGAATTGAGAACAGGCGCACGCGCTGCCTGATGGATTATGCAAATTTTCTGCAAGCATCCGGTGACGAAGATAATGCATATGCTTTGCGCACTCGAGCGCTGGCACTGCAAAAACGATTAACAATTGAAGAGATGATTGACGATTTGCCAAATAGCAGCGTTTATCAACGTCTGGCATATCCAGCAAGCATACTGCACTAACAAAATTAAACCTGACAAAATCTACACAAGCTAAATGGGTGAAATTACGACTCAGATTCTAGTTAACGACTTGAGTTTGCATTATCATCAGCCTGATGGATATTGAGAAAACAAATGCAGCTTCAAGATGTAATTCGTCACCACTGGGGAATAGAAAGTCTTCGTCCACTCCAAGTTCCGGCAATCACGGCGGTCGTTGAGCGCCGAAATTCGCTCGTGGTGCTTCCCACCGGCGGTGGCAAATCGCTATGTTATCAAGCCCCAGCTGTCTACTTGGGCGGAACCACCGTTGTAATTTCTCCATTAATCTCGTTAATGAAAGATCAGGTCGATGGATTGCGTGCCTGTGGAGTAGCAGCTTCCCAATTGGATAGCTCACAAACGGCCGACGAGCGTCGGACTTTGCTCAGCGACCTAAAAGAAGGTCGCATCAATCTGCTTTTCGTATCACCTGAGCGGATAAGCCAACCAGACTTCTGCGAGCTTTTGAAGCAAGTTGATGTTCGCACATTCGCCATTGATGAAGCGCACTGCATAAGCCATTGGGGTCATGACTTTCGCCCGGAATACAGGCAACTCAGCAGGCTAAAAGAACTCTTCCCTGCCTGCTCGATTCACGCGTATACAGCAACGGCAACTGAACAGGTTCGAGAAGACATCATCAAGCAGCTAAACCTGAAAGATGCTGAAATTCTAGTTGGCGACTTTGACCGGCCTAATCTGACATACAGAGTTACGCCACGTCGCGAACTCCTCAAACAAGTTCTCGACGTTATCGCACGCTATCCCAACGAGGGCGGCATTATATATTGCATCCGCCGCGCTGATGTCGATGAATTGACAAAAAAATTGACCGCACGTGGAATAAGCGCGCTGCCTTATCATGCCGGCTTATCCAATGAGCAGCGTGGCAAAGCACAAGATGCGTTCCTTGAAGAGAAATGCAATGTCATCGTAGCCACAGTAGCATTTGGAATGGGAATCGATCGTTCCAATGTTCGCTACGTTATGCACACCGGCATGCCGAAGTCTTTAGAGCATTATCAACAAGAAACGGGGCGAGCCGGACGAGACGGACTGGACGCCGAGTGCGTGCTCTTTCATTCCGGAGCAGATTTTTTCACATGGAAATCCATCATCGAGAAATCAGCAAAAGAATTAGAAGACGGCTCCGATTTCATAGAATCTTCGATGGACCACCTCAGAGAGATGGACCGTTATTGCCGCTCAGCAGCATGTCGTCACTACACCCTGGTACGCTATTTTGGCCAGGAGCCGGGATTTTCGAGTTGCAGCGCATGCGATTTGTGCTTGGGCGAAACCAGCGTTCTGGAGGATTCCTCGACGGTGGCAAAAAAAATCATCTCATGCGTTTACAGAGTGAATCAAAGGTTCGGAATTAAACACGTAGTCACTGTACTAAGAGGGCTGACTTCAGAGCAGGTTAAGCGCTCCAATCATGAGGCGTTGAGCACCTTTGGAATATTGAAGGACCAATCAGAGGACAATTTGCGAGATTGGATTTACCAATTGATCGGACAAAATGCTTTGGCACAGGAGGAAGTCCAGGGATTTGGCGGACAGACTTATCCAATCCTAAAGCTTACTCGAGAGTCAGCCGAGGTCCTCAAAGATTTGCGCGAAGTTCGACTCTTACTTCCTGTGGAAAAGAAGAGAAGTGGCAGGGGCAGTGCTGCAAAGGCAGCAGAGCCAACAACCGATATGAATCTATTTGAAGTACTTCGCGCTCTGCGCAAGCGTATCGCTTCAGATAAAAGAGTGCCACCATACGTTATTTTCAGCGACGCTACGCTCAAAGAAATGGCGCGCATCAAGCCCGCAAGCCTTTTGGAGATGCGTCGCATTTCGGGCGTCGGAGACATCAAACTTCGCGACTACGGAGACGAGTTCCTGGAAGCAGTCTCCACGTTCGAAAACAATTGATCCCAAAGCTCTTTGGCTTCGAGGATAGTCCCGAAGATAAATTCTAGGACGAAAGCCGTCCTTTGCAGAAACTAATTGCTCTCATCTACGCCTATTTGGAAAACTGCAAGAGGATAAGCGAGTGCATAGAGTGCAACTTGCCGATTTCTGTGTTGATAAGGCGTCTGTCATGGAAAATCATTATGAGCCAAAACAGTCAATCTTCGAGACTATAGCTTCAACTATTTGGGGATGGATTATTATCTTCGTCGTCTTTGCCTTATTCATTGTGTGGACCAAAAGCACGCTAGAAGTTTCGCCGGAGACACAAGAGAAAGCACCGCCCGGACTAAAGCAAACCGCCCCTTCCAGCAGAGAGTAATATTGGGCCAAGCAAGGCTTAAGAACGTGCACTTATCCAACCCGTTGTCATGGTGAGGAAAAAGGTGCATCAATTCTGATTCATTACTTTTGCTTAGATAAGCGTTTCATCAAGCTTTTCGGACTCTTTTGCTGGTTTCAAGGGTGATTGTCATGGTGAGAAAATCGTCCAAATTTCAATGGACCACTTCTCACCAGCTAAGCAGGTTTTACTAAATCGAGAAGAGATAGTCAGTTAGCTCGATCAGAAATATCTTTATCGAGTCCATTCATTTCACTGCGCAGAATTCCCTCTTGCCGCGGTGAAAGGATAGCTCGAGACGAAATCATAACGGAATAGTTCTTTTTGATCCCGAGAAGCCTCTCGCTAAATTTATCCATATCGAAAGAACCGATTCGTCCATGGTCATGCAAATCGATCAATCTATTCTCAGTGGCATGCATCAATGAAACAACCGACGGCTTCGGCCGGCGAGGCTCAACGCGAATCTCCGTCACATTTCCATGAAGTACGGTAGATTCTTGCTCCGCATCGGAAACTGAAGAACCGTCAAGAATAGAATCGGAACTTCCAACAAATGAATTGGAACGCGGAGCTCGCGGAATGTGCTCGCGGCTTGGCTCATTAATCCGTTCTACGCGCCCCCAGTTTCCGAAATCCGATGAAGCTATTTGTCTATTTGCTGTGTTGAACAGGAGAGGCTGCAAACGGCACGCAGACTCTGCAGCCTGGCGCGCTTGCTGATGCCAGATCTCTGTGCGCTCAATATATTCAGCAGCAGCCAGGCTCTCCGCTTCATACGACTTTCTCGTGTTTTCGATAGCGTAAGCCGTGTCCATGGCAGCTTTCTTCTGGTCATACATGGACGCGGCAAAAACAGCAGGCGCCAGAATAAGCACACCCAAAGCAGGCACAAGAGTCGCAGTAGCTAGCGAAAAACGCTTCATGGGCAAAACTGTAGAGGAGGATATTCTTCATATAACACGAGAAGCGAACAGATGACATACGTAAAAATGCATTCAGTCCCAACGCAGATCAGCAGAACAACTGGGGCGCAAAGCTTTATGTGAGGGTTCTCATATTTACGCCGTTTCCGAAATCCGCTTAGAACTGCCCGAATTCGAGTAGCTCGACAGGGCTTTCAATACAGAACTTAATTATCCTCAGATAATGCTGTAAGCCAGTTGGTGACTTATGGGAACCCCACCATGCATTAAAGAATAGCAAGGTTGCAAAGCGGCGGAAATCAAGAATGCTTGTGTTAGTATGTCGGTTGACAAGACAAAGAGTATCGCCTTGGCGAATCTGGAGGTTCAGAGTAATATCAACGATCGCAAATTGCTTTTCGGAAGGTTAGGACTTTGGTTCGAGCTGTATATCCGGGATCATTCGATCCGATAACTCTAGGACATCTGGACATAATCAACAGAGCGAGCAAGCTCTTTGACGAAGTCATCATGGCAGTGGTAGCAAATCCTGGAAAAAATCCTCTCCTTCCAATTGATGTACGCGCTGAGCTTATATCGAGAGTAATAGCGGATATACCAGGAGTGACAGTCGACACCTTTCAAGGTCTGACCGTAGACTTTGCGAAGAATAAACAGATTTCAGTAATCATTCGAGGATTGCGAGCTGTGTCCGACTACGAGGCGGAATTGAGCATGGCTCAAACCAACAAGCAACTGCTTCCTGAACTAGAAACTATTTTTCTCATGACAAAAGCCGAGTATTCTTTTATAAGCTCGTCAACCGTCAAGGAAATAGTTAAACTAGGCGGAGACGTTTCGCAGTTCCTACCACCAGCGGTCAATTTGTACCTGAAGGAACATTACATCAATCTTCAGCAGGGGCGCTGAAAAATGACAACAACAGTGGCAATCAGTCCGAATACAGCAGCATACAAGCAAACATCCATCTATAAGCATCTCGATCTTCTCGAGCACTTAATAGAAGATGCTTCCGGCGTTTGGAAGTTCAAAGCAATCAACGCCGACCAATTCCTGGAGGTGCTCGACAAAGCTCGCGCTCGCCTACCGGAAGAGTTGCGTGAAGCTACAGAAGTGCTGCAGCAACGCGATGACATCATCGCCGAGTCACAGCGTCGCGCCGAACAAATCATTTCAACAGCTCGCCGTCAGGCAGAAAATATGGTTCAGGAATCTGAACTGCTCAAAGCTGTACAATCAGAAGTCGATCGCATCCGCAAGCAAGTAGTTCAAGAAGTTGAGCAAATGCGTCGTGAAGCGCTCGCCGAAGCTGACAAACTTCGTATCGAAGCAGAAGAAGACGCTACAAGAGTTCGCGACGGCGCCGATCACTATGCTGAGCAGGTTTTAACCCGCATCGACACAGACCTCAACACACTTGGTAGAACGCTTGCAGACGCTCAAAACATCGTCCGCAACGGCCAAAGAGTACTGGGTTCGGTAAAGCGTCATGTTGGAGTTTCTCCTAACCTTCTCCAACACCGCGAAGAATAAGCGGACGCAGGACGTATTGGATCCGTGAAAGGATCGAGACTACATTCATATCAGCATTATTGGCGCCGCGCAAATCGGCGCTTTGCTGTTTTTATGGTCATCTCCATAGCTGCTGTATATATGCAATCAGCTTTGGATTATTCAGTCGGCGTCCCGGCCAATGCACAGCGAATCAAGCGCCACCAAAGCCAGGCCTCAGAAGAATCCAGTTCCGCGCAAAAGAGTGACGAGCGTACCGCTGAAGATAATTCTGCTGCAAAAAAAACAGCCGCCGATTCATCATCCAGCTCGAACGCCGGCTGGAAGGACAAATCGCTTCAACTTTATTTTCTGACGACACGTCTCAATGAAGGAAGCAAAAAGGAACCAATTTTTGCCACAAATCGGCACCTCGATTTGGGTAACGGCTCGCTTGAGTACGGCGTTGCCACACTGACGAAACCGCAAGGCTTAACACGCCCGGCAAGTGCGCAGAACGGTGCAGCTTATAGAGAAAGCTTGCGACAATCCTCTGAGCTGTGGTGGAAGGCACCGGTTGCGAAGGTCAACTGCTTCGATGAAGAGGAATTCTTCAACAAAGTGAAGCGCTGGCCAAATAGAATCTGCGTTTATGTGCACGGCTACTACAAGCCTTTCAATCAATCATTGCAAGATGCAGCAATGCTTTTTTCTGATTACCAGTATTACGAGGATGAAGATCAGAAGCGCATGCTTCCAATTGTATTTAGCTGGCCATCAGCAGAAGGAAGAGCGCGTTACTCCGTCGATGAAGCCAACCTTGAATGGTCCTACAAATCATTTGAAGCATTCATGAATCGCTTGCTGAAGGAAAAACATCCAGACGCCAGCATTGACATTGTCACACACAGCATGGGCGCACGACTTCCTATCGCTTATATAACTAGAGACCATGCGGATCTTGCTAAGCCATGGTTTCGCAGCCTATACTTGTGCAATTCAGATGTCGATTTCCACTCAACCGTAGATCTAATAAAAACGTTGGAAGAAGCGGTATCAAATACGGTGTACGCCTTTGTTTCCGATCGCGACATGCCACTTGTAATGTCGCAATACTTGCACGGACAACCGAGGCTCGGAAGACCGATAGACCCGCCTCGCAGTGCGGATGAGCCTGACAACAAGAAACGCGACGAAGTAACACCCGATATCATTCAGCAATTCGCAGTTGAAGCAGCCAGCGCATTCACTGGAATCGGATTTGCAAATTCGTCAGATGTGGTTTCATGGCTAAAGAGCAATCCACATCTTAGCAAAGAGCTGGGCGAACGCAGCCGATTTATCGACGTAACGAATTTAGTGACGGCAAACATGGGTCATGGGCTTGCCTGGTCGATCCTTTCAGGAATGCTGGCAGACAAAGCAAAATTTCCGCAGCTCCTCGTGCATCAAGTGTACAAAAAGCCTGATCGAACAACGCTGCAAGAATCATTCGGCAAACCACGCGTGCTCTACCGCTTCACGAGACTCGAGCCGAATTAAGCTCTCTCATCGATAGAACTTAGCAACTGATTCCTCAACTGCACGAGCTTCTCGTTCATGAAGGTTGTGCCAGTAGCCACGTAGTTCAATTTCATCAAGTTTGGAAGAGGTCCTCTTCAAGCCCTGCTGAAGAATGCCCACAGCAGCGTCCTGATCCGCGCCCTTTGCTAACTGCTCTATTCTCTCCACGCCGACCAACTTATGCGGCGATCTTGCAGCTCTCTCTTTTGCGAGGAATTCCACCATTTCATCAGTATGATTACCACGCGCCATCCCATTTTTGGCAGCACTCAGAATTTCTGTTCAACTTTCAAATATCTCTGGGCAAGAAATGACGGCGTTTTATACTCCTGCCAGCGAATCAAAGCAGCACTTTCTGGACCCCAGTTTCCCCAGACCTATGACATTAACGGCCCAGCCAAAAGCGTCCATGGGGATATCATCACGCAATCAAGAGGAGATCACTGCAAAATCACGCAGACGGTTACCGTTGCAACTGCTTGAAGCCAAGACTTCAGCGGCGATCCCGAAGAGCCCAATCTTCGTCGTGTTCATCGATATCGACTGAACTGCTGTCTGCTTCTTGTTTAGCCTTCCGTCCTAGGGAATCGAGATATTCGTTAGAAGCTATCTTAACTTTACCCAGTGATCTTTGCCCAGCAGAGTCGGCACTCACGTTGAATTCTGAAGGGTCATGCACGGGGCGAAACTTAGATAGCGTGTCTCGTCTTTGAGTTTCACGCAGACTTGTTGACTCGGCGCTTTTGTCACCGAAATAGACGTTGGTGGAAAACTCCTGCGAAACTAATTTTCTGTGAGCCGGTGCTGCCACCGAATCTTCAGTGCTTGCCTCATTGCCTGAGTCGCTGGATTTAGTTCCGTGCTCAATGTAAAAACTCAACTTCCCTTTGGCCATGATTGCTTTGGCCATTTCATCATCGGCAGTATCAAGGGCGTCCAAAATCATCTGTTCCAAATTCAAGCGTGCCTGATCAATGGGAGCAATGCTGGTCGAATTGGCCGGTTTAGCTGTCGCTGGATAAATAGGTCCCTGATCTGACATTCAGCCCGCTCCGAAAGTCCACTTATATTTGGTAAGTCATTGCCTATGCAATGGATTCGTCAATTATCGGCGGGGATAAACTAGGACGCAACGGGAATTATACGAGTCACCACTGCATGTTAATGCAGCTCACCGCTAGACCAACGCTGTGTAATGCTTTTGGACTTCGCTCTTGCGAATAGACTGCAGATTGAATATGCTGAAAGGGAACCTGGAGTGAGGAAACTTGGCGAACCAGCGCCCACATTTACCAGACACAGACAGACCAGACCGCCGTAAAGGTCCAGCCTGGCAGACATTTACGGCGCTGTCGCTGATTTTGTTGCTGACAATCTGTCCACCGGCAGTTCTCGCCCGAAAAACGGCAGCTGCGGCGGCATCGACTACTGACACCCAAGTTGAGGCGAATCCCAACACCGCCACATTTCAGCTATATTTCGCCACCACCAGGTTAAATGAGGGTACAACCCGTTCGCCAAAGTTTGGACCCCACCGTCATTTGAACACGGGCACTGGCTCTATGGAGTTTGGCATTGCCGGCATACATGAGCCTGCGGGATTGATCAGCCCGGCCAGAGCCAAAGACGGCCGGGAATATAAGAGACTCTTGAGGCAGAGCGCCGACGACTGGCGCAAGCAAAAGTTTTCCTTTCTAACCACAACCGACGTCGAGGGATTCTTCAAGAAAATCCACGATTGGGATGGTCCGATAAGCATCTATATACATGGATACGACAAGCCATTTGAAGAGGCTGTTGAAGATGCCGCCATGCTTTATAACGAATATCAGGAATACGATCCACAACGAAAGTTCCTCCCTATTCTGTTCAGTTGGCCGTCGGTAGGCTTCCGCACCGAATATGGTACCGACGAAGCGAATTTAGAATGGAGCACGGATTCTTTTGATGCATTTCTTGATCGCCTTTTGAAAGAAAAGAAACCATCTTCGACGATCGATCTGGTCGCGCACAGTATGGGGGCCAGGCTAATCTATTGGTATCTAAACAAGCACCGCGAGAGCCACGGCCCTCTTTTTCGAAATTTATTCCTGTGCTCAGCTGACATTGACTTTCACACTGCCGAAGAAAAGAAACAGCTGCTAGAAGATGCTGTCACAAACAAGATTTATATCTTCGTTTCTGATCGAGACAAGCCTCTCATTCTTTCCCAATACATACATAGCCAACCTCGCCTCGGCAGGCCAATCGATCCGCCGAAATTCACAAGACAGCGCAGCCAAGTTCTAACAACTGATTATCTATTGCAGTTGACCACGGACACCGGCGATCTGTTGTTGGGAAATGATTTTACTGAACCCACAGACGTTCGCCGCTGGATAACCGAGAAGCCATCTCTCAGCCGAGAGTTTGGAGACAAAAGTAGGTTTATTGATGTCACCAATTTGGTCACAAAAGATTTTGGGCATGGAGTAGCATTTCCGGTCGTGGCAGCATTAATGGCTGGACAGAAAATGCCGCAGTTAAGGTCGAGCACGGTACACAAAAGGCCTGACAGAACCACGCTACTACTGCATGGTGGAAAGCCTAAGCATCTCTACAGGTTTTTGCGCCTGGAGCCGCACGAACCGCAGGTAGCACCGGAAGCACACAAGTAGTCGCATATCTACATTTTGCCTGTGCTGAGTTGCCAAACGACGGCGCAGATACTCAACAGAATTACCAGCAGCACAACCGGATGCGCAATAAACTCAAGCGGCCGGGAGGGTATCTTTCCTGAAAAGCGAGTCGGATATCTCATAACAAACTCCCGTTCTTCGAAGTCGACATCAGTGTCAAGACAAAAATGTAGACGACTCAAGCCGGACTTAGTGCCTTAGTGGCAGCCTTTGGCCTCTGAGCCCAGCTGTGCTTGGCTGGTGAGAAGTTTTCGTATACGATTGCCGCGTGGAGCGTCTTCTACTTGGAAGCGACACTGACCGCGACCTTTCCGATTGGGATTTCATATCCGCAGAACTCCTCAAGCTGCACTTGCGAGGACAAGTAGAGCGGATGCCTTGGATGGAACAGCTTCGTCACACCAGGGCAGAGCAGTTTGCGAGCGCGCAGAATTTGAAGCACGGATTTAGCACGGCCCAAACGGGTCGGGGGCAGGTTACCCCAGGCCACCACGCAGGATTCAGAATGCGCCGCCGCATACTTTATGTAACGATCGTTCGACGGACCAACAGGGTCGTCAGCCTGCCATAAGTCGCGCGGATTGGTAGCTCTGTACGCGAAAAGGTTCACAACCTCAACGCCACCATATCCCCACTCCTTCGCCAGGTTTATACAGCGAGAAATAGTCGGATCATTTTGCTCGGCATTTGCGGTGCTCGGATTGAGCATTATGATACAGAGTTTTGGGAGCGCCGGGTCCCAATGGCGCCAAAGCCGGTATCGGTATGCACCGGACTTATCGAAAACAGCGCCAAAGGATTCTTTCATGACCGGATTCCTGCGTTTCCAGTCTCACCTTAACATGGAGCTTTCGGCTGGCCAATTCTATGTTACGGCAGCGTTTCACAAGTTGTGAATAAAGCCGCTCCAATTACCTTCGGACATCGCGCTCGATGCGCGCCACTCCATTGAGACGAGCGATGAAGCTAAGCTGGCTTAGCGAAACTCTTCCAATCAAGACAGCACCTTCCATCTTTTCCAATTTAAAGCCCGCGGCTTTGATCGCATCCAAGAGATTTTGAGACTTACTCTTCAAAGTGATCCGAACCTTTATCAGCTCATTTAGTTGTTTTATCGCTCTCAAACTTTCCAGACCCGCGGCTCGACTCGAAGATGATTCTAATTGGAGAATAAGAGTACGCAAATCATTATCAAGGACTTCATCAACAGGCGACTTTCGCCTTGTAGAGGTGGGAATCCTTTGCTCGACTGCTGCATCCCTCAGATACCCCCAACTTGTTGGCGCGTCAGAATGGTTTCCCGCCGAGTGTAGATATGAATCATTACTTGCTGAATCAGCAAATGCCGATTCGCTCATACCTAATTGGGCGTATCGGCCAGCAGCTGACCGATACGGCACTGAGTTAGCATGATTACCGAGTGCCGTCCCCAGGGCAGCGCCAGCGCTCGGCGCAGAGTTCGTGAACGCAGGGCCAGCGGAGTAATTGTGATCCGGCAGGTGGACAAACTTGCCCATATTTGTCGGTGGAAGTGGTCCTGAACTAGCGGATCCACTGTATGCGAAAGCGGAATCGGATGCGGAGGGACTGTATGCGGCTGAGAACTGACCGTGTCCGGACGCCGATTGAATTCTTATAGGAGCAGGGCTTCCATAAGAGTGAAGATTGGATGAGGACTGCAGCCTCTTTAAATGAACGGACCTTGGGTCCATCTGAACACCCTGAGGCATTTCCACGGGAACTGCAATTGTTTTAGCAGTACCGCCAGCGGTGCGACGCTCTTCTTCTACAGCGACAAACGATGTGAACTGCGTCATGATGTGATACTTCAAAGCAGTCGCAATTATTTCGTCTTTGAGTTCGGGGTGCGGCTGGCCGCTCTGCATTCCAAGCCAATCCTCAGACATCAGTCGATCAACTTTCGCACGCGCCCAAATGGATGTTAAAACTGAATTCCCCGGTTGCTTCTGTGCAATCGAAATGGGAACTTCTTGCCTATAGGGCTTGCCTCCCGAAAAACCGGTAAGTACTGCCTTACCCGAAGCTGGCTTCAGATAGCGACCAGTCAAACACAATGGTTTCTGCGCCCAAAGGTCGGATAAGTCTTTTGGGAAAACCTCTTTTACATCAATGCCCGAGAACTGCACCTTGATGTCGGTGAGTACAGGCGAACTAATTCGATCATAGAACTTTTTACCCGCTTCCTCAGCGGAGGAGTTAAGCAGGACATAATCTGCTTCACCACCGCCTTCGCTAGCGATTTTGTCAACCAGAAAGCGATTGACGGAGTTACCGGTACCAAATGAGAACCAGCGTGAGGTAGCGCGATATTTTTTGATCATACTGATGATTTCGAAGTCATTCCCTACGAATCCATCGGTCATGAAAGTAACAATGCGCAGACGATTCTCAGAATTCGGAAGCGAACACGCCGCTTCAACAGCAGGAGCCATCCACGTGCCACCATGGGCTTGCAAACTATCGACAAAGCTATGAGCACGTGCCTTCATCGCAGCGGAAGCCAACTCTGGCTCCGGCGCAAAAACGGTGGCGGTGTTATTGAACGAAATGATTTGGAACGTATCATTTGGATTCATGTGATCCAGAATGTAATTCATAGTTTGCTTGGCTTTCTCAATAGGTCTTCCGCTTTGAGAGCCGGAGCAATCAATGACAAAAACCATTTCCTTAGGAGCAACCGTTTGCGGTGTCACGCGTTTCGGCGGTATCAGAACAAGGGAAAAGATTCCGCCTTTTTCATCACCATGAGCAAGGCAACCGCTGCGAACCTCATCACTTGCCACATCCCAAGTAACAACGAAGTCGCGATTGGGAATTCTGTCTAACGGCTTCAGGCTGATGCGTGCTTGCTTTGTCCCTTGCCTTGAAACATTGACTTGATGCAACTTGGAACTAATACCATCAATGCTTACCGGCGAGTTGATATTAAGTGCAATTGAAATGTCATGCCCTGCACGCTCACCGTCTGGCGCAATAGGCGGCGAAATTCTGGCAGCATCAGGCACGTCCGCCGGATCGCGGCCGGTGACCATTCGGCTGTGTCCAAAATCTGTCCCGGGAATAAAACGTGGGCCGACAACGGTGGGGAAGCTAAATGTGAAAGATCCAGAGTCGTATTTGAGAACATTGACGTACTTGATTTCGATGTCGATGTTTTGACCCGGCTCAATGTTCGCAACAGATTGAGTGAATATATTTGGACGTTCTTGATCTAGTAAAGATGCCACGTACCCGCGGCTTTTTGCGGCGTTGTATATTTCCTGAGCCTCTTCTCTCTTTTTGATGCTGCCTTTTATTATTCTGTTTCCAATTTTCATCGTCATGTCATCAACCGCTGCATTTTCGGGTAGCGGAAATGTATAAACAGCTTCAATTTTTTCGTTAAAGGGATTGTGAAACTGTTGTTTCACTGTGACCCGCGACACGAAACCGGAGACTTCAGCATTGACGTCAGTGTGCTTCAGAGGGCAGCGCCCCAGCTCTTTCTTGCCGACGCCAGAGATCGCAACAAGAAAACCAACCTCACCACAATTTGCGACGTTCCCCGCTGAACCGCTAACTCCGATCGCTTTGGCGGCGGGAGTCTGAACTGTGGTGATCACGCTTGCCGTGCACAGCGCAACGCTCAGAAGTGCAGCCGAAACTGGGCGCAGCAAAACGGAAAGGCTCAACTGGCTTAGCCTCATAGTAAGTTCTCCGAAGAGGATGTTCGATAAGCTTATGACGAAATTCCGGATGTGAATACCGGCTTTTCCCCAGATCAAAAAATGGTCGAGAAAGGACGCTAGTTTTTCAAAGTGTTATTCAGTTTTTCAAAGTGATTGTCACTTCTTGCGTTTTGCCGGAGGCGAAATCCGATGATGGTAATACAACACTCTGCGTATCCGCATCGAACTTCCAACCGATAACGTCCGCCTTATCCAAAGCTACAGATTCGACCGATTTATCGAAACCGAAAACTGAAACGCGAACTTGTTTTTGTCTGAGCTGATAGTCGCCTGTTGAACTCGTCTGCACATTTAGTTTTCCATCGCCGGATTTGCTCGTCTGCACTCTTATTTTCAAGAACTTCCCATTCTTATAATCGAAACTGTCTCCGTCATCAAAGTAAAATTCATGTTCTGATTTCTCCACCGAATCACCCGCCAAAAACACTTTCAGCTCCAGCGGTCCTTCTGGGGTTTCTTCCACATGTTGAACGACGGATTGCATTGGAATCACCGACCCACCTTTAACATAAAGCGGCGCAGTGCTGATAGAGGGATCGACAGAAAGAGTTTGATCGCCCTTTACCTTCTTTCCAGTCCAATAGTCGTACCAGGTTCCCTTTGGCAGGCGCACGACGTACGATCCAGGTATATCCCAAATGCGCGGCGCGACAAGCAAAGAGGGACCGAACATGTACTGCTCGGCGTTCGTAATAACTGAGGGATCGGATGGAAATTCAAGAAACATGGGACGCATCAAAGGTATTCCAGTGCGCGACGCGTCCTCCATGCATGAGTATATATAAGGAAGGAGTTTGTAGCGCTCCTCGATAAAATGTTTGCGGATAGCCTCGTGCTCAGGCCCGTCAACCCAAGGCTCCCGTTCCCGGGTAACACCGTCTGAATGATTTCGGAACAGGGGATTGAACGCGCCCAACTGCATCCATCGTGTAAGAAGATCTGGGCTTGGTCCGCCAGAGAATCCGTTGAAGCCGCCGATATCCGAACCAGCAAATGTCATACCGGATAAGCCTAGATTCAGGAGCTGAGGAACGGAGAGGCGCATGTGATTCCAGGTCGAAGTATTGTCTCCCGTCCACGTGGCGGCGTATCGTTGACTGCCGGAGAATCCCGATCTAGTCAGGATAAAGGGGCGCTGATTTGGGCGAAGGTCCATCAGCCCCTCAAAAGTGGCGCGAGTGTTTTGCATTCCATATATATTGTGCGCTTCGCGATGATCGGTTTTGCGACCCTCGAAGCTGTGCACCGTATCTAGTGGCAGAGTCTTTTCAGGCGTCTTGAATAAGGCCGGCTCATTCATATCATCCCAAATACCACGAACACCTATTTTTGTGAAACGCTCATGCAGACCGCCCCACCACTTGCGCACCTCTGAGCGAGTGAAATCCGGAAATACAACCTCACCCGGCCACACTTGTCCAACGAAGGGTTTTCCATCGGGGTTGCTCACAAAATAACCGGAAGCAATACCCTGTTCATATGGTTCCTCGCCTGGCGCCTTCGCCAAGTAAGGGTCCAAGCTAATGATTGACTTAAAGCCAAGCTGCTTCAGGTTACCGATGACCCGGGCAAAATCAGGAAAGTAGCTGCGATTAACAGTGAAGGGATGCGCATCTTGTTTGTAGTCGCCGTCAAAGTAAATCACGTCGGTGGGAATTTTCCGTTCACGCAATTCTTTGGCAATTTGCATGACTTTAGCTTCGGGAAAGTAGCTCCCACGACTTTGCTGATAGCCTAATGAGAAGAGGGGCGGCAAAGGCATTCGCCCGACCAGCTCGGTGTAATTTTGGACGACCTTCTTCGGATCCGGTCCATAGAAAAAGTAGTAGTCGAGTTCGCCATCCTCGGAGCCGAACGAATATGCAGATCGAACGGACTTGTTGAAATCAAAGAAACTACGATAAGTGTTATTCAGGAATATCCCATGTGCCGCTCCGTTGCGCATTGCCAGCATAAAGGGAAAACTCTTATAGATAGGATCTGTTGATTCCTGAAAAAGAAACGCATCGGTATTCCAGAATGTGAATGCCTGATCGCGACGATCTAGCGGTCCGGTTTTATCTCCAAGCCCAAAATAGTGTTCGTCGATTGGACTATTCTTCCAGACCTGGAAGCCTCTGCTACTCAGCTGAAACGGGCGCCCAAGCAAATCCTCACTGACAATTTTGCCTTCCCTATCAGTGAAAATTATCTGCAGTGGTTCTTTGACTACTCGCACGGAAATTTGCGCCGATGGGTTAGATAGCTCAATTTCATTTTTACTATCCTTCATGGAAAAACCGGCTGCGTTTACCGAATCAGCATCCGCTTGAGTACCCGAAGAATTGTCACCCGCGCCCGCTCCTAGAGTCTTAAAGGCATTAGCAAACGCATCTGGCTGAATGACAAATGATGGATTCTCTGAGAAAGCGCCATCCCTTTTCACAGCTCGAACGCGCACCACATTCGGTGACAACAAATTTACAAGCAAGCGAACATCGCCCACTTTAAGATCAACACCACGCGACTTAGCAATAGAGGCTGGGACGGCTGCTACTGCGAGCTTCGCGCCTGGGACCGCCGACATCCCGCCGTCTAATTTTTTCGCGATCAGCAACTCTGATTCTCTCGCCGGATTGCTCTTTGGGAGCGAGGGCATTCTGCCCGCTTTTAAGGTCGTATCAATTACCTGCTTAGATTGGTTTTGGGCTTTGATTCCACCCGGGACCGCAGGACTCCCGTTGGCTTCTAAAGTTTTCGAATGCACCAACGCTAATTCGTTATTGATGGCCAGAGACTTTGTTGAGAGCAAGGACAAGCTGTCCGCTTCTGAGTTCCTAAGCCCCATTGTTGCCTTGTTCGCTGATTTGCTCCCACTTGAGACCGCCGGCGGGACGCCGGCATCTGAGAATACACCAGCAGAATCCAAATTCGATTTTGCAAAAGCATCTGAGCCAAGTACAAGAAACCCAACACAACTCAGCCCTAGCAAGGCGGCTGCCAATCCGACACTATAACGTGCCGTGATGTCGGTGCCTATGCGCGATCCTCGATCGCGAATGATGTCCACCGCGGTGGTGAGCAAGAGCCGGCGATCCAGCCATTCCGGCACCGGCGAATGCTTCACTTCCATCATTGACCATTCCTACGTAGAGGTTTTTAGAAATCTGACGAATCAGCTCATTGGCGCGGCGGTCGTTGTGGGGACGAGCGACCTGGACTGCAACAATGTAGCGCTTACCTGTCGGGCTGGTGATGATACCACAGTCACCAACGAGGGATCCGATATCGCCCGTTTTGTGAGATATTTTTGCGCCCGGCGGAAGCCCGGGAGGCAGCAAGGTTCTAGTCCTTGTTCTCTCCATTATTGCCAGCATCCGCTGACGGCTGGGTCCGGTAAGTAAGTGCCCTTTGTCAACCCTTGCAAGGAGGTGAACCAGATCTTGCGGGCTGGTCTTGTTTGTTCCTGGCAAGTCCGGCAACCAATCATTTATATAGGTTTTGCGCAATCCCCAGCTGATAAAGTCGTGGTTGCAAATATCTTTGCCTCCGACTCTGTCGATGATCATATTCGTCGCGGTGTTGTCCGAAAAGATGATCATCGATTCCATGGCTTCCTTCAAAGTCACCTTGGAGCCTACCGGTCGCCATTGCAAATAGCCACTGCCGCCGCCAATTAGATCCTTGCGCAGGGTCAAAATTTCCTTCGGGTCAACTTCGCCTTTGTCAATTGAATCCAATAGCTTGACCAGTACTGGCACCTTGATCATCGATGCAGCCGAGAATGAATCATCGCCCGAAATGCTCAAATAGCGACCAGTTATAGGCTCGACAGCAAACATGCCCGCCTTGAGTTTTGGTTTGTCGGATAATTTTTTCAATGACTCGCTGAGCTCGGATAGCTCTTCACGCTTCTCGAACGCGGCCGGATATTGCGGCGCCACGCAAGGCGGATTCATATCGATTTCAGTTTCATTTGTGCCCGCTGGCACATATACAGAGATAGAGCAAACAAGCGCCATGGCAACGGACAGAAAACGGATCAATCTTTGACCCGGCGGCAATTTTTTCTTCCTACGCGCCTCAGCCCCAGGATTAACCGGCATAAGGTACAGCGGACTCCAAGTCGAACTCACACAACGCTGAATATTGTACTGGTTCTTGCGATCTTTGCTGCCATCAAATTTAGAGGAACAAACTGTCACTTTCTTTTGTAGAATAGAGGGCGAATATCACTAACGAGCCCAGAAGCTATCCGAGATATGAGCAAAATACTTTTAGTAGAGGACGAGCTGGATCTATCGAACCAAATTCGAGATTGGCTTACGCGTGAACATTATCTTGTTGAAACCCAAGAAAATGGTGAGATGGCATATCACCAATTGCGAGTGTCAAAGTATGACTTGATCATTCTTGACTGGCAGCTGCCCGGCATGACCGGCATAGAGATATGCAAACAATATCGATCGACTGGTGGCAAATCACCGGTTCTGATGTTGACCGCACGCAGTGCAATCGACGACCGAGAAAAAGGGCTCGATGCCGGCGCCGATGATTATCTCTGTAAACCTTTTCACCTCAAAGAACTGTCTGCAAGAGTGCGGGCGCTGATCAGGCGCAGCTCGATTGCGACAACTGGTGTCAACGTTTTGCATCTAAAAGATATAAGCCTGGACCCGTCGGCAAGACGTGTCACCAAAGGTGGTGCGGACGTGAAACTAGAGCCGAAGGAATTTTCACTTCTCGAATTTCTGATGCGCAACCGCAACATTGTCTTTAGCGCCGATGCTTTGCTAGACCGGGTTTGGGAATCCGACACCTCAGTTTCGCCCGATTCGATTCGCACCTACATCAAGGCGTTGCGAAAGAAGTTGGATAATGCCGGCGAGACCTCAATGATTACAACCGTACATGGACTTGGCTATAGGCTCGAGGATAGCTAATGTTCCAGCACATCCGCATCAATCTCACGGTAGCGTTTTTCATTCTATCGGTGACGGTTTTCCTATTCATTTCAGGAATTGCCGCACTGGCGTTCTACAATGGATTGACCGAAGCACTTGACGAGCAGCTCGCGGAGATTGCAACTGGCACGATTCCTCTAGTCGATTATAAGGACGGGAAACTTCTCATCCGGGATGCGGTTTCACCCTTGAAGGTGAGCATCTATCATGCGACGCCGACAATTACGCTGTTTGATACTTCCATGCACATTGTTTCGGCTATAGGACCCAAGGGCTCGGGACGATTTTTATTTACCGGAGATGAGTTTCCGATTCAAAACACCAGAGTGCGAGCATTGTCGCGCCCGATCAAGGTAGATGGAAATGCGATCGGTCACCTCCAGGTTGAGCTTTCGACTGCGCATAGAGATCGCGCCCTAACTGAGTTTTTACAAGCTATAGGAATTGCTGCACCATTTTTGATCCTGGCACTAGGCGGCACCGGCTACTGGCTTTCGGGCAAAGCAATCAAACCGATGGAAGAAACCTTCGCCGTTTTGAAGCAATTCATGTCCGACGCAGGGCACGAGTTGAAAACTCCGATCGCAGTTATACACGCCACGTGCGATAACTTAGCAGCCGATCTGGACACTAACAGTCCCGCGCTGGAACGAGTGGACGTCATACGGAGGTCCGCCGACAGGATGCAGAGGCTGGTTTCCGATTTGTTATTGCTGACAAAATCGGAAAAGGCGCAGTTAACACTGCAAATGGTGCCAATGCGTTTCGATATGCTACTGAGAGAAGTTCTAGGCGAGTTCGGCGACCTTTGCGAAGACAAAGGCATCGAACTGAAGGCAGATGATATCGCCGTCGGCAGAATGCATGGTGATAAGGATGCCTTACACCGAATGATCGCCAATCTTTTGGAGAACGCATCCAACTACACCAATAGCGGTGGCACGATCACTGTATCCCTGAAAGCAGTTGGCAGTGGATTAGTTCTAAGTGTTTCGGACACAGGAATTGGAATACCTCCGGAGTCATTGGAAAAGATTTTCGACCGCTTCTACCGCGTTGACGAATCCCGCACTCGCGCAAAGGGCGGCTCAGGGCTGGGCCTATCCATCGTGAGGGCAATTGCCGAATCACACCATGGTAATGTGACCGTTCACAGCGAAGTGGGAGTCGGCACCACATTCACTATTTCATTACCAGCGATTGGCCAGACAAGTATTTTTCGCAAGACACTTCAGGCAAGCGACATCGCCGAGGAATTGTCGAAGACTCGCTCGTAGCATTTTTTCGACCGAGCAGACATTCCGCATACATTGGAGGCGAAAGGGTAAGTTGCCGCTCAGCGAGCTCTATGGCCCATCAAAAGAGCCAAGAACGAGAATTCAGATTCGCTCTTCTAAGGCAAGGCGTTGCGTAAAGTTGTGAAATTTCAGTACCGGCATTTACACACAGTTCTGACTGCATAAACAAAACACGGCAACTACATAAATGAGTGATTCGTATTTGCATTGGATACAAAATCGTCCAGTTTTCCCATGAAACATTGCCCGAAAAGAGTCAATCATTAGGAGCTTTAGCAAGTTGCGCCATCCTCACTCGGTATGAAACCACTCCTGGTGGCTTTACGAATACAGCATCAGAATTTGAACTAGTTCAAGCCAAGTCGTTTAGCTAAGATGTTGCAGTTCACACCACAGAGTATCTCCATGCAAAAAGAAATCACACCCCGATTTTCGGAAGCATCACTCTTGCAAGAAGAGAGTACGCGCCATATTTTTGCGGAGGCTGCCATATCGGCCCTGAACGCCGCCGCTGTTGAACCGGCCCGCGCGATTGCGCAAGTTACAGACAAAATCAGCGGCGGATCCCACGCAAAAGATATCGCAACAGCCGCTCAATCAGCCGGAATGGAAACGCGCCCGGCTGACTTTGGCAGTGCAAATTGGTTCGCACAACAGCTCGGCTCTGCAGCCGGCATGATGGCCCCGTACTTGCTAGCACGGAGCGCAGTGCGTTTCGGTCTGAACAAAACCGTGGGCGAATCAGTACTCAGTCCGGCACACAACCTATATCGCGGAACTAGTGCTGGAAACCTAACGCGTGCAGCAGGCAGCGAGGCGGCGGTCACAGGAGCCAGTGGCTTCGTCTACGGACTAAGTTTCGTTCCAAGCAATCAGACCGGCGATTCCAGCAACGCCGGATTTGTGATGGACCGCCTGAAGAATGCCATGTTTGATGGCATCGCATTCGGTGCAATCGGTGCGATGAGCCCAATCATGGGTGCAGGACTGAATAAGCTTGCGCACAAAGTTGACCAATTCAATACAGAAGCTTTGACAGGAGCAACTCGCGCTTACGAGCGCAATATGCCGCTGCACAATTTCCTGCCAAAAGCGCAAGATCAAATCGTCGCAGCGTTACGAGGTCCCGTAATTGCTGGTGCTCTTTCGGGAGTACCAATCGGAGCGGTCAACGCTGAAGTAGGAGCGCTCAAAAAGGGACAGCTCTTGCCTGACAGCAACGATCTCAAAGAAAACATCGTCTCCATGATGTTCGTTGGGTCAGCACTAGCCAAAGTAAATCACCTCGTAGACACGCCTCAACGAAACGCGGTCAAGGCTGAAAGAGACTCTTGGACGAGCCTTGTCGTGGGCAATGATCCAATTAACCGCGCACCAGAAAGACCCACACCATACATCGATGTGCAATACGTTCGCGACCTCGGGGGCCCGCGCGATTTTACCAACTGGGTATTTAAGAACCAGGAAGCGCTAAACAGTGGGAAGCACAAGTACATGCAGAGCCGCATGCCTGAGTTAGCCAAACTATGGACTGAGCTGCCGCCTCAGGCTCGGAGCAATTCGGTTGATACAATGCCAAGCATACTGGAAAGCTGGGCTCACATGACGCCCCGCCAGCAAAGCTTACAGAATTCAGACTTAGCAGCACATGCAAAAGTTATTGCAAACTTTCCCGCCAGCGATCGATCAAAGATAGCGCTGACACTGGAGACGAATCCAACCTTTGTGGACACATATGCCGGGATTATATCCAGACAGAAAGCTCCTTTAATGTATGCCGATGGAGAAGCAGTGTTAGCTAACTGGAAGGATCTTCCTGCGCGCCTTAAAGCTGCCACGGATCGCGAGATAATGATCATCGGCTCCTCTTGGGATAAGCTCACGCACAGCCAAAAGCAATTGTCACCGGCGGAACTTTTGAAAACATCGACCATTGTCCACGACCTGGGTCTTAGAGCCCGTGATGCAGCCCTCGTCGAGCAGAGTAAAGGATTTGTGGAGTGGTATGAAAGACACACCAACTTTAGAAATCCGGAATATCCTACAGGTCGATCGCATTTCAATAAATTTGATATGAGTGGACTCATGTTCCAGAACCAGGCGACAATTCAGACAGCATTGAGGAATTGGTCGGAGCTAACGCCGCAACTGAAGAGCATTGATCTCCAAAGCTTGCGACCAATAATGCGTAGTTGGGCCGACTTTACACCAACGCAAAAGAAGCTTGGGGTCAGCGAGCTAACAGAGATAGCAAAAATCCAAAAGTCATTGAACTTGGATAAAGCTGGTATGGAGAAACTGGAATCAGCACCGGATTTCCCGAGCTGGTTCAATAAGCATCAAGAGGAGTATGGCCGTCCGGAGTATCGGATTGCTAATACAAGAGAACTTCTACCTACTTGGGTAGAGCTACCGCTTGCGGAGCGAAAGAACCTTACATTGCGGCAAGCGATGGATGTCGCCGAGCGATGGACCTCCATCAAGGAGTCGCAGCATGGCAAGCCTCTCGAATCGATCTTAGAAACAGTTTCAATCGCTAACGAGTTGAGACTCGATTGGCAGCAGGCAAAAATATTGTCAGAGAATCCTTCCTTCTATGGTTGGTACAGTCGGGCTCTCAGACCGCAAGGTCCCTTCAAAGCGGGCCCAGAATTAAAAGAATTGCACGCCCTATTGGAGCGCTGGCCGCAATTTCCACCGGAAACGCAAAATTTATCTCTTGGGTCAGTACGGTCGATATCTGACATTTGGCCAAATCTCACTCCAGAATTGAGAAGCAGATCTGCATTGGAAATAAGGAATATTGCTGCTGTTAAGCGGGATTTGAACCTGTCAGCTTCAGATGCATTGAACATTTTTCAAATTGATGCTCTGCGAAACCGCGTGAGGGAAGCATCAAAAGAAGCATACATGACAGCAAAGGCGGATTTGAGTCCGGTGAAGCAAGAATTGCAATTAGTTCTCGATGCCTGGAAGAGACTCCCTGCCGACAAGCGACCTCAGTTTGATCAGTGGTTAGACAACAACCTTGGCGATCGCAGTCAAGTATCGCTGGAGAAGCTTCAGCTATTAGCCGGCACCATAAGGACGATTGACAGACATACGCAATTTCAACAAGGCGCACAATCAAAGTAACTCAGTAGAAAGCCCTTTTGGGATGCGCCCGGAGCCTGGTCCACGATAGCCAGGGGATGGCTGGAAGCGCGGATTACATGCATAGTGTTAGACAAAAACCTTCGCGAACGCAATCAAGTATCGCTGGAAAGTTTCAGTACTGGCCGGACGCATAAGGACGATGACAGGCATACGCAATTCAACAAGGCGCACAAGCAAAGTAACCAAGTAATAGGCTCCCTGCAGACAAGCGACCGCAATTCGATGCTGGTGAGCCAAGCACCGGGGCGATCGCGATCAAGTATCTCTGGAAGGGCTACAGCTACTGGCTGGCACCATAAAATTAATCGACCGGGGTCCCCCTTGGAGCAAACTGCAAAATCGCAGTAGATGCCCAGTGAACCGACTCGGCAAGTCTGTTGAACAAAAACGACTGGGTAGATGTTTGTCCAAATTTTGAGTGGCTCCGACGCCAAGCAGCGTCAATTCGAGAGAGAGACGGACCCTGACTATTAGTAAAGCAATCGGCTTGTTTTCTTAAGTACAGTGAGATCTTCTTCCTTGCAAAGCGAGAATCTACCAATCGACTCTCGTTTCAAATTGTTTTCAAAATTCTGGTCCACAATATGTTCGACGTTCCTTAGATCATCGAGTTCAGAATGAAAACATCAGATGACAGCGAGCATGAGATGCTCTTTGAAGAAGCTTTCTGGAAGCAATTTGAAATTGACATTCACTTAGTTCAAGCGCGACTTATCATCCAAAGCGCATTTATTGCCAACCGGAGAGTTCTTCAGGTAATCGAACTGCTCGAACCATTGATCAAGCGAAATGTTCAAGTCTGCGTATACCTGCAGACACCCGCCAACTGGAATATTCCAGTCAAAAGCCTAACAGCAGAGGCGGCAGCGAAACTCACCGGTGCAATGGAAGACATCAAGGCCTTACTCAAGTTGGGCGTGCATATAGTTCTTCGCCCAAATGTCCACGTAAAATTTGCGATTCTAGATGAAGCGGTCTTCTATGAAGGTAGCCTCAACATTCTGAGCCACAACAACACCTTCGAAGGTATGAGAAGATTCAACTCAGTTTCGCAAACGAGGAAGAAACTTAGACAAGAAAGGTTTCTGAACTGTCACTCGTGCGCAAAGCTGAAGAGAGAGCGCAACTTTAGCAGCGTACACGAGCAATTGAAATCAGCAAGACAAAGACTTCAAATGACCCAAAAAGAAGTAGCCGATCTCACCCATCTTTCGCAAGCCAAGATAGCCAGAATGGAATCGGAACAAGATATGAGACTTTCCAGCCTGGCAAAATTGGCAGAGAGTCTCGGAATCACGATTGTACTCGTTCCCAATTCTCTTACGCCAGCACTAGCAAACCTGTTCAATCAATTCGAAAATCACAAACTGCTTAACGCTCTTCAAGGGCAAAACATTGCACCAACAGCCCTTCATCCAAGAGAAGACTACATAGACTTCTCTCCTAATACTCAACTGAGAGTTCAAGAATCAGAAACATCTTCGGCGTTGATGCACCGTTCACATGTAAATCCTTTAGACCCGACAATGTACGACATGGCTATTGATGAAATCACATTAGACACATGGTCCGTTCCCGACGGAAATGACTAGATCAAGTCCAAGCCAAACACCCAGGTTAAGACTACTAGTTCATCGTCCAACAGCTCTTAGCTCTGGGTAAAACCAAACTCAATCCATCCGCAACTTTCAGCAGGACCCGCAGAACCGCGAAGTTTTCAGGACCGCCAAAACTGAATAATTGACATCTGTTTTTTATGTCGAATACGACATATTCCAGAGCGATATGTCGTATTCGACATATTTGACAACTATTTCTTATTCACTTTTCGATTGTTGGCAAAATGTGGAGAGGCGACATTTATTGCGCGGCGAAAAATCCCCACACAATAAAGCCTAGCTCGCAGAACCGCGAATCTTTCAGGACCGCCAAAACTGAATAATTGACATCTGTTTTTTATGTCGTATACGACATATTCCAGAGCGATATGTCGTATACGACATATTTGACAACTATTTCTTATTCACTTTTGGATTGTTGGCAAAAGGTGTAGAGGCGGCATTTATTGCGCGGCGAAAAATCCCCACACAATAAAACCTAGTGCACCGAATATTTTGGACGAGTGCGAACTGCGTCTCGAATCTTCGAAATCGATGCGTTCTTGCTCCGTATAAAAACCGGCATCCTCACGGGTTCCTCACGAGTAATCCACACGCTCCTCACAGCGCAGGAATACTATAGAAGCGTTGGAAGAGGATACAAAGAAATGACAAGCCTCACAAAAATCGCCCCACAAAAAAGCCATCTCGTAAATGACGAGGTGCGGAAAGTAGCCAAATCTGTATCTCTTGCGCGGCTGCCGAAAGCATTTTTTCAATACGGAATTGCAACGTTGTCGGTCGTAGCTTGCACATACATCTGTATTCTGGGCGAAGCGTGGATCAGTCAAGACGACGCGATTATGCTCTATTTTGCTACAACGTTTTTGCTGGCATACCGAATGACCCTTGGACCGGCAATTTGGGCAGGCATAATCAGTGTTCTAGGCTTCGACGCATTCGTCGCTCCGCCCGCCTTCCAGCTAATCTGGCAACACGCACTTGCATTTGCAGTGCTGTTTCCAGCGGTAGTTCTAACGAGCTACCAAACATCGAAGCTAAGAGAATATGCAAGTGATCTGGAGAGCAAAGTAGAGGAAAGAACCAGAGAGCTGGCAGCCAGTAATAAGAAGCTTTCCGAGGAGGCGGAAAAGCAACGAATCACTGAAGACAAACTTAGAAGAACCGTAGAAGAGTTGGGAAGATCCAACGCAATGCTGCAACAATTCGCACGCATAGCGTCTCATGATCTGCAAGAGCCGTTGCGTGTCCTACAAGGTTACGTTGGGCTTCTCAACTCGCGCTATAAGGAGGCGCTTGACGAAAACGGAAAGGACTTCCTCAAGTACATCGATGATGCCACAGGCCGCATGGAACGTTTAATCAAAGGAATTTTGGAACACGCAACTGTTACACATTCCACAAAGCGTTTCGAAGTGGTAAATGTCTCATCGGCTCTCGATGATGCTTGTGCGAATCTCGAGCAACGGATAATGGACACCGGCGCAGTCATATCGCGCGGGTACCTTCCAGACATATACGCCAATCGAGTGCTGCTAACCCAGCTCTTCCAAAACTTGATAGGAAACGCACTGAAGTTTCAAAACGACAGTGCGCCGAGAATTCATATCTCTGCAGAGAAATACGACCGATTCTGGAGATTTGATATTCAAGATAACGGCATTGGAATTGAGCCAGAGTATAAGGAACGAATTTTCGGAATGTTCAAGCGCCTCCATTCCTCGCAGAAATACCCGGGAAGCGGTCTGGGCCTGGCAATCTGCAAAGCTATCGTAGACCAACATAACGGTGCAATATGGGTTGAATCCGAAATGGGGAAAGGCTCCCACTTCTACTTCACCATCCCGTGCAGCTAATTCCGGAGGGAATTCAACAATGAAAGTACTAAAAATACTGCTAGTCGAAGATCATGAGGCTGATGTCAGGCTCGTCGAAGAAGCTCTCTTTGACTGCCACATAATGGTCAATCTCAAAACGGTCTCAGACGGCGAACAAGCGATCAAGTTTCTGAAACGACAAGACGAGTATCAAAAGGAAGAGCAACCCGATCTGATCATCCTGGATCTCAACATGCCGAGAAAGGACGGACATGAATTCCTTGATGAGATGAAGGTCTTCTTGAAAGAGAAAGAAATTCCAGTCGTGTTGCTTACAGTATCCGATGAAAGAAATGACCACGAGCGCGCTCTGCGTACGCACCTTACTTTCTTCCTGTCTAAGCCTGTAAACGCAGAGAAATTGTATGACGTGCTGGAAGCAATAAATGATTTATGGGCTCTGGCAGGTACCAGCAACAAAGTAAGAATTCGCAAGCCCAGCCGGCAGATTCCGAAAACACCTTTGCCACCGCAACAGAATGCAAATAACAACGCCAACAACAACAGCATGAAAATGTAGACACGAGGTTTTCGGAAAGACGAAAAGAGATGAGGCGGATCAACCGCGAAGAATACCGACCGACTCCAGGAAAGGAGAGGTAACGTAAGGCAGAGCAACGAAACAAATACTAAATAAATCCAGCAAGGAGACGTGAAGTACGCGAACAAACTGCAAACGACACGGAATGACTCTAGAAGGAGATGTGAGGTACGCGAACAAACTGCAAACAACACGGAATGACTCTAGCTAGAAAAGGAGATTGAGGTACGCGAATCAACCGCACGGAAACCGAATAAACTCAAAGATAAACACTCCAGAAAGGGGAGTTGACGTACGCAGAGCAACGAAACAAATACCAAATAAATCTAACAAGGAGATGTGAGGTACGCGAACAAACTGCAAACAATACGGAATGACTCTAGAAAAGGAGATTGAGGTACGCGAATCAATCGCACGGAAACTGAGTTGACTCTGTCAGAGGAGATGGGTTCGGGAGCCCTCGCAATTGGAGCGGATGGGAGCAACATTTCATTCGCTTCAATAGCGAGACAAACAAACCAAGAAAACAATTTAGATAATAGTGCTCAAGATAAAAATGGAGAGGTCCACGAAACATAGATCCAGAAAAGCACCAGGAACCTAATAGAGGAGACATAAAACAGAGCATGAGAAGGACGGGCAACCAACTACGATTAACCAACTACACGAACTTCTCACGCAAAGAGTTACACCACAGACAACAACACTTAAAGGCAAATGGGCAACCCGAGTAAGTCCAGCAACTTACATAAAGGAACTAACAGAGAAAAGAACTAGGAGATAACAAAATGTCAGATGTCTATTACGTCATTGCTAGCAACCCGCACACACCATCCAAGGTGCTAGAGCGGCTTGCGTCAGCCTCCGACCCGATGATTAGACGTCAGGTAGCCGGCAATCCGCATACACCAGATTCGATACTACAACTTTTGTCCAACGATGGACATTGGGATGTCAGATTGAACGTAGCGCTCAACCCGATAGTATCATATTCAGTGCTCGAGCAACTAGCTCAAGATGAGCAAGCCACAGTCCGTTTTGCAGTAGCCGAGAATCCCGACACACCGGAGGAAATCCTCACAGGACTGGCTGACGACGACAATCCATATGTCTCATGCAAAGCACACGAGACAATGAAAATGCGTAGGGCACGAAGACAATAATTCGGCTACTTCCGGATAATTGATCTAAGTACTCCGCCTGAACCGCAGCTCCGCCCCCGTAGAGCTGCGGCTCTTTTTATTTAAGCTCGGCAGCAATCATGCTTTGCTCAAACGCAGTTCCTGCAAGCACTAGAACTGCATTTCCAATTCCTTTTCTCACAAAACTGCAACGGCAATCCAAATGAAAAAGGTTGGAAAATTTCTGTAGCGCGTCTCGAAACTTGGCTTGCAGTTGGCTAAATCCCAAAACTTCATCGTATTCGCTTCATTGCAGATTCATGGCTACTGCGCTAAGCTCAACTAGGTAAAGGCATTGGATCCCCGACCCTTTCATGGGAGGTTCCATGACTGCTGACCAAGAATTTCTCAGACTCTGCCCTGAAGCTTTTCCAGGTATAGAAAACACTTCAGACAAAAATACAACTTTTCATGACGGACTACTTGTTCAGCTGGCTGATGGTGCTAAGACCTCCTCCGCACAAATCAGATTAATGGAAAAAATGTCTCTCTCGGAGCCAGCGACATTACCCAAACTTACTGCAGTTGCCATTGAATGCAAACGCCAGGAATTCCTTGATCGCATGGACAAGGAAAGAAAATCATATAACGCATTTGCAGACGAGATTATCAAAGCAGGAAATGAAAGACTGGCGGCAACTATATTAACCAAAGGCAGTTGGAATGCCTCCGTTCCGATTCACACGCTCGAAGGACCAGCGGCATGGAGACCTGTACGCGAAGCCAGTTACGAATGGGACCCTCCCGTTCTAAGTACCAAAGAACAAGTTCTTATGGACGCGCTACGCAAGCATCCAGAATTAGAAGCCTCAATCACAAGAGGAACAACCAAATCAGAACGTGAACAACCCAAATTCTACATTTCAATCAAACTGAAAACACAAATCAAATAGCATTTGTCACTCAAAAAAAACATCGCAAATGTGTGTGCTGAATGGAGCTCACGAAAGAGTGCAAAGAAGCAGAGTTTCCCCAGAAAGAGGGAAGTCAGAACCTACAAATTGTCTTTGAATCCAGTTGAAAGCACAAAGAAATTTGAAAGTGAAATCACAGACGGAGCCGCCAATGCCTAGCGAACAAGAATATCTACGAAAATGCGACGAAGCCTTTCCGGGAATCAGATCGAAATCGGAATTGTCCTTCCAAGAACTTAACGATTTCATGAGAGACGATTCCAGCGGTGGGAAGGTCGCTTCAAAAGCTCAACAAGCGCTACTCCGAGACCTTGCTTTGTCAAAAACCTTTATTGGCACCACCATCGAGAACCGCCTTCTCCTGGATCCACCAGTAAACGCCAGCAAACTGGCAGTTGCTGCGTCACAATGCATCGGAGCCGCCATGAGGGATCGACAACGAACCGAAAACGACGAATATGCAACCAAAGAGATTTTGCCAACAGTTGATCGGAAGCTGGCGGAAGCAATCCTACAGAAAGGTCCCGAAGCCTGGGCGCCCATTTTGAAGCTGCAGGGAAGAAGCGGCGAAAGTGGGGGTGGCGCCACGCTTCCTCAAATTCATCCGCCAACATTGAGCCCAAAGGAGGAGGCAGTGCAGAAAGTTCTCAAAACGCTCCCGCATGTAGAAGTTGTTCTTACTCCGGACGTTAACGTACGCAAGGATGGCAGACCGACATTCGATATATCTGTGAAATTGAAACAGCGTAACTAATTGCGCATAGCCAAGCATTCACCAGCAAATCTGCTAATCTTGTGAAGAACAGAGAGGCTATTTGGATGTCGGGAATTTCGCTGGCAGAATCTTCAGTCTTTCAGGGACGCTATAAAATCGTGCGCAAGCTTGGCGAAGGAGGAATGGGCTCCGTTTACCTGGCCGAACAGACTGATGCCGATCGCATAGTCGCATTAAAGCTCTTGCATCCATCACTCATTGAAAACGATGAATTCAGAAAGCGCTTCATTCGAGAATGCGCAAATCTTGCAAAGCTGTCGAACGAGCACATAATTACTTTCTACAATGCTGCCATTTCGGACGAAGGACAACCTTATGCGGTATTTGAATATGTGACTGGCGTCACCCTTCGAAAGTCACTCCAAGATTCGGGCAAACTCGGTCTAACCCGGACCCTCAATATAATCAAACAAATATGCGTGGCAGTTGCTAAGGCACACGAGCACGGCATAGTTCACAGAGATCTCAAACCAGAAAACGTAATGCTAGTGGCAAGGCCCGAACCAGATTGGGTTAAGGTTCTCGATTTTGGCCTATCAAAAGAATCCATCACGGACGAGCGCGAATCTCAGAGATTGACACTCACCGGCGATCTGGTTGGGACAGCCGATTATATGAGCCCCGAACAATGTGGAGGAAGAAAAGCTGACACTCGATCAGACTTTTACGCAATAGGTTGCATACTTTACGAGTGTATAGCCGGCAAAAAGCTTTTCGAAGCTGAAAACACTATGGGTTTGATACACCAGCACGCAAGCGCAAGTGCATTGCCCGCCATCAATACACTTGCAACTGAGTGTCCGCCGTCAATGCTAGAGCTTCTGAGCGACCTTCTTCAAAAGGACCCCGAAAAGCGCCCTCAATCTATTTCAAAGATTTTGGAAGAATTAAATCAAGTTGAATCCGAAATTAAAGCTGGCATAAGAACCAGCCGCAAGATATCGAGTCAAAAACCACAACAATTGAAGCTCTTAATCGTAAGCGCGATCAGCATGGCTGCGGTAATCGGACTAATTGCAATCGCAGGAACGATTGCGAATCATCAAAGTCAAAGCAGCCAAAAGAGCACAAACGAACAATCAAAGCAAATGCGCAAACAGCTTAAAGCGTCGAAAGATTCTGCCCGCATTCTCGACCTCATTGATGAAGCAAAAGCCGCAGTAACAGCCAACGACTTCAAACAGGCAGCCGAACTATGCAAGCAGTGTTTGCAGATAACCGAAGGAAATGCATCACTAATTGAACAACGCATCAAAGCCTTGATCATACTGACGCAATCGATTGTAACAGGGCAGCTCGGAGATGCAGAGCCATATTTAATTGAAACCCAAAAGGCGCTTGAAAGCGAGGCATTTGCAAAAGCATCATTAAGCAACGAGAAACTGGCCAAAAGAAAACTGGCTTATCTGATGAATGCAGCATTGATTTATTCGCAGAAAGGAAAATACAATAAGAGCATTGAAGCAGCGGAAGAATATAAACGCATTTCCAAGAAAATTGGCGAGGACCATCCGCGCATGTATATATCGATACTATTAGCGGAGTCAGGCTCCTTCAGGGGGAAAGGCGACTTTGCGCGCGCCCTGGAGCTTGATGAAGAAACACTCAAACGCGCTCAATCAATAGGCGACATAGCAAGCGACATGCTGAGCACAACTTACAACTCCATGATGATCAATTGCATTCAGCTAAAAAAGCCACACCGCGAAGTGCAAGACTATGCCAGAAAGTATTCGCAATTCTTCGAAGAAACATATAACACAAGCCGATTCAGAAAAATCTACATGCTTCAAGCGTTAAGTACGGGGCAATCTCTAATTGACAGTCCGGCTTATACGACAGATGCGATTTCGGTTTTTAAGGCGACGTGGGAAGCGGCGCTGTTAGATAGCGATCTCCCTACAGCATTTAGAACCAAAGCGCTTCAACAATATCTGTTAGCAAAAAACATGACACCAACAAAAATCAAGAAATCGGAATTGCAAGAAATAGCTAAGGGTTTTCAAAAACTTTGTTCTGAAAAACGGCAGTCAGAGGCTGAGACTATTTACGACAGCTCGAAGCAAGAGTCAGCCAAATTATTAGAAGACTGTGCCAAACACGTAGGCGATTCGAGTCTGGCAGGAAAGATCAACTTGGCAAGCAAAAAGCTCTAGCTGAACTTCCTATTATTGATTGTAAACAGTTTTTTCCCGGCGTAATCCCAGAGCGACCAATGGATGAGCGGTTCGGGTTCCAGCTTAAGAGGCGTTAAATAGCAAGAGACCCAAGAACGGCTATACTTGACACTTCTTGTACCATCCGGCAGGGCGCATATCCATGTCCTCAAACCCAAAAGCTAATCCACCACTGAATTCTCGCGAGCGAGTCTTGCTTGAGTTTCAAAGGACCTCACTAGCACTGACTCTGGGCTTTCTCGAGAGCCAGCAAAGGGTCATGATGGCTTATCTGACGGGATCTGCCAGCCTCGGAGCCGAAGCAGGGAGCTACCCAGCGCCACTTGAAAACACGCTCAGCCATCCACTTCTAAACGTACAGCAGCTTTCTGCAGGGACAAATCTCTCCCCTGAGGTTTTTGCGGCAATGCAAGCGCAACAACAAGCCGCGATGCAAGCTCAGCAACAAGCAACGATGCAAGCTCAACAACAAGCAGCGATGCAAGCTCAGCAACAAGCAGCGATGCAAGCTCAGCAACAGGCAGCGATGCAAGCTCAGCAACAGGCAGCGATGCAAACGCAAGCAAGCGCAGTTCAAACAACTCAGACAACAGTTAATGGAAATGCAGCCAGCTCTAACTCGGAAGCAACCGCTAATCCGGAAGAACTGATTACAGCCCTGATCGACATAGTCAGCCAAAGAACTGGCTACCCGCCCGAAATGCTTGAGCCTACACTAGATTTAGAGGCTGACCTGGGGATAGATTCAATCAAACGCGTTGAGATTCTCAATGGATTTAGAAAGATGCTTCCCGAATCCAGCCAACTGTCACTGGAATCCGGTATTGAACAGTTAGCGACCGTTAAAACGTTGCAGGGAATTATGGACTGGATCCGAACTGAATTCAGCACTAATAAACCGAATCCAACAATCGAAAGCAACAACGCAACTAGCCAGCCCGGTGGGCCAACGGCAAGCGTCATAGTGGCAGCAAGTGGTTCAAATGGAAGCCCAAGCAACGCCTCCACAAACGGCGATAACGGAACTTATTCAAACGGCTCCAATGGAAATGGAAAGTTGTCCAATGTGACTTCCGGTACGTCAACAGGCACCGCAGCCGGTGCCAGGCTGAAGTCAGCAAGAACAGAAAAGCTCACACAAAATTCAACACTGTTCACCATATCTATGAACTGTGAAGAGGATCGATTCCTCAACGATCACCTCTTTGACGGTGTTCCTGTCATGCCAATGGCGGTCGCGCTCGAATTGATGTTGGAGGCATCAACATCCTCTCAGCCAACCCACAGGATTTCAGAAGTGAAAGACCTGGAGATTCTTGCGGGCATTGTATTCGATTCGAAGAATACCGACATTCATGTTCTAGTTGAGACGACTGAACGATCAGATGACAGCATCACTGTTAAAGCTTCAGTGCAAACTAGCGGCAAGGTTCGCAGAACACACTTCAGAGCAAGCATAGTTCTGGTCCCTAGCTCGACACCAATTGCGCTGACAGCCAAGCAAAAAGGTATCGCTGCGCTTCCTCCGAATTTCAGAGGAGTGCAAATTCTGGAACCGCTCAGCCCAACTGAATTGCCCAGCGCAGCCGACGTCTACCAGAATTTCATGTTTCACGGCCCGCTCTTCCAAGGCATCACAGCCGTAAGCACTATGGGTTCAAACGGGGTGGCTGGATCCATTCAACCATTGGCGCTTTCGAATTTGCTTGCCAATCCTGGCGCCGCTGAATGGCTTATTAATCCAACGCTCTTGGATAGCTCCATGCAGCTGGCAGGAGTTTGGGCTCGACACAATATGGATGTCACGGTACTTCCCGCCGGATTCAAGCAATTGAAGATACATGGTCCATTAAACGGAAAGACGTTCAATTCGCTAGTAATGATCTCACCTGAAACAAAGGGTCTAGAAATCAAATGCGATCTCGGAATCTACTCGGAAGATAACGAGCTTGTACTTTCAATTGAGGGTCTGAAGGGCATTGGAAGCAAAGCTCTGAACCGCCTTTCGTCGCGCGAATCGGAACCGGTAGCATGAAGAAATCCGGTGAAACGGAAAAGCAACGGAAGCCCTCAGTAGCTATCGTTGGCATGTCGTGCATCTTTCCTGGAGCGCCAAACCTAAAAGCGTTCTGGAATAACATTATCAATGGCGTCGATTCAATTAGGGAAGCCGGTCCCGAAGAGTGGGATACCGAGCACTACAGGAAAAAGAACTCTAATCAGTTTGGCAAAATATATTGCACCAACGGTGGTTTCATCACAGAATTTGCCGACTTCGATCCGCTCGAATTCGGAATCATGCCCGCGGGATTGAAGGGATCAGACCCTGATCAATTCCTCGCACTGCGAGCAGCGGCAGAAGCACTACAGGACGCTGGTTACGGCCACAAAACCTTTGATGGCGCAAAAGCTGACATGATCCTCGGAAGGACTGCCGCTCCTGGAATTGGATCGATGAATCTAATTCAACATGGACAAACAGTCGAGCAAGTCATCAGCATATTACGCGCGATTTCACCTCAGCTTGCAGAAAGCGATTTAGAAGAAATCGAATCGGCGCTTCACTCAAGTTTGCAGCAATGCAACGCAGATACAATTCCGGCCGTAATGCCGAACATTATTTCAGGACGCATCGCAGCAAAACTCGGATTCAAGGGACGCAATCTGATCCTCGATGCGGCCTGCGCATCCTCTCTGGTAGCTGTCGAGATAGCCGTACAAGGACTATTAAGCGGGCAAAGCGACATCGCGATAGCCGGCGGCGTGCACATCAATTCGAGCCCATATTTCTATCAAATGTTCTGCGGACTGGGAGCTCTTTCGAATTCAGGTGTTATTAGACCGTTTGATGATAACGCGGATGGCACCATACTCGGTGAAGGCGTCGGCATGATCGTTCTTAAGCGCCTGGATGATGCAGAGCGCGACGGCAATCGTATCTACGCAGTCCTTACAGGAATCGGATGCTCCAGCGACGGACGGTCAGGCAGCTCACTTGCGCCGAATGTTGAAGGCGAAACCTTGGCGATGAGCCGTGCTTACGAAATGGCGGGGATATCTCCTCGTACCGTAACGCTGCTGGAAGCTCATGGCACCGGCACTCGCGCTGGGGATTTGGCAGAAATGTTAGCCATCGAGCGGATATTTGCAGCAGATGAAACCGTAGAGAAAGCGTGGTGCGCTCTCGGCTCTGTGAAATCGATGATCGGTCACACGCAAGCAGCAAGCGGTATGGCAGGAGTAATAAAAACAGCACTTGCCCTTTATTTCAAGACACTTCCACCAACACTGAATGTGCAGACCGCCAACACACAAATCGACTGGAAAAAATCGCCATGTTACGTGAATTCGACAACAAAAGCTTGGGAGATATCGACTAACACGAAAGAGCCCAGGCGCGCTGCCATTAGTGCTTTCGGATTCGGGGGCGTGAATGCACATGCGGTCTTGGAAGAATATCCATCGAAGGCTCCGCAAAACGAAGAGCTAAATGAACCTGTAAAAAATAAGCGCGCAATTCGATTATCGTTGCGTTACCCCGAACTGAATTTAGACAAGGAAACGGACTTGCTCGCTAAGCTTCAGAATAAATCGAAGCAAACAGCGAACCGAAATCCGGAACTACCTAGCTATTTGAAGCCGATCTCTAAGCTTTCACCGAACTCGGCAGCGACGGCAGCTGAACCAAGAATGCAAAAGGCAGAACGCAGCGAACGTCTTACGCCCATAGCAGCCAAGACCGGCGCCCGGGCAGCAGAATCCAATAGCGCCGATCTCCAATCCGATCCTATATATAGAACAGAATGCGTGCTTTCAAGTTATCTGGAAACAATGAACCAGTTCCATCAGAAAATGATCAACGCCGAGGAACAGGTCCTCAAATCCTACCTCCAGACGGAGCCGCAAAGCGAAGAGTAAGAGAAGTCAGATAACAAGCTAGCGCAACGAGGTGCGTTCACCCTGACGGTACCGCGTTGCCGTGAATGATCCCCTTAGTGCTGGCGCGGACTCGCGCGGGCAAGGCGCAGGCATGAATTTCGGCATCCTCACAAAAACCCCACGAGCTCCTCACAAGACCCCTACGTGGACTGAGTAATATAGAAACGTTGGGAGTGATACGGAAAACAAAAACAAACCGAATGACAGTCACAGCCAACGTTCAAAAAAACAAGTTAATCCCAAATTTGAGGAGTGATCTTCAAGATATCGTCAGAGGCAGCTCTGTCAAAAAAGACAAGGTACGCCACACAAACACCAGAGGACAACATTTAGCTGTCTCTGACGTGAATTTTTCTGAGACAGACAAGAGGAGCGCCAAACGAATCCCAGGCAGAGGGGCCAATCAAATAGAGGAGGTGAAGAGAAATTCCCTCTGCCCGCCTGGATTCTAGAAGGATACGAAGACCTTGCAAGCGACATTCGCCAGACAAGTTTAAACAAGAGGGTGAGTCCAAAAGGTAGAGCTTACTCAAATAACAAACCGAGAAATAACCTCTACCGAGTAGGACCAAACAGGACGCAAAGAAATGAACAACTTACAGCAAAACGCAACAACCTATAAAGCTCACCGTGCACGCCGAAATGAATACGTGAGCTCTGCTGCGAAGCTGGATCAACACAGATCGAGACTGTGCCAACAACAGGAAGGCTTATACCATATGTGGTATCACACCTCGCATAAAGCTCCTGCATTGATGCCGGATCTCTCTGTCAGGATACGCAGAGAAAGACAACGAGTTTCACTAGAGGGATGAGTCCAAAGGTAGAGACTAATTAAATCAATGAAGATGTGATTAGTCTCTACCTGCGGACCAAATATCGTTGAGGCAACACAACAAACACTTAGTTTTTCATGACAGGGATGACGTCCAAAGGTAGAGATTAATTGAATCAATAAAGAGAGATTAGTCTCTACCTGCGGACCAATAAATCGTTGAGATAACACAACAAAACACATAGTTTTTCATGACAGGGATGATAAGCCCGAAGGTGGAGGCTGATCGAAGCGAAATGCGATCGACCTCCGCCGTAGGGCTTTTTACTTTCGGATCCAGTTAGGCAGGATATTCATTGGCCAAGTGCAGTGAGTTGAGAAGCTTCTGCTTAGCCGGGAACGCATAGTCTCGCTGCAGCCGAGGGGTTCGTGATTACAAGAGCAAATTGATGGTCGAACTCCGAGCTCGCTTTCCCAATGGCTCAAGTTCCATGAGATTTCTGCGCAGGAAGTTCTTCCGCAATCTCAAGTTTCTTGCCAGCGCCGCGCGGCAGCAGCAAATACAACAACAAGCAAAAAGCTGTCGCCATCGACACCATATATTTGAACTCTTGAGGAAGATCGGTGCGCGGCGAGATATGTCCCTCAATTGCACCAGCGATCAGCAACAACGGGACGCAACCAAGAAAGAGAATCGCCGCTTCCTTAGCCATCATACGCATAGAGTCGGCGCGTTTGAGCCTTCCCGGAAACAACATTCCTTTTGCTAGCATCAAACCGGCGCCACCGCTTATGAAGATGGCACTCAACTCAAACACTCCATGCGGCGCCACAAATGCAGCAAGCCGTCCCGCCATTCCATAAACTTGACAGACAGCAAATGTGCCACCAATCAACATCCCATTGGTAACCAAGACGTAGAGCGTTCCTAACCCGAATGTGACGCCCATCACAAAAGCAACAAGGGAAACCTTGATGTTGTTCGTTGCGATGAAGCTGGAAGCTGCCGGACTTTCATGCTCAACCGTGTCGGTCCAAAGCTTTTTCTTTTCCACATAGCTCCACAACTCGTCGGAAACTAGCGGGTGACCTTGCTGAATCTCAAGGTGAGCAAAATTCACATCCTTGAGAACAAAAAGCCAAGTGGCTAACATCGGAGCAGCGAAGAGAAAAAACGAAACCAGAACATACAAAAAATTCTGCCTGAAAACACTTGGGAATGTTATCCAGAGGAAATGCCAGAGATCGCTCCAGCGGCTTCTCTGATTTTGATAAACTTGGTTATGACCTTTTACTACCAGATTATTCAGATAGCGCACAACATCGGGTCCGAGCCCCATAGCTCTTGCTCGCGAGAGATCCGAGGCGGCAGAGCGATAAAGGCGACCCAGCGATTGCAACTGTTCGCGGCTAAGACTTGGCAATCCACGCGTTTCGATCTGCTTCAAAAGCTCTTCAAGCTTCTGCCAGTGAAGCTGCCTGCTAGCGACCCAACGTTCTACATTCATAAATGCCAGTTGACAACAAAAGGTTGAAATGGAAAAACCGGACTATTTAATCTCTACCCCGGAGAATGTCGACCTACACCTGGAGCTGGCAGGCGTCGGAAATCGCATCTGGGCAGCTTTCATTGACATCGTTCTGATTTACTTGAGCTTGCTCTTTGTCATAATCGCTGCCGGAATCGCCGCCGCCGTCATCGAACAAGTGGTGCCTACGCGCGATAGCAAGAGCATGCTGTACATGTATTTGGTTGCCGGGGTTAGCTTGCTGTGTTTCGCGATTTACACTTGCTACTTCATCCTCTTCGAAAAACTCTGGCAAGGGCAGACGCCCGGCAAGCGCGTTGCTCAAATTAGAGTAATCGAGGCCACGGGGCAGCCTCTGAATTGGGCAGCTTCCATTATTCGCAACCTCGTGCGCTTCGTGGACACCTTCCTGTTTATGGTCGGCGTTGTTTTCATGATCTTCGACAAGAATGAAAGGCGCTTAGGTGACTTCCTCGGAGGAACACTGGTAATCAGAGAGCGCGTGCCAGATCTTTCGAGCCGAAGTCTTAGAATTCAGGCCGAAGCGCCGAATGCATCTTTCGTGGACGCAGGGCAGCTCACACCTGATGATTACTACCTCCTCGTTAGTTTCTTAAGGCGTCGCCATCAAATGAATAGCCAAAGCCGCTTCACTCTAGCCAAACAATTGGAAGATTATTTCCGCCTGAAACTGAGTCCGGAAAGCCAGGGGGAGTCGGCAGAAACGTTTCTCGAAAAGGTTTATCTAGCTTACACTTCGCGCGCTGAGCTAGAAGCGAAATAGGCGGAAGACAAGCAGGTTTGGATCTTGTCGTCGATTCGTGTAGAATCAGCAAACTCGATCATGCCGGCGGAGAATTCCAATGCCTAAAATCCTCGTTGTCGAAGACGAAAGAGCGCTCAGCGATGTGGTTGTCGATTACCTAAGCGCACAAAACTACGAGGTTGATCTCGTCGAGGACGGAAAAGAAGCGCTCGACCGGTTGAAATTCTACAGCTACGATCTCGTTGTTCTGGACTGGCAGTTACCAAATATGGAAGGACCGGATATCTGTCGTTCTTTCCGTTCATCGGGCGGAGCGACGCCTGTGATCATGCTGACAGGCAAACGTGAGGTCGATGATAAAGAAGCAGGCCTAGACGCTGGCGCGGATGATTATCTGACCAAACCATTTCACATGAAGGAACTTGCAGCACGCGTGAGAGCTTTGCTGAGACGCCCTGCACAAGTGATAAGTAAGGATCTGAAGGCTCGTGATATTTCACTGGACCCAGCCACGCATAAGGTGATGAAGGGAGAAAAGGTTCTGGACATCTTGCCAAAAGAATTCGCTCTCTTGGAATTTTTGATGAGACATCCAAACCAAGTATTCTCAGCCGAAGCGCTGATTGATAGAGTGTGGCCAACGGATTCCGATTCATCGCCTGGGGCGATCCGCACCTATGTGAATAGGTTAAGAAACAAGCTCGATACAGAAGGACAGCAATCGATGATAGCCACTGTCCATGGTATCGGTTATAGATTCGACCCGTAGTCGAGTCTCATCTGTCCAGTATGTATCCGCGTCCAATCCACAGTCTTCGCGGAGCCATCCAGAACTCGAAAAGAATGCCTGGCACACAAGTAAGAACGGCAATGCTTTTGCATCGCCGTCCCTTCTGTTGTGGACCTACTAGATTAGCTCGGTCCTCGAGTTCAGCTCATTTGAATGAGCAGCTGTTTAGGGCAAACTAGACAGCTTCGAGTTCTTGGAACATGGCTTCCTTAACCCATGGGATGTTACCTGCAGCACCCTCGAAGGTTGCGCATGTAACATTGGCTTCCCTCCAAGTTACATTGGTAAGGTCGGAGTAATCAAAGTTGGCATACTGTGCGTTAGCTCCGTTCATGTTGGATCCGGAAAGCTCAGCGCCATCGAAGTTTGCATGTTGCAGGTCGGCATCCTTGAAAGAATCATCAGGTGCCGTCATGCTACCTTGGTTGATACCACTGAAGTTTGCATTCTCCAGGTTTGCTCCATCGAAGTGTGAGCTCATAATCACAGAACCTGCAAGATCTGCGTTGCTGAGGTCAGCTCCATCGAAATGGCAACCTTCGATGATAACCTTACCGTGTACTCCGTCCATGTCAGCATTATCCAAGTTGGAGTTGGTTAAAGCCAAGTTTGTGAGGTTCATACCTGTCATCGTAGCTCCGGAGAAGTTTACATCGGTGCCGGAAGCCCACTGGAGGTTGACGCCGTCCTTTGACAAATTTGTGTTCGAGAAATTGTCACCGCTTAGATTTGCGCCGTAGAAGCTTGTTCCATCCATAACGGCTTTCGTAAAGTCGACGTTGCTAGCATTCACATCTTGCAGCGAGGTGTTTGTTAGATTCGTATCAACCACATGGGCACCGGAAAGACTTGAGCCCATCAAATTAGCACCACTCATGTTTGCATGATCGAGATCTGCTCCACCGAAGTTAGCATCACCATTTGCTCCGGAGAAATTAGCGCTTTCAAGATTTGCGCCACTGAAATTGGCTACCGAGATGCTTGCATTAGACAGGTCAATTCCTTGCATATTGGCGCCGTGGAAATTGCCATCCATTATTGACCCACTTAATTGGGCACCTTGCATGTTTGCCGAGGAGAAGTTACCTGAAAGTTGAACACCTTGCTCAAAGTGGCAATTGCTGAAGCTTGAGGATGTATAATCTGCGCCCATGTCACCGCTGAAGGTATCACCAGAGAGCTGTGCGTGTTCAAGATTCGTTGTTGAACTCGTAATAGCAGATTCGAAGTTAGCGCCAGTTGCCGATATTCCTTGAAGATTCGCTCCCTCGAGGTTGGCAGTAATTAGCGTGGTACCAGAGAAAGCATCACCACTAAGGTTGGCGCCACTAAGGTTAGAGCATGTCAAATCAGCATGGCTGATTTCTGCACCTTGCATGTCAGCGCCATTTAACTGAGCTCCAATCATTTGGTCGCCTGTGAAATTGGTTCCTTTGAGATTGTCACCGGCAAGGTTGATACTGTCTAAGTTGTATCCGGTCAAATTCATTCCAGCGAGTAAACCTTCAGAACCCATCTTTTCCAGTTGAGCTATCGAATAGTGTTGAGCACCGCCAATCGATTGCATCATGTTTTCGGCGGTCTGAGCTTTGATTACTTCCAGTTCTTTCAGTACGAGGGCTTGCATGTGGTCGAATTTTGTTGCTGTAATGCGTCTCATTTTCGTATCCTCCTGAATGCATGAGCGGTCAGGCATTTGTGCGAGCAGCTAGCAAACTTGCGTCGGTTTTGAGGGCGTAGACTTGTTGTTGCTTGGCAAATAGACTGAACATTGAATTGAACCTTTCTATTCCCGCTTGCATTACTAGACTAGTTTTCAAGTGTGAGGGGCTCGTGAGCGGATTTCAAGAGGCAAAAATTGCCGGGAATTGCGAGTCTAAGAGTCATTCGCGGATTTTCAGCCTCCGAAAGCAAGCGAAACAGTCTCTTAATTGCCCAAAACCACCACTATAATGAAGAAACTCAGCCAGGAAGTAGCCCTTACTTGACCAACGGTTTGCCAGAGACCGAGACCCCAGATTCCGCTCTGATTGCCAAAATCGGGGCTCGAAGCATCTCAGCCATGGACATAATCGAGCGATTAATCCAGCAAAAGAGTTGGCAGACGATTCAAGACATGCTGGACAGCTTCGTACTTGAACAGGCTTTTGAGAGCTTCAAAATCGAAGTAACACAAAAAGAGGTCTATGAGCAGATTACCAAATTCAGAAACCAGCACGGATTATTGACTGGACCTGATACCCATCGTTGGTTGGAAGACCAACATATGGACGAAAACGACTTCTTGATTATGTGCAGCTATGATGCTCGCCTTCAAAAGCTGAAGACAGTTTTGTTCGAGAAACGAATAGAAGAACAATTCGCCTATTCACAGGTCGACTTTGTGACTGTGGATCTATACAAAATCGCCCTGAAGAAAGAAGAAGTCGCTCGAGAAATTATCAGCTCCATTCAGGAAGGAGCAAGCTTCTTCGATTATGCACGCAAATACAGCACAGATGCGGCAACAGCCAAGTCATGCGGCTACTTGGGCAATCTAAAAATGCGCAGCCTCACAGTGCACCTGCAAGACCTGGTGAGCAAGGCCCCAGAGGGCACGATCGTAGGGCCGGTCAAAGAACGCGATTCATTCAATGTCTATTTTGTAGAAAATAAAAACACGCCCACGCTCACTTCAGAAGTCCGCGAAGAGATTGAGATTGGCTTATTCAAGCAATGGTTGCAGGAATTCAAATCGAAGCAGTCGCTGAGTCTGGAGATTTAGCAGAATGAACCGAGAAGAATATAAATCAAACCTCTTGGCGGTGGCACCGGACAAACTTGGGTCAAGCGAAATACCTTCAACCGATAAGGCTGTGGAGCGCGTAGAATTCAATAACGAGCTTGGACACAAAATAACGATCATGACTCTGCTCTTAGTAGTGGGAATGCTGATCTGGTCATGGTTCACGGAGTTAGAAGAAATCGCTCAAGCGCCAGGACAACTGATACCATCTGAAGAAGTGCAACCGATTCGAGCGCCGTTTGATAGCAAAGTATTATCAATTTCGATCAAATCGGGAGACTCCGTAAAGCAGGGACAAACTCTTATGGAGCTGGATACAAAAGCGTACCGGGCGGAACTCGAGAAGTACAAGCACGAGTTAAGCGATGCCGATCAACAACTTGCCAGACATCAACACGCCTTACAGGCCCTGACAAATTACTTGAAGGATACACACGCCTTATCACCGGATCACTCGAGCGTTACTGCTGTCTCTCGAGCGATCGGGGATGTCTACGCCGCGCAGCAACGGCTGGACCGCGCTCTTCTAGACATGAAGATGACAAAACTGGCGAAATCCAATATTACAGAAGCAGCTGTGCTTGTCTCACAGCAGAAGCACATCACAGAGCAACGACGTTTTAAGGAACAGGCGCTGGAACAGAGACGCAAGCAATTCCAAATCGAACAAGATAGCTTAGAAAGTCAAACGGCAACGCTCACTCGGCAAATAAGTTTGCAGAAAGCAAGCGTCGAGCAAAGACGATATTCCCTTGAATGCGCTCAAAAACAATTAGCCGCCTACGAAAAAGCATTCACAACAGGAGCGTCTTCAAAAACGGAATGCCTGGACGCAAAAATGCGCGTCGAAGACAGGAAACACGAGCTTACAGTGGCAGAAGCAAAGCAACGCGAGTTTGAGGGACAGCTTGCCACCACAATGCACGAATTAGCTCAGTTGCAATCAAAGAACTCCATTCAATCCTCTCAACTGAAAGCCGGCGTGAGCGAAATAGCAGCTTCGGAAGCAGAAGTAAACATGCGCTTAAGATCCTCTGAGAGGAATCTCAGTGATGCGCAAACCGCGTTTCAAGTGGCTTTACGTGGAGCGCAATCCACTCAAGCTAGCGAAACCATTGAGATCAGTAATTTGTCGAAGCAAATAGAACAACTAAAAGCTTCCGTCGCATCCGAAGACCACACTTTATTAAAGGGAAGCTTGAAAGCGCCAGTCGATGGAACAGTGGCTCTACTGCATGTTCAAGGGCACGGTGAAGTAGTACAGTATGGGCAAGATTTGTTGACGATCGTGCCAAATCACGAGCAGCTGGTTGCATGCCTACATGTACCAAATGATCAGGTTGCTTTCCTAAACCAGAATGAGCAAGTGAAAATGCAGTTCCCTGCATATCCTCATACGCAGTACGGCACCATTCCAGCTGTCATCAAACTGATTGATAAATTTCCCAGTCAAGAAAAAGAGTACGCAGGTTCATTCAAAGTCTTGCTGGCACCAGAACGAAATTGGATATTTTGCAGAGGCAAAAAAATCCCCCTCAGAAAAGGACTTCAAGTTGAAGCGGAAATAGTTCTGCGCAGGAAGCGCCTCCTGATTAGCATTCTAGAACCGCTACTGAAACTTCAATACGCTCACTTCAAAGCGTGACCTTGATCAATACTGTGCGCACTGCTTGATCACGTAATCTCTCGCGTGTTGATAGTCTGATTTATTGCAAGGCGTATCGCCCGCAGCTTCGATTATTGTGCTTCCTGAGACTGGATGAAATTGATCCCTCAGAATTTCGAATTCGCTCAATTTGAAGCCATTTGCATCGAGCAATTGAACGGCTATACCTGGCAGTGCTGCCGGCAATTCAGTGAGCTTAATTGAGTACTTCAAGGTACCTCGGCGAAGAACATCTTCCTTTGGGTCAAAGCTTGTAGTCAGCTGCCCCAGAGCACCGGGAACCACCGTCACAGGATGTGCCTTCCAAAAAATGAGCGGATACTTTTTGCTCTCCCACTGCACCAACTTGTCATTGGAACGTCCACGCTTTTGTGGCGTGGGACTTGCCAGGCTATCCCTCAAAACTGGTTGCGCGGCAACTTCCTCTCTCGCCATGGATGACAGCGAGCTCGACAGAATGACAGAGCAAATTACAAGGGAGGGGGCAAGCAAATTTCGAAGTTGATCAAACACAGTCAATTCTTTGACCACTATCATTACCTGCCACCGAAAAGCGCCGCGAGAAAGTATACCTCAATCGGCTGCCGGATTTACTTGCATACAAGCTCCTTTCCTCATCTATAATGTGAAAGTGCTAAACTCATACCTTGACAGCACACTTCCTTCCTCCGGCAGTAGAAACCATGAGAACCAAAATCAAGCCCTGTCGGAAATCCATAAACTAATGGATCTTGATTTAGGTATAAAGCCGGACCTTATAACAAAGCTACGGAGATCTGAGCTCTGCAGCTTCTTGAGCGATGACGAGTTTGCTCACTTTCTACAATCCAGCGAGCAGATGCAACTCGGACTTGGCGATCTCATTGCCGAATCCAATGCAAATAAGCAGAAGATTCTGGCTTCGGGCCGCGTTCGACTGTTACAACGTTTTCCATCTGGTGACGAAAGCAACATTTGCAGTCTCGATTTAATTGGCGACACTTGGTGCGACTATTGGTTGCCCCTTAATGGGCAAGGCCATGTCTTAGCAAGGGCATCAGAGGAATCTCTTGTTCTGCTGATCGAGCACGCTGTTTGTAATGAGCTGGCTGCAAAAAACTCAAAATTTGCTGAACACTTTAAAGCTATACAAGTGCAGTGGGAGTGTTTTGGTTTTCTCAGGAAACTAGAAACCTTTCGCGGGACGGCAACTGCAAAGCTGAAAGCAATTACTCGCTATTTGAACCCGGGAAATCTGGACCTAGGCAAAAGCAGTCCAGAATCTTTGAACGGTCTATATATTATTTTCCGTGGTGCTGTCGAATGCTCAACTAGTTCCGGAACAATAACTTTAGGTTCCGGTGACTATTTCATACCTAGAGAATTCGGTCCTTTCAAAAACAGCGGCAAGAACTTCAGAGCGCACTCTCCTGTACAAGTGCTGTCCATCAGCGAAGAACAGTACGACGACCTCCTAAATCACAGTCCGGAAATCGCGCAGGCTATCGCCAATGCAATTGGTATCAATGAAGAAGAAAGCCGGAACTCTGCAAGCACAAGGGTTGAGAATGTCCATCGCGCGCCTTCTGCTAGCACAGCACAAAACCCTCCGCCAGATTCAGATATCGGCGAAGACCCATTTTCCGCCCGCGTCAACCGACTCCTGCATCAGTATCCTTTCATCCTGCAGCAAAGCCAGATGGATTGCGGTATTACTTGTCTTGCCATGGTGGCACTTTTCTATGGCAAGAGACTCGACATAAACGACTTGCGGGAGAGAGCTGGAGTAAGTATCGAAGGTACCAGCTTTCTTGCATTGGCCGATACAGCAGAGCACTTAGGTTTCATGGCTAGAGGGATAAGTGGAACCTATGAAGGTTTGCTTAATGCGAAACTGCCCCTTATCTGTTTTTGGAAGAACAATCACTTTGTGGTGCTGTACAAAATCACTAAGAAAGAAGCACTAATAGCAGACCCGGCAGAAGGAATGAGAACGGTCAGCCGTCAGGAATTTTCGGAATGTTTTTCTCGAAGCGCACTGGAACTGGTGCCAACGGTAGACCTCAAACGTGCACCCGGAGCTAAGAATCCGCTGACCATTCTTCTTCCGCTGTTGAAACCCTATCACTCCCAACTTCGTGATGTTCTTGTCGCCGGCATAATTTATCAGGCGCTAATGATCATCACGCCCTTTTTCTCCCAAACAATTATTGATCGCGTAATCGTCCACGAAGACGTTTCGATGCTAAACATGCTGCTTGTTGGGCTGATCATAATTAGCTGCTTCCAGGCTGGTCTGACTTTCGCCCGAGGAATTTTGATTTCAACACTGTCTACAAAAATAGATCACGCATTGTTTGTGCAGTTTTTCAAACACCTGCTCAGCCTACCCTTCAAATACTTTGAGCAGCGCAGCTCTGGCGACGTGTTAGCCAGATTCAATGAGAATGCACGAATAACAGCCTTCCTTTCTGGAAGCACTGTCACCGTCCTGTTGGATTCGGTGATGGCTGTCATTTATTTGGTCGTGCTTTTTTATTACAATTGGTCCTTCGGCTTAGCAACTCTTGTGTATATAGCACTGTTGATGGGAGTCGTTTCGGCATACACTCCACTTTTGCGTGGCTATAGCAACGAGATCTTCAAAAAGACGGTGGCAAACGACTCGTGTGTAATAGAAACAGTTCACGGCATCGAAAAAATCAAGTCAGCTTCCGTAGAAAACAGAACGCGTTGGAAGTGGGAATCACTCTTTGTCGATAAGCTGAGCGTGCAATTCAAACAGCAGCTCGCTTACAACGGTTACAACCAGGTAACCGGACTGGTGCACCTTCTTGGGCGCGTATTGCTAATGTGGTTGGGCGCGAATCTAGTCATCTCAAAGTCGTTTACCGTCGGTCAGTATATGGCTGCAAATATGATTGCCGGCATGGCGGTTGACCCAGTCTTACGCCTGATTTCGATCTGGCAACAGGTGCAAAGTGTGAATATTTCCGTCGAGCGCTTGGGCGATGTATTCAGAGCCGCTCCAGAGCAAGCCGGTCAGAAAACACGCATGCCCGACCTGAGAGGATTCGTTGAATTCAGAAACGTGACCTTTCGCTATAACGAACATGCCGGTAAAAACACCCTTCTCAATGTTTCGCTGCGTATGCAACCCAATCAAATGATCGCTATCGTGGGCCGCGCAGGTTGCGGTAAAACGACTCTTTCACGTTTGATTCAAGGTTTATACTTACCGACGTCAGGCAATGTCCTTATAGACGACGTCGATATCACGCAAATCGAATTATCGGATCTGCGCAAGAGAATTGGAGTAGTTGCTCAACAAGAGTTTTTCTTTACGGGTACTGTGCGCGAGAACATCGCCTTCTACGCTCCGGACGCACCATTGGACGACATCATTAAAGCCGCAAAACAAGCAGGTATTCACGAAAAGATAATGAACATGGGAAGTGGATATGATACCTACTTGAGTGAAGGCGGCTACAACCTATCCGGGGGTGAGAGACAGCGACTTGCCATCGCCCGCGCCATTTTGCACCGGCCAAGAATATTGATCTTTGATGAGGCCACAAGCGCTCTTGACAGTGAATCAGAGCGGCAGATCCAATCGTCGGTGGAGGAAATACGCAAAGGACGAACGCTGATTGTAATCGCGCACAGGCTGTCGACAATTAAGAGCGCTGACCTGATCGTGGTAATGAATCAAGGCCAAATTGTAGAAACAGGAACCCATGAGTCGCTACTTCAAAAGAAGGGATTGTACTCCAATCTCTGCTCGCAACAATTGATCTAGGACGGACAGAACTAACAGGGTCAATCGCAGTGCCACTACATGATTTTTCCTCAGCCGAACAAGCTTCTCAAGTTTCCGAGCAGCTACAAATGGCCACCTTTGAAAAGTATGGAAGCTCCGCGCAAAAGGGGCTCTATGCTCTGGCAATCGTTCTAATTATTTTTGGAACGTGGGCTGCATTTTCTGAAAGTGATGTGTGCGCTGAGGCTAAAGGGCAGCTCGAACCAATAACGAGAATACAACAAATCAAAGCTACATCCGACGGCACGATACATCAATACAAAGTGCGCGATGGCCAACAGGTTAAGGCTGGAGACACGCTGATCATACTTAATACAGTCAGAGCAGAGGCGGAGTTGCGAAAAAAACAACAAGAGCTTTCGATGCTACAAATTCAATTGAAACAACATGAGAATGCAAGAGACGGCCTGGCACGCGTCATTGAGAATCCAAAATATAACGGAAAAGACATTCTCGACTTACCAGAAGCAGAACGAATCGCTGGGACGCTTTATGCATCAAGAAAGTCTCTGGACTCTGCATCCTACGACATGACAACGGCGCGAAACGAAAAACTAAAGGGCATCTCTCCAGAGATGTCAGTGCTCCAGTCCAAGAAACAAAAATTACAAACTGCCAAGCAGGCTTTTGCAGACTCGATCGGAAAGAAGGTGGTCGAGCGAAACGCCGAAAAGAAGAAACTCACGGCTAAGATCGAATCACTTTCAGCTGCCCTAGAAAAGAGCCGCATAGAGCTAAACGAATTACAAGAAGGACTCGATGATGCCAGAAAAGAAATGGCAATTTATGAAAGAGGCAAACAGCTTGGCGTAGCGTCTGAGGTCAAATTTCTCGAAGTTCAAAACTACCTGCACCAGCGCGAATTTTCCGTTGACCAACAGAAATTGCAAATAGAAGAAATGGAAAGACAATTGAAGGCGGCAAAGCTAGAGTTGGACTCATCCAACTTTGCATATAACGCTGCACAAGCGGATCTCGGTGCTTCATTGATGCAGTCGAACGTACAAATTTCTTCGGTTCCTTTGTCAGAGAATCAGACAGTGCGATCGCTCGAAAATAAGCAAGCGGATTTTGAAATTGCCTCATACCACGCGAGCAGTCATTTCTCAAAGGAGCGAACGGAAATAAGCACCCTGCAGCGAAAGATTGATGAATGCAAGGATTCAATAGAGGTCTTGCAAGCAATTCTTGCAGAAAAGTTCATAAAAGCACCAGTGGACGGAACGGTGTCCGATCCTTTTTATCTTCTGCCGGGCGAAGTCGTGACACGCGGACAGACGCTTTTAACACTAGTCCCCTCGGACAATAACCTCATTTTAAGAGCCACTGTTAACAACATTGATGTAGGATTTTTGCAGCCAGGTCAAACTGCGACTCTGAGCATCGACGCTTACCCGTGTGCGGAGTTTGGTGTAATAAAAGGAAAAGTCTTGCGTGTCGGTGACTACCCCGAAGAAGTTATCGAAGGTCAAAAGAAAATTTCAGCATATAAGGTCACCATCCGGCCGGATCAGCCTTTTATAAAATACAACCATAAACAGATTGAACTTAAGCCAGGGCTGCAGGTGCAAGCGGCAATCGTGTTACGCAAACGCAGTATGCTTGGCCTGCTTTTTGAACCATTGATGAAAGTTTTTGAAGACAAGTCTATTCAAAGAGTCTCTAATAAGAACGCAAATCAACTCGTCAAGTGCACCAATTCCAGTATCACAAGCTAAAATCTATCTGTTGATGTTCATTGGTGTACAGTGCGTCCAGAACTGACATTTAGGCTTCTTACATATCTGACGGGCGCCACCTTGGCATACACCTGCACGCCGGCGACATACGCCGCGGATGCAAAAGACCTCCCAACTATCGGCTTGACACCACTGACAGCGAGAGTGAACCTCGACGTTAGCAACATCAAGCAACGTGAGAAGTTTAGGGTCCCGCTCCCTCCGATTTTCATTGACGCAAAGACGCAGGAACGTCTCAACCTGGAGCGGGTACTGAACCTTGCCGCCACCAGGAACCTGGCATACATGCAGTCACGTTGGCTAGGCAAATCTGCAACTTATGCTTTCATTGGTAGCGTTGCGGCAATGAATGGATTTAATTACGGCGAAGCGGGAACCAACTATGGGCTATTTCAAGATCCTGTTCCCGGTTCCGCGAACCCGCTTGTCGGAACAAATTTTCCTATCCAACGAGAACGCTATTACACCTATGGAGTGACACTTTCGACGGGCGGAACTACGTTCGTCAATATGATGACGAATTTCTTTCGTTCCCGAGTATTCGCTGCTGCCGTTAAAACAAGTTTGCAAGACACCCTGTTTGAAGCTTCGAATAACTACTTCACGCTCTGTCGAGATATCTCGCTTTTGCACGTGAGTGACATCGTTGTAGAAAATTCCAGAGGGATCATGGAGCTTAACCGGGGCTTGCTGGAAAGCGGGATGGGAACAAAGTTGCAATTACTACAAGCCCAAACTCAGCTAGCACAAGATCGACAGCAACTAGTTCTTTCACAGGTGCAAGCGCGTGTTTCAGCGATCAACCTTGCCGTGACTTTGAATTTGCCACTGTCCTGCTACATATTGCCAAAATGCCGGCCGTTGGAAAAGACGACTCTGGTGGATCCTAAACTGCCAGTCGATATGCTCGTTTATATGGCATTGCAGCAGCGCCCCGAAATAGCAAAACTCAAAAATCAAGTTCGCCTTGACGTAGCGCAGTCGGGACAAGCGCTCACACCACTGATTCCGACGGCTTCTTATGTGGTTACATCAGGCAGCTTTTTTCCCGGCAACAACACGCCCAATGAATTGATTGGAATTCAGCGCAACCTACAAATCAGCTGGCAGTTGAACAATCTCGGCACCCCGATTATTCCGAATTTTGCAGCTGGTCTTGCAACGGCACGCTCCGATCAGTATGCCTTGAAAAATGTTGAGCTCCAGGTTCGTTCCGACGTGCGTCGATCGTACGACAACTGCCTGGCTTACGAGGCGAATATCAGCATCGCAAAGGAAGCCGCGACTCAAGCGCAAGAACAGCTCAAATTAGCCGAGGACCGCCTAAAATCTGGAATCGGTATCAATATTGACGTTATCCAAGCGCAGTCAGCCTTGACGATAGCGTTGAGGAATTACGTCAACGCTATCTACAGCTACAACATCGAACAAGCCAAACTCCGGCGCGCGATTGGCGGATTCTCCTCCGCCGCCCTCTCTAGACGATTGCGTTACGACTAAATATTCACGGTGCACGACGCTAGCAACCCATACGAGCAGATTATTTCAAGATAATCAGTTCACTGACAAAAGTTCAATCATCTTCTTCGCAACCGCCCGCGCCGATGCGGGATTCTGTCCTGATACCAGATTGCCGTCCGCGATTGCATTGGATGACCACGCTGTCGCCTCGTGAAACTTCGCGCCTTGCCTCGTGAGCGCTGATTGCAAATCAAACGGCACATCTGCACTGGCGTAATTTTCTTCTTCAGCGCTGGTGAATGAAGTCAAATGTTTGCCGGCGATCATAAATGTTCCGTCGCTAAGTTTTACATTCAACCATGAAACCGGACCGTGACAAACCGCTCCAACAATGGCTTTCCGCTCGTACGTGTCAGCGATTACCTTTTTCAGCAGCGCATTTTCCGGCATATCGACCATCGGTGCTAAACCGCCCGGGACAAAAATCGCATCATAATTCTCCGTCTGCACATCGGAAAGCTTGCGGTTATTCTGCATTTTTTCCCAACCACCATCAGTCAAAAATCTCGAGTTTGAGGCCTCATCCTTTGCTGCCATATTATCGAGAGCAGGCACTTCTCCAGTGATGCTCGTAAAGTCGATCTGATAACCCTCGTTCTCAAACTCAACAAACGGGTGAGCAACTTCATCGAGGAACACGCCGGTTTTTCTATGATTCGGCCCAATCACTTTTGCATTCGAAACGATGAATAGTATTCTTTTCGACATTGGTATCAAAATTCCCTTGTGCGGCAATAACGACTGAGTAATTTAGCACATGCTTTAACTTCGTCGCTTCGCGGTTTGATAAACCAATTGACTTTTCATTTGCTGAGCCAGATGTGAATTTAACACCTTCTGCAGCAAATCAGGATCAACAGTTGGATTTAGAAAACACTCAACGACATCTGCCAGTCGCACCCGATCACCATCCTCGCCTTCTCTTTCGATGTGATCGCCAGCTTCAATCTCGCCTTCTTCAAGCACCGCGAGATAAACGCCCCACTTCCCGCTCTTGTAAAAGCGCCTAACCATGCCGGGATCACCAAGCCTGATCCCCAACTTAAAACAAGGCATCCGTGGTTGAGTGACAACAAAATGCGCCGTGCCGATTTTCAGTTTATCGCCGATGCAAATTGAAGTTTCATCAATACCAGATACCGTGAGGTTCTCACCAAAACTACCAAATTCCAATTCGCGACCGGATAGCTCGGTTTTCCAAAATTCATAATGCTCGACTGGATAGGCATAAACTGCCTTGTCTCTCCCACCGTGCACGGTCAGATCCGCTTGTTCATCACCATCCAGGTTCAGTGAGCGAACTTTGACCGCACCCTCGACCGGCGTTTTGAAAATTCCAGTTGAAACCAGGTGTCCATCCCAGTCCACCACTTTGGGCTTGCTTACACTAATTTGGACTAAGGCTGATACGTTCAATGCGGCACCTCGAATGGAAAAACCTTCTGCAATCTTTTAAACGCTCAGACAGTATAAGACTTTCTTCTGCTGGGAACAGTAATTGGCTCGAATCTCGATGTAAAGCGGAGAATCCAGGGGTTGGCGCCCTATAATGCTGCTAGTTAATTCAATGAGCAATAACCGTCAGCCCCGCCGTTGGTGGTTGCTTCTCTTTCATCTGGAGAACTCCATGTCGCAAGTACAATCAGTTGCCTCAAAGACTCAAGTGCTCTACAGAACCGCCATAGTCGAAGGTCTCGACATATTCTATCGCGAGGCCGGCGACAAAGCTTCCCCCACGATAGTTTTGATGCACGGCTTTCCGACCGACTCGCATATGTTCCGCAATTTGATACCGATGCTCGCGGAGAAGTTCCACGTAATCGCGCCTGACTATCCCGGTTTCGGTCAAAGCTCGATGCCATCCGTCACAGACTTCGAATACAGTTTCGATAACCTGGCTCGAATTATGGACAAATTCTTTGAAGAACTGAAGCTCGACAAGTACTCTCTGTACGTAATGGATTACGGCGCGCCAATCGGTTACAGAATCGCTGTAAAACACCCAGAGCGTGTTCAAGCTCTAGTCGTTCAAAACGGCAACGCCTACGACGAAGGTTTGGACAATGATTTTTGGAAGCCGATAAAAGAATTCTGGAAAGACAAATCAGCAGCCAAGGCATCGCCGCTTCTACCGCTGGTTGAACTTGAAGCCACTAAGTGGCAATACCGAACCGGTGCGAAAAACCTAGAAGCCATAAGCCCCGATGGTTGGGTCCACGATCAAGCTGGTCTAGATCGTCCAGGCAATAAAGAAATACAACTTGAAATGCTTTACAGCTACGGATCAAACCCTGGGCACTATTTGCAGTGGCAAGAATATTTCCGGACGCATCAACCGCCAATGCTCATTGTCTGGGGCAAGAACGATCAAATCTTTCCAGCTGCGGGAGCGGAGCCATATAAGCGCGATTTGAGGAATCTCGAATTTCACCTGTTCGAAACCGGACACTTCGCGCTCGAAGAGTTCGGCCATGAAATAGGCACGTTGATCAACGCCTTTCTCAGCAAAAACGTTAGCGCTTGACCGCAAACCATCAAGGATCGCACTTAGCCACCCTTGAAACGGTGTTCAGGGCGCGGGCTCGCATGTTCTGTTCTACTACCATCATCAAAACTAGCCCCCGCCCGGAGCCATGATCCGCAAAAGCGCGGCCCCGCCAGAAGCCGCGCTTTGTGATTCGCAGTGACCCTTCCGTTCAGGCCACTTCACCCACAGGACTGCGCAGGAATCGCAGATCTCACTTGTTCAACACTTCACAGTAATATTGGTGTTAACAGTCGATGTGTTCATAGTACTTCCGGAGTCTCCCAGAGTCCTCCCAACCGAAACCAGAATTTTGAGAGAGCCGAATTCGCTAATCGAGCCTGTACTTTTGTGCAACTACACGCATGAGCATCCGCCAGTCAGGTTAAGCAATTTCCTGGATGAACGTTGTGATTTTAGGTAGCGCTTATCTTGCTTCACCGATTCATTATTAGCATCAGGAAGTTGAGCATTTTTGGGAGAAAAACAATGTCGGACAAAATTACAGATAATAACAAGGATGATGCAGCACGATCGGACACAGCATCAATGAGCGCCGCGTCTGCGTTCAGAGAAGAATCCTGGGACGATACGCGAATTCTGATTAACCGCCCAGAGCCGGGCACGTCAGAAGCGCCCGCGGCAACTAAGTCCGCACTCGATAGCAAGTCCATCGGCGGCGCGTTGGGCGGTGACATCAAGCACGGTATCGTCACCACATATGATGAAGATGGAAATCCAACTTCAGATTGCTTTGGTCCAATTCCACGACCAATTAAGGGAATTCCAATTGCGAAGCCCGGCGGACTAGGCACTATCAAGCTGCCGCCGATCGAGTTAAATTACCCAAAGAAATAAGTAGCAAGAACTTCGCGGCGACTCGCGAATCAAAGACAGCGGCGGTGCGCCCCAGCGCATCGTCGCTTCTCGATTAAGTGACCAATGGCACGGTAAATCGAAACTCGCTGCCTTTTCCTTCTTCGCTGCTAACTGAAATACTGCCATTGTGGCTTTCGACAATAGCTTTGCAAATCGCAAGTCCTAAGCCAGTTCCCTTTTTACGCGCGCCGTCGGCGGCTTTTACCTGTTTAAAGCGTTGAAACAAAGAATCAACGTGTTCTTGTGGAATGCCTCGCCCACGGTCAATCACTCTTACGAGCGCGAACTGCCCTTCCTTTTCGGCAAGCAAACTAACTTTCGCTCCAGCGGGCGAAAATTTCACAGCATTCGATAGCAAATTCACAGCGACTTGAATCATGCGATCGCGATCCGCTGAAACGACGAGATCCTCGTCAAGTATCAGTTCCAACTCGACCTCATGGCGCTCAGCAAAGGTGCGGACGGACTCAACTGAATTGGTTAGAATTTTGAGCAGCGATGTTGGCTTGGCTTCCAAGCGCATTTTCCCTGCTTCCATTTTCTCGACATCGAGTAAGTCGTTGATCAAATTGATCAAGCGGTCGATACTTTCATTCGCCACTTTAACTCTCTTGTGTCCTTGCTCGGTCAGCGCACCGTAGGTATCTTCTTCCAGCAAATCCAGCGTGCCCTGAACTGCGGTAAGCGGCGTGCGCAGGTCATGGCTCACCATAGACACAAACTCACGCTTAAGCTTCTCCATCTCATGGCGTTCCGTTACATCCTGAATGGTTACCAAAAAATGTTTTCCATCTTGCGTACTGAACTTGCTGACGTGAAGTTCAGCCGGAAACAATTCACCATTCACCCGGCGAGCCATAGCGTCCGACTCCAATGCCACCGCACCCGGTGCGGCAGCAGGCACTCCTTTCCGAAACTCGTCAGTTTTTTTGCTAACCTCTTGAGCTGGATGTTTGGGCATAATTTCAGAAAGCGGATGCCCCAAAAGCTTCTGTGTATCGCTGCCGAACATTTGCTCTGCCTGCGGATTAAGTGATTCAATTCGATTCTCCGCATCAATGATAACAATGCCAATTGGCATATTCTCGATCACGCAGCGCGTTCTTTCTTCGCTCGCCAGGGCTGACGCGGTCAGAGCTTTTTGCTCCTCTTGTGCGGCTTTCAATTCCTCCGACATTTTACGAAAGGATTGATCGAGTTCATTGATTTCGTCATTACCGGAAACGGGCGGATTGAGTTCCAGTCCTTTTGCGAGCCGGCTGCTGTTATCCGCAAGTACAATTAGGCGATTAGAGATAGCCCTTCCAAAAAATCGAGCGAAAGTAAGGCTAATAATGATATTCACGAGGGTGCCACCGAGCACCAGCAAAGTGATGTTGAAGTTACGCTGCATCTGTTTCTTCGGAGCTTGTTCATCCTTCTGTTCATAACGCTGGCGGAGTTCATCGCTCCAAACGCTTATCTTATCTGCGACTTTGAAGAGCACGGGCATAGAACCCATCGCCACGAATTGATTGCCGCTCATCAGGTTTTGTTTGCATTCTTCGAGCAAGCCTTCGACCTTCGTGACGGCGATCTCAATTCGGTCCACCAGGTGCATGTCCTTCTCTCGATCGGCTTTACTTATTTCGGAATACTTCTGGCCAACCACGTGCTTTAGATGTTTGAGCTGTTTTTTTACCTGCAGGACCTTTTTATCGTAAATGATCAAAGCGCCATCATCATGATTCGACTTGTAAGACGCAAGTGAAGTCGCGGCATCTCGAACAGAACCATAAATCTCATTGAGCGAAAACAACACATTGCGAGCGTGCGTTTCCAGCCGCATTTTTTCAAAGTTATCCCAAAGAAAGAACGACAGAATCAGCAAGAACAACAACTGGAACATCAGTGGCACTGCCACGACGATCAGTCCTTTTCTTGCTATTCCCAGTCTCATTTGAATTAGAGTTTCGCGATATCAGCGCAAGCCTATGTTTGGCTGAACGCAGATGATTTCAGCAACACAAGCCTTCAATCGCATTGAGAATAAGAGAAAGCACAATAAAGAAGTCTCAATGCGACGTGCGCACTAAGTATAACAGGAATGACACTTCTAGCATATGTGGAACAGCTTACTCTGAATTCTGGTCGCAAACTGACCAAAAGAAGAGAGCCGGATCGATCATTCGATTCCGGCCCTGGCAATTTGAATATTCTCGACTTAGCGCTTTTCTACGGCTTCGTACTTAGCGTTTGTCGGTCCGACGTATTCGGCACGTGGACGAATCAATCGATTGTTAGCCAACTGTTCGAGAATGTGAGCAGCCCAACCGGACATGCGGCTCATCGCAAAGATCGGCGTGAACAAATCAACGGGGATGCCGAGCATGTAGTAGACGGAAGCGGAATAGAAGTCTACGTTTGCGTAGAGGTGCTTTTCACGGAAGACCGTCTCTTCAATCGTGCGGGACATTTCGAACCACTTTGTGTCGCCCATACGCTTGCCGAGTTCTTCGGACATTTTGCGCAAGTGGGAAGCACGCGGATCGTCGGTGCGGTACACGCGATGACCGAAGCCCATGATTTTCTTGTGCTCGTCTAGCTGCTTCTTGATGAAGGTTTCGGAATCTTTGGGATCGGCAATTTTCAAGAGCATTTTGATAACTTCTTGGTTTGCACCACCATGCAACGGTCCTTTGAGAGTACCGATTGCGGCAGTAACTGCTGAGTGCAAATCGGTCTCGGTACCAGCAGCGACGCGAGCAGCAAATGTGGAAGCATTCAACTCGTGGTCAGCGTGCAGGATAAGAGCGATGTCCAAAGAGCGAGTGCTCACATCATCTGGCTTCTGGTGGTTCAGCATATAGAGGAAATTAGCAGCAAGACTGCAATCTTCCAGCGGTGCCAAAACTTCTTTGTTGTTGCGAATGTTGTCCCAATAAGCAACGATTGTGGGCATTTGAGCCGTCAGTCTCGTGGCTTTGCGAATAGCAGCTTCGCGTCCATGATCGTCGCCGTCGGGATCGTACATCGAGAGCATCGAGACGACCGTTCTCAGGACTTCCATCGGCAATGCCTTCTTCGGCATTTGCTTCATCATTTTCACTACGTCTTCAGGAAGACGTCGATTTACGCGCAATTCGCGATTGATTGTTTCAAGCTCACCCTTGTTCGGAAGACGTCCGAACCACAAGAGGTAAACCACTTCTTCAAATGTTGAATGTTCGGCAAGATCGTGGATGTCGTAGCCCTGGTAAAGCAGGCGGCCTTCCTTCCCATCCAGGAAACAAATTGTCGAGTCTGTAGCAACTATGTCTTCAAGACCGGCCTTAACCATATCTAGCTCCGCTCCCCAAAAGCCCAAGAGAATATATCTCTTGCGTTTATACACCATATGACATCCGATCTTAAGGAAATAAACGGTTATTTCATGGTTGGGGCATCCGGCGCTGTGGCGGGCGGCCAAATGCAGTAGATCGGTGGCATAAACTTGAGAGCGGGTTTATCTTTCCGGGGCTGTTTGTCTCAAGTTGCAATTCCTGAATCGAACTCCATCAATTTGCCAGCAAGCAATATTTGGCACCTGTGATTTATTGCTAGTAAGCAACAATGGAGAGGACAACCGCTTGCTAGCAATATTTGAACCCAATTTTCATTGCGGCTCAGCAATAAGCACTACTAAGGAGTTGGCTGGACAAATCGGGTCGCAGTCGCCAATCGCTAGTCCGAATTCGAAGCGGCGATCTTCTTTTCAATCATGGACGCCTCCGAATTACGCTTCAACTTTTTCAGGACCGTGGCGTAGGTCTTCAGTGCCACGTCTTCTTCGGCATCAAGACTTTCATCCTTGTGCTTATCGAAAAATTCGAACGCTTCTTTAAAGTTATCCGCTGCTTCGGCTTCCTTACCCAGATTAGCCTGACACATCGCAATCAACAACTTGCAATTGTTTTCATGTTGTTCGACATCTTTTGAAAGCAGGGAAACCTTTCGGTTTAACTCCTTTGAGCGTGCATAGTACTGCTCGGCAAGCCGAAAGTCACCAGCAGTAAAATAGGCATCACCACAGTATTCGAGGTCATTAACAACGCGAACGTTTTTCTCACCATATTTTCGCTCATCCATCGCCAAAGCCTTGAGATAGGTGTTGATCAATTTCTTCTTAGCTTCGTCGATGCCTTTTTTATCGCCCAATTTCTCATAACATTCAATGAGGGGCCGGACGGCCTCCAGAGAGTATCCTTGCCCAAAATTTTGCTCACTTTTCCGAATAGACTTGAGCAAAAGATCAGCAGCTTCCGTGTAATTTCTGAAAGCATCCATCTCAATCAACGCTAGATTGAAAAAAAGATTCGCATTATCGTTTCCGGGATCTTTCTCGGATTCAGCGATTGCAGTTTTGTACTCATCACGGGCCTCCGTGTGCTTCTCCTGAGTTTCCAGAATCGCTGCACGAGCGGCAAGCAACCTCGATGCGGTGGCATGGTCGTTAGGCTCGACCTCCTTGTAGGACAGCTGATACTCTCTTTGGGCTGCATCATAATTCTTTTGCTGTGACAGACCGTCTGCATAACGCTCATGAAGATCCTGCCGTGCCCAAGCTCTTTCCGGCAGCTTCTCGTGCGCAAATTCAATAGCTATCTCGATCGTCTCCTTAGACTTTTTCGGATCCAACCTCGCACAGGCCGAAGCCAAGGCACCGTATGCCCTTATTGCCTGTTCAGAGCGATTGCCAAAATATTTCTTCGAAAGTTCCAAATTTTTTTCGGCCGTAAATATTCCCAACTGAGTTTGAGTATAGCCGTAAAGCCGAGTGTGAAGGTTCTCCATTGCTGAGCAAAGAACTGTGCCATCATTTTTATACTGTTCTTCAATGGCATTGCAATATTCTTTCAGTTTCTTTTTCGCCTCTTCTTCTCTATCAGTTTCCCAGAGAAAAATGGTGTAGGCATCAATCGCATCGATTGCGTTATCGGGCTCAACTTTGTTTACTTTCGATATGGCTTTCAGGAAATTTTCCTCAGCCTCTTTGTTATGCTCCTGCCTATATTTAATTTCCGCCAAAAACGTATAAGCCTTGATAAGCGCATTTTCGTCATAGCCATACTCTCGCTCTGCTAAGTCTAACGATTCCCTCGCCAGCACAGCCGCCTTCTCTAGCTCATCGACTTCTTCCAGATGCTCTGCCAAGCGATGCTGGGCCATAAGAACCTGACTCCATTCCCGCAGTTCTTCTGCAACGTCAATTGCGTTTTCGTAAGTTTCTTCGCACTCCTTTGTCTTTCCCGCCCAGTGATAGACTTCAGCAAGACGCACCAAAGCAACGAACGTGTAAGGGCTTTTGCGCCCAAAGATTTTTTCCCTGATTAGAAGCGCTTTGCGTGCTGCATCCTCGGCCTGAGCATATTGATAGAGAAACTCATGAGCTGCAGCAAGTCCAATCAAAGTGCGCGCCTTCTCGTCGTCATCCGGAAGTCCCAACTTGGAGCGAAGTTCAACCGAGCTACTGTAGGTCTTTATTGCCTTTTGGTAATTCGATTCAGCTAAATAGGCGTCGCCCAGCTTGTCGTACAGATGAACAAACTCCTTGTCGAGCTGTTTTGACTTGTTCTCTTCCAATTTCTGATTGAGCTCAGATTGCGTTGATTCTGCATTGACCGAATGATCGTATCGCTCAGGCAAAAAATCTCCCGAACTATCCTCAACCACAGGCTCACCATTCAGCATACGCCCAACGGGCAGAACGAAAACAAGAATGCCCATCGCAGCAAGGTTCAATCCGACAAGGATTGAAATCGTAATTATCGGATGCTTGGCTGCATTCTCAAAAAGGCGCATCGGCAGAGCTTGTTAATAGAGTATGTCTTCGCGTTTAACTTTGCCCCGGAAGACCCAGTAAACGATACAAGTATAAGCGATGACAAATGGGATTCCCATCATCGCAATCCAAAACATAATCCACAACGTGGCATCGGAAGAGGCTGCATTGTAAATCGTCAAACTCCAGGATTCCTTGATTGTTGACCGCAGCAAGTTTGGAAATAGAGCGACGCCGAAAAGAGCTGTCAGCCCGAGGATAGTGGCGGACGAAGAGAGGAAAGCCTGCCCAGACTTGAGTGTAAAAATACAGCGAGGAATGTTGGCAATTGCCAAAATGTTTAGAAAAGCAATCCCCCAGGCCCAAGGAAACCGCTCAAAGTTAGCAATAGAACTCGGTATCGTGATTACAGTGAGCAAAGTGGTGATCATATATAAGACCAGAAATATTCCAAATGTCGTCCACATCACCGAATGCATTCTGTTCTGCAAATCACCCTCAGTCTTTAGATACAAATAAATAGAGCCATGCATTGCGCAAACAGACACAGCAAAAGCACCAACGAGAAGCGCGTAGGGACGGAAGACGTCTGTCAGCGTACCGATAAAGTCGCCGTGCGATTCAACAGGTAAGCCTAAAATGGTGTCACCGACGGCGACTCCAAAGAGGAGGCAGATCCATATCGAAGACAAACAAAAGGCAAAATCAAAAAAGCCTCGCCAAAGTTTATGCTCATTCTTACTGCGAAATTCGATTGAAATGCCGCGGAAGATCAATGCACAAAGCAATGCCATAAAAGGAAGGTAGAAGCCGGAAAAGGCAGCGGCATAAGCATTTGGAAAAGCGGCGAATAGGGCGCCGCCAAATGTTACCAGCCAAACTTCGTTTCCGTCCCAAACAGGACCGATAGAGTGCATAAATATTCGACGCTCTTCATCATTCCTGGCGCAGAAATGGAGCACACCAACGCCGAGATCGAACCCATCGAGAACACCGTAGCCGGCTAAGAGTACGCCAAGCAACACGAACCAAACGACATGAATGTCCATTAGCTTTGCCCTCCATCTTGTTGTTCAGGAGGAAAATCGGCTTGCGTCTCAGGTGCTTTTGCCAGCGACCTGTTGGACTCTGGCTCCGCTTTGCCTGATTTGCTCTGTTTGGCAAGCGTCATCGAGCTGCCAGATGGATCGCTGCGTTCGCTAGCGGCTTCGATCAGACCTTCAGTTGAACCAGTGAGCGGCGGAGTTGGTGCAGGCTCTGGTCCGTGGAGGATTTTTTGATGGAGCACATAAATCCAGAGAATGAAAAGCATCGAATAGATAGCGGCGAACATTATGATGGAAGCAAGAACGTGACTAGCAACCACAGAGCGCGATAGACCTTCGGAGGTGCGAAGGAGGTGATAGACGATCCACGGCTGCCGCCCAACTTCAGCAGTCACCCAACCGAGTTCATTAGCAGCAATGGCAGGAATAGTTGAAAAGACAAATGTCCAAAGTAGCCATCGTGTGGTGAACAGTTTCTTGCGCCACCAAAGGAAGAGAGCAAGCGAAGTTACTGCAATGAAATATCCGCCCAGCCCAACCATCAGGTGAAAAGCAGCGAAAGGGATTACTATTGGCGGCCAATCTTTTTCAGCGAATTTATCCAACCCCGTCACAGGTTTGGACGGATCAAAATGTACAAGCAAGCTGAGCAGGTATGGAATCTGAATACCGGCTGCGACGGTCCGCGTTTTCGGATCCGGAATACCAAACACGTAAAGTCCCGTGCCACCAGTACCGGTTTCAAAATGCGCTTCCATTGCCGCAAGTTTCTCAGGTTGATAGTCGGCAACCTCGCATGCTTGCAAGTGCCCAGTCGCGCCCGCGAGCATAGATACGATCGCCGCATACACAAGAGCGATTTTGAAACTGCGCTCAGCAAACTCCTGATGCCGATTCTTCAATATGTAGAATGCGGACACGCTCATTGCAAAAAATGCGCCAAGCACAAAAGCACCAATCCATACGTGCAGTAAGCGCGGAATAGTTGATGGATTGAACACCATCGCCCAGAAATCGACAATCTCCGCACGCATGAACCCCTCGGAGCTTTTAACGAGGTGATAACCAGCAGGCGTTTGCTGCCATGAGTTTGCGATAGTGATCCAGATGGATGAAAAAATAGATCCAAGACAAACCATCAATGTGGCGAAGAAATGCATCGGTCTTGATACTTTGCCCCAGCCAAAGACAAGTACAGAAAGAAATCCGGATTCCAGAAAAAACGCGAATATGCCTTCAGCAGCAAGAGCCGACCCAAACACGTCGCCGACGAATTTAGAGTAATGCCCCCAGTTCGTTCCGAATTCGAACTCCATGACGATACCGGTGGCAACGCCCATAGCAAAATTGACGGCGAAAATCTTTGTCCAGAATCGCGCCATCGACTCGTAAATCGGCTTGTTTGTTTTCAGCCAGAGCGCTTCGATAATTACCATCAAAACACCCAGCCCGATAGTCAGCGGAGGGAAGATGTAATGGAACATGATCGTCAGAGCGAACTGAACTCGCGATAAAAGCAGCGGATCAAGATGCATGTCAATTCCTCGAAGCGTAAGAAAGCATAGCGAAATGTTTATCAGCAATTGCCTTTTTTATTTCGAGTCGGTGCACCTTTGAAACATCAGAGGCAGATTTGGAGAATGCAAATAAAAAGACTAGACAATTCGTAAACACGATACTATACTTACGTATGTATCAGGTCCGATTAAATGAATCGTCTTAGCCTTCCAGCGAAAAGGAGAATTGCGTGAGCGATCTTGACTCCCTACCCCCACGTCAGAGGGAAGTCGTCCGGCTTATTGTTGAACTTACCGACGAGCGCGGCTATCCGCCGACATTGGCTGAATTGGCCAAATCGATGGGACTGCGAAATCGGATGACAGTTCATCAACATGTTGCGGCACTGAAGAAAAAAGGGATAGTCAAATGGGAGCCGGGACTTAACCGCTCGCTTAGATTGGTTGATGGCAGTGAACCTAGCAGCAAACCTGTCATGACGCTGGAGACAAACAGCGACAGTGATGAAGATTTTGAAGACGAAGAGGATCTTGCACCACGCGGCATTCCAATGGCTGGCCGCATTGCCGCCGGCGGACCAATCGACGCGGTAGCTTCTGATGAATACCTAGAAATCGATGCCCGTTACACCGCCGATGGTTGCTTTGCACTGAAAGTCAAAGGCGAATCAATGATCGATGACGGTATCTACGATGGCGATTACGTAATCATAAAACCGAAACCGTCCCCAACAAATGGAGAAATCGTAGTCGCCCTGCTTGACGATGGCACTACAACACTAAAACGATTCTTCAAAGAGAAAAATCGTTTCCGCCTGCAACCAGCGAACTCGTCAATGGATCCAATTTATGTTGATTCGCTGAACGACCTGCACATACAGGGAGTTGTGGTCGCACTTTTCCGCAAGCTTTAAAACACATAGTTTTTCGAGATGGTACGGAAGCACCCTTTGCACACACACGCAAAGGGTGTTTCTGTTTTGCGGCCAGGTTTTGATTCGCGATATTATGCTTGAGACGCTGTCTGTCAATGGTTCGGAAGCGCTCCCAGCTTCAGGACTTCGGCTCGGTGAGCTGGCGATCGAATAGAAGATATTGGTCAGGCAGCCACTGTCCATTGCTCGCGAACCTCAAGCTGGCATTTAGGCACCGCCGGAGAGAAATAGTAGCCCTGGAATCGCGAACAGCCGAGCTCTGCAATAATCCTTAGTTCTTCGTAGGTTTCAATACCCTCTGCAACAACGTCTAAGCCAAGAGCTTTCGCAAGAAAAAGAACAGACCTAACAATCTGTAGGGACTTCTCCGATGTCCTTATCTGGCTTACAAAAGAGCGGTCTATCTTGATTTCATCAATCGGAAACTCTAAAAGATACGACAGCGAAGCATGGCCAGTCCCAAAATCATCAAGAGAAATACTGAATCCCAGGGACCGCAGCCTCTCCAAACATTCTCTCGCCAATTTTTTGTTCTCAACAATTGCCGTCTCGGTAAGCTCAAAAGTGATTGATCTGGCATGATCACTCAGTTGTTCTAACTTGGCAAGCAGTCGTTCAGATGATTCGACATCAGCAAAGAAAGCCGCCGAAATATTTATGGCAATTGACTTTACAACGTTGTCACTACGCCATTCATCTAAATCTGCCTTGACCTGATCTATGATAAGTCCCGTCATTGCTTCAATCAGTCCACTACGCTCTGCAAGTGGGACAAAGATAGCGGGCGAAATCATCCCGCGCAATGGATGGTTCCACCGCACTAACGCTTCCATGTGGATAAACGAATTAGTTTTTGTATCCAGCTGTGGCTGGTAATACACAAGCAAGCATTTCTGCTCAATTGCTGTTTCGAGCGCAGCGAGTAAGCCTTCGGCATCAGATAAAGAGGAAGGCAGACCGCTCAAAGTTGTTCTGTGATTAGCCAAAATGCTGCTCCTATAATGATTCGCCGCAGATGACAAATCATTGAAAAAATTGTGTCGCTTGCATTGTTCCAAAAATGAAGAGTTGTTAGATCGGCCGAAAGGATGGACTAGCATCCCTCCTAATCGTGAATACCAAATCACCGTCAGAGTCACCTAATTGAGTGCTGGAAATTGTTTGCAATAAAGCCATAATTTGGCAACCTCAAACAAGGAGAGAGCTAATGAGAGACAAAATTTGCATCTTGAGAAAAACGCAAGTATTAGCCGGCAAGGACAAATTGAAAATATTACTGAGCACAGCGAACGACGCATATGAACTAGAGAATTTCCTGCTCGCCGAATCGATCTTACTTAATGCCTCCGAAATGGAAGACATAACAATAGAAGAACGCGCAGCGGTCTTTAATAGGCTAGCAGGACTTTCCTGCGTACAAGGAATGTATTCATCGGCTGCAAAATACTATCAGCGCTTCTTACAATTGAAAGCCTTCCAATTTGGAACGCACGATGCAGATATGCAACCATCGATAGAAATATACAAAGCACTGCGCGCATTAAGGCAGGCAGCTAGCACACATTTGCAAGAGCCGCGGTCTGGCTCGATCGCATAAATATCACGGCACGGCAACATCAGAACAATCATGCGAGGCAGCTATGTACATTACCTTAAACACGGTCATTTCAAATCGAGCAAAAGTAGTTGAATTCCACTGCCAGTTTTGTGCCACAGACTTTTCTTATTGGCACAACCTGCTTCCGGTCTGCCCCTCTTGTGGCATCGCAGGCCAGCATTGGATTTATGCATCTTGAACTTAACAGGAAAGATGCACGATTGAACAGCAAAATGACCCCGGTCACATTTCTTGCTGTTTTTTTCGTTGTTGGCGATGCTATCCTGGAATAGTGGAGAGCAGGTGCTATGACTCTAGAATTTGAAGTTGACGAACGAGAGTTCAATCCCGTCTTTATTGTAGCGGCAATTCCATTATTTTTAATGGGTATGAGCTTTGTCATTGCTCACCAGAGGTGGTCTTACTTCGTAACACATTCAGGTGACGAGCGTGCGCGTGCTGTTTTGATGAGTGGCGCCATTTGCTTGGCCTGGCACTTGGGCGCCTGCTTTTTTCTAAATGGGTCAAAGAACAAGCTAGTCTGGTTCATCGTCCTGATTTTCGCTACGCTCCCGGTGTCATTCATACTGCCGCTGCTTCCATTTTCCTACGGAACTCCGCTTGTTGGCGATTTCGGTCCGCCATTCGGAAGCAGTAAATAAGGACCAACTTGGCGCCGAGTTGGTCGTATGCTCACGCTTGTCCGCGCAAGACTTGAACTATATTCTTGCGGAATAGTTCCATTGCATCATTCCCACGAGTAAATACACTCCGGTGGCGAGGATCTCATAGAAACGAATGCAAACTTTACTTAGTCTTGCTGACAGGCTTGCCAGACTTTTGCTTCAAGCTTTCTTTCAACTGCTCAGTTAGTTCGTCGTCGCCCTTTGTCCATTCAAGCATCTCTTTTCGCGCCTGCCCAGCGTCAATCGAATAGAGAACCATTTCCTTTTTCACTTCAGGAGAATCACTCTTCTTAAAAGCTGCAATAGCAACTTTCTTCGCATCAGCAGTGCGCCCCGCTGCTAAAAGAATTGCATAAAAACGTCCAGCTCCCTGAGGAAATGGATCGTAATTTCCAATGCGCGATTTCATAGTCTCACGCATCACTTTGGCAAATTCAGCGCGCTTATCTAGCTCCGCAAGCGCGTCCGGATACATCACAGCTGCATCCTTCCACTTGTTTGCGTGAATCAGCAGCGGTTCAAGCCTGTAGTTATACTTCTGCAGCGTTGCAAGCTGCGTTTTATCATTCTTAACTTTGTCGTACCAGGCCAGCGTTTTATCCTCTTGTCCGAGGACATCATTCAATACGATGAAGTCCAAAGCATTCTTTGTCTCCGCATCGTCGCGAAGCTCGATCAACTTTTGCTTGGCTGCTGGAGAATGTTTACACAGATTCTCAAGTTCTTTTGCTAAGAAAGACACACGAACACCACCGAATTTCGGATCTTGCTTCTCCATGTTTTGCCAAAGCCAGATAAAGTGATCGGCTGAATCATTGTGATTTCCGGCTCGCGCGAGTGCAGCAGCAAGTTTATGCCGCGCATCAACCTCAGCAGGTCCACCTTTTCCGAAAAACTGTTCAAGTTCATGGCGCAAAATGTCTAAGGACGTTTCGCCCTTCTTAACGCCTGCCAACCACTTCAAAAGTTCTGTGCCTGTTTGGTATCCAACTTGGCGGTCGAATTCTTTGCTGTCATCCTTAGGAGAAAAAACCACGACAGAGGGCATAGCCGCAATCTTCATTTTCGACGCAGTCTCTCTTTCTTTGTCTACATCAATCTGAATAGCAATCGCATTCTCATCCATCCACTTTCTAACGGAAGGATCGACCCACGTCGTTTCATCCATCTTGTGGCAGGGACCACACCAAGACGCGGTGAAGTCAATAATAAGGAGCTTTCCACCCTGCTTAGCAGAGGTCTTTGCGGCATCGAGCTGAAGGTCTTTGAAAATGGGCGGCGGCGTCGCACCGGCAATCCCTGCCAGGACAAGCATAGACAGACTTGCGGCAGTCAGCCCACGCCCAAAACTCTCGATGGAAAACATTTATCTACTCCAGACTCAAATGTACATTGTAATGGGTTACCCATTAATCTGCTAGTGACGATCTCGCTTATGAAATGGTCCCAGCTTCTGAATATTCATGCGGATATCACCGCCATCAAGCTCAACCTTGCCTTCAATCAAATAGGGCCCAGGGTTTTGGATGAGATCTTCAAGGTTGCGATAAACCGCCGGTGAAAGCACCGATTCGATGATTCCATACTCGTCTTCAAAGCTAAGATAGTGAACGACAAGCCCGCTGCGAGTAACGACTCGCCGGCTTGCCGCAATCATTCCCGCTATCTTTACGACTTCGCCAGTGTGTTTGATCAGTTCCGAAATGGGAATGCAAGTGTGCTTATCCGCCTCCGAACGCAGAATGCGAAGAGGATGATCAGATATGTGCATGTGGAAGAATTTCAACTCATTTGATACACGAACGAGGCTGCGATATCGGTCGAGCTGCTTCAGTTGCTCGTTATTTTCAACAATTACTCCGCCCGGCTGGAATGTTTGCAAGCGGTCGGGATCCGCCGGTTTGCCCAAAGCTTTAAGCACTCCTTCATGAGCGAATGGATAAAGATCCGGCGAAAGAGGAGCAAGTCCATCACAGACGCCGGCGAGCACCAACGCTTCCAGCTCGCGAGCTGAAATTGGAACCTTCTTCAAGAACTCTGCCAAGGTCTTAAACGGACCAGACGATTCTCGATGCAAGATGATTTTGCGCTTGGATGCTTGAGTCAAGTATTTGATTTGGTCCAGCCCAACACGCACGGTGCTTCCCTCCATGGAGCAGCGTGCAAAAGAGTGATTCACGTTCGGCGCTAGAATGCGAACACCACATCTCTGAAAATCTGAGGCAAGCGAACGCAACGCATAAAGTCCTCCATGATTATTGAGGACAGCACACGCATACTCGGACGGTACATGGGTCTTCAGGAACGCTGAAAGATAAGCCAGCATGGCATAACTGCAGGCATGAGCCTTATTGAAGGAGTACGCTGCAAAATTATCCACGACCTTCCAGACGGCGCCAGCACCAGATGCGGTGGCACCCATGGACACAGACGCCTGGATGAATTTTTCTTGCAACTTGTCCTGCATGTCAGGATCAAGTTGAGCGTGAATAACTTGTTCACGCATAGAATCCGCCTCGGCTAACGACCAGCCCGAAAGCTGAGAAATCATCAGCATGATTTGCTCATCATACAAAGGCAGACCGTACGTTTCCTTCAAGCAATCTTCAAGTAGCTCATGTGGCGGAGTCGGTTGATCTTCGCCGCGAGCCCGTTTTAAGAACGCAGCTTTTGCTTTGCCTGCCGCAGGACCTGGACGCGCGATTGCCAAAGCCGCCACAACATCGTGCACGCCCCTGATGGGCATTCTGGATAGAACAGATCGCATCACTGGCGTTTCAATCTGAAAGCAGCCGATTGTTCTTGCTTCCGAAATCAATTCAAGCGTTTTAGGATCATCTATTGGAATATCCTGGATCGATTTTAGTGAAGCATACAAGTCACGCTCACGAGTTCGTTCAGCAGTCAGTTCATGCGCGCGCGAAGAAGCGCTGGATTCTCTCTGCTCCTTTGCGCATTTTTCTTTGACTAACTCCAAAGTTGCCTGCAGTTCGCTGAGACATCTATTTCCAAGCAAATCAATTTTGACAAGTCCAGCCAACTCGGCGGCACGCATTTCATACTGGGTAACGCGAATTCCTTTTGGCGCCCGCTCAATGGGTGCGCACCTGGCGATTTCTCTATCGGCAATCACCAAACCACCCGGATGGATAGAAATATGATGAGGCTTTCCGATTAGTTTAAGAACCCACGGCAAAAATGAACGATAGGGTTCAACCAAATTATCCACCGGAATTTCAAACGGATCGTCCAAGTTCTTCCGCGAAAAGAGATCCTGCTCTTCCTTCGACAGCTCCTCCAATGGAACAGTCTTGCAAAACTCATCGATCTCCTTGAGCGGCATTCCAAGCGCCTTAAGACCTTCCCTCAAGGCCGAGCGGCGCTGGAAAGTCATGTATGAACAAACCATCGCAACACGATCTTTTCCGAAACGACGAAAGACCCATTCAATAATTTCATCGCGCCGATTCGAATCAAAGTCGAGATCAAGGTCAGGCAACTCCATTCTGTGTTGATGGAGGAAGCGCTCGAAGAATAGACCATTACGGACGGGGTCAATGTTGGTTATCCCCATCACAAAAGTAACAAGTGAGCTGACACCAGAGCCGCGCGCCGCTATCTCCAGACCCATCGATCTGGCTTGTTCCACGATTTCCGCCACTACCAGGAAGTAGGGCGCGAAGCCCTGCTCAGCGATCACATCCAGCTCCGTCTGTAGGCGCGTTGTGTAAACAGGATCCGCAGCTAATCCTTTTTGTGCCAGTCCCTCCAAGCAGCAGGTCTTTAGAAAATCCTGCTCCTCATTTCGCGTGGCATCATCTGCTGATCCGCCTGATTGAAGCAGGCTGGAAACCTGCGCTCCCATTAAAGCACCTGCACTCTGGAGCACGCCGGAAGCTGCAGGTTCCAGAGCCGAAACTCCCGCATCAATCGGGACAGAAGACTGCGCTCCTGTTAGCTCAGCTCGCAGCCCTTTACTAGACTCTGGAGCAGGAGTTCTCTGAGAAGCTGCTTCAGGTTGCGGATCTAAATCCCCACCTTTGCGGTACTTTCTCAACGAACTCAGATCTACTTTTGGAAAGATATGACGCGACCTGGTCAAATCTAAATCGCATTGATCTGCGACCCAAGTTGTTTCTTCAATCGCCTCTGGCAAATCAGCAAATAGCATCTCGAATTTATCCGTTGCGATCAAGTGCCTATCGCTTGAGTGAGCAAAGGAGCGAATCTTATCGACTGGCATTTGCAGTCTGATTGCCATCTGCAAAAGATGGAGCGGCCTGTCCTCCGGCTTCAACATTACAACATGAGGATCGGCCAGCAAAGCGATACCATTTTTCTTTGCGCAAGCAAGCAACAGGTCCTCTTGCAACCCGACATAAGGACGCACAAGAAGACAACGCAAGAGTGCCGGCTCTATACCGGAATTCAAAAGAGCTTCCAAGACCGCAGCATCATCACTTAAAACAAACACATTGTTCTTCAATTCAGAGGCGAACTCGGCAATACGCACCGCAGGCGATACCGCATCTGGTTTTGCACCACCTCTTCGCGCACTGACAATCCGACAAAGCAATTCATAACCTAGCTCATTGCGTGCAAGCAACACGACGCGACCCTGTTCTTGACCGATAGGATTATCGACTAGAAAGCCCTGGCGTAGCTCAACTCCTGATATCGCCTTCACACCGCGACTCTTGCATTCATGGTGGAAGCGAATTTGAGCAGCAAGCGTCTCAATGTCAGTGAGCGCAATGGCGGGAATCTCTAATTCGGCGGCCCGCTGTGGGAGATCCGCAGCAGAAGCTGTTCCAACCCCTAGTGAAAAATCGCTGTAGACATGTAGCGGAATGTACATCGTTATAATTGAAGTATCACTTTAATCCCGGAGCCTGCCATGGCACTCAGAAAAGAGCAAACGACTGCTCGAATTTGTATTCCCGAACGTCCGACTTTGCGTAAGCTCAAGGAGGCAGCCGAACATTGCAAGGCATGCGAATTATACAAGCTTGGCACGCAAACAGTCTTCGGCGAAGGCAAACTAAAGGCGCGTGTGATGTTAGTAGGCGAACAGCCTGGAAACGATGAGGACTTGGCCGGAGCACCATTTGTCGGGCCCGCGGGTAAATTGCTTGATAAAGCGCTGGTCGCCGCTGGCATTAATCGCGAAGACGCTTACGTCAGCAACGTTGTTAAGCATTTCAAATGGGAGCCAAAAGGTAAACTGCGCCTGCACAAAAAGCCCAGCGGACGAGAAGTCGGCGCTTGTCTTCCCTGGCTTGAGGAAGAGATCGCTCTCATTAAACCAGAAATTCTTGTTTTGCTGGGCGCAACTGCGGCGCAGGCGCTCTTGGGCAAGGATTTCAAAGTGACGAAGGAGCGCGGAAAGATATTCGCCAGCGCCTTTGCAGAGTCGACAATTGCGACAGTTCATCCATCTTCAATTCTGCGCCAGCGTTCGTCAGAAGATTGTGAAAGAGAGTTCGATCTATTTGTGGATGATCTGAAGGTAATCGCCGATTACCTTGCCTAAGGAACATAGCTTACCATTCAATCTTGCATCACTAAACGTTAGGTATCGAAAGATCCAGACAACTCAGAAAATGCCTTTGAATGCGCGTCCAGAACTAGGTTAATCCTAAAAGCGTTACTGCAAGCGGCGAAGAATTTCTTCTTGATCCTTTTTGTACTGCGGTGACTTGTAATACTCACGCCTCTTCTCGTCCGCTACACGCTCCTCTGGCGTCATCGGTCGCACTTTGAAGTTGCAATCCTTGTCTACATCGACGGTGGTCCCGGGCTCCAAATACAGTCCAAGAGCACACGATTTGTCCTCTGGCTTCTCGCTCTTGCTATCTGTGTGGGAAGCTGCTGTCAAAAAATCCTTTAGCCCATCCTTTGAAGTCGGAAAATCAACTAACGATCTCTTCTCTTCCTCGGCAGCTGGTTGTGCTTGCTGGACGTTGTCCATTTCTCGTTCGGCGGTCATAGAATCTTCCTCTAGTAATAATGCAATGCATCCAATCAACCAAATACATTGTCTTTGAAACAGCGTGACTGCGATGTGTGCGATATAACAAAAATCATTCCGTGATAATACGGACCTTGTAGAGACAATATTCACATGGGTATTTGCATAATTCCGCACTGAAAAGCATTATTGTCGCTTCAGTTAAAGAAATTCCATTCGCTATACAATAAGCACCAATTCCATTTTCATGAGCCTAAATATGTTTCTGTCAAAACTTCAACGCCGTCTCACCATATCGCTGGCCCTGGCATTTAGTCTTGCAAACTTCGTGCAATCATCTTTCGCGGTCACCACTGAAACGATTGTTATTGACAGCAACGCCCCGGGAAAGCCATTCGTGCATATGTGGGAGCAAATGTTCGGATCCGGCCGAGCAATCCTCAGCCTCCGCGAAAGCTATAGGAATGACTTGCGAAAAGTGAAAACCATCGCCGATGTGAAGTACGTTCGCTTTCACAACATTTTCCACGATGAAGTCGGCCTCTACGATGAAGACAAAGATGGCAAGCCGATTTACAACTTCACCTATATCGATCAAATCTACGACGGGCTGCTTGATCTTGGAGTACGCCCATTTGTCGAACTGAGTTTCATGCCCGCCAAGCTGAGCCAGACACCGCCCTCGGTGCACGATTTCTGGTACAAACCTCTGGTCGGTCCGCCCAAAGACTGGGATAAATGGGGTGAGCTCAACTACCAATTCGTGAAGCATCTAGTCGAGCGCTACGGCATTGAAGAGGTATCACAGTGGTACTTTGAAGTTTGGAATGAACCGGATATTGCATTCTGGACCGGCGAGCCTAAGCAGGAATCTTATTTCAAACTTTATGACACCGCAGTAAAAGCAATTAAACGCTGCGATTCCCGCTTGCGCGTCGGCGGACCGTCCACCGCAACCCAGGAGTGGATGGCAGACTTCATTGAACATTGTGTCAAACAAAACGTGCCCGTCGATTTTGTTTCGACTCACAACTATGCAAACGAATCTGATGAAAAGGCATACAAAGAAAAGGACGAGCCGCGCAGGGATGTGTTATTCAGCAACGTGAAAAAAATATACGACATCGTCAAAGCATCCAAGCGCCCTGAGTTGCCGATCATTTGGAGCGAATACAACGCCAGCTGGATGAACGAAGTGAACGTGACTGACTCCGCATTTATGGGCCCATGGCTGGCGAACAACATTCGACAATGTGATGGATTAGCAAACGGAATGTCATTTTGGACATTCTCAGATGTCTTCGAAGAAAACGGGATCGCTAATACGCCTTTTTCTGGCGGCTTTGGACTCATCGCACCGGGCGGAATTCCAAAAGCAGCATTCAATGCATTCAAACTTATGCACATGCTTGGGGATGAGCGTATTTCAGTTGATTCGACATCGGTAATCGCTACTCGAGATCGAGCGGGTAATTTAGTTTTTGCGCTGTGGAATTATGGACCAGCCGAGAAGCCAGGCACGACTAAAGATTTCACGGTTAAGCTAAACGGTGTCGCCAGGACAAAGAAAGCACACGTGCACATACTGGATAAGGATCATGGTTCAGCGCTCACTGCTTGGGAGAAGATGGGCAAGCCACAGTTTCCGAGCAGGGAGCAACAAGCCCAACTGAAGAAGGCAGCTGAAATGGGTCCACCTGAAAGCATGCCTCTGAATGAGAATTCGGAATTGAAGATGACGCTGAAGCCGCAGACCTTGGCGCTTATTGAGATTGTGGATTGAGCTACGTTTGTGGGAGCGCGGGCTACCAGCCCGCTCATATGCTTGTCTATGCAGGGTCAACCGCGCGCCTGACCAACACTTTATCAATTCGATGGCGATCGAGGTCTACAATCTCGAAGTGCAGATCTCGCCACTGGAATTTTTCGCCAGTTTTCGGGATGCGTTGAAGCTGCGCAAGAATAAAACCAGCAAGCGTCTGGAACTGAAAATCATTTTCTGACTCTTCACCATCTTCGCCTTCGCCGTCGTGCACCACGACGCTTGGAAGTTCAAACATCTCCTGAAAATCATCGATCGGCATTTGCCCATCCAGCAACCATGAACCGTCCTCACGCTGTACGGCTTCCCATTTCGGAGCAATGCCAGCCTCTGGCAAATGCCCAACAATCGCGTGGAAGATATCCTCGCTCGTTATCATACCCTGAAGCCCACCATATTCACTCATCACAAGCGCGAGCTTTGCGTGCTCATCACGCAAACGCTCCAACACATCCAATCCGGAAAGGCTCTCTGGTATCACCAGTGGTTCGTGCGCGAGTTGCCGCAAGTCAATACTTTCTCGTTTGACAATCGCGGGAAGCAAATCCTTCGCCTCAACTATGCCGTGAACAGTATCGAGCGAGCCCTCGGCAACTGGAAAGCGCGTATGTTTCGACTCGGCAATAATGTCAATTATTTCCTCTAGGGTAGCATCGAGATCAATCCAAACAATATCTGTACGAGGCGTCATCAGCGAAGTTACGCGACGGTCGCCCAAACGAAGAACCTCTGCAACCATCTCCTGTTCAGACTCTTCAACGATGCCAGCTTCAGCTGCTTGTTCCACAAGCACGTGAATCTCAGCTTCCGTAACGGGCGGATCAAGTGATTCTTTAATGCCGAATAGATCCAGAATGAAGTTGGTCGATTTACCAAGTAAGTGAACAAGTGGACTGACACACGCCGAGAGCTTTCGCATCGGAATAGCAACCATTCGCGCGACTTTCTCAGGCGAATGGAGCGCCAAACGCTTCGGAACCAACTCTCCAATAATCAGAGAAAGAAAAGTAGTAATACTAACTACGATACCAATAGCAAATGCATTTGCATAATGTCCGACATCGCCCAGCAACGGCTTTAGCAACAACGTTAACTCATCCGCCAATGTCGCGCCGCCAAATGCACCGGTCAAGATACCGACCATGGTGATTCCGATCTGAACAGTCGAAAGAAAATCATTCGGAGATTCATGAAGCTTTAGGGCATGCGCCGCCCCTTTGTCGCCGTGCTCAGCCAACTGCAAAAGGCGCGCTTTACGAGAAGAAACGATTGCCATCTCCGACATCGACAGTACGCCATTGGCAAGGATGAGAAGCAAAATTATCGAGACTTCAAAAGCTATCGTTGACATGATTGTTGACATGCTGGCCCACGGATTTCAGAGAGAGACTGAGATTAGCGTCTTAATGTTACTTCCCCCCGGATTATTTGTAAAAAATCGATCTTCATTGAACTCGCCATTGGTTTCTGCAATGATCTTGGCTCAATATTCGGGCAGATGCGCAACTTTTATATTTGGCGTCCCGAAAACCGGAAGCCGGCAGGGTCCGCGGTTACTTTTTGCTTTTCACTGATGTAGATAGGAGATGCATATGACTACTTCTGAAGGAACGATGAGCCAGCTTTACGACTTTAAGATGCGTTTGATTGATGGCACGGAAAAGAAGCTCGATGAATTCAAGGGCAAGGTGTTGCTTATCGTCAACGTAGCGTCGAAATGCGGTCTCACACCTCAATATGAGGGGCTGGAAAAGATTTACTCCCAGTACAAGAACGAAGGATTCGAAGTACTCGGATTTCCGGCTAACGAATTTGGCTCCCAAGAACCAGGCAGCAATTCCGAAATCCAACAATTCTGCCGCTCGAATTTCGGAGTCGACTTCCCGATGTTCGAAAAAATCGTAGTGAAGGGCGAAAGCACGCATCCTCTTTATTCGTTCTTGATCAAGAAGCAACCAAAGGTAGGTGGCGGAGACGGAACACCAGATGAAATCTCCTGGAACTTCGAAAAATTCCTGGTCAATCGTAAAGGCGAAGTCGTAGCTCGTTTCAGCCCTAAAACAACACCAACCGATTCGTCGATCACAGGCGCGATCGAGAAAGAACTCAAAAACAAGTAATTGGCGACAAAGTAGCAGTATTTGCTGAAATACCCTGGGGCAATGGCCGGCCAGGCCGGCCATTCCGTTTTTTTCCATTACGCCATAAGAAGCCCCAAAAGGCATGCTATACAAAGGATGACAGCGACACAAGCTTACGTCCAGGGTGGCCGGTGGGACCGGCCATTTACATAGGCGCTTATAACCGTTCTCGCTGGAATACACCTATCCGAAAGTTAAGGCGGCGGACATTGATTCTGTATGCCATCCGTGGCGGCCCGCAGTGTATCGGAATCGCGGCAATCACAGAACTGCAGCATGCTGCGCTCCAAGGTCGCTTCAAATCGAATGAGCGGCCCGCCTCGTTCAAATAGCGGCACGAACTAGCGAGCGTTTAACAGGCGCTTTAATTCTTCATTGCTCATCATCGTATTCGATGGCTTTTGCTCTGGATTGCTAACTGACTGCGGAACGAATTCGTTTCGGCGGCTTTGCGATGCAGGCGCAAATAGAAGTCGATTTCGATCAGACGGATCGAATTTGAATTCAGGAGGCTTGGTCTGCTCTTTGGCAGGTTCAGGCTTCTTCTCTTCAGGCTTAGCTTGCTCGGCAGGCTTTTGCGCCTCCGGCTTCTGTTCGACAGCTGGTTTTTCAAGGCGCTCATCGATATTTTCTTTGAGCGACTTCTCTTTATGGCGATCGAGCCAACGCTTACGCCAATCAGGAATGATCGTGTCCGGCCAAGGCAATGAACCCTGGGGCGGAGCAATTTCAAGCCACATAGGCACGTTGCCCAGGGCTGGGAATGGAGTTCTCGGCTCAGGAGCGCGCGGTTGCGGCGATCCAGGAGCTACTGGAACCGGCGCCGGAAGCGGCATTGGGAACCTGAGAATCTGGAAGATCAAATCAGCAAGTGGTTTATTGTGATAACCGATGTAGCCGGCACCCATAGTTACGGTGGTGTCGAACGCAAAATTACCTGCAGTGAGTGAAAACTCGTGCATATTTCTCGTTGTGTTCTCAGGATTATTCCATGTGTCCACAACAGCATTGCTCGCGCGGGTCCAACGTTCATCATCGTTAATGGTGTTCGCTACAAAGCGCGCTGCAAAATAGATTCCAACCAGGGTCGCGGCAGCCGCACCACCTTTACCTGATTTTGTGATCGCCGAGAGACCGGCACCAATAGCCATTGATGTACCGATTTCAGGCAAACGTTTGTGTAAATTCGCCGTTCCATAAAGGAAGCTTTCAGCAGTTCCTCCACCTATGACGACAGTTTCTCGCCATAGCTTGGCTCTCAGCGGATCTTCAGGAGTTACCGCTTCCCATTCCTGTGGGAGCGGACGGTGGGGTTTGTTGCATGGGCAATTAGGATCGGTTTTGCTATCTCCGCCCGGAACCCGCGGTTGCGGTTCTTTAGGCAGTCGAGGATCTCTGGTGTCGCGCGGATCAGGACGCCCGTCATTAGGTCCACGAAGAATAATGCCGCCATCAGGGAAGCCATTTCCCCATCCGCCGCCCCAGCCACCGCCGGGAGGGAAAGGAAAGGGTTGAGGGAATCCGTCGCCTGGGCGCTGTCCGAAGGAGTCTCCGCTCTTCGGTTCAATCGCAACGCGCTCGACTGGCTTCGATTGTTTTTCGAAAGCATTTAAGGACGCAGTTAAAGATGCAAGGTTGACGCCGTTGTCCGCCTCTTTAGCTTTTGCTGTATTTTCGGCTGACCTATCGAACTCCATCGCATCACCAAATAAGCGCAGTTCCACAAATTCCGTCTTTGTAGCGTATGACAGCATATACAACTTGTCAGTGGTAGAAATACTAAGTAGGACTGCCCTGTGGGGCTTTTGGAGATTATTAACGCTTCACTTTCGATAGTTCGTGCAGACTAATGCTTTCGAAATGCCGGTTTATTAGCGGCATCTTAAACAAGTCGCGGGCCATCTGTTCCAATAATTGTTGCAAGCACCAACGCAGGAGTTGATTTCAAGATCGACTTGCAACGGCTTACCGGAATCAGCTATTACTCCGGTCCTTGTTTTCACATAAGGATCAAAGGAAAGCCTGATGCAAATTGGCAAATGATCGCCGACGGCGGAGCGACTCCATGGACGCAGATGCTGCTAACGGATCGCAAGGAGCGATTGATGACGAGTGCAATCGGGATCGAATTACTGTTGCGCTTGTATCGACCGCCCCATTGAATTCCCATGGGAGCGCAGGCTTCCATTTAGATTCACTAAGCGCCGCCCGCACCGGCACTTGCTATTGGGCATATTCTACTTGCTACGAAGCCATCTGTACTGAGCCTGGCGTCGGCACCGAAATATTGGAAGAAGTAGCGTCTTCAACGACATCAGCCAAAGCATCTTGCTCCGCGCTTGTGAATTGCAACGTATCAGTCGGCTCTGCGGTAGATTCAACAGTCGCAGATGGAAAGAGTTTGGCTCGCTTCGCTCTTGCAGATAAGGCGCTGATCTTAAAGGTGTTTTTGAAAACTTCGGGATCGTTTTTGCTTTGGGCTGCTTCGGCGAAGAGAAAACAAAGAGATTTTTCAAGGCTTAGCTCATCACGACGAACCAGTTTCTGACAGCGATCATTGAGCCAGTAGAAACCGGACTGCAACGGAAACGGCACAAGCGAGCCGACTTCATGAATTAGAATGCCATCGGCACCAGTCTTCATTCCCAAACTGTCGCACCAATTAGCGAACAATTCGCACAACGGCGCCGTCTCAACCTGCGTCCCGAAATATACAAACATGAACCAGTCATCCTGAAACTCGTACAAGCTGGTGTTTATGCCGCGAGCCTTGAGCGCTGATTTGATATTGCTTACGAAATTCGCGCTGTGATATGTGCTCTTTGCGGGAAAGGAAATGACGATAAAGTCAGCCCGTGCCTCAACGCTGAATGCGCGGAAAAGACTGCCGCTCTTGTCAATTGCTTGCTCAACCTCTTGCTCAGTCAAGGTGTGGTATTTGCTCATAAAGCGCCAAGCAGACTCGGACTCTCTCTTAATTCCGCTTTCTAAGCGGCTCGAAAAGATGTTCAAATACTTGCCGATTAGCTTGCAACGAGGATCTGATTCGGAGAGCTGATCTCCATCAAATGGGCTAATAGTTGTACTTACAGAAGACATATTTCGCCTTTCCCGTGCAGCACCGCGTTTGATACTAAGTAGTCGGTGGAGATTCGATCCTAAGATAGATAGCTCGATTGATCAAGGTAATCGTAATAGGCTAGGCATCAGCCACTGCGGCTATACAAATAAGACCTTTTGAATATGGTTATAAGGCGCCAGAATCACCCACATATGCTGCAATCCAATAGAAGATGTCGGCCAATCGGCCGCCTTAAGTTCAATTAGTTAGTAACAAGAAATAAAGATCTAAAGATCTCAGGAGGCTTGATGCAGCAAATAAATTTCGCCCGAAATAGCTTTTCATCTAGACACAGAAGTCACAAGAAAGGCGTCCCCAAGGCAGTTCCGCTCCTTTGAGAAGTGCTAATTCTGCGAATTGATTCTGTATCCGAAACCATGATCTAAAGCGATCAAGGAATCGCTTTCAGGTTTGTCAAGTTTTCGGCGCAAGCGGCGAATGCATTGAAAAACCGCATCGCTACCGGCGTCGCTATCTTGCCCCCAAAGCTTATCCAGTAGATATTCAGTTGAGAAATGATCACCGGGATTACGCATCAGTAATTCCAGTACCTCGAACTCTTTCTTCAAGAGCCGTACTTCTTCGCCGTCACGAAAAACCTTCCTCGTTTGAATTTCCATCTCCAGAGAACCAATCTTCAAACTCTCTGCTTTCTTCTGCCATAAACGCCGCATAAAACTGCGCAAGCGAGCAAGTAACTCAGACGTTTCAAACGGCTTAGTCAAATAATCATCAGCACCACTATCGAGACCTTGCACCCGGTCGTTTGTCGAAGCGCGTCCCGTCAACATAAGAATCGCGGTTGGCTCGCCGGTCATTTTCACTTCCCTGCAGAGATCGACACCAGCGCCATCCGGAAGCTCCCAATCAAGCACCAGAATGTCGTAACTTGAGACGCTCAAGAAATGCTTCGCATCCCGAATGTTGTTCGCAACATCAACAACGAAATTGTCTGCGCGTAACGTGTCACGAACAACGTCCGCCACATCAAAGTCATCCTCAACTACCAACACTTTGGCCATGAATTGTTTCCAAGTCGATAAGTCTCTCGACAATATGCCCAGTTCAAATTATTCCAATTCGGAGGCTGGGACCATCGCAGGCTGTTGAATTACATCAAATTTAATCCAGAAAGCGATTCCATGGTCTTCGACAGCCCTCACACCTATTTTTCCACCCATCGATTCAACTATCAGTTTGCTCAAAGGCAGTGCCAAGCCCTTTCCGAAATACTGGCGAATCTCCTTGGTTTGCGAAGAGCTGCGCCTTTCGAAAGCAAGCTCAAACAGTTCTGATGGAATATGTCGCGATTTATCTGAAATGCTGATTTCAGCAAATTCACCATCTTGCACGGCACGGACAACTATTTGCTTCTTTTCGCCGGAAAATGTAATCGCATTGTTTAGCAAATTATGGATTACTTGATGCAGCCTTTCCTTATCCGCCGAAACTGTAAGATTTTCCTCTGGTACGTCTAAGTCGAGGGAGACGCCAATCTTTTCAGCGAGGGCTTCGGATTCCTGGAAACAGCTATCAATTACATCTTCGACCCGCACATCCGTCTTCTTAAACTCAGTTTGACCGGATTCTAACTTTTCGAGATCGAGCAAATCATTTACAACGGTGATAAGCCGACGAGAATTGTCCTCCGCTGAACTCATTCGCTGCTTAGCCTCTGGCGATATTTCGCCCATCTTTCCGAGATTCAGCAAAACAATATTACCCAAAATAGCAGTCATCGGAGATCGAATATCATGAGACACCAGCTCCAAGAATTCCTTCTTCTCGCGAGATGCCTCATCCAACGCATCAGCCATCGAATGGAAAACGCCATCGAGTTGCGCGATTTCATCGGTTCCTGAGATCCTCGGCATTAGCGGCTGGCGCTTTGCCAGTAGCATCGTATTTAGTGTCATGACCTTTAGTCGATCAGTAATGCTTCGCGAAAAATAGAGAACCAGAATGAAGGCAATAACAACGTTGCCAGCCATGCCGAAGATGATCACACCTTTTTGTGAATCGCGCAGTCTCTTCTGAGCTTCCGGGCTTCCCTTCTCAATTTTTTCATAGCGATGCATAAAAGTTTTGGCAGCGTCAGTTAATTCGCCAATCAATCCTTTGCGCATCTCCCTGAATTCGGTTAGCTGCTGAACAGCACCCAAAGCGCTAGTACCACCATTCAGTCCACTGTTAATCAGATCTGAGATTTTATCGGTTTTCTCGTAGAATCTATCAAGCTTTTCAAACGCTTTCTCTTCGTCCGGATAGCCCTTGATCAGACGTTTTAGATCGACTCTGCATTCCTGGGCCCGTTCCTTGCCGACATTGATTACGTCCACAAACTCTTGCAACTTCGCCTTATCTGTCGACAGGATAACGGACTTCAGTTGAACAGCGGCCGCAGCAATTTCATAGGTAAGTTCGGTGAGCTTTCCGATAGTTTGCATGATTCGCCGCGCTCTAGTCTCCCGCGCGACCTCGACCTCCAGCTTCTGTATCTGCGAGATCAGCATGCTGAAGAAGACCATCTGAAAAATCAGTGGTACAGCAACAATCAAAATGCCCTTAAAGAGCACACCGAATTTGATCTGACGACGGCTTGATCTTTCATCAGAAGTCGTCAGCAGGTTTTCCATGTTACCTATTCAAACTCACGAAAATAGTCTTCGCAAAGATGGCGGCATGGGCGCAGCAGTATCGACTTCGAGAGTTTTTTCGTTCTCATATCGAACAAGCCCTGGCTTGTCCTTGCCCAGCTTATGCACATATTTGCCGTAAGTATAAGCGACTTTGATCTTGCCACCAAGACCTGTACGCGAAAAACGAGCAGCGAGCTGCGCTGCTTCCTTAAGCGTAGTTTGCGGCGGATCTTTCCGATTGGGCAGCTTCACCACAACATGCGCGCCTTCGAGCCCCTGCGCATGCATCCAAATATCGTGCGCTTGGGTAAGCTTGCTGATTAACAGATCGTTTTCGTGCTTATTGCGCCCGACAATAATTGTGAATCCATCAGACGAGCGAGTGCTCATCAATCTCTGATGACCAGTTTTCTCTTTCTGCTGAGCTTGTGGCGGCGGTGGTTTATGAGCGGGCTCCGATCGCTTGCCTCGATCCAGCACTTTTTCTTTCAACAACTGAAGATCCTGCATGTTGTCCGCGCGCTCAAGATCTCTTGCACAGGCTGTCACATCTTCTAGCTTCTGAACCGCATCCTGTCGTGAGGTTGTGGCAGTTTTCGATCGCATGCGCGATTTTGCAAACAAGCGATAGTAATTCTGCGCATTCTGCGAGGGCGTCAAGTTAGGATTCAAATCAATGCTAACGGTTTTGCCATTATCGGAATAAAGATCATTGCAGTCTAGCTTCTCTTGGCCGGCATTGATCTCAGCGACATGCGCCAGAATCATGTCACCATACTGTTTGTAGCGGTCATGGTTGTTTGAAGTTTCGAGCACCTTGTCCGCAGAATTCAGCCGGCTCTCTAATTTTTCCTGTTCGGTTTTCAGCTCAGAGCGAATTCGATCCTTCAGCTGCTGCATCTCGGTGCGCTGCTGCACTCCCCGGAAATATGCGTCAACCAAATCATTCACGGACGGAAAGCTCTTCCACTGCGCATCATCTTCCGGGCTCAATTCCTTCCACCAGGATAGAACAGAGAATCTCGTCAGATCGTTCTTCATGGACGGCTTGAAGTCACTATGCTTCTGCAGAGCACTTACTTTCTGCCAAAGCACATCGGCATTCTCGTCAGAGATAATTTCCTGGCTAACGACTTTCGGAAGCCTGGATGCTTCGGCAACTTCCTCGGCGAGATGGCGTCCGAGCCCCCCGAAATTGTGCATCAACCAAGAATCGAAACCTTTGGATTCATTCGGGTCGCGACCGCGTCCTGAACTCTGATGCTTTTCGCTGCTGGCTTGCGGTGCTTCCTTTGGCACTGTTGCAGCGGCCGCAGCTTCGCCGGCCAGCGTATTCGGGATGCCCAGAAAGAGCTGCTTAAACTCAGACTCGCTAACGGAGAAGATTGCTGTCTTCTCCTGTTTGGGTGGGCGAACATACTTCAGACCACAAGCGACCTCACGCTGTCGGCTCATTTCTTGAGTTACGTTGTGGGATGCGGCAAGTATCTTCTGCGATTCCTGCTCCCACAAGATCAGATTGCTGTGCCGCCCCATGATTTCGGCAGTCAGAATCTTAGTGAAACGGTTCCCGAGCTCATCCGTGCAAGCAAAAATGAGGTCGACGATACGCTCACCGGGAAGCTGTTCCATCCCAGTTAAAGTTGCCGAGCCCAGGTGCTTGCGCAGAAGCGTACAAAATGGAGGCGGATTCTGATTGCGCGGCTGGGGCGGATTCATCACCAGACAAATTCTGCCGAAGGAAGCCTGCGCAGACACCATCAAATGTGTCGTTCCAGCCTTGGAACGCAACGAAAGAACAACTTCGTCTCGACCAATCTGCTGAATCTTGTCGACTCTGCGATTTAGAAGAATTGGCTTTGCTTCTGTTAATATCGCACTCATTGTGAGCGCGTCAAATGGTTGCATATATACCAGAGGTCCGGGGAGAGCTCACCTGAGAATAGTAACGGACCAGAGCCAGGAATTTCCTGAGATTTTCCCCTTTATATCTAGGATAACTCTTTACTAGAGGCTGATCATCAGTTACTTTGGAGAAATCTGGAACTATTTGTGGATCAAATAACGTGAAGCAAGGCAATCAATTGGCTGAGGCTAACAAGAGGGAAGCGAAGAAGGGCGACGATGCGTCGTCTAGCTCATTGTCGCCGACAGGACGCCCCGGAAACTTGATAGTTTTGACCGGACCTTCCGGTGTTGGCAAGGGAACCTTGACGGCAAAGTTGCTTCCGTCAGTGCCCAAACTCGTAAAATCGGTCTCGGTCACGACACGAAAACAGCGACCAGGTGAACAGGACGGGATCGACTACTTCTTCAAAACGAAAGATGAGTTTGATCTTATGTGCCAGCAAAATGACTTGATGGAGCACGCCCAATTTGCCGGAAATTGGTACGGCACTCCAAGAAGCTGGGTCGATGAACAGCTCGAACAAGGTAATGACGTGCTTTTGGAAATAGAAGTGCAGGGCGCCAATCAGGTCTCAGAAAGCCGCCCGCAGTCACTTTTGATTTTCGTATCACCGCCGTCTTTCGACGAACTGCGCGCCAGATTGCAGGGAAGAGCGACAGAGACGCCGGAGAAAATTGCAGAGCGACTCGCCAAAGCTGAGAGAGAGCTAAAGCAGCGCCATCAGTTCCACTATGAAGTTATTAACGACGATATTGAAGTCTCGGTGCAAAATCTCATCCACATCGTGTATGCTGAGAGATGTCGTATACGCAAGAAATAACGGTCATTTATTCAAATGAGCACAACTCGCATTCTGGACCAACTCCTTGACAGCCACACCAACCGTTACGAGTTGGTTTTGAAGGTGGCTCAGCGCGCCAAACAGATCAAGAGTGAAACTCGCGATCAACCACGCGCCACCAATCCCGTGATTCAGGCCCTGCAAATGGTTGCAGCTGAAGGCGACGGAACCATCCTGATTTCGACAGCCGGACCGGGCGACTTCCGCGTCTACTAAAGATCTGCGAGCCAAGTTGCGCTCCCATTGTGCGCTGGTATCCAGCGCACAGTTCAGCCTGCTTTCCTGCTTTAGTTCAGTTTTAAAGCCAACAAAAAGTTGTTGTAACACATTGAGCTGGCAGCCGCATTGGGCTTATCAGGAAGACTAACACTTGACGATCAGTAGCACCTAGTGCTACGATTAACCATGGGGAAATCATAACCGAAATCAGCGAGTCAAAAGAAAGAAGCAGAGCCGCCCAACGTCAGAGTCTTTAAGACTAAGTGGTTTGCGAAAGCGGCGAGCAATACTGGCATTGATGATGAAGAGCTGTGCGATGCTATCAAGCAGATTATGAAAGGACAGGCAAAGGATCTCGGTGGTGGTGTCTACAAAAAGCTCCTGAAATAAGAATGAGCATCGCAGCGTAGTCCTGGCGAAAGGCGGCAAATACTGGGTCTATGCATACCTGTTTGCAAAGAAAGATCGAGACAACATAAGTGAGGACGAGCTTAAAGCCTTCCGAAAATTGGTTAAACTCTACGAAAAGAAAAGCGCTGAAGACATCAAGAAAGAACTAGCTATTAAAGAATTACTGGAGCTCTGCCATGACGACACAACGAAAACATAAGAGTAATGCTTTCGAAGCAATTCACAGCGCTGTCGCTGGCATGGATCGCGCTGGGACCATCGACAAAGAAACGATGCGAGACTTCGATGAAACTTGCCTGGTTGAAGTGGAAGAGCTTTCTCCCAAAGAAATCAAAAAGCTAAGAGAAACCAATCACGTAAGCCAGCCGGTTTTTGCACGCTATCTCAATACCAGCGAAAGCACCATTGAGAAGTGGGAAACGGGCGCCAAACGCCCCAGCGGAGCAGCTTTGAAGTTACTCAACGTCGTCAAAAAACGCGGACTAGAGGTTTTGCAATAAGCTCTCAAATCCAGCTTCTATCTGGTGCTCTAGTATCGTATGCCAGGCTTCGATATTGGATCGGTAACCACACTAGTCGTGTCAGTGACGCGGCCGTTGCGATTGTCTCTTGCGGAGATGACGTTGTTCGTCCAAGATTCATATGACCCGAAATCTCGACGCGGATTCGGCGCACCAGGCGTCTGTGTCACATCCAGCTGGTAGTGAGAACCCTGCGCTTGCAGTTTCTTGTTAATCTCATCGACCATTTGTTTTATGCCAGCAGCGTCACCGTAGAATCCTGAGTTCAAACGCGGTTCGAAGTCGCGAAACATGTCCCTGATGTTGTCCGGGAATTTGCCATCCTTCGCCAAGGATTGAACGATTTTGTCGATGTTTTCTTGGCGTTCCTTTTCTCTTGCTTCTTGAATTTGCCGACGCATTTCCTCGAACGGATTGCTTTCCTTAGCGGGCTTTTCCTGATCGCCCTTCTCTGCCTTGTCCGCGCTATCTGCCGTCTTCGGTCCAAAATCCAAAACTGACGGCTCCTCACCACGCGGTGTACGACCCACAGAATCCTTCATCATCCCCTGGAACGCTTCATCGCGCATACTGGCACCAGCAGATACTTCTGCATCGCGACTAAGAGACGAGACATCATCACGTACTGATTCTGTATCCTTGTCTTTCGCTTGATCTGTTTCTTGCTGCGCCATGATTTGATCTCCTAAAGCGTCCTTCCTCTTGTTTCCTATTTTGCAAAAACAGACGAGGCAAAACCATGTGCGAACCCGCTCAGTTGCGCGGAGTATTCTCTGATGCAAATAACAGGATCAGACATTCAAGCTCGGGTAATAGCAACGTGAACCTCGTGCACAAATGAGTAGTTGTTCTCGACTTGGCTAACACGTAATTTTTAGGGACAATAGGGTCAGCACTACAAAACTGTGATATCTTGTTCCGGCGCAATAATCTCTCATATGCTTAGACAGTCCGCACCGCAGGCGGTGCAAAACGAAGACTGGCATTGGACCGTCCTTCTAATCAGGAATTCCGCTATCAGAGCAAAAGTCCATTTACCTTCAAGGACTACCTGAAACAGATCGAAAAGAAGAAGAAGAAGGCTCAAGCAGGCTCTAGGCAAACTCCGAATCCGACCCAGAGACATTTACGACTGAGCCAAAAGTTAGCGAGAACTTAGGAGCGAGCCCTTCGCTTCGGTGCGAGTAGAGTTAGAAGAGGCTTCCCTACAAGGCAAAACTCCACACTTTGAAACCAAAAGCCCACCTTCAGTGGGAATCCTCCCATTAAAAGGCATAAATTGTTCTCGCCTGAGGTCTCAACTTTATTGCATCTGTATATTTTCAGAAGTAATATTCTTCTTGATCGGCAAGCTAACCCGCCAGCAGCACGAGGTGACCGTGGACTTTTGGGCCGTACTTCTTATATTCGCTTTTATGGCCGGAATCATGGGCTGGACGATCACGCCGTTTATTAACGCGGTGTTATGGTACTGCGACTGGCGCGACGGCATCGACATCAACTGGGGCATGGACACCGTGTTTACTATTGCGTGTCCCTTCGCCTGGATGTTTGCAATATTCGAGATAATCATTCTCTACAGCAAGTAGGAATGTGTATCTACCTTCTTTTCCATCAACATGCTCGGCTAAATCTGAGAGCACGTTGAGTGCGTCTTCGACTGTAGCAATTTGAGTAAGCCGGTTGCGAAAGACTGCGCCGCCTACAATTCCTTTTGTGTAGTGAGTCAGGTGACGGCGACTTTCGCTGGTGCCGACACGCAAGCCCTTATAGCCAACTAGTCCCAAGCAATGCTTGAATGCCACCACGAGGCGCTCTACTTCTGGCGGCGGGTCATCCAGAATTCCAGTGTCGATGTACTTGGTGATTCGGGGAATCAACCAGGGGTTGCCTAGCGAACCACGGGCGACAGCGACGCCATCGACCCCGGCAATCTCGAGAAGTTTAATCGCATCCTCGGGTTCGAATACGTCCCCATTACCGAAGACGGGGATAGAAAGCGCCTTCTTCACCTGTGCGATGAAGCTCCAATCTGCTTTTCCTGAATAAAGCTGCTGCCTGGTGCGTCCGTGGACGGTGACCAGCGATGCTCCAGCTTCCTCCACCATCAATCCGAATTCGACGGCATTGCGTGTGTTGTCATCCCATCCTAATCTAAACTTGACTGTGACTGGTACTTGAACAGCAGCCTTAACTGTCTTGATGATTTCGCTGGCAAGTTCGGGCTCACGCATCAAGGCGCAGCCATCCTTGCCTTTCGTTATCTTCGGAACTGGGCAGCCCATGTTGATGTCGATGAAGTCAGCTCCACGCGCCTGAGCTAATTGCGCAGCATTAGCCATAATTTCGGGCTCGTGCCCGAAAATCTGAATCCCGATGGGGTGCTCATCCTCTGCCAAATCCATGATATGGCAGTCTTTGCGATAGAGCAGTCCCTTGCTTGAGACCATTTCAGTAGACAGCATGCAGTCACGGTCCACTTGCCTGACAATGTCACGAAAAACGATATCCGTGACGCCTGCCATCGGCGGTACGTAAACCCTGCTCTTCAAAAATAGCGGTCCAATGCGAACTGCCATTAGTTTGCCTCTATACTGTCCTGCGGCGCTAGTCCGAAACTCCATTTTAGTCCATAGATAATCAAGAGGTCGAGTCCGTGCTAAGAATTGTCCGCAGTTTGGACTCCTTAAAAGTCATCGAGGCTGTCGCAGAAAAGTTCGGCTACACCCCTCTATCGGTGACGAGGCTTCGCTTTCCGCACATTTTCCTGGTGGACATTAAAGAAAGAACCACCTCAACGGAAAGACTCTTCATAAAGTTCAGCGATAAAGACGAAAGTGAACAGGTCGAACTGTGCAGAGCGCTGCAAGCGGCTGAACTGACGTTCACACCAACATTCAAACGAAGCATCGATGGCGAATGGTGCATCAATCACGACAAAAAATATTGGACTTGCCAATCTTTCATCCCGGCTGATGTTCACTATGATTGGCTTGAATTCGATTGCAGCAATGTTCATTGCAGCAAAGCTGGAGAAACACTAGGAGCATTGCATTCCAGATCGAATCACATCGCAGAACAGCTCTATTCTGAAGGCAAGACGCTTACGGTCAAATCAATGATCGAATCGGAACCAGGACGGCTAAACAAAAGTATTGCTGACGTCAAAGCTTACTTAGATGCTTGCGAGGACGACGCAGAAAAGCTTAGCGAGGTCCCAGCAGCAGCGCTTGAAGCCTTACAAAAAGTACTTTCGCATTCAGAGCAAATTACGAAACGCGCCGCTTTCTTATGCACTGAACTTGCGGCTCTTGAACAGAAGAGCGCACTGGTTGTAAATCATGGTGACTTCCACTCAAGCAATGTCATCTTTTCCCCCGCTGGCGTAAAACTCGTATGCGACTGGGAGTACGCCTGCATAGGCAGCCCTTTATATGATTTGAGTTACGCCCTCTTTCTATTCTGTTTCGATTTTCCTGTCAGCGCTCATGACGCTCCAATAAGTTCTCAGCGAATGGAATTTTTCCTCGATGGATACAGCAGATACGCGCGCATGACAGGATCGAAAATGAAGCTGCTTGATAGCTACATGGAATACGCGCAGATCGTGATTATGCGCTGGCTACTTGATGAGTTCACCGATCCACGTTCGCATGTTGAAAGCGTTTCCGCTTACTGGAAGTTTTGCACCACATTTCTCCAGCAGTGTTCCAAATAATTGACCGCTCGCATAATCCGTTACAAGCAAATCGCGTAAGTGTGGTTTCTCCCAGAGCACCGAGTTTAACGCGAATGGCTTGAAAGCATTGGCATTAAGCTTTTCCCAGAGACATAAAATGTGGACTGTGAGGATTAGCAGTCATCCACCGCTAAGTCTCCCCTGCCATCCCTTCGACCATTCCCAGAAGATGTTTGTAATTCAGGGGCGAATTTACTGGGAGAATTAGCCATGTTAAACCAATTGGAACGCGACAGCAGTCCGGCGGAGATGAGCAATAAGGATGCCTCTTCGCGCCTATTCGCAGATGCAATGCCTCAGTTGAAAATTGAAAATAACAATACAGTGACCAAGGACAGCTGCACCCCTGACGATGGTACCGAAGAAGGCTTCATGGAATCCAAGGCTTGCGCGCAAATGCGTTTGGATAAAGCCGAAAAAGACTTGGATGAAACGTTCAAACAAGTAGAGGATAACTATGCAGAACCATTGAAGTCAAAGTTGCAAAAATCGCAAGAAGACTGGAAAACATTCTACAAATCACAAACCGAGATGATGGACTATCTGTACGACAATTCGGAGAACATCGATCCAGCCGCGGGCGTAAAAGAGCGAATCAGAATTATTCAAGACAGAACTGAACTCCTAAAGCGAATTGGCGAATTCGATTAAGCTGACTTTCAGTCATCAGTCTTATAAATAGAAGAAGAGTCCTTCCGGTAGCAGATTGCAACGTTACGTTGTATATTTAACGAAGCACCCTGCGGAACAGCTCTTCATGGTCAAAAATCGTCCTGTTCTATTCCTTCTTTTCGCCAGTATTTCGCTTATTTCACTGCTGCCCAGTTATGCGGAGCGGGAGGAGGAAGAATCGCACTTTCTCAAGGGAAAAGTGATGGACCCCAAAGGTCATCCGGTCAATGGCGCCAAGATTGTAGTGCATGACGAAGACCACGATGAGTACCACACAGGTAAATCGAATAATTTGGGCGAATTCGAAGTCGAGCACACGCCTTGCAAAACTTTGGCTTTCGATGTCTTGCCACCAGGAAAGCTAGCTTTAAGCCCGGCCCATTATGGCAATGTCAAAGGAGAGCTTTCGAAGCACTTCATCGTGCAACTCCATCAGGGTTTTAAAGTGTCCGGGCACATCACATCTGAAGGACAGCCCCTAAAAGGCATTGATATCAAGTTCAATGCACACGAAAGCGCTGGACATACAGACACCATACACGGTGGCGGCTACACAACAACCAAAGGCGACGGAACATTTTCACTCTTGCTTACCCCAGGCAAAAAAGTAATCGAAATCCGCAATGACCGCTATCCAAAACTTTCGCCCTTATACCAACACGAGATAACTATTTCTGGCGAGACAACGCTCCCAGAAATCAGCCTTCCGCCGCGAAAATAATTGATCTATTGAACGTCCAGTTTGATACTATTGCGTGACGCTCAGTGAGATGAAAGTGAAAAGAATAGCGCATTTTGATTGTCAGTTTGGTGCGGCCGGCGATATGTTGCTGGGAGCGATGCTTGATACTGGATTGATTGATTATGCGAGCTGGCTTGATGCAGTTAATAAGATTGCGCTGCCTGCGGGGTCTTTTGCGGTAGCGACGTCAAAAGTCGAGCGTTGCTCATTGCAAGCTAACAAAATTGATATCGTGTTGCAGGAACCGCAAACGGACGAACGGCATCTGTCGGAAATTTTGGAAATGATCGACCGCTCTGATATTTCCGCTGGTGCAAAGGATCTTGCGAAGAGAATCTTTCAAAGGTTAGGCTCGGCAGAAGCTTATGTACACGGCATTCCTATTGAGGAGGTTCACTTCCATGAAGTGGGCGCAGTTGATTCAATTGTAGATATTGTAGGTTTCGCAATCGCTTATGACTATTGCAGAATTGAACGAGCAACGGTATCGGCGGTTCCATTAGGAAGTGGCACAGTTCTAACACAACACGGAAATTTACCTGTCCCAGCGCCCGCGGTGCAGAAGTTGATCACAGATGTACAAGCAGCAACATCAGATTTTCAGATCCCTTATGAATGCCTTACTCCAACGGGAGCGGCAATTCTTTGCGAAATAGCGGATAGCTGGGGCGGGCAAAGCGGATTCTCAAAAGTGCTCGGGACTGGTGCCGGGGCTGGAAATAAGGACTCGAAATTCTGGCCAAATGTTTGCAGAGTACTGGTCGGCGAAGCGAGAGAAGCAAGATCATCCCTGCGATTTAAGGAAGAAGATATTGCAGTCGTTGAAGCAAACATTGACGATCAATCGCCGCAAGCAATCGCCTATGCGGTAGAACAACTCTGGCAGTCCGGCGCTTTGGACGTGAGCGTCACGCCTTGCACAATGAAGAAGGGAAGAAGCGGACATACACTCAGTGTAATTTGCACCCCGCTAAACGCAGTTCAAATTCAAGAGCTCGTTTTGACACACACAACTACCATCGGCGCGCGCGTTCAATTCATGTCCAGGCTAGTCGCTGAGCGCAGTTTCGTGGACGTATCTATCGATAGCTCAAATGTTGTTCGCGTAAAAATCGCAACGGATCGGCAAGGCAATTTACTAAACGTTCATCCCGAATTCGATGATATTGCCAACCTTGCAACGCAGAAGAATATCTCGGTAAAAGAAGCGCATCAGCTCGTGATGAACAAGTATGAGGAGCAATCTCGGAAGCGTAATTAGCCAAGTAGGCAAAATCCCTGCGCCCCAGGTCGCACTAGCTTTGCCGAAACTAAAATCATTAGCAGAGATAAGGCTACACTAAGAAAAGGCGCCGACAATTTTCATTGCCAGCGCCTTTAATCATTCGGCGACTCTGTGTTAGAAGCCGAGATATGTTCTGAGCGTGGTCATTAGACCAGGATTCGAACGATACATATAATCGAAGAATGCCGGATCGTTGTAGGTGTTCCAAGACAAGTTGCCTCGCCAGCCAGGCTGATACTGCATCCACTGCGCACGTAGTTGATTGTCCAACATGCGGCGACGATATGAGCTCATGCGATTCCAATGGCGACGATACTGTCCTCGTCGGTTAGACCAGTTGCTGTCAAAGCGGCGGTTATAGAATCCGTCTCTATATCTCCAGTCTCCACCATGATATTGTGCTTCCGCTGGAAGCATTACAGTGCCCAACGTAGCTGCTAAACAGGCTGTTAAAGTTGCGGTTCTCAAAAACATATTATTGATCCTCCTGTAGTTCCAGGATGAGACTGGCTTTTCAGGCGGTTGTTCCTTTAGACCTTGGGCTATGAATACTGTGGGACAACCAATATCAACAATTTCCGGCAACATCGCCTTTGGAGATCAATTGATTCCCATAGCGAAACGGCTCTGCAGGCGATGCTAAGCAATACGACGTGTGCCAAAAGTAAATGCAATCGTGCATGCAGATTGGCAATGTATGCTTGCTACCTGCTTTGCAGCGGGCTGAAGGCCGGCCCCCCCATATAACGAAGCCAAGCACACCGTTTGCAGCGAAACGAATACAAGAGTCGTGTACGGTCGAACACGAGTATAATAATCTGACAGGCATCCCTTTATATAGACCTGCAAAGATGAACGAACGACCAGTTTGGCAAGATGAACGTGCTGCACTTCTTGAAAGGCAGCTAGAGGAAGCCGAAGGACAACTCGGACCCAATGACCCCGCAATCCTTCCAGCGCTCAACTTGTGCGCGGAACACCATTTGCTAACCAAAAACTATCAACGAGCTGAGGCACTATTTCGTCGCGCTCTGGAAGTGACAGAAGCAGAATCGCCACGTTCGTGCGAACGCGTGAAGCTAGCTACGCAAAAGCTCGCCTGGCTTTGCCTGATTTTGAATAGAACAGATGAGGCGGAGGAACTCTTTCATCGAGCAGTTGAGGCTATTGAATGCGATAAAGATGCAAGTGAAGAAAGCGTTTCACAAGCCATCCGCTGCAGGATCTACTTTTATTTATCAATAAATGAATTACAACAAGCAGAAGACAACCTATTGAAGCTGTTGAATATTTATCAAAGAAATGGGCAGCAGACCAGCTATCAATCAGCCTTCTGTTTGATCTCTTTGGCGGTGATCAATTCCGTGCAAGATGATGGAAACACATCAAAAGACTTCGCGGATCGCGCAGCAGAAATCATAAAAGACAAATGCGCAATTGGTTATATGGTTGATTACCTCAGCCTCGCAGAAATCATCAATATCTATTTCGGTCAGCAGAGGCTTAAAGAGGCGCATGAGCTAGTAGCTTGCACTATGCTTGAATGCGAGGATTCGTTCTGGCCGCATAATCCAAAAGCGGCCGACACCCTTACTTCGCTTGCTGAATTTATGCGTGGACAAAAGAAGTTCAAACAAGCAGAGTCTATTTACAAAAGAGCGATCGCCATTCGCGAACTTTTCTACGACAAGGCAGATGCGGAGTTGGCACGCCTGGCACTGAACCTGGGCAACATGTACTTGTCGTTGAGAAAGTATTCTGATGCCGAGCCCCTAGTAAAACAAGCGATGAAAACACGCGTTCGTTGCCACGGAGTTGAACATCCATCAGTGGCTGCTTGCGTAGAAACTTACGCTGCGCTGCTGCGTAAGACGAAGCGGCCGCAACTGGCGAATAAAATGGATATTCGGGCTCGCGAGATTCGGTCATCGTGCGTCGCCCGCTTGCATCGGGATACACAAGCGTAGATTAAAGGACGGAATAACAGGCAGCATCTTTCGCGGTCCGTTGATTTTTGGTGATTTTCCTCACCATGACATCCCCGCAATATTTGTTCAATTTGCCTGTAAACACTGCAAAGACGGCAAATTGGTTTCGCTAGTCCCGCGTTGTCATGGTGAGGAAAAGCGCACATGCACTTCGCATAGACTCATCAAAAATCTGAGCCTGACAACACCTGTTGCCTCATCAAAAATCTTACCCTGACAATTCTCCTGGGACGTCGGTCTTAGGGGAGAAGGATGAAGAAAAAGATGAGCCTAAAATCA
>JAKFVQ010000004.1 GCA_021732085.1 Candidatus Obscuribacterales bacterium | reverse complement strand
GGAACTGCTGCCGCCGGGGTTGGTGTTGGCGATGGACCATGATCGTGGCCATGGTGCGCTTGTGCAGATGACGAACATAGTAAAAGCGCGCCGATGGCGAGCCAAAGAGATTTTTTGACCATTTATGCGAATCCCCCGGGAGAGCAGGTAAGAGTTCCCTGATACCATTGATACAGAAAGGACAATTCTTTAGAAGCGCTAACCCCGGTATGGGGTTGTGCTATCCTTTAGTGCTCTGTCAACTATTTTTGGGTGCGCTTATGCTGAAGAATTATCGACTGCTGGCGGTTCTTGCGACCACGCTTGCTCTTTTGTCCCCAATGAATCACGCAGACGCTGCGAGCAGTCCGACTTTTTCGCAGGCTGTTTCAGCTTATCTGAGCGAAGACTACAGCAAAGCTTTGGGACTTTTTCAGTCTCTGGCAAAAACTAATCCAACCGACAGTAAGGTGCATTACTATTTGGCGATTTGCCACGTCCGCCTCAAGGACAAAGATAAGGGCGCCGCTGAATATCAGTGGATCCTCAAAAATAGCAAGGATGAAGCCTTGAAGGAAATCGTCACTGCGCGCCTTCTAAGAATCAAACCCGAGCTTAAAGGCACGCTGAAGGTGAAGGATGCGAAGCTCGCCAAAAAACACGGACCTGTGCGCAAGGTGATTCTGTTCTCGACTGTATGGTGCCCAACCTGCAAGGAGTTTGAGCCGACCTGGGAAAAGACCAAGGCTAAACTTGCAAGCAAGATTCAGTTCGTTCATCTGAACGCTGAAGACGCGGCTGCCTGGAGGGAAGTTGAACTCTACACACCGCGCGCTTATCCCACCCTTGTTTATTTGGATGCCAGAGGAAATGTTATTGAGAACAAAGCAGATGCACCTTCAGCTGCGCAATTCCTGAGCATATTGAAAAAATACGACAGCACCGTCAAGTAACAAACAAGTGCTAGCCTTGCGGAATCTTGAAGCGATCACGGTTGGCGATAGTTTTAGAAGAACAACACCTTCTGGCTATGAGATGATCGTTCAAAGAATGGCAGCTTTATGCAGCCCAACTGAACGAACGATTCGCATTTAGTGCCAATGATATTCGACGCCTGCAGGGGGGCATTTTCCCTGCCTCTGTGGATGCACTGATTTTCTCACCATGACAACGGGTGTCCTTTATTTTATGAATGCCCGTTTTATCAAGCTTTCCGGCTCTTAAACTGTTTTTGGGGGCAATTGTCATGGTGAGAAAAAACTCCAAATTTCAACGGACGTGAATTCACTCCCACCGTCCATAATTCCACAAATCACAGAAGACCGAGCCGTTGCGGACTTAGGCTACCCGAATGACTGCAACGAGGTCATCCGTGATTTGCGGCTCTACAAAAGTAAGGACAGATAGCTCAGCTAACTCATCTAATTTCTGAACAGGCATAGCTATTTCTTTCGCTGGCAGTTAGTTTCCATTTTGCTTGATATGAGCGTTTGGCTCACCAAAACGAGCACGCACTCGCAAACAGCACCGCCCTTTCGCTGCTATGAAGTCGCTTCGCTTGCTGGCGGTTGCTGTTGATTCTTCGATCTGAAGAAGAACCAGCAAACAAACATAAGCAACAGAACGAAGACTATGCCATAGCTTAATACAGTTGTTTTGACTGCAATAGTGGCAGCGTTACCTGCTTCCAATAATCCGTTAGTCAGGATGCCGCTTGATACCATTAGCGGTGTCATTAGCATGAGGTTCTCGGAGCCGTTTGGTCTGCTATTTTGAAGCGACGGTGCGACAACGGTAAGTATCGAACCCGCTACAAGCATCGAGAGAAATAGACTACAGGTCGGCTCTGAATGAAGGATGAAGTTAGAAAGAACAGGAGTGACGATGCAGGCTCCAAGTGTGAGAGCAAGAAGGACCTTTCTGTTCATGCGTTCCTTGAAGAGCAGCATCAGAACGACGGCAAGTATAAATCCGCCAAACTGTGCAGCACTTGACCAGGCGTGCGTCAGATTGATACCGGTAACATTTTGGTTGAAGTTCTGGACAAAGATCTGAACCAGCACGCGACCCAAAAAGAATAATGCAGGAAAGAGTGCCGCGCTGGAAAGTGGTGCTACAAGCGCTGTTGGGGCTAAAGCCAGCAAGCCGAACATTCCATAAAAACGTGTCGCGACAAGAGTGAGTAGCGCAATCAAGATGAGCATGCGTATGGCTTGTTGCGAGGTCAGCGAATATCTATCTTCACCCTGCAAGTCCTTGTACAGGTAGGTGAAAAAGTATCCTCCTCCGCAAAGTAGAGCCAGGTACTGCAGCTCCACAAGATTCAGCATCTTCACCAAAACACAGAGGACGGCCAGTCCTGCTGTAATTGAGAGGACTACGCGTTTTAGAAAAATGCGATCGTCAGCTGCAACACCAACGCGTACAAACGGACCTTGTACAAAGCGCATCAGTTGCGATACTGCCAGAATTCCTAAAATAACTGCAGCTCGAATTTCGGGTTTTGCGTCGCCCGATATATTGTTGAACCAGATGACAGTGCTGAGCCATATTGCCGGTGGCAACACATCATCAAAATGTGAGTCAGTGGCAAAACCGATATTTTCACTCAGCTTAGCCGCCAGCAATCCGCAGAGCGTTGAAGACAGTGTAATCATCGAATTTGCAGATGGACCAAGCGCAGTCAATGCAACCGATGCGCAGAGCAAAAGTATTCCTCTCAAATAAGACGGGATGCCCAATCCGCCCAGTACAAAAGAGAGGACCGCGGCACCAGCAAAGTATGGTAGGGTGGCTCCGGCCGCGACACCGAATTGTTGCGCTGCAACGAGCAGTCCGATGAAAGGAAGAATTACTAAACCAAAAGTGCCGAGCCGCTCAACGACTGGCTTGAAAGTGAGCTGCTTATAATTCCCATCTTTGACGAATCTCAGAAAAAATCCGAGCACTGATGAGATAGCAAAGAGAATAAGTACTGGATCTGGAATTTTGATCATGGCTCGGAAACCTGCATGTTAGACTGAAATCAATGTAACATGTAGCCGTTAACAGATTTCATTTGGCACGCAAAGTGAAAGTAAAAGCATTGTTAGACTGGCATTATTGATGCTCGTGGAAGGGTGGCGGCCAACCTGATGGTCTTTCTAAGAAATCTTCTTTTATTTGCGATTATTGCCGGTGTGATTTTCATAATTGCGCGTACGCTGGGCTCTGATGAATCGACAGATCAGGCGTCGCTCTTTCTGCAAAAACTTCAAGATGGCGATGCGGCTCAAATCGTGCCTCAATTCGGAGAAAACACTTGTCACTGTCAACCTCGTGGTGGTTACCTGGCGTACCTGAAGTACGAATCAGGCGAACAAGACAATCTTGCATTTTTGCTTGGTCACCCATTTTCGTTTGGTGAATTTGTCGTGAAGTCTGTCCCCACGATTTCGAAGTACAAGGGCGGTGATGCGGGGTTTGAAAAGCCGGAAAGCGTTGAGATCGATACGCCGATTAGCATGGATAAGGGCTATTCTCCGTATTTCTTGCCAATGGACATGGCTTTCGGTTATCCGATGAAGAAGACTGATTTTGATGCATTCTGTAAGGATCCCTCCCCAGATTTTGCCCGTGCATTGTCTGTTCGCTTGCGTCCCACATTAGCTTCCGGACTTGTTGCCAAAGCTGCTCCGCCGGAAAAGGATAAAAGACCAGAATTCTCCGCGGACTTATATAAGGAACTGCTTCCGCCTGAGGAGACTCGCTACCTGAAGCCGACGGACGCCGCTGAAATTGTCGACAATGATGGCAAGACCCAACCGGCTGCAAGCTTCCAGAAGGATTTGCCTAGACTCAAGCGTGCTGTACTTCGACTGTACATCGGTCGCAGAGGTGAGCTCAAGAGATGGGCCGTGAAAAAGGTGAGACTGAAAGATCCTGTCTTTCAGCTAGCTGACGGCAAGGAGCTAGTTCTGGAGACCCCGTCTGAGCTGCTGGTGGATCCGGTAAGCCCGCTAAAAGGCGCTTCCCATCAAGAGGATACGGAGAACGAATCCGCCCCTCCGCAATAGGGAACCGGCTGCTCGGTAATGCAGTCTCTTAAATCGTCTTATCCCTTGGCGGTGCTACATTTCAACTAAAGTTGAAAAAAAGACAAAATCACTCTGCGGGGCAATAGTCTGAAAGCCGTAATGGCAGGCACTCACAAGGGTTGAGGCGAATCGGGCAGTAATAGTTCATGCTATAGTTGCAATGAAGAGTACCTGGCTGTTTCGGGCTTACCCGGCGGCTAAAGAAAGCGAACCCACAAGAGATTGTCATAAGGAGAGATGCAATGCTGGTTGCTGACGAAAAGGCTAAAGATGAAGCCATGATGGCAAAGATTCAATCCGGCCAAAAGCTCGAATCTCTCGATGAAGTCACTGGTGAATACAAAGAAAGCTTGCTCAAACTGATGATTGCTCAAGCTGATTCCGAGTTGGCTGGAGCTTATGGCTATGTACCGTGGATCCAAGGCGCACCGACAATGGCTGAGCGTCTGGCGATGGCAAACATCGTAAAAGACGAAATTCGCCATGCCCGCGCCATGTACGACTTGCTCGATCGCGTCGGTATCGACACCGATAAGCTAATCGCAAACGATATGGAACACCGTATGAAGGTGTTTTATGAGCCCATCAAAACCTGGGCCGATCTCGTTATGTTCAACTTCTTGATGGACCGCGCCGCCGGTCACCAGTTGCGTGACGCTGCCGAATGCAGCTGGGGTCCTTGGTCGCGCGCTATGGTTCAAATCGAGAAAGAAGAATGGATGCACGTCCGCCACGGCGAGCACTGGGTAAAGAAGCTTGCTCAGTCGCCTGACACACTGCACGAAATTCAAGGCGCTCTCGATTTCTGGTTCCCGAAAGTCAACCGCGTGTTTGGTAAGGGTGGAAGCAGATCCAACCAAGAGTTCCAAAAATTCCGTTTGAAACAGCGCGACAACCAGGAAGTGCGTGAAGCCTGGTACGCCGAAATGAAGCCATTGCTCGAAAGCTATGGACTGAAAGTTCCAGGCGTTGACGTAGTCGAAAAAGACTAATCGCGAGCAGATGGGAGCGCAAGCTTCCAGCCTGCTCTGCTGCAAAGCTGGGACCGACGGCGTCTCACCGGCATCGAAAGTTCACCACAACGTGGGCTCTGACCAGCAGTGAAGGCTTCGAGCCTGCTTCAAAACTGTGTCAGCGGCTTGCCATCGTAGGATTAGCCAAATTCAAAATCTACAAGCGCTGCGTTGTAATGATGCAGCGCTTGACTACTTTTGGGCCAAAGAGTTCAAATTCAAGATTGATGAGAAGGAAAAATTGATTCCCATTCTACGTTCCACTGAAGTGCGCAGGGCTTGTTATTCGTGGCTCGGGACTGGCGCCGGTGCTCTTTCTTTGACTACCCAATGACCACCCAATGTTGATACAACAAAAGTGTTGTTAGTCGCTACTCGGAAAGAACGAAACCCGCAAATAGGGCGCTTTGGGAGACCTTACGGTCCACTTGATTACAACAAAAGCATTGTTAAAGCATAAAGGCTAAGAAGCTGTTCCAGCTGGATTATTCGTGACTCTCGGAAGAATCAACGCCCTCGCCTGGTAGCAGCGATATAAGTAGAACAGTGAAAGTTATGCCAAAGCTGAAAAAGTCAGGTGCATTAGCCATAAATCAGTTATCGAGAGGATATCATTTGATGATCTCAAGGTAGCAGTGAAGCGCCAAGGAAGACGGACTGGTTCCGCCTCAATGCGCCAGCAAGGAGTTGCCGCGTTCGTGTGGAACGAGAAACGAGAAAGCATGCCTCGTGCAGAGCTGAATGAGTTTCAGCTCGTTCATTTGCGTTCGCAGCTAAGCAGGCTGGAATCCAATGTCGATTTCTATCGCAAGGCTTTCGCAAGAGATGGGGTCGCCGCTGAAAAGCTTAGAACGCTGTCAGACTTAGCGCACTTTCCATTCACCACGAAAGCAGACTTGCGTAATGAGTATCCGGCTGGATTTATTGCCGTTCCAAATGCGGAGATAAGGCGCTTCCATGCTTCCTCCGGCACCAGAGGCAAGCCGACCGTCGTGCCATACAGTCAAGCTGATCTGGCAAATTGGGCTGAGCTTGTCGCTCGCAGCTTATTTGCTGTTGGCGTGCGTCCTGGCGATCTAGTTCATAATGCCTACGGCTACGGATTGTTCACCGGCGGATTAGGCTTGCACGCCGGAATAGAACATCTCGGCGCTATATCGGTTCCTGCTTCAGGCGGGAAGACGCAGCAACAAATAACCTTGATTCAAGATCTCAAACCAAGGGTTTTGTGCTCGACACCAAGCTATGCAATGAAGCTGGCCTGCACACTGCAGGAAATGGAAATTCCACTCGAGAGTTCGAACTTGCAAATCGGAATTTTCGGTGCTGAACCATGGACAAATGGGCTTGGCGAAACTATTAAAGAGTTGCTTGGTGTGCGACCGTTTGATATCTATGGTCTCAGCGAAGTGATGGGACCCGGAGTATCTATTCAATGTGAGCATAGCTATGCACACATTGACGACGCCGCGCGTCAACTCCATGTGTGGGAAGACCACTTCTTAGTTGAGCTGATCAATCCCGATACGCTACAAGCTGTACCGGACGGTGAGGAAGGCGAGCTTGTAATAACTACCCTGCAAAAGGAAGCAATGCCGCTTTTGCGTTTTAGAACGGGCGACGTTACCAAAATAACTAAAGAACCCTGTGCCTGCGGACGAACTTCGTTGCGGATGGAAAATGTGCGCGCGCGATACGATGACATGCTGATTGTGCGCGGTGTGAATATTTATCCTTCGGAAATAGAACGCGTCCTTTTCGATGTGCCTGTGCAAGTTGGACCTCATTATCAGGTGCTAGTTCGCAAGGATGGACCACTTGATCAGCTGCTGGTACGAGTGGAAGTTCCTAAGTCCGGAATGGACAGATCCGGCGAGCTTTCCGAGGAGCAATGCAGAGAAATGTGCGCCCCCTATTTCGTCAATGCATTCAAAAACGCCCTTGGTCTGACTGTTGATATTGAATTTCTGGATTTTGGAAGTCTCGAAAGAGTGGACGGGAAATCCCGGCGCGTTATTGATTTGCGAGATGGCGAGCCCTCGGTAACAGAAAGCGCAAAACCAAATTTTGATTCTAACTTGAAAAACTGCATTTGATAAGGAGATTACGATGACCGCAAAACTCATAGCCCTATACAAGCCGCCTGCAAATGCTGACGAGTTTGACTCCAAATACTACGACGAGCACATACCGCTTGTTCAGAAGATCCCAGGCTTGCAGCTTATCGAAATTAGCAAAGTCGCCGGTGCTCCGGAGGGGAATGCCGCTTATCATCTGATGGCAGAGCTTTATTTTGATAATCTCGATGCGGTAAAAGCGGGGCTCGATAGCCCGGAAGGGCGTGAAGCCACCAAAAATATCATGAGTTTCGCCGGTGATTTGGTAACTATGATGTTCGCCGAGGTAAGTGACAACAACTAGTTCCGGATGCTAGGAGTCTGGCATCCGCCGACTCCTGCTTGCAGCGCCCAGCTGTTGAAAAGAAAATTCAGCGGACGGAAAAAAGAGAGACAGCCGTTTAGTAAGAGGCACGATTAACATGGCACAAGTCGAAAAAATGCTGACTGGTATGGCCCCGGAAGAGTTCAACTTCCAGAGGATACTTTACCAAAAGCAAAATTACACCGCGACAATAACTATAAACAGACCAGAAGTTCTCAATTGCTTCGACATGATTACGTTGAAAGAATTGGCACTAGCGTTTGAAGACGTCACGCGTGATGACAACATTGCCGTAGCTGTAATCACGGGCGCCGGTGAAAGAGCCTTTTGCACTGGAGCCGATTTAAAAGAGCAAGAAGATCACATGCTCAAGAAGCCAAATAACTATTACAAATGGATGTATACATTCATTGAAATGCACGATCGGCTGCGCAATATTGGCAAGCCAACAATTGCTCGCTTGAATGGCATGACTGTCGGTGGTGGCAATGAGTTAAACATGGCTTGCGACCTGGCTATCGCAGCTGACCATGTGACGATCAGGCAAGTGGGCGCAGCCAGAGGCAGTGTCGCCGCCGGTGGTGCTACCCAGTGGCTACCTCTGATCGTCGGCGACAGGCGCGCTCGCGAGATGTTGATGCTCTGCGAATCGATTGACGCGTACACAGCCCTCGATTGGGGTTTGGTCAATCAGGTGGTGCCGATGTCCATGCTCGATGAAGCTGTCGCGCAAATGGCTGAAAAACTCTACAAGAAGCTGCCGGAGTGCATGCGCTACACCAAGCAGCAACTGAACTTCTGGAGAGACTTCTCCTGGGGCATGACCATTGGACATGCCCGCGATTGGCTCACCTTGCATGCTGGTGCCGTTGAAACGGCAGAGGGACTGCGTTCCTTCCGCCAGAAAAATGACATCAATTATGGTGGCGTGCGTTGTAAGGCTGCCGGCCCGGTGCCCCCGCCGGCTGCAATCGGAAGCCCGGAATAAGTATCAATTGAAGGACAGAGCCAAGGCGCAAGCCAAAGCATGACCTTTAATGTAAGCGGAACAGAAAACAGAGGATTGAAAAATGACCGTTAAGGAAAGAGAGGGTAAGGAGATGACCAGCACTACGTTCAATAACATCAAGACGGAAGTCGAAGGACATGTTGCGATTGTTTCGCTTCACCGTCCCCAAGTGCTGAATGCCCTCAATCATGAGTTGATGAAGGAGCTGGCTGATGCGATGCAAGCTTTTGATGCTGATGAGAACGTGCGCGTTATCATCCTCACAGGCAGTGACCGCGCATTTGCAGCTGGTGCCGACATCAAAGAGATGTGTGATGAGAGCGCCGTATCCATGCTGCAAAAGGATAATTTGGCCACGTGGGATCGCATACGCTTCGTCAAGAAGCCGGTTATCGCTGCGGTCAGCGGCTTTGCTCTCGGCGGCGGCTGCGAGTTGGCAATGATGTGCGACATGATCATCGCATCGGAAACCGCGCAATTTGGTCAGCCGGAAATCAACATTGGCGTCATTCCAGGGGCTGGTGGAACACAGCGCCTTACGCGCGCTGTCGGCAAAGCAAAAGCCATGGAGATTATCCTTACCGGTCGCCCGGTTCTTGCGCAAGAAGCGCTCGCAATGGGTCTGGTCAATAAGATCGTTCCTGTCGAATTATTGCTCGATGAAACAAAAACACTGGCCAAAGAAATTGCGAAGAAGTCACCGCTGGCCCTACAGATGGCAAAAGAGGCTGTGCTGAAAACTTATGATGCCACGCTGACAGAAGGACTCAACTTCGAGCGCAAGAGCTTCTACATGCTGTTTTCTTCGGAAGATCAAAAGGAAGGCATGAAGGCTTTTATGGAAAAACGTCCAGCCAAATTTGTCGGACGATAAGAGTTTCCTTGAACAAGATTTAGAACGGAGAAGAAAATGACTGACGAAAAAATTCTATTGGTCGAAAAGACAGAAGGCGTGTGTGTAATCACATTGAATCGCCCGGATAAGCTGAATTCATTCAACGACGAGTTGAGCTTCCAATTAATTGATGCTTTGAAAGAAGCAGAGAAAGATAAGGAAATTAGAGCAATCGTTATTACCGGTGCCGGACGGGGCTTCTGCGCTGGACAAGATTTGCAAAACCGCAAATTCAGCGATTCCAGTGCAAGTAAACCGTCGCTCTCAGATTCGATTCGCCGCCGCTACAATCCAATGGTCATTCGCATTCGTCGAATGGAAAAGCCAGTGATTGCAGCGGTTAATGGTGTCGCGGCCGGTGCCGGCAGCAGTTTGGCTCTTGCTTGCGATTTGCGAGTCGTCTCAGAGACCGCCAGCTTCATCCAATCGTTTACGAAAGTAGGATTGGTTCCGGACTCTGGTGCAACCTTCATTCTCCCGCGCCTGATAGGCGCAACCAAGGCCTTCGAGTTGATGCTTTCAGCAGAAAAGTTGGAAGCTAAGCAAGCGTTTGAACTGGGAATCGTCAATAAGTTGGTTCCCCAGGAGAAAGTTCTGGAAGAAGCACTCGCTTGGGCTAAGCAACTGGCAAAGGGACCAAGCAAAGCATTCGCCCTAACTAAGCGCGCAATGAACGCGGCGATCTTTGCAGACCTTGAAGAACGCCTGGAATATGAAGCCCACATGCAAGAAATTGCCGGGCGCAGTGAAGACTTCCAAGAAGGCGTTACTGCTTTTCTGGAGAAACGCGCCCCCGCCTATAAGGGCAAATAGCTCCAGTCCGGAAATAGTGACTCGATGCACCTGTGCGCTAACGACACTTTTGTTGTTAAAGCATAGGTGCATCGAGTTTATGTCCGCTTGCGAAATTTTGCCTAATGCCAGCGGGCGTCTGTGCTAGCGAGTAAGCAAGCAAAACGGGACTATAATAGTAGCGTCACGAGTCGCTTGGCTGGGTGTAGCGAGCAAGCAAAACTGGACTGAAATGGTTGTGTCCACTAGCCACTCGGCTCGGTGGAGGCGAGCATGCTAAATCGGTAACTTATTTCAGTTCGTCTTTGCTCCGGCTCAGTCCGCCATGCTGCCAATCTCTTCCGCTTACATAAGATTGGAGATTCATGCCGGCTTTCTTCAATGTGCTGAAACTTGGAAGCAATTTTCGTCCAAGCGAAAGGAGAACCGTAAGCTGATTGCCCTCCACTGCAAGAGCCATGGTGGCAGCTCCTTGCGCGCCAGCGTAGGCTGGGATCCCGCTTCCGAAACTCTGATCGGAAAAGGCATCTATTCGAGCTAGAGCGCCCACCTGATGCGGTGCTGGATTTGCAGCGCTGGACCCCGAGCGAGCGACGCTTGCCTCGTTAGGAGAAAGGGACAGATTTCCTAAGCCTTCCCCCAAGGCTCCTTCACCTTTACTGCTGGCACCAATGACGGTGCTAAGAAATGAATCAAGCAATTCGCGATCGACTTCGGTTTGACTAACTATCGTCACAATTTCTGTTGTTTTTACGAGTTCAGATCTGTTGCGTAAGAAGTCGTTCACTTCACCCCAGAGCGGCAGCTCGATGGACTGTCGGGAGCGCATTTCGATGATACGTTTTCCGTCTTCATTGAATTCGGCTACGCGGTCTTTGTTTATATCCGCGATTAACCAAGCTACAGCACTATCGTTGTAGAATTGCTCCGCGATGCTTAGCAGTGTGTCGTTATGCGCGACCATATACTCTGGTCTCTTCTTGTCAGCGCTGGTGTCTGCTTGCCATGGCAATCTCACTTGATCTTCGGCTTCATCGGAATCTGGAGTCGTTAGATCGATGTCTTCCATCAATTCTTGTAATTGTTTGGCGGCCAATTCGGCTTGTGAAATGGCAATTTCTTTCTCGCTGCGCGTTTTTGCAACAGCAACTGCAGCGATGGCAGCAGCAAGAGCGATCTCTACGCCTGTCAGGTAGCGCTTCTCACCGCTGAACTTTGATGTTCTATCGAGCAGTGCCCGCAACTCTGCTAAGTCATCTCGTTCGCCGCGTAGCCCACGTTCTGCGCGTATGCGTTCGCTACCCGAAGCAATTTCGAATCCGCGATCAGCACGGCCTGATAAGTTAGCCTCATTTCCGATCTTGCTGATGATCAGATCTTCCCTCAATCCCGCGACGTTCGCTTTAACCCCGCGACCTGCAATTATTGCATCCTGTCGATCACGTCCGATCAGGTCTCGTGCGCTAGGATCTGTAGCACCAAGTTTGGTATTAGGGATTTCTGTTTTTGAGCCAAGCAGCATATCTATTGTTCTTGCTGAATTCTGAACATCTGCGAGTTTCGTTGAGAAGATGTTTTGATCGAGCCTTCCATCGCGTGAAGTCAGGGCGCCAGGAAGTCCGGCTTCGCTTGCGCGCAGAGCGCCGCTAGCTGCCGTATCTGCACCGCGTGCACCCACTGCGGCATCCAATCCCTTAGCAGCATTTGCCGCCAATCTTCCTTCTGCCGCGCCGATGAATTTTGTGGCATCGGTCGTGCTTTTGAACTCTTGTGGAAGTATGTCGCCGGATTTGAAATCTCGAACGATAGGTGTTGACTTTAGCTCCGTCAATCCTCCCAGAAGTGATTTTTCGGGGATGAGTGCATCTAGTCTTTTTCCGCCGTTCCCTAATACTTGTTCGCCATTCCTGTTTTCGGAAGAAATTCTTGCCAGAGTTTGCGGAAGACCTTGCTGTTCGGAGACTTGCTTTCCTGGTCCAGGGCCATTTTCCTTGTTCTCTGGAACGTAGCGAATGATTTGCGGAAGATCGAACTCTCGGCTTTGTGTGTCGTTCTTCAATGAATTACGATTTAAGTTTTGATCATCGGACGTTATGCGCTGAAGCTGATCAGTCGTTTTCGGCGTGACTGCATCGGCAGGTCTTGATGCGTTGACGTCACCATTGGCGGTGCGGGTCGACTCGACGTTGCTTTGACGCTGGTCGCCTCTTTCTAGCCTGGATTCAATAGCACCGCTCTTGGAAGAATTTATCTGTCCAGCATCCGGATTTTGTGTGCGCGGCGCTACGCCACCGCCTGCAGTGTCGTCGTGGCGAGGGAGCCCTGCGACTTGATTCTTTCCGGAAAAATCATTTTTACCTTCGCCGGGACCACCAAGGTCAGTTCTTCCTGGCAGCAAGCTGGAATTCTCCGGCTTACCCGCGAATCCCCCGTCCTTTCCAAATGCTCCGAGTTCGCCTCGTCCAAGGCTGCCGTTACTGTTGCTACCATTTTCTGGCTTGCCCGGTCCACCTAGACCACCAAAGCTTCCAGAGCTGAGATCTTTTCCGCTTATGCTGGGATTTCCGTGTGAGTCTCCTGCTTGCTCCAGTGCTGAGCCGCCGGACGAATGCCCGTCTGCTTTCTTGCCGTCTTGGCTGAGTTCACCCTTACTACCTGCGCCTACGTCGTGGTGAACGACTCCGTCGAATTTGCTTTTCGATGGACTTCCGTATATTGATTCGATTGCATCCCAGCTTCCCGGCGCTGGAGGTTGTTTCGTCCACATCTCCACGGACGCTGGATGCGGCGTTTCAGCTTGTGGTGCTTGCGCGCTTCCGCTTTCTGCGGCTCGGCGCATTTCGCGCTGTTCCTGGCGTTGTTCTTCGCGCGGATCGATCTGCTGCTGCGGTTCAGGCTTTTCGTAGTGCTTGCGAAAGAACTCGGGAAATTGATTGAGATCGGTCTTGGGGGAGTCTGCTTCAGTGCATGACTTATCGTCGGTTTTTTCAGCTTTCCCGCTTCTCGAGCCGGTGCTGACCGCTTCGGCTCCGCGACCGTGCTGTGTTTCATCCGGCCAGGCGTTGTTTTGCGGTGCCTTGGCTTGCACTCGCTCCATTAAATTTTGAGGCTCTTCACCAATCCATCCTTTAACAGTTGATTCGGCTTTGTTGGCTCTGCGAGGCTCTTCGCCTACCGAGCCGCCAACCGTGGAGCGAGCATTTCCAGCGCTCTGAGGCTCTTCGCCCACCCAGCCGCTGGCGTAGGATTGCGATTTGCCCGCACTCAGAGGTTCCTCGCCAATCCATCCTCTTGTGTAACCAGATTTGCTGGCGCCGGAAGCGTCTGCCTTTGCCGTTTCTGTTTTATATGAATCGTTCTTGCTGGAGTCTTGGCTTGATGCTGCCTCTGGCTTTTCCTGTTGGCTATATCTCTGTGCCGAATCAGCCTGCCTTTCAGCTTCTTGTTTAGCATCTTTAGATTCTTTCGGCGCTGTGCTCGCTTTGTCCGCGCTTGAAGATGAAAATGTATTGGTAATCCAATCAGCCACAGTGCCCAGAATGCTCCTGGAAGGTGGTTCTGGCGGTTTTTCGTAGGTCTTTGACGGGCGATTCTCGAAGGAATCTTTGACGAGCTGGTCCCGAGCCTGCTCAGCCGTCCAGCCGGCTGGCCTCTCCTTTGAGTCCAGCTTTTTCTCCGCTGGATCAGTCTTTTTGGGGTTGTCGCTCATCTAAATGCACCAGCCGGCAGGAGCTACCTGCCAGAACCTATCTACCCATATTTGTGGGGCATTGAACGCCCTGTGCCGTGTGGGGTGAAGCAGGTGGATGAAAAGAGGATAGCCGAAAAGGGACGTGAGATAAAGTTAAACTTCCCGGGCGACGGGGCGGTCACTTCCTTAAGTGCCTCTGTTTCAATTCTTTCGAGCATTTTGGCGCTATGCTAATTGGAGTTTTGGAGTCAGAGAGGCTGTGTTTTGAGTCAGGACGACGAGTTGAGCGAATTAAAGGCAACCGTCTCGGCATTGCAAAGCCGTGTGGAAAAACTCGAGTTGCAATTGGAGCAGAGCATTCGCGATCAAGCTCATTTGGATTCATCGGCAATCGGACAGAACACAAACTCGTTGGCCGCCGTGAAAAAGGATTCTGCTTCTATAATTCCCTGCGAATCTTTCGTGCATATTTCAGAACCAAATTCCGCCAAGATTTCAGGGCACGATTCACAACCAATTGTGGAGAACTTGCCCGATCCAGTGCTGGAGGATAGTGCCGCTCAATTTGTGCATAATCATTCGAGCACTGATGAATCCGTCGAATCGCTTACCTCTCCAATTTCAGGGAATCCGCAGCAATCAAAAAGTTCGCTAACGCTGCCCGTCCCTGCCGATGCCGAGGAGGTTGATTCGACATCCGCTTCGGCAGTGTCTTTCCGCCCGGATTTGATAATTAGTTCTCCCAGTGATTCGCTGATCACCCAACTTGGAAAAGAGAATGCTGCAGATCCAGGCAAGAGCAATGCTAAGAATGGACCGCCACCGCTTGCCAGTGTCCAAGCTGATTCGCTTGAAACAAAGATAGGACTCTATTGGCTAAGTAAACTTGGAATGGCATTTGTCGTTTTGGGCGTTGCACTTCTAATTGGCTACTCGTTTCAATACTTCGGACCAATTGCTAAAGTTTCAACTGGCTTTGTTATTGCCGCGTTCTTGGTACTTGCCGGGGAATTCTTTGATCGCAAACAGAACTTAGCTGGTTTTGGACAGGTCCTCTGTGGCGGCGGCTGGTCTGTCGCCTATTTTACGTCTTATGCGATGCACCACATCGAATCAGTCCGTTTAATCCATGACCCTATATATGGTGCTGTCCTGATGACGGCTGTTGCGCTGTGTGCAGCATACCATTCATTCAAAAAGAACGCTGAGTTAGTGGCATCATTAGCTGTATGTCTGGGCTATCTTAGCTTGTCTTTGTCCAACCTGAATATCCTTTCTGCGCTCGCATCGACTGTTCTTACTGCGGTCCTGGCGTTCATGGTCGTCAAGAAGAAGTGGGCGACTCTTTACTCTTCTGGTCTGCTGAGCGCTCTATTCATTTTGTTCTTTTCAATTGATCCTCAGCTTGCGCTGTCTCGAACTGCTGATATCGCTTTGTACATGACTTTCCTTGCGCCCTACGTTTTGGCGGCCGGATTTTTGCCCACAATTCTAAGGGAAGATACGGCACTAGCCAGGAGTGGAGCTGCATCTGTAAATGTAGTCGCGGCTTCTGTCTCACTCTTGTGTTTGATGCACGCTTTCTCGAAACTTAGCCTTCCTATCGATTCGAATGCACTTGCATTCGGAATTATGACGGTCACTTACGCGATCTTTGCTTTGTTTGCCCGGCAGCGTGGATGCCCCGATAACGCATTGACGAATTCTCTGATATCACTTAGCTCACTTACTTTGTTCATGCCAGCTATTAATGGCAATCAGCCAACCCTGGCGGCCTGGGCGCTGGAGCTCGGACTTCTAATTTATGTTGGAATGAAATATCAGCTGCGTTCCTTTCGGTTCTTTAGCCTTTTACTTGGAAGCGTACTCTGCATCGCGTGTATTGTAGAGTGCTTCACCACGGCAACTGTAAGTGCCCTCGGAATTACTATCCCCCGTGCTCTTCCGCGCGTGCTTCCAGCAACGCTAGTCATGGCTGTGGCATGTTATCTCTTTCAATCGCCGTTCGCCAAGAAAGTTCCTAACTTGTCTGAGAGGGAGTCGAAGCTCTCTTTCTACTGGTACGGACACTGCGCAGGTGCCCTTGCCTGGCTATCGGTTCCCGCGCTGGTTCATTTCGGTAAACTGATTCAAGGTGATAATGCTCATCGAGTTGTGACATTATGCTGGACACTGGAAGCTTTTGGTTTGGGCTTTCTAGGACTTAAATGGTCCCGTCCTTACTTCTCGATTGTGGCACTTCTCGGCTTCTTGCTGGTTGGCTTCTGCTGGCTTGTGCCCGGCGCTCATCACTTCCTCAACTGGGCCCTGCTGCTCACGGGCATGTTTTATTTGGCTTTTCAGTTTCGTATACAACAGGATAAAGTTTCGCAATTTATCTATCGTTCGTATTTTCTGCTTGCCGCTCTATTTATGTTATATGTTCCGCCACCGGCTAGCGGTGAATTGACGGCGGCAATCTGGTCTGCAGAGCTGCTTGCCTGCTCTTATCTCTCTTTTCGCTGGAGTGATTCGTTCTTCAGAAATATCACCATTTGCGGTGCGTTGTTGGTTTTTGCAAGAGCCATTTTTGAATCAAGCAATACCTGGTTGAGTATATCTGTAGCTGGTATGGCGCTCATTGCAGCTGCATATTTTTCGCGCCGAGCCGAGCCCGCTATCCTTGGACCTGATAAACATTCCCTTGCACCGTCCTTGATGAATGTGGGGGCATCGGTAGTGCTTGCATCATTTGTGGGCAAGCACCTGCAAAGCAGCTTGGTTTCGGTAGGCTGGGCCGTGGAAGGTGTTTTGCTCCTGGCTCTTGGGTTCGCTACTAAGGATAAGGTGCTGCGAATATGCGGGCTGCTCTCCTTCGCCCTGGTCGTACTCAGATTGTTGTTCGTCGACCTTTCCGGTGCAAACACGATTTATCGCATCATTGCCTTTATCGCAGCCGGAGTACTCTTCATGCTCGCTGCATATGCATATGCGTGGTTCAATAAGAAATTCGAAGAGCGAATAGCAGTCGATTCTTAGAATCCGGATTCGCCGCTGGTTTTTCCTTGCTGTTTTTGCATTTCTTGCTGCCTGCCTTCTTCTTGCTGTCGCATGTAAGGGCTTGGCTTCACTTCCTTCTCGCGCTCCTTTGTGCGCAATGTGCTCTGCAATGCAAGCAAGCGTTTGTTGATTTGATCCGTGTTGTAGTTCTTCGGAGCGCAGCGGATGGCGTGCTCATATTGAGTAATGGCCGATGAGACGTGCTTCTCTTCGTCAAAAATTCTTCCCAGCGCAAGATGCGAGTCGAAATGATCTGGATCGTCTTTCAGCGCGTAAAGCCAGTGGTCAATCGCGCCCTGGTGATCGCCGCGCTTATACAGGCACTGCCCCAGATTGTAATAAAGTTCGGTCCACGGCACATTCTTTATTGCCGAATCTATGATGCCGCGATAGTCCTTAATTGCCTCATTTGGATAGTTGAGCTTCATTTGACAGCGGGCGCGTCCCATCCAGGCATCGGTATAAGTCCACGGACGTTCGGCCAGGGCTGTGTTGTAAGCCTCGAGCGCCTCTCCCGGTTTACCCAGTCGCTCCAACAATTCGCCCATAGCAAAGTAAGGACGCTTCTGGCTGCCATCGCTGTCATAGCGAGCCTGGTCAATTTCTTTTTCAGCCTTCTCATACTCGCCGATGTTCATATAACATTCAGCCAGATCGATGTGTGCATCCATTGCCTTATCAGTGGTCTGTTTCAAATGATTGTGAATCGCTTCGATTGCTTTACCGTAATTTCGGCTTGCCTTATAGCAAAGTCCCAAATATAGCCACCCCTGGGGATTGTATTGATTGCGCGCGAAATAACAGGATTGTAGGAAGTCGTCTGCTGCTCCCTCGTAATCCTTTATCTTCATCTTGCGCAGTCCTTCGCGCATATGAAGTTCGGTAGGTTCGACAGTGGCTTTGTCACCCTTTTTCGCCAATGCGCCAATCGCAAAAAAACTATTGCAGATTATAAGCCCGGCAATAATAGCTGAGTTCAATAAGTGTCTCGTCGTCATGCCAAACAGTTACTCGGTACGCTCCGGTTCGACTTCTATTTGTACCACACCACTCAAAAAGAGAACCGTTGCCATGGCCAAATAAAGAAGGACAGCTTGCCAAACGCTAATCGGAGGTAAAACCGAATAATTACTTAGGACCTCGTTCCAAGTCCAGTGAATGCAAGCAATCGGAAGGATAACAAGGGCGCCAATCAATCCCATTCCTAGAATGGTGAAAACGGCTGCAGCGCCTAGGGGATTAATTTGGAAAGGTTTCACTAGTCTAGACCCCCAAGAGGAGTTCGAACTGTCCTTCGTCTAATACTGTTATACCTAATTCTTGAGCTTTCTGTAACTTAGAGCCCGGATTGGCTCCTGCAACTACGTAGTCAGTCTTTTTTGAGACGGATGACGTGGGCTTGCCTCCGCGTGCCTTAATCAACTTCTCCGCGTCCGCTCGATCCATGGACAAGGTGCCAGTTATGACGAATGTCTTGCCAGTGAGGGTCTGCTCCACTTGCTCTTTCGGAGATTCGTCGTTTGCCTCAATTTGCACCCCAAGTGCAGCCAGGCGCTCAATTAGCTGGCGATTTTCAAGGTCGTGAAAATATTGAACGATCGCTTCAGCTATCGATGGGCCTACCCCTTCGACCGTGTCGAGTTTTTCCGTGCTTACATCCATGAGGTTTTTCAATGAATGAAAGTGTTCGGCCAGAATCTCTGCCATTCTGGAGCCCACATGCTTGATTCCGAGGGCGTAGATCAGGCTCGCTTGCGGGCGAGTCTTTGACTTCTCAATATTGGCGATCAACTTATCAACGCTTTTCTTTCCTAGCCGTTCCAGTTGCAGCAATTGTTCGGCCTGCAACGTGTAGAGATCTGCTGGATCCTTTACTAAGCCGGCTTGTGCCAGTTGGCTTATCAAAACTCCGCCAAGACCTTCGATGTCCATCGCGTCGCGGCTCACGAAATGTGCAAGCCGTCGTTCAACTTGGGCAGGGCATTGATAGTTGGTGCAGCGTAAAACCACTTCTTCGGCGGATTTTAAAAGCTCTCCCTGGCAGATCGGGCAGTTGCTGGGTTGAATGACTGGGCGAGCATCGCTGGGTCGCTTCTCTAAAACTACTCGCAAAACTTCTGGGATGATCTCTCCGGCCTTGCGAACAACAACTGTATCTCCAATGCGTACACCCAGGCGATTTACTTGATCGAAGTTGTGCAAGGAGGCTCGCTTGACGGTCGTGCCGGCCAGCAGCACGGGCTTCAAGCAAGCAACAGGCGTGACGGCTCCTGTTCTGCCGAGATCGAATTCTACTGATTCAAGAATGGTTTCGGCTTCGTCTGGTGGATATTTGAATGCAATTGCCCAGCGCGGGCTGTGTGAGGTCGTACCGAGCGCTTTCCAGAGGCTGCGATCATCGAGCTTTACGACAACGCCATCGGTTTGATAATCAAGGCTGTGTCTTTTCTCCGCCCATTCCTGGCAGTACGCCTTAACCTCGTCAATGCCCGTTGCAATCTTGCGGTTTTTGTTTACGGGCAAGCCGAGCGATTCCATTATCTCCAAAGATTGACTGTGAGTGTTTAGCTCCGGAATGTTGGAATCTGTAATATAGGCGAAGTAAATCCAGGCGGCTAGTTTTCGTTTGGCTGTAATTCGTGGATCTTTCTGTCTCAGTGATCCGCTGGCAGCGTTCCGCGGATTTGCAAAAGGCTGATCACCTTCTTGCTCTATCGATTTATTTAGGGCATTGAAACTTGTGATTGGGAAGTAAACTTCACCGCGAACTTCAAGCAAGTCCGGTATTTTTACAGCGTTTTCGGGGCTCAGTGTGTGAGGAATATCTTTGATAGTTTTCAGGTTCAAGGTCACGTCTTCGCCGACGTCGCCATTGCCTCTGGTGGCACCTTCAACAAGCTTACCGTTCTTGTATGTCAATGCAATAGACAATCCGTCGATCTTCAACTCGCAGACGTATTTAAGCTTGGAAGCTTGCTCAGGACTCAGTTCGAGAACGCGGACGATCCGTTCTTGCCAGCGATCGAGGTCTTCATTGCCCATCGCATTTGCCAGGCTGAGCATCGGAATGCGATGACGAACCTGTTTAAACTCGGTGCTGGGCTGTGCCCCGACAGTCTGTGTTGGACTGTCGGGGATTACTAGTTCCGGATGTTCTTCTTCAAGTTTCTGTAATTCTCGAAAAAGTGCGTCGAAATCGGCGTCACTTATGGCTGGGCGATCAAGCACGTAATAGAGAAAGCGATGATGGTTTATTTCGCTTCGTAGCTCTTCCATCCGAGCTATTACGTCGCTTCCCTCGATCGCTAATTCTGCCATCTTAGTTGAGACCTTCCCGGCTGAGGATTACGCTGTCGCCTTGTCCTGTGCCTGAGCAAATAGCTGCTGCGCCATATTTGGCGCCGCGAGCTTCCATCTCTTTAGCCAGCGTCAATAGAATGCGAGCGCCGCTGGCACCGATGGGGTGGCCCAGAGCAACAGCGCCACCGTTGACGTTTACTATTTCAGGATTCAGATCAAGCATGCTCATCGATGTAAGAGCCACAGCTGAGAATGCTTCATTGATTTCAACAAGCTCTAGATCTGACGATTTAAGATTGCACTTTGCCAGTGCTTTCTTCGTGGCAAGAGCTGGTGCCGTCGCCAGATATTGAACATCTTGTCCAATTGATGCGTGAGATAGAATTTTTGCAAGCGGCTTTAAGCCCAGTGCTTTGGCTTTCTCTTCACTCATAACCAGTAGCGCGCATGCACCATCATTGATACCGGGTGCATTTCCTGCAGTAACGCTTCCAGCCTCGTAAAAAACTGGTTTGAGTTTGGCAAGAGCTTCCAGCGTTGTATCGGCGCGTGGAGCTTCGTCATTTTCGATAGTGACTTCTTTGCCTTTTTGCTTATAAGTTACGGGCAAGATTTCTCGCTTGAAGAGACCGGACTCAATCGCTTTTACAGCCAATTGATGACTACGGAATGCCCATTTGTCCTGCTCTTCTCTTGTGACTTTCAATTCCTCTGCAACCTTGGCTCCGTGCACTGCCATGTGGCATGCTGCGACAGGGCATTCGAGTCCATCAGCCAGCATTGCGTCTTTGAATTGCACATGCCCCATGCGTTTTCCAAAACGAGCAGAGTTTGCATCCACCAAATAAGGTGCTTGGCTCATTGATTCCATGCCGCCGGCAATCACGATTTCGCCGTCCCCAGCTCGCAGGCGCAAATCGGATATGGTTACCGAGCGCATGCCCGACGCGCAGACTTTGTTTATTGTTGTCGATTCGCAAGTGGTAGGTACGCCTGCCTTTATTAGCACTTGGCGGGAGGGAATTTGCCCGCAGCCGGCCTGCAGCACCTGACCCAAAATGACTTCAGCGATATCTTCGCCTTTGATGCTGTTACGCGAAATGAGTTCTTTGACCAACGGATATGCCAGGTCGACGGCTGATATCGCACTGAGACCACCACCGAGTTTGCCGAAAGGAGTTCTCAAACCATCTACAATTACAGTTGCGCCCATAGAAATTTCCTCCGGCCATTATTTTCTTGGCTCTTGCGTCCTATCATTTAGGAGCGGCTGCCTACATATTGAATGCTAGCGGCAATGACAACTAAACTTCCTGTTCTTTCGTTTTGTTCAAAGTTTGGCAATGTCTTAGCTGACTAGCTGCCTCTAATCCCTAAACCCATCTAAGGTGTGCCTTCTTGACAAGTCGCGGGGGCTGAGCTATGCTCGAAATTGAAGTCGTATTTTCCGCGACGTTTCACACACAGTTAAAACCACTTACTAAATAAACTACAGATCACATGCCAAGCCATTATTGGTCGTTTTTGACTTGGCTTGCTGCTGCTCCAAATCCAATTTTGTCCCAAAGACTTTGGGCTCATTGAATTCGCGTTCCTTACGAAGGAGCGCATCACCGCTTGCTTTTGTTCGGTCGCCGAATTTTAGGCGGACAGAAATAGGCGCTCCCACGAGTATTGTTAATGCGGTCTGCTGGCACCATATATGGTGCCGGGTGGTTGCCGCTATCCTTTGAAATGAGGTGGATCCAATGGCTGAATTGGACAACTGTTTTCGCGTACTTGGATTACGCACCGACGCTTCTTGGGGGCAAGTTGCAGACGCGTGGCGAAATCTTTCAAAGCAAAATCATCCCGATACAAAGCTTGTGGGCTCCGATGAGCAAAGGCGAGCCGAGGAGTTTCAAAAACAATTGAATGTGGCCTATGAAAGACTGAAATCACACTACAATGATGGCTCGGTGAAAGACGCTATACAAGCCAATTACAAAAACGCCGACGAGTTTTTTAGCAGCAGTTTCAACGTGCACGCAAGCGATCCGCTCGGTGCAAAATCCGCTTGCTCGCCTGACTATATGGATACGGAGTTCCAGCGCGCTTCCATGCTGGCAAACTCTTCGGGGGCTAATTACGACTTGCTCAAAGCTGTGAGCATGTTTAAGAGTATTGCAACTCTTGGGCATGCACGAGCGCAGTTTAGGCTTGGTCACATTTATTTCGATGGCATCATGAAGGATTTGAGTCAGGCTGCATATTGGTGGCAACGCTCGGCCGAAAGCGGGTATGTAAATGCGCAATTCAATCTGGCGCTCTTGTATGAACGGGGAATTGGAGTGGGGAAAGATCAGGCTAAAGCAATGCTCTGGTTCGAACGTGCGGCGCGTAATGGTGATGCTGAGGCGGCCAATATTGTGGGCAGCCGTGGAAAGACTTTCTTGAAAAAAACGAACTATTGGTTTCGCGGGGTCTAGTTGCAGGATGCGTGTAGGGGAAGTATTTTTAGTCCCCGAATTGCTTTGAACCCTTGACAGGAATTTCGCGTCTTAATAGTGTAGAACTGTAGAGAAGACGTCATGAGCTACGCTAAAAAAAAGAGTGAGTGCAGTGTCGTATAATGTGTCGCCTTTCCGTCTTCCCAAGCGTTTTTGGCTCAACTGGGAATAATGATGACGGATCCATTGCTGGAATCGGAGTGACGCATGTCAAGATCCTTTCGGGACCGTCCCGAGTTGCCTGAAGATCCGGAGTCTATGCAAGACGTCCCGGAGCTTCGAGAATCTGACAATTGGCAGACTAATTATCCGTCGGAGCAAAGACCGAGCACTGGCAAGAATCAGCTTTCAGCTTCCGCCTTGCAAGTCGATATAGGCAAACGGCTGGTTGCAGCGCTCATTGATATAACGGCTGGATATTTCCTCGGGCTGGCGATCAACTGCATTCCGTTTATTAATACTTATTTCAATGCTCAGGTGGTCATGATTCTCTACCTCATTGGAAGAGATGGCATTTTTGGCGGTCGCGGCATCGGCAAAAATCTTATGGGACTTCAAGTAGTGGACAAAAGGAGCGGACAAGCTGCTGGTTTACCGCAGTCCATAAAACGAAACATTGTTTTGTATGGACCAGCTCTATTGCTATATGTGCTATCGCCCCTTTTGGCGCTCATCCCGGCAGATACCATTCGAGAATTCTTAGGCAATGCCCTGCAGGCTGTTGGCGGTTTGTATTCATTCGTAGTCATCCCCTATGAGGCTTACAGAGTCTACTCTAGAGCCGACGGGCGGCGTTGGGGTGACGAATTGGCAGGCACAGAGATTGTTCTTGCGGACATGGACTTCAGCAACCCCAGCTCTAGATAGTTTTGGGGTCAGCAAGAGTACTGAGCTAATCAAGATAATTCATAGCTAAATAATGTAGCTCTGCGGGCTAGGTGGGCATTCGCATGCTATCTTTAGCAAGTTCCAAAGTTGCCGTTCAGCACACATAAGTGTTGTCATAAGGGGCGCAACTAAGTATTTGGTAGATGATGAGCACAAGTACAAACACCAGCACCAAAATAGCTTACGTTTGGGGACCAGTTTCCAACTTTTCTGCATTTCTGCTGGCATCGCTCTTGCAGAGCGGATGGCAGGTGCATATACCGACTAAGTCGGCATTGCAGATATCATTGTCTCCGCTGGATCTTGAATCCACGGCGCATTCGGCAATTGAGAAAGCACTGGGCTCCGATAAGATCAAGCTTTACAGTGAAAACATTCATTTTCTCGATGGCGATGAGCTTCAGCGTGGTATCACATACGATATCGTTATCTTTTGTGGACTTCCGACAAATTTTGATGAGGCCCGTGTGTCTCGCTCTCCCTGGGCGGCGGAAGAACTACATGCAGTGCTGAAGAGATTGAAAGGCGTGCCCGCCATTATTGTCTCCTCGCTTTGGGGCGGTATCCAAAATGACGGAGTCGTTCCTGAAGAGATCGAATTTGACAGGAGAAAAGCACACACGCATTTTGAAGGTGTCTGCCAACAGTACGAAGCTCGTATTTTGAAAGTAGTGAGCAAGGACGATTGCAAATGGCACCTTTTGCGCTTGCCCTTGATTCTTGGCAGTTCGGAAACTGGACGCTCCAGCAATTTCACAGGTTTGTACAAGTTGCTCAAGGAGGTGAAACAAGCTCAAGCTGCAGGCGATAGCAACAATCAAGCCAATCTTGAGCTAAGCTACAATCCCGACGCTACTTTGTGGATGTTGCCTGCCAATGAAGCCGCTGACATTGTAGTCAAATTTGCTGAAGATAGCGCTCGCCCCTCGATTTGTAATTTGGTTCCGACAAGCGTGACGCTCAACCAGGAATGGCTGCATGAGTTGGCTCAATATGCCGGTTTCTCTGCAATCGTTTCGGCTGAGAAAGATAATCTCAACTTGCCCGGTACTTTGCGAAGCATGCTTGCAGACAACATGCAGGTAAAAACCAGAAATTTATTTGAAGTCGTTGGACGCTATCACATCGCTTCGCCTTTCGTTCCGAGCCGCAATTACTTCCAAAAGATTTGCGAACATGCCGCTGAGAATAACTGGGGACAAGTGCGCTCGTCGCAGCCTCTTGAGCCATTCTCACCAGAGCGCGCTCAGTATTACTTCGAGCATTTTCTGCCTGCCAATTTGACCGACAAAATGAAGAAAGCACTGGCCTCATTTAAGGGGGGCTTGGTTTTCGCTATCGGAGAAATCGATGACTGTCGCTGGATCGTGAAGGCCGATAACTCAGGTGCCGTCACTGTCGATCTATTGAAGCTCGGAGCTAATGTTGAGGATAAAGGCAGCGATTCGGCGCGTAAAGAAAAAGAGAGTGCTCCAGTCAATTTCACAATTGCACCATTGGCATTCGGTAAATTGACTTCTGGAAAATTGATGTTCGAGCAGGCGCTCGTGACAAAGACGTTGCAAGTAAGCGGGCCGCCGATCCAATGTGTCAAAGCTTGTGACTTCCTGCGCAGATTCTTGAGACACCATCATTACATTCCACCTGGCAGCGATAATTCCAAGGTCTTAGAGAAAGCAGGACAACGCGAGGTTTAAACATGCGCATCGGCAACGAGATTACTGAGCTTTTCGGAAACACACCTCTGGTTCGGCTCAATAAAATGGCCGCCGGCTTGAAAGCCACAGTCGCATGTAAATTGGAGTTCTACAATCCACTCGGTTCAGTAAAGGATCGCATCGGCGTTGCTATGGTGAATGATGCGGAAGAACGCGGATTGATCAAACGCGGCGAAAGTACACTTGTCGAACCGACCAGTGGCAATACAGGTATCGCACTGGCATTTGTCGCAGCAGCCCGCGGATATAAGCTTGTTTTGACCATGCCAGACACCATGTCCACGGAGCGCCGCAAATTATTGGCCGCCCTTGGTGCGGAAATTGTCCTGACTCCAGGCGCCGAAGGAATGCGCGGAGCGATCAATAAGGCCGGCGAAATCGTCAAAGAGCGCGAGAATGCATACATGCCGCAGCAGTTCGATAATCCTGCAAACCCGAAGGTGCATCGCGAAACCACCGCAGAAGAAATTTGGAATGATACAGAAGGCAAAGTTGATATTTTTGTTTCCGGTGTCGGCACTGGCGGCACCATCAGCGGTGTCGGTCAAGTTCTCAAAGAACGCAAGCCGGCAGTGAAAATTGTTGCTGTCGAGCCTGCCGACAGCCCTGTCATTTCGCAACATTTGGCTAAGCAGCCACTCAAGCCCGGTCCCCATAAAATACAGGGAATCGGTGCCGGTTTTATACCGTCCATTTTGGACCTTTCCGTTATTGACGAAGTAATCACCGTCACTAACGATCAAGCTATAGAACATGGACGTCTTCTTGCAAAAGAAGAAGGTGTTCTTGCTGGTATCAGCAGCGGAGCCGCTGTTTATGCCAGCCTACAATTGGCAAGACGCCCGGAGAATCGCGACAAGTTAATAGTCTGTGTATTGCCCAGCACAGGCGAACGTTATCTGTCGACAGCACTATTTGCAGACCCTTCTCAGGAATTGGTCACAAGCAACAAGTAAGCAAAACGACATAGGTATCCGAATGGAATCAGTAATGCTCGACATCGAGCTACTGCTGGGCGCGTATCGTTCTGGAAAAACCAGAGCGCTTGTCGCTGAGTTGCTGGCGTTCAAAAAACAATTTCCATTGAAAGCGGCACTGATTTTGGTGCCGTCAGCTCGATATGGAAAGTTGTTCAAAGAAATTTTGCATAAAGAGTTGGAGGCGCAAAAAATCGCCGGACTTTTTGGCGTCCAGATCACGCCTTTCTATCAAGCTTGTCTTGAGGAGCTCAGAAAGCGCCGCGGGGAGGTTACCGTGGTGCCGGAGGAGATTCGCCCAGCCATTATGGCAAGGGTGCTTTCGGAGATGAAGGGACGCGGCGAAATTAATTCGCTTTCTGCCATCTCTGAATTTCAGGGTACAGCTTCGGCCGAGCTGGAATTGATTGACGAGTTTCAACGGGCTGGGCTGGCTCCTGATGACCTTTTCGCCCGGCTTGAAGAATCGTGCTGCCAGGAGTCACGCTTTCTCGAGTTGGCACTGGTATATCGAAGGTATTGCGAAAAACTAGCCGATTTGGCAAGTCATGATCAAAAAACGATGGCGATGCTTTGCCGTGAAGCTTTGTTTTCCGACGCGCGAAACGATTATGGAATGCTGGTCATCGATGGTTTCGACCGGATCAGTCACTTACAGGGGCAGATTTTTGCAGGACTTGCACGTTGCGCAGAGAAAACTCGGATAGCTTTTGATTACGCAAGTGATAGCCTTTCGGAAAGCTGCTCGGTGAGCCAGGGAGCAAGCGGGCCGCTGGAAGACGATCCTTGCTCTGGGCCGGACAAGATGCGGGCAGCTTTGCGGCAGTGCGCCGAGGACTACCGCTGGAAGGAAGCGTCGTTCGAGGAGCTTATCTTGAACCTCCGGCCTCGAATCAAGCTCATGTCCGCGCCGCAGGAAAATGCAAGCAACACCTTTTGTTCAGTGGAATCAAGCTCCAGCTTGGACCGCTTCATTGAGATGCGCGAGCTAGTTCGGAACTTGAAAATTGCGCTTAGTGAAAGGAAGAAGAAGCCATCCGAGCTGCTTGTAATAATTCGTTCTTATGATGCTTATGCGGGCGCTGTTGAAGCTGCGTTCGAGGAAGCTGGCCTCAATTACTTTATCGATGGCTCCGCGTCTATCGCGGAGCTGGCTCCCTGGCAGTTCCTCAAGCAACTTTTCCTGCTCAGTCAGAACGAGTTTAAGCGCAAGGATTTGATTGACATTCTGCGCAGCCCATACATGAATCTTGAGGCAATTGGATTGTCACCGCGTACGGTGAGCCAGTTAGATCGTTTCTCATATCAAATGCGCTTGGTCGGATCTTTTGAGCTCTGGCAAAAGGCGCTTGCGGAGCAGTTCTCGGAGCCAATTCCTGGTTTGCTTACGTTTCTTGCGGACTTTAATTTTGCTGAAGATGAGAAAGACGTGCGGGCAAATTGCCGTCAGCTTGAAGATCTGATTGATAAGTATGTACGTTTGCCCGGTAGCGAGCACGATCTTCGCTCAGCCCGTGCTAATGCCGAACGCGAAACGATAAAGGCGGTGCGGCGCTGCTTAAAAGTAATGAGTGTTCAACAAGACATGCTGGGCCTTGAGTTGGAAACATTCGCTGAGTTTTTCCAACGCTTTCAGTCACTGATTGAACGCAGCAACTTTCCGCGTCCCAGACCGGATAATGAAGTCATCACAATCAGTTCGGCAGAACTGGCGGCAAATCGCCCCTTCTGCGAAATATACATTTGTGGAATGGTTGAGGGAGATTTCCCCAGGCACGTTTCGGCCAAAGGTTTCTTAAGCCCGGAAGAGACGAAGCGCTGGTTAAGCTTCGGCATCGATATTCGCAATCCGCGCCATGAGCCTGGCTTTGAAAGGGCTTTGTTCTATTCATTACTTGAGCGCGCCAAGGACAGGCTTGTGCTCAGCCAGGCTCAGTATGAGCTCAGTTCGGAAGAGTTGCTGCCATCATTCTATTTGTCTGAACTTCAAGATCGCGTTGGCGTGGGCACACAACGAATGGCGCCTTTCCGCAATGGTCTTCAAATCCCGTTCTCGTCAAGGGATGCAATTGCCTCGGTGCTCTGGAATGCTGAAGCACTCGAACATGAACAGTATCAACAACTGGACCGTTTATCGAATGCTAGTTCTGGTATCAGCCTGCAATGGATTCCAATCCAGAGCGCACTGCAGGCGGTGCTCGGTCGTATGAATGTCCAAACAGCCAACCCATACAACGGATATCTGGAGGAATTTTTCAACTGCCGTGCTCTGTCTGTCGATTTGCCAAAGACGTGGTCTGCAAGCAGATTAAATGACTACGGCAAATGTCCTTTCAAATTCTGGACCAGTCATGTTCTGGATATGAAGCCGCGGGAGGAACCGGAGAGAGCTTTGACACCGGCTTTAATTGGTTTGACTTATCACAAAGTACTCGAGTTATTTTTCCAGGCGTATGCGAAAGTGGCGCCGGAGCTAAGGCAGGAGCGGGCTTCTGAACTCTTCGAAAGCGCTTTTGCCGCTGGTTTGCAATGGTTGGATCAGCGCGCGGACTTTACACCCGGACCTTATTTCGAGCATGAGAAGAAAGAGTTGCGCTTCCGCGTGAGTCGCTTCATCCGCAACGAACTTCAACGAATAGCTGATGATGCTGAAGGTTACTTCCCTCAGATGTTCGAGGTTGGTTTTGGCCGAAAGGATTCGCTATTTCCTCCGCTAGTTTTGGAGGACGAATTTGGCAAAAAGATTATGCTCAGTGGCAGCATCGATCGTGTCGACCTTCGGCGTGAATACAGTTCCGGCTCCGACGCCGAGCCGGCTGAGCGGGAGTTCGCCCGTGTGATCGATTACAAATCCAGTTCTCGCAGCATTAGCATCAAAGAGGCGGAGCAAGGGCGCAACTTGCAATTGCCGATTTATGCAATGGCTTTGCAGAAGGCGATATTGCCAAACACCAGCGTTTCGGCTGGGCAATATCTCAGCATAAGCTCGGCTCGCAGTGTGGGAAAAATTGACTTCGAGTCGCCCGAGCATGGACACATAATCGATCGCACCGAGTTTTTGGTAAAGTCATATATTGCCGAAATTGAGCGCGGCGTTTTTTCCGTAAAGCCGAATGGCAAAGATGTTTGCAAAACTTGCGATCACAAGAGCGTTTGTCGCATTGCCGAACTAAAGGCAGTGATGGAGGAATCTGGCGATGCCGAAACTTACTGAGGAACAAGTTAGCGCCATCGAATCAATCGGCTCGCACGTGCTAGTCTCAGCTGGTGCCGGATCCGGCAAAACATTCGTTCTTGTAGAGCGCTATATCAACATTCTTCGCTCCAACGCAGATGCACAAATAAGCGACATTATTGCTGTTACTTACACCAGAAAAGCGGCGGAAGAAATGCGCAGCCGTCTCAAATTGGAGTTGACGAAAATCGTTGCTGCCTGCCAAGATGACGAGTCTACTGCGCGCTGGACGAAGCTCCTGGCCGAACTGGAGTCAGCTCGCATAGGAACTATTCACTCACTTTGCGAATCGACGCTGAAGAATTTTCCCGCCGAGGCAGGCATCGACCCCGATTTTGCGATCATGGATGATCTCGAGCGTGCTGAGATTTTGAATGCATGCCTTGATGATTGTATCCGCCGCCTGATCGAATCTCCTTCAGCGACAGAAGAGGCTTTGCTCGACTATCCAATTGAGACATTGAAAGATTGGTTGTCGGAGTTCCTTAAAAGCCCCCTGAAATACAAGCAAGCGCGCAACAAATTCGCACAGCAGACTTCCGGTAGGGCTAGTATCGGAAGAGATGCGATCACACAATTCGCGGAGGATTTTGTGCAGTCCGATTTGCAGAGGTTGCTCTCGGATTTGCTTGTCGATACCGAATTCGCTCGCGACAGCTCCGATTTGGAAGAAACTATCTGGTCCGATGGGGACAGTAAGCTTGGACTGGCTCAGCGGGAAATGCTTTCATACTTGAGGGTGATAAAGGATTCTTCCTTCTCGGTTGCCGATCGCTGGCGTGCTTTAATGCAGCTTGCCGCGATGGACTCGGCGCGCACCGCAGGTGGTGCTAGCGGCAAGGAGCTTCGCCAGGCGATGAGCAATATTCGCACGCAATGTAAGTCAATGTGCAAGAAAAATCCGGGACAGTTGGGAGCAGCTGATGACCTTGCAATCACGCTAATACACGGTTTGACCGGTCTTGCCGATCAAGTTCTTCGTCAGTATGAGGAAATGAAAGCTGCGCATCAGAAGCTTGATTTTGATGATCTGATCGAACGTTGCCACCACCTTCTCACTAGATCCGCCTCTGCCAGAAAACAGCTTACTCGAAACCTGCGTGCGGTGTTAATTGATGAATTCCAGGATACCAACTGGATGCAGGCGCAAATGCTTTCTGCCTTGGCCGCCGAGCACGCGAAGCTCTTTCTAATTGGTGATGACAAACAATCTATATATAAGTTTCAGGGCGCAGATGTTGGCACCTTCAACACATGCAAGCGCTACATTCAGTCCGTTTCTGGCGACGGGCATGAAGAGCTGGCTTCGGCATTTGGCTTAACCGAGCTCGATGGGGAAGGCAAGCTCATGACCTTAAGTCAATCCTTCCGCAGCCATCCGGAAATCGTCCATTTTGTAAATACAGTGTTCAGACGAATGTTTGATGCGGCGGATAATGCAGCTTCGTACAAGTCTCGCTTTCAGGCTTTGCGTCCGGCTCGGCAAAAAGATGATGAGCTTGTTCGCATCGACATTGTCTACACACCTCCGGTCGAGGGCCAGAGTGCTGAAGAGCGAAGCGCTGAAGACAGAGCAGAAGGGCTCGCTATCAGCAATTGGATTCAAGAAAAGATGGATGCGGCTGTACCGATTTTTGACAAGGAACTCGGGGCCAGTCGACCCATTCGCTATTCGGACTTTGCTATTCTCTTGCAAGCTAATGCTGATTTTGCTGCTGTCGAGTTTGCGTTGACGCAAGCCAAGATACCCTTCGTTAGCATTGCTGGCTCGGGTTTCCTCGAGCGACAAGAAATATTTGATCTGGAGAACATGTTGAAGTGGCTGGATAGCCCGCAAGACAGTCATGCGCTTTTTGCAGTTCTGCGCTCGCCCATGTTTGGGATTTCCGATGACATTCTTCACGAGCTTGCGTCCAATGGCAAGGGCTCCCTCTGGCAGAACCTGAGGCAAAAATCGGAGGAGCCCGGAGAGCACGTAATTTATTCATGCGTGAAGCGTTTGCAAGATTTACAGCGCAGCGTCGGACAGATGACATTGCCGGAAATTGTGCGCAAGATTGTTCTTGATACCGCATTTGATATTGTCTTAATGGCTGCGCGCTCAGGGCGGCAAAAGTCGAGAAATGTATGGAAGTTTCTTGCGCTTGCTTGCCGTCATCGACAGATGTCTCTGAGCGCATTCCTCGAATCTCTAGCCTCTATGCGAAAGCTCGGCGTCAAGAATCTGACTGACGCACCCTTGTCGGCAGATGATTCAGTTCGCCTGATGACCATTCACCGTTCGAAAGGTTTGGAATTCGGAGCTGTCCTTTTGCCGCGCCTTGGCAAAAGCGCTATGGAGCGTTCTTCCAAGTTGATCTTCGGCAAAGACTTTGCCATTGCACTTGATCCGACTCGCGATTCAGAGGAGGAAAAGCCGACCTTCTTTTGCGCCGCCAGCAAACTCAATTCAACGATGGGTGAGGAAGAGAAGAAGCGACTTCTATATGTAGCGCTCACCCGCCCTCGCGATTATCTCGGTTTATTTCTTACAAGCAGATCGCGCCGTGGAGCGTCCTTCGGCTCATGGCTTGTCGGAGCACTCGATTTGCCCGAGCCCGGCTCTGAGATTTACGAAGGTCTTTGCTCCAACGACAATGAACTTGAGCCGTGCAACTGGCGCTTAATTCAGCAGCTCCATTCAAATGAATCATTAATCGATGAAGCCACCATGACCAGTATTTTCGACAGCGTTCCCGAAACCGCAGGCTCCGATCATCCTTTGGGAAGTGGGAGCACCGTCTTCCAGCCTGCTTCCGGAAATGGGAGCGCAAGCTTCCAGCCTGCTTCGGCGGCTGCTGGCAGTACTCCTGGGACCGCAGGGTTCCCGCCGGCTTCTAAAGCCGCTGAGGATCTTCCAGTCGAAGATTCCGAATCGCCCTTCTCACAAGAGCCCGAATCCCCCTTCTCCGAGGAGCCTGATTCGCTCTTCTCCGAAGGTCCCCAAATCAAAATCGAATCCCTACTTCCTCCCATCAAATTGCACGACGTTGCTGCCGAAGAGCTGCTCCCCGGAGAATTCTCTGCCGCACCCGATAAATTGAGCCCCGAGGAAGTAATGGACCTCGACTTTATGGTTGGAGAAACAAGCTTTCCAGAAATGTCTTCGGAATTTGAGAGCACATTCACTGATTTAGATGCCAGCTCAGAACCGGCATCCATTGATCTGTCTCTAATCCCTTCGGCGATCGCAAAGAATACCCAATTCTACAAACCGGTCCCCTGGCAGCAATTGGTCCGTGTTTCGTGCGCTGACAGCGCGGAGCAATTAGTCAACCAAACTATCGTCGGCAACTATTTCCACTTACTGATGAGCAGTCTCGGAAGCAATTTAGAGCTTCCGTCGGAAGCTACGCTTTTTGCTCTCTGCAAACACCATTCTGTGTCTATATTTGATCAGCGCGCTGTTGAATATCTGATTACGGAGGCGACTCGATTACTTGAAATTTTTGCAAGTAGCGGTCTTCATTCGGTGATGAGAAATGCCAGCCTGCGCTTGCACGAACATCCTTACACGATTGTTCGCGCTGGCGGAGTCGTCGAGGAATTGCGACCTGACCTGCTTTTGCAAATGCCTGATGCCTCCTGGCAAATAGTCGACTACAAAACCGATCACTTCGATTTGCGTGAAATGAAAAAGCAGCTGGCAACGCATAGTGCACAGCTGTCAGTTTATGTGGATGATTTTGAGCTGATGTGCAAAGTGCGGCCAACTGCTTGGATTTATTTCGCGCAGTACGGACGCCTCGAACCGCTCGCTTTCACGCCAGCCTTCCAGCTAAGTCTGCCGATTCAGGGTCTTCAGTAAGAATTGAAATCACTCGCGCAAGAATGCTGAATTTAGTTCGAACCACTGCGGCGAGTCAGTGCCCAGATCCATTGCAGGAAGTGTTTCGACCTCGACCTGTACATTTCTGAATTGTATTGTCGAACGAATCTTGAAGTTGCCATAGGCCAGAACTTCCCACCACGGACGTCCCGAGAATTGCAGTTTGAGTCCACTTAATCTCAGCGTTTTTCCAGTTTTAACGCCATTTAAATCCGTTTGTGCCAGGGCGGGTTTGATATAGTCCTCGAACTGAAACTGTCTCCAGTTGCGATCCGCGGGCAAATGTTGGGGCGCCAGCGGTGCGAATTCACTGTAGTTACTTTCGCCACCTGAATAGTTCTCGGTGAGTGCGATCGATCCATCTGCGTGCGGATTGTTCGATCTGATTTCTCCTCGAACTCTTATCCGCACCGTTCGTCCTGAGATTGCATCAGCCGCTGTATTACCACTCTCTTTCATGTTTTTCTTGAGATCGATATCCCAAGTACTATAAATCTCCTTTTCGTGCGGGCCGATATTTATCTCAGGTGCTTTAAATATTTCAGGCGGCGATTGATAAAGGTTGGGAAGATTCTTGTTATTAGTTCCGAGCAAAAACATTCTCGCTTTTAGCTTCGATGCAGCACCGGCGACGCGCAACGCTTCGGCCCGCGGCTTTGCTAGTCCTGATTGTACCGAAAAGCGATCCAGACGCATCTCGCCTGGTGTGTCGGCAAAGAATCCTTTGGACCAGGAGAATTCAGTAAGCGACAAACTATGGATACGGTCGCCTGCTGCGTCACAGAAGTCAGCAAAAATCTTTGGATGTTTTCCATCATCCTTTAGGGATAGTTCGATGACATTACTTTCGCCCTCTTTTACATTCTCGCGCGGAAGGGCGCAAACTATCCACTGTCTAAAATCTGTTGCGCGTTTGCCTGACGAATACGCAAATGCTGCCAGGTACATCACCTCTTCTCTGCGCGCATTGTCCAGCGCAAGAAGCGGCTGCCAGTTAGCCTCCAGTGCGCGTCCGTTCAATCGCAGATTGATACCAGACAAAAGAGGACGAATGTGGCGGTCCGGCTCGCGGGTTGAGGCGTCGTTGGCATCGATTATCAGATACCATTGATTGCATTCGGTGCCATTTGGAAGGGCAACTGTCGATTGAAGAATCTTTCGATCCACAGCGCCTAACTTTAGAATTGCTTCTGAGCACATGAGCTGATGAGATGTGGAGATAAGGCATATAATGCTGACTGGCAATGTGAGAATAACTGCCGCTAGCTTTCCTCGCAGGCTGACGAAAACTTGCGTGGCGGGATAGATGATGGCAAGAATAAGTATGGCTGTTAGAACAAACGCCAGAACCCAAGCTGTTTGTGGAAGTCCGAAGTCGGAGCTTATGTCACTGAGTCTTCCGTACCCTGGCGCTATCAGATAATCTATTGCAAGAGAAAGAATCGGAGCAGAGAGTAATCCAGCCAAGACAAAAAGGACGCGGCGGTCGCGTTTAAGCTGGCTGAGAAAGTAGGCGGCTGGAATGATTAGTTCGGGTACCGCAGTCACAAAATAGCGGCTCATCGTTATGAAAATACACGAGATAAAGTGATAGCAAACGAATGAGCCAAGCACCGTTCCTGAAGCTACAAGTAGTACATTCTTGCGCTTCCACCCGTCGCCAAGCATCATCAGTATTCCCAGCGCTCCGCAGAGCAGAATAAGTTGATGTAAGAAACGCTGAATAAGCCAGGGAATTCCTAAGTACCGGATCTGAAAATCGTTCCAGGGTGTGTCGATTAATCGGCAGGGCTTCCGCAATAGCATTTGGCAAAATGCCGCCGGTTGTTCTCGCGCTTGGCGTGCTATTTGTTTGAGGACTTCGCTCATCGTTAGCTTAAAGCGGTTTGGATGGCTGACCATCTCCGAGGGGAGCACGTCCCATCCATCAGTTCGAAGATCCATGCCAGCGCAAAGGTTATATGGTCCGTAGCGCTCAACCATTATGGATGGGGTACCGGTTAGGACTAGCTTACATACCAGCCATGGTGAGAATACAAGAATTATTCCAGCAGCCAGCCCGATGAACATCGAAGGCCTTATTAGTCCTTTGAGTCTATTGAAATGAGACGTCAGCAGAGCGCAAGCCAGCAATATTATGGGCACCGGCAGCAGTGTCGGTCGCGCGAGCATCATCTGGCCGATAAGCAGCCCTGATAGCAAAGATAAGCCGGCCAGCATTAAAGTGGCGCCGCGTTTCTGGCGCCGGCGTTCGTTCCGAGTGCTTCCTTCTGCATATTCTGTTTTCATGCTGGCGCTGGTAATTAAAACAATCACGAATGAAAGCAGTGCCGCCACCGACACAAAGATACCTGGGATTTCCGATAGCACACGCGCAGCGTTAACTCCAAATCCCGAATAAAAGACTGTTAGCAAAGCCGCGATACGAGCGGCACCCACTCCACCGATTTTGCGCGCCCAGAACCAAACCGGTACGATTGTCAGCGCTGATGTAACTATCATTAGCCACGCACTGCTTGCCCATTGGGAGGAGATTAAGGGTTTGTGGAGAATTGAATACGCCGCTGCCAGCATCGCAGGTAATACCGGACCTGTTTTGATAATCTCGGTCAGACCTGGCATTGAAGCGAGCAACGCGGCTCTTCCTTCTGGGGGGCATCCGCTGAGGACGAAATGAGCAATCTGGCTCAGTTGATTCCAGCTCAGCGCCTTCTGCAGATAACCTGCGGTCCACATGTAACCAAGTGAGTCGAAAAGCTGAGACAAAAGTGGATTGTTCAGCAGGAATACTTGAGCAGCAAATGCTAAAATGGCAAGTCCAAAAAAGAGCCCCACCTCAACGAATGCGGCTGGGAACTTCGTCAGTACCGGCAGTTTATGGCTGGGGCTGGACGACAATTAGCTTGAGCTTCCCTTTCTAGTCATTGCCATGTGTTTTTTTTTCCAATGGCGAGCTTTGTGTCATTCGCGAGTTTGTCGCTAAGCAGGCTGAAAAACTTCATGCCACCGGGTCCGTTCATATGCGCGCTGTCGCAATACATTTCTTTGGTGAATGTCGTTGAATCCTGCATGTCAAGGAAGCGCGCATCATACTTCGTTGCCAATTGCTGCACGTTGGATTTGTACAAATCATAGGAGCCTGGCGGCAACAATTGTATATTCTGCTCTAGCAAAGGCATGTTCACGAGAACAACCTGAATACCTTTCTGTTTGCAGTAGCCGAGAAATCTTTCCAAATACTCAACTTGAGTGCGGAAGGGTTTTTCTTTGAATGGCTGGTAGCGCATGCAATATTCAGCTGTGTTATCTGTGTAAGCATACTTCAGATTCGGTCCAGCAAAACGTTCGTTTACGCCAGTGCTCTCAGGAAGATCAAGAAGTGCAAGGCGGCGCAATTCAAATGGCGTATGTATTTCGTCAGGGTTTTTGAACCCCATCAACCTAAGCACCGATTGGGCGTACTTGTGCTGAAGATAAACGAGGTATTGGCGATGATCGTAGATCGCGCTCAACTTTTCCAAACCGTATTCGACCTTGTCGAGGAAGCCTGGGCGCGCATCCCATGCAACATCTTGGACACCGCCCAAGTGATTCATGAATTTGAAGATTTCAGTGCTTGCAGGATGAGCTAAGGTGTTATCCATAAAATCGCGTGGCGCAATCGTATAAACAATAGCTTTCGGTGTGCGGCTTCCGGTTAGCAGTGTACTTGTCAAAGCATAGGCATCAGAAGCCATTTGTCCTGCTAGCGGGAAAGCGAATGTTTTTACATTGGCCCCGGTCTTTTCCTTCAGGAGATTCTCTAACATCACAGATTTGTGGTGGAAGACTTCATTTTGCGGAACCTGCAGATACTCAGCATCGCCTCCATGCAGGGCATGCATAAGAAGGGAAGAGCCGATCAATACAATATCCGGATTCTCTTTCTGCTTACGAAAATCGTCAATGTTCCACCAAACCATGCTGTGGTGGGGCGAAGCAAAATGATCCAATTTGAGACTAGGCCAGGCTACATGACAAAAAAGATCGCAAGCAATAAAGGCGATAAAAGCCCAAGTAACATAGCTTGTTTTCACCAGTTCTTTCAGTTGTCCTGCAAAATTCATGCGCACTCCTAGAACTGGAAGTAAATGAAGCGTGGTGACTTGTCGGGCGAAAACGCCAGAATGATTACCATTAGTGCAAAACAGTAAACTGCTTTCATGCTCTTTGGTACGCGGTCTAGGAGCTTTTTCTCATTGACGTAGCCCATGACGAAATGGGACGCAACAAGCAATGGCAGCAAGATGTAAATGGAAGGATAAATGAGCGGATGGTTTATTTCCGGTAGCTTCATAGCGAGCATCGAAGCGCCTTGCTGGATCGGTTCAAGGAAGAACATCTTCTTTAGAATAGAGACGCAAGCTTCATTTGTCTCGGCGCGGAATAGAACCCAGCTGATGCAGACGGCATGGAAAGTCAAAATTACTGACAGCACATTTCCAAACTTGGATTGTACAAACTGTTTAAGCGGTGCCACCATTTCTTGCACGTTCTGGAACTCTTTATGCACGATTAGTGCGACACCGTGAAATACTCCCCAGAAGAAAAAGTGAGCTGCAGCGCCGTGCCACAAGCCACCAAGAGCCATTGTTAGGAAGAGATTTCTATAGTTCAACCACTTGCTGCAACGCGAGCCGCCAAGCGGAATGAACAGGTAGTCCCGCAGCCATGTGGAGAGCGATATGTGCCAGCGATGCCAGAAGTTCGCCATGTTATTGGCTAGATATGGCAAGTTGAAATTGATTGGCACCTTGTATCCAAATAGTTTTGCCGAACCGCGCGCGATGTCGGTGTAGCCTGAAAAGTCGAAGTAGATTTGGAATGCAAATGCGTAAGTGAAAAGCCAGAGATCAAGGCCGGTGAATAGCTGGGGATTCGAGAAACCGCCCTGGACAAAAAAGGAAAGGTTGTCGGCAATCATTACCTTTTTGAACAAGCCGAAAAGAATCAGCGTCACACCTTCATCAAGGCATGCTGGTGAGAACTTCGCTTCAGCTAGAAATTGGGGAACGAAATCCTGGTAGCGCTTTATCGGTCCAGCAATTTGTGTCGGGAAAAAACTGGCGAAAAGCGAGAAGCCCATGAATGATTTTACTGGCGTCCCGCCTCGATAAATATCCACAATGTAGTGGATGAATTCAAAAACGAAGAAAGAGATACCCAAAGGCAGTATGATTTCAAATGGTATCGCCGGGACCGTGACTCCTGCTGGCTTAAGCATTGCTGCAAGAGTTTCGTCAGCGAAATACGCGTATTTGAAGTAAACAAGGACGAGAAGATTGGCTGTAACAGCCGTTATCATCCAAAACTTCTTTGCCTGCGGTCGCTCGGCTATCAGCAATCCAGCATAGTAATTGCCGATTGTGAGTCCGAGAATTAGAAAGATGTAGATCGGGCGCCAGCTCATGTAGAAGAAGTAGCTGGCTGCTAGTAGCAATGGCACGCGGAATCTTTGCGGCAGAACCCAGAAAAGAACCGCCACTATGGGCAGAAACAGCGCGTATTTGATTGAGTTAAACAGCATGTCTCAGCCAGGTCCGGAACGCCAACTTAACTGGTAACAGGATGCTCCAGTTGCCAGTTGTCAGCAATGATATCGCTGGACTAAGACAAAAGTCCACCAGTTCAGCTTGTGAGCTAATTAATGCTTGCATGAAGGCGGGAAAGACTTATGGTACTGTGGATTGCGCGCCTTCGCTTTCACCGGAATTTTTTCTAATTCGTTTACGCTTTAGAGGTCTTTCATAGCTTGGGTTTAGCAGGTCCATTTCTTCCATTTGCATAAACAGCTGGGGATGCTTGGCCAGTTCAGATTTCGGCAGGTCAACATAGTCGGCAAGGTTCACTACCGTTTCATTGAAGCTCAGCTCACCTTTCCAGACGACAAGCATGCCATCCGGACCGCCAATGTAAACCCGCGTAGCGGAGATCAGTATGATCAAGAGGGCACACAAAACAATAGGTGACACCCAGTCGTAATTGGATTTATTGTTAGGGCGCACTGAAACGGCAGAATTCGTATTTTCTGGCGTATTCGAAGCGCCGGAAGGCTGCGAATCTGTTTTTTCCGCGGCTGGTTCCTGTGATTCTGCCACTGCGCACTAATCCTTACCCCGGGACGGCGGACGCCATCTCAAGGCAGAAATTATAACGCTTCCCAGCTGAGCTAGGCTAACAACGCTTACAAATTAGTGTACTAGCATATGGGTTAAGTCATGCCAGCGCCGTGAAATAAGCGCTCGCAATTCTTCCACGCAATGATGAGCCGAATCGCTGAGCGTCTCGCCATCAAGCTTGATGCACGGTTTCTGCCCTTCGCCGGTTTCGTGAAGTTCAACATATAGTGGAAGTCGCTCTTCGGCAATTACCGTTTCAAGCAAGTGAAGGGCTTTTTTGTACGAAGTGCATCCAGGTGTATAGACGAGTTCTACGCGCATACAATTCCCCCTGTGGGTTGTGTGCTCGCGCCAAGGCCAAACGCAGTGGCGTCGAATATGGAATATAGAGAAAGATTGCCAGATTAGAACAGTATACTAATAATGTCATCATTCGGCCAATGTCTAACAAGGGCAAAAGTGGTTAAATCTGCTATTGATTTCCCTATTTTTTGATCTCTATCCATCTTTCGAGGGATGAGTTCTGATGCGGTACTTGAGATGGTTCGGCTTATTGCCTAAAGTTTAGGGCGCGCTATGTCAAAGCGGTCTTTGACGGTGCAATAGCTTATGCCCGCCAGCCTGCCAACCGGATCCAATAGATCTACGTCGATGTGACCATTCTTGTAAACGCTGTCATCAACATGAAAGCAGACAACTTCACCAATGACAAGATTGCCGGCGCCAGCTTCCTTGCCGAATTCGATGTGTTGATATAGCCTGCATTCAAGGCTGACGAGTGACTCCCCTACTCGCGGTGGTGATACTATATGTGATGCCACGGGCGTGAGACCGACAGCGTCGAATTCGCTGACCTCGGGTGGGTAGTTTGCGCTGGTCTGGTTCATCTTTTCCACCAGGCTACGGCTAACAATGTTCACCACAAATTCGCTAGTATCTTTTATGTTCTTTAGCGTATCCTTGGCCCCCACTTCGTAGCCGTCCTCCGTTTTCACGGATTTCAAACCGGCAGAAAACACAATGATTGGCGGGGCCGAACTAACCGCGTTGAAGAAAGAGAACGGAGCAAGATTATTAATGCCTGACTTGCTCGTGGTGGATACCCAAGCGATTGGGCGCGGAACGACGCTTCCGATGAGAATCTTGTAGCTCGTTTCAAAATCAATTTCTGTGGTCTTTAGATACATAATTATTCTTTGATGACGCTATCTTTCTCTTTGACGAGTGCTCCCAATGAACGCAATTTATTTAGCGCCGCAGGAAAGTCCCACGGGTTTTCTTCGCGATTGCTGTTGCCGCATACATTGCTAATTGTACGCAGCTCCGCGCAATCAATTTCAAAATGAGAACAGACCATTGCAATCGCTGCGCCTTCCATTCCTTCTGCTAATGCTGATGTGCGCTCCACATATCGTTCTGCAAGTTCGGCAGTACCAGAGATTGTTGAGATCGTGGCAATCGGACCAACCGCGTCCACGATACTCGCGAGGAAGTGCCACCAAGGATTTTGCTTGCATGTGAACTTGTTAATTGCAAACCCACCCTCTTCAAGCGAACGCCAATTCGGTGAACCAGCCAGCGGCGTCCCTTCATCAGCCAAAATCATTGAATCAGACAAGACTGACTTGCCAATCTGTAGTGTATTGGATAAGGCTCCGGCTATGCCTACATTCAATACGCTTATGAATCTTGGTCCGACCAATGCAGCCGATTGCGTTAGTACTGCAGCTAATGCAGCTGCAGCATTCGTCTTTCCAACTCCGGTTTTCAGAATTGAGAATCTTTCGAAGTGGGCTAGCTGCCACGGCTTAAGATCGTCCGATTCTTGTGCTTCTCCCATGCCAGAGAGAAAAGCATTGAGCTCAATTGATGTGGCGGAGCAAATCAACAATTTTCTTTTAGTGGTGAAATGATCAGCCAGTGACATGGGGGCAGAATTAGTTGTTTAGCTCTTGCTTCTGAGTGCTACCACCGTCGGCCGACTTCCCTGGAATTAAAGGGATCTTGTCGTCAGGTGTTCCAATAAGCTCAAGTAAAGCAAGCTTCTCTTCTTGGATGCTTTTATCTAATTTTTCAACAGCTACGGCACCGGCAAGTATGCTTAATCTTTGCCGAAATAAATCAACTTTGTTTTTTGCCAGCTGTTCGGCATCGAGTGCATGAGCCACTCGCATCACGGTCAGCGGATCTTCCCTCAGAAAAGGTGCCGCCTCGATCACTTGCTTTTCATCGCTAACCAATTTCTTTGCGCAGTCGAGTTCAGTTACAGCGAGCCGATACTGCTGAAAATCATCCTGCAATCGGTTTGAGTAGGAACGGACAACTAAATAAATCAGAGTGGATTGCTCTGCCGTTACCGGACCTTTTTCATTCTTTGGCGCGCCGATCATGCGGCCGACTAAGCCGTCTGCGGTTCCTAGTGCAAGTTGCGCCGGTATTCTTGTAGCTCCTGGTATTGCAGGGACAAGCAGTGATGAAGCTCCAAAAAGTAACCCGCTTAGCATTCGCGCTGCCTGAGCGGCGGTATGTTTTTTGTCCGAATTCGGTTGCATCAATGACACAGCCATCTTTATATCTTCCGACTGTTCAATTGTTGCTTGCCACAATTCTGCAAGCTGTTGATTTGCCGAGTCGAGTTGAAGCCTTTCTGATTTTCCCATCTCACTTTTGGTTTGATTAATGGCAAGCGGCATAAGGTTAGCCTTTTGTGCTTGCTCGAGTGTGGATGGTGTTTGTTCTTGAGTCTTCTCTTCGAAGTTCTCGCCTAGTTTTACTGTAGGCAGCTTCTTCTTTTGATCTTCATCCGCTTTTACGAGTGGGCAGCTCGGCAAAACGAAACGTCCCCTGGCCTCAGCGCAAGGGGTGAGGGTGAGCATGGAAGTCATCGATATCGTTGCCAACGAAACACACAATGGGCGCGAGATGGATGGCTGCATGGGTAGTCTCCGATTGAAGACCCCTTTATAGCACGGGGCTCATGTTTTGTGGCTGAGTAAGGTATCAGTTAGCTGTGGAGCTTGTGAGTTTGCACGTTTTCCTGTCCTTAACTCACTCTTAGAACGTGCGCCAGTTACTCAGCTGGTGTTGTTTCGGTGACTTTGATCATGTCGCCTTCGGAGTAGCCTCGAATGGCTTTTGTGTACATCCCTTCAAAGCTAACGGGATTGGCGTTCAGCTCGCCTGGCATTTCCATGCGGAGTAGGGATTGGAACTCGGCATTTCCTTCGTTCATTTGGGTGACGAAGAAGACAATGCGATCGTCCAGAATGTCTTGATGCGTCCACCAATAATTGAAGTAAGAGGGATCGTTGTTTTGAACGCCATCTGGCGTAATGTCTTGTGTTTGGATGGACTCTTGTTTGCTGATCACCTCGGCGCCGCTCGGTAGTGGAGCTTCTACTTTGATGTAAGGCATCGCGAATGGTGCGTGGATTTTCACTTTCATGAGAATCAGGTCGCCTGTTTTAATGCCCTTCTCTTCGATAGGAACGCCGCGTGTTGTCCAAACATCACTGTTTGGTATTTTGGTTCTTTCAAGTTTGTAGAAGTGGCGTTCCACGGTCAAATCAGGTGGGGAGGAGCGCGGTACTACTTTCTTTCCCTTCTGGATTCGCCGCAGGTACTCTAATGTTGAGCTGTAATGCAGATTTCCTGGACCTGTTTTGGTGATTGTAATCTTCTCCTCGTTTCCGAGAAGTTGCAGCTTGAGAATCTTTTCTGTTGAATATCGATTAGATTGGTTGAATAAGTAGGATGCCAAAGTCTTTCCTGCGACGCTTGCAGTTGCCTCGAAGTTACTTGGACGCTTTCCGCCCATCTTCATTTCATCAGATAAAAGAGCTAGAAAAACTTGCGAGGTCGCTTTCGTATTAGTCCATCCATGTTCGTCATGTTGAATTAAAATCCAATTACGAATTGTGGCTAGATACTTCTCATTCTCCGGCTCCATTGCGAGAGCGGCACGGAATGCGAGTGCGGTGCTCTCCGCCGGCGTGAAGCGATAGCTATAGTCATAGGAGTACTTGTAGCCCATGCGTTTTAGAAGAGCTGGCGTATGTTCCCAGTTCACGTACTCCCATGTTTGATTCGCTATTTCTTTCAAGACGGCGTAGCATTGTTTTGCTTCTGCGTCCATTCCCAGGTTCTTGTAAGCGAGCGTAAGATATGATAGTGCCTCTGGTCCTGCGCTAGCGCGTGACACAGTCGCCTTGAATTTCGAAAACAGTTCGGCATTTCGCTTATCCAGCGAAAGGGCGTAGAACGCGTAACATAGATCTGTCATTTCATCCGGTGAGGGTGGCAGAATGTTGATCTGGTTCAATCTATCTTCTAGCCACTGATTACCCGTTTGGTTCGTATCCTGATCGTAGGTGAAGCCCGCTGACTTGAGCCAATGGAAGCCTTCCATCACATAGGCAGTGAGGTAGAGATTGCTTGTGTCACCCTGCCACCATCCCCAGCCGCCGTCAGGGTTGTGATGCGCTAAAAGTTTTGCCAAGCTTGCATGATAAACCCGTTTGAATAGATCTTCCATGTCAGCGCTCAGGGGCAATCCTAATTTCTTATGCAGCTGCATTGCCACAACCGAGGGCATCATGCGGCTCATGGTTTGTTCGGTGCAACCATATGGATATTCGATCAATTCATCGAAGTTACCCAGAACGGGACCGATTGCTGATGGAGAAATTTTTAGTGTGAACTGGCCGGTGCCGCCGCGCGCGTCGCCGAATTGTTTTAAAGGCAATTCGATCTTGCCATTCACATCCTTCAGTATTCCGTTGTGGTAGGCAAAAGCTGGGAAGGTGTGTGCCAAAATGTTTAGATCTTGAACAAGTGCATCACCAGTGCCACCACCGCGTGCAATCAAAGTGATTTTTGTTTTTCCGTCTCCCAGCACGTCCACTGGCCAGGTAAAACGCCCGGCGCCTTGCGGAGCAACTTTAAGTGTCTGCTTCATTGGCCGCGATGCTTTGAACTGATCGCCTAGTCGTAATTCAAGGTCGACGCTTTGTTCGTGATCTGTGAAGTTGTGGATAATTGCGGTGACCACACCTTTATCATCTTGCGTGAAGAAGCGTGGCAGGGATACTCTTGCGACCATCGGTTTTGTGGCAAGTATGGTGCCACGTGCATAGCCAGCCGCCGTATTCTTGCTTAGAAAGGATGCAGATGCTCGCCATGTCGTCAGGTTATCCGGCAACTTTGCTTTTATTTTAGCTTCGCCATTTGCATCAGTCAGAATTGAGCCACTGAAGAAAGCAGTATCCTTGAAGTCGCTACGAATTACCGGCTCCTTTCCGGCGCTCTTGTCTGTTGGGGCAGCCGCTCCATCCGACTCCTCGGATTTTCGTCGCGTCATCGCAGATTTCGGTGACATAGGCGCCGGCATGGATGCGGGCGCAACGGCGTCCATCATGGCTCCTTCTGCGTATCGTTTCTTTGCCGATGATTGACTCAATTGTCCGAATACTTGTGCATCAAGGTTTTCTAGATGGAACCACGGTAGATCTGACAGACTGTGATGCTCAATCGGCTGACAGGAAACAAATGTACTTACATAGCTTGGCCGAGTTGTCTGAAAAAATTGGACGATGTTTGGATGCGTATCCTCGCTGACGGCATAAATAGATTCGTCCACCAGCGAAAGCACAACAGATGTATTGCTGGCTGGCTTGCCGTCCGCTGTTTTTGCTTTTATATTGAGCTCAGCTGTCTCCCCGGGCTCTAACTTTTCTTTGCTTGGCTTGACCGCTACATCCAACAATGAGTTCTTCGGATAAACTTTGAGTTCTGTTTCCTGAAAATGTTGATTGAGATCTTCGTCGATTAGGCTAACTCTCAACGTACATTGCGGTGCGAAATTGTCTTGGATGGGAAACTCAACTAACGCTGCTTGATCACTGGAATCTATACACTTATGTGAAAATATCGTCGTGCCGTCTATGCTTGCAAGTCCAATCAGCTTTTTCTTGCGAAGCTCCTCGGGAAGCTTGACCGCAGCCTTAACGGTGTCGCCTGGTTCGTAGACCAGCTTGTCCAGGTCGATAGAAAATTCCTGATTGCGGTCGGCCCAGCTCGACATCCATAGTGAGTTGTAATCCATGACCTCGTGACCGTCAGAGTCTTTAGCGCGTGCGCAAAGCATGATCTCATAGCCCTTGTAATCGGAAGGTACTTGAATTTCTGCGCTTGTTTTTCCGTCCGCACCAGTGCGTCCGCTTGCGGTGGCAACTACATTCTTGACCCATTTTTTCGCAGTTGAATCATATGTCCATTTCTCCAGGCTGAATTCGATATCGCGCATTGCAACAGCTTTTCCGTAATAGTCTTTTGCTTCCGTCTTTGCTGTTATCTTCTGACCCGGCTTACTTGCACAGCTGTCCGTTTTAAGCGAGAGTGCGAAATTGCCGGGTGTTGCCAGCGCATCGCCTGTGCTATCAACCGATTTGCGGCTGAGATCTGTAATGGTTGCAGAGACAGTGTAGTTTTGCGCCTGGTTGCCGTCATCATATGGAGAGTCTGTTGGGAGCTGCTTGGTATCGAACGCAATCTCAAGTTCGCCTTTGTCGTTCGTCAATCCCATTCCATTTATAGGAGCTGAATCCTGTGTATAAGACTCTGTGGCTGGATTCGATCGCGTGTAACGGTCTTCCGCGCTTATTCCGAAAAATGCGCACGCCGGCTCGACTCCGAAGATGCGATCGCGTATTCCCCACGATACGTTTCTGTTTATTGTGTATTTTACTTGAGCTCCAGCTACCGGCCCGCCAAAGAAATATTTGGCTATTACCTTCGCTTTTGCTTTCTGCCCCATCAGCACGAATGGTTTTTCGGGTTGGATGCTTACCTCATATTCCGGCTTACGGTACTGCAATATTTGCACCGACACTGATGAATTAGGATGGTCAATTGGGTTTATCGAGTAGCTGCCTGTTTTGCCATCGGCCGGAATCGTGAACGACCCCGCGAAGTCTCCTGCAGCACCGGTCTTTGTGTTTGTGTTCAGAAAGGTGTTGCCTTCCGGATCTCTGATTTCGATCGGCACTGATTCATTTGCAAGTGGTGCTTCAAAACCACCACTGACTTTGTATCTGCGCAAGAAACCTTTGTACTGGACTGTCTGGCCCAATCTATAAATAGGCTTGTCAGTTATGATGTCCATCAGATCGTTCATCATGGCGCTTTCGTAGGGCGTCACATAGTTATCAATTTGGCTATGCCAATTTTGGCTTGGGTAATCGCTAGCCATTGTTGCTCTGGACGGACCAGACTCTACAAGCAGGATTGGTGCTGGAATCTGACTGTTGAAGTTTTGTCCTTCGGTGATGCGCGCAACACCATCGGCGCCGGTTTTAAACGTCGATGCAGCCGGATTGAACTTTCTATCGCCGGTCCTGCTGTAAAGGCGAACATTGGCGTCCTGAACCGGTTTCATTGTTTTGACATTGAATGCTCTTACAAGCAACAGGTTTGGAGCGGTCTTAACCAGGAAGGACAAGTCGCTTACACGGAAGGCACCGGCCACAGTCCGTTGTTCGATGTTTTCCTGGTGACCATTCATCGTAATGATGTAAAAGTAATCGCCTGGAGTAAGTGTATTCGGAAGCGAAACGATATCTTCGTATCTGTTGATATCCACGTATCGCAGGTTCTTATCACTTTCCCAAACGACTGTTCCGTTGACTTGCTGCTGAGCGATCTGACTTAGCTCTAGTTTGGGATAAGGGATGATGTGATCTGGATCATCCAAACTAGCAAGGTCTGGCGAGAATGTTTTGTCGTACTTATAGACTTTTACATGGCAAGATGTCGATCCTGATCCATCCAATAACAGCTCCATACTTTTGCCTGTGGGTATGGAAATACTGGGTTGGCGAGCGCTTGAATAAACATGGTTCATCGAAGAGAAGAGCGGTCCCAAGCAGGCGCGAAGACGTGGTGACAGGGTAAACGTCAGGAAAGCGCAATAACAAACAATTAGAAATCCGAAAAATTGGAGCAATGGTCGGAACCGGCTCCATGCCTTCTTCACCCTTGCTTTACTTGCTTCATCGCTAGAGCTTTGATTTGCTCCATTATTTGGTGCCGCGCTATCATCGGCGGACGAATTCGAATCTTGCGGCTCTTTGGGATCTGTCGTCATAAGGACCTCAAATCAGGCGCGTTGCGCACACGCGCATACATTACCAGAATGACGAACTTAAAAGATCGCTTCGCCCGGAATTACCCTGATTCTGCTTCAGGTATTTGGATTAACAGCCTATTCAGCTTTGATTGCCGGTTCTTCGTTTGATTCGGCTAGCTTGCTCGGACTTTCCATGATGTCGAGGAACATCCAATCGAAGATCGTGCGTGCTTTGGCGCTAGGGTTGAGTTCATCTCTCAACTCTTTGGGATAGCCATGCGGTCTGTAGTTATCAACGAAGGTGATGTGATCGATTTGGCGAAACACCCTTGCTCTGCCGATGTCGATCGAGCGGCGAATCTTCGAAATGCTTGGCTCTCGTGCTATAGGATCTTGCGCCATTACATCGTCGGGAAGATAGAGCGCGCTGACCAGTGGGGTGATACCGTCGTTCAGTGCATAACGTGAGCTGCCCCGCAATGCCTCTTTTATGTTTGAGCTTGCGACGACCATGCGTCCCATTTCGAAGTTGAGCGCTCTCAATACCGGATGCTCAAAGCCCAAGTGATATGGAACTGTGCAGGTCGCAAACCACCACGGCCACTTGATTGCCTTCGTAATATGTCCCGGTGTGTGTGGTGTCGCATATGGTGTCAGTAGGTAGCCGCCGTAGCAAATGAATTTCTTCTTGTCGATTTTGAGATCGTTAAAGCGCGCAATACGCTTATTCTCCATCCGCTTCAAATCAACCTCTCCGGTGATGTGGAAGGGGAACCATGTAGAGAATTTGCCAATTTGCGGAATACCCTTGTCAGTATTATCCCAGCGCAAGTCTTCTAGCAAATTAGGATGGAGGCGGAAATACAACTTATACGATGTAGCTAAATCGCCTCTCACCCACGGAACTGAGTGGTTTCGAATAATGCTGTATCTGAGCCAATCGAAGCAGAAAAGCGGCGAGCCATGAAATGGCGTACCGAGCGAAATTATTTTTTCGATGTCTGACTGAACTTCTAGATCTTCCAACGATTCTTGGACAAGATTACCGCCCATTGAAAGAGCCATAACAGTTATTGGCTTTTTGCCAGTCGTTTGATAGAGCTCTTTTACTGCTTGCTGAAATTGCTTTTTATTTGTTTCAAGAAGGACGTATGTGTTGTGCCTTGCAAAGTAAATCTTGAACTTGTCGCGAAACTCTTGACGCTTCATCAAATTTTCGACGACCATTTCCCAGCGGAAGCCTTCACGGAATTCACCACGCAAACCGTGAACCATCAAAAACGGCGCCCGGTTGCCAATGGGCGTTTCGTCATACTGATAAATTTCAACAGTGCTCGGCGGAATTTTTAGTTCTTTTTCCGAGGGAGGCAGTGGATAAGTTCTTGCAACTGTGACAGAAATTTCGCCCGGATGCGCAGCTGTTACAGCGTTTACAGGCTGTGCGGCAAGCTCCTCTTTGGCCAAAGCGTGCAGGCAATTTGTGACTGACAGCACGGAAAAAGTCAGTGCTGCAATCAAAGTTCTAGAGAGCATTGTCGTCCAGAGATGGTACATTAGTGAAACACCGCAGTCAGTTTACTATTTCAATAAATAGCAATGCCAAGATAGTAAGAGTAGCAGACTCTGGGTAAAACCAAGCTAGTAATTCTTCCAGAGAGCATTAGTATGACCGAAAACATTCTTCTTTATTTCTCAGACACCGGTCGTGGACACCGCAGTGCAACCGAAGCTGTCGAAGAAGCTTTGCAATTGGTGGCTACGAAAGAGTACAACGGACTTGAGCTAAACCTAATTGCTGAGCCGGTCGCTGAGAAATCTAATGCGCTCAACAGGTATTTTGTGGCGCTTTACAACTACCTTCTGGGACGCCACCAATACTTGATGAAGTATTACTATGCATTACTTCACGTGCTGAAGCCGAACGAGAGCGAATTTGGTTATAGGTTGGCCCGTGAATACTTATGCAGGCAACTCATCGAACAAAAACCCGGTGTAGTCGTATCGATGCACCCGATGACAAACCACTATGTTCAGCGTGCCATGAAAGAAGTCGGCTTAGCTGGTGATGTCAAGCTGGTTGTCGTAATTACTGATCCAAACAAGAACTTGTGGAAAGGCTGGGCTTGCCCTGCTGCTGATTTGATTATTGCCCCCAATGAACTTGTCAAGGAATGCTTGCTCAATTGGGGTGTACCAGAGTCGAAAATCAAAGTTTCCGGCATGCCCGTGAGTCCTGATTTCCTGGTGCCACCGACAACCGAGCGTGCACAGTTCCTCAGCCATCTGGGTCTGTCAGCAGAGCTGCCAACACTCTGTATAAATTCAGGCTGGGCCGGCGGCGGAAATATGTTGGCTGCCTATAAAGCGCTTTCTAACATCGAAGAGAAGTTCCAGGTGATCTTCCTCTGTGGACAGAATCGCGATCTGTATGAGAAAGCGAAAGAGCTTGCAGCTGAATCGAATGTTCCAACTGCTGTTCTGCCCTTCCATGACAACATGCCTGATCTGATGAACGCGGTTGACGCAATGGTCACCAAGGCTGGCGGACTGACTTCATATGAATGTATCGCTAAGCGATTGCCGATGATCATTGATGTGATCACTCCACCAATGCCTCAAGAAGCCGGCACTGTAGAAATCCTCGTCGAAACCGGCTTGGCCAGGCGCTTGCATTCACCGGAAGAGCTATCCAAATTGGTGCGCGGTTTGAAGCATGATCCAAAACGCTTTGAGAAGCCGCTTCCAACTAAATATTGCTTGGATCAGACGAATGCCATCTTCGATATTGCAAGAATGATTTTGGAAAATTCGGTGCACATAAACAAAGACGACCAGAAACAAGATACTTCACGCTCTGGACAGGCACAGGACTAGCTTAGTTATTTGGCGGCGGAACGTTTTGTCCCGGTATTATAAGTGGTGGCAGAGTTCTGTAGCCGTAGAAGAGGTGGATGTCATCCTTCTTTGTCGGGCGTAAGTTGGATTTGACAAACGTTATCGTTGAACCCTTAACCGTCGGCACGCAAGGTGCTTCGTAAAACACTACTCCTGCCGGTTGCTTTGGCCAGCCTACGTGATCCAGATCTTGATCCTTCAGTTGCTTTCTATCCTTCAGCACGAGTGGTGGCTTTACTGAATCAGGGGCGAAAGTAACTTCGATCTTTGCGTCACCAATTGCGCCCTTCCATGATGCTGCTGTGTGCAATATGTAATAAGTTTGATAGTACATGCCATTATCCGTGGTGACTTGTTGTCCCGGTGGCAGCGTGTAAACATCTCGAATGACGCAGTCCTTATTTGCCTTGAAATTTACTGTTTTTGTGTGCCAGAAGATGCTGCGGTCATCAGTTGGAATGAGCTTCGTAGGAACTTTCTTGCCATCCACCCAGGAATCGTAACTGGTGAAAGTAGCCTTCAAATTTTTTGTTGGCAGCGGTTCGCCTTCATAAGGTATTTGGGCGCCTTCGCCTCGGTCGGGGAAGCCCATTCGCACTGTGGCATCGGGTCCGTCGTTATGGAACACAAATAGGCAATCCACTTTAATCGACTCTTTGTGTATTTCCATCTTGATCACTTCACTCTTCATTGAAACTGACTTATGTCCAGTCAGAAGAGTTGGATTCCCCCCGAAGGAGATTCCGCCATCATCAGCCAACGCCGTTGAAGTGGAAAAGCTAGCCGCGCACAGGCTTGTAAGCAGAGTCAGAATAACTTGTTGTGTGTTTAGCATTTATCGAATTCTTAGTAGAGAACATCGCATAGAATATCATGCGAGTTTAATTGCGCCGACAGCTGACTTCATTAAGTGAACACAAAAGCGTCTGCAAGATGCCAGCTGGGTTAAGATAGCTTTTGGTTGCCCATTGAAATGATTACCCAATGAAGCTTGCCCACAAGGAGTTTGGCCAAAAGAAGGACGGAAAAGGAACCGTCATTCTGATTCATGGCACTGGTGCGCGTGCCGAGATGTGGAATCCTCAAATCAAATTATTGGTTGATCGAGGATGGCATTGTCTGCTGCCGGACTTGCGTGGGCATGGAGATAGCGCTGAGCCCGGCGAGAGCACCAATATAGATGTTCATATAAATGACATTTTGGAAACGCTGGAGGAGCACGATATCGAGTATCCGGTAACGTTTGCCGGACATTCCCTCGGCGCAATTATATCTGTGGAGCTGGCGGCGCAGCGCCCTGAATTATTCAAGCAAATTCTAGCGGTCTCTATGCCTGGTCGGGTACCACAGCTTACCGTTGCAGCCTTTCAAATTCTCCTGGGCAGCCCATATCAGGCTCTTAGAGGAACTGCTTTTCACAAGAGTCTTGCCTGGCGCGAACGGGTCTTGCTTGAGACTAACCACTTCAGCCTTAGTCAGATAGCTGAAAATTTTGCAGCTCTAAATTATGTCGAGAACCTGCCGAAAGTCTCTTGCCCGGTGCATTTTGCAGTTGGCCGCTTAGACCCAGTCGCTCCCTGGAATCATGTCAAAACCATGCATTCGTTGTTGCCTGGAAGTACCCTGCAGGTGATTGAACTTGCAGGACATAATTGCATGGACAGTCAGCCCAAGGCATTCAATAAATGGTTTCTCTCGCGCTTGGATGAGAACTGATCACTTACATTTTGAATGTGTTTTTCATCCAGCCCCAAACCGAACGCTGACCTTCATTTACCTGATTCATTAGTTGATCGAGGCTTGGTCCGTTAATAGCTGGTTGTTGCTGCTGTTGTTGTTGTGCTTGTTGATTACCCATCAGCTTTCCGAGCAGGTTCAAGCTGTATTGCAAATCTTTAGGCTGCGCAATGTCAGGGCGGCGTTCCCGCAGAACCAGTTCTGCATCCTTGCCTGCTGTAAGCTTGCGGCGTTCCGTTCGACCCGGCAAGAAAAGGATGCCTTCGCCAGTTTCCTCGGAGAACATGAATGCTTCCCCTTGTCTTAAATTGGAAGTCCCATTCTCCATGAGATAACGCATTCGCTTTGTGATAGCGTCCTCAGGCGGCGGTGGCGCTGGCTTAGGCGGAGCTTTTGCGGGAATAGGGGCAATAGTGCGGACTTGATTTGCGCCGAGGAGGAATGAACTGTCGCTATCCATTACCGGTTTCATAAAAGTGAAGGCGCCGTTCTTGGCCCGTGCTGCAGTGACGAGCTCTCGACCACCAGTTTTGGTCAGTCCCGAGTTGAATTGACTTGTTTCCGTGTCCGATGCTGTTTGTGGTGGCATGGTCGGAACCATTTGATTGTCGAAATACTGTTTCATGTCTGCGCCTATTGGAGCCGGCGCATTATTCATAGCGACAGCAGACGATTTCATATCGACAGGGGCTGTTATCGATGCGTCCTGCATGGGGATGGAAAGCGGGTCTGGCGCAAATGTCTGTGCAATTGTATTTGCAGCCTTCATCGCGGGCTGTAAGAGAGGCTGTGCTTGATCCCAAACCTGTTGCACCATGGGCGGTAGCATCATATTTCCTGCAGTCGGCGAGCTATGCGGAGCCGTCTGTGGACCTAAGCCTGTAGCTTTGCTGGGACCCAGTCCCTGGGGTGTCATCTGAGGCAACGATGCGAAATTTTGCACCGGCGCTTCTTGTGGTTTAGGTATCGGAATATATTGGTTGATGTTTATCGGCGCGGCAATCGGTATGGACGCTGACAGAGGCGGTGCAATAGCAGGATTCATGGCAATCGGTTGTGGCGCCGGACCTAATTTGTTCAATATACGGCTAATGTCGAGGGGCACCGGGGTCGGTGGCGCCGAGCTGTTTGACAGTTCGCTCGGCTGCTTGTGAGTTTGCGGACTTGCGTTGCGCACCTCGGCAGCTGGATCAGTCGCTGCTGCAATCATTTCCGGTGTCGGTGCTGCTTTGCTGTTTAGCAGCGCGGACGTATCAATTGATGGTAATTTCCAATCAATCTTCGGCACCAAGTGGGCAAAAGTACTGCCTGCTTGTTTCCAAATTGAATCCATAAAGGACGGGCGTGGCTTGGATTCAGGCAATGGCAAGGTGCCTATATGCTTGAGCGCTGTATTTCCCAACAATCCGTAGGCCGGCTTTGAAGATCGCGGATCTGTTAAATTACTTGCCGACTCTTCTTGCGCATCTGATTTTACGCCCAAAGAAGCCAATACTTGTTTCACACTATCCACTTCCGTTTTCTCAGCTGTAGTGCCGGAGTCCGTGGATGGCGATGAGGCTGCTGTAGTAAACGAGTCCTTAGTGCATTCCAGGACAGTATCGGCAAATACAGATGAGATGTCTTGTGAATCTGTATGGGAATCTTTGTTTGCGTGTTCTGATGAACTGAAGGTGTGCTGACCTGCTTCTTGCGGTGCCAGTTCAACAAGCTGCAGCTTTTGCTCGTCATTTTTCTGCTTTTGCTCGTCGGTTTGCTTGCTGATTGTGTTGGCTTCTGCATCAACCTTTGCTGCTGGATCCGTTTTTGCCGAATTCGTCTCAGTCGCTTTTGCGGATGAATCAGCCGCTCGCGCCTGTGCCAGCTTCGCCTCGATCGCCTTTTGCATTTCCGGAGAGTAGAGCGGGGCTTTTTCGCCTTCTTTGGATTTTGTTGCTTGCTCTGGCGTTTTGTGAATTCCAAGCTTTGCTTCGATAGCTTTTGCAACTTCCGGCGGTAAAGCAGGATTCTTAGTTGTTTGCCCCATGGCTGCTTTCATTTTTTCCGCAAGCTGGCGGTTTTCTTTTTCCTTGGTTTGAATTGGAATTCGATCCTTGACCCAGCTCATCAGAGAAGCAGCTTGCTCTTTCAGTCCTTCTTTCGGCTCCTCTGCAACGGCTTGCGGTTGCTCTTCTTGAGCTGCTGGCATAAAAGGAATATGGCTGCGAACATCTTTCACCCATTGAGGTACTGCTACATGTGGCACGGCGACACGCGGAACGGGCACGTGCGGCACATGGGAAATCTTTTTTACACTCTCAATGTTAGATTTGGAGATTCTTTGCACTGAGCTGATGGCTTGTCCGGTCCGTGCTCGCATGCGGCCAAAAATCCCGGTTTCAGTAGACGTTGTTTGAGTAGTTGCACTTGTTCCAGTGGGACTAGGCTGCGCTGTTGCGCTTGAGCTTGAGGGGGCGCTTGAGGAGGTCTTAACGCCGAGGGAAGCGAGGATATCGTTTGTTGATTTCTCTGCGCCAGTATTCTGCGTGTTCGCTGTCGTGGTATCGGATTCGGTGGCTGGTGGCGCTTCTGTCTGTGGCTCCGGTTGAGCGTTATTCTTAATTGCCGAGTTTAGCCAAACCGAGGTTTCATCTGGCTTTGCTGCGCTCTCTTGCGTTGATTTGTCTTCAACATTCGGACTTGTTGTGATATTGGAATGCTCTGATGACGTTGTTCCCACGCTCAAGAAAGGGGATCCAGCATTAGCTTTTGGGAAATTTCCTTTTGCTATTTGGATAGCTGCAGAGGGAGCGCCTTGATATGCTAAATAGCTGGGCGCCTCTCTCTTCGGTCTTTCTTGTCCGAGATTGAATAGCTTTCCAACTTCGTTAGCGACACCAATGAGATTGCCGCTCTCAAGGTGTGTTTGCACCAACATCGTGCGAGCTTCCGTGTATTTAGGCGCTATGGCTAATGCTTGTTCCAGCGCGGATTTTGCTAGCTTTGTATTTCCCTGTTGTTTGAAAATCTGAGCTTGTTCGTAGAATGCACGGACCTCACGAGGATTCTCATGTGCGGATTTTATGAATTCCAAAAGCGCAGCTTTTAGTTGCCCTTGTTGTTTGAGATAATACCCGCGCTCCAACGAAGTGCTTGGATATGATTTGCTGGCGGCTTTTTTAGTTGCGCTGGCAATGTCGTTGCTGTTCGCTCTTGGGCGTACTTGCGGTGTGATTGCCTTTGGCGCAACAGCTGGCAATCCGACAACCGCTATGCGTTTTTTCGAACTTGAAAGAGTTGAAAACGATTTACCAGCTGCAGGCGCATTTGATTTTGTCTCATTCTGAGATTGCCCTTGTGCTGGATACGCCGCACAAAGTGAAACGAGCAATGATGTTTGAATAAATACCCGCGCGCTTGGCATCCCTTGCATCCAGAAAACTTTGCAACTAGGTCATTCAGCGAAATTGCAGCTGTGGCAAGCCCAATAGTAACTTGTCAGGCTATATATTAACCTATGTCTTGATGACGTAACGCTCGATCTTTCTCATCATGGTAACCCAGTTGGGTTCCGACATAGATTTCAAGGGCCAGACCAGAACCGTCTTCATCCCAGCTCTTTGCCCGCCCAGGACATCGGTTAGCGGCCTGTCACCGATTACGGCTACTTGGGACGGTTCAATATTATTGAACCCCTTGAGAATCTCGAAAAATGCCCAGCGCCTGGGCTTGGCGGCATGGCCGATGATCGGCATTTGTAAAAGCTCGCGAACTTGCTCAATATATTTAGCGCGTTTATTGTTGCTCACAATTGCAACTTCAAACATTTCGCGAGCCTGTCTCAGCCATTCCGCCACTTCAGGCGTAATTTTTCCCGAATGTGGCGCTAGCAAGGTGCTATCCAGGTCAAAAATTAGACCGCGGATGCCGTCATTCTTAAGCTGTTCAAGATCAATGTCGGTGACATCGCCGTTGATCAAATATGTTGGACGCAGGATTACCATGGGGACTTTTGATCGCTCTGGCTGAACAAGACTTCATAATGGCAACTTATACTTTTTTGAATTCTTCCATATTCTGGGTAATTTTGAAAGATCCTCGGACGGGATGAGGGCTACAATGGCCCCCAAGATTTGTTATCGTCACGTATAGGTCGCTTGCTAGAGTTGATTAAGCAGTCGAACAAATCGAGCGAAAAAAGCTCGACAAAGCTGAAGGTCAAACAAAGTGACGCCGTGCAGGAGCCACTGCCGCTAAGGCACGTTGCCATCATCATGGACGGCAACCGCCGCTGGGCTGATCGAAAGCATGTTCCTCGACTCTGGGGACACAAAGAAGGCGTCCAAACTCTAAAGAGATTGGTGAAATATGCCGCCAAAAGAGGACTGGAGTATCTAACAGTCTATGCGTTCTCCAGCGAAAATTGGCAGCGCGATCAAGATGAAGTCGATTATTTGTTTGAGCTTTTTGCGCGCGTGCTGACCGACGAGTTGCAAGAGCTTCACCGGGCAAATGTTCGCTTGCGTTTTATTGGAAAGCTTGATGAGATGCCTGCGAATCTGCAAGAACGATTTGCAAGTGCAGTTGCGGTGACAGGTAAGAATACTGGCTTGAACATGCAGGTTGCGCTGAACTATGGTTCGCGCGTCGAAATTACTGAAGCGTTTAAAACGATTGCTGAGAAAGTGTCCAACGGGGAGATCAAGGCTTCCGAGATAACACCGGATATGGTGTCAGAGCATCTTTATACGAAGGATTTGCCCGATCCCGATCTTATTATTCGAACAGGCGGCGAGATGCGCCTTTCTAACTACCTGCTCTGGCAGGCTGCTTATACGGAACTGTATGTCACCAATACAATGTGGCCGGAATTCAACGAGCAAGAGTTCGATAAAGCGATAAAAGAGTTTTCGAATCGCCAGCGCCGCTACGGTGTTTAAGCGAGGGTGCGCTTTGAGGAGCGCGCTTCTAACTCTAAGCCGCTTCCGAACTTTGTTAATCAGTACGAAAAAGTTTGCTGCTGGGTGAACTACGAGTCTGAACCTTAGCCATAGAGAAAATTTTCTGCAAATCGCGCTGCTCATTCCCCAAGCGTTCGATCTCTGAGCCTAAATATCGCAGATCGTTGGATGCTCTTTTGCAGCCCGTTGATTTTTGGAGGATTTCCTCACCATGGCAACCCCGCTAAACTCGTTCCATTTCTCCGGAAACACAACAAAGACGGGGAAATGAGTTCGGCTGCGTTGGTGTTGTCATGGTGAGGAAAAGCGTACATGATCTAAGGGTGACAAAACTACTAGCAGACCTTCTCGCTAATTCTAGACTTAGGTCACTTTCTCACCTCATTGATGAGGTGTTTTCGCGGCGCAGCAATAGAATAAAGTGCCCGAGAAATCAAATGCTGTTAGCAAGCTAGCCCCTATCTTTAACAACAAATTCCAGCTCGGTGTTTCCACGTCACTTTATTACAATTTATTTGTTGTCGAAGCAAAGGAGAGAGAAATTTCTCCCAACTGAGTTTTGCATGCACTCAGGCCGGGTCTTCGCTTCTCGGAAGACCGCCACTGTTTTTAGAATTTAAAGCTTTAGCCTAGTTTTGGTTTCAAGCTGCTAACTTGCTCTTCGACCGAACGAATCAATCCTTCCAGGTTGATACGCTGACCCTTTGCGGTCAGAACGATCAGGAAGTGACCGTCTACCTGGCAGAAGTGCAAAATGCCTTGATCTGTCAGGAGTGTCATTTGACTCAAGTTGCCGCGATTCATGCGCTGCAGTGATACGTCGTTGTTTGAGAAGAGCGTGGCGCTGAGTGCGCCGAGCGTGGAAACATCAATGTTTTCGGGGAGGCTGCTCGATACTACGGAACCGTCGCCGCCAACCAGCAAACATCCGAGTATGCCGTGTTTCCCATTTAACGAAGATAGGAGCGCCTGAATTTCTCCGTCTGACATCGTTGTCTCCTTCACAACCCCTTTGCGTACACAGCAGAATTATCCACTGAATGTGGATTCCTGTCATTCACCTTGATGAAGAAGATTTAGTTCTTAGCAGGTGCTTTAGAATCGCCGTCTGGCTTGCCGTCGTTATTTTTGTCGGATTTTGAATCGCCGGACTTTGTGTCATTTATCTTATCGGAGCTCCCCTTTGATTCACCTGTTTTCGCTTTTGCGGTGACATCTACCTTCTTGTCATCTCCGCCTAGCTTCTTGATTTTCAGAACTTCGACCCATGGATCGTCAAGGGCTGAGCTGAAAACTTTCCCGGTGATCTCAACGGAATCGCCTTCTTTTAGATTGGCTAGCAATGTGGTATCAGGATCCTTCTCTTTAGGAATCATCATTGCTAGCTTGAGCTCTGATATTGGAATCTGTTTCTTCGCTTTGGAAACTAAGAACGATATATGTGTTTTGCTCGACCGAAATGCAGGCTTATAATCAAGCGCCAGATTGCTGAACGCAAAGAATGCGGCGTTGAACTTGACGTTCTTGCCCAAGAAATCATGTGGTTTATCGACTAGCTCATCAGCTTTGACGGGGACTACATTCTCGATTACTACTTCTGGCTTGGGTGGCTCTTTCTTGTCGCCGGCTTTGTCTTTGTCCGCTGTCTTATCGCCAGCCTTTTCCTTATCGGCATCTTTATCAGCCTTGCCATCTTTATCAGCATCGGCTGGTTTGGCTGCCGGTTTTTCCGTTTTCGTATTTTTCTTTGCTGCCGGAGCTGCACTTGCAGCTTGTTGAACAGCTGGCAAAACGAAACAGAAAGACAAACTGGTCGCAACTAAGGCGCAAAACATACGGTTCTTTGAAATCATAAAATGCTGGCTCATCTTCGCTTTAGGGAGTGGCTCGGTAATTTCTAAATTACTTAAATTGAATGCATTTTCTTGCTTGAATGCTGTCGAGCTTTAATGCATTGCCTGACTGATCATATTACCAGATGCTCATACGCATTGCCTTTCAGCTTGGCTATTATTGCTGTTGACGAGCCGCAAAAGGCGCATATACAGCAGCTATACGCCGCTGGCTCTCATCGTAGCATTTGTGGAGAAACGCGATGACAGGCATAAAGACTGAAGAGCTGGAAGGGACGAAGGCTGCAAATCCGGAATTGTCGCCAATGATGCAACAATTTTGGGAACTGAAATCTCAAAATCCCGATGCCCTATTGTTTTTCCGATGCGGTGACTTTTATGAGCTATTCGACGAAGATGCTCATGTCGGCGCTCGAGAGCTCGACATCACGTTGACCGGTCGGCCTGAACCGACATATCCGGGTGGACGCATGCCAATGGCAGGTGTTCCCGTGAAAGCCTACGAAAGCTATATTGCCAAGTTGATCTCTAAGGGATATAGCGTCGCCATTGCTGAACAAGTTGGAATTGTTGGCGCAAGCAAGGGTCCAGTCCAAAGACAAGTGGTGAGAATCATCACACCAGGCACGGTGCTGGAATCTAATTTACTGCCTGCACGTGAGAATAATTACTTAGTTGCCATTTGCAAGCTGAGCAATGCTAGCTCTCCTGAAAAGGTACTTTGGGGGCTTGCCGCGGTCGATGCATCCTGCGGTGAGTTTTTGGTCACCCAAGTCAATGAAGAAAAACTTTTATTGGAACTTGGTCGCTTATCGCCGAGAGAGATTTTGGTTTCCAAAAAGACTGTCCGCAACGCACATGGTATTCCGGTCGAAGAATTGGATGCACCGCGCGTGGTGTCGGAGCGCTATCGCGTCACCGGGCGTCCTTCGATGTTTTTCCAGCTTGAGCCAAGCAAGCGCCGCATAATGCAAAATTTTGGAGTCACAACCCTGGAAGGCTTTGGCTGCCATGAGATGCCGCTTGCTATTGGGGCTGCCGGTGCCGTGCTCGAATATTTGGAGAAAACTCAGGCTGTTTTGATGCCTCGCTTCTCGGGGATCGTGACGTACTCAGCTGATGATTATCTGGTTATTGATGAGAATTCGCGCCGCAATCTCGAGCTGACTGAAACCAGCCGAGACCGTTCTTTCCAGGGCAGCCTGCTTTGGACTATTGACAAGACTCAAACCGGCATGGGATCTCGCTTGCTGCGCAATTGGCTTGTGAAGCCATTACTTTCTGTAAGCGCGATCAACCAACGCCTCGATGCGGTCACAGAGTTGATGGAAGACAGCGGACGGCGCCGTCGTTTGGAAGCTGCGCTCAGCGACTTATCCGATTTGGAGCGCCTGGCGGTCAAGCTCGGTTCTGGAAATATTGGACCGCGCGAGCTACTGGCGATCGCAAGTTCGCTTTCCAAACTTCCTTTCATAAAGGAAGAGCTTAGCAATGCACGCAGTTCATATTTGACTGTGCTATCGCAGAGCCCAGGAAGTTTGGAAGAGCTGGGACGTAGTATTGAAGCTGCGATCAGCGAAAATACGCCAAGAGAAATTACGCTCGGTGGAATCTTTAAAGATGGCTACTACAAAGAGTTGGACGAAGTGCGCTCACTGTTGGGCGGTGGCAAAGATTGGGTAGAAGCCTTCCAAAAATCGGAGACTGAGAGAACCCAGATAAGATCACTGAAAGTTGCCTACAACAGTAATTTTGGCTACTTCATTGAAGTTACTCACGCAAACAAAGATCTCGTTCCCGATAACTATATTCGCAAGCAAACTCTGACTAATGCTGAGCGCTACATAACTCCTGAATTGAAGGAGTACGAATCGAAAATACTCAACGCTGAGAAAAATCAGTCTGATTTGGAATACAAACTGTTCCTCCAAATTCGCGGTGAGTTCGGCAAGTTCGGCGTCGAGCTTAAGCAGCTTGCTATGGACATTGCGACATTGGACGTGCTTTTATCTTTGGCAACAGTCGCTTGCGAAAATCGCTACACACGACCGGAAGTTGACGCAAGCTGCGACCTGGAAATTGAAGAGGGACGCCACCCTGTCATTGAGAAGCTGCTTCCCATGGGTGTTTTCGTCGCCAATGATACCCGCCTTTATGGCAATTCGGAAAAAGATCAGATGATCATTCTTACCGGTCCGAACATGGCCGGTAAGTCCAGTCTCTTGCGTCAGGTTGCTCAGATTGTTGTGCTTGCTCAAATGGGAAGCTTTGTGCCAGCAGCTAAAGCAAGAATTGGACTAGTCGACAGGATTTTTACCCGTATTGGTGCCGTTGATGATTTGACTCAAGGTCAATCGACATTTTTGGTCGAGATGAGCGAGACAACGCAATGCTGCTTGTGCGCCAGCGAGCGCTCACTTATCCTGCTTGATGAAGTTGGACGTGGCACTAGCACCTATGACGGTGTTGCAATCGCCTGGTCTGTATCCGAATTCCTGGCAAACTGCGTAAGGGCTCGCACGATTTTCGCCACTCACTATCATGAACTGAATGCATTATCGACTTATTGGAGTCAGATTTCGAACTTCCAGGTGCAGGTCGCCGAATACGAAGGCCGCGTCGAGTTTCTCCATAAAGTTGTTTCGGGCGGCGCAAGTCGTTCTTTTGGGATTCACGTTGCCAGTATGGCCGGGCTGCCTGGGCAGATAATTGACCGGGCTCACTATCTAATGAATCAGATGGAAAAGCGCAGTGCTGCATCCAAAATTCTCGATGGTCCAAAGATGCGCACTATCCCGATTGATGAAGTCATGCAGCTCTCCGTTTTCACGCCCACTGAAAAGGTTGCGTCAGAGAAGGCTTAAGTCGGATGCTGTCGCTTGACGACCGGGCGCCTTTCGTGGATTCAATTACATCGTCGGATCTGCACGTTGTTATCGATAGATAGTGTGAGTTGGCCGAGCGCGCCAATTTGGCTTCTCAGCGGGATCTGGAAGCGGTTCGTGCTTTGTACTTTCATAACTCCAGCGTCAGCCTAGAGCCGCTGCGCCCGTTTCCTGCTACTATAGAGCGGATATCAGCCGTTCTTACAGGCTCATTGGGGATCAAAAGGCAATCATGAACCTGCACAAAAACTTTCAAGCTTCTTTGCTCATTGCGATTACATGCACCATATCTGGTGTGCTACCGATAAATCTAAGCTATTCAATATTGGGGTCTGTAACTGGGACGCAAGCCTGCTACGCAGCCAAGGTTAAATCGGAAATGGTGGAAGATGGCTTAAACTCATCGGTTCGTCCCTATATCAATCGCGGTAATTTCGCTGAGGCCCTCAAACGCTTGGAAGAGATCAGTGCGTCGGATACTGCTGCCGGTCGCAACCAAGCATGGATGTCTTTTGCTTTGCTTTATCTCGGCAAGCATAATGAGCTCCGAGAGTTTGCCAAGAAAGTTAAGTCCATGCCCGCTGATGTCAATGATCCCAATGCGGCTGTAATCGTCAATGCGATAGATTTGACCAGCCAAGGAAAGTTGGATGAGGCCGAAAAGGCTCTCGACAAGTGCACCGAATCTGGTGGCGGTGATCTCCTGCTGAATTTCGGCAAGGCTTGTGTCGCTCTTAAAAAGGGTAATCCCGCGAGAGCCGCAGAATATTGCGAGAAAACGGTCGGAATGCGTCCTGATTTCGCGTGGGGCTTCCGCACTTTAGGATTCATACAAGAGAAGTCGTTGAAGAATCCAAACTTAGCAGAGCGAGCCTATGAGCATGCGCTAGCTGCTGAGCCATCATTCAAAGATGTGCGCGATCTGCTGGTAGATTTGCGCCTGGCAAAAAATGATTTTGATGGCGCCATTGCCACAGCCAATGAGGCTATAAAACTTTATCCAAAAGATGCAAACAACTACTATCGTCTTTCGCAGATTTACACGCAGCAATGGCGGTTGATCGAATCCCTTGAGCAGTTGAATAAGGCTGTTGCTTTGTCGAAAGATGAGCCTCGCCTTTATCGCAGCATGGCAAATATCTATAAGTATCAAGGCAAACTTTCGGACGCGATTGTCGAGCAAAAGAAAGCAGTCGAGTTGAGCAAAGATAAGCCATTTGAATTGATTGAGTTGGCTACACTTTATGAATTGCACCGAGAAAGTTCGCCAGCCATTGAAGCATTGAAAGAGGCGTTAAAGTTATCGCCCGCAAATAGCATTGCGCACCAAAAAGTTATTCAACTTCTCAAAAAGGAAAATCGCACTGACGAGTTGATCGTCGAATTCAAACGCCAAATCGAAGCTCAACCTAAGGTGTCAGGTTTGCGCTTAGCTCTTGCCGACGAGCTGCGAATCGCCGGTAAAACGGACGAGGCCATCGAGCAGCTGAAGGAAGCCGCCAATTTGGATCAAAAAGATCCTCGCTCGCATCGTGCAATCGCAAGAATCGAACTGGATAGAAAAAATTATTCAGCTGCTGCGAAGTCTTACATTCGCGCATTGAACATAAACCCAGGCTCTGTCGAAGACCTTGTCTCGCTTGGTTTTTCTTACGCCAATAATGGCGATTACATGCAAGCTGAAACAGCGTTCACTACCGGATTGGCCTTGCAACAATTGGGTCAGTCGACAGGAGCTGTGACGAACGTAAATCCTTTCGACATCATGCGCTCCTTATCACTGGTGCTTCTTGAAGAAGGGCGTTACCGCGACGCCATTGTCCCGTTGGAAGAAGTCGTTGCAACGGACAAAGATCCTAAGCAGAAACTGTCTGATGAATTCATGTTGGCACAAGGCAAAGCGTTGAGAGACAGAAATGCCGAGTCGATGAAGAATCTCCTTGCTGCCTTCGCCAAACTCGATGCGTCGAGCCAATTATCGAAGTTGCCCGATCTCAGCGACACGCTCTATCGTTTAGGGAAGAATAATGAGGCGCTGGTCGAAATCAAGAAATTTCCAGAAGCTGAATTGAAAGCTAAGCATCCCTTGATCTTGGCTCGGGCCTGGGCTTCAGAGAATCGCATGAAGGAAGCACAGGAGTTAGTGCGCAAAGCAATTGAGGATGCCAAATCAGATCACGAGCTTTTGTCGGATTCCTATCTCGAGCTTTCTCGTGTACTTTTAGCGGACAATGATCTGCACGGCGCAATTAATGCACTGCAAATGTCTGTCGAAAAGGATCCTAAGAATTTTGACGCGCATGTTCAGCTCGCCAAGCTACAACTTCAAGACAAAAAGGTCCCGGAATCCCAGCAGTCAGCGCAGAAAGCATTGGAAGTGAATCCGTATTGCGTTCCGGCGTATCTAGTTTTGGGTGAAACAAATCTCTCGCTTGGAAAACTGAAAGATGCCGAAACGAATTTCCAAAAAGCTACGGAGCTTTATCCAACATCGATAGATGCTCATCGCGGTCTGCTCGCCGTATTTCAAAAACAATCAAAACAAGCAGAAGCAGATCGCGAGCAGGAAATAATTTCGCAACTTTCGAAAAATAGCTAGGCAAATGGCGAGATTGTTTCGGCGCGTCCATTTGGAATTCTGGACAATTTCGGGATACTGATTTAGGATCAGGCGTAGGATTTTGTTGCAGTTCGCTTTTGTGGGTTAATCGTTTTATGGCTGAGAAATCCGACGCTTCGGTTTCACGCGACGCAAATTCCGAATCTGCCGATGCCCATGCTTGCTCGGATGTCGGCAATGAATCGCCCACCCAGGCTACAGTTACTCAAAAAATAAAGTATTTCTTGAAGTTGATGCTGAAAAGCGCACTGATTGCCACCGGCATTGTTGCCTTAGGCACATACATTTTCTTTTGTCCGCCAGTTCTCACCGCCTTTAATGGGGACTTCATTTTATTCCCACTTCCGGCCGGACCTGAGTTCTCGTATGACACCGTCGGCGGTGTTACGCGTGAGGATGTCTATTTCACAAATAAACACGGCGACAGGCTTAATGGTTGGTTCGTCCAAAATCCGGACGCCAACGCTCCCGTCGTGCTGTTCAGCCATGGGAACGGCGGCAATCTCAGCAACCGCGTGCATCTGATGAAGGCCATTATGGATGCTGGTGCATCGGTGTTCATTTATGATTACCGCCAATATGGAAAAAGCTCCGGGGTGAAAAGTTTGCACGGACTTACCGAAGACGCAGATGCTGCAATGGATTACTTGCTGCATAACAAAAAGATTGATCCATCGCGAATAGTTCTTTATGGCGAATCGATTGGCGGAGGACCTTCCTGTTATCTACTTGCGAAGCACAAAGTGAAAGGAATAATTCTTGATTCCACTTTCACCTCGCTTATGCGGATTGCCAGGAAGAAGGTCTCGTACTTCTATGTTTATCCGGATTTCTTGGCACCAAATCCAGCTTTCGATAATCGCAGCACAATCATGGCAGCACATCCGCCCCTTCTCATAATCCACGGCGAGAAAGATGTTTTGATCCCTTCCTCAGAAGCTGTCGATAACTTTCGCGATGCAAGCGAGCCCAAACAACTTTTGCTTCTTCCTCAATCAGATCACAACGACAAGGGTCCAGACTTCGGCGCATACATCGAAGGACTACGAAAGTATTTACAGAACTGATTTATCTATCAGGGACTAGACGGCCATGGTGGTACGATCCAAATCATTCACCTTTACCGGAGCAAGAATTTGTGCAGCTTTGAATTTAAGTACATCTTCTGGGGTCAGAGACTTAACTTTGCTAATCATCGCTCCGGGCTTCGGCCGCGGCGTTTCTTCAATCGTTATGATAATAGTGCTGCTCTGTCGTGTTCGTTTAGTACGCTCGATTGCTGCTTCGATCGCGGTACGGCATTTTGCTGCGGCGCGAGTTATGTCAGCGTCACCAATCGAGCTGTGACTGTAGTACGTGCTGTCAGTTCCATTATCCCGCTTCACGCTAACCATTATGCCTTTCTCGTCCGTGCCTCCTAAGACTGGGACGACGCATAAAGCGATCAAGGCAAGAGCTATCGTAAGTTTTTTCATGCAGGCTCCAGAGCTATAGCAATTATGCCCAATTCAGTTGCCAAATCCTCGGCGGGGACCTTGGGGTGGGGGCTCGCCCCAGAATTAACTTGTCAAGCGGGCGCTGGATGGCTAGAATCATAGCGTTAGTAGGTGTTTGCGCCATTTCTTAGAATTTCGGCGGTCGGAACCCGTTTTCACATCATTTTCAGAAATAAGGTCTATTTTGGGTATAACCCAAGTAGGAGTACCAGGGGTATTTACTATGAAAAAGCTAGTTCACATTACTATGTCCATAGCCCTTGGCTGTATCTGCATTCCGGGCGTTTTTGCCGCTGAGTTCGCCTCCGACGCTGAGTATTCCGCCGCTCTGGGCAATCAAGCCATGGGAGGCTCGGGCACGGCTCCAGCCAACGCCATGCAGAGCTCCGGCGCCACCGGTCTCTATGGTTACACAACTGACACTACCTGGCAGGACGCATTAAATCTGCCGGCTCTGGGTAACGCCAATGCCAAGCTGGGTCAAACTTTCCAGGGAAATATGGCTGACCGTTTCCTGAATGCGCCCTTGATGATGGATCAGACCGCCGAACAAGGCTTGATGGCCATCCAGGGTCGCCACAATCGCGCAGCCTGCGGACAATGGGGCAGTGGTGGGTTCTATGGCGCAGGCTCGAGGAGCGCCGGCATGAAATATCGCGGGTTGCCGCCATGCTCTACGACTCCAGTCAACATTCATACCGCTGAGTAACACTCAAAACTCAAAACGATTCTGAGCTAAGCAAAGCTTCTTTGTTCTCTAAATATAGGGGACAATGGGTTCTATGCCGAGTCGTCCTAGCCAGCCCCGAAAAAGTGAATTCTTGCTGCGTTTGATCTGCTCATGCTTATCGAGGCCAGCTAACTAATGGCTCGGCATAGTCCACAAAACGCAGTACGCCGCGGCATAGCAACTATTGTTGCCCTTCTCGGAATCTGTGTAGTCGGCAGGCTTTTCCAAGTACTTTACGAAAACTTTTCCGAGCAGATAGCTTACCTACTTCCCGCTCTCGGGATTGCAGCATTTGTTGCTGTTGGCCTGAGGATTTTCACGGCGCAAAGTGTCAGGCGCCAAGTGCGTCTAGTTACCTATAATGCCGGCTCGCCTCAAATTGCTGATGATATCGTCGTTCGATGGATGCAACCGGCCAGTAACATGACTGTCAGCTCGTGGACGCTTTTGCAGGATGCATCTCCAGTACGCTTCAGGGGGAATGTGCAAAGCTACCCCAGTGCCCGCAGTTGGGTCATCTCTATCGATGCGCGCTATAGCCTTTTCGCCAAGGGCACTCTCACCTGTAAGGTCAGCACGCTACCAAACAATCGAATCAAGCTTGAATATCACTGGGATGGACCTGAGCAGGCGATGCATAATACCACCAGTGATGACTACAAGCTGCTCAATTATCTAATGGAGATTATTGAAACCGAATTTAAAGCCAGAGGCTGTCATATTCCGGGTGCGAATTTCTCTAGCAGTAGAACTCAAGCCGGTGGCACTGGTCGCGTGCGAGGCAAGGCTGAAGAAGCCTGGTGGCGCTCGTTTCAGCAGGGCAATGGAAATATGGCCGGTGTTGCAGGCGTATGGCCGAGTCCTCAAGATTTTTCGGAAGCAATTCAGAATCCGAGCATTAGTTTTCTTGATCCGGATCTGAAGCAAAGCGTTCCGATGCTAAATTCATTGGGCTTGCCTCATGTGGCTAGCGGCGCTTTTGCAAGTGTGTTCAAGCTTTCGGATGGTGATAAGCACTGGGCTGTTCGCTGCTTCAATGCACGGCCAACTGATCAACATGAAAGGTACAAAGCAATTAGCCGCTTCGTTCTTACCGATGACCTGTCCTACACTGTTGATTTTAACTACCTAACTGATGGTATTAAGCACAATGGTGGCTCCTTTCCAATTCTGAAGATGAATTGGGTGAAAGGCCTGCCGCTTGATGCGTACATCAGATCCCATCTGCTTGAGCGCGAGAAGATTGAACGCTTGCGTGCGGAATTTTGGATCATGCTAAGAGAACTTAGAAAAAATGGTATCGCGCATGGTGATTTGCAGCACGGAAATATCCTTGTTGAACAGGACAGCCTCTATCTTGTTGATTATGATGGGATGTATGTACCTGAATTGGCCGGGCGGCATAGCAATGAGTTGGGGCATAGAAACTATCAACATCCTGGTCGGAAGTCGGAGCACTTCGGACCGTATTTGGATAACTTTGCCGGCTGGCTCATCGATACCACACTGCTGTGCTTAATCGAGGATCCCGCTTTATGGCAGCGCTTCTCCGGCGGCGATGAGTGTTTGCTTTTCAGGCAGCAGGACTTAGTTGATCCCGGAAATTCGGAACTCTTTGCCGCGCTTCTATCGCATGAATCAGCATCCATTCGCAAATCAACCGAGCGGCTGTTGCAATATCTATCGCTGCCGCCTGAGCAAGTTCCTCATTTGGACGCTGAGCCGGTTGCGGATGCGGAGCCTGTGAAGATTGTCTTGCCAGTTGAAGAGCGACAGCGCGATCTCGCTTAGATTTTGATGGATTACACCTTCGCGCTGACCGGAGCTTTAAAGCTGATCGGCAGATCCTTCCAGCACTCCTGGTAGGATTTTTGCCTCTGTGGCGCATTCATCGCGAAGCTCGTTGGTGCGTAAACGAGGGAGCTCTCAAACATGAACGCTAATGTGTCCTGCAGGTAAACGGGTTTGAGATCCGCGTTAACTGCTTTTGTGTAAGTGGTCGCATCCGGTCCATGAGCAGACATCTGGTTGTGCAGGCTGCCGCCGCCTGGGACAAAGCCTTCTTCCTTCGCGTCGTAGACGCCGAATAGCAATCCCATGTATTCGCTCATGCAGTTGCGATGATAATACGGCGGGCGGAACGTATCTTTTGCAACCATCCATCGCGGAGGAAAAATCACAAAGTCGACGTTAGCGGTTCCTTCGATTTCCGAGGGGGAAGTGAGCACCGTAAAAATGGAAGGATCGGGGTGGTCGAAGCTGACCGTGTTGATTACGTTGAACAAGCTCAGGTCATACTTGCATGGTGCATAGTTACCATGCCATCCCACTACATCCAGCGGAGAATGGTTCAATGTAGCTTCAAATAAAGTGCCTTGAAATTTATTGATCAGCTTGAATGCACCAGTGCGCTCCTCATAAGCTGCAACTGGGTAGAGGAAATCGCGCGGATTAGCTAAGCCGTTAGCTCCGATCGGACCCAGTCCAGGCAACTTGAAAGGAAGTCCAAAGTTTTCGCAGATATAGCCTCGCGCAGCATCTTCAATCGGATCTGCTTGATACCGTATCCCTCTCGGAACGAGTGCTATCTCTCCCGGGACTGCTTCAATGATACCAAACTCGGTGCGCAGTCTCAGTCCGCCCTTTTCCGGTACGATCAAAAAATCCCCGTCAGAGTTGTAGAAGAAGCGGTCATCCATTGCCTTGTTGGTCGCATAGATGTGTACTGCGCTTCCCCTATTTCCTGAATAGCCGCCGTTCCCGGCGATGGTGAGCAATCCCGCGATAAAATCCGTCGGTTCAGCCGGAATCGGAAATGGATCCCAACGCAACTGATTCGGGCTTGCCGGCTCCTCGGTGAATGGCTTGCTTCGAAGCCTTCCGTTTGCTAGCGGTTTGAACTCGCCATGCATAACGGAGGGGCGAATGCGGTAGAGCCAGCTTCGCAGGTTGTTGTATCTGTCCGCAGTGAAAGCGCTACCGCTCAGTTGCTCCGCAAACAGTCCATGCGGAACCTTTTGCGGCGAATTCCTTCCTTTTGGCAAAGTCCCCTCATAAACTTCGGTCTCGAACTGATTGCCGAAGCCGCTTTGATATTTGAGTTCTTTTGCCATCTGCTTTTTCTGCTTGAAGCAGTCCTTCTTAGAGGTTGCCGCGGGACTCTTGTTCTCTTTCGATGGACTCGAATAAAGCCTTGAAGTTGCCTTTTCCGAAGCCCTTAGCGCCCTTTCGCTGAATTACTTCGAAGAAGAGGGTCGGGCGATCTTCAACTGGTTTTGTGAAGATCTGAAGCAAGTAGCCTTCTGACTCACGGTCGACCAGGATGCCCAGCTTATACAGCTCTTCGATGTCTTCGTCGATTTTGCCGACGCGCTCTTCGAGAGTATCGTAGTATGCGCGTGGGACGGTCAAGAATTCGATGCCGCGATTGTGCAATTCACCAACAGTTTTGATGATGTCGGCGGTCGAAATTGCGATGTGCTGAACACCGCCGGCCGTGTACCAGTCTAAGTACTCCTGAATCTGTGATTTGCGCGCCGCCGGTGCCGGCTCGTTAAGTGGCAACTTGATGGAGCCTGACTTGTTAGCCATTACTTTTGATACAAGTGCAGAATATTGCGTGCTGATGTCTTTAGCATCGAAATACTGGTAGACATAGAAGCCGAACGTTTTTTGATAAAACTCGACCCAGTGTTCCATTCTGTCGCGTTCAACATTTCCGACTATATGATCGACGATCAGCAGCCCAGTGTTTTCGCCCTTCTTGTCGATAGCTTTGTATCCCGGTGCAAATGCCCCTTTGTAGTGCGCGCGTTCGACGAATGTATGAATCGTGTCACCATACGTTGCTACTGCCGCTGATGTGAATGTACCATCTTCGTCTTCACTGCTTTGCGGTTCTGAAATGCTCTTAGCTCCGCGCGATAGCGCGGTCTCATAAGCCTTCTTCGCATCTTTGACACGGAAGCCGATGTTCTTCACTCCGTCGCCGTGTTGGAGAACATGCTTTCCAATTTCAGAGCTTGGAGTCAGACCTGTGGTCAAAATCAATTGCACGCTTTTTTGGCGAAGGACGTAAGATGCTTCTTCGCGACTGCCGGTTTCAAGACCCTTGTATGCGACGATATCGAAGCCGAAACCCTTATGGTAGTAGTAGCAGGCTTGTTTTGCATTGCCCACGTAAAACTCGATAAAGTCAAAACCTTCGATTGGAATCTCTTCGACAGCATTAAGCTGGGCCGTCTTTTCCACTGTCTCTCTTGTCATGAAATCAACCTCGTACTATCTGGCGCTATCAGCTTGCAGTGCTGTGTCTTCTCCGCGCAGCAAGGGCCGGCGGAATCTCTCTCTCAATAAAGAACATTCTACGACAAGTATGTAAAAGCGGCGCAAGAACAAGCTTGAATGTTTTCTTCTTGATACCGGTATTGGAAGCCGCTATTCAAGCTGTTTTGAAAAGGTTAGAAGGTTCAAAACGCTTCCTTAAGTCTTGCTTACATTCAGCTCCGAAGCATGGCCCAGACTGGCTGATTGGTTATGAGAATGACTGACCTGATGGTAACGTTGCCCTGCACCGAATCTGGTATTACTTGCGCGGTCTTGCAGTATTCCGCAGGCGCTGCTTATGCAAGAGACGCTCGCTACGAGCTTGGAAGCGCTTCTTTAGCCTTCTCGTTATTTGGCTCAGCTTCTAATACCTCGCGTAAAAGCGAGCGTGCTTCATCGTCTTTCGGATTCTGCTTTAAGAGCGCCTTTGCCAATCCAATTTTCGCATCGGTGAAATCAGGATTGGCTTTCAAAGACTCGCGATAGAACTTGATGGCTTTTGGAATCTTTCCCGTAGCCATTCTGGTATTGGCTAGCTTCAAGAGGAGAATTGGATCCGCTCTGTTCTGCAACATCGCGCGCTCATAATACTCACTTGCCTCATCATCTTTCTTGAAGTGATGCTTCACTTGTCCCATCATGGTCAACACGTAACTAGCTTTTGGATGGTTCTTCTCGAGATTCAGGAGAATCTTCATCGACTCCGCTTCGTCTGCAGCCCGAATCTTATTCCATTCGTCTTCCGGCATTTCTCCCCGTTCGCTGTGTGCAAGCGCAATTCTCCAGGCTCTCAGCGATTCCTTGCTGACCAGCTCGTCTTCGCTGAGGTCGAATCTCTCGCCGCTTACATTGCTGGTTGGTTCGCCTGGCGCCGCCTTGTTAGCGTTCCCTGCTGCTGGAGCATTCCCGCCTGCAACTTGCACTCTACCCAATGAACCATCATTCGTGCGTATTCGATTTGAACAAGCGCTCACCATGCAGAGACAGCAAAGGAGCAGAAGCAAAGTGCTTGCCTTCGATGTTAGCTCGGCGTGGCAGCTTCTTTTCAAAATCCGTCTAAGTCCTCAACGGGTATCTTCAAGGCACAAGCGGTGTGTGACCCATGCCGCGGATTTCTTTTTTGTCTTTCAATCTTGCATGTGCAATGCTGCGTTTCGTCGTTGGCGTTGGTAACGGGGCCGGCACAACATCCAGCTCTTCATCAGAGTTTGGCGTAACGGCAGTCGCTGCTTCAATAGTCTGATTCTTTTGCGACTTAGAAAGCGCAAGCATGTTGTGAATGCGCGTCGTTACCTTATGCTTGAACTTCTCTGGAACCGCATTTGCATAGCTTAGATCAATGAGAGTGCGTGCAGCCTGGTAATAGTTTCCGCGCTTTTCATAGAGTTCAGAAAGCGCGACACGAAGCAAAAGTTCTTTTGGCTTTTCATTGGCCAATTTGTTCAACTTCTCGATAGCTTCGTCCAATTGAGTTGGATTCTGGCAGGTCGAGGCGAGCTGGTGATACGCGACGTACATGCTCGGGTCAAGAGTGCCGGCTTTGAAGTATTCATCGCTGGCTTGTGGCAGGTGTCCCAAGTTCTTCAGGCACTCGGCCAGTTTGAAATGAAGTTGCGCATCCTGCGGGCGCAGAGCTAATTCTGTTCTCAGCTGCTTGAGTTCGACGCGGAGTTCTTCCGGTGTCTTCGGGATGACCTTCGGTGGAAGCTGTGCCGATGCAATTTGGCCGCCTGCTCCTAGAGCGAGCAAGAAAGCTAAAGTTGCAATCGTGTTGTGAATGTTCCGCATGAACGAGGTGCTTTCGAAGTGACTTCCGAGACCAGGGGATATGAACCCTTTATAACTGCGCCTTATATTGGAAACTCGGTGTATGGTCCTAGATATTGGCTTTTTTGTCAATTCAAGGGTTTTTATACTTTGCGAATAGTCACCTGAAAGTAACCCTGTCCTTGGTCTTCAGACGAGACAATTTCGTGTCCTTCTTCTTTGAGACTGGCGCAAACGCTCTCGACTGGCTCGCCTCCGTCGACGAGTAATTTTAGAATGTCACCGGCAGGGAGCTTATCCAGAAATAATCTGGTCTTTACAAAATTCATAGGACAGGCGACGCCACGGAGATCTAAATTGTGTTCCATTCTGAACGGGCTCTCATTTTGGAGGAGGGTAGGACTAATTAAGTACTCTGGAGTTTCTGGCAATTCAACTCGAAGCAACTGTTTGGAACGCAGCCTTGTTGGTCCGGACAATAATCGACGTTCTTATAGCGATTCCACGGCTTATTGAAGCAATCGCGATTCCTTATATAAGGAATGACAGTCTCCAGGACTTCCTCGCGGCTGCGTTGCGTGTCCGTAGCTATGCAAGCCAAGCAGAAACTTTTATCTATGTAACCAAGGGACATACCAATAAGTTGCTGCCGGAGGCAAACTGGCTTTCCACATACATTGCAGTCAGGCGGGAGGTCCGGTAAGAGTCCGACTTCTTGGGCAAGAGTTTTTTGCATAACAACCTTTGGAATTCCGACTACGTCATTCTAGGTCAAATGGCGCTCCAAGCGTTAGTCGAAAGGTACGTTTACGAAGTTCCATTTCAAGCCAGTCCCAGGCTGCTCGACAGCCCAAATCATGCCATCCTTCAAATAATCGTATAAAATTAGCTAGCCTAATTGCTGTGACAGCATCAATGACTAAACAACTAAACGCAGTTGCAACTGTTCTCATTATCCTGGTTTCGGCTTGCAGTGAGTCTGTCGCCTTAGCGCAGACAACGCAGCAGGTCGTGACTCGACCCGCTGATGTTTTGAAAGAAGGACGTCGGCTGATCGATCAACGCCGTTATGAAGATGCTATTTCTCGATTCAAACAATACTGTTTGATGCGTCCGCACGAGTCGAATGGCTATTTCTGGTCTGGTATCACATATGATGAAATGGGCAACTATTCTGCCTCGGAGAAATCATACCGAGATGCCCTGTTAAGAGCTGAAAACGAAGGTATGGATTCAGCTGAAATACGGACGAATTTAGGCAACGCACTGCTGAAACAACACAAGGCTGATGAGGCGATTGAAGAGTATAAGAAAGCGAACGAAGTTGATCCGATGTACGCGCTGGCCAAATTGAATTTGGGGCGCGCATACATCGAAAAAGGTGATGGAGCTTCGGCGCTGGCGACACTGGATAAATGCGGAGAGTTGCATTTTAAAGGTCTCCACATCAAATACTACAAGGCGAAAGCGCTGCTTTTGCTCGGGCGAAAAGAGGAGGCTGGCTCTTTGGCCAAACAGTTAATAATGGACCTTCCCGACGGTGCATTCAAGAATGATGTGCGCCAGGAATTCAGCAGCATCATTTAGTAAGTAAGGAATCGTTGGATGTTCTTATTGTCCGTCATGATCAATAATCTATCGCCTTTCTGAAGCACTATTGATGGTGGCGGATTCCAGTCCACATTGTTGTCCCTTTGATGCATAAGTACTGTTACCTCGTAGCTCTCTCTGACTTTGTCGATTTGCATATCTTTCAGCGGGCTCTTCTCCTCGACGGTGAGCTGAAATGCATTAACAACAGTGCCGCCAAATTCGAATGAAGCCAGCAGATTTGAGCTCAGAGCGGCTTGAGCGAATACGGGGGCGGATAGAGCCGATGCGCTGAATGCCGCGTCTATGCCGAAAGATTTTTCTACTTTCTCTGCTAACTTGTGATCGAACACACGGATAACGATTCTAATGTTTGGCACGAGCTCTTTTACTGTTAGCGCAGCTTCAATGTTCGCCAAATCGTTGTCCGTCACGGCCAAGAATGCTTTGGCTTTCCGGATGCTGGCCTTTTCTAGAATATGTGGATTCTTGATATCACCAATAACTGCTGGAACCTGGTACTCCTCAAGTTCCTGTAGAAAGCTCGACTCAGGATTGCGCTCTATGCACACCACACTTTCGCCATAGCGTTTCAGATGTTCCATAGTTCTAAATCCTACGTTGCCCATGCCGGCAACCACGATGTGATTTTCGAAACTTGCAGCCAACATGTTTTGCCACTCCCTTGAGTAGGTTCTCTTTAGTAATAGAAGATGTCCGAGTTGAATAACGCCTTCTGTGATAACGAGCAATCCCAGGATCGGAAGTCCGAAGAACACGGGGATCAATCGCCAGTCATCAACGAATGGAATTGGGGATTGGAAGAAGGTTAATTGGACCGTGTCATAGGCGACACCAAGAAGTGAGTGATGGTGTGCTGGTAATTCTTCAAGCGGATAAAGCGTGTAGAGAAGGACAGTAGACGTGAGAAATGCTATCAAACTGCAAATGATGAATACGCGGAACTCTATGAGCAGAACTCTCAGAAGTCGCATGAAATGGGCAACATTCTGCAGGAAGCGATTTTGACTCTTGGGGCGGGATCTCACTATTATTGGGGTTCCAGTGATTTTGGTTTATAGGCTTCTTGGAGATGCTTTAACAAGCAGACAGGATGCCTGCCCTCACGTTAGCTTCTTTCGGAGCAGGCTGGAAGCCTGCGCTCCCATTAGCTTCCTTCGGACCAGGCTTTCAGCCTGCGTCTGCCGCGGGGGTTACCAGCGGTGGTATGCAGGATGGCCTTCCTTGACTGCAACAAAGACTGCGCTGCAGGTCGCGCATAAAAGATCTCCGGAATAGAGCTCACCTTCAACTGTGGCACTTCGTTCTTTGGACTTTACTACTTTGGATATTATTCGAATTGGGGCTGTCGCCGGCGTTGGCGCCAGGTATTTTACGTTCAGTTCGGCGGTCACTGTACATGGTGGCGCGTCCAGTCCGTTTTGATTCTTCAAATGCCAGGAAGCTGTCCAGTTACAGTGGCAATCCAGCAAGCTTGCAATCAGTCCGCCATAAAGCATGCCTGGAAATGCTTGGAATTTTGGTTCGGGTTCCCATACGCAGGTCAAGCCGTCGCCTTCCGGAAAGCTGTTTATATGAAGTCCGTCGGGATTGGCGGGACCGCATCCATAACAAATGCTCTTCGCTGCGTATTTTTGTTGAAGACTTTCGGTTTTGATCATCTTATCTCACTTTCTTGACCCGTCTGTTTCCGTTTTATTCTCTTGATCCATAAGCAGAAGAATTCCGCTCTTCTTATTCCCTGAGCTAAGTGCGGCCATCCTTATTTCGACACGGATTTCCTTGCCTCTGCGGTCGTGTGCTTGCACACTGAGAATTTTGTATTTTTCTTCCAATTCTAAAAACTTCTCAATGGGCTCTTTCAATTCAGATACTGGCAATCCAATATCCAAATCCAGGAAGTTCTTTCCTTCGCATTCCTCCGATCTTAGCCCGAATAAATCCGAGCACCGCTTGTTCCAAATCAGGATGTTGTTCTGTTTGTCGAGAACCACAACTGCGTAGCGCATGCTCGCCAATATTGACTGGAGGAATAGGTTCGAGCTGTCCACTTCTTTCGTCAGCACTCGCAGTTCGTAATTTGCAGTCTCTAATTCTTCGTTGGTGGATTGTAGCTCTTCATTTGTGGTTTCAAGTTCTTCGTTGGTGGACTGCAGCTCTTCATTTGTGGTTTCAAGTTCTTCGTTGGTGGATTGCAGCTCTTCATTTGTGGTTTCAAGTTCTTCATTGGTGGATTGCAATTCTTCATTCGTGGTCTCAAGTTCTTCATGGGCACCCTTGAGGGTTTCTGTAATCCTCTGGAACTGCGTGACGTCGTGAAACGCGATGCTCGTTCCTAATATTTTGTCACCGTTAGCCAGGAGCGGCGTTATCTGTACGTCGAAGAAGAAGTCGTTGTTTGGACCGTTTGAAAATGATGCTCGCTCGAATCGAACTGTTCTCCGCTCTCTGCCTGCCTGGTCTATCAATGATCGCAATTCAACGGGGCGATAAGATATCTCCAAGTCTTGCAAAAGCTTTCCAATATCTTTTTCAGTCAGGTCGAAAGTCTTTCGTGCTAATCCATTAACCATGTGAACAACGCCTTGACCATCAATTATGATTTGCGCGACCAGTGAAGTGTCGAATGCCAGCTCACGCAAGCGCATATGGCGGCTCAGGTGCGCGAGAGCATCGCCGTCACCAGACTGCGCCATCACAAGAAGTCGATCTCGCAGGTTTACTTTTCCCGCTTTCGAGAAAATTCTGTACTTCAATTCCACTGGATTGAATAAGGCCGAGTTGCTCAGCAGCATCTCTGCCTTTCCAAGGAATAGATAGCCGTTGTCCTTCATAGCAAAGTGAAAGCGATTTAGTATTCGCGATTGTGTTTCTGCATTGAGATACATCAAAGTGTTTCTGCAGATTAGAAGATCCAGGCGCGATATTGGAGCGTCTTGCACGAGATCGTGGCGTCCGAAGATAACGCAACGTCTCAAATCCGGTCGAAAAGTCAAGGTTCCGTTAGTGGCAACAAAATATTTCTCGCGCAATTCCTCGGGCATATCTTTTAGCCCTTGCAATAAGTAGGTTGCCATCCTGGCTTGCATGAGTGCATCTTCGTCCACGTCGGTAGCATAGATTTTGACTCGCTCATGGAACTGTTCCGTGCCCAATGCTTCGCAAAGGAGAATTGCGGTAGTGTAGGCTTCTTCTCCAGATGCACAGCCTGCGCTCCAGATGCGAAGTTCACCGGTGTTCTGCGCGAGAATACGTGGAAGAATGTCGTTCTTGAGAAAATCCCATGGCTCGCCATCCCTGAAGAAAGATGTGACGTTGATCAAAATTGTATTGAACAAGTTGTTGAATTCTTGAGGATGTACTTCCAAAAAATCCACATAATCAACGAAGCTGTCAATGTTGACCGCAGCCATTCTTCGTAGAACGCGGCGCATCAGGCTAGAACGCTTGTAGCCGGTAAAGTCAAAGCCACGATTGCGTTTCAAATGTTCTAGAAGAACTTCGAATTGAGGATCACTTGTGGTCATTATGCATTCTCCAAAAGTTGATCATCAATCAATAATACTGAGCCGGCATTGATCTCAGAGACAAGTGGGGTCAGGTGTATTGTGCATCTGATCTTTCGACCGCGCCTGTTCACCGCATCGCAGCTTATCTCGTCGTACTCTTTCTTAAGTTGCATAAAACTTCTGAGCGGATTTCGCAGTGATTCAACTGGAAGTCCTATGTCGAGATCAAACAGAGTTTGACCCGTGACTTCTTGCTCGTGTAATCCCCATAAATCTCGACAATAGTCATTCCAAACGAGCACGCGAGCGTTACTATCGACGACTATTACTCCTGAACGCATGCTTGAGAGAATAGAATGCAAAAACGAATTCGTTTTTTCGACAACGTTGGCTAGCGTTTGTTGCTCGCCGTTGGCGATTTGGAGTTCGGCGTTCGTGCATTCCAACTCCTCATTCATAGTCTCCAACTCTTCGTTGGTTGATTGGAGCTCTTCGTTTGTCGTTTCCAATTCTTCATTGGTCGACTGAAGTTCTTCGTTTGTCGTTTCCAACTCTTCGTGAGCCGACTGCAGTTCTTCGTTAGCAGTTTGCAGTTGTTGATTAACGGTGCCCAGCTCGTCTTGCAATTCGTAGGATTCAGTTGCGTCGCAGAATTGAATACCGAATCCGATTACAATATTATCTGCTTTCAGCGGCTCGACGTGGACATCGAAGAGTTGCGCCCGTCCGGTTGTATTATGCCTAGACACGCGTGTTGCAGTCACGACTCTCTGCTCGCGAGCAGCTTGATCGATTAGCGATCGTAACTCAACAGGACGATATGAGACCTCGAGATCCTGAAAAGGTCTTCCGAAATCTTGCGTCACTAGTTGGAAAGTCAGGCGCGCTCTGGAATTCGCCACCGCCAGGGCCCCAGTGTTGTCCAATATCAGTTGCGCTACCGGTGAAGAGTCATAGGCAGCATCATAAAGTCTAATCTTAGGCTCAAGCTGAATCTCTTCATCCGAGACTTCCCCCGTTTGCATTGTTCTCACATAACGACTTGTGATTCTACCGAAGACCTTATTCTTTGAATCAAGATCGGCAAATCCTGATTGCGATGGCATGCATTCGCTTGAGCCAAGGACCAGAATGCCATTCTCTTTTAATGCAAATTTTAAACGAGAAAGTAGGCGTCGCTGGTTCTCCAAGTTTTCGTAGACCATCACATCTCTGCAGATGATCAAATCAATTCTTGAGATAGCTGCGTCTTTCATCAACACATGCTTTCCGAAAATCAAAGAACGTCTCAGGTCGTTGCGAAAAATCCAATTGCTACCTACTTGGGTAAAGTATTTACGCTTCCATTCTTCTGGAACGGCAGCCAACTCCTCAGGGCTAAAAGTTGCTTGACGAGCTTGTTGCAATTTTTGCTCTGATGTGTCTGTTGCAAAAATTTTCACCCGTTCCAAAAATACGTCCATCCCCAGCGTTTCGCAAAGAACCATCGCGAGGCTGTAGGCTTCGTGTCCAGTTCCACAACCGATTGACCAGCAACGGTACTGCGTTTTGTTATCGCGCAAATCAATGCTTGGTTTCAGCTTGGTTTTGAAGAATTCCCACAGGCTCTCGTCGTGAAGAAATTTACGTTTGTTTCCAGTCAAAAGATCGAAGAGACTACTAAATTCCTCTGGATGAACTTCTAGGAAATCGACGTAACGACTTATAGAGGTACTCTTAACTGCTGCCATTCTTTCCTGGCATAGTTTTACGACTCGAGGACGATCATCTTTTGGCGGCGCATAGTTTCTTGCCTGGCTGAGATACTCAAGCAGTTTGGAAACATCAGCCTCTGAAATGGAACCGCTCATCTAATGTCCTTTCCCGCTAGCTCAAGCAGTTTTGATGTGATTTCTTCAACTCCCAATTCAAAATCAACGGCTCCTGTATTGCTCGCTGCTGATGGCATTCCGCCGAATTCTGCTGTTTGTATGTTCTGTATGATTACTGTGCCACCATGTTTCTTTACTTGTTTGACACCATCAGCGCCGTCTAACCCCGTTCCTGTCAAAACGACCGCGATTGCCCGCTTTCCGTACGCACTGGCCAGGGACTCGAAAAGCACATCTGCGGAAGGACGTACATGATGGACCGGAGCAGCAAGTGATAGAGCAATCTTTCCGGAGTCGTCCGCCAGCATATGTTTGTTTGGTCCAGCCACCAAGATCAGCCCAGGAAGTATTTGATCACCTTGGCCCGCTTCCTTTACTTTCAATGTGCAGGCTCGGGCAAGTATCGATGCCAGAAAGCTTGAATGTTTAGGGTCTAAATGCAGCAGCACCAATACTGCGCCTGGAAAGTCACTTGGTAGCTCGGAAAGTATGTCTGTAAGGATTTTGAGACCGCCAGCCGACGCTGCCAAAGCTATTACTTTGAAAGCTGGTCGGCTCTCGGCCAGATTCCTGTCGGATATCACAGCTTTCCGCCTCTTGCAAATGAACTGCAATTTTAGCGCGCTGAATCATGCAATTCAATCTAAACGCTCCGGATGCTCCCGCCGCATTCTGCGTCTACGCATCCTCCGCTGAGAACAAACGCTCAAAGGGATGCTCCCGCCGCATTCTGCGTCTACGCATCCTCCGCTGAGAACAAACGCTCAAAGGGATGCTCCCGCCGCATTCTGCGTCTACGCATCCTCCGCTGAGAACAAACGCTCAAAAGGATGCTCCCGCCGCATTCTGCGTCTACGCATCCTCCGCTGAGAACAAACGCTCAAAGGGATGCTCCCGCCGGATTCTGCGTCTACGCATCCTCCGCTGAGAACAAACGCTCAAAGGGATGCTCCCGCCGCATTCTGCGTCTACGCATCCTCCGCTGAGAGCAAACGCTCAAAAGGATGCTCCCGCCGCATTCTGCGTCTACGCATCCTCCGCTGAGAGCAAACGCTCAAAAGGATGCTCCCGCCGCATTCTGCGTCTACGCATCCTCCGCTGAGAACAAACGCTCAAAAGGATGCTCCCGCCGCATTCTGCGTCTACGCATCCTCCGCTGAGAACAAACGCTCAAAGGGATGCTCCCGCCGCATTCTGCGTCTACGCATCCTCCGCTGAGAACAAACGCTCAAAAGGATGCTCCCGCCGCATTCTACTTGTGGTCTTTGAGCGACTCAGTTTTTCGGCAAGTAGATATGTAGGACCTTTTCAAACTCGGCGATTCCGGCCGGTTTGCTCATGTAATCGTTCATTCCTGTTTCCAGGCAGTGATCTCGCTCACCTTCTCCGACATTTCCTGTAAGGGCGATAATCGGGATGCTCTTGTGAGGAAACATTTCCCGGATAGTTTTGGCTGCGCTGTAGCCATCCATTACAGGCATTTGACAATCCATGAAGATCAGATCGAAATCCTTTTCCGTGCACTGCGCAACTGCATCTTTTCCATTTGCAACTCTAGTTACCGAACAGCCGAGTTGCCGCAATTGCAAAGATACGATCTTTGCCGTCACATCGCTGTCTTCTGCTAAAAGCACATTCGCGCTCGATGGAGCCGCGTTGTTGGGTACAGTACTCAGCGGTTCGGATTCTTGTGGTTTAAGATGCGATTTGCAAGGCAGAACAAAGAGAATTTTGCAGCCGCGCCCGGGTTCGCTTTCTACAGAGATATTTCCGCCCAGCGATTCGATAAGTTGCTTGCAGATGTAGAGTCCAAGACCGATGCCACCGCGGAAGCGACTTTCGCTGCCTGTTGCGCAGGAGTATGGCTGGAATAAATTATCGAGAGCTTCCGACTCCATACCCATTCCTGTATCTGCAAGCTCGAAGAGTATCTTGCCCGATCTTTCAAATGGGAGCACGTTCAATGATATTGAGCCGTTGTTTGTGAATTTGATCGCGTTGTTGATCGTATTCACCAAGATCTGTCGCAGGCGGACTGCGTCAGTTGAGATTCTCTGCGGTACGCTTGGATCGATCTTGTAGATTAATCCGATATTTTTTTCTTGAACCTGCAATCTGAATTGCGCGATGATGTCCAAAACGAAAGGCTCTACATCAAACTCGCTAACTTTGACTTTGTCCTTACCCGATTCAATACAAGTCAAGCTGAGCGCTGATTCTGCAACTGCTTTCAACTGAGTGGCCGCGGAGCAAATCACTTCGACTAGCTCTTTTTGCTGGCAATTCAGGGAAGCCGAATTTAGCAGTTCGGAAGCGCCAAAAATGCTTTGCAGGGGCGTTCTCAGTTCATGAGTTAGATGAGCGATAAACTCGTTCTTGGAGTTCAACAGTCCCGCAGTCTCTATCTTGAGTGTGGATACCTCTTCCTCATTTCGATAAAGATCCGACTTCATTTTTTCGAGTTCTTGCTTTAGTGTGAACTCTTTTTCGATGAAGCGGATTGACCAAACGAAGGCTTGTTCAGCGGTTCTTTCGCCGCTATGGCGATCACGTTTTTGTACGGGACTACTGAGCTTTCTGAGGGAGGCCTTGCAGGGGCGGAGCTGACCTGTGCGCATGCGTACAAGAAACTCCATTTCGCATGCACCACTTAATGCTGCTTCCCGGAGGCTCCTGAAGTATGTTCTCTGCGACCCGGCATTTACAAAAACTACAAAAGGCTTTCCTAGCAGCCTATTAGAATTTATCGATAGAAGTTTCCTGCTGACTCATTAGCGCCGTAGATTAGTCCGTCTTCGTCAGTGATGAGCATCGCCGTCGCTGAAAATTTGAATGCATCGGCAAACTCAATTCTGCTATTCTCATCGAAAAGCCATTCTGGCTCTAACTCTTTTTTCTTTTTGGGCGGGATAATCGGATCGGCGACACGTGAGACGCTGGTTTTTGAACTAGGTTTTCGACCAATGCTTTTTGCAGATGAATCAGCTTGCTCATGCTTCTCAGCCGAGCACCGATCGCCTTGTGAAGTATCGTTTGACTTGGCACTTGCGGAATCTACTTTCTTATCGCGCAACTCATGTTTTGCAACAGTATGCGTCTCTGATGCTAACTGCAACCAGTAACTAGAGCCTTCGCCTCTTGCTCGACCGCTTAGGCGCTTCCGTGGATGTATTCGGTCAGTCACCTTAGAACCCACTTGTATTCCTTCTATACGCTTAGGATATCTGCATTATTTGTCTATAGACCAGTCATTGCAAATAAGAAGGAGAAAATAAAGTCGGCAGTTTGTAGTTTTTAAGCTGTAAAGCGTCTGGCGATGCCCGCGTAGCAATGGGTGTCTTTCATGGGGCGCAGACAAAAATACAGGCTAACCCTGTCGTTTATTGTCATGCTGCTCGCAAGCTAAGGAAATCCATATACCTCGCAGTAGTGAGCGGGTCAGCTAGGGCTTTTATTATGGAACTTTGCCTATTTGCTCCAGTCTAGGACTGTACGAAAAAAAAGTCAAAAAAGAGAATCGAAATGAGCTTCAGCAGGGATGTGATCGTAGTAGGGGCTTCAGCTGGTGGGCTGGAGGCATTATGTTCGCTCTTAAGCTATCTTCCGCCGGATTTACAAGCTTATGTGTATGTGGTTCAACATATTTCGCCTTCGCGCAAGTCCGAAATTCCGCTAATCTTGAGTCGACATTGCCCGTTACCGGTTCGAGCTGCTCGCGGTGGAATAAAACCGCAGCGCGGAGAGGTTTATATTGCCCCACCCAATCAGCATTTGTTGGTGAAGAGGAACGTGATTTCTTTGGGGAATGGACCCAAGGAGAATAGAGTTCGCCCATCCGTCGATGTGTTATTTCGAAGTGCTGCACACTCATTTGGGGAGCGTGTCATTGGTATCATACTTAGTGGCAACTTGAATGATGGGACAGCCGGCTTGCATTCAATTAAAACTCATGGTGGTATTGCTTTGGTGCAGGATCCGAATGAAGCTGCGTTCCGTGGCATGCCAGAAAGTGCGATCAATTTTGTGCAAGTCGATCACGTGTTGCCGTTGGTGCAAATTGCTGCACAGATTATTAGCTTGGTCGCAGCTCCCCATGGCGGAGATCCTCAAGGGATAGGAGGTGAGGATTTCGATGCCGCTGACGATGGTCCGCCGGGTCTGGAGCGAAAACTTATTAGCCCGCCCTCTGCGCTGACCTGTCCAGCTTGTGGTGGTGCCATTTGGGAAAGCATTGACAATGGTATCAATCAGTTCGGCTGCCACCAAGGTCATGTCTTCACGCGCGAAGCCCTTATCGAGGGGTATGACGAGCAACTAGAAACGGTATCGTATGTGATGCTGCGCCTGCTCGAAGAAAACATCGCGTTTCGAAAGAGATTGGCGGAGGAGTTACGCAAGGAAGATAAAGCTGACGACGCTGAGTTATTAGACGAGCAAGTTTTGGTGTATGAGCAGCGTATTGCGCTTTATCGGCAAATGCTATATCTGAACGGTGCCGGCGGACTTCCTGAGGCTCAGCAAATGCCCAATAAATGACACATAATTTGTGACATTATCGCCCCTTCACCTAAACAAATATGAATGATCAAAAAGCCGATCCAAACTCGCTTTCATTGGTTAACATGAGGGAAGGTTTTGGGCATCCCCGTCGATAAGAGAGCGAAGATATTGGCTGTAATGTTGAGTGGATATCGGTTCGAAATGATCATCGGCTGCATGAGCGCCGGTAAATCAAGTGAACTAATTCGGCGAATTGAAAGAGCACGCTTGGCGTATCTTCCAACTGTCATTTTTCGTCCAGCTACTGATACTCGTTCGAAGCCGGATCACGTTGAATCTCGCAATGGGCTTGTATCTCAAGCCATCGTTGTTGCGACTCCCAAGGACATGTTGAAGTATTCATCACAGGCTGTCGTTATCGGCATTGACGAAGTTCAGTTTTTTGATAATGAAATTGTTGATGTGATACTCACATTGTTGCGTCAGCGCAAGAAAATCATTTGCTCTGGCTTGGATCTGGACTATCGCGGCAAACCATTCGGCCCGGTCCCTCATCTGCTAGCGCTCGCAGATAAGGTGGATAAGCTTCTTGCTGTTTGTATTCGCTGCGGCTCAGACTTCGCCTGCCGCACACAGCGCACGGTTCAATCAAACGAAACTATTTTGGTTGGTTACTCGGAATACGAAGCTCGTTGTATTGACTGCTTCGAGCCGCCATCAGAGTTTCAATTGAGATTGAATTTGCACGCAGAAGAAGCATTGAAACAGCAAAAGCAGCAGATCGAAGTTGTGTCATTCTTGCCGCCTCCGCCTACGAACGCTCTTTAGGACCGCTCAAAGACAAGCCGCCCGAAACTCAAGCAGGCATAGGTTTTCCTCCGCTGACTGCATTACTATTGGCTGCGCTACCGTTCGTATATAGATGAACGCATGGCTGCAGAAGTATGAGTCCGGCTTTATCTTTCTCGATTAGTGCTGGCTTGTATCAGTCGTTCATGAGCGGAACATGAAGGAATGTTCATTGCGCATGAAGCCCCAAGCCTCGAAAGCCGCTCCAGTACCAATTCTGCGCTTTGTACCCTTTATCAGAAACCCCTGGCAACCGCGCCGTATATGCTAAAGTGGTAGAATCCGCTAGGAAATTTATGGAGACAGCAAATGTCTACCCGGTATTTGATTTTAGCGTTGGCTTTTACTTGTGCGCTTCCTAATGTGCAAGCAGCTTCAACCAACCATTCGGCAGCTACGCAAAGAACTGTCACTACATCTGGTGCCAAGGCTGTGAAGCAAGGCACTGCACGCGCAACCAAGAAGCGTCGCGTTGTGGCAAGTGGTCGGGGGGCGTACTTCGTTCCACCACCGCCGGCGTATATGCCTTCTGTTCTTCCAGAGCTTTATGCTCGTCAACCTATTCAGATTGATGCGGAAGAAGAGGAAGAAATTGTCGCCGCAGTGGCTGCCAAACCTAAGAACCCTTACGTTCAATATTTTTACACTCGCAATGAGAGCGCACCAAAGCCGGTGCAATCGCGTAACGGCGTCAGCACCTGGGCCGTTACTCGATAGGCAACGCGTCTGCACGCATAGCATTCATAGGTTCAATTGAATTGGGCCCGGGCGAGAACTAGATTCGTTCGACGACCATGGCGATGCCCATGCCGCCGCCCACGCAGAGGCTGACCAAGCCGTATTTTGCTTTTCGGCGCTTCAATTCCATCGAGATGGTCAGAAGCAATCTGCCGCCGGTTGCGCCGAATGGATGTCCAATCGCAATAGCGCCACCATTGACGTTTACCTTTTCGCGATCAAGTTTTAGTTCCTTTTCACAAGCCAGATATTGGACAGCAAAAGCCTCGTTGATTTCGATCAGGTCCATTTGCTCCAGCTTCAAACCCGCGCGCTGCAAGGCAATCGGCACAGCCGCTACAGGACCAATGCCCATAATTTCTGGTGGCACGCCTGCCACCGCACTTGATACTACTCGTGCAAGCGGCTCGGCGCCCAGCTTCTGCGCATTCTTTCCAGTCGTGACAACAAGTGCTGCGCCACCATCTACGATACCGCAGGCATTTCCGGCAGAAACCGTCCCGCCCTTCTTAAACACGGCAGGCAATTTTTGCAATCCTTCAATTGTACTGCCTGGACGCATGTGCTCGTCTTTGTCGATTACCTTTGCGCCCTTCCTATCTTTTACTTCCATTGCGACAATTTCTTCAGCGAGCTTGCCGGACTTAGCGGCTTCTTCCGCCAATTTTTGACTGCGCAGAGAAAACTCATCTTGCTCTTCTCTGCTTATTTGATACTTCGCTTGTAATTCTTCTGCTGTTTCGCCCATGGACCGATCGCAAATTGTGTCGCGGATATCAATCCCATCCCACAATTCCATGTGTCCCATTCTCCCGCCGAAGCGGACGCCCCAACTGTAGTACGGCGTCATTGACAGCGCATCGCAACCGGCTGCCACAATGGTTTCTGCTTGCCCGGTTTTGATCAACGCTTCGGCCTGGACTACGGCTTGCACGCCAGAGCCACAAAGCTGATTGATGATCAAACCGGGTGTATCCATCTTCATGCCGGCCTTCAAGGCAATGTGTCGGCCCATGTATATGGAATCCTTGCTGGTTGCAAGCACGTTTCCGACGACAACGTAATCTACTTGCTGCGGATCGACTTTGCCGCGTTCAAGCGCACCTTTTGTCGCTGCCGTCGCCAGTTCTGTTGCAGACTTATCTTTGAGCCCGCCGCCATAAGCGCCAAATGCAGTCCGAGCTCCGGAAAGAATTACAATTTCGTCAGCCATAAGGACAAACAGCCTCCCTTGCTTAAGCCGAATAAACCTTCCATCTCGGAAGAGCAATATCAATTCTATTGTCCGCCGCTTCGATAATTTGCTTTCGTAAGGAAATGCATATGGGCAATCTCTCAGATGGGCTCTTCCTGCCAAGCATCTTCCGTCTCAAATCAGACTTTTAGTGTTGCTCAGCTTAAGCGGAATAAAGCTTCGCTCCTCAAATGCTCTATGGGAGGGGCGAAATCGGAGTAAATCTAAAACAAGTAGAAACGCATATAGATCTGTAGATCTTCGAAGTTAGAATTAGGCGAATTCCACAGATTTTGCATAGAAGCAGGAGGGCCCAGGCCTTGGCTAAAGTTGGAGTACCTAAAGAAATTCTCGATAACGAGTACAGAGTTGCGTTGACCATCGCAGGATGCAATGCCTTAATCAGCGAAGGCCACCAGGTCTTCATTCAGGCCGGAGCCGGTCTGGGCAGCGGCATCAGCGATGATGAGTACAAAGCTGCTGGCGCCACCATATTGAAAGATGCTCCAAGCGTTTTCGCTGAAGCAGATCTCATTTTGAAGGTCAAAGAGCCGCAAGCCTCTGAAGTGCCGATGCTCCGCAAAGGACAAATCCTTTTCACATACCTCCACCTGGCTGCCCACCCGAAACTGGCTATGGACTTGGCCAAGAGCGGTGCAACCTGTATCGCTTACGAAACAGTTCAGTATGACAACGGACAGCTCCCGCTCCTCACACCGATGAGCGAAATCGCTGGACGTCTGGCGACACAAATCGGCGCCAACTACCTCGAGCGTCCGATGGGCGGTCGTGGTGTTCTTCTCGGCGGCGTCCCTGGCGTAGAGCCAGGCGAAGTCATCATCATTGGTGGTGGTATCGTCGGAAGCAACGCAGCCAAGATCGCACTGGGTCTCGGAGCTCGCGTAACAATATTCGACCTCTCGCTCGATCGCTTGCGTTATCTTGATGACGTATTCAATGGTCAAGTTCGAACCGTGTTCTCAATTGGACACCACCTCGCCAATATCCTCCCGTCAGCTGACCTGGTTATCGGCGCCGTTCTTATCCCTGGTAAGCAAGCTCCACGCATCGTCACCAAAGACATGGTCAAGACGATGAAGCCGGGCTCAGTAATCGTCGACGTTTCTGTCGACCAGGGCGGTTGTATCGAAACAGTTCATTCCACAACCCACTCAGCTCCTACCTATGTATGGGAAGGCGTCGTTCACTACGGCGTTGCCAACATTCCTGGCGCTGTACCGTGGACTTCGACCCGCGCACTCACCAATGCCACATTGCCTTTCGCATTGAAGCTCGCCAAGTTTGGCTACCAAGCTGTTCTCGACGATCCGGCATTGAACCGTGGCGTCAACATCCATGATGGTCAAGTTGTTCACCCAGCTGTTGCTGAAGTGGTCAACGCTCAGATGGCTACCGCTAAGTAAGGCCAAAGCCTCAGCGCAGCGCGGATCCAAAGAAAAACGAACTCGGCAACGGTCTCTACTGTTGCCGAGTTTTTCTCTTGGAGCTAAAAAATAAGGCGAAAAACTTGCCAATCACCGAAAATAAGAGGAGGCGGAGGTACAAAACAGGCAATAGCACCCACGCGCTTGTTCTTATTAGCGGAGGATGCGGAGACGCAGAATGCGGCGGGAGCGTCCGGAGCGTTTATAAAGGATGCGGAGACGCAGAATGCGGCGGGAGCGTCCGGAGCGTTTATAAAGGATGCGGAGACGCAGAATGCGGCGGGAGCGTCCGGAGCGTTTATAAAGGATGCGGAGACGCAGAATGCGGTGGGAGCGTCCGGAGCGTTTAAGAAGTAAACACCATGAAGAAATACAAGTTGGCATGCTGGAACGTGAATGGTTTGCGGGCGATCGGGCGCAAAGGATTTTTGCAGTGGCTGGAAGCTGAGCAGCCTGATGTCGTTGGATTGCAGGAAGTGAAGGCTTCGGAAGAAGCGATCCCTGATGATATGCTTTCGCCTCCTGGCTACTCATCGTTTTTCAGCCATGCAGAAAAGAAGGGCTACAGCGGTGTTGCTATTTACACAAAGCATCGACCGGCGGCTGTCACTAACGGATTTGGCATCAAGCGCTTTGACTGCGAAGGACGCTATATTCGCGCTGACTTTGATGAGTTCTCTTTCCTCAGCGTTTATTTCCCGAATGGAAAAGCCAGTCCCGAACGCCTTTCTTATAAGATGGCCTTCTACGAATCCTTTCTAAAGCACGCCAATAAACTGCGCAAAGAGGGGCGCAAGTTGATCATCTGCGGTGATGTGAATACAGCGCACAAGGAAATCGATCTTGCACGTCCTAAAGACAACACGATGATTTCAGGCTTTCTTCCAGAGGAGCGCGCGTTCCTAGATAAGCTCTTTTCGAAGGGATACATCGATACTTTCCGCCATTTCAACTCGGACCCGCATCGTTATACCTGGTGGTCATTGCGCACGGCGGCGCGCAACAGAAACGTTGGCTGGAGAATCGATTATTTCATTGCTTCTGAAGAACTTAGAGACAATTTGCTAGCTGCTGAGATAAACTCGAATGTAATGGGATCGGATCACTGCCCGATTACGCTCGAGCTTGCATTCAAATGAAACTGAACCTGACTCTCGCTCAAAAAGTATTTGTTCTCGTTTTGCTGCCGCTCACTTTTCAGATAGTGTTCGTCGCTACGCTGGCAAATATTTTGGTGCAAATGGAGCGTGAGAACGCGCAGGAAGCTCACGCGAAAGACTTGCAGAGTGAGGTCAATATGATTTTGCGCCTGATCGTTGATTCGGGCGCGAGGCTCGTTGTAAGTGAATTCGCTAAAGGCGAAGGAATCAGCGAAAAGAAACAGACCAAGCTCAAAGGTCGTGCCATGGACGAGTTCGAAGCTCTCAAGCGACTAGTTAAAGGGCATCCTGATGAAGAAGCAGAAGTCGCAAAAATGGAGCAGCTCCATTTTGAGATTAAAGACATTCTGAAGAATGCGAAGCGACATCAGCATGATGATGACAAAATCGGTCTTGTCTCGGACTTCGCTCAACTGCAAGTGATGATGAATCGATTTAGTGCATGTACTGAAGGCATTATCGAGAATCAACAAAAAATCCAGCGTGTAAAACGAAGAGCAGCGATGAAAGCTCGTGCAACGATCATCAATTTGCTCTATTTTGGTGTGATTTTCAATATTGCTTTAGCAATCGGACTTGCGCTTTATTTCAATATCGGTGTGTCACGCCGCATAGGCATTTTGATTGATAATACAAAAAGAATGGTGCGCGGACAGGCATTGAATCCACCGGTTGGTGGCAAGGACGAGATTGCGCATCTTGATCTGTTTTTCAACAAAATGGCAGAGGGCTTGAAGGAAGCTGCTAGAAAGGAGAGGGCAATTATTGCAAATGCATCCGAAGTGATTTGCTCACTTGATGATCAGATGTGTTTCAGTAATGCCAATCCGGCTGCTGAGAAGATCTGGGGATACACTCCTGAAGAGCTCGCGGGCAAGCCGCTAGCTGACTTCGTTCCAGACGATGAGCGTGTTCGAACAAAGGAGCAGTTCTTACAAGTTAGAGGTCATGAGAATTCAGTTCCAGTTGAATCCCGAGTTCGGAAAAAGGATGGTACAGAGATCGATATGCTCTGGTCTGTTCAGTGGTCGGCTGCTGAGCAAACATATTTTTGCGTGGCGCACGATATAACTGATCGCAAGCAGATTGAACGAATGAAGCGCGAATTCGTGGCGATGGTCAGTCATGATCTGAGAACGCCGCTAACTTCGATTCAGGGCTTTCTTGCTTTGCTTCAGGCGGGTGCTCTTGGTGAACTTACTCAATCGGGAAAGAGTAGTTTGACGCTTGCGGACAACAGTATTAACAGGTTGATCAAATTGGTCACCGATTTGTTGGATATGGAAAAATTGGAATCAGGAAAAATGGATCTTCATCTTCGCAACGTTGCTGTAAGAGATCTATTCCTAGAATCAGCGCAAGCCGTGGATTCTTTCGCTGATGCAAATGCTGTTGTAATTGATATTCAAGCCACAGATCTTTCAATTGAAGCTGATGGCGATCGCATAATTCAGGTACTCGTAAATTTGATCTCTAATGCTATTAAGTTTTCACCGCAGGACAGTGTCGTTACTCTATCTGCCAAGGATTCGGAGGCGGCTGTTCAGCTAATGGTTAGCGACCAGGGCAGAGGTATTCCTCCTGAATTCATTGACTCTGTTTTCGAACGTTTCAAGCAAGTTAAAAAATCAGATGCGAAGAACAGGAAGGGGTCTGGGCTGGGATTGGCTATCTGTAAGGCGATTGTCGAAAAACATGGCGGCAAAATCGGCGTTTTTAGTGAAGAAGGAAAAGGCAGTACATTTTGGTTCTCGCTCCCGAAAAAGCTATCATTGTTGTCTGATTTGGGAAGCCCGGAGCAGGTGCTTTCAAGAGAAGCCTAATCGGGTTTTCAGGAGCGGAGTCAAATGCCCAAGATCCTCGTTATTGAAGACGATGCCGGATTGAACCGGATGATTCGCGAGTGGCTAGAGTTTGAGCGGAACGATGTAGACTATGCGGAAAATGGTCGCGAAGGTCTTGATAAGTTGCGTTCTTACGAATACGACTGTGTCATTTTGGACTGGGAATTGCCGGAAATGTCCGGAATAGAGATCCTCCAGAAGTTCCGGTCGATGAATAGACCGACGCCGGTTTTAATGTTGACGGGAAAATCGTCAATTCAGGAGAAGGAAACCGGTTTCGACGCTGGCGCAGACGATTATTTGACGAAGCCATTTCACATGAAAGAACTTTCGGCTCGCCTGCGTGCGCTTATGCGTCGTGCCTCCGTTAACGTCAGCACGGTTGTCGAAGCTCGTGGAATCCGAATGGATTCAGCTAGCTTTCGTGTTAACCGCGGCACCGATGAGATTCAGCTCTTGCCGAAGGAATTTGCCTTGCTTGAATTTTTGATGCGCCATGCAGATCAAGTATTCAGCGCAGAGACACTCTTGAATCGAGTTTGGTCATCTGATTCCGACGCCACCATAGACGCTATCACCACCTGCATTAAGCGAATTCGCAAAAAAATTGATCGCGAGGGTGATCCTTCAGTTATTAAAACCGTCCACGGTGTTGGTTATAAGTTCGATCCCAAAGGCTAGTTGGGACCGACCCCAATTGGAGCTTCGAAAATTTCTTTCCAGTTTGCGTCGTCAACTCTTTCTAGCGAAAATTTTGATGCGGCGAGACTCCGGCGGTCCGAGCGCCGTTATGAGCGGGCAGGATGCTGGCGTCCCCACGATTGTCTAATCGAATGCCGAACCTCTATTGAAATGCAGCGCTCGCAATCGAATATTATCGGAGACAGATGAAAATTTTCCCTAGACCCGAGCGATGATGCTGTCTTGGTGGCATAATCGGATAATGGACAGTGTGGGTCGACAACCGTGAGAATCAAATTCAGCATCTATTTCATTTTGGTCGGCGTACTTTGTGTCTTGCTTACCTGTCCTGAAACGTTCGCGAAATCAAAGAAGACAAGCTCGACTGGATCTGAATCGAAGGCTGTTATAGATCCAAAAAGATCTGCCAACGATGAAAACGCTGACAAAAAGATTGCTACTGATAAGAAGAATGTTGCTGATTCAGATGCCGATAAAGTATCTCCTTCTGATAAAGATCAGGGCACTGTCAGCAAAGCGCCGAAAGCAAGCAAGCCAAGCAAGACAGCCGGTGGCGACAAAGATGATGACGACGACTCACCTGCGCAAGGTCGAAAATCTTTTAGTGGAAACGTTTCATGGTACGGAATTCCGTTTCACGGACGCAAGACAGCTTCCGGCGAAGTTTTTGACATGAACAAACTCTCCGCAGCGCACCTGAAATTGCCATTGCCTTCGCGAGCGCTAGTTGAAGACCCTCGCTCCGGCAACGCTGTGATTGTGCGCGTTAACGATCGCGGACCTTACTGCAAGACTCGTGTGATGGACTTATCCCGCGAAGCAGGGCGTAAGCTCGGTATTCTCTCCCGTGGTGTTGGTTACGCAGACATTACTGTTTTAGAAAAGAAATCCAAATAAGCCAGCAGCCATGGCAGTAGTCTCTGATCTGCCTAGCCGTGTTTGCCCGGTCCTATGTCTTCGGACTTAGCCCTAGGGAGCCAATTTCTCTTCAATCGCTTCTGCGCGAGTCTCTACTTCTTCTGCTTCCTTATTTCGTTTCATGTCGCGAAGAAGTGTGGCATATCCGCGCAAGCTGGCATCAACTCGTGCATCCTCGCTGCCGTAGAGTTTTTCTTTCAACGCGATTGCTTCTTTGTAGAGAGGCTCAGCTTCCGTATATTTTTTCTCCTCGCGCAGCAGCTTTGCTAAGTTTTGAATGCTGGTTGCAATTTCGTCATCCGTTGAGATCGGAGACCGTTTGCGCAAATCAAGCGCTTGGCGAAAGCATTTCTCTGCTTCCGCGGATTTGCCGCCTTCTTTATAGAGTAATCCCATGTCGTTAAGTGTCAGAGAAACCTCTGGATGCCCCTCCCCGAGTGACTTCGTCTTGATGTCCAGAACGCGTTTCAAAAGCTCTTCGGCCTGGGGGTACTGACCCTGCACACGTTTTAGTTCTTCCAGATTATTCAAATAAGTTGCCAGGTCTAGTTGATCTCCGCCTTTCTTTTCCGCCATTGCAATTGCTTGGTTGATTAGCGGTTCAGCTTCTTCGTACTTGCCTTGATCTGTTTGCAGTGCGGCAAGGCTGTTGATTGTTTTTGCCACTTCAGAACTTTCCGCGCCAAACAACTTGGTTCTAATCTCCAAGCAGCGCTTATAACTTTTTTCTGCATCGGCGAATTTACCCTCTTCGCGTTGACACATTGCCAAATTTGATAGTGCAATGGCGACATTCGGATCGTCGCCCTTTGCGCTCTTCTCAGTCACTTGAAGCGCCTTTTCCAAAACGGGTTCGGCGTCTTCGAATTGTCCAAGCTCTCTATACAGTCTGCCTAGATTTGTATACGCGACTGCAAGCTCTGGGTGATCAGGACCGAGGGCTTTAAGGCGAATAGCCAGGGCGCGCTCGTACAGCGGCTGCGCGTCGGTCCACTTCTCTTGTCCACGCAGCGAAACTGCCAGATTGTTCATCGCCACGGCAAGTGAGACGTCATCGGGCCCATAGTTTTTCTCAACGAGAGTGACAACCCGTTTTAGTAACGGTTCTGAATCGCTGAACTTATTTACGAGGTTGTACATGAGAGCAAGGTTGTTCAACGCCGCAGCTACAGCTTTGGAGTCTGGCGTTGTCGCTTTCTCTGTGTTCGCTAGCGCTTCTTTATAGAGTTCAATTGTCTCGTTAAAGCGTTTCTGTTTGCGATAGAGCACTGCTAAATTATTCAGTGTTGAATTGATCGTGGCGAGATCTTGCGGCTCAGCCGCGCGCTTCATCTGGAGAGATTGCTTAAAAAGCGCCTCAGCTTCTTTGTCTTTATTCTGTGATTCATAGACAAGTGCAAGGTCGTTCAAGGTTGTCGCCAAACGCGTATTGTTCTTGTTAGCTTCGAAAATTGCTTTGGCTTCGAGAAATTTCTGTTCAGCAGATGCGAAGTTGCCCTTCTGATAATCAGCCGTGGCTTGATCGACGATTGCCTCGACGCCGGTACTGGTCGGCTCCGCTGCGATACTGGATGCGGTGCAGATAAACAGAGTTAAGGCCACTAATACTGAATTAGTTGATTTCATTTTCGAAGTCTAAAACCTATTGATTTACAATATGCCAAAAGTCATTCGTCAGCTGTATATGGTCACACATTTTCGATTCGGGGTCATGATCGAATTCGGGTTTTCGCATCAGCTTTAGCTGTTGTTTTAGTATAAAATCTTTTGGTGAATTGCGCAAATCTATTGTGTTGAAAGCTATTCCGGTTTCAGCGTTATATTCGAATCTGGTCAGGCTGCGCACCAAAAGCCCAAGATTTTATTTGATCACTTTGCATTTGCGCCTTTTAATGGACAAAGAGGGATGGTATGCAAGAAGATGCAAGTTCACCTGCCTGGGTGAAATGCGCTACCTCATCCTCATGAAATCCGCTGCGCGTTCTTCCGCCTGCGCGCCGCTCGACACGATAGCCTTTTCGCGATAATCCTTATACCTGTGGTGAATACATGTCCGACCAAAGTATTTGTGCCGAAGTATCAAAGCTCACAAAATGCTATGGGAAAGGAAAGATCAAGGCGCTTGATGCGGTCGACCTGACAATTGAGACTGGTGAGATAGTTGGTCTCATCGGACCTAATGGTTCTGGAAAAACTACAATTGTTGGATGTCTTCTTGGTCTGCTCAAGCCCGATTCCGGTGAAGTGAAAATTTTTGGAAAGTCGCCGGACTTTTACTCTGTGCATAAAATGATTGGTTATATGCCCGAGCGCCCTGACTTCGAGCACTGGATGACTGGGCTTCAGTTTCTCGAATACCATCATGGTTTGGCGCGGTTGAATCCTCATGGTGCGAAGCGGGCAGTCGAGGAGTTGCTCGAATTCGTTGAATTGCCGCGTGATGCCTGGTCGCGAAAATTGAAAACTTACTCTCGCGGAATGTTGCAGCGCTTGAATCTGGCACAGGGATTGTTGACTGATCCGAAGTTTCTTTTGATGGATGAGCCTACGCTGGGATTGGACCCTTCTGGTGTTGCGGTTGTGCGCAAAATAGTCGGGCGTTTGAGAGAGCGGGGCGCCACTGCTGTAATAAACTCGCACCAGTTGGATGAAATCGAGCGTCTATGCGATCGGGTCGCATTCATTAAGCATGGAAAAATTGCTGTAATCGAAAAATTGAAAGGGCAAGATTTTTGCGATTACGTTATTTCCATTAAGTGGAGTATGAATGGTTTTGATGGTGGGCAGCCGGATTTGGCTGCACTTGCGGTTGAAGCTGGTTCTGTGTTGAAAGAGCAAAATTCTCGAACCGCTAAATTCATAGTTAAAGATTCTCAGGCTGCCGGATATCTGATTAAGAAGATTGTTAGTGCCGGTCTTCTTGTTGAAGAAGCTGTTCCTGAGCGGGCACGTCTTGAACAACTTTTTCTTGATCAAGGATGTTCTGACGGTAACTAAGAATTGCGTGCTTGAGGCGAGTCACCTTACGTGGTGCAAAGTATTGGGAGATAGTCAATGTGGTTTAACAGATCGATTTGCAAGTTTACGATTATGTCTGCCTGCCTTGACCCCATGAAATTGGCTTATGTAGCGCTGTTGGGATTCGTGGTACCGATTGGGATGAAGCTTGCCGCACTGTATCACGGAGCGTCCGATTCTCAAACGTTCGAAATGTTGACGGGCAAAGTCGGTGTTTCATTCATTATGATGGTTCTCTGTCTGGGGCTGGCTGGCAACACCACGACCCAGAGTGGGCGTGGCGGTGAGTACTTGCCACTCATGTTCTCGCGCCCGATCAGCCGAAGCGAATACGTATTCACTAAGTGGATAACGATCTCGATAATAGGCGGCGCACTTGCTGCGCTTCAGAACCTTCTCGTTTGCATTTGCGGATATTTCTTCGGCGAGACAACATCTGCCGTCGGTGTGTTCAGTCTCATTATCGAGCGTTTCCTTGATGCGGGTATTCTTGCTGCAGGGATGCTGTTATCGATGCTGAATAAGCATCCAGTCTTTCAAATCATTTCCATTGTCGCATTCTATATATGGATGCTCGGCCAAACTGTTCCACCTGTGAGTGTCGCCGGACCGCAAATCGAAGGCGTGGACAAGCTTGCTCTTGATGCTACCAAAATCCTTCTCGATAGTTCGCAAGCTCTAGGTGATCTTGTGCTGCCCGGGATCAATATTTATGACATGATTAACAGTTCGCGCTTCTCCATACTGCCGCCCGTGGCTTACTTCTCAACACTTCTGCTCTATCTCGCGCTGGCCATATCCGCTACCAACAAGAGAGAATTTTTCTATGGTACAAACTGATTCACCGGCGCTTGCCGATAACACTAGCGAAGCGGCGAACGTTAAAGACTATCGCTTGACCGCCACGCCGAAGGTGTTTTTGATCGTTGCAGCTGCATTGATTATCCTGCGAGTAGGATTGACCGTAAATGAATTCGTCAATCCGGCAGCGGCTGCCGCAAGTGTCCAGTGGAAAAATGCACAAGACTTTGCTGGCTCAAGCGAGCCCGAAATCGTTAAGAACTCCGGCAAGAAATTGATACTCTACGAATTCTACGCCGACTGGTGTACGCCATGCACGCGGCTTGAGCGTGATGTTATGACCAATGACGAAATTCGCAGTACGATCGAGAAAAACTTCGTTTGCATCCGCGTCACGGATCGCCTCAAAGAGGATGGCAAAAATGCTCGATTGGTTGCTGATTTACAAAAGCGATACCGTGTATTTGCCTTCCCAACCGTCGTCGCTGTGGGTTTGGACGGCGAGTCCAAGGGGACGCTGGTCGGAAACTCTTCCTCAATGGCGGTATACAGATTTGTTTCCAGAATAATCAACCAGAACAAGTGATTTAACGCCCATTAAACGCCTTGCCCTTAATCTAAAGCCGTCGAACTTGACGAACGAAAAATGAACGGCGTGCCCACAATGGTTTGCAAAATTGAATTCAGAAAATTGAACAAGCTGTTCAATGTGAATTCGAGTATGAGCTCAACGTCGCCCGAATATTTTGAGTACTCATATCGTTATGGACCTATGCGAATGGACGAAGAGAATCGATGTGAATCAGTAGCGATCGGATACATAAATCCTATGCAATGAAAGGCGGAAAGCTCCGGCATGCGTTGTGTTCGCATTGAATGATTGAACCTGTCTCACGATCAAAGACCTGACAAGCTTCATAATAAGTAGCTACAGTCATTCGGCTGTTCACCAGGAATTGGGAGCTAACTATGTCTTTTGAACAAAATCCAACGCGCGCAAAGCAAAGGCTCGTCATATTGCTCGTAGGCGTTGTCGGTCTGGCTGCAGCAGCCATTTTGTTCCTGATTTATGATTCGGTGAAAAAGCCCAGTCAACTCGCTATTAAGACACCGGCTCAATCTACGCCAGCGCCGTCTGAAGCCATTCCAGCCACTGTGACCTCGGTGGTTGATGCTTCGACCCTGGTACCCGAGCAGCAAGAGCCCGCTGTCGCCGCCGCCCCGAAGGCAAGCAAAAAGAACTCGCGCTCAAGCTCTCACCGCAAGCAAGTTGCCATGAAATTTCCTGCGCCGCCCGTCGGTGGTCATAATGCCGATTGGCTTGCTGGACCCAAGAGTGAGGTCGAGATGTGGGCGGGTGACCGTAGAAGCGTTATCTGGGTTCCGCCAGCTCCGAAGACCCAAGAAGCTCACCACCACGAGTCTCAAGAGACTTTCTATTAAATCGGGGAGCTCAAAGCTAAGAGTAACCAAGTCGAGCGCGAATTTTTGCGCGCATTCTTGTAAATCAAGTGGCTGACGCTTTCCACGGTTTAATCAGTCTTTATTGACCCAGTTACATCTGTTTGGATGTCGAATCTTGGGCGCTGCAAACTTATCCAGCGACCCAAAAAAGACCGGCCCGCGACCTGCTTTCGCCCGTTTCACCTTCTATAGTCTCTTCATTGGCAGCTCCCCGAACCCAAGCCAAGCCTTCGGGGCTTTGCCAATAAATCACCCAGGACAATCCGCCAGCCAAAAACGGCTTTCTGGATTCCGAGCTCTGCCAAATTTGACTCTCAATTGCCAAAATTCGATCCATATATAGGAAGGATTTGGCAGTTTTGACCCAACCCGCTGACATTGATAGCATGAAAAACGTCTCGAAATGCCCAGTTTTTCGTCGTCGGAAGCGCTGCTTGACATGCCAAAATTATGCCAAATTTTTGCCCGGACTCTGCCAAGGGATATGAGTATTCTCTTAGACATGAGAGGGGCGTGCGGGTAACACGCTTCGAGGGGTTCTAAAAGGCTTGGGTTTGTAAAATGATTAACAATGCAACTTTCTCTACAAAGTCCACCTGCTGCAATGTCACGGGCGGCACAAGTTCGCGTCGTATTACTCGCGAAGAAATGATCACTCTTAAGTCGGTTGGCGTCCGACGGGGGAATTCCGGTCGCAGAGCGATGGAAGTCATCGGCTCCTACCTTCAGGGTCTCGTAACCCTCATGACCACACCAGTTAAGGCTGAGCGCAAGAACGCAATGTGCCACAACTATGGTCACGTTATCCAATCCGCTAAGTGGGAAGGCTACCTCCCCAAATGTGGCGACTGCGGAGTCGAAATCAAATCACCAGATATGCTCAGAAAAGCAATGCCGGTGAAATAAGAATCGTAAGTTTATCGCTGACGAACCCCGAACCCAGAAAAGTCGGCGAGCTAATTGAAGAGGAATGGTGCACTCGGGCATCATTCCTCTTAGAGCTTTTTGGCTTGATTGCGGCTCTGCCATTTTGACTCTGCAAAGCCCTTTTCTACGCGACGCTTTGTAAGTCCTTTCTATTCGTTCCTTTCTATTCGTTGAGAACGAACCTTTGACGATGGCACAAAGCGAGTATCGAATATTTTTACCAGCGAAAATATGTCTTATAAGGCATATTTTCGACTGATATGCCGAATACGACATATTATTGACCTTCAAAATATTCGATTTTGCACGGGGCAAGGTGTCAGCACTCTGGATATTAAGTTCGACTGTTGATCTCTACCCTAACTTGCTTCGCGCGGGCGAGAACATCAGTGAGCCTGGCATTCAGCGGCGAAACTTTTGCGATGTCATCTTCAGCTGTTTGTACCAGTTCGAGCGCTTTGCTCTTATTTCCCAAAGTAGCATACGCTTGCGCGATCGTCAGGAAATCAGCTGTCTTATCGCCCAAGTGTTTTTCACTACATGATTGGTCGACGAGATTCTGGAGGACCTCGAATGCTTCCGCTTTCTTACCGGCGCTACCCAGCAACAAAGGATATTGAACCAGCTCTTTCATGAACGCTTCTTCGCTTGAATTGACGATTGTTTTGCTGGCTTGCCAAAATCGCTTGTAGAGATCGAGCACGCGCTTCTTATCTCCGCGCTCTTTTTCAATCTTGATCAATGCGCAATACGCAATGAGCAGATCGACAGGTTTGTCGGCTTCTTTGAAGTCATCTCTGTCTGCATATCTTTCGGAATCGGGTGACCACTCTGCTTGAGCCTCTCTCAAATTGATAGCCTTATTCAATTCTTCTCGGGCTACGTCCGGCTTATTCAACGCGATCAGGATGATACCTAGTTCTCTTGAAATAACACCAGCTTCGTACGAATTTCTGGGCACAAGTCCATAGGCTGCGCTCAATAAACGCATTCTTTGTGTATTTATTTCTTCTGCTCTTTCCTCTGTTACGGAGCCGAGCCTCTGATCTGCCAATAATCGATGTCCCAAGGCTCGACACTTGCCTACATTTGCTAGATAGTGCAAATAATTGTCTGGTTTTTTAAACAGCACCGCCAGTGCTTTATCGTAGGTCTGCACCGATTTTTGGCAAAGAGCTAGCCGTTCTGCCGGATGCTCTTTATGCTCGGAGCTATGATAGAAATTTCGTGCGCGCCATATCAGAAATTCCGCATTAGAGCTATTGAGCGAAATCTTTCCCTCACTGGTTCGGTGCGAACTTTCTCTTTCGTCCTTTTGTTCTGAACTAAGCGCTTGTTTTTGCTCAATTCTTGCGGGTTGATTCTCGACCTTCTTCGTTTTGGGAGAAAAACCAAAATAGCAAAGAAGACCTGCTATCAAAAGGGTTGAGCAGAGCAAATTTGTGATGGTCTTTTTGGAGATTCCCTGCTGTTCGAAGTTTTTAGAGGGAACTTCGATGTTTGCCATCCTGTTGAGATCGACTTGAAGTTCGGAAACTTTCGCATACCGATCATTTGGATCTTTTGCCAAGCAGCGTTGAACGAGCGCATTCATAAGATCAGCATTAATGTCTGACTCTTTAGGTAGTGAGAGCTTTGGTGCTGCACTGTTTTGATGCTGATACATCATCATGAGATCGCTATCCGCCTCAAACGGCAATTTCCCTGACACGCAACGAAAGAGCAGTACGCCGAGTGAATAAATATCCGAACGATGATCGACCGGTTTATTGCCTGCTTGCTCTGGGCTCATGTATGCGGGGCTCCCCATTAAGAGCCTTGTCGCTGTCTTATCTTGTGGGTTGGCGCTCAGGAATTTTGCTATTCCGAAATCCAAAATTTTGACTTCACCGGACTCGGTAATCATTACGTTCGATGGCTTCAAATCTCGATGCACAATCCCTTGCTCATGCGCGTATGAGAGTGCATCAAAGATCTGGTTGAAGATATTTAGAAGTGGCTCTCTTTTGATAAAACCAGCGTTTTGCTCAAGTATGGATTCAAGAGTCTTTCCTTCTACGAGCTCTGTGGCTATAAAAGGGATTCCGTCGCTGCTGATTCCAGCTGCTGTCGCTTTCACGATATTTTGATGGTCTAGTTTGGCGATAGCCTTTGCTTCGTTGTTAAAACGGCGAGTAGCATCCGCATCAGCCAAGATCTCAGCGGGGAAGATCTTGAGCGCTACATGTCGGGATAGTAGCGTGTGCTCGGCTTCCAAAACTGTTCCATTTGCGCCTTGACCGATCCAGCCGACGATTCTATAAACATCGGCGAATAACTGTCCCACTTTTAGGGATTGCTGAGTATCCAGTTTTTGGATCTGGTCATCCATCATTTGCAGGCTTATCCGCAAGTTCGTGCGCTCCAGATATCCTAACACCTTTGGGCGCTTGGAAGGTCCGTGCGGGGGCACGCGATCGCCTCGCTTGACGCGAAGTCCGTCCAGGTGCGCGCACCGGCAGCGAAGTCCTTCGATAACGCGCACTGGCTTTGCAATAATCTGCCACGACCAGCGGGCGGTCGGCTAGGAGCGACCGAAAGCCGATTTTTTGCCAAAACTTTGACCGTACTTTGCCAACATCCCCGAGTATTATCTTATCAATCGCAGATGACGACCACCTGCTAAACAATTTTATCGCTGACGAACCCCGAACCCAGAAAGTCGGCGAGCTAATCGAAGAGGAATGATGCGCTCGGGCATCGTTCCTCTTAAAGCTTTTTGGAATGCATGAATAAAAAGAGGAATGCTGCGCGGGGCAACATTCCTCTTCGAGAATTTGGAAACTGGTTCTTAGCCTTTGTTCGCAGCTAGTCCTTCTTCGTAGTCGAAGAATACGCCTGTTGGATCGTGCTTCTTGCGAAGTTCGGCGATCTTTGCGAAGTTCCCGTTTTGGAACGCTTTTGGTGCGTGGTCGGGATAGGTTACTGTGTCGGTTTCGCTGACATAGTAGCCTTTGGTGAATGGGTTGAGAATCTCGATGCACTTCTTTTGCCATGCGCGATTTTCAGGATCTTCACCTTCGGTTTTCCAGTATGTCCATGGTCCACCGTAATAATGTCCGTTCATGCTGAATGCGGCGTCTTTCGGGGTGGGCTGAGGTACGTTTGGACCGGTGAAGATCGCATACATCAAGACTGTATGCTTCGATGGCGTCTTCACGAAGTGCGGCGTGACCGCATTCATTATGTCTGCGAATTTCGAATCGGAGAACATTGCATTTACTTCGTTTCTGCCGTGTTCTGGGAAGATTGAACCGGAAATATCGAACAGGTTCTCAAACGTGAATTTGTCCATTATCGATTTTGAAAGGCACTTGTCCATGAACGGCATGTCGTCGAATGGTTTGAGTCTGGTTTTTGCTTCTTCCTCAGTATTGGCAAAGCACGTCGCAGTAATAGCCGCGCACTTGCCGTTATCTGCTTTGCACTTATCTTGAAGATTAGCTGGTGCTTCTTGCAACCACAAACTAAGCTCAATTGAAGGATCTAGTTTCTTCGCGTTAGCTTCGAGCCAGTTCGCTGCATTTGCCACTTCCGAAATTGGAAGGTAGTATGCATTGCCTGCAATGTATTTTGGTAGATCGTACAAATTGAGGTGATAGCGAATTGCGATACCGAAAGTTCCGCATCCGGCTCCGCGCATCATCCAGAAGTAGTCTCGATTCTCTTTAGCGCTTGCCGTGATGCGCTTGCCTTCAGGTGTTATCAATTCGATTGCATCGATGCTTCCGACGCCGGGTCCCCAGACTCCTTGGTTCCACGACATGCCACCGCTGAGCAGGTAGCCGCTCATTTTCACTTGCGGGCAATGTCCGGTTGGATAGGAAAGACCTTGGGCATTGAGCGCTTTCTGCATATCACGGTTGCTTACGATTGGTTGAGTAATCGCTTTCTTGTTCTTCGCATCAATCGAAATTACTTTGTTCAGATTGGTCAAATCGATCATCATTCCGCTGTTGCGAATAGATGGATTGCACCAGTTGTGACCGCCGCCACGCACGCTGACTTTCATTCCTTTTTCGCGAGCGTATTTGACTGCTTCAATAACATCATCTTCGTCGTTCACGATCACAATCATTTGCGGAACACGGTCCAGAGGGACAAGTTTATTCCAGACATCGTACAGTTGTGTTTTGAATTCTGCGTCTTGCGGTGTGAGCACCGTGCCTTTGAAATTCTTTATTACACTTGTCGTGTTTGTCATTTTGCCTGCCCCCTTTGCGGTTTCTTCAGCTAACGCTGGGTTGTTTATGATATTGGAACCGACGATCAACGATCCGGCCAATCCTATTCCTGCGGTTAGAAAGTCTCTTCTATTCAATTCGCTTTCGACAGAGTTGTTTTCCGTGTCCGCATTTTTTGTCTCGCTATTGTTATCGTCGGTTCCCATCGTGTCCTCTTATTGTTGTGCTTCATTACTTAAGGAGCAGGTTCCACATCAGAGCGATTTCTGCCAAGAACAAGCCGGCTAGAATTGCGTTACCTTTGATATCGGATTGCAATTTTTGAGACTTGTCTTGTGGAACTAGCCACCAGGTAAACCATTGAATGAATACCGGTGTCGTTAGATATGTTGTTACGATTACGCTGAGTACAAGGCTGAGGAAGTTGCCTACAGCTGGATTCAGTCCGCTCAGAAGCGGTGCCAGAAATTTGATTTCGAGCATAACAGTCGGGAAAAGACCAAGCAGTACAAGCAAAGCAGTTTTGTATACAGCCGGTGGATCGCCTGCATTGTCGACTGGGAACCATCCTGGGAAGGACGATTGCAGTGATTTTATTTGTGTGGAGTTCACGAAGTTTACTTGCTCTTCAAGGAGAGCCTTCCGTTCGTTGCTTGTAAACCAGCGCTCCATTGACTCGGGCTTGTCGAAGTGCAACATCGTTGCCCACTGACGTGGCTTGGATGCAGACGGTGGTTGGAAGTATGTTCCTCTGTATCCCGGTTGTTTAGCTTGTACGACTTGAACTTTGTATTCCCAGTCGAAGTATGCTGCTTCCATTCCTTCTTTGATTTCGGTGATGATACCGGATGTGATATCGGCACGTTTATCCATTGATGATGTTTCAGTTACTTCAACTGGCTTTGCTGCTGCGAGTCCTTTGAGTTCGGATAAAACTTGTTTGCGTGCATCTGATTGGGCAAATGCAACTGCATCTTTTTCTTGTTTGAATCGTTGGATCAGTACCCATTCGTCACCAGCATGAACTGGTGCTTCAAGATCGCCGCTCCAGAAGCCTTGAGCTCTGGCTCCCGACATCGCTAACTTCATAACGAGTGGGAGGAATTTGTCTTGATCTACATCTGCAGGAGCACCAATGGTGGTGGTAATTGCAGAAACGATTTGGCCGCCTATTACTTGTTCTGCCATTACTGCTTCCTCTAAATTGTATGTTTCTGCTCGGTCGAATTTCAGTTCGACCAATTTCGCCTGACAATTGTTTTCTTGCGGAGCGAGGGCGCTCAGTGTATCACAATTAACCTTCTTAGAACGTCCGGAGATTGACAAAATTTGGGACTTGGCTTCGACGTTTTCGTTTTCGATGTTTTTTCTGGTATTCATAGCTGTGTTCCTCATCTCGTTGATGCCGTGAGTTTAGGCACAATTTGTGAGGAAGTAGTGATGAGCGAGAAAGAAAACTTCAGCGACCCAATTCGTGCCTCAGGGCTGATTCTATGGTGGGGAACTGGAAGGGATATTTTGCTTGCTGCAGTTTTAGCGGAAAGATCTTCGCTCCGCCAAGAAGCATCTCATCAGCCATCTCGCCGAATATCATACGCGCTGCTATTGCCGGAACTGGAAAGATAGTAGGGCGCCCGAGTACTTTGCCCAGCGCTTTAGTGAATTCGGCGTTGCTGACAGGGTTTGGCGAGACAATGTTGACTGGACCTTCCAAAGTTGGGGTCTCTATTGCGAACAGTACTGCACTAACTGCGTCAGCTCGCGAAATCCAACTGAAATATTGTTGCCCGTGCCCCAGGTTACCGCCGGCGCCCATCTGGAAAGGCGGTAGCATCTGCTTTAATGCTCCGCCTTCGGGGCTTAAGACAACTCCAAATCTCATATTGACTGTTCGTATGCCCGCTTCTGCGGCTGGTTGGGACGCGATTTCCCAGTCCCTGACTACTTCGGCAAGAAAACCTCTGCCGACAGCGCTATTTTCATTTAGCGGCTCGGAGCCCCGATCTCCGTAATATCCAATCGCTGAAGCACATACAAAAACAGAAGGTTTCTTCTGCAGTTTGGCTAGGGTCTTTGCGATAAGGCTTGTTCCTCTTTCGCGACTCTCGCGAATGCGTTGCTTGATTTCCTTCGTCCACACCTGTCCGACGCTTTCACCTGCAAGGTGGACTACAGCATCCATCCCCTCGAGCGCTGATGCGTCCAGCGATCCGGCGTTTGGATCCCAAAAGATATCGTGCGCATCATTGCTTCTGTTGCGCGTCAGCCTGAAGACTTCGTGACCTTGCCCGGCTAGCAGGTTTACGAGACTTTTGCCAATTAGTCCAGTAGCTCCTGTGATTGCAATGCGCATACCTTGCTGTCCTTTCTGCCGGCTCAAGAGCTGTAAATCGTGTGCTGTAACTGCGTGACGGTAACGGAAAAGGCGATCTAATTGTTGATCTATGTAGCTTCCGACGAATATTTCAGAAATTGGAGCGAACGGCAACTCATATTCTATGGCATCTTCCAGAATTGATTGATTGTTTTCTGTTGGCAGGAATGAATGAGTGTGTTCCCACGATTTGAAGGGACCTGATAGCTGATAATCTGTGAACTGCCGTCCTTCCTGATAATTCCGGTGTGCAAGTTTCCAAATGATTTTTATTGGTCCTGCAGGAATTCCGACAGTTACATTCGCCCCATCTTCTATTCCTCCGACCTTTTCAATGACATCAACCTTTTGAAAGGGGGGTTCCAGTCTGCCGAAGGCGACTGGGTTTTTGTGCCATGCGAATAACAATTCCGCGGGCGCATCAATAGTTGTTCTGCGTATGAACTTTCTGCTCATCTAAAGCAAGCTTCTCGTTGGGATGGGATCCGCGCTCCAGGACTAGTTTTCTGGGCTGTTTGGGCTCTTTGCACTTTAAGCGTTTCCATGAGGATATACTGATCCGGCGAATCTTAGCGCATGTACATTGCATGGAGCAACCGCCTGCCTTCAGCAACAGCGAGGAGCTATGAACAATAAGAAGTTCGGCCGTATTCCCGTTCAGACAATCGAGCTATTCGAGCGAACGGTGGCGGATGTGAAAGCCAAGGTTTTGCCTTCGCTGCCGCACACCGCAGGGGATGACCTTAGGGGCTTTACGCTGGAAGCAGTGCTTGAAATCATCTTTCGAGACTGGCACGAGAACAATAATACCGAAGGGATGCGAGACGAAGACCTCGCGGATTTGGCAAGCTTTGTGCAAATGGCGTCGGCACTTGCTGGAACGACAATGCACGCGCAGGGGCGTCCCATTTATGAGGCTACATTGAAGGGGTTGCTCGAGGATTGGCTGGAGAATTGGAACAAGCCTGACGATCCCGGACCTCCGGGACCGCTTTAGATGATTCTTCTGCGCTCCTCTGTTGGGCGTACTGGTTGATCGCTGGCACAGTTCGTTTTTGGGAAAATAATGTCGCATCCACATGAACATGCAGACCTGGCAGTGAAAATGTTTTTCACGCTTGGTGCCACTGTATTTGGTGTGGCTGTTTTGTATTTCGGAGCAAAGAAAGTTCTATTAACGAGCACTACCACGCGCAACCAATCGGTGCCTCGTAAGCAATTGCTTGGACCCACTTCACGGCGCCCATTCTCGATGCCTTCAAATCCAGTCGCTTCAGCAAGGGCACCACAAGTAAGAGCGGGGCAAAGGCTTTCACGCGCTGCACGTACTACCGGTGTCCGTTCTGCTTATGGCCGCATTCCGCAAGATACCGTGCTTCTTCTAAGCTCACACGTGAAGGATGTGAGTGGTCCCGTGCTTTCTTATTTGCCGCTTGGAATAACAAGACAAATGAGAGACTGGACCATCAAGAAAACCCTGGATGTTGTCTTTCGCGACTGGCGCGACAATGAAAACCTGGAAACCCTAACTAGAGAAGATGTGTCGGACCTGGGCAGTTTCGCCGAGTTCGCTTACGATTTAGCTGTCGGCAGAAGTCTGGAAGAGCTTGGTCCAATTGAGAATGCGGTTTATCGAGCAAGCCTTAGCGCAATGCTTGAACATTGGCTAAAGTATTGGAATGACGATGGTGTCGATGGTCCTCCTAAGATCAGATAGTTCGAGGCCGTCGGCCATCAATTGGAGCTGACGATTCCGCTCGTTAAATATGAGCATCATTTCAACCCAGCTTCTGAAGGAAAGGGCTTGGCAGAAGTGCGCCAGGCTCATATTCTGCGGGCACATCAGAAGCGCTTAATCTAGAGTAGTTTTTCTTAAGCTGATGCTTGCTTACAACTCAGGAACGCCGAGCCTGCAAGCTTTATGATTATTGCCTGTATCCAAGAGATGTCGATTTCCATTCGTCATCGCGCAAGAGATTAAGCGAGCTAACGTGCTTTTTAACAGCCTTGCTTATTTGATCTTTCTCCCGATAGTGGTGACTCTGTTTTGGGTTTGCCCAAAGCGCTGCCGCACCATAATTTTGCTTTTGGCAAGCTATGTCTTTTACATGAGCTGGAAGCCAATTTACGGCTTGCTCATCGTTGGGCTGACGGCACTGAATTATGTGTTCGGCTTATTGATCGCAAAGAGCGAACAGCGTAAGAAATTGCTTTTGACTTTGGCGGTCGCTTCTAACTTACTTTTGCTTGCGTACTTCAAATACACGTACTTCTTGATTGACACGGCGAATCAATGCCTGGCTTCGGTTGCTCAAAAAATTCCGAATCCGCCTTTCGAAATTATCTTGCCTTTGGGCATTTCGTTCTTCGTTTTTGAATTCATCCACTACATTGTTGATGTGTACAAAGGTGGAAAGCCCGTCAAGTCGCCAGTCGATTTCGCTTTGTTCGCCAGCTTCTTTCCAACTCAGATCGCCGGACCGATTAAGCGCTATCAGGATTTCATTCCGCAGTTAAGCGATCACGGCAACTTCAAAGTGAAATACTTTGACGAAGGTCTTTGGTTGATCATTTTTGGACTCTTCAAGAAAGTCATTTTTGCGGACAATCTGGCGTCTGTCGTGAACAGTGGATTCTCCCGACCGGATTTACTGACAGGATTTGATCTCTGGCTAGTTGTTTATGCATTTGCGTTCGAGATCTATTTCGACTTCTCAGGTTACACTGACATCGCGCGCGGCTCAGCCCTGATGTTTGGATACAAGGTCCCACCGAACTTCAATCTTCCTTATCTGGCAAGCTCGATCGCGGAATTCTGGCACCGCTGGCACATCTCCCTATCGACTTGGCTTCGCGATTATTTGTTCATTCCCTTAGGTGGAAGTCGCTGCTCAAAATGGTTGAACTATAGAAATCTGTTTCTGACGATGGCACTGGGCGGCTTGTGGCATGGAGCATCTATGCACTTCCTCATTTGGGGTGCATATCAAGGCGTGATGCTCATTCTGCACAAGGAATTCACGCTCCTGGCTGCCAAATTTGCAGTGCTGAACAATATTCGGCAGACAAAATTATTCAAGCTGGCATCAATTGTTTTCACATTCCATGTTGTATGTATTGGTTGGGTCTTCTTCCGTGCATCAAACATGGCTGAATGTGGTGCAATTCTTCAGCGGCTTTTCTTCCTCGATCACTCGATGAGCCTCAGTCAGTTAGCTTCGCTCACAATTGTGAATATCCAGGATCCGATTATTTATATGCTCCTGCCATTTATTCTGGCACTTTTAGGCGCGGGGCAAATTCTGTCAGGATGGATCGAAAGTCGAAAAGAAGGGCTTTCCATTCCTGTGCCATTGCGTGCTGCTGCCATTGCGGTTCTGATTGGACTGCTGATTGTGTTTACGCCCGATACGTCCCCTAAGTTCATTTACTTCCAGTTCTAGGCGAGGAATTCAGTGTCAACAAACGATGCTAAAACTCAACTGAATTGCTGCGCTGAGCAAGGGGCTTCCGCAACGGGTGGAGGCATGGAAAAGGCTACTGGCAAGCAGGGCTGCACCTGGAGTAAGTACGCGACGGTGTTAGGACTTGCTGTTTTCTTTGCATTCAATTTTGTGATCTTGTTGTGGCAGCCGCTCAGCAAGGTGAAACCAGAAAGTCTTCCTTCGGCACATACATGGACTTATTGGGCGACAAAAGAATTCCTCACTCAGCCAAAATCACCTGACGTGGTTATCTGCGGCTCCTCGGTCTTGATGCATCCGATTGCCAGAGTGGAAGCGGTTCATAAGAACAAGAATTTGGATTATGTGCTCGATCACCAATCAACATATTTCGCGGATAAACTAGGTCAAGCAATAGGACAAGAGGGGCTCTCCTGCTTTAGCTTCGCTTTGCCGGGCTCGATGATCTCGGATAACTTTATGGTGGTACGCGGCTTGCTTACTGGTCCGCGTAAGCCATCAGTGATCGTGCTGGGACTGACCTTGCGCGATTTTATTGATAGTGGTGTCACTTGTCCAGGAGCGACTCCGCCCTTTCGCTACTTGAAGAGATATGCAAATATCGATGATGTCGTTGATCTCGCCATGCCGCAGGTCTGGCAGCGATTCGATTATTGGCTCGGCAAGCTAATCTATCTGAACGGCAAGAAAATGGATTTGCAGACTCTATTGGCCGATCAGACGAAGAATTTCCTGGAGCCGATCTACAAGAAGCAGTTTGCACCGTGCCGTCTAGTGGAGATGGACCCGACTCGCAATACGGCGTCGAATCTGCGCGGTGAAATCGAGCCTGGCATGATGATTGTCGGACCGCATGAGGCGCCGAGTTATCTCGACAACACAGCCGAATATCGCAAAAGATACAAGCGCAATGATCCGAAGATGTTCGAAATACAGTCGACCTTCCTTGAGAAGATCCTTGCTGAAGCAAAGGAAAATGGTGTGCGTGTCATTATGGTCAATGTTCCTGTGACGGAGCAAAACCACACGCTTATGCCAACTGGCGCTTTTGAGAAGTATCAGGGGCGAGTTAAAGAACTCGCCAGTAAGTGGGGCGTAGAGTATTTCGATCCTGCTAATAACGTTCAGTTTGTTCAAGCTGATTTTTACGACAGTGTTCATATGAATGCTGATGGTGGCAAGAAACTATTGGATCAATTTGTCTCAGCGGTTCAAAATGATTCGCGCAGCTTGGCTGCGTTGTCGCAGCGCGCTTCCATTGCTGATAAGCTGAAGTCCGCCGGAACCTCCATGTAGCCGATCGGAGTTTGATAAATGCAATTCATTGGTGAACTAATGGCACTGGGTAATGTGCTTTCTATTATTAGCGCCGTTGTTGTTAGCGCGTTCTGCTTTATCAATGGAATGCCAGCGCTGGCTGAAGGCACATCCGCCAAAAAAACTTCTGCAGGAAGCATACCAGCGAAGGCAAGATCAGCCAAGAATCCGGATGACAGCAAGCCCGTATACTCTCCGGATCGAAAGAAGCTCGCGTTCATTCGCACTAGTAAGGATGTCGTCTCCGCTGGAAATGGCGATGTGCCAGCCGACGTGATTTATCTAGCCGACGCTAACAACCCCGGTGCGGCTCAGCCCTTGTTCAAGAAAGGCGGCAAGTTCAAATCCGGGCAGCAGATAGGTGAGATCAATTTTGGTGGCATTGAAACCGTAGCGTTCTCGCCCGATTCGACGAAGCTCTACTTTCTGAATGCGGCATACGCCGTTTCCGGCGCTATTGTAGAAATTGATTTGAAAACCCGTGCCATCCGTTATGTCATTGACGGCAATTCTCTGGATTTCGAGAAAGCAGGCAAGTTCAAAGGCAATCTTCTAGTAGCCCGTCACAAGTATGACGATAACGGTGCGTACAACGTTCTGTGTGTTGTTTCACCGGCCGGCAAGGAATTGAAAGAATTGAAGCGCCTTGATTAGCATTCTTCAGTGCGTTCTGCTCTAAAGCCTTGAGGATCCCGGCCAGTAGCGAGCGGCAGCGAGGACCTGAAGTTGTTTCGAGTTCCAGGGCACCGTAAACAATGTCCGAACCTGTAAGTATCCTTTGCTGGAATGAGTCCATCTTATCCCCTCAAGTGGGGCATTCCGCAGGAATTTACGGGATAAGCCGCAAGCCTATTCAGGAATTTTTCAGCTGAAGATTCTTCAGTTCTTTTTCAGCTCCCGAACTCTAACTTCTTTGTAGGGTTTGGGAAGGGCTGGGCAAATGGAAAATAAAGCAAACGTGGTCGAGAAGAAATCCGAAGCTTCAGAGAAGCAGGGACAAGATCAAAAGAATTCGTCACGCGATGCATTCTCCAATGAATTTCACAGCTCGCTCTCAAAAGACAACGTTAAGCAAGAAGCCGGATCGCTTTCGAATAAGGATTCGCAAGCGGCAAATGCAAATGATGCCAACGGCAAAGTTGACGCTGATGTTTGCAAGGCTCCCGATACTGCTGCGCCTGAAACTCTACCCACATTGACCTTAACCGATACGCCAGTTCTCTCCCCAGGTCAGCTGACCACTCGTGGAAAAGGGCTTGTTGCCAAAGCCGATTTGGATGGGTCCGGCTCTGCATCCAAAGAAGAAGTGGCAAAGCTCTTTCAGGACAACTCAATTAAGGGACCGGATGCACAAGCGCTCACTACTCTCTACAAACGTTTTGATGAATTGCAGAAGTTGAATGGTGGTCCCAAATCCGGTATCAGTGCCGGTGATTTGGACGAATTTGCTGGCAAGGAAACGGCTCAATGGGAGCGCGCTAACAGTGCCAATAAATTGGCTGATTGGTCAAAGAGTAGCTTGAAGAATTTTGATACGGATGGCTCTGGTCGTTTGACTAAGCAGGAAATTGAGACCGCGATGAATTCGCAGAATACAGCTCAAGCTGACAAAGACATGCTGGGCGTTCTAGGCAAGCTCGATATAGTTAATGGCAATGCCGCCGGTGCCAGTGCTGATGATATCAATTCCTATAAAGAGAAAATTTGGTCCGATACCGAAGATGCAAAATTGGTCCTTGGCGCATGGCAAACCGAGCACGCTGTTTCTGAAACTCAGAAAGCTAAAATCAGCCGTGATTTGTTCGCGGATAAGAATAACCCGTTGAAGAGCATTAACCCCGAAGCAATTTCGCAAGGCTCAATTGGCGACTGCTACTTCGTTTCTTCGTTAGCCTCCCTTGCTAAGTCCAATCCTCAGGCTATTAAAGATGCCATCAAAGATAATGGTAATGGCACTTACACCGTCACCTTCCCTGGCGCGAAGGATGAGCCGATTACGATAAATGCACCGACCGAAGCCGAACAAGCAACTTACAATCAAGCATCAGAGCACGGCACCTGGGCTTCGGTAATGGAGAAGGCTTATGGGAAATACTGCCAAGAACATTGGTATCGTCGTGGACCGTTTCAATCCGCTGGATTGACTCCGGCTGAGGGTGCTGAGGGCGGTGGTATCACATCGCGCGCAATGAACCTGCTGACAAATAATTCTATTGATACTGATGAGCTATTCTTGACCAGGCAATCGACTGTAGCGCGGAAGCTGGAAGAAGCCTTCAAAAACAACAAGTCCGTTGCAGCAGGCATCACGAAAGGCATTTTTGCTGAATCAACAAAAGACAATTTCTATATGGGTCACGCTTATTCCGTCACTAATTTCGTGCCGGATGGAAAGGGCGGCGGACAAATCACCATCAGAAATCCATGGGGACAAGATGCAGGGAAAGAGTCCACCCGCGGAACGATCACAATGCCGTTGGACAAATTTATGAAGAACTTCAGCGATATTTCTTACGAGCAATAGACGTTGAATTCTGGTGGGCGCGCAGGCTTGCAAGCTCTGTGGACTCTTTGTGGCTCAATCCTTGAACAGCCCGAGGAAGTAAATTCCTTCGGGTGTCTAATTAGCTGTTTTGCCGCTAGGCTCAATTAGACTAGTACGTTAGTCAGCAAACGCGCAAACTCGTATCCGCCGCGATGTGCTGGTTGGTATGTCGATTAGCTTTTCACATACTAGTCTCAATTAGACTAGTACGTAGATTGGCAAACGCGCAAACTCGTATCCGCAGCGATGTGCTGGTTGGTATGTCGATTAGCTTTTCACATACTAGTCTCAATTAGACTAGTATGTAGATTGGCAAACGAGCAAACTCGTATCCGCCGCGATGTGCTGGTTGGTATGTCGATTAGCTCTCACATACTAGTCTAATTGAGACTAGTATGTAGATTGGCAAACTGAGGATCCTTCTTCGCATAATGGAGCCGGAATGAGAAGGTGCCTTCGAACGTTGGGAGGGTGGACAACCACATTGGCACCCCGGATGGCGGGATCGGACTATGGCCTGCCGTCTGGATTGGACTATCTATTTGGGTCATGCTGATGTGGCGGAGGTGACGGGCATGGGCGCCTGGCCGCTTAGCCCGGGGCGTTAGCGGGTAGGAAAGTGTGGGATGCCGCACCGCATCGCCCCCGCCCCTACATCCTGAGACTATGTACAGGAAACAGTTTCTAGCTTCGCTGACTTTTCTGGTCCTCTCTTCGGTTCAGCAGGTTTCGGCTGCGGATTTGACCGAGTTGACGCCGGCGGCAGCGAGTCAGCAGGGAATAGCGGCTTATAACAAAGCTGACTATGCCACGGCGATTAAGTTTCTGGCTTATCGGGTCAAACAGAAGCCTGATGATCCGAATGCATATTACTATTTGGGCAATTCGTATCTGCAATTAAAACAGCACGACCAAGCCTCTCATTGGTTTTCCGCCTGCGTCCGTCTCTCTCCAGCTAGCCAAGCCGGCAAGTATTCACTAACAGCGCTTGAGCAGTTGTCGGCAATGCCAAAAGCCACCCCAGAGGAGCCCTTGGATAAGGAGAAGGCACCAGACCCGGCGCAGGCAGCCGCGACTCGTGACTCCTTGTTGACTGGAGTGGCGCTGGATAAGGCTTACAACGATGCCATCCAGAAAATAAAGGGGCGGCGGCAAACTCTTAAGGTGAATATTGATCACATCTGGGATCACATGCAAAATGAGATGCAGGCGTTGAACGCGAAGAACACGCCGAATTTCGCGACTGAGCTTGAGAAGCTTCAGCGGGATGCAGAGAACAAAGTGCAGGATATGCAGACCAAGCAATTGCGATGGGAGAATCGCATGTTGGGCTTCGATAAAATCGATGTTCGCGCTGTGCCAGGTATGCCTGGCGAAAAGGCGGATGATACAAAAACCGCGCTCGGTTCGTTGCTGGCATATTTCAAACCGGATAAACCGTTTGATCCCTTCGGCACTGATATCACACCTGATATCACATCGAAGTTTATGACAATCAATGATGCGTTTGGTGAATTGAGCACCTATCAGCCTTCTGCGCGGCGGCTCGCTAAGCAGGTCTTTATCCAGCTCAAAAATGGTATTGAAACGAAGCAAGATGTTTTCGATCAGCAAATCTATCAGCTGAAGCAAAACCTGATTCACGATATTGTGAATATCAAAAACAATTACGGAAATAATGCTAGTACAAAAATGTCTCAAATTACGGCTGCACAGTTCATTAGTGGAGCTAAAATTCCGCGAGCTGATAACGAGAATCAACTTACGCCTGTGGAGATGGACGTTCATCAGGCTGTCGAGCGAAGTAAGAAACGAATCAAAGAATTGGAAGACAGCTATTATCGCGACGTTGATTCATTGATGGCTGGTGCGAAAGAACGCTTGGGCGGCATGGTCGCGCAGACCGGACAGATGAACAGCCAGCTGAAGCGCCCGAGTGGTACCATTCAAATGGTGCCGATTGGCACGGACACCTACACGAAGAATTACGTCAATTTTGGAGATCGCTCTGAGACGGCTGCGAACAGGTTGAAGGTTCCGCTGCCGACGGTCGAAGCTCTCCGCGCACCAGAAGCGAAAAAGCTTCAATCGAATCCGCGACCCGCTGGAAAGAAGAGTTAGGATAGGCGTTTCGAATATGCGATCAGGGCAGCTATCATTTCTTCACCCAACAAATACATCTCTGCTGATTTTTTCACTTGTTGCCGGCTTGCTTTGCTCTGAATTGTCGAGCACTGTGCAGGCAAAGTCAGGCGAGCAAAGTGGCGCTGCGAAGACTGGTTCAGCAAAGACCAGCGGTGTAACAAAATCTGCTAGTGGTGGTATCACTCTTTACGGACGAATAGATGAATTGTCCTATATTTTGTCATCGAGCGGTGTGCGCGTGATAGGCGGAAAACTTCCCGGGATAGTGGACAAAATTTCGCTCGGAAGCGCCGCCGCATATTCGGGCGTGCAAAAGGGTGATACTGTGCTCAAAGCCAGTCTCGATGAGAACTCTGTGATCATGGATATTGAACGCAAGGGGCGTAAGTATCAAACGAAAATTGCGACCAACGTTAAGGGATTGAAGTCGGAGTTCGAAGCGCGGAAAATTCCATTCTCATTCGGTGATTCTCCATTCGATAAGGAGCTGAAGTCGTTAGGTGAGTGTGAGCTGGTGATTTTGCTTGATCGCTCACAATCAATGGCTGATGATCATGCGGGTTGTCCGGGCGACATCACTAAATGGATGTGGAGTAAAGAGCAGATCGATAATGTTTTTCTTGCGACCGATCGTGTTTTGGAAGACGGTTTCAATCTCGGCTTGTTCAATGATCGGTTTCAGATGCGCGATGGAGTGACGCTCTATGACTTGCGCCAGGTCTTCGATAAGATCCGACCAGCTGGCGCAAAAGATATTTCTACTGCGCTGCAAACTACAATGAATGATTACTTCTATCATCGCAAAGCGGGATCGAAACCTTTGATGATAGCTGTGATTACTGATGGATTGCAGAACACGGGAGCGCCTCTGCAAGATGTGCTAATAGAGGCATCCAAGAAGATGAATCGTCCGGGAGAGGTAGTGATTACATTCCTCCAAGTCGGCGAGTCCATCCGCGCTGAAGAGCTGTTTGACGACCTCGACCGCCATCTGGTGGCAAAAGGTGCGCGTTATCGGATGGTGCATTTCAAACCGTTCTCCGAATTGCGGATGCGGGGTGTTTTGTACGAATTGATGATGTGTGTGAAGGAGGTGACGAAGGACAAGTCTGCAAAGGCGAAAGTGCCTGCAGGTTGAGGTTCTACGGTCCTTATGGGAGACAAATGACCCAACGGGGTATGATGAATCATGGCAGCTAGATTAAAAGCTGGGCTCAGGGAGGATTTGTGGACGGGATAAGCCTCTGGCTGGAAAAGTGGTTGAGACCGCTTTCGAAAAGCTGTGCTAATGTCTCGCCCGAGGTGTTTAGCTGGATGGGGCTGGCAGCATCCGCCGGCGCCGGATTCTTTTTATTCGCCGCTGAGAAACAACCGATAATGGCGCTCGGCGTTCTTCCCTTACTCATTATCCGCCTGGTCACCGAGTCAATCGAGCAGTCGATTCTCGATGGTATGAAAGAGGTCAATCCAGGGCTTCAACTCACCGTGCGCTTGTGCCATCGTTTATCAGATCTCTCGATGTTAATGGGATTGATCTTTTGGGAGCAGATTCGACCGCACCTGGCTCTGCTCGCGATTATTTCAATGATGTTGGTCAGCTACGTCGGTGAAATCGGAAATGGCTTCGGACATAGCGAGCGCGGTGGCTTGCTGTGCAAATCAAATCGAATCGTTTTGCTGATGTTTTTCTGCGTTGTTTACTCCGTGCGCGCTAAGGCAGTTGTGTATGGATACTCAGTCTTCGAAGTAATGTTCGTCCTGTTCATTCCCCTCGCCTCAATCACCCTCTTGCAACGAATGGATGCAATCATCAATTCATTCAAGCGCAGAGATGATTAGCGGAGCTAATGGGCACGCGGGTCCGTTGATGGGAGCGCGGCGCTGAGCGCGGGATCGCTAATGGCAGCGCGGTTCCGCCGATGGGAGCGCCGGCTTCCAGCCCGCTCATACGGCTGCTCTTCTGGACCGCCGGTTTCGGGTTTCGTGATGCCGGTTGAGATCTACCGGGTTCATATTCGCAGACTTCGCGCTTTGCTTCTTCGGTTCTTCGGTTATGTGCAGCGCGCTTCCTGCTCCGAAGAAATCTGACGCGTTGTGGCAACTTGCGCAGTCCTATCGCGTCAGATCAGCCAGCAAATCTTCGCAGCGGAGATAGCGATCCTTTAGTTCGATTTGCGTGGCTCGGGCGATTATGGCATCAAGTTCTTCCGAGACAGTCGCGTTAACTTTACGAGGATGCAATGTTGTAATTGGATCCGGCTCCTGACCTGTGAGAATGAAGAATAGCGAGGCGCCCATTGAGTATATGTCGCTCTGCGTGGTTGGTTGTCCTCTGAACTGTTCGGGCGGCAGATACGCATGCTTACCAACAACGGTGCCTGTTGCGGTGCTTTCCTTTTGCTGTGCGACGTTAAAGTCCACTAGCTTAAGCATTCCGTCTTTTCGCAAAATTAGATTGTCTGGGGTGAAGTCACGATGCACTACTGGCGGTGTGAGATTGTGCATGTAGATTTGTATTTCGCACATCTGTGCTGCTAAGCCTCTGACGGTTGCTTCATCCATCGCACCTGATTGCAGCACTATCTCTCTGAGGCTCTTGCCGTCGATGTGTTCAAGTACCAAATATCCACGATGATCCTCTACAAAGAAATCGATTAGTCCTACAATTTTGTCGAAATCTAATTGGCGCAAAATCTTCGCTTCATGCTCGAAGCGCTCGAGGCTCTGTCGACGGACATTCACATCAACGAAGACCGGCAGTATGAATTCCTTCAGCACTACTTCGATTTGCAGCTCGCGATCATAAGCAAGATACGCCGTTCCTTGTCCACCCACACCCAGCTGACGGGCAACAGAATAACGCTGTTCTCTCAATGCTGCGCCGCGCTCAAGCGGGGTCAATCGCTCTCTCTTCGGCGGACCCGAGAGTGCTTGCAACCAGAGTTCGGTATAACTGTAATTCGGGGGCAACTCTAGAGCCTGCACGCATGCAGCATCGCGCTGCAAATCTGGCGAGAATATTTCGACAGCTTCAAGCACTTTCGCTCGCTCTTCCGCGCTCGGGATGCTTCCCAAACGAAGTCCCAAAACCTCGGCATTTGCGTTGTTGAACCGGATATAGTGGTCCAGCGGCGATGTCTTTCCTTTCGGCCGGACAATGCTCATGTGGGAAATCTTGTCCCAGGATTCTAGCTTGCCTTCAATGTTTTGTCCGCGATGCCGCCAGAGGAGCTTAATGCCTCGTTTGCTCAAAAGCAAATGGGTGGGGAGGCTATAGTAATAAGCAGTTCCGGTTAACGTTAAACCGAGAAGAATGAAGAACGCTGTCGAAAGCAAAGATGAGTTCGCCGCGGCGACCGCTGCTGCTCCAACTGCATCTGGTCCAGTAATCTGTGCAAGAAGGATGAGTACAAATTGCAAGAACATGTATATCAGTGGAAGACCGAAGACAGCAAAAAGCACTGTCGTCACCGCCACGTAAGTTGTCTTGTTCGCGGTCCTATCATCGACGCGCTGCTTAACCCATTTCTCTAATTCGACCAGTGGGCGGTAGCGGACGATAATTTCCTCTGCGACAGGCTTTGAAGGTAGCTTTCTGCTAGGCAGAGCTTCCGGTTTAATCGGCAAGTTTATTGGGGTGCTCATGCAAGATCTCCGAAGTTTTCTTTGAGAAAGCTCACGATATTAATCCGCCCACCGCCTGTTCGCCACGAACGAGTTTCGACTTGATTTCGCTAAGGCGCTTGCGGATCTCTTCGAGATCACAAAGTCTTTGTTCCGAGTCGAACTTAGTCATGTCTGCGACAAGCTCGTCGAGATCGCCATTCATTTTTGGAAGCACGCTCATCGGGTGCGATGATGCTAGAGGCGTCGGGTCTTGTCCAGTCAGAAGAAAGTACATGCTGCCACCAAACGAATAGATGTCGCTTGCAGTGCTTGCTTTCCCTCTCAATTGCTCTGGCGAAATATATGATTGCTTTCCAACCAGCGTACCAGTCGCGGTGCCTACGAATTGGTTTGCAGCACCGAAGTCAATTAGCACTAGCTCTCCGGATTTATCCAAAACCAGATTGTCCGGCGTTAAATCACGATGCACCACAGGCGGTTCCTGTCCGTGCAAGTATTGCAAGATATCGACAATGCGAAGTGACCAATCCACCACTGAAAGTTCAGCCTGCGGACCATGCTGCTTGACCATCTGGCGCAGATCCTGTCCGGGGATGTATTCCATCAAGATGTAATCGCGTCCTTCTTCAACAAAGTGAGCGATTACTTTTGCAATGTGTGGATGGTCCAACTTCATCAAGAACTTGGCTTCGCGTTGGAAATGCTCTTCTGCTTTCTTTCTCGTTTCTTCGTTGGAATCGCCGGGCACTACCGCCTCTTTGACGACAACCATGTTTTTCATGTTTTGTTGCGCTAGATAAATGGCTGACAGTCCACCGAAGGCAAGTTGCCGGACGATTTCAACAGAGCCACCCAGCATTTTGCGTCCTGGCTCGAGCGGGACAAATGATGTGGCACTGAATCTGCGCGTCAGTTCTTCTTCCCACATTTCGACCTGACTGAGACGCCCGAGTCCTTTGTTCTCGTTGTGCAATCTGTTTTGGTAATCGACTAGCTCCGGCGTTCTGGTTTGCTTACCGCTCCAAAGTTCGATTGCTAAAAGCATTTGTTCCAAATGCACTTTATCGAGATGTTTCAGTCGGAACTGAAGTGGAATAGTTTTGTCAAAAAGCAAATACATGGAATCGGAGTCCATGTCCAATGCTTCTTTGGTCCTACGCAGCCCAGCGCCCTGTAGCTCTGACCATGTTCGGTGGCGGCGGAAGCCCATGAACGGCACTAAATACAGAGGGAATGCAATACCGCTCTTGGTGACATAAAGCCGGTTGTCCTCAAAGAGCGCCGACATCAATATGCCAAGAATCGGAATAGCTGCCAGCCCTAGCAGGGTAGCCAGCGTCAACTCGGCTGGCATGCCGCTTGGATGCTGGAGAAGGTATGCGATAACGCAACCCAGTAGGAATGGCACGAACAACGACCAAATGGGAAACATCGCTGCCATGACGTAGAAGCCAATGCGATTTGGTGCGCTTTGATATTTGACTGAGAGCTCTAGTTCGGCCATGTAGTAAGTTCGTTGAGACAGGTCCCCCGAGTCTTTCCTACCCAAAAGAAGCCCCTGGCAACATTTAAGTATTCTAAGCTGACGTCGGGAATGCCACAGCCTGAGGCGCAATACAGTCAAATGTCGATATGCGCAAAATGGAATCCAAGCTCGTATGATGTATTGTCGTGTTCGACTTCGACCGGGAAAAGGAGCCAACCTGCGTGAAACTCGCTAAGCTGATTTCAAAAATGATTCCATATGCATTTTCTGCGAGCATCGTCGCTTGCACGGTGCTGCCCTCGCTGGTCCTGGCTGAACCAGCCTCCAAGGCTGCCCCATCTCTGCCAGTGATTGGAATCAATACCGATGTTCAAGGTGACACTTGGAAGAAGTCGGCGATTTATTTGCAGTACGTCGATGCCATACGCAAGGCTGGTGGTGTCCCGATTTTGCTCCCGCCGATGGATGCCGAGCAGCTCCGCGCTGCCATCAGTCGCGTGGATGGCGTATTGATGATTGGCGGCGATGATTATCCTCCTTCCTTGTACAATCAGAAACAGCACGAAAAAGTTTCGCTGATGGCAACTGAGCGAAGTGATTTTGATATGTTGCTTGCACACACGCTTCTCGACGATCCGAGCATTCCTGTTCTGGGAATATGTGCCGGTTGCCAGGCGCTCAATATAGCGTCCGGAGGGGAGCTGGTTCAGGACATTCCATCGGCGCATCCGGAATCCAAAGTACAGCACTCGAGCCCTGACCCGCGGAAGAACGGCTTCAATAAGCATAACGTCGCGTTGGCGGCTGACAGCAAAATTGCAACAGCTCTGAAAACAGACAAAGTTTCAGTGGTGACGTCGCACCATCAATGCGTAGGCAAGCCCGGCAATAACATGAAAGTTGTTGCAAGATCGGAAGATGGACTGGTTGAAGCTATTGAGGCTGCGGGGCCGCGCTTTGTGGTCGGCGTGCAATGGCATCCTGAGCGGGATTTCGATACATGTAGGCCTTTATTTGAGGAATTCGTCAAGCAATGTGCCGAGCGTCGCGCAAAGCAAACGGCATCGCAAAACGACCCAGCGTTGTCTTCGGCGAACTAAGCCAAGCTATTCAGTTCCCGGTGCTTTTGGCGGTTTCGCTGCCGCGCACTGCACAAAAACACAGTTCCAAACGGTTTCAATGCACACTGAAAAACCGGAATGCTTCCATTAGTATTTGGTTATTCGGCGGAGTTACTTCAACTGAACGGAGAACAAAGCCAGAATGAACGATTTATTTGATTGCTTAACTGCTCTCGACAATGAGAGCCGTGAATTTCAAAAAAAGTCCAGAAAAGGGGAAAAGCCGAAAGCCAGAGTTCGCCAAGAAGACAGCGTTTTCGCCAGAATTGCGGAGTTGAACAACGAATGGCAAATTGGACTGCTCAAGGGAGAGCCTAAATCCTAAGTTTTTTTCGATCACCTTGCTTCCGACACGACTAGAAACCCGCAGTGCAAACTGCGGGTTTCTAGTTTCTAGAAGCCTGTGAAGGCTCTTCGTCCCCTGTCGGGGTTATGAAAGGAGACTTGCTATGGCGAACAATAATGCGACAGCTCCGTCCCCTTGCGGGTCTACATAATCTAGCATAGTTTCGTTGTTTGGCATCCTGATCAGACCGCTGATTCGCTCCTCGTTTTCATATTTGCGACTCCTTTTTGAGTTCTTGTGCAGTGTATTTGCTTGCCCCAAGTCCCATAGCGGTCTTCGCTCCTAGCCCACAAAACTCAACATAGCGTCCGCACAGATCGAAGATCTGTCGAAGTTCAGATCGATGCACCACAAAGGAAAGAGCACCGACTGATCCTGCAAAATCAATTTTATCCATTGCAACGTGTTGAGATTTGAGGCGAAAAGAAAAGATAGAGACGTGCTTGCTTATTTCTTCCAATATTTCGGGCTCCTCAAATTTCGCGCAATCACTGAACGCATTCCAGCGCGACAAGGCACTTTGCACTATCAGGCGCGCTTCAGGAAATGGGTGTGGTACTTCTTGACCAGCTTTCTTGAAAATAACCGGAGTGAGAATATCGAACGTTGAGAACTTCGGAGCTAAATTTGATATTGATTCATCAAATAATTTTTCGTAACTCAATGACGCAGTCAGTTCAACCTTGCTGACCTTGACGGAGCAGTCATAGTGCTCAATGTATAGCTGCGTGGGAGACTCTGCTGTCTCAGACTGTTCTTTCAATTTCAAAATCCATTCTTTGAGAGCCTGAGCCTTATCGTGAAGCAAATTGATCGTCCAAATGCGAGTTGATTCATTACCGCTGCCTAGATATTGACTAAAAGGACGCGGAGCGTTTGTCTGTCCGTGTAGCTTGGTGCCCCCACTTTCTCGCATTAGAAGTCCGTGAAGAAGCGCTCCACGCGCCGGCGAATGAAAAAGTCGCTTGTCTTCTTGGTTAATGTCTAGTGTGACTTGATAACGTTCTAGTTGCATTGTTTATCCACGCTTGAACACCTACTCGTTTCGTTGCCTTAAAAATCTTTTGATATAGCAAGCCATCCCATCGGCCGCCATTTCTCATTTCCTCCAGCTAAGGCTGAACGAGATGTGAAGGGATACGGATTGCGTTTTTTGAGATCAGTACGTTTGCGCATATACAAAGCCGAATGTCGTAACGGGGCATCGGCTCGTGCTTTCGACATTGTCCTGGAAAAATGGTCACGGTATTCCAAGAGAACGCTATTGGACATTTGACCTGCTCCGTATCCTAAGCGCAGAACGAAAAAATCATCTGGCACCCGAAATCTTGAGCTCTCGTAGAAATCGAGTACATCTGGACTTGCTTTGTTTAGTTTTGCGAGCTCATTTAGATTTAGACGCTCTTCTTCCCAGATGCGGCGATAGAATTTGTCGCAAGTATTTAGTATCTCGCGAATATCTCGAATATTGCTTTTCTGCAGACGCGCAAGACGCAATGTCATCTCAAGCTCTAGCTGAGAATCCGGAAGTAAAACTTCAGCATACTCATCGCTGGCAGCCTGTTCCTTTGCTTTTCCTTTTTTGACTGAACTGAAAATCAGGAGGCTGGCAATTCCCATATTCGTTGGATTAATAGGCTTGCCGTCGCGAACGAGCAAGCCCTGAAAGAACCGCGTTTCGTCTGTGTGCGGGCGAAACGTTTTTGACATTCGCTCTCGCAACATCCGCAAATTAGTGTAGTCGTCAGCTGAAGGATCTCGAGGCAAAAGGTCTTCTTTCGTTTGTGAATTCGCAATGCTAGATGATAAAAGCGCTGTTCTGATCGATCCTTTTATGCTGCCCCCAGGTACGTAGCAATTTGGCGATCCGTTGAACAATCTTAGAAGTCTGATGCTTCGTTCAGCTGCCGGCCGTGATCTTAGCGAATTGGGAAGTTCTCTCTGCCCCCGCCAGGAGCCTATTCGCTCTCTGATTGTTGTATCGCTTGCTTCCAATTTGCATAGAAATCGGTGCAGGCTGCCGCCGGGATCATTTGCGGCGGCTCTTGTGAGCTCGTTAATTAAGTTCTCATTCTCGATTGCTTCTACGGCTAGTTTTTCGTAATCGAGGTAGACCAGCTTATCGGTATTGGAAAAGAAGTATTCCCATCTTCCCAATTCCAGCCCGCAGCCAATATGGATCGGGGTCCATGCTTTCGCCTGGAGGATGCTTTTCTGATGGTTTGTAGTTAGTATCGTTGACATTTCTTAGACACGCACGCTGAATGGAATTCCGTAACGATAACAAGGATGGTTGTCTGTGCTCAGATCTAAAAGCTTGCCTGTCGGTTTTTCGGCGAACGTGCTTCCAGCGGTAAATGCGAAGGTGTATGGCTTCTTGATGTTTGTGGCTCGCCCCTCGGAGTCATAGATCCAACCGCTACTTTGTTGTAGTTGGTAACTGTTAGCGCCGCGCTTTGATGACTGAATCGCGTTGATCATGTTTTCGTCAGGGCAGCAGGTGGAGAGAAGGAGATACTTAGAAGATTCCTTAAGTGCCGGCGTGACGCCGGCGCTCCCAGCGGGAGCTGACTCGCTTTCATCAAGAGAGTTCTCGCTTCTCCAAGTTGCAGATTCTATTTTCTGTCCGGGTTGGGGTTCAGAACTTCCATCTTCGGAACCGGAAAGGTTCAATTTTTGAAACGTGATTTTGTGAATGGCACCAGCGCCGATGGAGCGCATCCCGCCCATGCCTTCATCTTTGAGGAAATTGAATGTGGCGATGAGTTTTTGTAGGAGGTCTGGTGATTGCGTTTCGGGCTGGAGTTGGAAAAGCGAGGACAAGCATAGTCTGGACGGCTTTTCGGACTCCGCGGCTCTGTCAGCGATCGCTGCTGGGTGGATGGATTTCCTAAACGGCGCCATCGAACTCTTTTCTGTTTCTCTTTCCGCTCGATGAATTCGAGAGAGCATTATCGTGGAGATTGGCAACTTTAGATTACTTTCCCAAGCAGTCTGGAAGCCTGCGCTCCCATCTGCTGCGTTTCGGTTTTGAAGCCAAGTTATTTCTTCATCCTTGATATGCAGGTCTTCTAAAGCAAGGCGGATAGTTGAATTCGCTTTCTCTCCTCCTTTAGCCCATTTGGATGCTGAAAGGAAAATGCTTTCCGTATCGCTGGGCAAGAGATCGGAATGTACCCAGGGCTTTCGATTCGTCAGGAAAGGTTCAATGATATTCTCGCTCAAGTCGGTGGCACTAAATAAGGTGTTCCATCCTATGCATATACAGCTGAAAAGTCGATCCGCACCGATCGAGATGGGCGCATCAATGCTATTGAAAGAATTTGCGCAAATAGGACTTGCAAATTCGATTTCCAGCCGGTAGATACTCATGCTCGTCCGCCTGATGCTGGTAAGAATCCCATAAGTTCAGCGGTCTGTTGCGCCCACATGTTCCTGGAGGAAGCCAGATTCTTTCCTTCTTCATTGGCTCGGTAATGCTCTATCGATTTGTATGCGATGTCTGTTACTTCGAATTCTACTTTGCCGTATCCACGAGTTCCGGAACCTCCAATGTACTCGTCTTCAACGAAACGCATTGCCACTTCGATATTCTGCAAATCGTCAATCACATCGTTCTTCTCCCATGCACTATATACAATTTCAAACGATAATACTGCTCCTGCAGGCAATCGCTCGCTTTGTCTTGGGTGCTCTGCAACTCCACGTGCGCGGTCTATTCGGTTCTCTGTCTTGATTTCGACGTACAACGAATCTGTATCTACTGATTCCAAGGCCAACGCCGACTCGTCAGTCAAATGTGCATCGCGGATCATGATTCTTCCCGCGCCTTTCTTGTCGAAGGCGTCTACTTTTGCGCCGAACAGTCGCCACACTTCGTTTGATTCGGCTCCAAGCACAATCTCTAAAGCATGCCGCAGACGCCCTTTTATAGTCGAGCCGGGCACTATTGGTCTGCGTGTCAGTGGATCTCGAATGACAGGATTGTCGACGAGCCCGATGCCACCAGTCCCTCCTGAGCCGATATGCAGGCCGGTGAGAACGTGTATTTTTCCTCTGAGAAAAACTCTACCGATGAAATTCATTCTGCTATCTCCTAATTTCGATTCGCTTCTTCATAGCGATGGTAGGCGACCACTGCTGCAATGAATTCGTAAAACCTGTCAATGTCAGATCCCGTTTTAAACAACTCTTTGTCTTTAAGAACCAAATCCAATTCGATTTGTAGCGCGTGCAGCCCTCGTTCACGGGCCGCCATGTAAGCAATGCGTGGTCGGATGCTCGCAAGTCGACCCAGCGTCGCAGGCGCAATGTCGCGCTCAAGCCCTTCCTTATGGCTCTGCTTCAGGCGAATTGCATTATCGAGGAGTAAGCGCAATTGATGATGCTTAACGGGCGTTCTTCCATAAACCAAGTCTTTGGCGAATGCTTGCGCCAGATCCATTAGTTCTGATTGTGCAGTGACACCCAATTTAAAACAGTCATGGAGCTTGCCTGCTTGCACGCTTGGACGTGCCGGTCCGCCGGGCGCTTTGCTTTGCTGATAGTTTTTTTGTGGCGGTCTCGGAGGGTTGTTCATGTGCTCACCGATTCTTTATTGTTGGATATAGATTTTTGCGTACTCAGTTTCTGCCTACATAAATGAACTCCCTCATTGGGTGATAGTGTTGCGATTGCTTTTGATAGAGATGCCATGCCAGCGCCGTCAACAAAATCTGTCTGCGTCGCTGTTGATTCTTTGATTGCGAGGAAAGTGCAAGGAAAATCTCCTTCTTGAACTCCTGCCATTTAGCGCTCTTTCGCAGCTCGCTATGAGTTTCTTCGCGCCGGGCTATTTTGTACATCAGTTCGTAGATTGATGTGCTATTCGAGCGGGCACGGTCAAATAGGTAGTCCCAAAAATTGAATCCGAGCGCGTTCATTGAATCGAAGGTCCGAATCTTGTCCAAAGAGGTTCGAACTTGGCCGCGCCATTCATCGAATTTGAATGATGATGCAGGCGACGAATCTTCTTCTGTGAAATTTACCGAGAGTATGTGATCCCCTACTTCTTTTGCAATTTCTGCGTGGCGCAATGCCTGGCTCATTTGCAATGAAAGAGGTCCGGCCAAATTGCCGTTCGTGACGGAGGCAGTGTAGGATGCCAGGTCCGGATATTTCTTTGCTAGCAATGCCTCATAGTGAAGAGCTAACGCGATCAGCGGAAAAAATCGACCGAACACGACGAGGTTTCTAGAATCACATTCGATAATGGCAAAATCCGATTCGTGCAGCTGCTGTTGGCTGTGTTTTGAATCGTGAATGATCAAGCCGATCGCTTTTTGCAAAAGCTCGAAGAGTTCGACGTAAGGGAGAATCGGAGCTAAGCGATCATTTCTCAGGCGACCTTCGACTCGACGCGCTGATGTATTGGCAATTCCATCGCCATCAATTCGAAAATGGAAAATCGCTTTCAAATCGCCTTTGTATTCACATTCCTTTTTCTTCCATGGAGTGGAAAGAGACATCTTTGGAAGTTGCTGTCCTTGTTGGCTGCCTGCTTCGCTCCCCGTTTCTGCTAGGGTCTTTTGCAAATCAGCAAAAACTGAATTTGACTCGCTACACGTTGAGCATAGTAAGTAATGCGTTTCTTTAAAAGAGTATTGGGAAAGATGCGCTTCGCTATGGCGGCAAAACTCGCATTCGGTATCGTATGATTCGGTTCTAACAAATAGTTGATCGAGTTGATTTCGAAAGGGCTCCTGTTTCAATTCAGCGATTTTCATATCGAGACGAGCTGCCACCTGTATAAGGGAGGCTGCTACGTCCTCATTCGAACAGTTTACGACTTCGGCCGCAAGGCAAAAGAAGAGCTGCCCACGATATTTCTCAAGAAGTGATTGATTTGTCTGCAGGGCAAATTCAGAAACGAGTTGCTCGACATCTAAGTCTTGCTTGCTCTCTGCTGGAAAAGAAAAACACGCTGATATCCTGGTCCCCGCATAATCGAGGAGCCGCAAACTCGCTCCTGCAAGTTTGCTCGAAAATTCGCTCAGAAGCTCCATGCGAATTGCGCGCATGTGGAAAGCTCGTGCTTCAAGCATTTCAATGGAACGAATATTTGTAGCGTTATGGGTGAATTCGGCTGCGCCGCAAAGTTCTGCGGTGAGACAGAGAAGCTCGATTCGCTCGCCTGTTGCCATGCGAAGATCCCGTCCGGTACAGGGTGGAGGCAGTGTATCACCTCTTCAAGCTGCAATTCAAGCGCTTGGTATCCGCCGGAATTAAGTGGATTATTTGTTCAGGCGTTTAAGCGCTTGTTCGATTTTGAGCACGATTTCTTTGATGCTTTCGCGCGCATCACAAATTATCGCTTCGCTGCTGCTTGGTTCTTCAAGAGCTTCGAATTGGCTTTCGAGCATATTTTGCTTCATGAAATGCGTCTTGCGCCGCGCTAGTCTGGTCGCGAAAAGTTCCGGCGTGCCTTTCAAATAAACGAATGCTTGTTCTTCCTCCCCGACCAAAAGAATGTCGCGGTAAGAACATTTCAGTGCTGAACACGCTAATACGAAATTTTGCTTTGTCGCTATCCAATGCTGGATGTCGTTGCGCATAGCATCCAGCCAAGGTCTGCGATCTTCATCTGTGAGTCCGATTCCGCTGGACATTTTTGCGATGTTTTCAGGACTGTGATATGCATCGGCGTCTCGATACTGCCAACGCAAATGTTTCGCCAGCACTTTTGAGACCGTTGATTTGCCGGAGCCAGCAACGCCCATAATGATAACAATCATGCGCTAGCGCCTTGTGCTTGCAACGCTGCGTGGTGTGTCGTCGTGCTTCTCTTCCGGTGGGTTGCGTTTGAAGAAGTGCAAGAACCAGTTTTGAAAATCATCGATGTAAGTAAATACGACCGGCACGATGACGAGCGTAAGGATCGTCGAGGTAATCAATCCGCCGATAACTGCAATTGCCATCGGTGCTCTCGCTTCGGAGCCTGCGCCCCACTGCATAGCAATTGGAATCATTCCGGCGATCATAGCAATAGTAGTCATTACAATAGGCTGCATTCTAATCGAACCAGCGGCGCGGATTGCTTCGTCTCGTTCCATCCCCGCGCGCATAGCTTTCAATGCGTATTCGACAAGCAAGATTGCATTCTTTGTGACCAGGCCCATGAGCATAACAATTCCGATCAGTCCATACATGCCGAGCGAGTTGCCCGTGACGATGAGCCCCAACAGCGCTCCACAAAGCGAAAGGGGCAATGATACCATGATTGTTATTGGATGTAGGAATCCGCCGAACAGCAGAACTAGCACTGCGTAAATCAGCAAAATTGCATAAGCAATGGCGGTACCGAAGCCGGAGAAAACGTCTCGTTGGATTTCTGCATCTCCCAGAGCTTGCTCTGCTACCTGTGGGGGCATTTCCTTGTATGCTTTCAAATTATGCACAGCTTTGATGGCGTCTCCGAGATTCACGTTTGATTCCAAGCTGGCGTCAATTGTGATTTGTCTTGCTCTACCGAAGCGAGTAATTTCCGCCGGACCACTGCCGAATTTTACGTCCGCGACTGAACGAAGAGGGACCAGGTGTCCATCAGCTGCGGCAACTTGTAATCCGGCCAGGACCTGAACATCGTGCCGGTATTCTGGTGCGATTTGAACACGTATGTTGATCTGGCGATCTTTCAAATTGAACTTAGCCAGATTCGCGTCGTTATCTCCGAGCGTGGCGATTAGCGCGGTGCGTGCAATTGATTGAACGCTGACACCTTGTTCGGCTGCTCTGGCGAAGTCAGGCTTCACATTTATCTCCGGTCGCAGCAATGCGGAACTTGAGGTCACATCATAGAGCCCTTTTATGTTGCGCATTTCACCGAGCAGCTTATCGGCATACGCGTGGAGTACTTGTGGATCATCCGAGGTTAATGCGATGGTTAATGGCTTGCCACTGCCGCCAATGGATCTGAAGAATCCGAAGCGCGCGCCGGGAATCATTACAAGCTGTTTGTAGACCTGATCTTCGAATAATTGCTGGCTCAGGGCGCGTTCGTTTCGTGGTGTCAGTTTGACGTACACGAATCCTTTGTTAACGGAGCCGTCATCCCCTGCCACTGCATAGACAGATTCTACTTCCTTATGCTTTCTGAGAATTTCTGTCGCTTTCTCAAGCACCTCTCGAGTGTCTATCACGCTGACTCCCGGCGCAAGCGTGACCGTCATCACTGATTGCGCGCGATCGACATTTGAGATAAGCGAGGTGGGCATCTGTTGGAAGAGCACAATGCTGCCGACAAAAATGCCAACGGTGACAAGTACTGAGGTAAGTCTGTGTTTTAGTGCCCAGTTCAATGATGGTGTGTACATGCGCGCAAGGATCCCTTCGTGATCCTCATGTGGCAAATCCTTCATCATATATGCGGCCATCATTGGCGTTAGCATCCGCGCAACCAACAGCGAGAAGAATACAGCCACCGCTACAGTCAATCCGAATTGTTTGAAGAACTGACCAGGAATGCCGCCCATGAAGGCGACGGGAACGAAGACCACGATGATCGTCAGCGTCGTGGCGATAACCGCAAGTGCGATTTCGTCTGCTGCGTCGCAGGCCGCTTCAAAAGGTTTCTTACCCATTCGCAAATGGCGGACAATGTTCTCGATTTCGACAATGGCGTCATCAACGAGAATGCCGATTACCAGTGCCAGTCCAAGCAAGGACATGCCGTTCATCGTGAATCCTGCCCATTTCATAACAGCAAATGTTGGGATTACTGAAAGTGGAATCGCCAGGCTTGAAATCAGTGTCGCTCGATTATCGCGAACGAAGATCCAGATTACAGCCAGTGCTAGAACGGCACCGATGATGAGCGAATCCAGAGAAGCTGAATATGATTCGCGAATGTAGCTGCCGTTTGTGCGGATCTTCTTGATGGTGATATCTTTTGGAATTGTCTTCTTCAATTCCGCAAGCTTTTTGTCGACACCATTTTCGACGTCAACCAGGTTGCTGCCTGTGCTGCGAATGAGAGAGAAAGCGACTACTGGCTTTCCATTCAAAAGAGCAATCTCGCGCTGCTCCGAACTTCCATCTTCAACGCGACCTAATGAATCGAGTCGCACTGTGCGACCATTCGGCAAATAGATCTGAGTAGCTTTGAGTTCTTCGACGGTGGGCGCGCTGCCCAGTGTTCGGATAGATTGCTCAGCACTCCCGACCGTTCCGCGTCCGCCGGGCAAGTCAATATTCAGCGCTCTAACTTGCGCGTTGACAGCTTCTGCCGTAGTTCCTATCGCTTCGAGATCAGAGGGATCAAGACTGATTCTGATTTCGCGATTTGCACCGCCGGATCTTTGCACTTTGCCCACACCAGGAACCGACATCAATGTGCGCGCGATTTTATTATCGACGAACCAGCTGAGCTCAGTTAGCGTGCGATCTGGCGATGACACCGTGAATGTTTCAAATGCGCCACCGACAAAGTCCAGGCGTTGGACGATTGGTTCCTCGATGCCTAGTGGCAGCTGTTGGCGAATCTTGGTGACCGCATCTCGTACGTCGTTTACGCAGCGGTCGGTGTTCGTACCAATTTCGAACTCGACACTGGTGACCGATGCACCGTCAACAACGGAGGATTGAATGTGCTTGATATTGCCTATGCCGGCGACTGCGTCTTCCACTTTTCGCGTAATTTGAGTTTCCAGTTCGCTCGGCGATGCGCCTAGCTGCGTGATCGCTACTGTGACAACTGGGACGTCGATGTTTGGATTCTCATCGATACCGATGTTGAAGAATGCCAGCATTCCAATTATGGAAAGCACCAGAAAGACAACGATTGTTGGTACTGGGCGGTGAATCGACCAGCTAGAAAGAGTCCACTGCTGCATAGTTCACCTTATCGCGCGGCAGGGCTGTTTTCGTCACTGTTGGCATCTGCAGAATCTGGAGATGCGACGCGAACCAAATCGCCATTCTTCATGAATCCAGCGCCAGTAACGATTACTTCGTCTCCGGGATTGAGTCCTTCGAGAATCTCGATGGTCTCACCAAGTGGTTCGCCGATGGTAACTCGACGCAGCTCAGCATGATTGCCATTTAGCAAATACACAATGTCGTGCTCGTCGCGGCTCAGTACCGCTCGTGATGGCACGGTTAAAACATCTTCGACGCCGAGATCGATTTTGGCGTGAAAGAACTGACCCGGCTTGATCTTGTGATCGTTATTGGGAAGGTCGATCCGCACTACACCGAGTCTGGTGCGCTCATCCACCGCGGGGCTGATTTCGCGGATTCTTCCAATAATTTCTTCGCGCTTGTTGCGCATTGATGGCGTCATTACGACAGGTTGTCCGGCGCTCAACTTTCCAATGTCAGCTTCTGGAATGTAAGCTCTCAACTCTAGTCTATGGTCTCGCACCATAGTGAACATCGTTTTTCCAACAGAACTTATTTCGCCTATATGTGCTTCACGCTTGATGATTTTTCCGTCGTCCGGTGCTCGAATAATTGTCTGCTCAATTTGAGCTTCGAGTTGCTTTACACGTGCGGTCGTTTCTTGCATGCCAGCTTGCGAAATTAGTATGTCCTCGTGGCGTCCGCCGCGTTCGGCCATCAGCAGTTTCTCGCGAGCCTGCTTTAAAGCAAAACGCATTGCCTCAACTTTTTTCTCTGCTGCGGACATGTCTGCGCTTGCCGTCTTGCTGTTCGTTACAGCATTATCAGTTTCCATCTGGCTGACGGCACCTTGTTTGCGCAATTCCAAATAACGATTAGCGTGAGCCTGAAGATTTCCTGCGTTGGATTTGGCGCGGAAGAGATTAGCTTCTTCTTGCGCTACGTTTGCTTCCGCTTGGGAGAGCGCGGCTCTCCATGTATTGAGATCTTCGATACGATTTGGCTGTATCGCTTTCTTCAAGGCCGCTTGATCCGCTGCCAGTCTTGCTTTCTGTTGTTCGAGCTGAGCACGCAGCACTGTTGAATTGAGCGTGGCAAGAATTTGACCTTGTCGCACCGAATCGCCTTCTTCTACTTTGATTTCAGCTATACGCAAACCTTGAACTTCGGCGCCGATTGCAAGCGGATCCCAGGCCGACACGGATCCGTTAACTGCCAAATGACGATTTGTTCGTTTGAGCTCCGCCTTCGCGGTCTTGACGGTGAGCACGGCAGTGCTCAATGGATCGCTGGTCTTTTCGGCCGGTTTCTGGTGCGAGAACATGAAAACAAGCACGCCGGCAATAACCACAATCGTGGCGATGATCGTTGTCCACAATGCCTTGCTTGGCTGTGGGCGAATCGCGTTTACCCCGCGGCCAAAAGACCCCGCGAGTGAATGGCTCGTTTCCATCGTTTCAAGACTGCCAGTCTCGTGTTTCTGGCTCGGATCGGATCCCATTCCCCCTCCGTCAGCGAGGAACATCTAGAGCTGTTTTAGCAGACTGGCTAAAAGTTTGCTCGTTCACAGTTCAAATTATACATCCGAAAACGTAAGCTATGCCTTGCGGACGGCGCATTGTAAAGGGTAAAAGGGCGGGATTATGAAATCGTGGTCTTCAAGAGTGCCGCCGGTGGCAACAAGCGGTAGAATGAGCCTGCTAGTCTTAGAGAATTCTCAAGTGACTAAGTCGCGAAGAAATACAAATCTGGCTCTGCTGGCGCTGACCCTTGCAGTCGGCACCATAATGCTTCCTTTTTCAGGGTCGCAAGCGTCCGGCTTGGATGCTGCCACCGTTGATGAATTTCCGAACAGTGAAATTTCGCGTCTAACGGCAACTGGTCTGGGAAAATTTTCGCACGGTGATTTTGCTGGTGCTGCTAATGAATTCAGCAAAGCGATTTCCATCAATCCGAAGAAGGGCGAGTTGTTTTTGCAACGCGGACTTTCGCGCCTGGAAGGCGAGGACTACAAAAATGCGCTGGTGGACTTGAACACCGCTTATGAACTTGATAAAGCTAATCGAGTTCATGTGTTGATTTGCCGTGGGCGGACTCTGGCCGCATTGGGGAGGAGCAAGGAAGCCCTGGCTGACCTCGACAAAGCAATCGAGATGGAGCCGAAGATTCCACTGACGTATATCAACCGGGCAGACGTTTATTTAGGCGAAGGTGATGATGAACGCGCTATTCGTGATCTCGATCATGCGCTCAAGTTAGATCCCGAGCAAGCGAAAGCTTACTTAGTCAGGGCGCGCTATTACAAAAAGCGCAAAGAAAATGAGCTGGCGCTGAAAGATTTTAATACGGCTGTCAAATTAGACAGCAACTTGATTGATTTCGAGAAGGGTCCGGATTGCCGTACCACAAGGGAGTTGCGCGAGCACTTTTCAAAATCGCTGAAGCTGAAAAGCGATATGACGGCCGAGATGGTCGAGCGCGGAATGGCGATGGAGCGAGCTGGTGAATATATGGGAGCGATCAAAGAATTTACGGACGCGATCAGCGATTCGCCCGATAGTCTGGAAGCATACCGCTGGCGAGCGAATGTTTATATGCATATGTCGGCATTCAGTCACGCTATCGAGGATCTAACAAAAGCAATTTCGATAAGTCCTGACGATGCGAGTTTGTATGCGCTCAGGGGAAAAGCTTATCTGGAAATCGGCAAAATGGACCATGCAATTGTCGACTACACAAAAGCGATTGCGATCGGAAAGGACTCGTTATCAGGGCTGTACGAGGCTCGCGGCCTGGTCTATTCCCGAGTTGGTGATTCTGAAAAAGCGATTGCCGACTTCAGCAAATCAATCGAACTTGACCCGAAGTCCTCGACTGCATATGCCGACCGTGGGTTGGAGTATATTTTGAAGAATAGACACCACGACGCGCTCACTGACTTTACCGCTTCCATCGAGCGAGGACACGATCTGGCCGTTTCTTACAAGTTCGGTGCTCAGTGTCGTCACGCTCTGGGAGACGTGAAGGGTGCCATAGCCGACCTGGAGAAGGCCGGGCAGATATATAAAGATCAGAACGATCTTTTCGGCAGCCGCCAGGTTGAGAAGCTGATTACAAATTGGAAAAAGGGACCGAGCAAGACCTAACTTTTAAGTTGCGGTTCTATTTGGGCCCAGAGATCACTAACTGTTCGCACATCGCGCAAGTTCTCTTGTGTCAGCCGGACTGAAAGTTCTTCTTGGAGCTCGACAACCATATCCACGAGTGCGAACGAATCGGAAACTAGATCGGTCAGCGCGCAGTTATCCTGCACTTTGTCTGAGCTAATTCGCAATATGCTTGCGATCTTCTTTCGAAATTCTGTGTTGTCAACCATGACACATGCTTTCAATGGAGCTGCTTCGAAGTTCATATTGTAACAAACCTCGCTTCGGTAGTAATGGATTGGTTGACTGATTGAACTTCAAATCAGATTCCGCTGTGCGCTTCCGGCATTAGTATTCCCAGATCTCGCACTCGCTCTTCGTGCTCATTCATGGTTCGATTGTACACTTCTTGATCCGCATCCCAGAATTTCTTGATCGTCTGATCAATATATTCTTTTCCGAACTCTGGCTCCATTTTTGCCAGCGCATCATGGACCCAGCTGAGATGCCATTTTTCATCATCCATAATTTTGCTGAGCGTGCCACCAATCTCTGGATTCAACTCGGGGACGCGGCTGTGCAATGCATACTGCCTGATCACGCGCTTCTCAAATACGTGGGTCAGCGCCAGGATTTCCATCATGTTTGCGGGCATGCCTGCAACCGCCAGGTATTGATCCTGATATGCATCGGCTAGCTTGAGCGGCTTTGCGCCCATGCGCTCGATGCAATCAGTCCATAACCATGAATGAACCGCCTCATCTGAAAAATGTTTAGTCATGTCATGCTGGATTGGTCCAGGGCGAAGCGACTTGCACAGCTTGCCGAAAAACAATGCGCCACTGATTTCTGAAGTTCTATAGAAACTCAGCAGCCAAATTTCGTTTTCTTTGAGCTTGTCATTCATTCCCTTTAGCTCTCCATATACTTCAAGATCTTAGTCGCTCTTATTTTGTTCCCCGTAGGAGATTGCAATTGTGATCCAGGCATCGCCAAATCGCTTCGATTTGTACTCGATTTCTTGAGTGCCGCCGCCATATTCCGGGACGCTGGCCTTGCCGGACTCCGCTCGCGGGTCATGCAAACTGTATCTCATTAAAGTTCGGTCGAGATTGTTGAGGTCGCTTTTGAAAACAGCTTCCTTCACAGTCCAAAGTCTAATTTGTTCGCAAGCTCGCTGATCAGGATCTAGATCTGCGAGCCAATTTCGCTCATGTTCTTGCAAGTAGAACTTGGACATTTGCGGCTTTGTTGGGCGGATGAATTCCAGATCGATGCCGACTCCAAAGGCTGGCGCCATGCACGCAATCGCAATTGCGACTTCTTGCGAGTGGCTCAATGAAAAGGCAGGATGTGGGAAAAAGGTTGCGGAAGTATCGATCATTTGAAACTCAAAATGAGGTTCGACAAATTCGAGATCTCTCAGCAATATCTTGATCGCCCGCCGCCCTCTGAGCCAGGAAAGCCTTCGTTTTTCATTCTTGAATTGAGCAAGTTGAATAACTTCCGTCTCGCTCAGATCTTCTTTGCGCAGTGGTTCCGAGACAATGCATGGAATAATTGGGCGTCCAAATCCGCTCGAGAAAAATTCCTCGAACTCCAGCGGGTCGATGGCTAGATCCCCGATTTGCAATCTCTCGCTTTCGTTGGGGTCCCGCCGGCGGGGCGGCACCTCAGTGGACATGTTGCATTTGTCGCCCCCATTTAGTGTCTGCAAGATAGCGCGCAGTGTTGTTGATCAGCAATAATGGGTCGGGCGCGCAATAGTTTTTCATCACTGCTTGCAGATTTGAGTTGTCGAAATCTTTAGCAGCGAAAAGTTGCTTTGAAAATGGAGCGACGCTGGATACCGCTTGGGCAACGACACCACCGGAAAGGCTTCCCATGCCATCATTTAATAACTGGAAGGATTCAACATCGGCCCACAGAGGTTTCATTACCCTGCGTGTTTTGAAATCGGGATAGGAGCCGAACGTGTCGAAAACGCTATCGACCAGTTGCTCAAGTGTTGCTGTGTCAGCGGCTCGATGGCATACGTGAAAGATCTTGCCAGTTTGCCTGGAGTTGAATATCGCCATTAGAGCATCAACCACAAAGTCACCGGTCACAAAATACAGAGGTGTGCTTTTCTCCCCAGGGAATAACGAAAGTAATCCATAATAGAATAGCTTTAGTGTGTTGTGGAAGGCATTTTGCTGGGTGACTACGCCGCTTGGATCATCTGAGATTAGTGTGGAAATTCGAATAATATTGATTGGTAGATCTTTCCGGCGTAATGCAATCTCTTCTGATTCCCACTTCGATCTTTCATAGTGATTGGAAAACGAGGCGCCTGAGGACAGCTCTTCTTCTTTCACAAGCCCGGTTCTTAATCCACTTGCATAGACGGTGCTGAGAACTTGGACCGCGGTCAGTTTTGGGCAGCGACCAGCAAAGTTGAGAAGTTTCTGTGTTCCCTCAACATTTACGTTGTTTGCAAGATCCTCTTCGACTGTAAATCGTGTTACTGCCGCGGAATGTATTATCTCAGTTAACTGTGATGGGTCTATGCCTCTGAACGGTTCATCTGAGCTAAGCTCACCGCCGCATATTGAGAGGCGCTTTTGCGCAATTGCATCTTTGAACATCTCCACGACCGGCTCAGACTTTTTCTTGCGGTCTTCGTCGTTGCTGCAATGAATCCAAAGTTGAATAGTCTTATCCGTTTGGTTCAGCAATGCTTGCGCTAATCTCAGCCCGAGATAGCCATTTCCGCCGGTTATTAAAATCGAATCTGACATTTCGACCTCAGCTCATATTGAAATTGTAGTTGCTGCGCCAATAAAGGCCTTGCATATGGTTACTGTGCTGTCCCCGATCTTCGCAAGATATGACGTTCATGGAATCGCGGATTTCTGGCGGTTCCAAGTGCTTTGCAAACATGAGCGCCTCTTCTTCGTTGTCTGCAACGATGTCGTAGCTGACGGAAAATGTCGGAGCGTCTTTGTTTTGTTCCAGTGGAAAATACCACTTACCTTGGACGTCCAGTCTGTACCATCGTGAAGCGGGTGATTTGCGGCCAATCAATTCTCTGATTAACCAGAGCGCCGATGGGTCTGATCTTTCCCATTCCAATGCTTTCCATGAATTCTCAAATGCGCTTTGTTTGTCGTTTCGCCCGAGCCAATAAGATCTGCCTAATTCTGCATATGTTTGCGCCAGATCTTTCATGTCCTCGTCGGTCATCTCGTCCTGGTTCATGATTTGATTGATAACGGCATTTGCTAAGTAGGCGCAATCCTCATACATTCCCATGCTATTAAGAAGCGTCGTCCGCAACGTGTTGGCTCGCACGGCAAGCTTTGGTGAGCTTATTTGAGTAGCAATTGTAAGTGCGCGATCTAGATGTCCCGCATTTCGCCACATAACGGCGAAATTGTATTTCACTGATTCAACATCTGCATTGGGGCATTCGATAGCACGTTGATAAGCCTGCTGCGCTTCCTCAAACATTTGTTTTTTCGAGAGAACGTTTCCGAAGAGTTCCCAAAGTGGGAAGGCATCAGGAGCTGCTCCCACACCCTCTTTCAGTATATCGATCGCTTCATCGAGATCGCCTTGCCGGTCAAGTGCCAGTCCAAGTATTTCAAAACCGCGCACATGTCGGCGCGAAAGTAATGCTTCACCGAGGTCGACTGCGCGATCGAGATCGCCATCGTCCAGTGCTGCATAAGCATCCTTCAGCAACGTTTGGATGTCATCAGGAATTGTACTCATGCGAGCTTCCATGCCTCCGGTTTGAGGCCGCGTTCGCGAAGCAGCATATACATCCATCGCTCAAGACCAAATGCCACGCAAGCCGAATTGACCGGCTCGCCGCTTGTGTTGATGGAGAACGTTTCTCCAAAGAAACTGCGATGGAAGTTGAGGGAGCCGATGGATAGCCGCCCGTCGTAGATCATTTCTTTTTTGACCGGGTCGAGTTTTTGCATCAGGTATTTTGGATTAGTCGCCGGATTGAAAAAAGGGTCTGTGGCATATTCGAATTTTACCGGAAGATTCTGCGATTGAAAGAACTGAAGCAGAATTTCTTCAAAGTCTGCCAGGTATGCTTTTACGTCCTCAGCTGCGCCCAAGCAAACAATCTCTCTCATGGAGAATGCCCACTGTCTTTGCAGTGGAGAGTAAGATTTTTCCCGTCGATAACAGACGCATCGTGTGGTGACATATTGTGTGTGTGGAAAATCGCTGCCTTCCATTTCATCATAAATGTGATAGCACGCCGCTGGTGTCAATACTTCCCGGATCTCGCCAAGCTGGCTGAGATTCATTTTGCCTTGCTCGTCTATAGCTGAATCCGCGAACTTCTTCAAATTATCCTTATCATCATCTATAACGACTGGGATGGTTAGTAGATGAGGAAAAGATTTGAAGTAATCAAGCTTTTTCATTTGCGAGGAGCTAAGGAACGGAGCGAATTGATATTCGGCCGAATTCCATTTCTTTGACCAATCTACAAAATGCTGGTCAAGCTGATGAAATAGGTTCAATAGATCACCACTGAAACTTGCCTGACCAAGTTTGTGCCAGTAGAGTCCTTCAAGACTGTCGAAGTTTATCTCGTGTTGGGTCGGCATTCAGGCTTCCCCTCCGCCCCGATTGTTTTCGCTGCAGAAATTTTTGTAGATGGTATCGATGTTTTTGAAAACGCCAGGTTTTAGTTGTTCGACATCGAGGGGTTCTCCGGTGATTTTTTCAAGCTGGAGGATCAAATCCATAATCTGTAAAGACGTGATAATGCGCTCCTCGATTATCGGTGTGTCGTCTAGCAACTCTTCCGGTTTTATCTTGCCGCCATTGGCTTTGATTATCCATGCGCGCAAAGTTTCTTTGACTTCTGCCTCTGGTTTCATAAAGCCGGCTCCTCATCAATCATCTTGCGTTCTTTCAAGAATTCGACTACCTTTGATGACACTTTCGCCCTATGCTTCCGCGCTGATTCGCAATTCCATGCTTTCTCGACCATATCATATGGGTCGGCGATTCCAGCATCTGCGTAGACGTCGGGGTTATAGTATTCCTTCCAGGTACTGACTATGTAGTTGCTGAGATAGCTTTTGCAGTTTTGTAATACCTGTGCACTCCAGCCCGGTGAATATTTTTCGAACAAGTGCTCAACTATCAGTCTGCCGAAAACGAGATGGCGCGCCTCTTCCAGATGATGCACGAGATTTATCTGGCGAGCGATCGGTTCGAGCTTCTCATCAGTGGACATTCGGATGTTGTACACATCGACAAGTTCTTCGAATATCATGATGCGCGCAAAAAAGAGGAAATCCTCTTCGCCTTTCGCGTATTCTCGTGGAATTTCCATCTTTCGATTTCGGTAGACTTTGCCTGCATAACGTTGGCAGAATCCACCGAAATAGATCATGTGTTTGTTTTCTTCATCGAGAAAGTGATGAAGATACGCAGCGAATTCCTTTAGCTCTTTTGAATAAAGACGGTGCGCGATTCCTTCAACTAGCGACTTCTCTCCATGGATATTCAAGCTGAAAAAGTTGGTTGCCTCATAGAAGCTGAGAATTTGCCTTTGACTTTCGTTGAGCGCTTCGTACTCTGATGTTCCAAATATTGAGATCAGCTCTGGCGTCATGAACCACTGCTCTTTTGGCATCTCATCTCGCCAATTGATGTATGTGTACGGATTTAGATAAGCCTTCTGCGATATCTCACAAAGTTTCTTTGCCGTTTCCGTGATGGATGCCATTAGCGCTTCTCCACAATCGTGCACTGCCAGTTCATTCCATAACCGGCCATGACCAGTAAAATGAGATCTCCGGCTTTTAGGACGTTTTCTTTTTCGAGTCTATCAAGGTTGATTATGTTATCGCCGGAAATCACATGTCCGACCTCGGGGCGGCTTGGAGCATAGATTTTCTCCTCGCTAATCTTGAGGAGGCGGGAAAGGATTTGCCATGCTTTTATGTTCATGTTTTGCGGTACAACCCACTTTATCTGGTCGAGGGGCAGCTTGGCTTTAGCCAGTGTCTCCTGGATCAGGCGATGAGTGTAAACAAAATATGTGCCGGCTGCTTCTTCGTCATTTGCCTGGGCTAAGCCACCGTTGGTGATACCATGTCCGGCAACGATTTTGAATCCGCTTGCTTTTCTGCTGACAATTGCGGCGGCAGCTCCGTCGGAGATCAAGTTATAGGATTGTTCGTAGCACGCTCCATGAGGGAAACGATCAGAAGTGAGGCAGAGCACAGACTCTATCGACTCATCATCGGCGAGCAGCATTTTTGCAAAACGCAAGCTTCCGAGCAGACTTGTGCACGCTTGCTGGTTGATGCCGAAGACGCAAGCTTTATCCATTCCAAAGTCAGATTGTAAGTGGCTGCCCGGGTAATCCATCAGATATTTTACGTCGCGTGTTTCCTGGAATTTATCGAAGCAGCCCAGGTTCGCATTGAGAGGTAGGCAGGTTGCATAAAGTATTGCTCCGACATTCGGCAGCTCATCTATAAGTTGCCCGACGCACTCATGTGCAAGATCGTAGGTCGATTTTTCGGGTGAGCAAATTCGATGCTTAGAAAAACCGGAGTCTTTAAGCGCCTGGACGCTCGACAAAAGTCTTCCCGCCTGAGCTGATTCTTCGATAGTGAAATGAAGGTCGCCCAAGCTGTAACTCAATGTGTTGATGTACGCCGCCACTGTTAGCTCGCTTTATCAACAAATTTGGGAAGAAATCGACCTGTAGCGCTCATGTAGGCTTCGTACTCTTTTCCGAAGTCTGATTGACACAGGCGCTTTTCTTCGCGATCTGCTGTCATGTTCAAAATGATCAATCCGTATATTAGGCAAGCAATGGTCACTATCTGCGGTGCGTACACGAATGCTGCAACAAAGCAAATAATGAACGACGCGTAGAAAGGATGGCGAACCCATTTGTAGGCGCCGAATGTGACTATTGATTGAGGAGCGTCATTCTCTTGATGCCAGAGCGCAATAGGTATCTTGTGAGTGCCGAGCGTATAGGAGATGAGTGAGATCGATAGGACCGAAAGAAGAATGGAGACGGTGTCGGAGAAGCTGCCCCACGGCGTGTTAGCGCCTGTCAATCGCGGCAAGTAGCCATAATAGGACGCGATTAGAGACAACGGGCAGAGGCCGAATGGTAGTGCCGTGAAGAACCACTTCCAATTTAGCCCTCCATCCTTCTTGAAAAAAATCACCGGAAGGAGGGCAATATAGACGAAGTTCAAGCAAAGCAGTATTAGTACACCGCGGTCCATCTTACTGATTAGTCTCCTTGCTTATCGAGCCATTCGAGCACGAGCTGCCGCTTAACTTTGCGAGTAGCTGTTTTTGGTAGATCATCATTGCTGATGAAAGTGCGCGTTGGACGTTTGTACACCGCAAGGTGTTGTCCGAGTTCTTCCAGCTCTTTCTTAATTGCTGACTGCACAGCTTGCGGATCGTCTTTGTGGTCGTGGAGCAGGCTGTCGGCTGGGACAGCGACTACGCAAACTTCTTCGGTGCCGCCCTTGAGTCCGCCTTCCTTTGATTTCTTTCCGAGGACGCATAGCTCTTTGACGGTTTTTGCATTTCCGAAAGCTGCTTCAACTTCCTCTGGGAAAATCTTTTTTCCGCCGCCTAAAACGATCATGTTTTTGATGCGGCCGGTAATGAACAGAAATCCATCTTCATCTAAATGACCGAGGTCGCCTGTGTGCAGCCAACCTTGCTCGTCGATGATTTCCTTAGTGAGGTCGTCGCGGTGATGATATCCCATCATAATGTGTGGACCGCGAGTGAGAATTTCGCCCTCGGAATCCTCAGGATTTTTCTTGTCGATTTTTACTTCAACTCCATCAAGTGCTGGACCAACAGAACCGAGCCTGTTTTTGTGAACAGTGTTTCCCGAAATTACTGGACTTGTTTCAGTCAAACCATAACCTTGCAGCATCTGGATGCCGAGCGATTCGAAGAACTCAGCCACTTCTGTCTCCAATGGTGCGCCGCCTGAGATCAGCACGCGCAAGCTGCCACCAAGTTCTTCCAGGATTGGCGCGAACATTTTGCGCCGATCTTCAATACTGACTGATTTCGCTTTTGCCAAACCGCCTTCGAACATTTTGACGGCTTCTTCGCCCTTCTTGCGGATCTCGCGTTCGATTCCACCTTTTAATGACTTATAGAAAAGGGGGACAGCTACCATGCCGGTGATCTTTTGCTCTTTCAAACTGCGCATGATTTCTTGTGGAAAGAGTGAATGACAGAAGGTTACTGTTGCGCCGAGGTTGAGCAATCCCAGGAATCCGCCTGTTAGTTCGAGCAGGTGATTCAAAGGAAGGATTGATAAGAAGCGATCTTCTTCGCTTAACTCGACCATCTTTTGGAATCGACTAGTCTGGAACATCAGATTTCCATAGCTAGTCATAACGCCTTTTGGACTGCCGGTTGTGCCTGATGTATAAACAATCAGCGCTACTTCTTCGAGTTCGCGGTTGATACCAGGTTCGATTGTTTTTGGGTTCAACTGATCGATTGATGGATTGTCTTTGTCGCCTTTGCCCTCATCGACGACGTAAATGTTTTTGATCGAAGTGACTTTTGCGGGAAGTTTCTTTGCCAGCTCGAGGTGCTTTGTGTCACTGAAAAGAACCGATGGGTTGCAGTCGGAAAGGATTGATGTAAGTTCGGTCTCGGTAAGCTTGATGTCGAGAGGGACTATTGTTGCACCGGCGCGAACAGCGCCGAAGAACGCAACAGCCCACTCGGGACGCGATTCGCACAGTATGCCTATGCGTTCTCCCTTCTTTAGACCTTGTTCAAGGAGGTACGAGCTGAGCTTGCGTACTTTTTCTGACAATTCCTTATAGGTGAGTGCTCGCCACTCAGAGCCTTCTTTGATTCTTAGCGCGTCTCGGGTGCCGAACTTTTCAACCCTTTCGTGTAGCTCTTGCAAGACGCCGTGCTGGTGATCTTTGGTGGACGGGCTCATTAAGCGGACCTCCCCTTCTTGGAATCGGTGCGTATTTTGGGATTCTTTGAAAATTTTACCCGCTTGATTTTCTCCACAAACCGAACCTTTGCATGAAGCTTCATGCGCTTGTAAGCCGGGTTCGGCCGGAGGGTCGGCCGTCTCGTCCATAATATCGGAGTGTGATACTGAATACGGTAGCATTATAAAACCTCTGCTTTTGATATACCGAAATTCTATTAGGCGGATGCTCTCTTTGAAGGGGCGCTTGAACAGTTCGGCAACTGTTAGATCGCGAGTTGCCTTTTATCCTGTCCCGCTGACTCTATGCGCATTCGGCAGCCAGGAGGCGTACTATCCCAGTATCACCAGCCTTAGGTGGTGGCCCGGATAGTCGGACAATTTTGGGGGAGGCAATAGCTTCTTTGACTGAGCCCCGAAAACTTTGTGTTCCACTCTTGGTGCTGGTTTTGGCTGTTTTCCCGGTGCCGACCTGCATTGATGTCAATGATCGGAATTCCGGGCCACTACCTAAGGACGGCAAATTCTCCACAAATGTGTCTGTGATCGCTGCTGGGACTACCGGTGGAAACGGCGGCGCGCGGCGTTTGAGAGCGCTAGAACAGGCAGAATTGGCCTGAACGAGATTCACTGGAGTCCGACGCTGGAGGTTTGAGTCTCAGCTCAGGCAGAATAAGAACGTAGGGTTGCCTGAAAGGACGCTCGCGGAATCCGAATCGGGCGAATGGCGAGCGGCCTTTCAGGGCGTTTTGAGAGTCGGCCGAATTTGCCTGAAACGAGACTCACTCTGGAGTTCGACGCTGGAGGTTTGAGTCTCAGCTCAGGCAGAATAAGAACGTAGGGTTGCCTGAAAGGACGCTCGCGGGAGCCGAATCGGGCGAATGGCGAGCGGCCTTTCAGGGCGTTTTGAGCAGTCCTGATTTGCCTGAACGGAGACACTGGAGTCCAGCGCCGGAGCTTTCAGTCTCAGCTCAGGCAGAATGGGAAAGTTGGTATGCCTGAAACGAATCGGGCGAATGGCGAGCGGCGTTTCAGGGCGTTTTGAGAGTAGGTCCGATTTGCCTGAAAGGCTCACTGGAGTCCAATGCCGGAGGCTTGAGTCTCAGCTCAGGCAGAATGAGAACGTAGGGTTTGTCTGAAAGGACGACCGCCGAATCCGCGTTGCCTCTTGGTGAGCGTCCTTTCAGGCAAATTTGGCAAAGAACAAGCGGGCTTGCTGCTTCCGCTGCTGCCCGCCAGAGGGAGGAACGTGTGTGTGTGATCGACTTCCCTATCTGTTAGAATACCATACATACGATTGGTAGGCAAGAAAATTTGGAATGAGACTAGAAGTTCGGGAAATCCAGTCAAAGACTATCCTGACGCCCCAGGACGTGGGCTCGCTTTCGAAACACTATGATTACTCTTTGAATCCTTATGCCGGTTGCGGCTTTGGCTGTTCGTATTGTTATGTCCCGAAGTTTCCCAATCGAGATCATCAGCCGGACGAATGGGGTACCTGGGTTAATGTCAAGATGAATGCTCCGGAGCTGCTGCAAAGGGAGCGTCTTAAGATCTTCGGCAGCAAAATCTTTTTCAGTTCCGCCACTGACCCCTATCAATATATTGAATTGAAGTATCGACTGAGTCGTCGATGCTTAGTTCAGCTGAAAAATTACCAGCCGGCAAAAGTTACTATGCATACGCGCAGCCATCTGATTTTGCAAGACATCGATTTGTTGAAATCTTTTGGAGATAAGCTTCAAGTCGGGCTGAGTTTTCCAACAGATGATGATTCTGTTCGCCAACAATTCGAGCCGAATGCGCCAAGCATAAAAAGAAGGCTGGAGCTCGCGCGTAAATTGCATGAAAATGGAATCAGAGTGTATGGTTCTCTGTCGCCACTACTGCCTTGCGATCCTGATCGCATTGTTCGCTTGATCAGTCCTTATATGGATCGAATTTGGATTGATGAAATGCGCTGGCGAGAGGTGAACAATCGTCCTGATCTAATTGAAAAATATAAGGACTTCTTCAAGGAAGACAATCACCAGGCAGTGAGAAAATTTATCGCTTCCAAATTCATAGAAGAGTAACTTTCAATTGGCTTTTGTCAGTCTAGATTCCCAGTGAGGGCGGTTTCTGGATGGTGCGGGTTGGCGGTTTTATTCCTGCAAACTGTCTGTTGATCCATTGAACATCTTCAAAATTAACGCCAGGGAAAATGACCGTGTTCGATGGCACTTGTCGTTTATTTCCTCGCTGATCTTGTTGTTCCAATAGTCGGTAAACCTCAAATTTTCCTTGTCTCAATACACATCTTGCCGCCGAATCAGTTTCCTGCAACAGTGCATTGATGATCAGCAAATCAAAAAGAGTTGAAATATAGATGCTCGATTTCGGTTCGTGTGCACGCGGTGATTTGTCGAGATCGAGACATTCCGTCGGGAAGATTACCGGTTTGCTTAACTTCTGTTTGTCGAATCTGAATGCTTTAACAGCGACATCTAAATCACCATGGCGTGGCGCGGTGAGCATGTTGTACATGATTTCGGCAGCCTTGTCCGGATGGCTTCGCATGAGAAGTTGCTCCGTTTTGCGAGTTTCGCTTTCTTCGCTCAAATTCTGTTGGGCTTTGGCGGCCGCTCTAATAAAACCAGCGAAGCACAAGTTTTTTCGAGTATCTTGGATCTTTGAATCGAACATGCGATTCATTTGTTCAAACATTTTTGCCAATGCTTCGTGAGTCAGTTTTCCTTTCTCTCCCGCACGACAGAGTTCAGCAAATTCAGGGAATACATCGTTGTGCTGCTTGAATATTGGTTCTACCCGCGGTGCCAATTCCGTCAATTCCGAAATTACTTGCTTCATTGATAGCGTTTTGATCAGTTTGCCCATTTCGCTGTCATCAGGCACTGCATCGCTGCCGGAATTTCGAATGGATTGAACTAGCGGGCTCAGCGCCTCCTGGCTCAGATCGGTTGTCCAGCCATAAAGCGGTCCGTAGGAATGCATCTGTTCCTTCTCTTCGTCCGCTGTTTCGTCCCCCCATTTCCAGGCGCGCGTCACTCTGTTTTTCTTTGTGGTGCGTGTTCGCTTTCGCTTCGGTATCGAGGGTGGTGCCTGTTGATCCGGTGTTGCTGCCTGAATATTGTCCGGGCGTACCTGACTGTTGCCTTGAAGCGCGGGGGGCTGTCCGTTTGCCGCTTGGTGATCCGAGGATTGGAAACCTTGTGGTCCAAATTGCCCACTCTGTACAGGAGCGCCGAATTTTCGACTGTCCTTTAGTTCTGCTTGCACTCCTGGAGTCTGTGCTTGAGGCGTGAGGATTTGTCCGGCGGAAGTTTGCTGATTGGAAGCCGTTCCCATCTGCGTTGCAGGATTGTGAGCCGGATGAACGCCGGATTGTTGCCCCCATTGATTGTTTTGCACTTGCGGCTGCGGATAGGGGTGCGAAGGCGTAGGCGCTGCTTGTGGTGAATTCACCGGACTTGAGCCTTGTGGAGCGGTTCCAGGCTGCGGTGCCAACCTTGCTTGCTGGGCTGGTTTTGGTTTCGGGGGTTGCACTCTTGGGTGCGGCGGTCCCCAACCTCCCATCGGAAGCTGTCCTTGCTGAGCGGGATGCGTCCCGCTAGGTTGAGCTTGCTGTGCGAAACCGCCTTGTTGAGCCGGATGCGTCCCGCTAGGTTGAGCTTGCGGTCCGAAACCACCTTGTTGAGCCGGATGCGTCCCGCTAGGTTGAGCTTGCTGTCCGAAACCACCTCGTTGAGCGGGATGCGTCCCGCTTTGTTGTGCTTGTTGTCCGAAACCGCCTTGTTGAGCGGGATGCGTCCCGCTAGGTTGAGCTTGTTGTCCGAAACCGCCTTGTTGAGCCGGATGCGTCCCGCTTGGTTGAGGTTGCTGTCCGAAACCACCTTGTTGAGCGGGATGCGTCCCGCTGGGTTGTGCTTGTTGTCCGAAACCGCCTTGTTGAGCCGGGTGTGTCCCGCTGGGTTGAGCTTGTTGCCCGAAGCCAGCTTGTTGAGCCGGATGCGTCCCGCTAGGTTGAGGTTGCGGGACGAAACCGCCTTTTAGAGCTGGATTCGTCCCGCTTGGTTGAGGCTGCTGTCCAAATCCGCCCTGCTGAGGCTGCTGTCCAAATCCGCCCTGCTGAGGCTGCTGTCCAAATCCGCCCTGCTGAGGCTGCTGTCCAAATCCGCCCTGCTGAGGCTGCTGTCCAAATCCGCCCTGCTGAGGCTGCTGTCC
>JAKFVQ010000006.1 GCA_021732085.1 Candidatus Obscuribacterales bacterium | reverse complement strand
GGTGGCTGGGGCGGCGGCTGGGGGTGGTCGTTGCCTGTCTATGCCGGCGGCGGCGGATTTTTGAACGTCAACTTGAATTCAAATAACACCAATCAGGCAGTTGACGAGGAAGGCAATACTTATCCAGCTCGATCCTATAATCAGCAAGGTAATTATCAAAATTACAGCTACGGTAATAGCAATTACAACAACGGACCGAATGGAAATTATGGTTCGAACAATAACCTAAATAACGGACCTAACGGAAATTACACTGGTGGGCCCGATGGCGGCGGACCAGATAATGGTCCGGATAACGGAGCGAACGGTGGCGACGATCAAACTGCCAACGCCGATGATGCTTCGTCTAACCCTTCGACCGCCGATTACAGGCTTGGTCCCGACACTGATATTCTTCCCAACGGACAGATTGCGATCAATCTGAATGACAAAGCTTATTTGCTTGTGTCACAGCAGGGCACTCTCGTTATGGATCAAGCTTCCGGTAAGCCCATTATGTCGATGGCCAATGATCCTGCATTGTTGATGAATTTGAATCGCGAGTTAAAAAGACAGATGCAGGGCTTGCAGTCTGCTGGACAATCGCGCCAGTCTACAAACAATTGGTCGCAGAATGCCGGTTTTCAAAATCAAGATGATGACCAAGCAGAAACGCAAAACATTCAGGCAGCCGTTGACCGGTTGAACAAAGCGATGTCCATGCTGCCGCCAGCTCCGGATCAAGCTCCGGCTGGAGGTGGTGCACCAGTTCCTGGTGCTATGGAAGTCTTCGCATCAACCTGGATGTCGCCCGATGGTCGTTTTGTGATCATCAAACGGGAAGATGGATCGCTGGCATACATGAACGGGCGGAATTGGTACAGCGATATGGGAGTCACTCCTTTGCGCCAACCCTATCCTGCGCAATTCAAAGCAGTTGTGCAATCTTATCTGCAATCATTGGTTGCGGATTCTTCAAAGGAGCAGGACAGCTTGAACCAGGAGCAGCAGCAAACAGGGCAGCGCTTGCAACAGTTGCAAGCTGATCTTGCTCAATACAACGCTGATCCCAATGCAGATCCTCAACAGCAGGTTCAGTTCGGGGCGACCGAGATCCCGCGCCAGGCTGCTGTTCGCAGAACACGAATGATGATCACGCGTGCGCAGCGCCGAATGGACATGCTTCAAAAACAAATGAATGCGTTGCCTCAGGAAACTGCCGCAGCTACAAAAGTGCTTGAGACGCTGCAGTCATAATCGGAGATAGTGTTTCTATGCAATCAGTTGCTGTGCCCGTCAAGCTGAAAGTCGAACTGTTTTCTCTTGAGAGTTTGGATGCGAAAAATGCATCAGATTGGGAGCGCCTGGTCGCGGCAAGTTCTGCTTCCGGCTTTATGCAAAGATTGAGCTGGGCTCGATTCAAATCCAAAATGGGGCAGATAGCAAAGCTAATTCTGATCAAGCAAGATGAGCTGTTGATCGCCGGAACGCTAGTTTATGCCGGACACGATCCGAAAAAGCCGAGCATCATGGTGGCACCATATGGTCCTGTGCTTCCATGGCACGATGATAAATTAGCGCGGGAATGTTTGCGACTGATTTTGGATACCGCAGAGAAAATTGCAATTGAACTCAACATAGTTTCTTTGCGAATTGAGCCGCGTATCGAGCATCCCGTCCCAAGCATGTTGAGTGAATTCGGCACCGGAGCATGCAACCTTGTGCCTGCCGAAACTCTCCTCCTTGACCTGACCATGGATGCTCCAGCAATCCTTGCGCAGATGAAAGCTAAATGCCGATACAACATATCGCTTTCAAATCGCAAAGGCGTCCAAGTAAGAGAGCTCCAACTCACTAAGGGCGTCACGCTCGCGTCTGAATCTGCCAGCGAAGTTTATCCGTCCGATGGGAGCGCAGGCTTCCAGCCTGCTTCGAACTGCAGCGATCCTTGGAGCGTAGGCGTCCCGCCGGCATCTGTTGATGCTAACAAAAGCAGCGAGCGCCCCCCTCTCGATTACCTCCACTCCATGCTAGAAGAAGCAAGTGATCGCGACGACTTCTATTTAGAGCCGCGCGTCTTCTTCGAGACGCTCTTGTCCGAATTAGGTGGTCCTGTAAAAGACATATACCAGAATAATGATAGTCCGTCATCAGAACTTGCACCATCACTCCGGCTGTACGTAGCGGAACACGAAGGCGATCTGCTCGGCGCACTACTTATGGTGATAGAAGGAAACAGAGCCACCTATCTCTACGGCGGCGTAAGCAACATCAAACGAAACCTGATGCCCGGATACGCTCTTCAATGGAAAGCGATACTCGATGCAAAATCCGCTGGATGCACGACTTATGATTTCTACGGCTTCGATCAGTTTTCACTTCCAGGACACGCATATGCTCGCTTCTCCCGCTTCAAGCGTGGATTTGGTGGGCGCGCAGTGCGTTTCATCGGTGCCCAAGATTACGTTTTCATGGACCGCCTCGTTGATAACGTAGTGATGTTCTTCAAAGATCTGCCAGACAAAAACGCAAATCAAAACTAATATTAAACACGATCTGTTGTTGTGTCATGTGTCTACTTGAGTATAGTCAAGGATTGTAGGAGTCTCTCTTACTTAGCGCCCTCTTTTGCTTCTTGTTCGAAGCCACTGAACTGCGATCGAGATCATGGCACCTATCGCTCCTAATACCGCGAAAAGAATCCATTTCGGTAAGAGATAAACAGCGCGCCAAAAGTCCTGAATGGCATTAGCTGGCTGTCCATTTCTTAGATGTTCGCTTGCGCGGAGAAAGAACCAATTGTAGTTATCGCCTGCTGTGGGTCGGCAATTAAGGAAGTCCGTTATATCTTTAATTGCTTCTCTGTGCTTATTGAGTCGAGCGTACAATCGTGCTCTGTTAGACAAAGCGAACTCGGCACCGCCACCACCTGCTAGATTCCTTGAATATGCCGAATCTAGTTCCAGTGCTTTGGCATAATCGGCGAGCGCTTTTTCGTGATGACCGAGCGCCGCATGTGCAGTACCTCGGTTGTTGAATGTCATCGCTATTTTTGGATCGAGCTTAATTGACTTATCATAAGCTGCAATTGCGTTTTCATTTCTTCCCATCATCGAGTAAACCATTCCCAGGTTTGTGAAGTCGGATGCTATCCCACGTACGGCTGTTAGTTTCTCAAAATCCAAGGCAGATTCCTTTAGCTTTCCGGATGCCCTTAATGCATGACCTCGTTTGTTATACAACTCCGCCGAGGCAGGGCTAATCTTAATTGCAGCTGAAAGATCGGCAATAGCTTTATCGTACTTACCTTGACGCGAAAATGCTTCGGCGCGGCTGAAAAGGATGCTTGTATCATCCTTGCTCATCTCCAAAGCTTTGCTAAGGTCGGCCTCAGCTTGGGAATAAGAATGTAAATCAACTTTTGCCATGCCCCGGTATTTATAGAGTTCGGGTAGAAAGATCTTCATGCGTTCGGCCATATCAAGGTCGTTGATGGACTCAAGAAGTTTGTTTTGCGAAAAGAATAATTTGCCGCGGAAGAAATAATCCAGTCCAGTTTTAGAGGGTGTCTTCAACACTGTGGAAAAATCATCTATCGCGTGTAAAGGTTGATTCTTGCGCTCATAAATCAAAGCTCGATAGCGAAGGGCGTTTGGCAAATTCGCGCGAAGACTTATTGCTTTGCTGAGATCCTTAAATGCAGACTCAGTGTTGCCTGTGTCGGATAGAAACATCCCGCGGTACATGTGGGCTTCCGGTGAGTCGGGATATTCTTCAATGATTTTAGTAAGATGTTTCAGCGTTTCCTCTTTATTTGCACCCGCCGAAAATGAGCAGAATTCATAAGCCGCCTGTGCCTCAGCCGAACTAGGCAAAGTCATTCTAGCGTTATCAAAATGGTCACGGGCACTTTTCCAATCACCATTTTCTACAGCAAAATTCGCCTGCTTCATTTCCTCATCATAGGAAGTAGCAAACGCTACTAAGTCTGAAAATATCAAAAACAAGAGGAATGCCTGAAAAAATTTGTAGCAAGTTTTCCAACTCCGAAGAACCTTGACCATACCTCATTTCTTTCGCATACACATAGGTGCTTGTGGCTCGGGAATTAGGAAGTGAAATGGATTCGCCTCCCAGTCCTTATGCGCTTGCTCATAGGCACGAATCTGTGCTTGGATAATGCCATCCTTCCAGCTTCCTGTCGATTGCTGCTGCTGCTGTTGCTGTTGCGGATCATTCAGACGAACCTGCCCGGGTAATTGCCCGACGATGTCACTTGAATTACTCCCGCCCTGGTAGGATCCTCCTTGCACCGTGCCGCCCGATTGCATCTGATCTGAGTGCTGCGACCAGCTTCCACCACCACCGAAGCCGGCTTGGGCCTGACCGGCATCAGCAGTTCCACCACCATAACCAGCACCGCCGGCGCTGCGATCTCTCGAAAAACCGAAATCAACGCCGCTATTTGATTGGAGCCCCAGCGGATCTGAAAATTTGATGGCATTATTACCAACATAAGCGTAGAGATTTAACGAGTTAATCTCCTCTTTCGCGTTTCGAGTAGGCCACTCAGGAGCGCCTTCCGCACCGAATTCTCCAAGCGGATCTCGACTTAACCAGCGACCCAGCTTACTATCATAGGCCCGATACATCGTGAGGTCTAAACCGCTAGGTTGATGCGCGTAATATCCGGCGTATTGAAAGTCAGGTAACTCGCTTCCTTGAACCAGTTTGGGTACTCCTAACGGATCGTATTCCAGGCGCGAAACTAGATTACCGGAAGCATCAGTAGTTGCCCGGGTAGACCCCAAATGATCGCGGCTAAGAAAAATTGCCTTTCCATCTATTAGGCTCCCAAGCGCAAACAACTGTTTCTTAGTGGAGCCGTCTGCGTTGCGCTCTTCACTGATTTTTCCATCACACCAAAGCAAATATTTCGCAGTAGATTGTTTACTATCTGCCTCGATTATTTTTGATCGTCGGCCCAAGGCGTCGTACTCAAAGGAGGAAGACTGTCCTTCCTTCTTATTCTCGATGTGAATCAGTCGGTTCTCTGCGTCCCACTTATAATGCGTGTCGCCATCCGAAAGCAAATTTCCATTTGCATCGTAACTCAAAGCACGACTGTCCGAATTCGTCGATTGCTCACCAGCACTAGAGTTTAGATTCGTAAGCTCGTTCATGCTGTTGAATTTGGATTGGGTTACAGATAGTCTATCTTTCTGCATCGTCAGATTTGAAGCAAGATCATATTCGTAATGATAGTTACGCGTTTGAGCAGGATCTGAGCTTTGGCTTACAGCGTCAGTTAGTTGACCTGCTGCGTCATAATTTAACGCATATTTTAAGCCTGGCTTTCCGTCTATGCTCTCTTCCCATTTGCTGATTTGTCCTGCTTTATCGTAGGTGTAATCAAACTGAGAAATGATAGAGTTCGGTGTTGCGCTTGTTATGGTCTTAAGTCTGTGCTCTCCTGCTTTGCCGTCGTAGCTAAATTTGGTGCTTACGCCGTTCGGATATTTTATGTTGACGATGCGGTTGGCAACATCGCCACTGCCGTACTCATAGGAGAAGGTCCCAAGTGCGTTCGTTTCGGACAGAACTCGATCTAGCTCGTCATATTTTCTAGACACCGAGTTGTTTGCACCAATCGAAATCTGCTTGATGCGCGATTTCGAATCATAGTCATAACTAATTGTTGAGTCTGGTATTGCGGTGTTGGAAATTGAACGTAGAAGTCCCGAGCTGCCTTTGCCGTTTTCTATTGGGAAATAGTCATAACGAATCGATCCGAAACTGTTAGTGGCTGATTTGATTGCCGGCGCATCCTCGAGGTAGACGTACTTTAAAGTTGACATCGGATTCACCGCATTTTCATAGCTGATCTCAGCAACGGTATCATCAATGTTGTAGCTGTAGTTCGTCTTTTGCTTCATCGCATCAATTCGGGAAGCGACGCGATGTCCGTCTTTTTCAAATTCAAATCGAATCTCGCTGGAATTTGCATATTTCTTTTGGATAATTCGCCCTTGAATATCGTGGTGCCATTCCGTTGCGTTCCCTGCCGGATCGATCAGTTTTCGCAGTGCTCCGCACAGACACCATTCGTACTGCGATTTCCGACCAATCGCGTCTGTAATGGATATCATTCTATTCTGGCTGTCATAGGCTCGCTTTGTAATTTTGCCGGAGCGATCTTGAAACCAAACTGCATCGAGCCTGTCATATTTTGTTAGTTCGCTGCTGCCGTCTTCAAATGTTTTCTTTACCGGACGATCAGCATCGTCGTAATCTAGCGTGATTGTATGACCGTCCTGGTCTGTCGCTGTGCGGATCCTTCCGACGTTGTCGTAAGAGTATTTTGCCAGCGTGTTATTTACCCCCGAAGGACCATTAACCGCAAGCAAAAATCCTTTGTCGTCATATGTTGAAGTCACCGTGCCATTCGATGAATCTGTCATCCTGACCATCTCGCCGAACTTGTTATATTCGAAAGTAAGCTTATTTCCAGCCTTGTCCACAGCGACAATAGGCAAATGATTCTTGTTGTATTCGAACTTTGCTAACAACTGACTTTGTCCACTTTTTGTGAGCTGCCGAATCTCCAAAAGATCTACGCCATTGGGAGCATACTGGTAAACGGTGGCACGCCTTAGCGGATCTTCCTTTCGTGTAAGCAGACCAAATCTGTTGTATTGAAAGTAGTTTGTTTGGATGGCATTGCCAGCGGAACCATCCGCATTCTTGACCGCAACACGTCGGCTAATCGATGAGGGCAAATTAGAATCGCCAACAAACCCTTTTACGGAATGCCCTGGATAGGAGTAAATGATCTCGGACTCCAAAGGCTCTTTTACAGAAGCTTTTACAGAAATTTCCTCGCCACTGGGTCGGGTTAGCCACTTTGTGACCTTGCAATGCGAATACACATGATTCTCCGGATCCAACGGATAAAGCTGCATCGCCAGCTTATTCCATTGATACGTAGCATGATGATTTCCGGTCCAGTGTTCTGCTACCGACTTTGTGCCATCCGGATAGTTGATTCTCAGTCCAAGCGAACCTTCAGGGCTGCCATTTGGCCTGTATTGCAGAAATTCTGTTTCTCCATAGGGCGTTGTCAATTTAGAGATTTGATTGCTGCCTTCGGCGTAGCTATATTTCGAAACCAAACCAAGCGGGTCTATGCTTGAGTCCAATCTATCCAGCGTTTTGTCATAGGTAAATTTAGCTTTGCGTCCAAACGGATCTTCTATTTCGCTGATTTTGAAAAAGCCTGCATTTGAGTTCACATCTGAAACATAGCGGATTTTACTAATCTGTCCGATAGCGTCAGTTACAGCGATTGTTCGGAAAGACTTATCATAAACGAGTTTTACAACGTTGCCGGCGGCACTTCGAATTTTTGTCAAATAGGTTCGCCCATTCTCTCCGTCCAGGTCATAAACTTCCACTGAACCATCTGGAAGGTGGCGTTCGAACCCACCATCAGGCAGCGCAATTAAGTGCGCGTGAGAAACTAAGTTGTTCTTAAATAGCGAATCGGACCTATTCTTATTGATGGGATAGTGTTCTGTGCCACCACCAGGAACGCTGACTGTCACGTTGCCCGCTGAATCAGTATCCAAATATGCGACCCAGTTTAGCGTCCATCCTGCCCCGAAGTGAGCAAGTTTGCTTTTCTTAGGATGGACAGAGTCTAGATAGTTGTAACTCAAGCGAAATTCGATGCTTGGTCCGATCGGGGTTGAATAAGCAAGAACCTTGTCGAAAACATTCAACGATGCTTGTCGAGTAAAAAATTGAAATCCTGCCATTCCACCTTTAGGTGCGCTCATTGTTGAAGTAGTTTCTTCTGAACTCGTACAAAAACTTGAGTTTTCTACGGAGAAGAGTTCTTCTGGCGATTCACTTTCCGCTGCGGCGAAAGAGGCGACAGAAAAAATCCAGAGGGATGGCAAAGTGCTTGCAACTAGCAATTTCAGGAGTTTTGTTCCGTTGGTCATAACTTCTTCTCCGCTCCGTTGTCTTACAAGCAGCCTATGTCGGACTGCGTACCTTGGCTGCTATTTGAACCGCTTGTCGAAGTACCATTTCCGGTGCTCTGTCCTGATTGTTGGGACGAGCTTGATGAGGATTGGGACTGAGTTCCTGATGATTGTGAGTCAGACGGTTGTTGCGGGGTAAAAGCTGACAATCGCTTCAAAATAAGGTTGCCCGTTGGTGCCGTTATCTTTATGTCATTTGCTGAAGTCACTGCAAGCGAGCCCCCTTCATTGTAGGGGTCCGTAAAACCGGGATAGGCGCGAAGTACAGTTACCTGGAATGGATTGCCGGTTATGTTACCGCTAAATCTTGTTTTGCCTGCAGGTATATATCCGCTTCCTTGGTCTGTGATTATTCCTTCAATCGATGTCCCCGTTGCTTGAATCTTTAACTTTGCCGTAAGTGCCGTCGAGGTATTCACCAGTCCCCACTCACCTGCCAATTTCTCTGCAACTTTATCCAGACTCATGTCCGTCTGCATATTGGCTATCGCTTCTGCTAATGCCTTTTCCGCAGCTGCTTTATCTGCTGCATCTTTTTCTGCTGCAGCCTTTTCCGCAGCTGCTTTTTCTGCAGCTGCTTTTTCCGCTGCCGCCTTCTCTGCAGCCACTCTTTCTGCCGCGGCTTTTTCAGCAGCCGCTTTTTCCGCGGCAGCTCTTTCTGCTTCGGCTTTTTCCGCAGCTGCTTTTTCTGAGGCTGCCTTCTCTGAGGCTGCCTTCTCCGCCGCGGACTTTTCTGCTGCAGCCTTTTCTGCTGCTGCACGTTCGGCATTCAAGTTGGCGGATGTTGTGGAAGCATCCTTTGTGCCCGTTCCGCCTGAGTTGGCGGTAGCCGAATTTCCTGCTCCAGTGGTGCCACTATTAGAACTGCTACCGCCCGAGCTACTAGCGCCTGTGCCAGACGGTGAAGTCGATGAAGTCTTGGAAGCTGCTGATGATGACGACGAGGTCGATCCGTTGGACGAACCGGAAGAAGAAGCGCCGGTCGATGAAGACGATGACTTGCCACCAGAAGCAGTATCTGATGTCGAATTTGCTTTTGCGGTACCAGGTGAAGCATCACTGGGAAGCTTCAGCTGGCCATCCTTACCTACCTTGAGAATTACTACTTGTCCAGCAGCTGGAACCGTAATCTTCTTGCCGGCGATCATAACGTCTTTTCCCGGCTCGCCGTATATCACAGATGGCCACATGTTCTGGTCTTTATAAAAGATCTTTGTTGGATCAAATGGGGAGACCTGTCCAGGATTTCCAACGTAGCGATTATCTCTCAGTGGCGTGTAAACTGTGGTTCCGTATATGGTGACAGACTCGCCGTCAACCACTACGATCTTACTGCCCCCAGCGCCAGGTGCTTGGTAATACTTGCCTCCGATTTGCAAGACATCGTATGCTTTTGCATATATTTCCGTTGGCAGGCTCTTTGTACCGCGTCCGAAGATAATGTTGGATTTTGTTGGATCGTGAGGAAACAACGGACTGCTTTGAAAAATGTTCGACGGCTTGTCTACGGCTGAGGGGCTGGGGACTAGTTTATTACTGGGTTGGAACTTGTAAGGATTGAAGCGTTGCCAATCGTGAGTATCGACCGTTCCCCCAGCTGGAGTTGTGGAATTCTCATCTGCTTTGGTCTTTTCTGTTTCAGCGTTTACAAGTTGCGCTGAACTCAATGCAAAAGTCCACGCGAGTCCAATATTCAATATAAGGTTCTTGCCAGCCGAGCTTTCTTGGTTAATCATTCACGATTCCCAACGGTTTATCAGTGGATTAATAGCATACAGATCTGAAAAGCATTTGAGTTGCTGATACTTTTCGTTGGCCATATCATACATTGTCAGACCGGGCAAAACACTGAAGACCAAGCGTTGAGGAGAAAAAATTCTTTTTGAAGTGAAGCCATGGGCCAAAAGATCTTCTTGACAAGATATTAATCGCAACTTATAGTTATCTCCTGGGCTGCGGTGCATTTAGCGCCGTATGGTTGTTCGGCAAATTACTATTCAATTTAATCGAGAAAGTCGGTGGTATCGTTATATCCACCAGGACGTCTCACAATTGCTTGCGCGCCAAGACAAGCAACGTTTTACTGTGGCTGGGAGAACGTAGATGGCTGGTGAAAACGAAACGCAAGAAGTTCAACGGGAATCCGGTGAAAAGGGTGGAGAATCAAGTTCGCTACGAAACGAAGCGAACAACGATCCAAGCTCAAACGATCGAATCAATGAAATGAATTCCTCTAAGGGCGGCATGCCTGAGGAATTCGGCAATAATTTCCAGCTCACTGATAACTCCAAGTCGGAGCAGCAAGGTGGCACCAAGTCTACTACCGAGTCGGCTGGTGCGAAGGAAAGCGCTGACGGCAATTCACAAAAGTCGAATGAATCTTCGAGCGAGCCGCAACCACCATCGGATTCGTCTTCTGCTTCCTCTAACCCGGGCGATAAGCCAAATGGTAGTGATCCATCAAATCAAAATGATTCGCAGAGAGCCGGAAGCGATAACAACAATAGTGCTTCAAGATCGCTGAATAATCAAAATGATTCAACTTCGCGATCAGATTCGCCGAATAATGCTGGCAATCAATCGGATAATCAGAAGCCAAGCGGAGCTAACGATCAACCTGCAAACAACTCTGCCGGGCAAGAAGCTTCGACCAATCAATCTTTCGGCGATTCTAAGCCGCAATCATCTGACTCACCGCAAGGTCAGCAAGCTGGGCAAGATAATGCAAAGCCGCAGTCGCCTGAGGCATCGCAAGGACAACAAGCTGGGCAGGATAGTGCAAGGCAGCAACAATCCTCAGACACATCACAAGCGTCGCAAGCCGGACAACGTGATGCCAAGCCGGAGTCTCCCGAGTCACCGCAAGGTCAGCAGCAGGGACAGGACAATGCGAAGGATTCTAATTCAGCAAATCAGATGGCGAGCGCTGTAGAAGAGGTTGATGATGATGAGTCTCCAGAATCGGATAATCCGAACTCGCCAAATAATGTCGATAGACAAGACTCTGAACTTGCTAAACATTCGAATGATTCAGCAAATCAAATGGCAAGCGCGCAAGAAGAAGTAGATGACGATGATGCAGAGCCTGGCGCCTCGGATAATCCCAACTCACCACATAACGTGGAGCGGCAGGATGCCGAGCTTGCTAAACATTCAAGCAACTCACCAAATCAGATGATGAGTGCGCGTGAAGAAATCACTGATGACGGTAAGAGCAATCAGTCGAATGATAAGCCAGGTAATCCGTCGGACCAAGGACAGCCGCGTCCGTCCGCAGTCGATGAGCAACCGTATCTGAAGCAGCAACCGCAACAGCAATCGCAACCGCAGCAACAAGACGGATCTAGACGGCAACAATCAGGATCAAGTGATGCGGCTCAAAGAGCAATCGGACAGCATTCGCAAAGATCGATGGATCTGTCTACCAGAGCCAGCGAGCAAATGGCAGAGTCTTCCAAGAAGGAAAGTGCTTTCAATCGCAATCGACGTAGATAGGGAAGCAGCCTTAGAAGCCGACGGGACCCAGCGGTCCCAGGTGAGCTTCATCTCGAAGCGGGCGGGACGCCAGCGCTCCCATTCGATCGTGCGTTGGTTGCAGAAGAGACTCGGTTCGACTTCGCTGCCGAAAAATCTGCTACGATCCGCATCACAGTCAGTTGAAAGCGGCGCGACACCGGTGGTTCCAGGGGAGCTGCATCTCGAAGCGGGCAGGCTGCCCGCGCTCCGATTCGCTGCGTAAGCCGCGTTCTCATTCGCTGCGTAAGCCGCGTTCTCATTCGCTGCGACTCCCTATTTTGTTAGGGAAAGCGCTGTGTATTGTGACGTGATTTTTTGAGAGTGGGCTTTATTGGGCCATGTCAGCAAGGCGAGCGATCTGCCTTTCAATTTGAAAGTTGCAGTTTCCTTTGGTTGCACGAAGCAGCTTGGTTGAAGAACTGGTGTTGCTGTATAAATTAGCAGCTCCAATCCTTCTTCTTTTCTGCTTTCGGCAGGCAGAGGGAAATCGACGTCCTCATGCGAGGCGTTCAATAATAACAGAAAGTTGTTGTCGAGAACGCGTTCGCCCTGCTCGTTCAATTCATCGATTTGGCCGTTCAATACTACTCCGAGGCATCGAACGTTGCCCGCTTCCCAATCTTTGTTGGTCATGAACCCACCGCGCGAATTCAACCAGTAGATGTCTTTGAAATCACTGCCGCGAATTTCTTTGCCGTGGAAGAATCTGCGTCGGTGGAAGACTGGGTGCTCTTTCTTGATTGCGATCAACGAGGCAACGAACTCCATGAGCTCGCCTTTTTCTTCGGTGAATTCCCAATCGATCCAGCTTATTGGATTATCTTGGCAGTATGCATTATTGTTGCCGCCTTGCGTGTGTGCGATCTCATCGCCAGCAAGAAGCATAGGCACGCCTTGTGAGAGGAGCACCGTTGCGATCAGGTTGCGTCTTTGGCGCGCACGCAGTTCATTGATTTCCTCGTCGTCAGTTTGTCCTTCGGCTCCGCAGTTCCAGCTAGCGTTGTCGTTCGTCCCGTCGCGATTGTTCTCGCCGTTTGCTTCGTTGTGTTTTGAATTGTACGCAACCAGGTCGGCTAGTGAGAAACCATCGTGGCAAGTGACGAAGTTAATGCTCGCATATGGACGTCTTCCACTGTGCTCATAGAGATCGCTCGATCCCGTCAAGCGAGTAGCGAATTCATTTAAAGTGCCACCATCACCTTTCCAAAATCTGCGCACATTATCTCGGTACTTGCCGTTCCACTCTGCCCAGCCGACTGGGAATTGTCCGACCTGATAGCCTCCAGGGCCGACATCCCAAGGCTCGGCGATCAATTTCACCTGCGAAAGAATTGGATCTTGGTGGATGATGTCGAAAAACGCGGAGAGCTGATCGACATCATGCAATTCACGAGCGAGGGCGGATGCAAGGTCGAAACGGAATCCGTCAACATGCATTTCAGTGACCCAGTAGCGAAGGCTATCCATGATCAATTGAAGAACGCGTGGGTGTTGCATGTTCAGCGTATTACCGCAGCCTGTGAAGTCAGCATAGTAGCGCTTCTCGTCTTCGACTAGTCTGTAATAACTGCTGTTATCGATGCCTTTCAGGGAAATCGTTGGGCCCAGTTCGTTGCCTTCGCTTGTGTGGTTGTACACCACATCTAGTATCACTTCCAGCCCGGCTGCGTGCAGCGTGCGAACCATGGATTTGAATTCTTGCACAGCAAAATAACTGATGCTGTTCGAGCTGTAAGCCAGGTGTGGAGCAAAATAGGCCATAGTGTTGTAGCCCCAATAATTGCTCAACCTGCGTTTTACAAGCGAATGCTCGGATATGTGGTGATGCACAGGCATCAGCTCGACTGCCGTGACGCCAAGTTTTAGAAGGTGGCTAATAGCAGCTTCAGTTGCAAGACCAGCATAGGTTCCACGAAGATTTTCCGGAACTCCGGGCATTAACTTGGTAAAGCCTTTCACATGCAGCTCATAAATGACAGTCTTGTGCCAGGGTGTCCGGAGCAATTGATCGTTGCCCCAGGTAAATGCAGTGTCGATTACTTGAGCTAAAGGCGCGTACGGCGCGCTGTCTCTCTCATCAAAAGAAATATCCTTGTCTTTGTGTCCGATCGAATAACCGTAAAGACAATCGTGCCACTTTAGATCTCGCCCAAGCGCTTTTGCATAAGGGTCGAGTAATAACTTGTTGGGGTTAAAGCGCTTTCCCTTCTTTGCTTCGTATGCGCCGTAGACTCTATATCCATAAAGCTGTCCTGGTTTTATATCCGGAAAATATCCATGCCATACGCGGTCGGTTTGTTCGGGCAATGGCAAGCGGAGTGACTCGTAAGGTTGGTCCGCTGAATCGAAAAGGCACAGCTCCACGCGGGTCGCATTTTCAGAAAAGAGGGCGAAGTTCACTCCGCGCCCATCCCAGTTAGCGCCTAATGGATAAGGAAGACCTGGCCAAACCCGCATATTTATGCCTTCCGCTGAAAATTCCAACAGGCTGATGTCATTCATCCGCCAACCCTTTGATCATAACAAAGGTAGCGCATACTCACAATTTCTCCATGAGCTCCCCACAACATCCCCATGTCGGCTCCGTATAGTACAGGGAATGGATAAACACAGGTACAAAGACATGTATGCACAAACATCCCACTTGAGAGTTCTTGAAGATTCGGGCAAATTCCTAATCGACGACGTCGCGTTCTTCGGGCGGACACTAGCCGAGTATGAGGAAATGTTCCACTTCGAGCGCGAGGACCTCCGAGGCAAGCGAATTTTGGATTGCGCTTCCGGTCCGGCGTCCTTCGCAGCAGAAGCTCATATCATTGGGGTCAATGTCACAGCATGCGACCCTATGTATGAGAAGCGCCCTGAGGACTTGTATCACTGGGCTGCTCATGACGTGGCTTTGTGCTTGAAAAACAAGGACAGCAAGATCGATCTGTTCGATCCGCATCTTTCGGAATTTGCTGATCAGTTCGAGGCTGAGAAGATCCGTGCGATGAGAAATTTCCGCAATGACTTTGCTCGTGGAAAGATGGAAGGACGCTACGTTCCAGGAGTCTTGCCTGAACTGCCATTCCCGGATGATTATTTCCACATGGCATTGTGTTCGAATCTTTTGTTCCTTTATGCTTCCGAAAAGTTTGGTGGCATTTTGAGCGAAGAGCGATTTAACTTCGAATTTCACATGCGTTCAGTTTTTGAATTGCTGCGAGTTGTAAGAGACGAAGTCCGGATCTACCCGATCAAGGGTCCAAACCGACCCGACAGCCCGATGGCGGATGCCGTTGTTGAAGCGCTTCGCGAAACTGGTATCAGAGCCGAGTATGTTGGTGTTGACTTTAAGGATGTTGCTGGTGCAAATCAAATGCTGAGAATAATCAAGTAAAGCATTTTGGTTGACAGCGCGAAAAATCGAATGGCGGGATGACCAATGCGGTCGCATCCCGTCATTTGTCTCAGGAACAGGCAGCATCACAGGTGTCTTACCATCACATCTTGGCGTGTCTTGGTCAGCCAATGAAAGGCAGATCTACGCCATGAATTCGCTGGCGATTTTTTCCAGTTCAAAGGGCGTGCCTGCGCTGACAGAGAATTCGACATCAGCATCTTGGGGTAGCTCGACTAATTCACCGCGTGCTTCAATGTGCATTTTCAACAGATCGAAGACGCTCATTTTATTTAGCTCGGCGAAAGCTTTTAATGATATTTGTATACCGTTTAGATTGCCAGCAACGTTGTTGTACCAGTTTGGATTTCGAGTAAGTGAGATGTCTGTCCAGATAACTTCTCGATTCTTTATATCAAAAATCGCCGGAATTGAAACTTTCGTATTCCCGCTCAAATCCAATCTGTCTTGAACTGTTTTGGGCTCGTAAATCTCACCGGAATTCGCTTGTTTACGCGCCATCCAGCCGGCAAAGCATTCGGGCAGATCGCAGTAAGGTTGTTGGGTGAAACTTGAAACCACCATCACTATGTAAGCTACCTTGGAGCTACGCAATTTCTCAATAGACACATCAATGAATTCACTGGCACCAAAAGGTGCGTCAACAATGTCTCCGCTGTGGCAACCGCCGAATTCCTTCAAATTGTAGTAAGCGAGTGTGTTCGCGTAGGTGAAGTCTTCCCGGAAAAGGGCGGCTGAGAGATCGATATCCGTGCGTTGGTTTCCATTTTTCCACCAGATGAAAAATCTTAAGGTATCCGTATCCGGCAAAAGAAGTCGGCTCCCGCGTGCAACAGTTCGGAGCGCTTTCGCTGCGGAACGCTGTGACCCAGGTAGCATGTACATTTGCAAATATGGATCAAGATAACATTTGCCTAGCGGACGCTGTTTGCTAAATCGTGTAATCAATGTCTTTCGACAAATTGATTCAATCAAAGAGCAAATTGCCGGCGAAAGCGATTGCAAAGTATTAGGAATCGCTTGAGCTTTCTGAACCTGTCCCTTAGGAAAGAAGACGCGCTCTTCTCGCTTTTCACATCTAGTTTTGAAGTGCTGCATTACCTGCAAGAGGACCGGCGTGGATACGTTCTCAGCATAGGACGCGAATGAAAGCGCTATTTCTTCTTGTCGCTCAGGCGTGATTCGAAGAATATGATCGAGTCGGCGTGTGAATTCCCCTGGGCGCTGTTTTACAAGTGATAGAATCTTTTCCGTCTGCCTACGTTCAAGGCTGTGCTCCAGTTGCCTGTAAAAGGTCTGCGCCGGTAGGTCATTGCGGATCGTTTTAAATGCTGCTGCCGTCTTCGGAAATTGTTTTTCAAATTCGCCAGGGTGTAAGCGTTCACCAAGACGAATCCATCTTTTCTTCCACCTCAGCATGTCTTCGATTTGATTTTCCTGCGCCTCTATAGCTCGCAGTAAAGCCTTTCGAAGGGGACGCGGAAAAGATTTGAATTTAGTCGACTCCGCCAAAGAAACATCGCCATCACTTAGAGATACAGCTACTCGCAAGACATCCGTGGTGCTGCTGCAGGACTTGATTGCATTTTCTTTTAAATTTGTATGCCTGAGCAGGTTTGCAATAACATGAGCCTTATTTTCTCTTTGGGGAATTTGGGTAGGCATCATTGGCAGAATGTCATCGCCATAGGTCTTGAAGAACCAAGTTAAATCTGCCTTGTCTTGTTCGGATAGCGAAGAATTCGCAGTTACGAGTGCTTTGAAGATCGATTCGAGTTCTGACTTGGAGCCAACCCCTAATTCCTTCAGCTTTGGTTTTTCGTCAAGCTTAGCTCGTTCATTTTTGGCTGTGTTCGGCAGAAACTTTCCATCAGTTAGGTAGTGGAGAATGGCATTCACATAAAGCGATAGTCGGCTCGCCTCAGCTACTTGCTGAGGGAAATTGGGATACATTGGTTTGAATGCTCTGTGCGCACCAAGGGCTTTGTTAAGGGAACTCAGAATTTCGGAATTCGTTGCCACTAGCTCATCGAGTGTCAGCTCCGACAGATTAGTCGCCAGCTCGTCTGACAACGAGTACCCCAAAGCTTCCACTTCCGCAGCAACCGTAGCGACATACTTAGGGTCTAAGCGTTCGCCTTTGCCAGCGCAGGAAGGCAAGATGACTTTCTTTCGGCGGCGCAAAAGTATTTCGTTTGCGCTTTCCGTCTCTAGCTTTGCAATTGTGGGTGTTTGCAATCTTGGTGGCATGGCTTCTGATTAAAAGGGCGTCGCGGAAATTGAGGACTCTAAATTTCGAAGATTTTAGAAGGAAGAACCCTCATAGCCGCAACTCGATTAACATACCCAGAAAAGGTCGGATAACCTCTTGCTTTTAATTCTAATTAGATGGTAATCTAATTAGATAGACATCGAAGGAGGTGATTTTAATGTCTAGTGCGCAGTTAGCGAGCATGCTGGAATTCTTCAAAGTTCTTTCGGACGAAAGCCGCTTGAAGCTTGTGGGGGCTTTGGCGAGTTCTGAAAGGACGGTCGAAGAATTGGCCCTCATGCTCGATCTGAAACCGCCAACGGTTTCTCATCACTTGTCCAAGCTCAAATCTCTGGATTTGGTACAAATGAAATCCGATGGCAATACGCATCTCTATCGATTAAATTTGGAAGTGTTGCGCAAACTCTCCAAGCAAATGCTTGCCGTGGAATCGCTCAGCAAAGAGGACGATTCAATCAACTACGACGCCTGGGAAAGGAAGATTCTGAATGACTTTCTTGAGGGGGAGAAGTTGAAGGAGATTCCGGCAAGCCGGAAGAAACGAGAAGTTATATTACGATGGCTTGTCGATAAATTCGAATTCGATAAGGAGTATTCAGAAAAAGAGGTGAATCAGATGATTTTGCGACATCATCCGGATTTCGCAACGCTGCGTCGCGAATTAATCGGTGCCAAGCTAATGGATCGAAAGTCCGGTATTTATCACCGGCTCAAGATAGAAGCGACCACCTAATTGGGGCTCTCCTCAGAAAGCTTCTCTGTTCACATAGAAAAGGAGGAAGGGCGCCCCTCCTCTTTTCTTTTATTTGGGAGCGCTTCCAGCCTGCTCCGAAAAGTCCGAATGGAAACGCGATTTGTCTCCAGAGGTCCGAATGGAAGCGAGGGCTTCCTTCCTTATTTCGGATGCTTCGAATGTGTCTTTTCGAATACTCTAAAACAAACTGACCGGCGAAGGCGCACCGCCCACGATGGCGGCGGCCGATTGGCTGAATAGCTGAAAGCGATTTCGAATAGCTCGAGGATCGCGTTCGACCACATCAACACATTCGGCCGGCAAGCCCATGTCCGCGCCTATCTTCCTGAAATCAACCCCACCGGCGTCAACTCCCATAAAGAAGATTCGATGCTTTTCCATAGCCAACATGTCGGCGACAACTTTGGCAACATGTGAGATTTCCGCTTTGCCGTCGTTGTTTCCACCGTCAGTCATCAGTAATGTGACTGATCGTGTTTGAACTCCGAATTGATCTTCCCACCATTTTGTTCTAGCGAGAACACTGCCGAGCGCCTCCAAGCAGCGGTCATATAACGGCGTGCTGCAACCTTGAATGAAGTTGCGCTTTTCAAGCCGTGGTGCCGCGCGAAGCGAACGCCACTGAAATTCGTCTGAATCGCCGGTAATCTTCCTGGCATAACCATCATGATGATTGATCAGCATGGTCAACTCTTCGATGCTGTTTGCCGCCTTTGCGCCAAGCAATGCTGATACCACTAAGTTGTGACCTTCAATTGCGGCTGCATGATTATTCTTATGCTCCATCGAAGGTGTGTTGTCGATCAGCATGCAAAGCAATGTCATTTCAGTCACGCTCGGTTTTGCTGCCGGTAAGACCATAGTCTTGTTGATTCGGGCTGAAAGCCCATTCAGGATATTTGCCGTGTGAGGCGAGATCTCGCCGGCCGCTTTGGCATCTCTGAATAATTCTGTGACGTCTGGGGTATTTTGGTCGCTCATGTCTATTTCCTCCACGGAAACTGTGAAAGACGGGTCGAGATATTCTGTTTTAAGTAGGACAGGGACTTAGCCGAAGATTGCCGGATTAACGTCCGGCCAGGTGTGCATCGGCATGTCGGAAGTTACGACGTGCATTCCTGCTCGTTTGAAATCCTCAATTGCTTCTTGCCCTTGCTTCTCAAAGCCGGGAACGGGCGAGGTGCAATCGGAAAGAATGTAAACTCGTTTAGCCATTTGCGGATCCTGCTGCTTGATCTTCTTCAGCACGTCATAAATTGCTGCTCTCACGCAGTGCGATTCAGCTTCACCCGCTATGATAAGCATCTGGTAGGCAAGGAGGTCTTCGATTGCTCTGTCGGATTCCTCGCCGACAACTGTGCCATCATGTGCCTTTGCTACTTCAGTGCCAAATGGCGAGTAGTATTCGCTAAGAGGCAAATCTCCCTTAATTCGATATTGAGTGCGGCTGTATCTGCAGATATCGTGGAAGTCAACGGCGACTTGCAAGGATGGCACCAGCGCGTGACCGGGGCTTCCTAGGCGAGCGTGAACCGGCCATACTACCAGTGGTGGCTTGCCCAGTCTTGCAAGTTCTTCGGTGTAGTGAATCACATAGCTCTGCAGCCAAGAAAGATACTTCATATCGTTAAACAGAACATAAGCCATTTCTGGATTGACGAACCAGGTCTTCCCTATATCGCCTGGCAAAATCAGAGTGAATCCGGGCGGGTGCTTTCCATCTTTGTCTATCCAAAATGGTGGATGGAAAATTTGGAATAGATAGTGGCTGTCGAGAGTAACGATGATGTCGCTCAACACTCGCATATTCTTGTAGATGAACTCGCAAATATTGGCAGTGTCCTTGACCGAGGCTGGTGCGATGCTCAATTCACCATCTGCCAGGCAGAATGTTTTCTGCTGGTCGATAATGGTTAAAGCAACAGGTACCTTGTCTAGCCGGCGCGGTGCGATTTTCATTTGCTCGCGATATTGTGTTGCTGATTTGATCAAATCGTCATACAGAGGCGTGAAGAAATCGCCCACCTTGTTGCGGTCGTAGATCTGCGGGATTGGCAATTCGTATGCCGTGTTTGTCGATAGTGTTTGCATGATTAATCTCCTTTGATAACAAAACCTTTTTGAGTTCTTCAGCTAGGGGCGCCCTGTTGTAATTGGCGCGGTACCTGGCCTCAACTTCTTGAGATCGGAGCTCAGTAGCGTTATGCGCTTGCTGTTCCATAGATATAAGCCGTTTGGCGAAAACACAAGATTATCTGCAGTCGTAGCTTCAGGCAGATCGAATTCCTTCATTTCGACAAATTGTCCCTTATTTATGCCGATTTGAACTATGCCCCCGTTAATCGTTGACAACAGAAACTCAGTGTCTACACCTGGGCTCAACTCCTTACTTGCCGCCGCCTTGCCTGAAAGGTGACCAAGCCAACCGTCGTCCGAGACTGTTGCCTCGCATGTGGCTAGAACATTTCCTTTGAAGTCGATAGCGCTGCATCGATTGATGAAGCGATTTCCATCCAATCTTTGCGTGAACAGCCAGGCTAATTTATTGGAAAAATGGCAATCCGCGGCCAGTACATTTGGCGGTATTAGTTCCGGTGGCAATACGATTTTGCCGTTGCCGTTGAGGTCGAAGACGAAAGCCCGCCGGAACTGCGATGCTTGGTAGAAAGCTAGTCCGAACTGCTCTCCAACCCATAGTCTTGTTTGGCGAGGCATTGCTTCCTCAATTTGCTTGCTTTTGCTTTCTTCTTGCTTCCATATTTTGCCGCCGTCGACATAGAAACACGCTTTTGAATTCTTTGATAGAACGGGGAACTCATCCCGGAATAGATCGACCGAAATCTTTTCCGGCTGGCTGCCTTTTTGTAAAACGAATGCGGCGTCTTTGTTACTTGCGATAGTTTTGTTGGAGCATAGCTTGAAGGAAATATCTGCGGGATTTGCACCAGCTAGAATTTGCTGAGCATTCTCCCGCAGATATTTTCCTGCCTCCCAGTAAATGAATACGAGTTTGTTGTCTTGCCAGGTCGCTGCCAGTACTCTTCCGGATGTCTCGAAGACTTCGATGCATGCCAGTTGTCCGTTTGCTGTTAAGTAGGATTTTTGAATTGGAGCTATTGCTATCATCGGCGTGAATGCTACTCCAGCGGCGGCAAAATCAAGCAATTCGAAGGGAAAGTCTGCCCGCTGCTGATTGGCGAATGTGGATTCGAAGAACCGTCGTAAGTCTTTCGGAATGCTGCTTAGTGGCTCTGCCATCTTTGGATACTGCACTTCAGGATGAAATATGCTTATTTGTTTGACCGCGCGTTCTTCAGCTGCGACTCGATCGATCAAGTTCATTGGTTTGTACACTCCCCCGAAGGGGTGCACGTAGAGAAGGCATTCGAATAGCATTACAGCGAAGGCGTACCAGTCGGATTCCTTGTTATATACTTTGCAGAGTATGGGAGCTTTGTTCATGTTCTGGCAAAGAATAGGATCGACATAGCGGCTTGTGAATCCGGAGCAGTAAAAGTTGCCGAATTGCATCGAATCCGCATCTATAAAGTAGGGTTCGTTGTTTTGAACTAGGACATTCAAACTGTTAAAATCGCCGAAGACTATGTTTTGCTGATGTAGCTCGGATAAGGTTCTGTGCATATCAGCAAATATCTTTGAAAGCGCTGCTCGGTCGATATCACTCTTTTCTCTGAAATCTCGTTGTGTATATTCCAGGATTGGATGCGATCCGGACAGATAAGGCATTGTATAGCCAACTATTTGATTCGGTTTGGATTTATTAGTGGAAAACAAAAAATCCACTGGTGCGATTACTTTCGGCGGAAGCCTCTTTGGAAATTGCGGTAGCTTATCCTGGCGTTCCTGATCTTTCTTTTCGGCTAGTAAAGCCATGTGTGCGCTTTGAGCGAAATCTGGATGGCTCCCGAGCTTAAATATCTTCGCTACGGTCTGTGCATTGATTTTGTATATCTCAGCTTCTCCACCTTCGCCGATAATGTCGGAGGCTGACACATCTTGTTTTGTTGAGTTGAGGATGAAGCTTGGCATGGTCCTGCGCTCGCTAAGAATTGGGGGTGACTGTTTTCAATTGCTTCGGGGCGCGCGACCGCTTCAGCGCCATAAGTGTTGTGTCATCTGGAAGCAATCCTTCATCTCTTTTGATTATTGGATTTTGATCCTCATCAAACGAAAGTTTCGTCACTTCGCTGTTAATTTGCCGCAGCCAGCCCGTCAAAGAATCTAGCGGCACGCTATCGTTGACTGTGTCAGATTCGAAGCTGCTGAAAAGGAATTCTTGTAAGAATAGTTGGTCGAGATCTCCCACTATGCGCGCTTTACCTGGGATTCTCTTCGTTGCTGCATTCACGAGGTCTTGCATTCCGTCTGTTCCAATTACCAGTGTCTCTAGCAATTCGGTGCGAATTCTGGCATGCACCACGAAATCCGGCGCTTCAGCGCGGGAAACCAAAGACCTGCACAAATAATCGGGTGCGTTATCTGGAAATGGACCTATCGTCGTAAGCTTGCCGTTTATTGCGAAAGCACCATCTCCGATGCCGAAGACGATAGTTAATTCTTCTGTAAGCAATGCTCCTAAGGCGGTGAAAAGGAAATGATTTCTCGCGAAATTGCTCCTTGCTTCTGAACCCATTTCTCCAGGACAACAGAGCGATATGATCGATTCGATCCTTTCGAGCATTTTCACTTTCACTGATTCCCAGAACGATTTGCATTCGACTTTGGGGGCGCCGTGATTGCGGAGCTCTTCTGCGATAACTATTGGTAGAAGTGTTGCACCAATCCTGGCGCCGAACTCGGAATGTGGAGTTGATCCGCAGCCATCGTGAACAGTGAGTATGATGCACTCCTGTTTGGCGAGGAAGCCCATTGCGTCTTGATTATTCTTGCCGCTAAGCAAATTACCGCTTCCCAGGTGTCTGCGCCCAGGGACACTGCCTGCTGCTAGCTCGAACTGCAAAGGTGCTTGTTCTTGCTTTCGAGTATGGAGATTCTCATCGCTCAACGTTTCATGATCTTGGCTCATTTGATTGGTCCGCGGTTATATTGTCTGTTAGTCTGCTTAATATTCTTTTGTGCTGTCTATATAACGGTCTCGGTGTTGTTCAGTAAGCGTTATATCTACGATAGCTTAAGTCTCTCTATTATGCAAGTGGTTTATTCGTGGCAACGGTGACAATTAGCAAGATTACCTATAAAGCGTTTCGCGTACGGCGAGCTGCGATGCAACACACCCGGGACGGAAATCAAGTCAAGAGTGCTCAAGATAGCTATTTAATGCACGTAAGCTCTACAGGCGCCATGGTAGTGGCAGCTGAGCAGCTCCTGAGCGCAACAATCGCATAGAATCTGAGAAATATGCAGGTCCGGATTCAATTGAATTCGGACTGCTTCTTTCTAATCTGCTGACCCAGAAAAGCCCCGACTAGAACCCGAAAAACTCATGACCCTGCAATTTAATATGAGCATCTGGGGCGCAAATAAAAGGGGCACAAAACATGAGTACTACAGAGCAAATCGTTGATTCCGTAATAAACAAGCACGATAAGGCTGGCGATCTTCAAAATCTCAACGCTCAATCTGCAGCTAAGATGTTCGATGAAATCCACGATCTGATGAAGAGTTCCGGCAGCTCGGGTAACAATGAAGCGACAATGAAAGCTATTGCTGCTCGAATGGATAAGGATTTAGGTGATAAAGGCGTCAAGGTCGGCATTCAATTTGAAGGAAATGATAACGGCAAGCTCGATAAGAATGACAAGTTGCTAGTGACTGAAAAAGGAACCTTCTATAACTCAGTTTCCAAATTCCCGGTGGTCGAGCTCTTCGATTCTGCCAAGGATGCACCGGCTCCTAAAGCCCCACCAAAGCCTGAAAAGGATACGGGCAGTAGGGCGGAATATGAACATGGCTCAATGGGTTTCTCACGTGCTGGTGATACCATTCTCAAGCCTATTCGACCAGAAAAATAAACGGTTTTGCAAATGCTAACACGTTCACAGAGTCTGGTTATCCAGGCTCTGTTTCGTTTTTATACTGATCGTCCCAGTTCGGCTCGGTGAATGGACGGAGTCCTTCATGGGTGGCGGATGAACAATCTATTGCTTTGCTTGGTAGAGACCTTGCAGATTTTGGAAATCGCGATTTGTTGGAACGGCTGCCGAAGACAATGTGCAGAACATCACATCTTCAGGGTGCGCGCTGTGTTCCATCAAACCGAGTGCATGTCCGATTTCGTGCAGACAAAGCGCTCTCACTTCTCTTTCGGTTAGTGCCGCGCGGCTGCCGAGGCGATCGGTCAGAAGTGTGATTTTGGCATGGGTGACGACGGTTCCTTGATGGCGAAGAACAGCTTCACCACCCTCGCCAGGCGAAGAAAGATTTGCAACGTTGTCGGTCCAAATGCATTCAATATCTGCCTTGGCTGCCGAGTCGACGAATTCGAAACTTAAGTCACCACTCTGGCTCCATGAGAGGAAGCTATCTTGCAGAATGTCGTTATAGGATGAGGAAAAGTTGCGCAGGCTCTGGGCTGGTTGGATGTAAACGCGAACCAACTTCTTGTTCCAGTGAAGATTCTTGTTTTGTGCAAGACCACCGCGGCTAGCAAGATCGGCTGACTCTTTGCGCAAATGGCGCATGATGTCTGCGATCAATGTTGCATCAGCTGCTGCTGGAAATTGAGAAAGATACTTGCTGTAGAGATCGATTGCTCGATTGAAGTTTCCGGTCAACTGATAAGCTGCGGCCAAAGTTTCAAGTGCAGCTGGTTGTTCGGGAGACCGGCTGTATGCAAATTCTAGATGCTCGATCGCTTCTTGAGCGCGACCTGTTTTGTTCAAAACAAGACCTAGATTGCAGTGAGCGCTGACGAGGTTTGGATCGATTGCCAAAGCCGTGCGCAGTTTTGCTTCAGCTTCTTCGTAAGCACCTGAGTTGATCAGGCGGCATGAGTCATTCGACAAGGCAACTGAGCGCTGCATGTTGTTGAAACCGCCGAAAGGGAGGCTATGCGCTGCAATCGTTCCGGCAGACTTCGTTCTGCTGATGAACTGTTCTGCGTTTGCCGAGACGCTGAGAGTCTGAGCAAATGCGCATGCCAAAGCTAGGGCTGTGAGAGCCGCTTTCATTTCTAACGCCACCAAAAGTTGTTACTGTTGTCGGAGAGGACCCTGCCTGATCACTCTGCCTGACATCTACCTTATGCCACGAATATTTCATTTCTAAAACTTCGGTCGGCTAAATCCAGGTGTGGCAAGCTTTATCAATGACGGTGAGATCCGCTTAATTTAGGCCGGGCTTACATTTCCAAGAGGGGGGCTTTCAAAAAATCTATTCTTCTGGTCACGATTTCGAGTGTCCGAGTTGCTGCAAATGGACGATTCGTTTCGTATGCATATCAATTTACGCTTACTAAGTTTCTAAGTTGTTTACGGAGAAAGACGCGTGCCAGACAGAGGTTTCAGCCAGCCCGTTGTTGTCAAGTGGTTGCTTCGCCGGAATTTAAAGTGAATGAACTGTTCTTCCGGGTACGTCTTTCCATAACGCCAACCGTGGCGGACCCTGTCCAAAAACTCAGGAGCAAGAAATGCGTTTTTCAAACCTATTGCTTTTACAAGTTCTAGCAGTCGGAACCATTACTACTAGTTACGCGCAAGAATCATCTTATAGTCGTGTTGAAACCAGAAGTTCAAGTACTACCAGTAGCAGCTCTACGTCTACCGGTTCTAGTGATAAGTCAAATCAGGGAGCTTCCTCAGAAACGGTTACCTTCGCAGACAAGAAAGTGTTTGTGCCGAAATTTAAGGAGCGCATAAAGAATCTGCGAGAACAAGTCGACTTCTCATTGGGAAAAACATTCATCAGCAAGGATGAGAGTTCAAAGTTTCATTCTCGATTAGACCAATTGCACGCTCAGGAAGAGGACTTAGCCAAACGAGGCTATCCTAAATCGGAGCTGGATGATCTTGAAAAAGGGATTACCGGGCTCAACAGTGATCTGTTTAAGGCTTCGAACAAACCGTCGGGTGAAAAGGCAGGCGAAACCACTACAAGTGGTGGCACTACCAGTGGCGCCCCCGCAAAGAGCACAGGCGCAACAGCTGAAGGTGTGACCAAGACAACAACCAAGCCCGCCGCTTCAAAACCAGCGGCTGCTGCGCCAGCCAAAAAAGCTGCGACTGCTAAGGCACCGGCAAAGGCCACAACAGCAAAGAAAAAATAGCCAGGGGCGAGCCATCCAAGGGCGCGCCTCTTGGCGGCAGAGAATCTCAACGCTGCGGTGCCGGCTGGATTACGGTCCGGAAAAGATGCGCCTCAAAAGTAACTTAAAGTAGCAGATCGGAGCCAATCCGGGTCCGGTCTGGTATTTGGAAATTAGTCACGCATGGGACATGACCTCATGCGTGACTTTTGTTATTTGTGCCTTCTGGACCATTCGTCGTATATTAATTGCATCGTTCCCATTAATTACTAGCTAAATTTTGGCGACACATTCTATGTGCGGGCATTTTACTGTCGCCGAATTTGGCAATCTTTTCTAAGCGCTGCTGTCGTAAGCATAGCAGCTGCTGAGGCGTGTCTCGCCCTGTTTTCCGTGCCTTCCAGTTTCTTTTTGGAGAGAATAAAATGATTCATACAGAGCCAGCTTCCGATGCTGAGAAATTTAGTTGGTCCCGAGTTCATCCTGAAGCGGATGAAAAGGCTGAGGATGCCGCCCGCTCTCAAGACCCGCTACTTTTGTTGAATGCCAAACATGGATTCTTCGTAGTCCTATTTGGAATGATTATGCCTGTCTTTGCAATAGTGTTCGGCACGATTCTTAGTTTTGAAGGCATCTGGCGCCTGTTTTTGCTTCATCCGGTCGAGACGTTGCTTGAAGCTGCGATGCTGTTAGTCACTCCTTATGCGAACTTCAAATGCTGGAGTTCAATTTGCTACAACGACCAGCGCCGTCCTATGCGCTTGGGGTTGTTGAATGGATTTGCATCCGGTGTTTCTTTATTGGTATTCATAGTTGCCGCAGCTTCGTTCGCGCTGCAATATCCACTGATTGATTCAGCAACTGGTGTCGGTCACCACATTGAAATGGCTGTTTTAGCGCTGTCCGCGATATCGTCGCTCATTGTTTCTCTATTTCTTACAAACGCCATGCGCAAGAGCAAGATTACTCGTGATGCGAAACTGCGCACGGTTCTTTATTCTGCGGCAGGCGCAGGTCTGGCATTGACTTCTATGTTGATCGCCGAAGCGCGTCCAGCGCAAATACGCGTTGCGGAGAGCATGGCACTGGCTGATGAGGTCAGCGAAAAGGAAACTGGTTTGCGAATACTTCGTTCGCTAAATGCCGAGCGCGAGATCAAAATGAACTGTGCGGATTCTCATACGGCTGGACTTGCAGGAATGTTCTTGCCTTTGAATTCTGAGGAGGAGCGTCGTTTGTATTTCGCTGCAACAGGCAAGCCCTATCGCGATCGCCAAAGCACTAACATGAGTTTGATGTCCAATGACTATTTGCGCCGCCATGTTGTCGGACCAGTAGTTGATGGATTGTCGCTGCATCGTTCGGCTATACATGGGGATCTTCATCCCAATACTTTGTCATCCAGCTTAAATTGGACATTCGTATTCAAAAATAAAAGCTATACCGCGCAGCAAGCCCGCGCCGAGTTAGCATTACCTGAGGGCGCCGTAATTTCCGACCTCACTTTGTGGGTAGACGGGCGCCCCACATCTGGTGCCTTCAGTGCCACTGATTCTGCGCGCAACGCATCCGGCGAGAATAGTGATGCATTCAACGGTGCTACCTGGGTGAGTGATAAAGCTGATATGCCGGCGCTGATTACTGACCTCGGGCGAGGGCGCTACTTACTTCAAGCCTCACCTGTTCCAGGACGCGGCGAATTGAAGGTGAGCGTTTCAATCACCGAGCCCTTAAAAATTGATGCGGCAAATAAAGCTAGTCTTGGAATTCCGCATTTTATCGATAGCAATTTTGCCCTGGCCGGACAGCATCAACTCAGATTGCGCAGTTCTCAACCTATGCAATCAACTTTGAAGTCGATCAAACCGGAACTCACCGCAGATGGTACCAGCACTCTGTCGGGAGATTTGGCTGAAGCAGACATCAGCAATTCGACATTCTCTGTACGGCTTGCGCAGCCGCAGTCATTCCAATATTCAGTAGTTGGCGACAAGTATTCAGGCGGCTACATAGTGCAAGAACGAAAGGAGCGTGCTATCTCTGCTCCCAAACACTTAGTTGTTGTTGTCGACGCGTCAGAGCGTATGAAAAAGCACTGTGGCGAAGTTGTCGCCGCTCTCAAGAAAATACCCTCTGAAATTAAGACGTCAGTTTTGCTTGCTGGCGATCGTGATGATGCCAAGGCTTTGCCCCTGGAAGATGCGTTGAAGGTGCTGAAAGAAGAGAACTTCGTCGGTGGTCAGGACAATCTGCATGGAATCGTTGCTGGCGCAGAGCTGGCAGGTGCAAGCAGTGGCGGAGCTGTTATGTGGATTCACGGACCACAGCCAGGCTTCAATGACGAGATGTACATCATGGCACCTTATGCGGCGGCACCGAAGTTCTATGAATTAGCGCTCGATGATTGCTTGACCGACGCCAATGAGTTCTTTAAGAATCATCGTGAAATCGGTCCGTTCACCGCAGTAGAACGCGGTGGTCCTTTGCAAGACGATTTGGAGTCCTTCTTCACCAAATGGGTTGCTGGCGCGAAACAGACTTATATCGATTCTCATCGCGTTGCTCAATTGCCCGCCGGCGCAGCAGTAAGTCAATCTCAACTAAGCATCCAGGAGAATAACGAAGTCGCGGTCCTGCAAGCTTCAACAGAGGTGCGCAAACTAATTGCTCAGGGCAAGCTGACTGATGCTGCCAAACTAGGAATTCGCTATCACATTGTTACGCCCGTCAGTGGTGCCGCTGTTATGCAAAGACATCCCGTTGCGAACCCTTCAATTCCAGCTCCGCAGGCGAATATGCTAGGTCAAATAAGCCAGTCGTCAGGTACTATCAATGATCAGCTCAACTCTGCTGGTGGTTTGCGTTCGGCATCAATGCTGCAAGGAGCAACTAATGGAACGATCGGCGATGCATCCGTCATTTACGGTATTAATACAGCCGGCACGGTTCGCGTTAACAACCTGGCGAATTTGGAGGCACTGCTAAACATGATCGCCAATGGTGGGGAGATAGTTGGTATCGCTCTTGGTGCTGTCAATATCCTGATGGGTCTGATGAGCAAAGGTATGAAATTCCCATTTAAGATGGGATGCCGTGGTCGAGTTCTCTTCGGATTTGCCATACTGCTCATTGGGCTTGCAATTCCAGGCTCGATCAACTGGCTTGTGGCGTCTGCCCGGGATGCCAATCTGTTTGACTAACAGCTAAGAGCCGATTGTAAAATTCGTCCAATCATTGAGTGTCAGAGGAAGAATAATCCTTTGACACTCTTATCTTTAGGAACTTTAATCGTCAGTATGCTCAAGCCGGCTGCACGACGGAGCCATTATCGGGTAGATTATGGGTAGATGACTAGCCCCAGACCACACAGAATAAGGGCCAGGAAGCGTGGACGCGCTGCCAGCACCAATGGAGCCGACGGAGCCACGTCTGATATCGCTCCTTTGCGTCTGGACGATCCAGCTCTTTATATTAACCGCGAACTGAGTCTTCTTGCTTTCCAGAAGCGTGTTCTTGAGGAAGCACAAGATGAGACTAATCCGCTACTAGAGAGATTTAAGTTTCTCTCCATTTTGGGCTCAAACCTGGATGAATTCTTTATGGTGCGTGTTGCTGGACTGAAACGCCAGCTCGAATCCGGTGCGGCTCCTCCTGGTCCAGATCGGATGACTCCTGCTCAGCAATTGGCAGCAATCAGATCTGAAGTCAGCAGTCTCTTGTCGGTCGCGCACAGCTGCCTTTCTCAGCAGCTCTCGCCTGCTTTGAAGGAAGAGGGCGTTCAGATCTTGAAGTATGCCGAGCTGAATGCACGGCAGCGAGCACGGGCTAGAGACTACTTTATCCACACCGTGTTTCCAGTACTTACACCGTTAGCTTTCGATCCAGGCCGTCCGTTTCCGCACATTTCCAATTTGAGCGTAAACCTGGCAGTTTTGATTCGTGATCTTGATGGCAATGAAAGATTCGCCCGCATCAAAGTGCCTGATACATTGCCACAACTCATTGCTCTGGACCGCGTGCATGGCGGACCGAGCCGTCGTCTCGATTCTCTAAAATCACGAAATTTCGTCTGGCTTGAGGAATTGATCGCTGCCAATCTGCAGGATCTTTTCCCCGGCATGGAAGTTCTCGATGCTCACCCGTTCCATGTTACAAGAAATGCGGAGCTTGCAATTCAAGAACTGGAAGCCGCCGACTTGCTGGAAACCACCGAGGAAGGGCTGAGACAACGCCGCTTTGGCGATGTGGTGCGTTTGAAAGTAAACTACACAATGCCTGTGAGCATTCTTCAAATTCTTGTCAATAATCTCGAAATTGATTTGGAAGACGTTTATCACGTCCAGGGAATTCTCGATCTGAGCCGCCTGCGCTATTTGCAGGTGATCAATCGTCCTGATCTGAAATATACCAATTTCGTGCCGGTTATTCCGTCCAATCTTTATGCAGATAACAAGGAACTCGATATCTTCAGCGCTATCAGACAGAAGGATTTCCTGCTCCACCATCCGTATGACTCATTTCAACCCGTGATTGATTTCCTGCGTGCTGCAGCTAAAGACCCGGATGTCCTTGCAATTAAGATGACGCTTTATAGAGCGGGAGCGAATTCTCCGGTCGTTGAAGCCCTTCTCGATGCGATGGAATACGGAAAGCAAGTCGCTGTTCTAGTTGAGCTCAAAGCGCGCTTTGACGAAGAAAGTAATATTGAATGGGCCAGGGCTCTTGAAGCTGAGGGTGTTCACGTTGTCTACGGACTCTTGGGACTGAAAGTGCACTCAAAAGTTGCGATGGTCGTGCGTCGTGAAGGCGACACAATCAAACGATATGTGCATTTGGGAACTGGCAACTATAACCCTGTAACAGCCCACTTTTACACTGACACTGGTCTTTTCACCTGCGACGATGAAATCGGTGCTGACGTGACTGACTTGTTCAATTACTTGACTGGATATTCAGCAAAAACTGATTATCGAAAATTAGCGGTTGCACCCATTAACTTGAGACAACGCATAGAAGCCCTAATAAAGCGCGAGATCAGGCACCAACAACATGGTGAGCGCGGTCATTTGATCTTCAAAATGAATGCGCTGGTGGATTCTGAAATGATCGAACTTCTGTACGAGGCATCGCGTGCCGGTGTTCAAGTTGATCTTTTAGTGCGCGGAATTTGCTGCATGAAACCAGGCATTCCTGGCGTCAGCGATAATGTGCGCGTGGTCAGTATAGTCGGGCGCTTCCTTGAGCATAGCCGTATTTATTATTTCCGAAATGGCGGAAAAGAAGAAATTCTTATGGGCAGTGCCGACCTCATGCCACGAAATTTGAACGGACGTGTCGAGGTCCTATTCCCACTGGAAGAGCAGCGTTTGGTTCGCACTGTGCGCGATGACATTTTGACTATGTATTTGAGTGACCGGGTTAAGGCCCGTGAAATGAAGTCGGACGGATCCTATGTCCGCCTGCTGCCTAAGCCGTCAGAGAAACGAATCAACGCGCAAGCTGAGTTCATTGCCCGGCGCCTGTCCGGAAGCGATACGCGCCCTGAGCGCACAGACGAAAGCTAAACAGTTTCGACTGAACTACATCCAATCCATGCCGCTTATGCGGTCGTTGTTCTCCGCTCGCCGCTGAATGGATTCGTCTAGACCCTTTTCTAGGTTATGCAATAGCCTGGTCGCCATTACACGGATAAGCGCAGACCCCGTGTCCGCATCCGTTACGAAACGCAGATCAGCTTTTCCTTCACCAGGGTTTGGACCGAGTGCCTTTACAAAGCCCAGGTAGCATCTGGCTTCTAACAGCTTACCTTTTGAGGCGTTAGCTATTGTCATAAGGGAGCTCATGTCTATGGCGTTTTTAAGGTATTGAATGATGGGCAGCGGCCATTCTTGACCGCTTATCCGTCCCTCTGCGTTGAGGAGCACGTTACTGGCCTCGGCATGCATGCCCTGTTTGATGTAAATCGCATAAGCCACTATACAAGTCGCTGCATCCCATTCTTTCGACTCAAGCGCCTTCGAGATGTCTTTTACAGCAGCGTCCATATTCTCGGCAAAGGTATATCCCAGAGCCCGATTCCTTAAGGCGACACGATCTCTGCTGGCACTTGCCACTGCCTTATGTAGATCTCTCATCGCCAGATCATCCTGTGACTTCCAGAGTAGGATCAGTCCTCGCGAGTAAAGGGCTTTGACGCAAACCGGATTTCTTTTGATGACGGAATTATAGATTCCCAGGGCATTGCCCATCTGTCCCATTAAGTCATACATATGACCTAAAGCAAGGAATACTGAATCGACAGGGCTGTCCTTAGTCGAGGCTGATTTTGTTGTTGCTGTCATGTTGACCGCCTTAGAGGGGAGCACGTGCAGTTGAGCGTTTTGAACGCCAGACGCAATTCGCTTAGTAAGATTCCGTGGAGTGCTTATCGTTTGAGGGAAAGGGGGTAAACGATAAGTGTCTCTGTTTCCATTATATATAAGCGCCCTCGTTTGCCTAGACGCATTTGGCGGATCCGCTAAGTTCCAATAATTCTTACGATCTAAGAATAATCGCTAGTGCTCCATGAAATGACGGCCCGGCGCGATGGGGTAGCATCCCAGCTTGCTTTCACGCTTATTACACGAACTGAGGCGTATTCTTCGCCAAGGGTAATGTCGAATTGGAGTAGTGGAATGGATAAGTCAATCGGAGCGCAAATAGCCGGCAGCAGCGATCAACGTGAGACATGCGGCAAAATTGCCGAAGAGGTCTTGAATCTTTTTGAGAAAGGAAAGAAAGATCTGGCAGGGGATGCATATAAGGAGCTGCGAGATCGATGGACTAAACACAGTTGTGATGATCTCGATGGATTTCCACCGTTCAGCAAAATTCCCAAGGCCTAGAATATTTCTGTAAAGCGCCCCGGATGCTCCTGCGCATTCTGCGTCAATGCATCCTCCCAAAGAACAGCGCTTAGAATGCTGTCGTCGCATTTTGCTCGAGAACTGGTTAGGATACTGGCCGTCCCATTCAGAGTCTCGGCAGCATTTGCTCAGAACAATGCGCGCCCAAGCGGTGGAGCATAGGTGATTAAAGCAATTCTTTGAGGACGAGTCCGAAGGCAGTGCTAGCGGCTAGAGCAGCAAAAGTAAGTAGCAACATCGTGAAAACACCTTTTGTCTTTTTGCGGGTTACTTTTATCACGACGCTGGTCGCTTCAAAATTATCCCGAATTTACAGGATTTAATATTCATGCGGTTTTCAAGAGATCTTTGCTAACGATTTTACTTGTTTGGCTTGCTCGAATATTCCATGAAATTGGCTTGCTAAGCCATTCTTTGGACTTGGCTCCATTTCCTCTAGCGAATGCTTTCTGCTGCTATCGCCCTCAAATGCGTCATCTTGAGAACCCTTGCTCATCTGCATTATCTTGGAAAAAACACTTTGGGATAATCGCAAGATTTCTCCTGAATTTTGGCCGACAACCTCTTGCCACATCGCGGAAGGGCTATTCATCAAGCGGCTCAGTCCCGCAAATGCTCCGCCAGATAGTATTAGATGATCATCTTCACCGGTCACCACCAGCTCTTCGAAGATTGCGCTTCCAAGAGCGCTGGCAAAGAGTTGAATAAGGTGGCTCGTCAATGCAACGGTCTTGTCGTGCAAGTTCGCGTTCGTTGAAAATACCTGGAAATTCATTGATGAAAGCCAGCCTCTCAATCTGGCGAGCGAAAAGTCTGAGGACTTTGAAGTTGGCACGAGGCAGAATGTTTTCTGATCTAGCTCCACGTCGGCTGATGCAACAAAGCCCTGCTTCTCGCTTCCGAAGAACGGATGGCCGCCAATAAACTCTGCGCCATTTAAATCCAGCTGCTCTGCAAGAGAACATATTTGTGCTTTCGTTGAGCAGACGTCCATAACTATCTGACCGGAGGATAGATGTGCTGCGATTCCGCTCAGGATATCTAAGCTCCTCTCCGGTGAGCAGGCAATAACCACGAGGGATGCTTTCTTTATCAGGTCAGGCTCGACTCCGGCTTCCACGCTCTCGAACAAAGCGCTCCGTCTGAGTGATTCGACATTCTCTTTTCTATCTATTGCGTTTATTTCGCTCTCAGGATTGCAAGATTTTATTTGCCTTGCCAAAGCTCCACCAATAAGCCCGGCTCCGATTATGCATATGTTCGGAAAGCTATTTTCAGTCCGCACAAATTGAGTTTCTTTTTTCTTCAGTGAAAGTTGGAAAGCAACGCTCTGCTCCATTATCTCTTTGAAAATTTCAGATATAAATTCCTTTGTTTCTTGCTCAGCGATGAGTCCGGAGATTCTCTCAAGAAGAGCCTGTTCGCGCGAGCCATCTCGTATGGGTAATCCTGCCTTATCCTTTTCGTCTGCGATCGCTTTTGCAAGTTCGAATCTTGCAAGTAAAAGTTGGGTGAGTTTGTTGTCTAAAGAATCAATTTCCATTCGAAGGTATTGGATTCTCGAATCGGCGTTGCGGCCCTGCTCCGGCATGATGCTATTGTCGTTAGTGGATAGTGTTATTTGCCCCGCTTGGGGCCAATGCATAGTCATTTTTCTTTCCTCTTGGAGCGCAGCTTTCATCTTTGCTTGTAAGCCTTTTGCCGAACGAATACGACTTCTCATGGGCGAAGATTGTTAGGCGATTAGTTCTGCAACGTGAAATTGATTGGCAAATTCGTTCTGCCCAATGGTTAGTTGTGACAAGGCTCGGGTTTCTTTTGGCGACGGAATGTTACGACCAACAGCCAATGCGATCAGTCTTAGGTTTTCGATCAAATCAATCATTTGCTCGAGGGAGAGCGCTTGTCGAGCATCCGAAACTGATTTCTCCGGTTCCGGGTGGCATTCAATCATCAGCCCATCTGCCCCACATGCAACGGCAGCTTTTGAAAGATCGGCAATCAATTCGCTCTTTCCGGCGGCGTGGCTTGGATCTACAAGCACTGGCAAATGAGTCAACTGTTTGAGAGCAACGACTGCACCGAGATCTAGAACGTTTCTGGTGAATGTGTCGAAGCTGCGTATGCCGCGCTCGCATAGGATTACATTGGGGTTGCCGTGAGCCATGATGTATTCGGCAGCCAGGATAAATTCTTCCAGGGTCGCAGCTAGCCCGCGTTTTAGAATTACTGGTTTGCCGGCACTTCCGACTGCTTTTAGCAAGTCGAAATTTTGCATGTTACGGCTGCCGATTTGAAGGACGTCGGCGTGTTGCACGATGTCTGGAATCTGTGATTCTGTCATCACTTCAGTGATAGTTGGAACGTTGAAGCGGCGGTTTATATCAGAGAGGATTTGCAATCCCTCAATGCCCATTCCCTGAAAGGAGTATGGAGACGTTCTCGGCTTAAATGCGCCACCGCGGATCGCTTGCACCGGTCCGTGAGAAAGGGCGATGGCGACTTGCTCCATCTGTTCTAAGCTTTCGATTGAACATGGTCCGCCAACAATAAAGAGCTCATTACCACCGATGGTAGAGCCTCCGATGTGAATCTTCGTGCTCTTCGAGCTTTCTTGTTTAAGAACCAATCTTGCGTCTTTCATTATTCCTCCAGTTAAAGTAAAGGTCCCGTCTCCTCTGGGGAGCCGGGACCTGTGAGCTTGTGATTACAACATGCTACGGTCTACCCGGGGCTTCCCCTGGTTGCAAATGCATAGCTGTAATACCAATTTCTCATTTCAATTTACCTCTAAAAACAAAAGGACCGCAGAAACTACTGCGGTCCACCTGGTTAATGCACGCTCGGGCGTGGCTCAAACCAAGTGAACCTCTTTGTACCAGTAATAGCTTTTGCGAGCGGACATTTGTTTTTCTCCAGCAATGTATTCATACTATCGGCATTGATTTATCCCGTCAAGTCAATGTAACGGGATTCTCCAAAGCGCATTCTTTGTAAGGCTTTCAGAGAATTCGCCGCCCTCCCCCTGCGGCGTAAGGGGCGAGGGACGCTGGGACTGTTGACTTAGCTGCTGGCGGGCTTCTCGCCAGCTTCTGTCCACCCTCTGGCTAGCTTTTGTCCAGCCTTTCCCGGGTTCCAGTGCTGTTGATTGGACGGTTCCAAGAGCGGCCGTCTCGAATCCGGGAAATTGTCGTGCTTCCGGAACCTAAGTGATCGCTTGTCGTCATCAAAAACATTGCTTAGCTTGCGAGGTCTCTAAAAATGTTGAAATCGAGAGGAGCAGGGTTGCTCCTGTCCGTCTTTGCCGTGCTTACTAATGCGCTTGGAGTTCACGCACAGTCTTTCTCCGAGCAAACGCGAGCAAACACGGGTGGATTTTTGCAAGAGATGCGTAGTCTGTTCGCCGATCCGAACCTGAGGGACTTTGTGGGTTCGAAGATTCGACAGATTCCGGCCTTGCAAAATCGCGTAGCCCCTCCCTCGTACGTTGATCCATATGGCTCCCCGCGCATGCCGTATGGATCTGACGCCGGCTCCGCCTATCTAGACAACGTAGGCGGAGCCAACCCTTCTATTGACCAAGCAGCTCAGAATGGGAATTCCTCATTCGTGTTCAGCAGCCGCCTTCGACCAAATGAGTTAAATAGGCTGGGACAATACGATATTAGCGTTCTTATTGATAGCTCTGGATCTATGAATGAAAGCGATTGCCCCAGTGCGTTTGGTTTCGTACCGCAGAATGTTTCACGCTGGCAGTGGTGCCGCGAACAGATGGGATGGTTCTCTCAGCAGATTGAAAATGCTTTTCCGCGTGGTATCACACTGATGACGTTTTCGAGTAAATATCAAAAATACGATAACGTTTCTGCAAGAGATATAGGAACTGTGTTCAATAGATTCTCTCCCGATGGTGGCACAAACTTGCACTTGCCATTACGCGATGCCATCAATAATTACTTTGATAGACGTGATGCGGGGATGCGCCCGAAGCCTCTGATGCTTGCTGTTATCACTGATGGCGATCCAACTAACAAAGGAGAGGTTCGTCGAATAGTCAAAGAAGCCCAGGCACGCATGCAATCTCCTCATGAGCTGAAGATTGTTTTCTTTCTAATTGGATCTGATCGCAGCGGGCATCGCTTTGTTGATGAACTCGATCATGATTTGGTCTCTCAAATGAATGTCGACATAGTCTCTAGCCATCAATTCGACGAAGTAAATAGCCTCGGTTTAGGGCGAACTCTGGCGCAGGCTTTGCGTTAGGAAAATCGCAGTTTTTGCAACTTTCTAGTTTCGGTCGCGTCAACGTCTCAACAAGGTATCCCCATGAAAGTCATTTATGTGCAAAAGCCAGGTTCGTTCGAGAGCCGAGCTGAATATTCCCACATGCCAATAACTCATAGAGCAAAGAGAGACTCCCGCATTCTGAAACGTCCCGGCACCGCGGATGATGTACGAGCATTTGCTGCAATCATGACGATCACCTTTGGTGCTGCTGCACTTGGTATTTTATTTGGTGCTCAGGCAAGCGCTGACTGGTATGTGAGCCTGGTTAAGCCGTCATGGATTCCGCCTTCCCAGGTCTTCGCCGCAGTGTGGACGGCTCTTTACGCAATGATGGGATTGGCTGCGTGGCGCGTTTATCGAAAGCGAGACGAACATAATGTCAGACCAGCAATGATGTTCTATCACTTGCAGCTGGTGCTCAATGTATTGTGGTGTGTGTTCTTTTTTGGCATGCACAATCCAGCTCTTGCCCTTGCCGATGCGATGCTGTTGCAGCTCTTTATCATAAGTAGCGCTGCTTCATTCTTTCAAATCGATCGGCCCGCTTCCGCGTTGCTCATACCCTACATGAGCTGGGTTGCGTTCGCGATTTGCTTGAATTGCTTCATTTGGGTGGCGAACTAATTTTTTTATTAGCGCTAATTCTTGAAACAAAAACGAAGCAAGGTGAGTCAGGAGATCTAGAACAAACGTAAGGAGCCGCTATCCATCGGATAAGTGCAAAGTGGGAGTCGAAGACGAAAGTAAATCCTCTTTGTTATTCCAAATAATAACTCGATAGGTTCAAAAGTTTTGCCGGGAAGCACGAGAGAGACTACTTGTAGAAGTAGTCTTTTCTCGTTTAAAGCATAGTTGAAAGTGCTGGCAACTTCCCGTAAAGCACGGTGCTGCAATTATGCAATGAAGTAATTATGCAGTACGCTGCTGCCATGAGTAAGAACAACGTCTTGCTGCTTAATTGCGTGGAATAGAATTGGTGCATACATGTAGGATTCAATACCCATGAAAGTCCATTCCTCAAAGTCATCTCTATCTACTAAGGGGCACACCGACGTAATTGATATCACCGACAAGGTCCAAGATGCAGTGAACAAATCAAAAATACATTCGGGGACAGCTACTGTTTTTGTTGTTGGTTCGACCGCGGGAATCACAACCATTGAGTATGAGCCTGGACTCGTGCATGACATAACGGAAGCTTTTGAACGAATGGCACCGAGAGCGCTGAAATACAAACATCATGAACGATGGCACGATGACAATGGACATTCGCATATCCGTGCATCGATGCTAGGACCTGGCATTGTAGTTCCAGTAATAAATGGCGCCCTTCCATTAGGACAATGGCAGCAAATCATACTTATTGATTTTGATACTAGGCCGCGCACACGAGATGTGCTTGTCCAAATTATTGGTCTATGAGCGACAAAAACTGCGCTTTTATGAGCGCAAGCAAATCTTTGAGAGCCGCATGAGAAGCGGTTGAGGAAGCCTTGGAATGAGGGTCTTGGGGCTCGTCTCAGAAAAGATCCGTATATCCGTTTGTATTGCTATCTTGCTACATCCAATATTCATTAGGCTTTTAATTTATCTCCAGATATATCCCGAAGCTTAAATGTGGGTTTCTTTTTCGATTTAATAAATCGATGGAAGTAGGTGACGTTCTGGGCGCGCCTCTCTGGCAAGTCTTTCCGGATGCGATATATTGCGACGCTATAAAAGTTGTATGCGTTCGGTCATCTTGCTAATCGGCTTAACGGCGCCTTATCATTAACGTAACAGAAATCAACAAAGCAGCCGCGATTCTTGCGTCACTAATGTGTGTGCAACACATCTGACCCTCCAGAGAATCCTTGCAAGCCTCCCTCCTCCGCAATTGATCGCGGTGGTAGCGGAAAAGATTTCTTCCCACATACATAGACCGCAGCGATCATCTCCCTTTGAAAGGGAGCAATCTTTCGTTGCCCATCCAAACAAAGCCCACAAGGAGGCAATTATGAAAAGCGCAGCTGAACTTCAAAACCTGGCAAATCACGCAGAAGAAAGGGGTGATTATGCAAAGGCAGCGCGGCTACATGTAAAAGCATTGGCCAAGATTGAAAAAGAAGTAGGCTCAGATCAACCCGAACTGATTGATTACCTGTTCAACGTCGGTATGATTCAGTGCGCGCTGGACAAAAAGGATGAAGCAAAAGATTGCTTTACACGTCAACTATCGATTCTTCTTCAATTCTATCCAGAAGAGCATATTGACGTGATGGAACTGCGCCAAATTCTCGCCGACATTGAGTCGAGCGAAGAAATCGCCGTGACACCACTGGCAGTGTCAGCCTAAATCCTTCCTCCGCTCACACCTAACACACCTAAAGCACAGAGCGCGCGCAGGAATTGCCATCCCTGTTCGTGGCTGCAAGAAACGGCTCCTCACCACCACGGAGCCGTTTCTTATTTTAAAACGCCTCGTCGGGTCTTGGTGTTTCGGCACTACATAAGGCTGTGATTCGGTCTGTCACTTTGCTGGATCAAAACCTCAAGCCAAAGATTTGATGGATGGTTGGTTGTTGGATGGATGGGGCGGCATTTTCTCAACCTGGGCTAAAGACCAACGTGGTTGGCAGCCCCCAATTTTCATAGTGTAGTAATAGACTGACTTCCTAAGTTAGTGACGATGAAGCGAGTGTAATAAGGAATTCCTCTTCATTTCCTATTTTTTTGAGCGTGTATAATACTTGATTTCGTGGAAACCAAGCGGTGTATATATGCGCGATAGGTTCTTGACAAGAAATGCTCTCGTATCATTAGCAGTGATTGTGTTGGCTTCAAATGCCCTGCCGGTCGAAGCTGGCGATCGCAAATGCGAGCATCTTGGTGTGGTTGTACAGACAAAAGTACATGCGTCTTTGAAGGTTACGTATGAAGCGCTTCGCAACTTGCGTATGGATGAACCAGATGGGACGCGCATTATTTCCAGCAACGATGGTGAATGTGTTGTTGAAGAAATATTTGAAAAATTGCCAGTAATCGGCACGACAACATGCGTTTATAAAGAAACCTACGAAGCCCCGCATAAAGTGGCTTTCAAGATGATCCGATCCGATAAGTTAAAGGCTTTTGAAGGTGAATGGACACTCACAGAGGTTGACAACGGAAAAGCAACTCTCGTCAAGTTGCAAAGTTATGTTGACACAGGTTTGAAAATTCCGTTCGCCAAACAAATAACGGCAGCCACCAGTCATGGTGAAGTCAAGGATCATGTTGATACTTTGAAGAGACACGCGGAACTTCGTGAACGCAAGATTGCTGCTGGTTCGACGAAAAACTCACTATGAGCACAGAGGCCAGTTCTAAAACTGGCACTGTAATAATTGTCAACGGCGGATCAAGTGCAGGCAAAACTAGCCTGTGTCATGTTTTTCAAGATATCGTTGAAGAACCATATTTCTTGTTGGGAATCGACAAGTTCTGGTTCACAATGCCTCCAAAAGAGATCGATCTCGAAACCAGAACTGATGCGTATTACCAGTGGATTCAGGAAGAAGCCGATGGTAAGAAGTACTTTCGAATTTTGCCGGGACATTATTTGAATGAGATTATGCTCGCCCGTTATCAATCTATGGCGGCATATCTCGATCGAGGATTGAATCTAATAGCCGACGAAGTCTTCTGGTCGCGCGATTGGCTGGAAGAGTCTTTGCGCGTTTTCGAAGCTTACAGGGCTTATTACATTGGCGCTCATTGTCAAGAAGAAGAGATCGCCAGGCGCGAGATTCAAAGAGGGGATCGTTACCTTGGCTGGGCCGTTGGCTCGCAACTTTATGTCCATCGAGATGCGATTTACGATCTTGATCTCGATACTACAGACAAGACACCAACCCAGTGTGCACAAGCAATTATTGATTTTGTCAAAAACAATCCGCAACCAAATGCTGCCCAAAAGATGCGTGAAAAGCTCTTGGTTTCAAAGAGGCGCCCTTAATGTTTTGTTTTGTTTCTGACATCCTAATTCGAAATTTCTGAGCCGTAAATGGGGAAGATCTATTACAGTAGAAGAGTACCCCTCAGAAATTTTGTATGCCGATAACAACGCCAGACTCAATCCAACCAAATTCCAATAGTTCCAACCCTGAAAGTAAGAATGGTTCCAATAGCCGATTTCGCTCATCGGCAACCTCTGAAGTCAGATGGTCATCATTTCTCAAGAAGCAACAGCTCAAGTTCATTGAATTACTAAATTCTCGAATCAGTTTTAGCAGCGGCAAGCGCGTCGTCTACATGACAGTTTGGCAAATTGCCGACAAGCACGCTGAGAGCCCACGTAACTTTCTATCAGCGGCTGTCAAGGGCGAAGGAAAAGTCACCTTGCGTAAGCTGGAAAGCCTGAGTCACTCAGCACAACAGTACGAAATTCCTGGCAATGTGTGTGAGGCACTAAATACGGTGATTGATCTCTGGGAAACGCCAGGGTCTATAATGGAAGACTACATCACCGATGGTGTCATAACCTATTCAGAAGATGGAATTGTCTGAAGATCTCAAAACTTGTCCGTGCAGTAGCAAGTTGCCTTACCAGCAATGTTGTGAGCCATATCATAAAGGAAAGCCGGCGCCGAACGCGCTCAGTCTGATGCGATCACGTTATGCAGCATACGCATTAGGATTGGCTGACTACATAATTACGACCACGCATCCGAAAAATCCGGCGCGCAAACCTAATCTGCCGCTCTGGCGGAAGGAACTGCTCGCCTTCACCAAGGGGACTAAATTCAAGGGGGTGTCCATACTTGAGTTCTCTGATGGGGAGAATGAGGCTTTCGTATCCTTCACGGCCTATCTTGAGCAGCTTGGGAAGGATGCCAGTTTTGGTGAGAGGAGTCGCTTTGTCAAAGAAAAAGGCAAGTGGCTATATGAGTCTGGTGATGTGCAGAGGTTTCTGACCTAGGCCTGCCTGGCGGGCCACTACGCTGTCTACCGCGCGCTGTACCGTTGCCCCTGCGGACTGGGTACATAGATAAGACGGTGGCTGAAAAATGAACTTCCTGTCGATAGTTACGGAATTGACACGCCTTCTCTGGGTGGTTTTTTCGCTCGCCGTTCTCCTCCAATTCTCAAAAGAAGCTTACGACCAGGCCGGCACCATTACCATTCCATATTTCTTGGCTTGCTCAGCGGTTTGTTTCGAGTGCCTACTTGTAGTTAGTTTTGGCTCCGATTGGCTTGCAAAGCTTCTCGGTGCTGCCGGATTGAACCGCCTTGCTGAAAGAATCCTCAAGAAATCGATTTTCGCATGGTCGAAGCTTGTAGGAACAAAGGGTCCAGGCACCGCTGCTAAGCGCGCGCATTTGGCCGAACTTTATCTTTGCGAGCGCAAGTTCACCGAGGCTGAGCAACTGTTTGCCAGTGTAATATCCCAATGGCGGCAGCAATGGTGGAATATCCTTTCTCCGGCGTGCAAAAGCTTAGACAACTATGCCAATTACTTGAAGAATAACAAACGCGAACAGGAGGCAGCGGATGTACGCAAAGTTATTCGAGGGTGGCAAATTGGCGCAATTCTTCCAACCTCAATCATGGTGCTCTTAGTCACATTCTCGTGCGGCTATTTGCTGTATGTAAAACAAATTCGCAACGACATCAATTCGTTGTCTAGTGATAGCGTGGACAGCTCAAAAAATGCACGAGAGCTAATCGACGAACTTGCAAAAGTAGAAAGCATTGTTCTTGGGCCTGTTGCTGCAGCTAGGCTCTATCATGCTGTTGGATGGTCCTCATATTTCCCTCTGGAAGAGCGTGATGTCGCAAACACGGAGTGGAGTGTATTGCGCGCAATCCCTTTGGCGAGACGCTCTCAGTCGGCATCAGTCTTGGCGGAATCGCTTTTGTGGCTCGGGGAAATTCAGGCTATGAGGGGCGAGCTGGACAAGGCTCAAGCGAATTATAAGGAAGCCATTCAATTGCTTTGCGCAGAAAAAAGTCCGGATGTGACACTGTATACAGTGACGATGGACCTGGCGCGCTTATACGAAATAAAAAAAGACTTCAAACTTTCGCGGGACTTCTATAAGAAAGCCGTCGTATTGGCAGATCAATCTTTTGGAAAGCGAACCGAGTATTATGCCGATGCTCAGATGGAGCTGGCAGGTACAGAAATGCATTTGAAGAATTACGAGGCGGCTGCCAAAGCCATTGACGAGGCATGTTCAGTAGCGGAAGAAACCTATGATAACGAACTGAAGGTGGACATACCTACAAAGGAAAGTTATCGCAGGCTTATTACAGCGCTGGTAACTAAGCAAGAAGTGTTGAGTCAGCTTGGTAAGGAAAGCTTAGCCCAAGAGGTCGCCAAACACCTTAATGATGTGCAGAATGCCAAGACAAAGAAATTCACCCTCGATGCGAAGACGCAAGATTGGATCGTTGATACTACACAGGAACTTTCCAAATGCCTGCTATCGATAAAATTCAACGACAGGAACAGTGTCGAGTCGCGAGCGAAGTTGAGAAAGTTATTGGCTGAATCCGCCCAGCATACTCTTGAGCTCTTTCACTGGTCTTCCAGCGACGTCTCAGCGGGCACTATTCGCCGCAATGCCAATTCCGCCGTCGAAACTAACTTTGCTGATATCAATGTGGAGAGTCCCGACGCGTCGGGGCTGCTTACAGTAAAAGTTAGAGGTACTTTTCGCGCGGATAAGAACTCGCAGTTCACACCATTTGGTTTCTATTACCGCTTGAAGCTGGAAGAGCCAACTACCAAAAATGGTGTTGTTTATCGTGTCGCAGAACTTATAAGTTCTCCACTTGGATCTGAATAGAGCTAGAATGTCGGCTGATTACCAGCGCGCTGGCGCGCTTCCATATACGTTCCTATTGGTTTGCGTGTCCACCATTGGCCCCGCTTCAACAGCCCGTCAGCATCACTGAAGTGATACTCGTACAGGACTGCGCGAATTACCTTAGGGGGACCGTCTGGGAAAGGATTGTGATCGAACAGCGCGATCACTGAAGGACTACCCTGGAGCAAACGATCGATCAGCAGGCTAAACCAGGGAGCTACGCGGTCCGGTGCAAGCGAGGCGAACCACATCTGCCAGTCCATTCTTGGTTGGTGTGGCGCAACACTTGGAGGCATTCGCTTGATGTTGCCTGGCTTGTATTTGAACTCATATTCAATCCAGGTTTGCCCATCGTTGCTTCCTTCAATAACGATCTCTGGTCGCGTAGTCGTCATTATTGCGAAGAGCCCATAGGTGTTGAAGCTTCTTAATGGATCTGCAAGCCCGATGAGCCACTTCACTGGTGGTGGCACAATTGTAGATGTCAGAAATGTATTTGCGAAAAATCCAAGCGAAATAGTCCCAATAATTACGCCAGGAATGATGAACTTCCAGGTCTCAGAAATCTTGCTGCGCAAGGTAAGTGCATGCATTTCAAGGCTCATCCGGAGTGAGCGGGGCAGAACACCTGACAACATCTGGTCGTCAGCAGCCGCAAGGGACAGTGCAATAGTCAGCCAGTTGAAAAATGCATAATTGCCGGTTGCTATTATCAACAATTGAAGGAAGACCAGTCCCCCGACCGCCAGCATGCGCAGCGGGCGGATGCCGAAGATTAGGAATGGAAAACCAAGCTCAATTACGAACATCAAGAAGGTAGACATCTTTTGGATGAGTTCGGGAAACTTCGCCACGAGCCAGGCCAGCGGAGCCGGTAGTGGCTGTGTTTCATAGTGATAATCCAATGCTGTCATATCGTGCCAAGCTTTGTCGCCGCTGGCAATCTTGACCAGCCCAGAAAGGAACATCAATTTGAAAAGTAACAGACGAATTAGCCACAAAAATATGAGTGATCCTTCTGGTTGCTTTTTGAATTCAGGACTAAGTGGCATCGGTTCTTGCATTCGCCATGGTGCAAAGAATGCCGCAAGTAGTCCTGTCTCAAGGAGAAGTGAGTCCCATTGAAAGCTCATAAAATCTTGTCCGACACTGCATATAGATAGATATAGAAACCAGCCCAGGAGTAACATCGGTCCGGTCAGAACTCCGCATAAAGCAAGAGTAGAGAATGCCGCACCTGCGACGCAAACAAGTTGCAGAAATGAGTCGGAGCTATTCAGCCAAAATATGGAGGGCACGCGCAGTACTATATCGGCGCTATATTCCGGCTGCCAGGCAAGTAGTAGAGAAATTGGTATTATTCCGTTCTGACCGTAAAGTCCCAAAATTTGCACGAGCATTGAGAGAAATGCAGCCAAGAAGCAGAGTGCGATCATGCGCAAGAAGATCCAGCGGATCAAGAGATGCGAATGAACTTTAGATTTCACGTGTCCGTCCCAGGAGCTGATGGAAAAAAAGCATAGCGGACTTTGGAGACATTTTCTAGACGCTCCACTGTTCTGCGTCTACCACCCTGTTGATTGATAACGCAGAATGGACTAATCTGAATCGGTGCTTGTTTTCACTTTCGTTTCGATTCTAAGTCCGAGTAAAGAGCCTGTCACATCTTTGTCTGTCAATCTATGACAAACAAATTGCGAATAATCAAAGACTGGTGAAAAGTCTGCCAAGGGAAGCTCATCAGCATTTAGTGTGCAGATGTACTGATAACCGAATCTGACTGATTCTTGAGCCGCAAGCTCAAGGGCTCGTGCGCGCTGTCGTGCGTCAACCCCGTCGAAAATAATGCTGTCATGAACAAGCAGTCCAGGTGACGTTTCGCGTCCCGACCACAATTGCGAAAGTGTTAGGTCGTAGCAAAATACTGTCATGAAATCAATTCCAGTGCTGCCTTTTCGGTCAATCTTGGTGTCAAATAAGTATCCATTTTTATTGATAACAATTATTAGATTCCCTGGGCGCTCATAGAGCTGTCTGACATACATATCAAAGGCATTAATAGCTTCTTCCCGTTGATTCTTGAATTCATCCAAGCTTGTCATTGCACGTTGAGAAAGAACAGCCTTATCTATATCTATTGACGCTTTTCCCAATTCTATTTTGCGCAATATTTCGATTTGTCTAACAAGTTCGTCTAGTTGCCCACGAAGCTCCACATGCCGCTGCTGCAGCAACGTATACTCTTCCAATGCCCCATGCGTATTAAGTACTTGCATCACGTCAGCACGTTTGGAACTTAGCGCTTCGATTTTCGCTTCGCGTAGGCGTATAGATCTATTTAGGTGCTCAACTTCCTGGCTAAGATAATTCCTGCGGTTTGCTGCAACCTTTTTATGAAAATCAAGCACATTTGAAAGTTCCTTTTTCAATTGGTCTGAAAATATGAGCCCGGCTTCCTTATATAATTGTTCGACCAACACGGGCGACGCTTCGTGTTCTTCTTTTAGAGATTCTTTGTACATCGAGACGACATGTCGATCTCTGTAGTTTTGATTGCTCGCTTCGTGTATTTCTGCGGTTAGTTTCGAAGACTCCTCCTCAAGTTCGCGGTATTGAGGATGAACCTTAAACTCTTGTAGTTCAGTTGAATGGCGCCTTATTTCGCGTTCTAAACGTACTTTTTCAATTTCAAGATCCGAAAGTTTTTTTTCAATGCCAAATAGGGTTCCAGCTTTGGCCTCTCTCTTCATCTGACTTATGACTGCAGCACGCCCATTCAGCGTTTCAAAAGCCGTCGAGATTTTCCAATCTAAACCAAGCAGATAGCTGTTATTGAGTTGCCGTTGGTATGCCCGCATTTTGGAAAATGATTCAAAAGGATCGAGATAGCCACCGATTGTGCGTCGAATGAAATAGCTTATGAGACTTCTGAAGGTTGGCGCGCCATCCTCTTCAGAATCCAATCCAAAAGCTAAGGACCCAGCCATACTTGTCCAATCATCCACACTGATTGGTCCTGATTGAAAGCCGTCAGGAACGTCCCCTGTGACTACAACACGAGCGGGTCTTTTTATCGACCTAGACACTTCCAATGTACGGTTGCCAAAGGTAAGTTCCATCGTGAAAGTACAATCCTCCAGCTCTGGAACGAACAGTGAATTGCCAGATGACCGCTGACTTCCAAAAAGGAAGTGGATTATTTCAATGAGGGTTGACTTGCCTAACCCATTTACGGAATCAGATTTTGTCGATTCTTTGGTCCGCTCAGCTAGAACGATGTTAAATCCGGGCTTGAACTCGACCGGACGAAATCTTTCATCAGAACTCTTAACGACGTTGATCATGCTCTAACTCTAAACAGTAAACCCTTTTCGAAGTCTATTAGCTCCAATGCAAACAAAAGATCCAGTATTAATGTGAATCGTTCGAAAGTGCTTATCTCTGGCACATGTCTCATCTTTTCCCAAAGAGAACTAATACTTTGAGGTCGCTTCAGATTCTTCAGCACGATTGAACCTAACGCTAGTAGTGAATTTTGAATAGGTATGTACTTCGTAGGCATTATCATGTCTTTTCAAAAACCTCACATTTTTCGAATAAGTAGGCTAAAACAGCTATAACTGCCGCGTGTTCGTTTGTATTTAGCCTTCCGGCGAGGTTTATCAAAGACTCATAAAGCGCATCGCCGTTGATGCCGTTATACATGGACTTGTGATACTCGATGAGAAATCCTTGTCTCAATCGTTCTCCAAAGCCAGGTGTCCGTGCGTCTTCACTTTCAATGAAACCTTGAACCTGAGCGTTTAGAGCTAAACCCATTGTTATGTAGTTTCGAACTTTGGGACCAAGTTTGTTGAGTTCAATCTTTTTGTCGAGTTCTGTCAAATCATAGCTCGTGGATGCAGCGCCCGTCATATTAAGAAGTCTAGAGCAAACCTCACCAAGCTCCTTGAAAGTGACCTTTCCTATCGCTTCGGCTATTGCTCTGGTTACAAATATTTCGTGCTCGCTTTTCAAACCAAGCAGCCAGTTGGTTGAATATTTATCTGGATGTAGTACATCGATCTCGTTGTGGCATTCGAGACACATGTAAATGCCATTTGCTGGATCGTCCCTTTGATCTTGGCTCATTTCTGCGTCATATCTGGCTGCTCCAGGCTGTTCCCCGGCGATGTGTGCCGCTTGGCTTTGGTGGACAGGCTTTCCCTCGTCGTCCTTAAAAGCTAGCGTTTTCTTGCACAACGCACAACAATTACCGCAGGTCAAGGCTATCAATAACTTTGATGGGTAACTAAAGGCCATAGTGAGCCTCCCGCAGATACTGCTTTTCTATTATTACCATACTTGCGTATGGTTTGGTCGCGAAAAATCATTCATTCTTGCAAAAGTTTTCCAATGTAATGATTCAATCTTTGCTGAGAACCAGGGAGTGCATTTTTCGATTATGTCGGCTGGATTAAGAAAAGGCATTTCCTTGGATGTGAAGGCATCACATCCGCTAAAGCGCCCCCTATTCAGAAGACTCTGTCAAATCTTCTTTGCACCGCTAGCTGCGTTTAAAGTTCTTTCTCTGGCAACGATGGCATGGAAATGATGTTAGTTATTGAGAGCTAATGAGAGCATGAATCGGTCGAGGGTATCGATTCTCAGCTGGTTAGAAACTCTGCTTAGATGTTTTTAGAGCTAGACCTTCTGATTCCGTAGAATTCGGCTTCTTTCCTGTCCGCACCGCGTGGAGTGCCTTGAACAAAGTTTCGAATTCGATACTACAAATTTTCCCTAATTCGTTGTTCTGGCTGCTTCTGCTCTAGCCGCTTCAACTTTTATGTCGCAGTCCTGCGTCTCCGCATCTCCGCATCCCAGCATCCCAGCATTCCAGCATCTCAGCATTCCAGCATTCCAGCATTCCAGCATCTCAGCTAATGTTAGGCGGACCAGAATTCGCTGATGTCTCTTAAGATGCTTGTTGACACAAGTTCTGAGACGGACTTGTCAAACCAGTCGGATGGCATTGTGTTCACATAGTTGGTGTGAACGAAGCGCTGATCCATAAGGACTATCAATCCTCGATCCTTTTCAGACCTTATAACACGCCCTGCCGATTGAATTACTCTAGTCATTGCAGGATAAGTGTATGCATAATCGAAGCCGGCGTTGTAGTGCTTCTGGTAGTAATCTTTCAGCCTTTCCCTCTCCAGATCAAATTTTGGCAGAGCTGGTCCGACAATGATTGCTCCAATCAGTGAATTACCTGGATAGTCGATGCCCTCAGAGAATGTACCGCCCTGTACAGCAAAAATGATTGTTGGATAGTCTTGCTTGTGCAATTTGTCTATCCATTCGCGTGCTTCGCTTGATTGCATGTCCGGCTTTTGACGCAACACCTCGAAGGCTGGCGCTTCTGTACGATCGGCAACCTCAGTGAGGAATTCGAAGCTTGGAAAGAACACGAAGTAATTGCCACGCCGAAGATTGACTATTCGGGTGATGGCATCGGCAATCTTTGCATAGTTTTTCTGGCGATCTGAATACTTTGTCGATACCTGAGGGATAACCATGAGTTTGCGATTTTCTCGCGGGAACGGCGACGTGCATTCAATCGTTTTAGTCTTTTCGGCAGTCAATCCGGATAAACGTGCATAATAATCAAATGGTTTCATCGTTGCGGAAAAAGCGATGCTAGTGCCAAATTCAGCATAAGCATCTTTCAAGTAAGCTGACGCATCGCAACAAGTGATCTTCAGATCGACTCCTCTTGCATGCCTCTTTGCTGTCGTAAAAAAATTGTCAGAGTTGAGGTCCAGAATGTCAGTGAATTGAGCCCACGAGTTTGCAGCCCGGATGACGGGATCTTTCTGCTGAATGTCGAGTCCCGATCCTAAATACTTCGCGAGAAACTCCTTCCATTTTTTGTTTTGCAAACGAAATACTTCGTCGTTGAGTGATATCGCTAACTCCCATTTGTACTTATCAGCTTGCGTCTTGATTAGTTCAATGCTTTTGGAAATTAGCGCTTGCCCTTCGATTGATAGACTTGGGGGCAGCAGGGCAATCTTTGTTGCTGCCTCTTCAAAAGTGGCACTTGCAAGCACTGGAGAATAGTAATCGCAAGCTCTGTCAGGAAGATTGTGTGCTTCGTCAATGACTAGATTAGGTTTCTCATTGAGCAAGTTGTTTAATACTGTTATTCGCCCGATCAACGATCTCGGTGAAAAAACATAATTGTAATCACCGACTATAACGTCACTGCGGGCGATGGCATCGACGGAAAGTTCAAAAGGGCAGACCTCGTACTGCTTCCCTAGATCCTGCAGCACATCGAAGTTTAACTGTGCCTTTTCTGCCATGATGTCGATGAGTCCATGTTCGTAGAGCTTTTGATAGTAATCACGAGCGTATTCACAGTGCTCAGGTGTGCAAACCGGCTCAGGTTTGAAACAGATTTTTGATTTTGCATTCAGGGTAAGCAAACGAAGTTCGGGCTCTGATTGCTTTAGCTTCTCGATCGCGTCCTCGGCCACCTTGTGCTGGCTATTTTTTGGCGTCAGGTAAACCAACTTTTGTCCACGAGCCAATGCATCTTTTAGCGCGGGGAAGCTGACTGACATTGTTTTACCTAGCCCGGTCGGTGCCTGAACTAAGACTTGTTTGCGCTCTTCGATTGCTTCTTGAATTGACTGCATCAGATCGGTCTGACCTGGTCTTGGATTATCAAAAGGAAACTGTAAGCGTCCGGCAATTTCGATGCGCCGCATAACGTCAGCTTCAATAAGCTTCGTTTCCTCTACTAATTCATCGAGCCTCAGTTCGACCCATTTTTCGAACTCCGTAAGATCGATATTGAAATACATGTCTTCGCGCTGGCTGGTGTTGGTTGAGGAGACCAGATGCAAGCGCATGTTGGGCATGACACCGTTGTCCAGGTAATAGAAATAGGCGTAAGTCTTCACCTGCAATATATAAGGATGATCGGGCATCAACTCTAGCTTGGCACGTAGCTCATGCACATTGACGGTCGATTTGATTTCTTCGATTAATGCAGGCGATTTTTCGAAGATGCCGTCGACGCGACCCGCGATGCAAAATTTATACTCACCGCGCTGGAAATTTCTGCTGATTTTTAGCTCGGACTTATACAGCCCGTCTTCTTTCTTTCGCTGTTGCTGAACTAAGTCGTGAATTTCTTGTCCGTAGTTGATAAGGTTATAACCGGAGTGCACGTCAATGCCTCCGCGCCTTGGAATGGGCACTGCGAAATCTCTAACTGCAATCTGGAATGTTTTCATCAGTTGTGTTCAGCTTTGGGGGCGCATCTGGTGCCGGCGGGATGCTCATTGAAAAGTACCGTACTTGTGTATGGTATCAGTCGCTGCGCAATCTTGCAACGACTTTTCTCTGTTCAAAGAAGCGCATGAGCTGCTAAGCTCTCAGGCTAAAATGTATGACCGCTTGTCAAATAGAGTTTTTGTTAGCTATGAACCAATTTTTGAAGTTTTCAAGTTGTTGCGCTGCTGTTGCTCTGGCGCTATCGCTCTCACAGGCAAGTTTTGGCGTCGATAGTGGGATGTCCAGCGACTGGCGCTCGGCTAGCAAGTCGGGCACCGAAAGCCTTTCGATTGGTGACTACGTTTCGGCCGAACGCGAACTTCGCTCAGCCTTAGACGCTCTGCAACATAACGAAGCTTACAAAACCAGTGTGTCTGGAATCCAGAACAAGTACGCTGAATCGCTGCTCTGGCAGGGCAAGTTTGCGGAGGCGGGAAAAGAAATCAAAAAAGCAATTTCGATTGCAAATTCTACTAGCGGACCGCTAAGTTATGATTACGCGCGCGCCCTTGAATTGCAGTCATGGCTTCTTCAAGCGCAAGGCAAGAACGATAAATCCGTTGAGACTCTGCGCGATGCACTCAATGTTTATCAATCGAAGAATGCCGAGACACCTGAGTTGGCTGATGCCCTCGAACACATGGGTGTGCTGAAGGAAACTCTCGGAATTTACGACCAGGCAGCTGAGTGTTTCACAAAAGCGCTTGCCCTGCGCAAGAAAATCTCCGGTGAACACAGCGTGGATGCTGCCGACCTTTATGAGGCACTGGCTCGAATTTCTCAACGCAAAGGGCGACCGGAAGACGCGCAGCGTTATTTTGCTGACGCTATGCGGATCAAAGAGTCGCGTGGAGAGCCCTGGAAGCGATATGCGCCAGAACCGACAGAACGAGTTGTACTCTTTCGCTATTTCCAGGGCGCGCCTTATTGTGAGCAATCAAGCGCAGCCGGCATGACTATTGAGAAAGTAACCGCCAATGGTGTCACCGTCGAAGCTGGGTTACTTCGTAAGCCTTCTGATTTTTCTAAGACGACGCGTGCGCAAGTTCGCATTACCAATGACAGTCAATACGACGTCGACGTACTTTCACAGCCTCCCACCTTCATTCAGCTTACGCCGACGGTGAATATTCTGAAGCCGATTAATGCACAGTCACTGGCTGCGCAAATTGAGAAGAAGGGTGAGTCGAAGGCAAAGTGGATAAAATTCTGGGGGGCCGACGCAATGACGCCGGTGACCACGCAAGCTTGGACTCAGGGTTCTAATTATGGTGGTTACGTGCCTACTCCCTTTGGATGGTCTGCTCCGCCAAATCGGGGGCGCGGGTGGAACAACAATTATTCCTCCAGTTCCTTCGCGACTACGATGGTTCCTGATTACCAGGCGCGCGAGGAAGCTTATCGCAAAGCCCGCGAAGCGACTGAGCGATCGAAGGCTGATGCGCAGGCGGTTCTTGATGCCTCGCTCGGGCCAAATCGCTTGCCACCCGGCGGCATGATTCAAGGCAGTCTTGATTTCGATTTCAGCAAGTTTCAAAAAGCGATTCTGCGCGTGCCCGTCGGCAACGCTGTTTATGAGTTTCGCTTTGAATAGTTGAAACGCATCTCAAGAACGATTCTTTGAAACCAAATCTTGCCCCACGCAGGGTTTACGCCTTTACATTCCTGCGCGTGGCTTGTCAGCGTGATACGTTCGCGCCAAGAATTCGGTAAAATGCTCTAGGTCTTGTCGTTAATTCCGCTTGCCAAGGAGCTTCTGTGGGCAAAATCGGGCATCTCAGCCAAATCTGGCTCTATAGTGAAGAGTCCACATACAGGCGCGTCATGGAAGACCTTATGAGTCAGCGTCCTGAAATGAGACGTGTTTTGGCCGATCCCGGCGTTCTCGAGCAGGTCAAAGAATTCGAAGAAGCACAATTGGAAGAGCTGGGCGGTTTTGCCGAAAATACAGCTGAGAACATGGAGCGCCTGGCGCTGCTTGATACTTTGACGGTCACTTATAACGGGCGTAGTTTCCTGCGCGAACTTGATCAGACCTTAAAGCATGCCTGGCGCTATAACCGAATGGCTTCTCTTTGCATGGTATCACTCGACGGATTTGATGAGATAGTACAAAACTACCGGACATTAACTGCAAACAACGTTCTTCGTATTTGCGCAGACGCCATTAAAAAGAGTGTGCGGACCGGAGATATAGTCGCCAGATATAGCGGAACTGACTTTGCTGTCATTATGCCTAACACCACTACCGCTGGTGCCACGATTATCGCCGAGCGAATCCGTGAGACGCTCGGCACACAGGTAATCACGCATAACTGGAACTTCATCAAGATCACTGGCAGTCTCGGGATCGCGACATATCCGCTGCATGCATATGATCGCGATGAATTGATATCGATCGCAATGCAAGCTCTATATGTATCGAAAGAGCGCGGCGGCGATCGCGCCTGCACGATCTAAATTTAATCAAGCAATTTCAGTCAAGAGCGCGCATGCGGTTCCGTATGTGCCGCATAGATAGCGCATTTACGCCCGCTTGCTAATCTATATAGATTCGATTGAACCATTATAGTTTTCGTGCCGTCTAACATGATGGGCATGGAATTACAGTTGCTCATTATTCAAAAGAAAAAGAGTTCTATGATTCCACGAAAGAAACCCAGCAGAGTCAGCTCTGCCAATACGAAGTCTGCACTGCCGAGGACATCGATGTTTAAGTTCATACATGCAGCAGACATACATTTGGACAGCCCGCTGCGTGGTCTGGAGCGCTATGAGGGCGCGCCTGTGGATAGCGTCCGCCAGGCCAGCCGTCGCGCCATGGAGAACATGGTTGATCTTGCTATTAGAGAACAGGTTGCGTTTGTGATTATTGCAGGCGATCTTTTTGACGGTGATTGGAAAGATTACAACACTGGCTTGTACTTCGTTCGCCAAATGGCTCGGCTTGCAGAGTCGCGTATCACTGTATTCCTGCTGAAAGGCAATCACGATGCGGCAAACAAGCTAACAAAGTCTCTGCCACTTCCGGACAACGTGAAAGTATTTGCTCATAAGAGCCCTCAAACATTTCGTTTGGACCAGTTCAATGTAAGCGTTCACGGACAGAGTTTTGCCACGGGCGATGTTAAGGATGATCTGTCGGCCAACTATCCTGCTGGCGAGTCAGGGCGTGTGAACATCGGCGTCTTGCACACTTGTGCCAGCGGGCGTGATGGGCACGATTCTTACGCACCATGTAAGCTCGAAGGGCTGTTGAGCAAAGGATATCAATATTGGGCGCTCGGCCACATTCACAAAAGAGAAATTTTGAATAAGGAGCCGTTGATTGTTTTTCCCGGCAACATTCAAGGGCGCCACATTCGTGAAGCCGGACGCAAAGGCTGTTCACTTGTAACTGTTGATCATCGTGGAAGCGTCAGCGAAGAATTTGTAGAGCTAGGGGTTATGCGCTGGGAAAGCGTGTCCGTTGATCTAAGTGGCGTAAAAACTGAGGAAGAAGCATTTACGCAAATTTCCTCCGGGCTTGATACAGCATTGCAGGATGCAGAGGGTATGCCACTGGCAGTGCGCGTGCTTCTAACGGGCGAAACCGCCCTCGATGGAGTTTTGCGATCGGCAAGAAAACATTGGACAGAATCGATTCGCGCCCTAGGTCTTGAGCGCGGATCCGAGCGCATTTGGATTGAAAAGGTTAGAGTCGAAACTACTGGGCTGTCGGTTGAAGGTGCAGAGCATTTTGACGGTCCGCTGGCCGAACTTCTTGCGGTGATCGGAGAAACTGCGCTCGACGTTGACGCGCTGAATGAACTGCAAGATGAGCTGGCGGATTTGCGCAGCCGCCTGCCTGCCGAATTGCATGAAGCAAAATTTCTTGCCAGCAATGAATGGGTCAAAAATTCGCTTGTAGATGTTCAACAGGTGCTTTTGGACAAGCTGACAAAGCCCCTTTCGACTGCCGGAAAACAGTGAGGTGAGCGTATGAAAATTCTCTCTCTCCATCTCATGGCTTTCTCGCACTTCACAAACCGAGTGTTCGATCTATCGCGTGGCAAGGAAGGCTTGCACATAATTTTTGGTCCTAACGAAGCTGGGAAAAGTTCATCCTTGCGTGCACTGCGGCAAGTCCTTTACGGGATTCCGGCCAAATCAACCGACAACTTTCGCCATGCCCATCCTGATATGCGCATCGGCGTAACGCTCCAGCATAGCGATGGTAGCGTTCTTAAAGCCGTCAGGCGCAAAGGTAATAGCAAGACGCTGCGCAATATGGACAAGGAAACTGAAGTCATCGAAGCGGCGGTCTTGCAGCGCTTTCTCGGCAACATAAATCAAACGACATTCGAATCAATGTTTGGTATCGACCACGCGACTCTGGTCAGTGGTGGCGAGGCCATACTTAAGGGTTCAGGCGAACTTGGCCAACTTTTATTCAGCACGGGATCTGGCATAGCAAATCTGAAGAGTGTTCAGGAAAGCCTGGAAAAGGAGCTGCAAGATCTCTATGTGCGTGCCGGATCGACTCGCCGCATCAATAAGCAGCTGACTGACTATTCCGAAGCTAAAAAGACACTGCGAGAGAGCGAACTTCCAAGCAGCGAATGGGAACGCCATGATCAAGCGTTGAAAGTTGCGATCGGGCGCAAGAAACAGTTAGACGATCAATTGCAAAAATTCGAAATTGCACTAGCTCATCTGGCACGGATGCGTGATGCAATTCCTCTCATCGCCGAACGCTCGTTGTATCTAGACGAGGCTCAGAAGTTGGCAGAATTTCCGCTCCTTCCGGAAAACTTTGCCGACGAAGCCCGGGCTATCATCGAGCAATCGACCATTTTGACAAGAGAGCAAAATCACGACGAACAGAAGCTCAGTTCGGTATTAAGTGAGATCTCTGCGCTCGATTTGCCGGAGACAATTCTCGATCAATCTAATCGAATCGAAATGTTGCAACAGTCATTAGGCTCACACCAGAAGGCAGCGATTGATAAATCCGGTCTTGTGCAAAATCTGGAGGATGAAGAGGAGCGGGCCAAATCTTGCTTGCGCGATCTTGGTAAAGAATGCGACTTTGAAGCAGCGCAAGAGTTCCGCCTGAGTGTGCAGGAAAAGACTCGTTTGCGCAAGCTCGCTTTGGAGCGAAAGGCCTTGTGGCAGGCAAAGCGTGATGCCGAAGCTCAGATGAAACGCAATGGCGAAAGTATCCAACAATGCCGCGATGCTATCGCGAAAATTGGAGAGCTGCCCGACTGTGAAAAGCTGACGGCAGTGTTTCGATCGGCACAGCAAGATGCTCAAATTGAGCAACGGTGTGCTGGCGAACGGCGGTCTATTGAGAGAAAGTATAAACAAATCTTGCTCGATTTGCGAAAGCTTGGTGTGCGTATTCCAGCTGACGTAACCGAATCCAATTTGAATACAAGTGCACTGTCCGAGTTTATCAATCTGTTGCCGGTTCCGGACAGTGAAACTATCGAGCAGTTTGATCGCGATATTGCAAACACAAACAAGGAACTTGAAAATGCGAAGGACCGTTTTCAAGCATTAGGCGAAGAGCTGCGTTTAGCAAAGGAACAGCTGGAAAATCATGCCAATATGCGCAATGTGCCTGAAGAGGCGGACCTTGTCAGGCTCCGCGAATCGCGCGAGAGAGGCTGGAAGCTTGTCCTGAAGTCTTGGAAAGAATCACAAACTGATAGCGGTGAGATTGCGTCCTTTTGCAGCTCCCTGCAACAACCAATTGATCTTGAAACTGCTTATGTTTGGACGGTCTCTCAATCCGATTTGATCTCCGATCGCTTGCGCACCGAAGCAGATTCTGTTGCCAGAAAGGCGCAGCTGACTCGCCTGAGCAAACAGCTTGATGAGAGACGAGAAGAAGCAAATAAAAAGATCGCATTGATAGAAGCAACCCTCAGTAAGAAGACAAATGATTGGCGCGCTCTCTGGCTCGAAGTTGCTGATCGTTTTGCTACACCATCACAAGCAAAAATGTGGAAACCTGCATTTCAGAACTTGTTAAAAAGCCTTGATGCGGTCACCACGGAACTAGATAAACTCGAGCAGGATGAACAGCGTAGTCTGAATTTAAAAACCGAGCTGATAAAGGAACTGCAGCGACTCAAGAAAATCGGCTCTGATGTTTCTGAAAATACAGCCTTAATTGAAATCATCCCGCTTGCGCAAGAGGCCTTGGAGCAAGCCCGCTCTTCCAAACAGACCTATGCCGATCTTGAAAAAGCATTAGCGAAGTTGAATTCGGAACGGCTCACACTCACGGAGATCGATTCGAAGTGCGCCGGTGAGATTGAATCATGGTCGGCGGCATGGGACCCCGCGGTGGCTGCTGTAGGGCTTGCGTCAAGCACCAGTCCCGAAGAAATCACCGCTTTCCTTGATCGGCTTGATCAATTCTTCGCTCATTATGAGCAAATAGCCAACTTCAAGCGGCGAATCGCCGGCATCGATCGCGATGCTGATAAGTTCAGGAATGATGTGTTCGAGCTAGCCCAACAGTTGATGCCTGATGCTCGGCAAGATTCGGCTGAGCGTACAGCTAACGAGCTTTATGCAAGGCTTAAGAAGGCGAAGGAAGTTTTTGCTCGACGAAAACTGGTGGCAGAGCAGCAAACCGAGCTTCAAGAAGCTATAGCAGTCAGGAAGTCCGCGCTTTCAAACTTGGCAGACAAAAAACAGCGCATGATGCTGGAAGCACAAGTCCAATCTGAAGCTGATTTGATTGAAGCTGCTCGAAAGTCTGAACAGCGACGCCGCGTCAACGAGCTTTTGGATAACTATAATCGGCAGCTGGTCCGGATTGCACCCGATTGTTCACTGGAATCATTGTTGAAGGAATGCGCCGAAAAGTCTCTGGAAAGTTTAAACAAAGAAATTCCGGAGTTATCAGAAAATGTTCAGCAGTTACAGGCAGAGCGCGATCAGATTCAGGTAAGCATTGGAAGCGAACTGCAAATCATAAAAGGAATGGACGGAGCGGCTCTTGCAGCCGAGTCCGCGGCTCGTGTTCAACAAATTCTTGCGGAGTTGGGGCAGGACGTCGAGCAATATGGACGGCTAAGATTAGCAAGCCTGATTCTCAAGAAAGCGATTGAGCGCTACCGCGAAAAGCATCAAAGTCCCATCTTGAAAAGGGCTAGTGAAATCTTTGCGCGCTTGACCAACAATAATTTCGCTGGATTACAAGAAGATTTCAATGATAAGGGCGATCCGGTTTTGTTCGGAGTAAAAGCCGAGACTGGAAGTCTCACCCCAATCGAGGGTATGAGCGAAGGCACATGCGACCAGGTCTACCTGGCTCTGCGACTTGCCAGCCTCTCACTTTATCTGGATCGGGAAGAGCCACTGCCGTTTATCGTTGATGACATCCTCGTGAACTTCGACGATCAGCGCTCACTGGCTACCTTGCGCGTGTTGGTTGAATTTTCCAAACGGACTCAAGTAATCATGTTCACGCACCATCAACACATAGTCGAGCTGGCACGGGAACATTTCGACCCGGAAGATGTATTCTTTAATTCTCTGATCGAGTCGGAGACACAGCTTTTGCCTCTTGCAAAACAGACCACTTTGTCCGGATTGCGCCTGACACCGTAAGGCTGAAGTGCTAGAATTCGAGAATGGCCAATTCGAAGTACGAAATCCTTCAATCCTGGTATCTTGCCCGTTTGCGAAAGGTCGCGCTGGATTCAATCGCGGCTGATGGTCTAACTCCTCAGGCTTTAATCCTCGCTGATCGTGAGCTGGTTGAGAAGCTTATCGCCGAAAAGGCTCAGGAAGAGAAGGAAAGCGACGTATCGAAGAGCTTCGCTTCGATAGCGGAGAAAATGCCTAAATGGAAAGCCATGCAGTGCGTGCTGGTTGCCCTAGGGATTATTCTTCTTGCTGTTTTGGCCCATACTGCTTTCATTTTGCTACAAGTCAATTCGCTTCCGCTAGCACCTGATGCGAAGTCGGGCTTGCTCATTGGCAGCATAGTTGCTGCGGTCGTTGTGATTGGCTTGCTGGCTTTTTCGTTCGTGCTTCTTTCTGGCTGGTTTGTCACTCCATTATCTCTGACGCTGAAACGAATTAAGCAAAAGGTCAAAGGGCGAGTCGAACTTGTAGACAATGAAGAAGAAGTCGAACTGCAGGCATTAATGTCCGCTGTGGATCAGGTCGTTAACGCGCTGGTGGAAGTAAGCGAGCGTGAGAAAGCAATTGCCGATTATTCAGCAGATATCATTTGCTCAATGGATGCAAGCGGCAAAGTTCTTGCTTCGAATACGGCATTCTATCGCTTGCTCGGTTATGGCGTTGTTGGAAAAGGACCAGACAGAATTTTGCTTCCCGAGGACGTGGAGTCGCTCAAAGTCGCCTTGAACTTCGTACGCGAAAAAGGATCGACAAGGAGCGTTGATGTTCGGGCTTTGAAGAAGGATGGTTCGGTTTGTGATCTTCGCTGGACCATAGAATGGTCGGGCAGCCAAAATCAATACTTTTGCATCGTTAGCGATATCAGTGTAAGCAAGGAACTCGAACGCGTTAAAAGTGAATTCGTGCATATGATCAGTCACGATTTGCGCACGCCTTTGTCGTCATTGCAGTTCAATTTGGAAGTGATCGAATCCGGTATATACGGTGAGCTTGCCTATGAAGGGCGCAAATCGCTGTCCGGCGCGCAGCGCAGCATTGGGCGCTTGATTGCACTGATTGGGCAACTTTTGGATCTAGACAAATGCGAGAGCGGACATCTTGAGCTTGATTTGAAAGTAGAACCGCTATCCGAAATCATTGAGACCGCCGTCGAGCAACTTAATGGTTTTGCTGCGATGAACAAAGTTACGTTGAAGCCTATGAAAACGAACTTGCATGTTTGGGCCGAGTCCGGTCGCCTGACACAGGTCCTCATTAACTTGGTATCAAACGGAATCAAATATTCACCAGCGGAAAGTGTAGTCGAAATCAGAGTTAAGGACATGATTGATCTTGTCGAAGTCTCTGTTGTGGACCAGGGCAAGGGTGTGCCGAGTGCATACCAGAATCTGATTTTTGATCGCTATCGACAGGTCAGCGTCACCGATTCCAGTGAGAAAAAAGGAACCGGTTTGGGACTAGCAATATGCAAAGCGCTTGTCACCGTGCACGGTGGCACCATCGGCGTCGACAGCGAAGAAGGCAAAGGCAGCACATTCTGGTTCCGCGTGCGCAAAGCCAGCGAAGCCGACATCACCAATGCAAAGAATGCACCACCGGAAGAGAGCAAGGTCTAGTTTAAGTCGAAGGCTCGGTAGACACTGGAATTCGCGCCTGTAATTGCAATCCTATGGACGCTTCGAATTGCCTGTTCGCATTATCTGTATGGGCCGCGCGCGCTGGTCACGGACTGGAGAGAGGCTGCCATTAAGAGGATTTGCCTTAAGACCGGCTTCAAAGAATCGTCTTTTTTCAATTTGCTGTATAGCCCTGTACTCGAAAGTGCCGATACTAACGAGAATTCGCACAAATAGGCGGAGACGCCTCGATCTAGGTGGGCTTTTCTTACGTCGCGGTGCGCAATTATTCTTGCAGGATTAATTGCATTGAACGTACCTGAAGTTGATCGTGTCAAGACAAGCTCTTCCCCCGGCAGAATAGGGTATGAATTGCTGCCGATTCTTACACCTACATCACCCTGTTTTGCATCGGACACATTCAAAACCGCCGAGTCATTTCCGTCCTCAAAAACCAAAACGACAGACCCTGCAGTTATGTAAACATCTCCTTCTTTTGTTCTAACTTCAATATCTGACTTAGGCGCGAAAAGTACAATTCCACGATTCAATGTTATTGCTGACTCCGTTGAACCAGCAGCAACGTCTACGCCAGTTTGAGACAGCCCTTGCAAGGTTTGCGTGTCAAAGCTCGTTCCGGCAAATACAGCTACTTGTTCTTGTTCCTTCGTAACCTTGCCCGAAAGAAGAAGCTGATTCTCTACCTCCTCAAGCTCAGAGAGCGCCCTTCCAAATCCACGAGAGCGCGTCAGATCAGTTGGAATGAGATCTGACGACGGGAACTGTCTGGCGGAAGATGCCAAAGCACCTGAAAAGGCAGAAAGCTGAATTGAATTTGAATTCGACTGAGGCGTTGGCGATGCCGGCGATGGCGATGGTGCTGGTGCTGGTGGTGCGATGAATTCGGCGACCTGCATAGTCCCTGAAATGCTTGTTTGTTTTATCGAAGTGTTTCCCAGATCATAGCTACCGCTAAAAGGGCTCACTGTCACAAATGGTGCAAAAATCTGCAGCGTTGTTGGGTTCAGATTTCCGAAATTGACTTGGCTGGCATTTAGGCTTCCTGTACCACTCAAGTTGATACCACCAGATGATCCTCGATTGAATCCTATGACACTGTTTGCACCGTTAAGGTTTAGCGGCGCATTATTGACGATCCTCACGGAAGAACCGGTGTTGCCAGAGAATTGCAAAAGGCGATTAGCGGTATTGTCATTCAGCGAAGAATTCAGCGTAACTATTCCGTCAGATTTGAAGGTTGTATCAGCACCCAGCACTAGTGCTCCGTTATAAGTCTGGTCTGCGCTAGTCTTTATGCTTCCACCATTGATCAAATTAGTTCCTGTTGTTGTAGACAAGGATGCGGCGCTGACCTTTCCACCGTATGTGCTTGCGCCAGTTCCGATCAGTATCACCTGTCCGAGCGGTGCAGTGGAGCCAATGTCCCCAGTGAAGGTGACGTCACCTCCTGCAGAATCAATAGTCAAGTCCTTTTTGCCATCGACAGTGTTCTTAAAAATGACGGCGCTACTGTTTGTCGTTGAAAGATTCGTGTTGGCGTTCAGAATGACAGCACCATTGTAAGTCTGGCTACCGCTTGTGCTGATCTTGGTTGGGGCTGTAGCACCCTGATTTACCATAATCTTACCGCCGGCATCAAAGCTAAGTTCGCCGGCAAAAACATCTCCCCTCAGCTCAATTGGACCGTAAGCAGATAGGTAAACGTTGCCGGCAGTACCGCCAACAGACGAGGTGTTGATCGGCCCACTTGCAATAGAGCTGTCGCTCGACATGAGAAAAACAGTGCCACCCGTGCCGGTACCGCCGCTAGATGCGTCTATCGACTTCGTACTCATAGCCTGATAGGCAGAAACGGTCACGTTGCCTGCTGATGTCGAAGGACCTGTGACAGAGGTCTTTATGTCGCCGGTCATAACAGAATCAGTGGTCGACGCCAGAAAGACGGAGCCGCCGGTACCGCTTCCAGTATTGGATGCGTTGATATCTCCGCTAACCGGTATCACGCCCCAGGCAGAGATATTGATGCTACCGGCCGATCCTGCACCGGAGCTATTTGTGTTGATATAGTTAGCAGCAATTTGTCCAGCAGATGACTGCAACGTCACATTGCCACCACTTATAGTTCCATTTGCAGTAATCCCGTCGGAGAGAATCAAATTTCCTAAAATCACTAGCGATATCCCATCAGCCGCCCCGCTGCCAGCAGACTTTATGGATTTTATCAACATTGGCACATAAGCCGTAAAAATAAGCGGTGCCAACAAAGATGAATTGCCGCCGCTATCGATCGTCAGTTCCGTGTCAGTTCCGCTTAGCGCTGCATATCCTTGTGGATTGAAATTTGAAGATGAGGAGCCAATTTCAGTGACAGATACCTTTACGGTTGTACTGGAACTTATAGACATCCTATCACCCGTGTAATTCGGATTTACCGATGCCTCTGTTCCGCTTAGAACTTTTGTGGTGAATGTCTGCCCAGGGATGCTACCTGCAGATGTCGTTATTGCTCCAGTCGTTGTTATCTTTCCTGAGGCAATCAGTATTACTTGTCCTGTCGCGGAACCATTTACTGAATTATATGCGTTGATAGACCCGACAGAAATTGCGTCGTTCGCATTGCCGGATGATAGGAACACAGACCCCGAGTGTGCACCGCTTGTGGTGCTCGCGGCCGTGTTGGTGGTGTCGATGTTGCCGACCGTTAGCTTGCCCAAGGTGGCTATACCGACTGACCCACCGCTTCCGGTGGGACCGGTAGCTTGTGCCGTGATCTTGCCTACAGAAGAGGGCATCGCACCAAAATCATCTGCCACTAACATTATCGAGCCGGCACTTGTATAACCAGATGTTTTTAGATTCCCCATTTCAAATGAATACTTACTGTTATCACCAACAGAAACTGCCGAAATCGCGCCGCCGGAAAATCCATTACTTGAGGTATCAACATTTCCTGTTTTCATAGCTGCGGCCCTCACCAGGGTGAGGGACCCGCCGGAACCTGCGCCGGCATGATTAGCATTTATATTACCGGTAACGATATCTTGAAGTGATGAAATAAAGACATTGCCAGCCGGAGCGGAGCCGCTTGTGGCATGTGTATCGATATCTCCGGTTGCGATAGAGAAAGTATCAGATGTTAAGGTCACAGTGCCCGCTGCACCTGAACCAGCGTTAGAAGAGTCAATCGCGTTCGTGTTCAAATCGCCGGCAGAAAACACAGTTACATTGCCTGACGAGGCCTCCGATGTCGCGTTATATACCCCGCTGACGATCTGTCCGAGCTTTATGGAACCATTTCCTACAGTGGTTAAGTTCACCGTGCCGGCGCCGCCTATACCAGCGTTCGACGTGTTGATTGAATTGCTATTTGTAGTTACGTTTCCATACGCCGTGATCGTCACATTCCCGGACCGAGCCAAGCCGCTTGTGACATGTGTATCTATCGCGCCGCTAGTCAGGGAGCCAATCACTGACAACATCGAGGCGTTTCCGCCCTTGGTGCCACCGGCATTGACAGTGTCAATCGCACCGACGGTGATAGATTGAACACCAGTGAGGTTCAAGTTTGCGCCATTTGTCTCTATAGCACCCAAACTCACTTGGCCAGCAAGTATGCCCAAACTTCCGTTCGTGCTGGTGTAATTGGTGGCACTACTTACTGATACTGATGGCGTTACCAAAAGGAACTTGGCTCGACCAGTACTGTCGTTAATTGTCCCAATTGAGCTTACTGCGCCCTGCACGAAAGCAGGAACGAGATCAGTAAAGGTCATGATATTACCGTTGGTGCCAGGATCATTGCTAAGCGTCACAGTACCGCTATTGCTGAATGATGAGAATCCGCCGCCCGGAATATTTGCCGGCGTAATCGTGCTGGCTGAACTGTTGGAGAAGGCACGAGGCAAGATGCTTATAGGGCTCGTGTAGATTCCGGTTGAGTAAATTTGACCACTATTTACAGAAAGCGAATTGCCCTCAGCGAACGACTGGACGACGACACTACCGCTGCTTGCTGCAGTTGCCAGCAATTGACCACCCTGAAGCACTATCGAGCCTGTCACTATGGCTCCTGAGCCAGCATAACCGCTGCTCAAGAATACCGAACCACTCGGGGTCCCAGAGGTATTTATGCTAGCTGCTGTTATGGTGCCATTACTGACCAGGGCAAGAGACCCGCCTGCGCCTGACGCGTTGTTGTTCGTGGCAATCGCACCTGTAATGCCTATAGACGTAGGAGCCGTGATGATGACATTACCGGCAGCTGCCGAGCCGCCACTGACGTAAGTTTGGATTCCTGTCGTTGACACTGAAGCTTTCTGCGATGTCAGAGCGATAACACCACCTGAGCCAGTACCGGCATTAGATGCATTGATCACTCCAGCGGCAATGGAATCATCTGCAAGGATGGTGACGTTGCCGGCCGAGGCCGAACCGCCGCTCACATTGGTGTTGATTCCAGTAGTTGTGACCAACTTCGTACTCATCATGGTGACTGCACCAGCGGCTCCATTACTACCGGAGCCGACTATGCTGCCAGCATTAGAAGCGTCAATTACGCCACTGGCATTGATGGAACCGACGGCCAATATGTTGACACCACCAGCTTGCGCCGAACTGCTGGTGACATGAGTGTCGATTTGGCTAACTGACACAGAGCTAGCGGTTGACTCCAAAGTGACTGTGCCGCCCGAACCTCTGTCAGCGTTAGAAGCATTTATTGTTCCGTTTACGGTGATCGATTGTGGAGCTGTGAGAGATACATTTCCAGCGATTGCCGAACCGCCAGTGACACTGATATTGATGGCGCCGGTCTTGATTGAACTAGTGTGAGATAAGAGCGTAACTCCGCTGTCAATTGGACGCGTACTACCATTAGAGGCTTGAATGCTGCCAGCGCTGGTGTCGATAAATTTGGCAGATTCAATATTCACATTGCCTGCCACGATGGAATCAACATTCACATCGACAACGATTGAACCCGTAGTCACAGAGCCTTTGGCAGAAAGAAGATTGACCGTGCTACCACCGCCGCTGCCTTTGTTATAAGCATTCAACGCTCCCATATTGACAGAGCCGTAGGAAGAAATGGTGACATCGGCAGCCTTCCCCGCGCCATTGCTAACATAGGTGTCGATTGAGCTGGTGGAGACAGTGTGACCGCTCGACACCAGGAGAACTGAGCCACTTTGCCCCTTATCTGCGTTATATGCTGCGATTGAACCAGTCTCTAGTTCTCGAAAAGCTGTAAGACTGACAGCCCCAGCGCCTGCGGTGCCTGAGCCAACGTAGGATTCTATCGCTCCTGTTTTGATAGAATCGGTGAGCGATGTCAAAGTCACGTTGCCGCCGGCTCCACTGCCACTGTTGTATGCGGCTATGGCGTTGCTGTTTGTATTAAGTGCTCCGTAAGTTGAGATACTCACACTTCCTGCGGCACCGGAACCTGCAGTCACAGAACTGTTAATCTTTCCGGCTGAGACGCCTCCATTGCTTGATATTAGAGTGACAGTTCCACCGGCACCAACTCCGGAGTTAGAAGCATCGATCGCCGCGCCAACATTCACATTGCTGGCAGCAGTCAACGTGACATTACCGGCCCGTCCCACGCCAATGCTGTTCGTCGTGATACCGCCAGATGTTATGTTGCCGGTTAAAGAAAGCAAATTGACATTGCCACCACCTGTGAAGCCTGAAGTATTGACACCGCTCGTTCCACTAAGTGTTATATTTCCAGTTGCTGCCAATGCCACACTGTCAGCCTGCAAGATATGATTTGAGTTTATAGAATCAATTGAAACATCACTGAGACAGAGAAGCGGCGCAAGCAACGACGAATTGCCTCCGCTATCAATAGTTAATTGGGTAGCGCTACCGCTCATAAACAAATAGCCTCTAGGATTGTAGTTTGAGAACAATCCTGATATCCCATTTACCGAAACATCTACAGTTGTTGATGAACTAATAAATGGCGTAAGACTCGTGTGATTTGAATTTACCGAGCTGTTGCCTGCAGCAGTTGTAATCGCCCCCGAACTTATAGTGCCTGATGCAATTAGTATCACTTGTCCTGTCGCCGATCCGTTTGCTGAGTTGTAGGCATTAATGGACCCGGCAGTTATAGCAGTAGCGGAGCTGCTGCCTGATGACAAGAATACCGACCCTGATTGCGCGCCACCGATACTGCTTGCTGAAGTGTTTGTCGTGTCAATGTTTCCTACCGCCAAAGTTCCCAGCGAGGAAACTCCGACGGCTCCGCCGACTCCGTTTTGTCCCGAGGCATTGGCAGTGATGGTGCCAAGGAGCATAGGCAGTTCCAAAAAGTCTGCGGATACTATTTCTACAGAACCGGCGGCGATTGAACCGGAAGTATTCAGTTTTCCCATTGCAATGGAATAAATTCCGTTATCACCTTTAGAGGCGGCAGTTATAGAGCCACCAACCAATCCAGCACTTGAGGTATTAATATCGCTAGTCGTTATTGCACCTTGTGCCAACAAGGTCACGTTGCCACCAGAGCCGATTCCGCTATTAAAAGCATTAATGGCTCCCAAGACAGTTATATTGTCATGAGCGGAAATAGCTACATTTCCCGCCGATAGCAAACCTAAATTGGTATTAGTGGCAATCGAGCCGCTGGAAACTGAACCATTGCTTGAAGTTAACGCCACTGAGCCGCCACCGCCCGTCCCTGCATTAAAGGCAAAAATGCTCAGCGCGGAAATATCCCCGTAAGCTGACATAATCACATTTCCTGCCGCGGTGGAGTCTCCGACACCAGTGACGATCAGTCCAGTTGAAATAGCGCCGTTGCTTGATTTCAGATCGACTGTGCCACCAACGCCTGATCCTCCCTGGAATGTATAAATTGACTGCGCGTTAGTTGTGATATCGCCATAAGCCGAGATAGTTACATTCGATGCCGCCAACCAACCGCTGTAAACAAAGCTGTAGATTCCGGCGGTTGAGACAGCTCCATTGCTTGACTCTAGGTCAATTGACCCACTGACTCCAACACCATTATTAATCGTGTAAATAACCCCAGCACTTGAGTCAATGTTTCCGTATGCGCGCAGAACAACATCGCCTCCAGCTGCTGAGCCACCGGCGATATGAGTGTCGATCATACCGGTTCTTATGCCGGCCTGTGCCAGAGTTGTGTTGGCTTGAATTGTGTTGCCGCTAGTTATCACACCGTGTGTATCGAGAACTATCGGCTGATTATCCGATGTGACGGCTTGGCTTGTGACCAAAGTGACGTTGCCTGAGTTGGAAGTTCCATTGCTCACAGTCACAATCTCGTTGGTGCTGATTGATGTAATCAGTCCAAAGAAGCTAGAACCTGCGTAAATTGTTACATTGCCACCGCCACCAGCGCCACCACCAGTGGTATTTATCTGGCCCATCTTACTAGCTGTGTTAAGCTTGACCTCTCCTTTCAAGCCAACCCCATCAGCCAGGGCAACTAAACTGACAGCACCACCAGATTTTGTTTGCGATGAGCTGTCAATTACCTTGCTTGCTGAGCTGCTGCTCAAATCGATATTGCCACCACTGCCACCAGTCAGGCTGACAGTAACAGGTCCTTCAACAAGTCCTAATGTCGGTGTCACTCCTGAAGTGGGACCGAGCAATCCGGGACCAGGGGCAGTACAACCGACACATGAACTCATGATGTTCGCCCCGGAAATCATCAATAAGTTGTAACCATTGGTGACTATTTGACCATTTGCGTCAGCTGTTATGTCACCGCCAGCGACTATTGCTACGTTCTCATTTACTGAGACTGTTCCTATAATTTCAATGTTGCCAGTGTTGTAGTAAGTTGGGTCGCCGGACACGCAGTGATCGCCTAATCTCAGCAAATTGGTATCGGCAAAAATATGTTCCGTGCCTGCTACGGTGTTGATTATGCCGGTAACCTGTCCAGCACTCACTTTGGCAACGCCTGTCCCGGTATACAGATTGAGCTGATGAGAAAGATAATCGCCGCCGATAAGATCTAGATCGGCAGAACCGGTATAAGCCAAGTCACGAACATTTATGCTTCCGTTGAGCGCTTCCAAAGTCCCACGAGCATTATTAAGAGCCAACGACTGTGCTATCTGAGCATTGATGTTAATGTTGCCGGCAGCCGCGGCAATGAGCCCGCTGTTGGTGATTGAGCCTATCAGCGAGGTCAGATTGAGATTCTGCAAGGCCATAATGCTCGCTGTGTTGACAATGCTACCGCCAGCCGTTATCGATAGGTTGCCCGAAGAGGCAATAGTGCCCTGGTTAATAATGTTGTTTACGGCGGTCAGGTTCAAGTTGAGCTGTGAAATAGCACCGGCAAAACCAGGAATTCCACCTTGCGGAAGAACCGAAGTCAACTGCGCGCCAGCAAGATTGTTGATATTGTAGGCAGAGATTGTGCCAGAGTTGATTGCCTGGCTGGTCGACAGCGCGTAAAAGTTTCCGGCGTTGGTCAAGTTGCCTGACAGATTCAAAACTGAACCGGTAGCAAAGTCGCGAACGGCGGTAACCCCTTGGGGCACAACGAGGTTGCCGATTGACTGAGTGAGGGACGAGTTGACAATGAATGTCCCGCCCACAGCATTGCCTAGACTGCCCACCTGAAGAACTGGACCGCCAGAGAGGAACTGGTGGGCAGCCACGAACTGGGCCGCTGTCAAAACGTCGCCAGGATTGATAACGGTCGCAGCCCCACCCATCTCAACTGTGACAGCAGAGCTACTGCTGATCTGGATAGTGCGTTGGGTGGATGATAGGTCCAGGTCCACGTTTCCATTCGTCGCGATGGATGGCTGGACGGACGGACTGGCAGTCTCGGCGAACACCGGTACAGACGACCAGAGCATCACAATGGCTGCGTTAAGCGCGGACCACCGGTCTGCATTCGACCGAGCCCAAAAACTCATTCGTTTTTTCGGCCATTTGTTAATATGCTTCTGAAACAATCGAGAATTCTCAAGATACCTAAAGGTACATTATAGAAGACATGTGGGTATCACAGTTAATTCCAAGAGTTAACTTGTAGGGGATTCTCGAATTAACGCGTAAATTTCCTCGTGCGTGCTGCCCAATACGTGAGCAGATCGCGCCCTTTTAACACTTACGAATCGGACAGTAAGCTTGAGAATCTCCATAGATAAAGACATCTAGTTGCCTTACGTGGGTGCTGTAGCCAAGGCTTGTTCCATCCGTTTTATATCTTGCTTATAGCGTTCTACGTCTCTGTCTTCCGGATTGTTTTGCATTTGCACTTCTAAGCATCTTTTGTAGCATTCGAGTGCTTTTGCTGGTTTGTTCCACTTCTCGTAGACGCCGCCCATGTTGTGCCAGGTCTCCAGTGAGCTGGAGAAATCAAAGCCGCCTTCCGCGTTCTTTCCATATTCAAGTGCTTTCTCAAATGCCTCGATCGACTTCTCGAATTGATTCTTGCGGAAATAGGCAACTGCTATCTTGTTCATGATGGTCGAGCCGCATGTGTTGCCTGTCTTCAGGTCAAGTTCGAGTGCTCGTTGAGAAGCAGCTAAGCCTTTGTCGTATTCCTTTTGCATTATGTAGATGGTGCCGATGTTATTGTAAGGTCGCACGGCCAAAGCTGGATGATCGTAGCGCATGGCATATTCAATCGCTCTTTGGTATGCCTTCAAAGCATCATCAAACTTACTTTGCTGGCGCAGGCACAGTCCAAGATTATTCAGTCTTTGTGGAATCTGTTGATCATCTTCCTCAAGAAGATCTTCGGTCAGACGTAGTGCTTCTTGCTGTAACCCAACGGCTTTGGCACCGCGTCCTGACTGCTGATAAATAGATCCAAGAAGGTCTATGGAAAGTGCGTAAAGCATTGAGCTTTTGCCGGCAGTTTGTTCAGCTGTTCTAATGGTTTCCTTTGCGTACGTCTCCGCATTTCGCCATCTTCCATGTGCTTTCTCAGTATTGGCCAGATTGTAAAGCTTCTGCCAATTTTGCGGTTGATTGGCGCCGGTAATCTCATTTACTTGGTCCTTCAATTTTGAGGCTTCTGCAAATGAGCCGTTTTTCTGTAACAGTTCTGCAAGCGATCGCATCGCATGGAGTTTTCGCTTGTCTTGTTTCGGCAGGTAGTTGGCTAAGAACAAGGTGTTTCGATATGATTGGATCGCCGCATCTACTTTGCGTGCCTTTGCCGCACTGTCAGCGTCTTTATTGATATTGGTACAAGCTGAGATCAGAATCGGCTCGCGGAAGTAATAGAGCACCGCAGCTGACACCAGAGTTAACGAGCCTATAGCGAAAATCGGCCATTTAACTGTTCGCTTAGTGCGCACAATATTGGCACGAGTTGCTGCCTTTAACCTCATTGTGACGCGCTTGCCGGATCTGACTTTCTCCAGATCCTCAAATAGCTCTTCGACAGATGGATACCTATCTTGTGGTTCTTTTTGAACGCATTTGCGCACGACTTTTTCCAAGTCCGCTGTGATATTTAGCTCCGACGACACTTTGGCAAATGTGCGTGGTTCTGCCGACAGGTGAAAGTTGAGATATTCATAGCTGTTTTCCGCTTCGAACATTTGTTTGCCGCTAAGCACTTCATACATTAAGCAACCGAGCGAATAAACATCAGAGCGCTGATCCAGGGGGCGTGCCGTCCATTGCTCAGGAGACATGTATGCGGGGCTTCCTAGAATTTCACCGGTAGCGGTGAGCTTGTTGCTTCCAGATGTATCATTCAATATTTTCGCCACGCCGAAATCGAGAATTTTGGATCTTATCTCGCCATTCTCGCTTCGTTTTACCAGTATGTTCGATGGTTTCAAGTCTCGATGGATGAGTCCGACGTTGTGCGCAGCACCTAAACCCTCGCAGAGCTGTTCAAAAAGAACAATCGCTTCATCTTGTATAAAGGGACCTTCAGTTTCCAGAATGTCACTCAGTGGAATGCCATCGAAGTATTCCATCACGATGAAAGCAATTGGTGTCAGTCCGTAGTCGATTGTCTTTACCACAAACTGGCTATCAACCCGGCTCAGGACTTTCGCTTCCTGCTCAAGCCTGCGTTGGCGTTCTTCATCGCGCGCAAAGTGCTGGTGCAGAACTTTGATCGCTATCTGTGTATCTAATGAAAGATGCACGCCTAAATAGACATTGCCCCAGCCGCCACTTCCTAGAAGACTATCGACGCGATAGCGACCTAGCAATACCTTGCCGATGAAGGGATCGGTAAGGTGCGTCTGGATTTCTTGAAGTTCTTTATTTTCCATTTGCATCCGCTCGTTCACCCTTTGCCGGCAAAAGGGTGCTCACTCTATCATAACTTTGTTTGAACATTGGGTAATAGGAATCAGGCTCCGTTCCGCTAGTTTTGTATGTTTCCATGCACTTCTGATAATTCTCCGCTGCTTTCTGCAAGCTTCCGCTACGCTCGTAGCACAAGCCAAGATTGTAATAATCGTGATTTGCCGTAGTGCTGTTGAGCGTACCTTTGGCTTTTCTTAAACGGAGCCCTTCTTCGAATTCTTTTATGGCATCGTCATAACGGCGCATTCGTTGATAAATTATCCCGCTGCGAGTTTTAATTGCATTTGCAGAAGTGCCTCCAAGATGTTGATGCAGAATTTTTATTGCCACTTTGTTAGCGAGCGCCATGTGTTCTGCTAAATAAACATTTCCCCAGCCGCCGCTGCCTAGCAGTCTTTCGATTCTATATTGGCTCGCCAAGATCTTGCCGATGTATGGATCTTCACCATCGACTATTTCGTTGTCTTTGAAAGTGGTGCGCTCATCCAAGGCCAATTAGGCACCACCTTTGCCCGAGGCTATGCCACCACCATTACTCTGCGCTGGCTCTTTCAAATTCGCGGTGCTTTTCTGCGCTTTTTTTATCAGCTCGATCTCCTTGTTAATTCTGCCAATCAATTCATTGCGCGGATCCACTCTTTCACGCTCCGTCAAAGCCTTATTACACCAGAGAAGCGCGTTGTCGTAATCCTTCTTCGCTTTGTATGTCATGGCGAGATTGAAGAGTGTTTCTTCTCCCGTGCGTTCGTGATCGACTCCATCCTTCTTCCATAACTCCATTGTTTTGTGATAGGCATCAATACTCTTATCGTATTGCTTTAGATGGTAGTAGATTGTTCCCATGTTGTTCATCATGTTTGAAGCCTTGTCACCACCGGCTTCAGACTCTAGTTCATATGCCCGCTTCGATGCTTCCAGGGCTTTCTCTGGCTGCTTTTGATAGAGGTAAGCTGCAGACAGGTTATTGTAATAGCGCGACAACTGCGGATCCTTTACAGCTTCTGCGATCTTGATCGCTCTTAGGAAAGCGCGCTCACCTTCGGCATGTCTTCCTTGTCGGCTGATAGACAGCCCTAGCTCATTCAGTATGGATGAGATATGCTGGTCCATTGGATCTAGCAGATCCTCAGCCATTGTCAGTGCTTCATCAAGGATTTTTTCAGCGGCTTTTAATTGTCTGGACTCACGGTAAATCGCACCCATGTGTCGCAGGCAAGTCGAATAAAGGACTGTATGCTTACCGTATTGCGCGGCCATCGCAGTTGCCGACCTGGCTTGCCTGATGGCTTGCGTAGGCTGTCTTTGTACCTCTAACAAGTTTATGGCCGATGACATGGTCCGCGTTATATTTGAGTTTTGAATGTCGCCGATTTCATTGCGCAATTTCTTATCGAGCGCGCTGCTTTCCGCGAAGGATCCATGCTCCTTCATCAAACGCACTTGCGCACGCATTACTTGCAAGCGCTCTTTATCTTGCTTTGGTAGCAGATCGGCAACTGTCATTGCAGTTTTCAGAGTTGATATTGCATCCTCAAACTTGCCTGCGCGTTCTTGTTTTTGAGCGCTTTTTTCTAGTTCAACGCAGGCAGCTGACAAAAAATCATCTTTGTGAGTGATAGCAGCAAATGATAAACCGCCGATCAGACCCGCAATCAAAATGCTTCCTGCTAGGACCGGCATTTTCGATTGCTTATGGTCTGTTGCGACTTTGCTTTTTCTGAGCTTTAACTTGAGCTTATGCCCGCTGCGAATTTTGTTTAGATCCTCGAGTATTTCTTCTGTGCTTTGATAACGATGAGCTGGGTCCTTTTGAGCGCACTTCATCACCACTTTCTCCAGCTCCGGACTTATGCGGCGGTCTGGGGCTGCCTTTGCAAATTCAGCAAAGTCCTGTTGAATGTGCAAGTTCAAATACTCATAACTGGTGGCAGCCTGAAAGACCGGCACACCAGTGAGAAGTTCGTACATGACGCAGGCAAGAGAATAGATGTCTGAACGACCGTCGACTTTGCCTGCCATCCACTGCTCTGGTGACATATAAGCGGGGCTTCCCAGAATCTCTCCGGTGGCGGTTAGTTTGTCACTCGAGCCGGCGTCCTCGACAATCTTCGCGATGCCGAAATCCAGGATTTTGCAATGAAGCCCATTAGTTTTTTTCGAAATCAAGATATTGCCGGGCTTAAGGTCGCGGTGGACGAGTCCAATCTTGTGCGCAGTCGACAGTCCTTTGCAGATCTGCTCAAAAATCTCCAGCCCATCGCTGTCATTGATTTGCTCGTCTTTGAGAAAGGAGCTCAGAGTGCTGCCGGGCACATATTCCATCACCAGATAGGCAACCGGACTGAGTCCAAAGTCCATTGTCTTAACTATGAACTCGCTGTTCAGGCGGCTGAGAATTTTTGCTTCCTGGTCCAGTCTTTTCAGGCGGTCCTGGTTCTGGGCGATGTGCTGGTGGATGACTTTAATCGCAATCGGGATTTCGAGGGTCAAATGCTCGCCCAGATAAACGCGACCGAACCCGCCGTTGCCGATTATCGAATTAATCTTGTAGCGAGATGCCAGCGTTTTTCCAATCAGCTGATCCTCAAGAAAACTGAGCTCCTGACCCAAGTTCTCGAAATCTTTGCTAGCTGTAGGTTGCGGGGAATCGTCCGGCATTGATTTAATCTGCTCCGAGTTTCTTATACCCGGCCCATGCCAAAAGCTCGAATTGCCGGAGGCTAAAGGATTTAAGAATCTTATTTGGGCATGCGTAGAATCCCCATATGCCCGGGATGTGAAAATCGGTTTAATAAAGACGGTTCATATGGATGGGCAGAAGGATCCATTGTTTCCAAAATCAGGAGTAAGGTAGATTTTTTGTCTGGAGACAGATTCTCATGGAAAATGGTACGGCTAGGGGCCTGCGTCAGGAAGACAGAGTTCAAGGACCGGAAACGGCAGCAGCGGTAAATCAGGAAGCCGCTAATAACCTTCGACAAGACATGTACAGCTTTCATCAGGGACGTCCCCCTGGGGCTGATCAAAAGCCGGTAGAGCAACAGCCGCCAGCAGATCAGAAGCCTGGAGATCCCTACGACTACCACCAAGGTCCCAGTGATCGGACGACCGGTGGGGTGGATACCTCGAAGCTCACACAGAGCAGAAAATTAGAGTCTACATTATATGATTTGGCCGAGAAGACCCTTCGCGAAAGATCGAAGGAAACTAAAGAGAAGGTCAACAAAGACGCCATCTATCATGAGCTCAACAGAATCATGGTTCTGAATGGTTACGATAAATCCAATCTCGACGGTCGTACCAATCTCAACGACCACATGTTGAAGCGTTCATGGAATAACGTCCGCAAGAACCAGGAGTTTAAGCTCTATGGTGAGCCGGAAGATCGTCGTAATAAGCCAAAAGAAGAAAAGAAACCGGAAGAGAAGAAACCAAAGCAGGACGATAAAAAGCCTGCTGAGCAACCAAAGCCGCAGGATAAGGCTCCTAAGCCGGAACAGCAGCCCAGAGCAGAACAACAGCCAAAGCCGGAGAAGATGCCGAGCCGCGAAGAGTTCAAAACAATTGTGGCTCAAGAGATCGACAAGAAATTCACCTTCCCTCCACTGGAGAAGGGCAAGACCTACTCGGATTTCGTAAAAGAGAAAAATCCAGGACTTCCGCAAGAGAAAGTCTTTGAAGAAGCCAAACGGCTTAAGGATATTAACGGAGAACCAGCGCCGAATAAGCCGGTCAAGATCATATCGGACAGCGATCGCACAAAGGCGATTGATATGTCTTTGCAGGAGTACGACCGCCGCGTTAAAGCTATGAACGAGGATGAGCAAGCTCGAATCGGCAAAGCCGCACGCGACAAGGCTGCTCAGGAACAAGCTGCAATCGATAAGGCTAATGCCGAACGCGCCAAGCAACAGCAAGCTGCCGCTGATAAGGCTAAGCAACAGCCTGTTGCCGGTAAAGACCCCAAGGAAAAATTCGTAGTTGAAGGTCCATAATTAAGGTTGACTGCTGATTCGTTCGGTCACCTTAAGGTAGTGGCCCGGAATTCCGATCATTGACATCCGTCACGATTGGCATTTGGGAAAACCGCTAACTCTAACACGCACACGCTCCTACGGCGATTGATGGTTTTAGGCAAGGATCGTTTGCCTACCCCAAAACTGTCCGACTATCCGGGCCACCATCAAAGGAGGTCCATGCGGGCGTACTAGCGTGAAACGAATGGTTTCTGAACCGTGCGTGTTCGTATTTAATTGATGTCAAAAGTGGGTACTGTTTGATCACGCGGGATTTCCACGACGCTTCAAGCAGGACCAAGCGATTTGGATGAAAGTGCAACACGGATAGGTCCGGAGATACCGAACATCGACATTATCGATGTTATTGGCTCGGGCGGAATGTCGACTGTTTTTAAGGCGCGACATCGACTGATGGACCAAACTGTGGCGGTCAAGATCATTTTGGAGTCAGCCATCGGAGAATTGGGGCTAACCAGATTCTTGCGTGAGGCCAAGCACACCGCTGCACTGGATCATCCAAATGTCGTGAAGATTCTTTCTTCCGGAGAGCTATCTTCTGGAGAAGCTTATATCGTCATGGAATACATTCAGGGCAAGTCGCTCGCTGACCTTTTAAAAAGGCAGGGACGTTTGCATCGCGAACAGTTGAAATCGATCTTCGAGGCTTTATGTTCTGCTCTGGATTACGCCCATAAAAGCGGCCTTCTACATCGTGATATTAAGCCTGCAAACGTGATGCTGCAATTGCAGAATGATGACAGTGCTTCGATCGCGACTGTCAAATTGCTGGATTTTGGTATTGCAAAGTCAATCAATAAGGAAGACAGCTTGAAGCTTACGGAAAGTGGCTTCCTTGTTGGTACTCCGAACTACATGAGCCCCGAGCAATGTCGCGATCAGAAGTTGGATCAGAGGAGTGATTTGTACTCTCTGGCTTGCGTTCTGTATGAATGCCTGGTGGGCGAAAAACTTTTTACGGGCGATACTGCCTTAGAAGTGATGTATAAGCATTTGCAAGAGGAAGCACCACTTGACGCTAGATTCACTGAGCACTACGGTGCCGGACTGACCCGCTTCTTGAGGAGGGCGCTATCTAAAGATCCAGAGGGTAGATTCAACGATGCAAATGCCTTTAAGGGGGCCTTGATGCCGGAACTAGAAGAGATGCAAACCCAAACTCTACAGATGAATACTAACAAGGCGGCTAAACCCGGGACAAAATCTCTAATTTTAGTAGCGGTTTTGTCGGTGCTCTTTGGGGGCGCGCTAGGTGGAGGCGTCGCCACAACATTTCAGCAAAAAATGGGAAATAGCAAAAGTAATCAGGCGAACCTAGTAAACGTTCAATCCGATAGAAAAGGATTGAAGGACTATCAGGACAGCATGGATCTGCTTGAACTCAAGACCGAGGCGCGCAGTGCATTTGAATTAGGGATGAAGTGGCGCGATGTGAATCCAAAACGGGCGCGCCGGTATTTTATTAGAGTAGATGAACTCGCGACCTCGGCGCTTCGTAAAGTGTGGAAAGAGCAGTTTGAACTTGACTTGATGCTAGGTTTATCCAGGGATGAGCTATATGAATTCAAACTCGATAATGAGGATGTACGTCACAACTGGCTAGCGACCGGTGAGGGGCAATTGCTTGAGGCCCGTAATGCAGCCTATAAGATCTGGTCCGAAAAACACGAAAGCAAAGACTTTGGCACTGCCGTATCGCGATGGTCAAAGGTGAGGTATAAGCTCAACCAAAAGGAAGATGCGATCCGGGAACTCAAGACTGTTATCGCGCAGCTGCGAAAAGAAAACCCCGGAGGCTGCGATTCTCTGCTAGTACTGGAATCAACGCTGAAAGAGCTGGAAGCAGATATGAAAAAGAAAGCAGCTCGCTAGATCCTGCAAGCGCCAACCTTGTGCTTCAAATAGTATTGCTGGTGATACTCTTCTGCGCGCCAGAACGTTTTCAGCGGAGCTATTTCCGTCGTCAGCTTTCTGTTTGCTTGCTGTTCGATTGCATCTCTTAAAGCTTCTGCTTCTGCCAGCTGTTCGTCATCGGAGCAGAAGATCGCTGAGCGATATTGACTGCCGATGTTGAACCCTTGCCTGTTTCCTTGCGTTGGATTATGAATCGAATAGAAGTGCTTCAATAAACCTGAGTAGCTTATCGTTTCAGGATCGAATGTAACTTCTACAGTTTCTGCGTGTCCCGTCCTGCCAGAGCATACTGTTTCATAATTGGGTTGATTGGTTGTTCCTCCGCAGTATCCAACCGCGGTGTCAAGGACTCCTGCCAAATTACGGAAGTAGTCCTCAGGTCCCCAAAATCAACCAGCTGCAAAATACGCTTTCTTCATGTTGACCTCATCGCTACATAGAGCTGTTTGAATGCTATATAGATTGTATCCTGTTCTTTGGATACTTGTGCTAAACACCTTCTAAAGACTTATACTGGGTATTCGACGGGGCGACAAAATGGGCTAGACGGCTTTTAGTGATGGACAAGAACGGGGAAATTTTTGTTTTCATCAATTACCTGCAAGCGGCGCGCTTCGGGCATGTAGGTTGGGGTCTCAAGGTCGCTAATGATGAATATTTCTATGGCTCCACTGACCACCTTTGGAAACACGATTGGTGGAATTTACCGGAATGGGTGAATTACATGAATGTCCCTGCCGAGGGAGACATCGATTGGTGGGTCGAGCATGGCAGGCAAGACGATATGCTGAAGATGATGCGCAGTGGTCATCACATACGGTATCATGCCTACAAAGTAATAGATGTCGAAACTGCACAGCCGCAACTAGCCATTGAGGCCGCTCATGGCTTACGATCCCGCGGCTGGCATTTGGCGCGGCACAATTGTGTTCATCAAACATTTATTGTTATGAATGAATATAGCAATGAACATGATGCTCCTGACCCGTTTGCAAATGTTCTAAATTTGATTCCGAAGCGTTGGTTCGGTCTTTTGCGTGGCTCTGTGCATTCCTTGTAATATAATCTTCAATCGTAGTGGCACAATACAATCAGTGAGAAGCAATCGCTGAGTGGCAGATAGGAAGTATATAGAGTAGATGCAAAAAAGTGGTGGAGTGCTTATATACTCGCCAAGTGATCTAATCACTTTTCTTTCTGACCCGTTTAGTTCATGGATGGACCGTCGCTATCTGGAAGCTCCTGATTCAGTGCAGCCTGATCCTGACGATGAAAGCTCGAAGTTGATCCGCAAGAAAGGTCTGCAACACGAGGCTGACTTTCTTGCTCAATTACATCGTGAATCGAAAGATGTTTGCGTAATCACGGAGCGCAATCAGGCGGGCTTCGATGCCACAATCGACGCGATGAAGGCTGGGCATGAAGTCATATATCAAGCCTATTTGCGTAAGGATCAGTTTGCAGGGCTTTCGGATTTTCTTGTGCGGCGATCTGGCGCTTCTTTGCTGGGCGATTTCCATTATGAAGTTTGGGATACTAAGCTCGCGCGCAAACCAAAGCCATATTTTTTGATCCAGCTTTGTTGTTATGCCGAGATGCTTCTCGAATTACAAGGGCGATTGCCAGCTGCCGTCGCCGTAGTCCTTGGAGAAAAGGATATTAAGTCGTTCCGAACGCAGGACTATTACTTCTATTATCAATCAATCAAAGATCAGTTCCTGAAATTTCAGGCAGACTTTGATCCCAGCGCGCTGCCCGACTATATTGAAGTCGGCGATTATAGCCGGTGGAAAGAGGAAGCACGGAAAATTATTGAGGAAAGAGACGAATTATCACTGGTTGCGGGTATTCGGAAATCGCAGATAAAACGCTTACATTCGGCTGGTATACGAACTGTCGCACAGCTGGCGTCCTTGCACGCAAGTGAAACTGATTTGAATGTGAATTCGCGACAAGGCAGTTGGAAATCCGAATTTAGTTCAGCGCTGAACTCTTATCAGATCAATAATTCGACATTCAAAACACTTAGTTTGCAGGCCAGGCTGCAAATGGAGTCGCGCGGTCTGGATAAGCCAAGGTTCAAGGTGATCAATTTTGGCAGCACTGAGGAAGAAAAAAGGAAAGGGCTTGTGCGCCTTCCCCCATCTTCAAAGTTCGACGTCTATTTTGATATGGAAGGCTATCCGCATGTAGCGGGCGGGCTCGAGTATTTGTTTGGCGCGATAGCCTTTGATGAAGGCGTCGAGACGTTTCATGACTGGTGGGCTCATGATCGCAAGGGTGAAAAAGAAGCTTTCGAACAGTTCGTCGATTGGCTTTTTGAACGGTGGAAGTCCGATCGAGAGATGCATGTCTATCACTATGGTGCCTACGAAGTATCCGCCATGAGGCGGCTAGCAAGCCGGCATGCAACCAGAGAAGAGAAATTGGACATTTTGTTGCGCGCCAATACCTTTGTGGATCTCTATTCAATAATTCGCCAATCGATGATCATAGGAGCAGAGTCTTATTCGATCAAGAAAGTCGAACAGCTCTATATGGACAAGCGTGGAGGCGATGTCTCCAAGGCGACCGACTCGATTGTCTTCTATGAAAATTGGTTGGAGAATCCCGATGGAAGTGATTGGCAGAGTTCCAAATTGCTCGGTGAGATTCGCCATTACAATATGGTCGACTGTCAATCAACTGCCAAGCTTATTAATTGGATGCGCGACCGGCAAAGCGAAGCGTCAATCGAATTTATTGCAATCCCGGAGAATGCCGATCGACCGGTCGTCAAACCACTAACACCGAACGAGGAACTTGCAGAACGAATTTTTTCTTCAGACGAGTTTCAATCTGCTGATCCTTCCTCTCAGAGGCAGCGTTTGCTTGAGCTGTTCGCTCATCTTTTGAATTTTTATGGACGTGAGCGAAAGGTTGTGTGGTGGGAAATTTTTGACCGCATGTCCCAGTCCGATGAAGAGCTCTTCGCCGATGCAAATTGCATTGCCAGTGTTTCAAGGACGGAACAGGGGCCAGTTGAGCTTGCGCAATCCTATTTATACCAATACAGTTTCGATCCTGATCAGGACGTGAAATTGCAAAAGGGCGATACGGTAATCTTTCACCATGACATAAAATCTGAATGCAAAATTGAAGACATAGATACCGATCGAGGCATTCTGAACTTGCGTCGTTCGAAGAAGAAAGGCGCGCCTTTCGAGAACGGGCACCTGGTGTGCAAGGAGCTCGTTAAGCATGATGCGCTTGAAGAATCGGTGCGCCAGCAAGCCGAGGAATTTCTCGATAAGTCATCGTTGTCATCGTGTCTAAATGATTTTCTCCTGCGTTCCTCGCCTCGTGTTAAGGGGGGGAAGACGGGTCGCCCGTTGCTTGCAGAGGATGCAGACGGATGGGAAGCCGTCTCAAACGTAATTGCAAATTTGGATAACAGTTATCTTTGCATTCAAGGTCCGCCAGGCACTGGAAAAACCTACGTCGGAGCAAACACAATCGTCGAGCTTATCCGTCGCGGATACAGGGTCGGAGTGAGTTCGAATTCTCATAAAGCCATTGAGCACATGCTTGAACAAGTTAGTATTTTTGCGCTTGAGCGTGGTGTTTCGTTTGCTGGCTGGAAAGTCGGACATGATACCAGTAGCAAGGCGCCCAAGTTCGCAGGCGATTTGGTCCGCCATGTAGCAGATCCGAAGCTCGATGAATCATTCGATGACATTAAGCTCGTGGGGGCAACTGCCTGGTACTTCAGCCGTGCTTCAATGGCTTCTCAATTCGATTTTCTATTCATTGATGAGGCCGGACAAGTTTGTCTTGCAAACGTCGTCGCGATGAGCCGTGCTGCGCGCAACCTGATTTTTCTTGGAGACCAGCTTCAACTTGATCAGCCTGTGAAAGGTTCTCACCCCGGCGAAAGTGGAATGTCTAGTCTTGAGTATCTCTTGGGCGAGCAGGCTACTGTGCCTCCGGATCAAGGGATCTTTCTGGGACAAACAAAGCGTATGCACCCGCGTCTTTGCCGGATAGTATCATCGGCGGTGTACGAGGACCGCCTGCACGCTGCAAAGCAAACCGCCATGCGGAAGCTCATCTTGCCGGCTAAGCCACGCTTTCTCAGTAAGGATGCTGGGTTGATTTTCCAAGATTGCGTTCATAGCGGTAACTCGCAATCCAGTCTTGAAGAGATTGCTATGATTCAACAAATCATAGGGGAATTATTGGAATCTGAAATCGAGGATGAAGGTGGGCGCAGATCGTTTTCACTTGATGATTTGCTAGTTGTTGCACCATACAATCAGCAGGTAAGGCTTCTTCGCGAGGCTGTTCCCGGCGCGGAAGTGGGGACCGTTGATAAGTTTCAGGGTCGCCAGGCAGCGGTTGTGATTATTAGTATGGCGGCCAGTGATCTTGGCAGTTCGATTCGTGGAATGGAATTTTTGCTGAGTAAGAAACGATTGAATGTTGCAATCTCCAGGGCGAAAATTTTGGCGATAGTAGTTGCGAACTCGTCACTTTCTCGCCACTCCTGCACGACGGTAGAGCAAGCGGCTCTGTTGAATATGTTCTGCCGTCTTGTCCAAGATGGCGGTGCAGAGACTGTTCCTGCTCCTGCAATTTCGTAAGCGGTGATCTTTAATTAGTCATTTACTGCGTTGAGGATATAATACTAATAGTGGTGATGGTATCGCATTCAGTGACGAGCGTGCAAAGTTTCTACGCGTATGTGGTCGAATGTTCTGATGGCACCCTTTATACCGGGTGGACGACTGATCTTTTGAAGCGCATTGATGTGCATAATCTTGGTCGCGGTGCAAAATACACTCGCGTGCGCCTCCCTGTTAAATTAGTTGCCTCGTGGTCTTTTGAGAGTAAGAATGAGGCGATGAGGATGGAATATCAGATAAAGCAGCTCTCCAAGAAAAAGAAGGAAGAGCTGATCCGAAACTCCATCCCTGTGACCATTTCGGGATAGGTTCCGAAATGTTGCACAATGTTAAGCGTCTCGTTCGCTAAATTGAACTTTTTGCAGCCTTTTGACGTTATGAGGTTGTAGGCTCTCGCAAGACTCAGGAGGTTATCCATGAGGAATAGCTTGAAAATTGTGCTGGGACTCTCATCAGCGCTGGTTTTGTCTCTGGCTTTGATGGTGTCCCCGGCAGACGCGAGGGGAGGAAATGGAGGCTGCGGCGGCCACGGGGGTGGCGGCGGTGGCGGCGGACGTGGCGGCGGCCAAGGTGGTGGCGGCCAGGGTATGAATATGGGCGGAGGCGGCGGTCAATCTGGCTTTGCAGGTGGTGGACAAGGCGGCTTCGCTGGCGGCGGCCAAGGCGGCGGCATGGGAATGTGCGGCGGTGGCGGCGGACGCTTCGGTGCTGGTGGTCCCGGTGGCTTCGGAGGTCGTCGAGGCGGCATGGGACGTTTTGCAGGTATGCAAGGCGGCGGACAAGAAGGCATGGGCGGTGGCTCCTTTGCTGGTCAAGGTCCAGGTGGCATGAGCGGAGACGGCGGACAAGCCGGCTTCGCTGGCGGTGGGCAGGGCGGCGGTGCCTGTGGCGGGCCCGGAGGACGCTTCGGTGGTCCTGGAGGTTTCGGCGGACGCCATGGTGGCATGGGTAGATTCGCTGGCATGCAAGGAGGCAGACAAGAGGGCGTGGGCGGTGGCTCATTAGCCGGACAAGGTCCTGGTGCATTTGGAGGCGAAGGCCGCGGACGCTTCGGAGGTGAAGGTGGCGGTGGTTTCGGCGGTGACGGACCCGGACGCTTCGGCGGGGGGTTCCGTCGGCGAGGTGGAAATGGAATGGGTGAAGGAGGTTTCCCCGGTCAACATGGCAGCGAGTCCGGTGGTATCGCCGGTGGTGGCCCTGATGGAGCTGGTAACGGAGGCATCGCAGCTGGCGGTGGCGGATGTACCGGTGGCGCGACTGGAAATAACGGTGGCGGATTCGGACATCGGTTCGGCAACGACAATGGAAATGGACCAGGCGGTCTCGGAGGACAAAACGGAAACGGATCAGGTTTTGGTCGCCGATTTAGAGAACGAGAAGGTTTCGGTGGACCGCGCATGGCTAATGGAGGACCCGGCTCTGGTGGTGGCTTCCGGCCGGGACAAGGAAATTCAGGACCTGGCGGCGGACCATTTGGGCATGGGAACGGACCGGGCGATGGAAATGGCCCCGGTCATGGGAACACCGGCTCTGGCGGGTACGGACAAGGCGATGGAAATGGCCACGGGCACGGCAACGGCAACGGCAACGGCAACGGCAACGGTTATGGACATGGTAACGGCGATGGATATGGCAATAGCAATTCCAATGGAAATGGAAACGGCAATGGCAATTCCAATGAACATGGAAATAATGGTGTCGGCAATGGTATAGATCCTGCTCCACCAGGAAATCCGCCGATAAATGACGGACCGGGAACTGGTCCTGGAAATCCTGGTAATCGTGGAGGAGCTAACGACTAACGATAGCCGCGAAGACTTGAGCTCACGCTTTTTGTGACTACTCACAAGTGGACTCTGTGACGCTGATGCTAAATGTGTGGCTCAAGAAAAAGGATCGCCATTGCTTGCGATCCTTTTTCATTCTGTCATCGTCGTGGTAAAGCCGTTAGCCGTCCGCGTTGATTTTCGCGATCAGTTCTTTTATTACTTCGTCAGCTTTGTCATTTTCGATCTGGCAGGTTCCGGCTTTTTCGTGACCGCCTCCGCCGTAGCTCAAACATAGTTCGCCGACGTTAGTTTTCGAACTGCGATTCACAATCGATTTGCCAATTGCAAATACAGTGTTCTGCTGTCTCAATCCCCAAAGGACGTGAATCGAAATATTTGTATCCGGATACATCGCATAGATCATAAAGCGATTGCCTGCGTGGATTGGATCTTCGCCTTTCAGATTCAGGATGATCAAATTTTTGTGCACAGTCGAGCAGCGTTCAACTTGCGCCTTGAATAGTTCTGCTTGCTCGTTATATAGCTGGACGCGTTCTTGCACATCCGGCATTTGCATAATTTCGCTGATGTCGTGGTCTTTGCAGTAATCGATAAGGTCCATCATCAAGTTATAGTTTGAGATTCTGAAATTTCTGAAACGACCTAATCCTGTTCTGGGATCCATTAAGTAGTTCAGCAGAACCCACCCTTGCGGATTGAGAATCTCGTCCATTGTGAATTGTGCCGCGTCGGCTTTATCTACTTCGACCATCATGTCATTCCATCGGGCTGGAAAAGTATCCAAACCGCCGTAATGGTCATAGACTACTCTAGCCGCAGAAAGTGCATTCGGGTCAATGATGTGGTTGTCTTTCTGATCGACGTTTCGAATCGTTTCGCTCAAGTGGTGGTCGAATGCCAGATGAACCCCATCAACATAAGGAAGGTTTGTAGTGATGTCACGTCCTGTGATCGCCACTTTTCCGTCTTGCATATCTTTCGGGTGCACAAACAAAATGTCGTCAATCATGTTCAAATGCTTGAGAAGGACCGCGCAGACTAGACCATCGAAATCGCTTCTTGTTACCAGTCGGAATTTTGTTGAGGTCGACACTGCGTCCGGAGTCGGATTTGGTGAAATTGTCATGCTTTTAGTTTGCCTCTTGCCACTGCTCATAGCATTGTGTTCGGCGTCGCTTCTCAAGTTCTTTGAGTCCGACGCTAAGGATCAGTTGATCAGCATATACCACGGCATATGTTTCATCTCGCGCATTACAACCGGAAATTCGCAATCGTTCAAGATTTTCTAAAAGTATCGCTACCGCACTATTCGAGACTTTGACCCGCAAAAGGGGTGATCATGATGTTTCGGTTTCACTATTGATTAAGTCGAAGAGGCAGAAGCCTTCATAGCTAGACCTGTGAGGCTAATCGTCGAACCTGACTTACCAGCGTTCACGCGAAAGCTCTTTTCCACCCTCCTGCCGCGACCCGTGGTTAGGCTCAATTCTGAGCCTAACGGGTCGTTGTTTACATTCCCGATTTCAAGCTGCTTGATAGTGTTGGGTAGCCTTGGGACCGCTGGCGTCCCGCCCGCTGGCTCTGAGGCTGCTAGCTGCCCTTACTAGCGGTTATGTTAGTTCGTAGGTTTCGCAGGACTTTCCGCATTTTGTGTTTGGGGCTGTGCGAAGTCAGGATTTAGTCGCTTTATAACCATTGGTGTGATGTCAATTCCTTGGGCTGAGAATTTTTCTGCTCCACGATAAATTCCGGTTGCATCAACCACAACGTCTAGCCCGTGTTCTTTGGCGACTGCATTAATCGCTTCAACAATTGCATTTTGTGAGTTAGCACTGGTCGAACCAACCAACGTTCCCAATGTTTGTTGTTGTATATTGATCTCATTTTGAAGTTGAACCTTTTTCTTCTCAACTTCCTCCTTGGGTTTATTTTGCTTCTGCATCTCAAGTAGTTCTATATTGCCCTTTTCGACCGCAAGTCGGAGCATCTCTTTTGCACGTTCCTCCATAAGAGATCCTGCAGCCGCCTCCGCATAGGATGCCTTGACTTTGCCCAAATAGAAAAATCCCAACTTTACCGGCGATGCTTGCACGGTTTTTGTTGGGACGTCAGCAAGTGCAGTTTGAATTGTTGATAAAGCCAAAATTGAACAAATCAAAAAAAAGTTTTTCATTAGCCGCCCCCTTAGCAATTGAATTCGCCGTATAGACCGGCGCCTTCGTATAATGCGGAAACACTTCCGCATAGATTGATCCCATAGCAATGCGCACCATCAGCGATGGCACCATAATTCCCAATTAAACAAGGCACAGGAGAGTAAGAGCAGCCGGATGCTCTCACCTGCTCACCGGATCGAGCAGACTCAGCCCAACGGTTCACCGGATAATGACCGCTGTTAATTCGACGATAGCCTGACATGCTTGTTCCTGCAATCAGCCAAATCGATCCAAGATCAGCTAGATGGCGGAGCTGTCGATTGCATTGCTCCGTCAAAAGGCTGATCATGTTTAGCTGCCCAGTTCTTTCCTTAAAGTGATACCACTTTGTCTACGGGAATTCAGGGTCTCGGTATACTTCGCGACCTTTGAAGAGGGTCCAAATTACTTTTGTTTTGGCTATATCAAAGGGCGAAACTTCAAAGAGGTTTTTGTCGAGGACGATGATGTCGGCGGACTTGCCTGCTTCAAGGGAGCCGATTTCTTTTTCCCAGTGACCGAGATAGGCGCCATTGATCGTGTAGGCAGAGAGAATATCTGGCAGTGAAACTCGTTCTTCTGGAACGAATACTTTATCTGCCGTTTCCCCTATTCCGCATCTCGTAACTGCTACCTGGATGGCTTCTAGCGGATTTGCTGTCGTAACTGTCCAATCGCTTCCTGCCACTACAAACGCACCGGATCGGAAAACCGAATTGATTGGGTAGTTCTGTTTCATTCTCGCTTCGCCCAGAATTGGGACGGTGAGATCCGTTATGTATTTATCACTAAAAGCCCAATATGGTTGAAAATTTGCCACCACATTCAATCGGCGAAAGCGAGGAATATCGTCCGGATGAACAATCTGAAGATGGGCGATGTGGTGCATCTTGTTTGTTTTGCCGTTTACCTTTTGCGCAGTCTCAAGCGCATCCAGTGCGCAACGCACGGCGCGATCTCCGATGGCGTGTGTGTGGATCTGGAATCCGGCTGCATCTAGTTTTGTGGCAAACCATTTCAATTGCCCAGGTGTGTAATTCAGAATTCCTATATCTTTAGCGTCGCCGCCGACATAGGGATCTAGCATCGCGGCTGTTTTCGTTTCAACGACCCCATCGGAAAATATCTTCACCGCCCGCGCGCTGAGCAGATCGCCATCGTATTTACTGCGCCATTCTTTGAATGTCTCAATTTGCTGTGGACCCTTTTCCGGATGCAGCGTCATGCAGGCGCTTACCCGCATCGTCAGTAAATTGGCGTCATCCAATGCTGCATAAGTTTTGAGCGTACTTTCACCAACTGATGCATCTTGAACTGCAAGAATGCCAAGTTTGTTCAACTTCTTTTGTACATCCAGTGCAGCTTGGCGCTCCTGATCTTCTGTCGGGTGCGGTGCAACTTTTTCAACCAGTTCGACAGCTCCTTCTCGCAGTGTTCCAGAGGGAGTTCTTCCATCTGCATCTCGCTCAATTCTGCCGTTTGGCGGATCGGGGCTGAAACTGTTGATACCAGCTTTTTCCAACGCTTTCGAATTCGCCCATCCTGAGTGTCCGTCTTGTGAGATGAAAAATGCCGGTCTGTCAGGCACCAACTTGTCGAGCGCCTCTTTCTTTGGTCCATTAGGTCCATAGATCGGCAAAGACCATCCGGAGCCGATTACCCAATCCAGGTCTTTGTGAGCTTGCGCGTATTCCGTTATTGTTTTGTCAATTGATTCTGCTTTTTCGAAATCGCCGAGATAACAAGCTTGTTCTTCGAGAGCTCCTTGAACCGGATGAATGTGCGAGTCGATGAATCCCGGCAGCACCATCTTGCCATTTAAGTTCACAAGTTTTGTGAGCGAGCCAGCGTATTTTGTCGCATCCTGATCAGTGCCGACAAATACTATTCGCCCATTTGCAATTGCGATTGCTTGCGCCCAGCGCCGTCCAGAATCCATCGTATAGACGGCACCATTGACCATGAGGATATCGGCATGGGTTTGGTCGGCGGCTATTACTCTGTTAGTGCCTGTCAAGACAAGAAGAGCCGAAAGCAGTAAGGGAAATGCAGATTTCATGAAAAGACCTCGTCAAGCAATCAGAACTTGCTCAACGTATTTTATAATCCATGGGTTCTGGAAGCCATAAGTCCTTGCATAACCAGGAGGTTGCCATGCAGAAGGTTACAGTCGTTGCTAAGCTCACAGCCAAGGACGGCATGGAAGATCGGGTCAAAAAAGAGCTCATGACTATGGTCGAGGAGACGCGCAAAGAAAAGGGCTGCATCAACTACGACTTGCATGTTGACGAAACTGACAAGAGCACATTCCTGTTCTATGAAAATTGGGTCAGCAAAATGGCGCTCGAACACCATTTCGAAACACCCCACTTCCGCCATCTGCGCAGCCTCGCCGACGAACTTTTCGCCTGCCCAACCGATATCAAAATCATGAAAATGGTCAGCGATCCAGAATAGATGTAGATCTAACTAAACAAGACATCTATTAACTCGAGTTTTTCGAGTTCCAAATAAGCAGCAATTTCACTCATATAGCTGATAAGGTGCCGATCTTCAGATTCTCATGATCTGGAATCGTGATAAGGTGTTCAGTGCCTTTGAAAGAGCTGCTTAAGCGCATGTGACTTCCAGTTTGCCGCACATATCTATATTCGAAGCGGCTAAGCAACTTGGCAAATTCTTTTCCAGAAATGTCCCTTGGAATTTTCAAGCAGAGATAAGCTCATCTCTGACCACATGGAGCCGAATTACCTTTGGACGAGCTTCTTCATCATCGAAGTGGCAACGCACCGCATCTCGAATGTTCTCTTTCAGCTCTTCATATGTTTCAGCCGCGTGAAAATTGACTGTCCTAATGCACGAGCTTCAAAACCGCCGTCGAGCGATTCCGCAACTTCAAAGATAATTTCAGTAGAGTTCATTGAACTCCCAGTCTTTTGCATGCTTAGTGTTTTGTGCTCACGTAGCGGAAGAGTGGATTGGGAGGATGCATTGGGTCGTAGACCTTGAATCCTTGACCTAGATCGAACTCGGTCCAGACGTGAGATTGAGGTTTCTTGATTCCGACGAATCCTTCGCGCATTCGCACTGTCATTCCGAGCTCGTCTCCGATTGCTTTTAACAGGGCTGCTCGTGGCAAGCAGACACCGGAACCTCTACAGATGAATGCCCCCAGCGGAATTAAACCGTCTGTGTTGCGGTTCAACATGTTTACGTACGCGTCATCTAATGCTGCCGCTGGAAGCTTGTACCGGTTCATCAAATCACTGACGTAGTTGGTTAACCTCTGCGTTTGTTCGCCATTCATTTTCAATTTGCCGAAGCGTTGAACCGCGTCTTCTATTGCGGCTTGCAACGCGGGATCAGATGATTTATCCACGACAATAAATCTTTCAACTCGTTCAACCGGAAATCCGATCGAAGAAAGTCCTTTTGAGTCGTTCACAGTAGCAAGCCTTACACCGTCAACCAGCTTCCCTTCTACCACTCCATTTGTGACGTATTTGAAGGATTGATCAAGTGCGCCACTGCTAATGGCTTTGTCAGGGCTAACTTTTGGTGTGGTCATTTTACTGAATGAAGGCAATGGAAAATCGGCGAGCTGGGTGACGATAGCCTTTGATTCTGCTGATGCATTTGCACCAGCCTCGGTGAACGGCAGCGTCGAACGCCCGTCCGGGCGCGTGTCCATTGATAGGTTGAGGCGAATCTCTTTCTCGAAAGCTTGAGATTTTGGCTTCGTATCGAAGGCTTGGCCCAGCATTCTCGGGGCAACAATTTCGGCGACACCGAAGCCTGCTCCAATGACGGCGAACTGTGCCGTTGATTTTGCGACTTCGCTTGCCGTGGGAAGGCGTTTATCTATAATTCCATGGCGAAGGAATGAGTCGAAGGCTCCGGCTGCACCACCTGCGGTGCTGTTCATAGCGATGGCTTGTTTAAGTGTGCGTTCGCCTTCAAGTCCGAATTTACCAGAGGCGGACATTGCTTTCCAGCTGGCACCATAGAGCCCAGAGGTTACTGCAAAGTATGCCGTTTGGTCTGCCTTGCTGGACCAGAAATCCTTATTTGAATCGACGGGATGCAATGCTCCCACGAGTGTGCCGGTAGCTGTCATTTCAAATCCGGCGACCGCTGATTTACCAACCAGCGAGCTTGGCAAGTTCGGATTGATACCGGCTGCGTTGAAGGCTTTTCGAGTCAGCAGCCACGATGCAGCGAACACGACCCCTGTGCCCGCTAGCTCGCCTAGCACCGCCCCAGTTGTCTGGGCCTCGGTTTTCCTGATCTCGAGTTCTGGTAAGATGCCGTTCGTGCTTTTTTGGACGAGCTGATATGCACCCTTGGCGGGGGAGAGGAATGCGCTCTCGGCAAAGTGATTTGCGAAGTCGCGCACCTGTTTGGATGCGTTGTTCTCTGGTACTTCTAGCAGCATGGCGGTCAATATTGTTCTCGCGCCTCGATTATGGGTGCTAGCGCCGCTGGTGTCAGGGGGAGGAATAGCGGTCAGGTGGGGGTAATCCCCGTAAAATTAATGCGGGCTCACGCAAGGTGTCTTCATGCATGGTTGGGCCAAGTTTTTTTCGCTGTTCAATCGCAATGGACATGCCCTGGCAGCTGACGGTTTCCTGACCGTCATTTTTAGCAGATTTTGACGGCTCGCTGACCGTCACTTGTCAGCCGACGGTTAGCAGCCCGCCATTTTGTTTGACTCCTATTCGGGGAGTTCGCGCTCTCATTCGCGGAGTTAGAATCGGCAGGATGCCTTCGCTCCCATTCGCAATGCCTTCGCCCCCTGTGCGATATCCGCAGTCTCTCTGACGGAGTTAGAATCTGCAGGATGGCTAGGCACCCGTTAGATAGGCAAGTCGCTGTCGTCGTAGTTTTCATCTGGTGCCCAATCTTCGTAGTAGAGGGCGATGAAATTACGGCGGAATAGATTGACGTTTATGGTAAAAATACCGTCTGCGTTCTCGAAGATAGAGCATTGGTCGCTAACTCTGCCCCAGGGATTTCGCAGAGTGATTTCTTCTTTTCGCGGATTCCATTTTAGTACGCTAAATGCGTGCTGGGCAGGTAATTTTGATTCGCTTGTATATCCGCCTTTTCCTGGTGGCGTTGCTGCGGCAACAGCGCGGCGCTCCTTGAAAGCGGAGTCGAGAAGTTCTTTCAATTTCTCGTTAGAGAGCAGCGGGAGCGCTTCCCAATGTCCCATCTGGCCGGTTAACAGATCGAATGCTTCATAAACGCTTTCTGCTGCATCTGCCGCCGCAGCTGGTATCACTGTTTTAATGTGGCGATGTTGCTGAAGAAAAAGTCCATAGGCTTTTTCAATCACCGCGGGCCACATTCCATACTCACCGACTTTCGCATAAAGCGCTAGTTCCACAGCTGTGGGCTCTTCTACCACGACTGGTGCGTCCATACATCCGGCAAAAACAACCTGATAATAGTGATCTTCTAAAGGAGTGATCATCCATTTGATCATGGCTGGATTTGTTGAAGCAATTGATGCAAGCGCGGAAAGAAAATAGCAGTCACCAACAATGCCTTGACGAATTGCTTCTGGTCGTATGCTTTTCTCCGGTTCGTCCATGTTGGCATAAAGCTTGCGATGGGCGCGCAATGCCCGTTGTGCATGTCTTGTAGTAATGCGCACGGTTTCGCGCATCATTTCGTGATCCGAGCGTTTAACTGCCTGACCTTCCATCATGACCACTTGTTCGAACGCCAACAGATCCGCAAGTGTAACGCCGTCCTTTTTGGCGAATCTGGCGAACCAGCCTTCCTTGTGCAACTCTTTTATTTCTTCAAAGCTGGACTTGAGTACTGCTACGGCAACGGCATCTTGAGCTTCAAGATGTTTATCAATTACAGCCATGTCGATTTCAGGGCGACTTAAAACGTTATCGTGATTTTTGTCGAGTTCGGAGAAGACGCGGTTCAATATTTCAACCAGATGTCGTTCCTCTGAATATGAAACAGCTTCGTTTGGTGAACAGCTCGGTTCGCTTGCGTTTTGCGTGGGAGTTTCTGATCCGGTTTGCTCCGCGGTGGATTGAGCAGGCTCTTTGTTTTTTTCGTGGACTTGTTTGTCCTCGGTGTTGGCGACCTGCTTATGTGAATCTTTGCCTAGATCTCTTTCCGGATCTTTCTCACTGTCGGTACCCTTACCGTTATCAGAGCTTTTGTCTTGCTCAGTCTCGACAGCCTTTTGTTCTGGCGCAGAATCGTGCGGACCGTCTATCCGGGAGGGAGGATCTTCTTCTTCTCTTGAGTTTTCTGGAGAGCCGTTGCTGCCAGCGGACTTCGTGGACTCGACTAAGTCCGCGGCTTTCTTATATCGAGTCTCGGCGGAGGCGTTCCGAGCTGCTTGCGCCAGTTGGGCAGCCCGCTCTTTTCTCCGTTTTCTCTTACGATTTGTCATCGTCCCACCCTGTTGGCATTATATGATACGGCATTGGCAGCAGAGCGGACGCTTATCCAGGTATAATATCCAGGTTCTGTTCAGCACCTTACTAATATGATTACTGTAAACAACGTCACCAAGAGCTTCGGCACAAGTGTCCTCTTTGAAAATGTCAACGTCGGCTTCAATCCTGGCAACAGATATGGATTGACTGGTCCAAATGGGGCTGGAAAATCGACGTTCATGCGAATCCTCACCGGAGAGGATGAGCCGACAAATAATGGCATTATTGGGCGGCCTCGCAAGGTCGGCATCCTCAGGCAGGACCAGTTCGCCTTTGATGATTGCCGCATAATTGACACGGTTATTATGGGTAACAAGTTGCTATGGAATGCTATCCAAGAGCGAGACAAACTAAGTGAAAAGGCGTCGCATACGGACGCTGAAATAAACCGCTTAACTGAATTGGAAACAGTAATTGCTGATGAAAATGGCTATATGGCCGAGTTCGAGGCTGGTGAGATCCTGACAGGGATCGGAATACCGGAAGCTCAGCATAGCGATCTAATGTCTACGTTGGCGACAGATTACAAGTTCCGAGTACTTCTGGCCCAAGCGCTTTTCGGCGAACCAGATGCGCTTCTTTTAGATGAACCTACCAATCACTTGGACCTCGATACGATTCACTTCTTGGAAGAGTTTCTCATCGACTACAAAGGGACGCTGGTTGTGATATCACACGACAGGCATTTCCTCAATGCAGTCTGTACTCATATCGCTGACATCGACTATCAAACAATCATCATTTATACTGGCAATTACGACGACATGGTCGGACAGAAGGTCCAAGCACGTCAGCAAATTGAATCAAGCAATCGAGATCGATTGAAGAAAATTGCACAATTGCAAGAATTCGTCGCTCGTTTCGGATCGGGTCAGCGAGCCAGTCAAGCTCAGTCACGACGGAAAGAGATTCAGCGCCTTGGCTTGACCGAACTGAAACGATCGAATATTCAACGTCCGTTTCTTCGCTTTGAGCAGGAAAAGCCGGCTGGAAAGGAAACGGTACAAATACGCGGACTTAGTAAATCGTTTGGCGATTTGCATTTGTTCAAGGACTTTGATCTTGAAATTATGAGGGGCGAGAAAGTCGCGATAATTGGTCCGAACGGTGTTGGAAAAACAACTCTTATCAGGGCGATCATAGGCGAGATTGAGCCGGATGCTGGCTCAATCCAGTGGGGATTCGGAGCAGAATGGAATTATTATCCGCAGGACCATACTCATATCATTCAAAAAGGAATGACTGTTCTCGATTGGATGATGCAGTTTGAGACTGGGGAAGGGCAACAACACGTCCGCGGACTTTTGGGCCGGATGCTTTTCTCCGGAGAAGATTCGAACAAGCCGACGGAAGGACTTTCCGGTGGTGAGCAAGCCCGATTGTTATTGTCCAGGATGATGCTGCTCAAAAAGCCTATTCTCGTTATGGATGAGCCGACCAATCACCTTGATCTGGAATCAGTGTCCGCTCTTGCTGAAGGACTTAGTGCGTTCCCTGGAAATGTGTTTGTGGTATCACATGACAGAGACCTCGTTTCCGAAGTGGCGACGCGAATAGTTGCATTTACTCCAAATGGACTGGTGGATTTCCGTGGGAAGTATGATGAGTTTATTCAGGTGCATCCGCTGCCGGAGCGCAAAGTCGCTAAGTGGTAACTCGATCCGTTGATCGCAGATCGATGTTAGGAATCGATGCGTCGAAATAATTGATACGTCAGGATGCTTTCACTCAACGAATTAGATCAATGAAAGTGACAAAATATATCCGGATTCTTCGCGGTATATAGAGACTTTCGCTGGCGTTGAAGCCGCTCCCACTCTGCCGAATCTGTTTTGCTTGGGAAAATATTCTCGATGCAATAGGAAGGCGTCCAGACGCCGGCGGTCGCAGGGGGAGCTTTGTTCGGGGCTGCTTTCCTTTGTGCGATTGGGTCGCACTCGATTGAAGCACTTTGCTTCCTGAGCCTGCTGCAACCGGCGCTTGTGTTGAGAGTCGCTACAGTCGTATCAGGCTGGAAGCTTGCGCTCCCACTAGCTGCGCTCTAATTCTCGCCGCGGACCGTTATACTAGCGGCGAATTGGTGGCCTTCGTGGAGTGCTTGGCGCGTCGAGGTCCTTCATCATCTCGTCCAGCGTATCCATACTTTCCTTGTCGATGAAGATTTCGCTGTCCTGTCTAACAGGTTGATATCCGCGCGGTAGACCGAATACGCTGTCGGGCACGTTTACTTGTGCGACGCGCACCGTATCCACGGCTACTTTTGGTGGCTTGCCAATTTCAGTCATGGTCACACGCAACGGGATGCGCTGGCAGTCAGGAACTCCGTAGAGTTTGGACAATAGATCGGAGACCTGCGGTGGCGTGGCAATGTCAGCTGCAACCCACATGGTGGCTGAACTCAGTCCGCCGAACTTCGCCATTTTTCCATTTAATGTTTTTGCATTCGTTCTGATCGGTGGCGGATGGTCCATGACAAATTCGTAGGCCCTGACGCCTCCGATTACGCCTTCCTTGCCTCGTCTCCAAGTCGCTCCGTCAAATCGCCCGGAGAGACCTCTTTGTTTGAACGACATCAGCCATGTCTGTAAGGGGCTTTGATAAATCCGCTTTGTCTTGTCATTGAAAATTGCAATTGTCCAGTTTGGACCCTTTGTGAACATGTTCAGCCCGCTTTTGGGATCCATGGATCTCATTCCGCTGGGAGTTATATATAAGGTTAGGCTCCCTGAAAGAGACGCCTCTTTAGACATTTGGGTAACAGCCCAGCCGTTCTCGGCAAAAGCTGCCGAAGCCGAGAAAAAACACAACCCTAAAAGCGCTGATAGTCTAGTCAAGGCTGCAAATCGCGATTTCATCAAGCCCCTCCATCGGGCAGGCACAACAAGCTGCATTCTAGCACCATGACTTGCCTGAAGCTCAGCCGTTGGCTTTCTTGTTCGTTAACCAAGAGAGAGCTAACCGGGGTGCCTGATTACCAGATCGATAACAGAGGACATTGCTAAGAGTGAAATTCGAATAAAAAACAGTTGTCAAACAAATCGTATAAGAGATCCTGGCCAGGAATATGCCTTATACGGCATAAAAAATAGATGTCAATTATTCGATTTTGATAGTGGGTCTGTTTTTGCGTTGGCATTGAGTGCATGTTTACTTGGCGGTGCTGTTCGCAAGCTAACTTGGAGGCGCCCTGTCCTTTTTTAAGCTCAAATTCTGGCTCGTTTGGGAGTGTAAAAATGCCAGTCGCAAAGAGGTCCTGGGGAGCGGGCGGAAATTAAAGGTGCATACGGGCGGCTTGGTAGAAACTCGATGGAACTTAAATTCCACTTGACTTTGAACATCTACCTTCGTCCGATTTTGCCGGGTCGTGAAGCAGCTATTTGAGATCGCATAGTCCGAGATTAAACGGCCGGCGCCTAACTACATTTAATGTGCTGGTCTGGGACCAGGCGAAGTCTAAAACTGCCGTCAATTCTCGATTCACACAAAACTTACCGTCTCTTGCCGTTACGGTTTCCCGCACTTCGGCCGGGCTCAAGGGGGAGTATTCCCATTGTTCAACCGTACAGGAAAGGATTCAATATTGAGTTATGGGTTAGGGGGCGCTGGGCTTACAGCTTCCGCGTTAGGAGAATTCCTTCTATGGATAAAATTGACCGAGCAGAGAGTCGCACGCAGCAATTCGTCGATCCTGGTTTGGACTCACTGGATTACCTTGGCGGGAGATCGATTATTCAGGTGCCAGATATACCGGCGCCTTCGTACGGTGGACGTTTTGAAAAAGACAACAGTCGTGTAGACACGAGCCGGGTTGTTATCGAGCAGAACGATACTTTTGGCGGTGACCAGAGCACGGTACGTCGGCGCACCACGCCGCAGCCCTGTGCAGAGGAGACGCGCTGCGTTCCGAAGCCACAGCCTCAGCGTCAACCTAATTATGATTATGAGTATGACCAGCAGTATCGTCGTCGCGATGACGGACGTTTTGCTGCTCAGATGGGAGTGCAGATTCTATCGGCGGTCCTTGGCGGCGTCATGAACCGTGGTGGCATGTATAATTCTTGCCGTTCAGGCTGGAATACATGCGGTTATGGCGGTTATGACCGCTACGGTGGTGGCTACGATCGCTATGGCGGTGGCTATGACCGTTGGGGCGGCTACGATCAGTATGGTCGTCGCGGTGGTTACGATAGCTACGGTGGCAATATCTTCAATGGTGGAAACATCGGTTCCGTGATTGGCGGAATGGTGCTCGGCCGGATTCTTGGTGGCGGTCGCGGCCACTACGACAACTATAACTACCGAAATCAATACGACAACAGGCAATGGCAACAGCAGCAATGGCAACAACAACAGTGGCAGCAGCAGCAGTGGCAACGCCAGCAAGAGCAACAACGTTGGCAACAACAGCAGCAATGGCAACAACAACAGCAGTGGCAGCAGCGTTGGCAGCATCAACAACAGCAGCAGCATAGACCACAATGGCAACAGCATCATCAACAGCAACAGTGGCAACAACAACACAGACCACAGTGGCAACAGCAACCACATCAGCAGTGGCAGCAGCATAGACAGCAACAGCAGCAGCAGTGGCAACAGCACAGACCACAATTTAATCCACATCAGCAGCAGCATAGACAGTGGCAACAACACCAGCCTCAGCAGCAGCAGCGCCGCCACCGATAGGCGGAAGCTGAAGCGGATTAGAGATTCGCTACGGGTTGCTTAGTGCGCATACTTGTGCGCAGGTGTATTAGCCCCCTACGCGAACGCGCTATTGATGCTCTACTTCACGCATCGTCGAAACAGCAATCTCACTCTTGTTCGAAGCTGCATCTTTCTTTGATGCAGCTTCTGTGCCTTTTTGGGTCGCATTCTTATTTAGAACCCCGGTCACAACCACAAAATGCCCTTCGTCGCTTTTGCTCTTTTCAAGAAGCTTCTTTGCGATCTCGGTTCCTTTTTTATCGAGCTGAAACCATTGTCCCTTGCTGAGAATCGAGTAGCCTGCTTTGCTGCACGACTCGTTTAGTGCACATTCTTTTTTATGCGTTGAGGCGAAGTCAACCCCAAAGCCCTGGTTCACGCAGTTTTCGGCGCAGGACCGATCCAGCAGATAGCCTGCCCAGCGTGCATCTGCAGCTGATACTGGAGATGCGAAGCCGCTCCCGGTTAAAATAACCCAGGCGATTAGCGTGCTCAGTCCTCTTTGCATTTTATTGTTTTCCTTGCTAACGCCAAATTGATATCACAAGGCAGGCTCCCCACCATGAACTCAACGTCATATGATGCAATTTTGATTCAGTCTTTCGGTGGTCCGGAGGGGGTGGAAGATGTCATGCCATTCTTGCGGAACGTAACCCGTGGCCGAAACATTCCGGAGGAGCGACTGAAAGAGGTCGCTCACCATTATGAAATCTTTGGTGGTGTCAGCCCAATAAACGCGCACAATCGAAAGATTATTGCGGACTTGAAGGAGTTACTAGCCTTGCAAGGTCCAAATTTGCCCGTTTATTGGGGCAACCGTAATTGGAAGCCTTACCTGAAAGATACGCTTGAAGAAATGCGCCGCGATGGCATAAAGCGTGCAATTTCTTTTGCGACATCTGCTTATTCATCTTTTTCAAGCTGTCGGCAATACATCGAAGATATTGAACGCGCTCGAAATGAGCTAGGCGATGGTGCTCCGCAGGTCGATAAAATTCCGCCATTCTACGCGCATCCACTCTTTATTGAAGCAAATGTTGCCCAGTTAAAAAACGCGATTGCAAAAGTGAACAGCGATCATTTCTCGCTGGCATTTTCTGCGCACAGCATTCCTGTTGCGATGGCAGACGGTTGTGAATACAAAAATCAATTAATGGAGACTGCCACAAAAATTGCCTCTGCTGTGGGTCAGGAAAATTTTGATCTTGTTTTTCAAAGTCGCAGTGGGCCGCCCACGCAAGCGTGGCTTGAACCGGACGTTTGTGATTACTTGCATTCAATTAAAGCGCGTGGAGCGGCAAATGTAATAGTTCAGCCAATTGGATTTGTCTCCGATCACATGGAAGTTGTCTACGATTTGGACACTGAAGCAAGAGCTGTTGCTGATGAAATCGGCTTGAACTTCGTCAGAGCTCGAACTGCAGGGGGGCATCCTCTGTTCATAGAGATGATTCGAGACCTGGTAGTTACGCAGTCGGTAAACGCAAACGCCGGAAGTGTTTCGTCCTGCCGACCGGAATGTTGTCCCTCCGGACGTCCGCTACCAGCTGCTGGTCACCGCCCGACCGAGCATAAAGGGAGTTGAAGAAAGATCTTTCCCAGATCTATGGGGCGCAATGGAAATAGATGTTATCCGTGAATGTATGTTTATAAATGAGGAAAAGGAATGCTGAGATCGCAAAAGTCTAAATGGGTTTCTCTCTTGATGGCACTATCTGCGGTGCCTTCTGCAATAGCTGCTGATGCCAACTCCGATTCTGCGGCATCCTCGCCCTCTAGCACAAGTGCAAGCTCTGCTGCAGCAAATGGCAGCGATGGAGCTGCTTTGCAAGGTTCAGTGAAAGCTCTCGATGTAGAGGCCGCAGAAGGTTTGCGTCAGATGGGCGACTCCTTGAAAAAGATGCAGCGTGCTAGCCTCGAGCTGATGGGTGAATGCACCAGACAAAACTACATCTCCGTAGGCGACCCTGATGTGGTCGGCAGTATCATTATTCCGGCACTGCCGGATCCATCAGGTATGATGGCAATCGGTCCCTATCTTCCTATTCGGGAAAAGTGGATGGATTACTACATGGACCAAATCGGAAAATTGATCCCCATCTTCGCGAGCTTAACAGATGGATTGCAGTTACCGCCCGGTGTTCGAACCGAAGGTACAGCATTACTCGATACCATCCGACCGCTATTTGCTGATGCGCGGACGCGCTACATGAATTTGCTCAATATGAGCAAAGAATTGAAGACGATGAAAAATATGACTATCGCAAAGGAAGCCGTTTTGCTTCACGACGATATGCAGAAGATCGATGGCATCAGGCGCCAGGTCTTCAAACTCTTGCAAGACTCTGAGAAAAAGTAATCGCCTAAGAGTCGTCCCAACTGTACTCGGTCTATTTCTAATTCCCACAACTGGAATTATTTTATAGTCAGCCATTCCGGCTTTGCACGCTATTTGCATTATGCCAGTGTTTTCATTGTCATAAGGGTGGGCGTATCGCAGGAGTAAATGTAATGGCTGAGTTGGAGAGAGATAGGTCTTTTAGGACTGAATGCCCTGATGTGAGGACGGAAGCTTCTGAAGGAGCGCATGCTCCAGGAAAGGAAGATGAGTTCGACAAACTATGTGACAGGCAAAGAGCTGCCGAGTTTGGGCATGCACCGGAGTTGAGCAAGGAGGATCAGTCCGCGCTCAAGAGCTGGCAGGAGTTTCCTAAGGATGGGCATTATCGCGATCTGGCTAAGCAAGAACGGCTGGATCCAGCGAGCATGACCGCCGAGCAGAGGGCAGACTTAGCAAGCAAACGCCAGTTTCGGGACGACGATCGTTATCGGGAGATGGCAAAGCGGGAATTCCTTGATCCAGATGGAATGAGCAAAGAGGAGAAGGCTGATTTAGCTAGCAAACGTCAGTTCCGAGATGACGATCATTATCGTGAGCTGGCTAAAAGGGAGTTGCTCGATCCAAATGGAATGAGCAAAGAGGAGATTGCTGATTTAGCTAGTAAACGCCAATTTAGCAACGATGACTACTATCGTGAATTAGCTAAACGGGAACTGCTCGATCCGCAAGGGATGAGTGAGGACGAGAAGATTGGTTTAGCAAGAAAGCGCCAATCTGTGTATTCTAGATACCTGAGCGGATGGGAGCAGGTTGCCCCGTCCTTCCCTAATGGATATTATTCTTTGCGACCCAAGTGGTAACTCTGCTTCCTGGAGCTGCACGCTCCGATCTTCCATTTGGAAAATAATTTGCCACAGCTCAGGCAAGTTTCGCCTGGTGGAAGTTTTCAGAATCCATTTGGGTAATGTGTTTGCGGTATAAGCTTTGAAACACTATCCACGCTGTCGATTTCCGCTACAGGCTTGTCGAAACGCCAGCGTAGTATTCTTGGAAAGCGCAAAGCTATTCCGGATTTGTGCCGAGTCGAAGCCTGCAATCCGTCAAAAGCAAGTTCAAAAACTTGCGTTGGTTTGACGGTGCGCAATGGACCATAGCGACCTGTGGTGTTCTCTCTTACGAAGGCATCAACCCTTTTTATCTCCTCATCGGTTAATCCCGAGTAGGCTTTGGCAATTGGAACTAACTCGTTGCCTTGCCAAACAGCAAACGTGTAATCCGTAAACAATCCGGCTCGCTTTCCATGTCCAGGCTGTGCCGCAACCATCACAGTATCAATTGTGAAAGGATCTACTTTCCACTTCCACCAAAATCCCTTTTGTCTTCCCGTTCCATACTTCGATTCGCGATGCTTCAACATCAGACCTTCCACTTTCATGGCTGATGCCGTATCACGGATTGTTTTCATTTCTTCCCAGGAATGTGCTTGCATAGTTGGGCTCACTCGCAAAGCTGGGCTGAGCTGAGTCATGCAGGGTGCAAACAGTTGCAATTGCATGAACTCTTGTTGCGACTCGACTTTGTCTCTAGTGCTCAGGACATGATCGAGCCGCTCACGCCGGACGCGCAGCGGTTCATCGCGCAAGTCTTTACTGTCTTCTTCAAGTATGTCGTAAGCCATAAAGACAACTGGAATCTCGTCTAGGATTTTTTTGCTGAGATTTTTTCTGCCTATCCTTTTTTGAAGCATTTGAAATGGCAGTACGTCGCCTTCTTTGAAGGGAAGTATTTCTCCATCGAGCACTACTCCATCTTTCAATCCGGCGGCTTCCTCCACGATTTCCGGAAAACGATCGGTAAGCAATTCTTCGCCGCGTGACCAGATCGTAATTTCGTTGTTTCGTTTAATGAGCTGAGCGCGAATTCCATCCCATTTCCATTCAGCAAACCAATTCGGAGCCGGTCCCAAGAGCAGTGTTTCGTTTTCCGTTAGCGGAAATGCAAGATAAAAGGGATAGGGTCTGCTTAGATCGGCGCTACCGCCATCGGTATCAATCAATTTTTCAAAGAATTCAGGTGTGGGATTCCAATCTCCCATCAAGCGCTGGGATATGATTCTGGCCTCAATTCCCGAGAACTCAGCCAGAGCCTTGACTATGAGCTGCTGCGAGACTCCTACCCGAAAGGCTCCAGTTAGTAATTTGTTGAACAAAAAACGTTCAAGATCGCTTGAATTGTTCCAAGCTTCCAAGACAATGGCTTTTTGTGTGAGCTCGCTGGCCCCGCGCAGCTTGTGCACTTTTTCCTCGATCCAATAATCGAGCGATCCCTCTGCATGCGCGTCAGTCGATGGGAGAATCAACGCAATTGTTTCACCGAGATCGCCGACCATATCGTAGCAATCATCAAATAACCAATCTGGGATCTGCGCTTCATCGACCGCCCAGCGTGCAAGCTGTCCGGATTTAACCAATTGTTTGATCCGGCGTCCTGTCAGAAAATAAACAGCCCAGGCGGCTTCGGACTTTGACACCTTTCCGAAATAGCGCTTGAGAGCAGAGACCTTCTCATTCGTTTTTGTGGTGCCATCTAGGTCGGCAAATAGGGAAGCGAAGTCTTTCATTTCTCGCTCTCATTGATAATTTCGGCCTCGCCGGTTTCCAGAGATATCGAATCTGCTTCAATGTCTTGGTCACGTGCTTCAGCTAACTTTTCGTTGGCAACTGCCAGCTCGCTTTCTTCTCCTTTGTATTCAGTTTTAAATCCGCGTGCTTTCTTGCCTGTTTCCTTCAGGTACCTGATCAGTGGCTGGCTAAATCCGTGTGTCACGATCACTTCGTCTGCACCCGTTGCATTGATTACTTGCAGAAGCCCATTCCAATCGGCGTGATCCGACAATGCAAATCCGCGATCGATTGATTGGCGTCGGCGATTTCCCCGTACTCTCATCCAACCGGATGCGTATGCCGAGGAATAGTCACCGAACCGCTTTGTCCAGGCGCTCTCAAAAGCAGCCGGCGGAGCCACGATTAATGCACCTTTGAAGTCAGCTTTCTTTTCCAGCTCTCCAACATACTTCGCTTCTGGAAGCGTGACACCGGAGGCGGTGTACTGTTCGTTCAGCTTGTGCACAGCACCATGGACAAATATGGGCCCGATGCTTTTATCTACGATGGACATTATGCGTTGCGCTTTCCCAAAAGAATAGGCAAAGATTACGCTGGCGCGATCCTCATCCCTGTTTTTTTGCCACCATGTATTTATTTCTTGTTCGATTTCCTGTGCAGACGGCCAACGGTAAATAGGAAGACCGAATGTAGATTCAGTAATGAACGTTTGACATTTTATGGATTCGAACGGTTGGCAGGTAGGATCGGGCTGGGTTTTATAATCGCCGGAAATGACCCAAATTTCGCCCTTGTGCTCGATTCGAATTTGCGAAGATCCAAGCACGTGTCCGGCAGGATGGAATGATACCGTTACGTCATTGATTGTGATTTGTTTGCCGTATGGGACGCTTTCCACGACGGCACCGGGATCCAGTCGCGCGCGTAAAACGTGTTGACCGCTTTTGCTGGTCAAATAAGCTTTGCTTCCGCTGCGCGCGTGATCCGAGTGAGCGTGCGTTATCAATGCGTAGTCCACAGCTCGCCAGGGATCGATGTAAAAATTCCCCTGAGGGCAGAACAGTCCGCTATTTGTGCTAATGACCAGTGCTTTACTCATTACTGTACCGGCTTAATTCAATAAGCTCGATGCTCCCGTCCATTCTCCGCTTGCAATAGCCGCTTCTTCGACTTCTCTGTAATTGCAAGCCCCTTGGTGGTCCACGCTACGACATTCGGTCCACATCTTCTCAACACAAAGGCGTTCGAATGCTCTGAATCCCCTGCAAGCTCCTTCTGTCTTCCGCTAGTTTCGGATGATATCTTATTTTCTGATGAAACATTGAATTATTCGAATGCTGATTCTCGGCTGAATCAGTCGTCGACGGACCGGCACAACGCTTAACCGCCGGGCGTTCTCAGAGGAGCCCTTAACCGGAGATTCGAATTTGCTTTGTTTGCCGGTTTGATATTCTAATGGACGTACTTTAGAGGAACGTCAAATGAACTTGAATACGGCAAATCTAGTATCCACGCCCTCAGGCTTGCAATATGAAGAGCAGAAGGTAGGAGAAGGCGCAAGCCCGACAAAAGGGAAACAAGTCACCGTTCACTACACCGGCTGGCTAACAGATGGAACCAAATTCGATAGTTCGGTCGATCGCGGAAGTCCGTTCCAATTCGCATTGGGAGTCGGACAGGTAATCAAGGGTTGGGACGAAGGCGTCTCCAGCATGAAAGTCGGTGGAAAACGCCGTCTGGTTATCCCATCTGATTTAGCATATGGAACCCGCGGCGTTCCGGGCGTTATTCCGGGCGGCGCAACCCTCGTGTTCGACGTAGAACTCCTTGGCGTTTAAGCTGATCTCAGCGTAGGACGCAGGTACCCTGAGCCTCCTGTTCTAAGCGGACTATGCGCAGGCGCAGATGGCTGCGGGAGCATGCGGAGCGTTTTATTACCTATGGGCGGGACAGCTTTCGTTTTTCTTTGAAAAGAGCAGATGAGAGCTGTCTTGCTTTAAGAAGATTTGATATAGTGTTGTATATAAGCTTTTTGGCGAAAGCTCCTCAAGTCAAACCAGTCTCAGAAAATCTAGCTCCGGCTCGGCGCTAGATGATATAAATGCAATGACGTTGACAGGAACCACGTAGTATAAAGATATCAAGCGCAGTTCTTCCCGCTATTAGTGCCATACCGCGTGATTGTCATGAGCGATCTCTCGGTCAGGTAAGTGGAAAGTAAGATGGGCGGTGGCCCACAAAGACTTTGATTGTTTGGATTGGATGAATGGGGGTTCTACTAGTTCGTGAGGATGGGGCAGGGACAATCTAGAGCTTGCAAATCCAGCAGATTAGCTCTGGATTATTTTGCTATGCAAGGCCGCTTGGCAAGGACCGGTTTGATACTGTTGTCTGTCACATTGATGAGCGCAAATCCAGTACCCGTGTTTGCGAAGAAGCACGAAAGAGTCGTTAAGTCAGAATCCAAAGTGCCGTCGGAACGGCTGGAAGTTCCTCCCACCGAGCTTGCAGATTCGTCCAAGCCACTAGATGATAAAGAATCGGAAAGTGCTTCCAAGAAGAAAGAGAAATATAACGGCTACATCTCCAAGGCTGTATTGCCGACTGCTCCAAAGGTTGAATATTCCGGCACAGCCAAAGAGTTGATAGAGAATTCGCGCAAGCTGCATATATTTAGATGGCGTGATGCAACTAAGCCACCAAAGGCAGTGATTGTTGCAGTTCATGGAACCACTCAGCATGCTGGCAGCTTCGGCGTGTTGGCACAGCATTTGGTGCAGCAAGGCTTCGTCTTTATCGCGCTTGATCTTCGCGGACACGGAGAACGCTACTACAAAGCATTTGCTGGTCAGCCTAATTTTCGCGTTGATTACAATAAGAGCGCTGATGATCTCGGGGAGCTTTTGAATAAAACACGCTCCACCTACCCAGGATTGCCGGTATTTTGCATTGGCGAAAGTGTCGGTGCGACGGTGGCTTGCTACATGTCTGCGCGTTATCCAAAGGCAGCTGATGGGATCATTTTGTGCAGCCCTGGATCGCGTCCTCGCTGCTTCAATCCTCTCATGGTTGTGCCGGATTTCGTAAAAGGGATCACTCATCTCGATGAGCACATGGATGTCTCCCGCTACATAGATAAATACTCGTCCGATGATAAACGGGTTAGCGACGAAATGATTGCTGATCCTTTGTCTCGTATCAATCTCACACCGAAGGAAGTTCTGCGTACGGCTTTCTTCATTCGTACCGCACCAAAGGCTGCGCTTAGCGTTGATCCTAATGCAAGCTACCTGGTAATACAGGGTGAGAAAGATGGCATTGTAAGCACCAGTTCGACGCGAGATATCTTCAAAAACCTAACGTCGGAACACAAACAACTGATCGAGTTCAAGGATGCCGGCCATGTTCTGCTTGGCACGTCCTACTTGAAGCCCCAAGTCGTTGACTCGGTCACCAATTGGTTGACCAACCAAACTGATTTGATGCGTGCGAAAGTAATTGGACTTCACGCTGTAGAGAAAGAACATCAGACGCAATAGGCTGCCGGACTCAGTAACCTTCTCGAGGCTGCCCGAACTCAGGCTTAAAAGAAGAGCATCGTGCCTGAATACCATTGGAAGGATATCCATAATATAACTGCGGTGAACCGTACGAGTTATGGCTCATTCCCTCTGTGTTGTTATATGGACTGAAGTAAATGTTCGCCTGGCTTATTCCAGGCTGCGCGTGCCTGTAGGCGTGATGCGGGCTGACCACTGAACTGACTTGCGGATGCTCGTTTATCCGCTGGCTGGGTGGTGCAAAACCGAGCTTGTAGGCGTTGATGTCAATATACGCAAAAAAGCCAATCACCAAAATTACTAGTGCAAAGATTCCAACTCTTGCCATAGTTTTATTTCTGCCGCGTTTCGTTGACTTGACCGATGAAAGACTGACGAAAGGATATTATTTCTCAACCCATCGAGTTTGTGAAGTGGCCTTTTGAAGAGGCTCGGATTTTTTCCTGACTTCCAGATACAATTTTGCAATCATCTGTCTTCGGAGGAGCAGCCATGCTTTCGACATTTTGCGCGCCATCTCGATATGTTCAAGGGCGTAATGCCACGCAGCAATTAGGCTCCGAGATGAAGAAGATTGGCTTGGCGGCGCCGGTTTTCATAATCGCCGGCTCTCACGCAGCGGAGCTTTTGGCAAAGGATTGGAAGCAAAGTTTTGATGAAGTCGGTTTTAAGTTCGAAGTTTTTAAGTTCGCTGGTGAGTGCTCCGCAAAGGAAATTCTGCGGTGCAAAGAAGCTGCTTTGAAGTTTGGAGCTAAGACGGTTGTCGGTGCCGGCGGAGGCAAAGTTCTTGACACCGCCCGCGCGGTGGCCGCTGAGATCAACGCAGGCGTCGTTAACTGCCCAACGCTCGCTTCCAGTGATGCACCATGCTCGGCACTCTCAGTTGTTTATACAGAGGATGGTCAATTTTCAGAATACAAATTCTACCCTCGAAACCCCGAGCTAGTTTTAGTTGATAGCTCAGTGGTCGCGAAAGGACCAGCGCGGCTTCTCGTGGCAGGTATGGGCGATGCGCTTGCCACTTGGTTTGAAGCAGAGACAGTGATTAGGGCGAAGAAGAAAAATCAAGTCGGTGGTGCCACCACATTGGCTGGTGAAGCACTAGCTTCACTTTGTTATGAGACTTTGCTTGAAGATGGTTTAGCCGCACTACATGCGGTGCGGAGCCAGGTGGTGACTCCGGCACTAGAGCGTTTGATCGAAGCCAACACACTTATGTCAGGACTTGGCTTTGAATCCGGCGGACTTGCTGTTGCACATTCAGTGCACAACGGTCTGACTACGGTCCGTGAGACTCATAATTATTATCACGGTGAGAAGGTCGCATTCGGATTGCTCGTTCAGTTGGTATTGGAAGGTAAGCCCACTTCTGTCATAGAGGAAGTTATCGATTTCTCGATGTCGGTCGGCTTACCAATTTGTCTGGCTGATCTAGGCATTTATAATCCCACTCGAGCTTTGTGTATGCAGATCGCCAATCGTGCGACCGCGCCTGGCGAGACTGCTCACAACGAGCCATTTGAAGTGACAGCGGAAATGGTGGCTGATGCGATACTGGCTGCCGAATCCATCGGACGCCAGTATAAGCTTGGCGAAGAAGAGGATGCCAGAGAAATGTGCATGGCGCTCAGCTAATGCATTTTAGGCCTCTTGTTTGCGATTCTATTGAAGATCTACTGTAACTGCTGCCGGATTGCTTATGTCGCCTAGCTTCAGGAACGAAGAAAGTCTGGCATGGAAAGTGCCGACCGCTTGGAAGAAGCTTGAAAGAGCCGCATGCTTCTTGATTAAAGTCAAAAGGTCGCCAGCACAATAGCCAGCGACCGCAGTCGACTCATTTTTTAGACATTATTGATCACAAATGACGTGCCACCACAAGCAGTGTCAGGTGATCAGTTATTGTCAACGATTATTTTTTGCTGCCGATCAAGATGATATTGCAGCCAACCTGGAAACGATTGCCGGTTTTTGGATCGATGATCTTACCGTTCGCGTAATATCCGGTTGAACCTGTTTTGAACTCTTTGTACGGCGCCATAATTTGACCCCAAACTTCTCCGCTTGGAGTGCGTACCTCAAGAAGGACAGCCGGAGGTCCGTCATTCTCTACTTTTTCGGTTGAAGCCGGCGTCTCTTTCGCTTTAGCCATTTCAGTCTCCCCTTTGCAAGGCTGATCGCAACAAAATCATTGTTCCACAACTATAAGCGTTGTAGTCATGTTTCTCAGTCGCTCAAGAAGTCTACTTGGAAATTGCAACATTATCAGCAACCACGTAGAATTGTAGGGACGTCGCAATTTCTTCTTGGGGAGTCTTCAAATGGGCTTCGACAAACTCAATTTGATGAAACCGCAAAGCAGCAGCGAACGAAAAGTCGCTGGCGCAGATTGTAGTGGTTCAAAGGAAGTCCCGAACGATACCTGGTTGGCAATAGGAACTTTATCTGCCGGTAAGCTTGAAGTTACGCACATTCATAAGGTCGGTATGCATGCATTGGGAAAAGAACTCAATGCGATCGCCGATCTCTCTGTTGCAGGGCTTGATTGTCCGTTCTCTTTGCCTGCTGAATTTCTTGAGTTTCTGGCTCATCATTTGGATGTCCCAGAATTCCAGAACTGGCAAGACGTCGCTGAAAAAATCGTTTTCATGCCTTTCGAGAAGTTTCTTGATCTGACAAAAGAATTCAAGCGAGAGCCAAAGAGGATGACTGATAAGCAAAGCTGCGCTGCAGCCATCAGTCCTCTGCATCGCGGAAATCCATCCATGGTCCAGATGACCTATCACTGCATGCGGGTGCTTGCAAGTTTGGACCCGAAAAAGTTTTTCGTGCTGCCATTCCAGGATGAAATTGAAAAAGGCGCGGCTGTTATCGAAGTCTATCCTCGAGCAACTTTAAAGTGTCTGGGACTTCCAGATACGGGTTACAAGAGCCGAGACAAGAAAGAAATTCCGAAGATGCAGTCGGCCAGGCATAAGATTTTGCATGGGCTGCAGTCGATCCATACTCAGTCCGCTTACAAAAATTGCCCGGCGCTGGTTTTGGGCAATAAGGTGGAACATCAAGTCGTCGACTCCGATCATGCGCTTGACGCATTGCTTGCTTGCTATGCCGCGGCACTCTGGCTTGATAATCCAAAGACCTGCGCCGATCCATTTGAATTTGGACAAGCCGAGGTCCTCCTTGAGGGATGGATTTATGAACCAGCGGCGCTTGCTGCTGTAAAGGCCTAAAATTCAACATACGTTCATACTGCAGAAGCATGCGCCAGTTTTTAAGAAATACACCAAAGTGCTAATTGACAGCTAGATAGACTGGCATCAATATCAGTTGCAGTAGGGCCTCCATAAACAGTTAGCTCCGATGCTGAAGCGGTCGGAGGGATTTATGCGCCTTATGTTGCCCCGCGTAGCAACATCGAGTCTCATTGAGGGTTCTGTCTCATCAAAGGACGGTGTAACTATGGTGACAAGGGGTCAAAAGAAGTTGGTTTTGCATCAAGCCGATTTTGCTGTTCTAGCAAAGAGAAAGCGCCCAAAGAGTATTTTGCGAAGTTCGAAAAATCTACTTCCGGTTAAAGAGATCATTGCCCAAGCTGACGGGCCGGCGGTCATCGTTCTAAATGATGGTTCCTCGCGTCAAATAATCGAAATTGACGCATCGCCTTTACTTCATATGGACGAGGACGGGCGTCTAAATTTTCACAATGAATTTAAAGATCTGTTGGCACAGACCAATTTTGATTTTCAATTGATGATGTGCTCACGCGCACTATCGCAGAATGCTGTTCGCAGCACATTGGAAGCAATGCCTAAACGCGATATGGACTACACCCTATGGTTTGGTGATTATCTTCAAAAGTGGGCTCTACAATGCATTGGCATTTCTGGCGCGATGAAAATTCGATGCTTTGCCATTGTTTCAAGTTCCGAATTGAAGAACCATCAAAAGCTCCGAGGCAATGCGAATCAGCTCTGGAAATGGTTCAAAAGAGTTGGTGCCATTCCGCGATTTCTTGACAGAGAAGAGACGAGACGATTATTTTACTCGATGATGCATCCATATTTTGAAGATGATGAAGTTCCCGCCTTGCTGCCAGAATCTGAATCTTCTTCAAAGGTTCCAACGCCTGCTCGGACTGAGGAAACTCAGAGCTGTCTCGTCAGCAATAGCTTTTACACCCGTTCATTCTATGTTTCGCATTTACCTGTTGATTTGCAATTCGGTTTGCATAAAACAGCAGTTAAACCGCATACTCCGTTCACGCTCTCTGTCCACTTTCACTCTGCCTCAAAAGGACGTAAGAAAGTTTCCATTTATTCGTCTGTGTTTTCCAACGAGAAGGACAAATTGGATTTCAACGCGGAGGAGACCTTCGATACAAATTACCGATTTAGATCTGCCGATTGGTGGCAATATGATGCCTGGCTGTCCAACCTCCCTTTAGGATGGGATGCTGCTGGGGCAACAAATGAGATCGACATCGAGTCCGCCTCGAAGCTTTACGCGCTTGTCGGAGCTCCAAAGGGAGACGAATCCGGTACATTGCTTGGCTTCAACCTAGCCGATCGAAATCCGCTATACGTTAACTTCTCATCCCAATCACAAGTTGATCCGAACCTTTTGATCGTAAGCAGTAAGCAGAAACAACGAGAGATTGTTGCCGGAATCCTTGCTATGCGTTTGATTTGTGAAGACGTTCGACTGGCGATTTGGGATGGTCCTGGAACCATGAAATGGCTCGCCGAGCTTCTAGGCAAAGGTGTTTATCGTTGGGATGATGAGAATAGTTTCGCATCGGCAAGCGAGGACTTCGTTTATTTCTCAGGTTTTTCTGATCAAAAACGGCGTACCGAGCTATTGAAAAAATTTCTCTGCGATGGCATCGATATAAGAACTGATAAAAATGCAAAACGCATTGTTTTTGTAATCAACGAGGATGCTGAAGTTGTCTCATCTGAGAGTCTGGGGATTACAGGTTTGCTAAATAAGCTTCCCCAAAATACCTCAACTGTCCTGGCTTGCGAGGCCGATGGCTTAATTCAAACCCCGGACCTTAAGAATTGCTTTTCACGCACTTTACTTTTGGAACTGGAGAAATTACATGCTGAAGAAATTGCCAAAATTCTCAATCTCTCTAAGTCAGTTCTTGAAACACTCGAAACGTTCAGAGAAAGCAAAAGCGATAAGAACGCCTTGCTGGCGCTCTTAACAGGAGCCGTTACTGAGGGTGTGTTTATTCTGCACTCGCCAATAGAGTATTGGACTGTTATGCCCGGAGTGGACGCCGAGTTGAGGGAGAAAATGGATCACATAGCGTCAATACACAATGGTATTGATGATGTAGATAAGGTCAGGCAGGCTATTTATTATTTGGGAGTTGAACGAGAATACTTTCGCTCCTGGTGAGTGAGTCTGCCAGCAGATCTGGTCCGCGGTGCTAGAAACACGGCACGCTTAAACGTGTCCGTCGCGTCCGTCGCCATTACTTATTTGGTTCCTTGGACCTAAGCTATGAATCCCAGTTCGTCGAAACGCTGGCCAAGAACAGCCTTGCTGTCAGCGCCCATCCACCGATTGAGGATGGTGGCATACACATTGCGGAAGTCAATCTTGTACTTCAGGTCTCCATTGTCCAGGTCAGTAAGCGATGGATGTGAGCCGTATACTCCTCCCCGCACGGAGCTGCCTAGCACCAAAACTGGTGCAGCAGTGCCGTGATCGGTACCTCGTCCTCCATTCTCAGCGACCCTGCGTCCGAATTCGGAGAAAACCATGACGACGACGTCATCATCAAGCCCGTTCTTCTTTAGATCGCTGTGGAATGCCGAAAGCCCGTCTGAAAGTTGCTTGAGAAGCCCCTCTTGGGCTCTAAGCTGATTCGTGTGCGTATCGAATCCATCGAGGCTGGCACCATATATGGGGCAGCTCAGCCCGCCCGTTATCATTTGCGAAATGAATTTCAAGCTATTACCAAAAGATCCTTGCGGATAAGGTACGTCGCTGGAATACTTTTTCACCAGTTGGTGAAGTTTGTCGGAGGCCAGATTCGCGTCGATTCCCGCTTTTCGCAATAATTCCATGTGCGGGCGCTTGAGATGGTAGGAATCATAGATATCATTGAATGCCTTGATTTGCACGTCGCGATCGGGCTTGTATTGCGGGTCCGTCAGGAACCGAAAATCCTCTATGTTCGAAACAGATGGAACATTTACTTTCGATCCAAATAGTGTTTTTGGAAGCATAGGATCGACGTTCACTGCAGGGAAGAGATCCTCTTTTCCGGTGCAGCATACATCGAGGTATCGCCCTAGCCATCCAGTTTCGGCGATTTTTTCAGCATCACCTGTTTGCCAGATTTCAATCGATCTGAAGTGTGAGCGATTTGGATTTGGATATCCAACTCCTTGAATTACTGCGACTTTCCCTAACTTATAGAGCTCATGTACACCAGTCATCGCTGGATTGAGTGCTAGTTCGGAATTCAGCCTGAGACCTTTTTCCGCCTTTATTCCAATCGTCGGTCGCGCCTGATAATAAGAACCGAGGGAATACGGAATTACAGTATTCAAGCCATCGTTGCCACCGCTGAGTTGAATGACAACGAGTATTTTCGATGAGCCCGGCTTTCGTGGTGCAAGGTTTGAAGCTTGTGCTGCAAGACTGAAAAACTCATTTGCTCCGAAGGATAGGGCGAGGGCGCCCAATCCATTCTTGATCAAATCTCGTCTGCTTATCGTCACTTCTTCACCTCTTTTGTGTTAATACCTAAGATAGCTGGTAGGTCGGTAGCGTCATGATGAGATGTGTGAGTCCTCTCAATTTTGCGTCGAGGGTTTTCTCGTCGGGGATTCTGTCAACTGGATTACCATTAATGTCGCTGGCCACATAGGCGACTAAACGTTTTTGCGTAGAAGCTGGTACGTCGGAATCTAACATCAACGCAAGAAAATATTCAACAATTTGCTTGCTATTATTCAAGCCTTGCTTTTCCACGATTTGCAGCGGAGTGCTCTGTCTCAAAACTTCGCTGAATCTCTCGGTGCTCATTTTTGACGCAAAGTTGAATCGTTGCATCATTTTGTCTGTAGCAATCCATGCGGCGCCTCCATCCCACCCTTTGACGTTTGGTGGCATGAATAAGCTCTGTCCCATCTTCTCCATGGCTTTTGGAATGCCTGCATCCAATTCGTTTATTTGAAGTAGTTTCAAAGTTCCGATTACGTATTCTGCTGGGCTTTTTATTTTTGCATGATAGGCTTTATTGCTCAAGAAGACTTCATCAGTAAAAATCGCTCTTAGCATGCTTTTAACGCTGTAATTGCTGTCCATGTAAACTTGTCCAATCCGTTGGACCAGTGCTTCATCAGGTTCATCAGCGACGAAGAACTTGCACAGTTTTCTTGCAAGGAATTGACTGGTTGCTTTTTGCTCGACCAAAATTCTTACTATGTCATCGCCATTGAACTTGCCGGTTTCTCCGAAAAATGTTTTCTCGCCGTAGTCATGTTGACCCTTGTTAAAGAAGAAGCCGGTAGCTGGAGCTTGCCATCCTGTAAAAGCTCTTGCCGCTTCTTTAATGTCCTTTTCGGTGTAATTTCCAATCCCTAACGTAAAAAGCTCCATGATTTCGCGTGCATAATTCTCGTTTGGTTTTCCCTTTCGATTTTGTTGATTATCGAGCCATACGATCATTGCTGGATCTTTCGATACGGCCAACAGCATTTCATGAAAGTTACCCAAGCATAGTTTGCGGAAAAGCATGTTTTGGACATACATAGCGTATGGATTTTTGACTTTTCGATCTGACGTTGCGAAGTGACCATGCCAGAACAAAGTCATTTTTTCTTCGAGCGGACGCTTGCTCGACAACATGCGATAAGTCCACCATCGCTGCAAGTCGTCAATGTTTGTGAAATCAAATGCCTGCATCTTTAGTTTGCGATTCAGCTCATCATCATTCACGCTCTGCGGATGCAAAAGTTCTTCGACGGATCCTTCATAGCCCAGTTTTATATAATGCTGCAACTCGTCTGGAGAGGCGCCAAAACCAGCTCTTCGAAGAAGGTGGCGAATCCAAAATGAATCAGAGTTGGATGATTTTGGCATGGAAATGATCTCCTACTACTCTGACGGTGCCATCATCATTGGTGGAAAGTCTGGCTGAGATTGTTTACCCAGACTCGATGATGCTGGTTCCCGAGAGTCTGCTTTCAAGCTCTCCGGAAGAAGTTCACCTTTTCTCATCAATTCCAGTTCACGCATGTTTTCTTCGGTTAGCAATGCTTTTACTTGGTCCCATGCTGCTAGCCTTTTGTTGCGAAGCTCTCGTTGCAGGTTGCGCACTTTCACGATCTGTTCGGGGTTAACTGGGGCACCCATGCGAAACGATCCTCTTTCAGAGCCAAATGGAATCTGCGCTTGCATGTTCGGACCAAGTGTGGCTGGTTTCATGCTGGCAGTGCCAGAAGAATTCCACTGTATGTTCGTAGACGTCGAGTCCTGCTGTCGAACCCTTTGGATAGGAAGGTCTTCTGATACCCTTTCGTTTTGAATTACTTGTCCTGATCCGGGGCGTTGTATTCGGGCATTTCTGAAGTCTCCTGCCCCAAAAGCATTGCGTGCCTTGCTGGCTGCAAATGGTTCCGGACCAATCGCACCTTGCATGCCTGGTTTCTGGCGAAGTTCTTTCAATTCTTGAACGAGCGGTTCAGCATCCCGCTTCGATTGTTCAAAGAGCTCATGAATCTTCTTTCGTTGCTCAGGATTCAAGGACGGTAGTACTTTGAGCTCCTGCCATCCAGGAATGCCATCTACTTCCCCCATCATCCGCCGGTTCATTTGCTGTTTGTCTCTCCGAACATATCGCGGGATCTCTTCGGTTTTGCCAGGGCTGCTGAAAATATTCGTTTCGGCAGCCGCCGGATCGTCGTTAACGCTTGCCATGGCAGGCAAGTAGCAAGTTGCCAAAGCTAAGCTGAAACCCATGCAGGCGGGGATGCTGAAAGTCCTGTGGTGATGGGTTTGCATAGCTTTAGCTCTCCAGAGCTTGGCAACTGTCTTGTAGACGATCTAATGTCCCAAAAAGTTCAAAGCTCAAGATTAACTTTCCCATTTTTGACCACTCCTAAAAGGACAATAGGTCGGCCAGGCTTGGATCTTCCTTGCCTCTTCCGTTCTTTGGCTTTTCAGACCATCCAACTGGACAAGGTGGAGCCGTCAAGGTGATATTGTTGATTTCGGAGGAACTCGCGTGAGTGAAGCAGCCGAAAACCCCAAAAAAGCTTCTGCCATGGATCGCATAGGGCAGATCGTTGAGAATCGCTTTGAGATCGAAAAGCTCATTGGTACCGGTGGCATGGCGGCCGTTTTTAAGGCCACGCATAAACAAGTCGATCTGAATGTCGCGATTAAAATCCTCAATCGCGATGAGATGAACGAGAAAGACATTGAACGATTAAAGCGCGAAGCAAAAGTCCTCAATACGATTTTTCATCCTAATGTCGTGAAGGTCTATTCTTTTGGTTTCCTTGAATCAGGTGAACCCTATCTTGTTTTAGATTTGCTTGACGGCAAAAGTTTGGATCAGATGATCCAGGCGGAAAAAAACTTGCCTGTTGTGTGGCTTCTGCACGCCTTCGATCAGATTTGCGAGGGATTGGTTTGCGCCCATGAGAGTGGTCTGGTGCATCGTGATTTGAAACCATCAAACATCATGGTGGTGAAGACTGGTGAAGATGGCGCTTTCATCAAGTTGTTGGATTTTGGAATCGCGCGCAGTTTAGCAACGGCACCTAACGAGCAGAAGCTAACGAGGCATGGAGAAATTTTCGGAAGTCCGCTCTACATGAGCCCAGAAGCTATCCAGGGAAAAGAGATGGATGTCCGTTCTGATATTTACGCACTTGGCTGTTTGATGTACGAATCAATTACAGGAGCACCACCGTTCCTTGGAAACAACGTTATTATGACCTTCATGAAGCATATGACCGAGAAACCAAAACCGATGGCTGAGATGACACCTGGCTTGCATGTAGATCCGCGCCTGGAGAAAATTGTTGATCGCTGTATGGAAAAAGATCCGGATGCACGCTATCAATCTGTAGCCGAAGTGCATCGGAAGCTCAAAGAAGTAATGCATTAATAGCTTCAGTTTCCAGAAACTGCTTTGTACAGAATGTTGACAGTGTTAATGTCGCGCGGTGACAGAGATGGAGCGCCTTTCAGCGTGTACATTATGTCATTTGCGTTGTTGCTGTGTCCGAAGATTCCCAGTGCATGACCAATCTCATGCAGAACAAGTAATTTGAATTGTCCCGCTTGCCACTCTTTGTGATTGATGTCTGTGGTTGAGAGTTTCACTTTTGCATGAGTTATGTTACCGGGATTGTCCCAGGTTCTTTTCGGTCCCGGAGGAGTGCTGTAATCGACGCTGCTTTCGCCGGCTTCGCTGGGATCTCGAAATCCGGCTGTTGTAGGCGTCCATGTAATTGTGATGTCAGCGCCTTGCTTAGGTCCAAATTCGAAGCGAATTTTGTTTCCGGTTACCTTTGTCCAAGTATCGAATGCTTCTTTTACTTCAGATTCCAGTTGGGCTGATGTGGCTCCGGGCGCTGGATCCATGTAAACCTTGATTGAGAATTTCCTCCACACGCATGGTCCAAGATTTGTGTCAGTCGCTTTGATGAAGCTATCTCCGCTTGTAGCGACCGGCGTTATTATTGCTTTTGAAGCGGAACTAGATGTCGTCCCGGATGCCGAAGGCGTATCACCTGGTGAACTTTTCATTGTCGGAATCAGCGCGAACGGATCGAATTTCGGTATGTCTGTTGAGGCAACATTCGCCGGTGCGGGAGCTGCTGTCGAAGACGTCGGCATATCTTGAGGTTGAGATGTGGTGGCGGGCGCGGTGGCAGCACTTGGAGAAGCCGTGGTGTTTGTGCTGTCAGCAAGATTGGTGGTAGAGGCTGCCGCTGGTGTTGCTGTTGATTGAGGTTTTGCCGATTGAGGTGGGACATCGTCACCATCGCTAAACGGATCTGAATCGTCTGCCTTGGTTGCTGCCGTTGTCCCTGACTGCGTGGCTCCTGTCGTATTTTGTGTTTGCTTGGTCTCTGGAATTGGCTGATTTGTTGGCGCGCTATTCGCTGCCGGCGCGCTATTCGACGCTGTCACAGGAGCCTCTGGTCCTTTGGGAATGTCTGGTTTGCTGCTATCAGTTGCGACTGTATTGCTAGAAGTCTCTGTCGGATTTTTCTCCGCCGAGTTTCTTTCTGCTATTGGATTTGTGTTTGCTGTTGGCGTTGAAACTGGTGCCGGATTAAAATCACCATCCGCCTTCGCAAGCGCTGGAGGATTCGCCTCCACTTTGTCTGATTTTGACTCCTTCTCCGCTGAACTATTCGTAGGCGGTAACGAGGAGTTGCTTGACTCCGCTGTCCTACTGATAGGCGTTGACGGTGAGCCCGAATCTAAATCGGGCTTCGCAGCAATATTACTCGAATCGTTTGATTCTTTTGGGTTCGGAGTTGCTTGAGGTCGTGCCTGAGCTTTTGCGGTGGACGCAATTTCTGGCGCGGCAGCGTCCCCACTTGTTCTTATCTCTTGTTTTATTCGTTGACCAGAGCTATTCCAATACGAAATCTTGAGCGTCTGTCCTGCGGGAATTGTTTTTTGAACAAACTTATTGCCAGCGTCGGGATCGTAGTAGAAGACTTGCGCCGATCCATCGGAACGTTTGACCACTTTCACATATGTATTACTTTGCGCAGGGTCTTCCTTCTCACCGATTGCGAAGTTGAGAACACCATTCTTCAGATATGCTGCTTGCACACTAATGAATGGAAGTGTTAGAGCTAACGAACAGAGAAAGATGGTGGATAACCTGGAACTCTTGATCATCGAAAATTCTCAAACCGAGTAGATTAGGAACCGTAATTCAGGACAATAGTAATTTATAGCCATGTTATTACACATCTGTCCAGATTTGCATCAACACATTCGCGTAAAAAGTGGCAGCCGCAGGAATATAGAACGGACTTCCAGCCTGCTCCGAAGTGGGGGCGCAGCCTTCCAGGCTGCTCCGAAATGGGCGCGCAGCCTTCCAGGCTGCTTAAAGATCGAGTTAGCTGCATTATAAGCGGACAGGATGTCCGCGCTCTCATTGGGGTTAGCGTTTTTCGAATTCGTCTATAGCGCGTATGGAAACTTCACTTCGTGGAACGATGGTCCCGTCCGGCATTCGTACGACCTTTGCATTTCCAGAGGAATCCTTTCCGTAAAAGCGATCCAGCTCCTCCTGATCATATTCCTTTGCAGATTCATAAACCTTCGGCGATTCACTCAATAGCTTTTCGCGTGATTCTTTGCTATATCGAAATCCCGTAAGTCCTTCCGAATGCATCTCTTGCGCGTTCATAAAATAATAGGTGTTCGGCCGAACTTTGGCACGCTCCATTATTTCCTCATTGGAAAACGTTTGCGATTCCTTGATGGTTTTGACTTCCTGACCAGCAGCGTTCAACGGCGTGAAATCTTCTTTCGCTCGAAACCACACACTGGGACTTTTGCAGTCGTCTCTCTGGTGTCGATAAAATTCACCGTTCTTGCCGTGAAGGGCGAATTGATATCGCAACAGAATCTGACCATCTTTCTCAATATTTTCGGAACTCCAACCCAGCTGATCCATTATCTTTTGAGGAACAATGTGCCGTTCGCCCCACATGTTTCCTTGACTGTTGTGAGTCAATTCATGGCCCAGTACCCACTTGAGATTTCTGCCATTTGGTTCAGCATCTTTGTCGGTGGCGGGCAACTTTGCACCATCCATAGTTACTATGACGCGCGGTTTCTTTCCTTCCTCTCCGGACATCATCACACCTAGTGGCCATCTGCCTCCGTAAACTTGCGAGAATGGACGTCCTTCGGCGAAATAGATTTTTACGCCTTCCTTTCCATCGCTAAGCATTTGACTCGGTTGCGACTGCTGCAGGGCCAATTCAGTTGCCTGTAACTGTCTCAGGGTCGGAGTCTTCGCGTAAATCATTGCACCCTTAGTGGAAGAGCAATCATCGTTGAGAAGTTGTTCTCTCATCACAGGTTCGCCCGAAGTAGCAAACGACACTTTGTATTGCTGTTCTATAGATTTGGCTTTTTCCTGCGCCAAGCGATCTAGTTCGGACTTGGCGATTGCCAGGCCTTTGTCCGATGCTTCGGACTCAAGAACAGTATACTTTTTTCCATCTGCCTGATAGGAATATTTGTACTTCTGGTCTTGCTCTTCTATTTTGATTTCGTACTGCGCTTCTACACTCTGGCGTGTTGATGAAACTTGTTTTTTCTCAGTTGGACGCAGCCATTCCAGTAGAAAATGCTCTTTGGCGCTCTGTGCTGAAGTCGCTGTCTTTTCTGCGTCGGTGAATGATTCGCTTTCTTCGATCTTTGGTCCAGAATTGCTGCGCGTACCGTCAGCCAAAAAAAGAGCTGCGCCACTGCAACAGGGGCACATTGAAGGATGTGATGGAGCAAAACTTTCAACGGGCAAATCTGGCATAGGGTTATCCTTTCCTTTGCGCAGGAAAATGGATTTCCACAAGCTAATCGGCTAGCACCGATGTTTTTACCCAACACTAATATAGTTGGATACCGGTTTGAGTAAATACGTGGTTTCACTGCCCGATTGACACTGCTGGACTCCCGCCCACTGAAATTTACTGTCCTGGCCAGACGATTACCGAAAACAGATGGGCTGACCCGTGACACAACTTAGGGCAGACTTTCAGGCGATGTATTCAGTTTTTTAAAAGAAGGCGGCACCCAGATTTGAACTGGGGAATGGAGGTTTTGCAAACCACTGCCTTACCGCTTGGCTATGCCGCCGTTATGTAAAAAAGATTTGGACGGTAGAGGATTTGAACCTCTGACCCCCACTATGTCAAAGTGATGCGCTACCAACTGCGCCAACCGTCCATTGGGGTTTGACCTATTATTTTAGCGTGAATGGATGACAGGAGCAAACGAAGGTTACAGCCCGTTATCATTCCAGTTTTAATGTCTGAATTTGGACTGCAGGACCATGCGTTCGGATTCTGGAGCGACCGGCTACTGACATCGGGAGTGAAGCCCGGGTGCTTATTCAAGCTCTTCTGGCAGATTCTCGATTTTGATGACCATGCTCTTTTCAGCCCCATTCCGTTTAATCACTATATTCAGTTTCTCACCAACGGAACGAGTCGCCACCATGTTACTTACATCCGACGGTTCTCGAATTTGATTCGATTCGATGGACATTATTATGTCCCCTACTTGAATGCCGCCAGTGCTTGCCGGGCTAGGTATTTTGACTTTGGTGACCTCGACTCCGGGCGTTAATCCTGCTCCAGAAGGCGTTTCTGCCGGATCGCGCATTTCAATTCCGAGGTAAGGATGTTGAACGGTCCCTTGTTTGATGAGCTTCTCGCCAACATCTCTTGCGACATTAGAAGGGATTGCAAAACCGATGTTTTGTGCTTCGTCCCTAATGAAGCTGTTTATCCCGACCACCTCGCCTTGAAGGTTGAAGAGTGGACCTCCTGAGCTTCCGGGATTAAGAGGCACATCTGTCTGAATAAAGCGCAGGGCACCGGTTCTTGCTCCAAATGCCTGGGTAAAAGCCTTAGCTTCTCTTCCAAGCCCGCTTACTAAGCCAGCCGATACAGAGTTTTCGTAAGCATATGGATTACCAATAGCCATAACCCATTGTCCGAGGCGGAGCTTGTCGGCGTTGCCAAATCTGACGGTGGGAAGTCCTGAAGCACTGATTTTGATTGTTGCCAGGTCGCTGAAAGTATCGCGACCTATTACGGTTGCATCGTAGCTGCGCCCGTCTTTGAGCGTAACCCTGATGGCATCAGCCCCTCTAACTACGTGCAGGCTCGTGAGGATGAATCCGTCATTGCGAATGATAACGCCAGCACCTGTTGTCCTGACTTGATTTCCAGGTTCGTCACCATCCATACCGAAATAGCGGCGAATTCGGCGAGCATTATCCGCGTTTCGCTGGTCGCGCAGCCGTGCTGCCTGATCCCGGCTCATCGGCATGGTCGAGACGATATTCACTACTGATGGTGACACAGCTTCTACAAGGTCCGGAATTGTGTTGGGACCAAGAAACTGCACCATGTGTGGAGTTGCCGATGTGACTGAGGCCTGCGTTGAAGTAGCTGTTGGATCGCTCTGACTAATCTTGTTGACCGGCGTTCCAGTGTTTGTTTGGCTTTCGGTCTTTTCATCAGCAAGCACTGGACAGAAGAGCGTAAGTGCAATTGAAATCACTAAACTCAGCTTCAACAAGCCGTAACGGTGTGCACTGAGGTATGAACTGCCCAAGCTTCTGGAAATTGAACGTATTTTCATATCGACCGAATAGTGTTGCCTGCAGGTAACGTCAAGAACTCGATGTGGTAAGGCTCATAATCTTCAACCTCTTCAAGGATAAAATATATTCTGTTCTGAGGAGAAAAGGAAATGACCCACGGAAAACCTAGATTGATTATATTGGCTTTTGCCTGCTGCATTGCTATGTCAGGATGCACATCAGGTCAGCAAGTGTCTTATCAATCAGGGGGCATGACTCACACTTGGGAAGATAGCAAGGACGCAGCAAAGACCTTCCCGCTTCCGATTTATCCAAATTCAAAGTCTTCATCTGCATTGAAGGCGTCAGGCGATGGTGATAGCTCAGAATTTATGATTCTCAACTCGGCTGATCCAGTAAAGAAGGTTGTTCAGTTCTATTCCGAAGAACTAGCCAAGCAAGGATGGAAAGTCACGACGCTAGAGGCTCCGAACTCTGTGAATATGACGGCCGTAAAACAAGGTCAACAGGCCGGTATTATGGTTTCACTCGACGAAAAGAATCAAACTTCAATCACCTTGGCTCTAAGCGATGAGCCAGAAGGCGTGCCGAAGGTTACCGATCAGAATTACACTCCAGATACACTCAATCCTCCAACCGATTAGGAGCGAGCGTTCGGATGGCTGCAATCGGCGAGGTTTTGTCAGCTAGTATCAAAGGCTTTATCGCCGAGGCTTGGAAGAGCAACGACGACTTCAAGGGCTCTGGCGCGGCGCCTTATTTTGGAAGCTTTCTTAAAAGCTATTCGGAGGAAACCGGTGTCACCGTATATGGTGTTGTCTACGATATCGTGACTGGACCGCGTGATCAACATCATAAGCCCGTGGCTTTGCAAATGACACGCGACGAACTCAAGCGCGAGCAGCCCCAGATCTTTTCACTCTTAAAAACAGAATGGCACGTTGCCTGCATTGGTTTTAAGCACGAACGTGCTGCGCTTGCTGGACTGCCACCACATCCACCGCTCGTTCACGACTTTGTTTTTCCGTTAGAGAAAGAGGAAGTTGTTGAAATTACAGAGAGCTTGGAATTCTTGCGCCTGGTTTCAGTCGCGCCCGGCTCTATGCCGGATGAACTGGTTGCCGCTGCGATCAGAAGCGCTGCCAAAGCTCGCCACGAAGAGTACCAATATCTGGTTGAAGCCGGACAGCACTTAAGCAAACTATTCCGCGAAGATTACGATCGCCTCGGTGCAGTGCTGAGAAAGATTCATCCGAACACTTATTGATTTTGTTGCCGGCGGCGCATGAACTTTTCGCGTAGCATTTCGCGCACCGCTTGTCTTTCATTCTGATCGATCTTTCCGTTCTTATCTTTATCGAAGGCATTCATAAAGCGCTTGGAGCGTTCACTCTTACCGCTTTTCTCCTCTTCGTTATGCAGTTTCTCTGCCGATTGGGTGAATTTTGGATCTGCCTTTCCTGTTGTGACCAGTTGCAAGAATGCCATGTCTGAGAAACCAGTTTGATCATGCTCCATCATTGCTTTCATTATCTTTGAAGATTGCCTTACAACAATCAAATTCAACTTGCGGCTGACATAGAGTCGTTGCTTTCCGGCACCGGCTGCAAGCACCAAATCATCAGGGACGCCTGCAACGCCGCTTTGAAGGTCAGTGGCCATTGTTAATTGCTTGATACTCTTCTTCAACGATTCATCGATTGGTCTATTAAGCCACCAAGTCAATCCATACATTGGATTTGCACTTGTTCCTTTGAACAAAATCTCTACATCTGCCGCATCAAGAATCTTCTTTCCGCCGATTGTGCCCTTATTCAAAACAAGTTCGCCGAGTCGTGACCAGTTCTGAGCTGTGATTTGCACGCCTTGAGGGAGCAATGGCATTCCATCTTTGCCTTTACGCCAAACGCCTATTTTAATTCCGGCTGGATCTAAAACTCGAGTAGTCAGATATTGCTCTACTGTTTTTCCTTTCAATTTGCGTTTCATAAATTCGCCGAAGATTTGAAATGGTGCAGGACCATACTGGAACACGGAGCCCGGTGCGGCGTTTATTTCGCAATTGATTGAATCTGCATATGTAGGCACATTGAGTACGCTGGTCTTAACACCGGCAACCAGATTTAATAGTTGTCTTACCGTTATGTCCTTGCGATCGCTTTTCTCTTTCCACTCCGTAATTGTGTCCGAGATCTTTTCATCCAGGTCGATAATGCCGTCTTCTTTGGCGGCTATTGCTGCGATTCCACTGAAACTCTTGGTGCCACTTGCTAGCTCTTGAGGCGTTTTTGCACTGCCACCATTGGAGTATTTTTCAAAAACTACTTTGCCGTTCTGAATTACAAGGACGGATACGCCGCCGAATCTGTCGCTATAGGCAGCAGCCTTCTTGCAATTCTCAGCGCTAATCGATCCCTCTATTGCCGGTGCTGTCTTACTGGTCGAGCCGCCCTTTGCGGAGATAGAGTTCGCTTGCGCATGAGGCTTGGAAGTATCGGCCGCGAATACTTGCACAGGTGAGATTGATTGGATCGCTGCCAAGGCCAGAGTGACCGAGAACAAAATCTTTGAAGAACCCTGCACGATGTCCAAGCTCCTGAATAACCGCATCGATCATACTTATGCCATCCAGAGAAGGCGATTAACCTAGCGCTTCTTCCGGTGCCTTCTAAACTTGCTGGCAATAACCAAGAAGTATGCTACTTGGCACGGCATTTCACAGGGTGATTAAAAAGTCCCTTTTATCAAGTTGTCGTCGTGGGGCTGCTCAGGCAGAGTCCGCGTTCTCTGCAGGTCCTAATTTCGTGTTCGGAACTTGACGCAGGCATTAATCGGGATTACGCCATTGACGATTTGTCGGCGTACTTAATGTAGAGCCATACCGCAACACCAACAATAACCAATAGAATGCTCGAAACAGCGGAGCCGAATGCCCAGTCGCGTACCACCAGGTATTGATTTTGAACCAGGCTGCCGATGTACATGTTTTTGGCGCCACCCATCAAATCAGGTGTTACATAATCCCCAAGCGCAGGAACGAAAACCATGATCACCCCTGCGACAATGCCACGCAGGCTGAGTGGTGCGATTACTTTGGTAAATGCCTGCCACCACCCGGCTCCAAGGTCATACGCTGCTTCAACCAGGCGCAGATCCAATTTCTCCAAGGCAGCATAGAGGGGCAGAATCATATAAGGTATGTAGTTGTAAACCATGCCTAGCAATACTGCCCATTGCGTGTACAGCAAGACCGGTGGATGAGCTATCCCCATGCTCATCATAATGTTGCTAGCCAATCCTGTTGGGCGAAGGATTGTAATCCAGGCATACAGGCGCAACAAAAAAGAAATCGATATCGGCAAAGTCAACAAGAGCATTACCAGGTTCTGTTTCTGCTGGGGCACATTAAAAGCCAACCACATAGCTACTGGAAAGCCAAGTAAGAGGCAAAGCGCCGTTGTCGATGCTGACAGTGTTAGTGAGCGCCAGAGGCAATTCAGGTAGGGACCCTCGAAGAACCGCACATAGTTGTGAAGGCTGAATCCTGGGGCAAAAGTGCCCAATTCAGTGCGGTAACCTACCGAAAATACTGCGATGATAATTAGGGGCAAAATCATGAATACTATCAGCCAGATGCCAGCTGGCACTAGCGTAATCATTGCCTTCGGAATCGGCTTCGCCTGGTTCACTTCAGTTTTTGCCCTAAGCGCCCATAAGTCTGGAACAATATACTACTAATGGGCTGTCAGGATGAGAAAATGGAACTATGCCCTATAAGCAGGCTTGGCCGGAAAAGCTCGGTAGACTAAGTTCATCGGAGAACAGATGCGGATTCTATTTTTAGGGACACCGGAATTTGCCGTTCCATCCTTGGAAAAACTTCTTCAATGGAGGGCTGTGCAAGTTGTCGGTGTTGTCACTCAGCCCGACAGACCCGCTGGGCGTGGCAACAACATCTTTTCCCCGCCTACAAAAATGGTTGCCAGCCGATATGACATCCCTGTTTTGCAGCCGGAGAAGCTATCGAAGGCACCAGATGTGGTGCAAGCCATGCGTGATCTCAACCCGGACATTCTTGTAACTGTTGCATTCGGCCAAATTTTGAAAAAGGAAGTGCTGACTATGGCACCACATGGTGTCATGAATGTGCACGGTTCCTTGCTGCCGAAGTACCGTGGTGCCGCACCGATTAATTGGGCAATCATCAATGGTGAAACAGTAACTGGCGTCACGACGATGTATTCTGATAAAGGTGTGGACACCGGCAAGATGCTTCTGAAGCGGGAGATGGAAATCTATCCTGATATGACTTCAGAAATGCTTGCCGAAGCAATGTCTTTCGTAGGCGCAGATCTTCTTGTCGAAACGTTAGGAAAGTTGATGGCCGGTGGGCTTGAAGCAATTCCTCAGAACGACGAGGAAGCTACCTTTGCACCAAGGTTGACAAAGGAAATGGGCCAGATTGATTGGACCAAGACCGCAACTGAAATCCACAATCTAGTGCGCGGTTTGTATCCGTGGCCCGGTACCTATACATTTTATGATGGACAGCAGCTAAAAATCGAAAGCACCATACTGGTTTCGCCCGAGCACGCGGACAGGGCTCCGCATGATCCCGGTACCATTATTCGCGAAACAGGTATGACAGCGATCGGTCCGCATGCTACCCAGAAAGGCGCTTTGATGGTCGCTTGCGGTCCAAATGGAAGTGACCGACTCATCCTTAACAGTGTAAAACCTGCAAACAAAGGAAAGATGGACGCACTAGCTTGGGCAAATGGAATTCGCTTGCAGTCCGGCGCCCGCTTCAGTAACCCGGCACCAGTCCCATGCAAGGATTAGCCTCGCGAAAAATTGCTGTTGAAGTTTTGATGAAGGTGGAGCTAGAAGGCGCCTTCGCTAATCTAGCTTTGCAGAGTGCTTTCAAGCAACATTCTCTCAGTGAGCGCGATCGTGCTTTCGTCACCGCGCTGGTTCAGGGAGCTACGCGCCATATTGTTGAGCTTGACCGTGTTATTGAGCAACATTCCACGCGTCCTTTAGCGAAGATGACTCCAGCACTGCGGGCACTTTTGCGCTGCGCTTTTTTCCAGCTTATCTATATGGATGACATCCCAGTTTCCGCTGTAGTAAATACAGCCGTGCAAATTGCGCGCAAGACAGGTCATGAGGGGTCAGCTCGATTTACCAATGGCGTTTTGCGATCCTTCAAAAGCAAGGCAGATAGCAAGCCCGATTATTCCGTGCCTGAGTGGCTCGTTGAACGCTGGAGGATGAATTTTGGTGAGGAGGAAACCGAAGCATTGCTCAAGCATTCGCAAGAAATTCCTACACTCACCTTGCGCGTTAACGAATCAGCAATTACTCCTGAAGGAATGATGCGCATTTTTACGGAGAAAGGAATGAAGGTTGAGCAATCCAAACTTGTGCCTTCTTGCTTGAACATTCTGGACAAAGGACCTGTAAGCGGACCTGTCAGTAAAATGCCTGGCTACTCCGAAGGACTCTTTGCGGTGCAGGACGAGGCTTCCGCGCTGGTAGCGCTTGTCGTTGCTCCTTCTCCCGGGCAAACCATTCTGGATCTCTGCTCGGCTCCCGGTGGAAAGGCTCTTCACATGGGTGAGCTTATGGAGAATAAGGGACGTGTGCTGGCTGCCGATGTTAATCAGAAGCGCTTGAATCTTATAGCTCCAGAAAGGCGCCGGCTTGGACTTACAAATGTCGAGACTGTTCAGGCGGACGGGCGTTACTTTATCCCCCAAACTACTTTTGATTCAATTCTCATTGACGCACCGTGCACAGGCACGGGTGTTATAAATCGGCGCACGGATCTCAGTCAGCGGCGAAAAAAGGAAGATCTCGACGAGTTAATTGAAATCCAGAGAGAGTTACTAAATAACGCAGCTAGATTTCTCAAACCTGGGGGAGTTTTGGTTTATTCGACTTGTTCGATGGAGCCGGAGGAAAATCGCCAGAATATAGAGGAATTCTTGCGCACACACCACGAGTACCGCGCCGAACCCCTTTGGGACTACTTGAATTCTGGAATTATCAGTCTCTGGAAAGAGGAGCCACACTGGCAAGAAACCTCTGAACAGATAGAATCAGGCATGTTACAGCTCTTGCCTTCTCGTCATTCAAGCTCAGGCTTTTTCATTTCCCGACTCAGGCGCGATAGCTAAGATTTGGGTATTATGGAGCTGTAGTGATAGCTCATATCAAGATGGAGCCGAAATGGAAATTATTCTTGGACTCTTCTTTTTCGCATTGGCGATTTTGGCATCCAGTTTGAAGTTCGTAAATGAATACGATCGATTGGTTGTATTTCGATTCGGTCGGGTTAGCGGCGTACGAGGACCAGGCCCAGTTCTTATCATGCCGATCTTCGAGAATTTCAAAAAGGTCGACATGCGTATGGTCACCATGTCCATTCCTATGCAGGAAGTAATTACAAAGGACAATATCTCAGCAAAAACAGCTGCGGTGTGCTTCTTCCAGGTCGTGGATCCTTTTAAGGTCGTGACCAAAATCGAGGATCCATACACGGCGACCAGCCAAATCGCGCAAACAACTTTGCGCAGTATTCTTGGTCAGCATGAGCTTGATGATTTGCTTACCGAAAGAGATAAAATCAACGTCCAGCTGCAAGCTATTATTGATCGCCAAACTGAAGGCTGGGGCATCAAAGTAAATGCTATCGAAGTTAAGGATGTTGAAATTCCTGAATCGATGCAGCGTGCGATGGCCAGGCAAGCAGAGGCTGAGCGGGAACGACGCGCTAAAATTGTTGCAGCAGAAGGCGAATTGCAAGCCGCAGAAAGTTTGGCATCTGCAGCAAGGCTGATTGCGACCGCTCCTGGAGCGATGCAACTGAGGCAACTTCAGACAATGGTGGAAGTATCTGCTGAGAAGAACAGTACTTTGATTTTCCCGATTCCGATTGAGTTGATGAATTTTATTGGCGGTGCTGGAAACAATCAAGCAAATGTTCAGAAAGCTGTTGAGAAGATTCAAGGTATCGTGCAGACGCCCGGAAACTCCGCCAACACAAGCAATGCACAAGCGATTCCTCTTGAAACCAAGGTCGAAGAGAAGACAGTTTGATCTAGAACCGGCATCATTTTGCCCGTTCAGTTATTGTGTTAAGTTCGATGGGTCATAAAATTGAATAATTCGATTAGATTCTTATTGGTGCCAGTAATTAGCGTCTTTCTTGGCTCCGCTTGCGGAAACGCTCCGCCGACGCCGGATACTGCAAAGCTGGAAATTGAAAAACTGTGCAGCCAATACAAAGCACGAGACATTGACAACGATCCAAAAATCATGGACCTTTATGCGGACGATTGTAGCGTAGCCTTGAGCGGTGCTGCGCTTACAAAAGAGCAGTACAGCAAGGTAGTCGAGGCAGCATACAAAGAAGCTGGAGATGTAAACAAGCAAACTGAATATGATCCCATAAGCATTGAGATCACCGGTCCGGCTTCAGCAGAAGCCAGATTCAAGGCAACGCTTGGTGATAAACACACGAACGTTTATTGGATGCTTAAGCGAGAACCAAAAAAGAAAGCTTGGTTTATCCAAAGTGAGTCTTACGGTTTCGGTAACTAACGCTGTTTCGACCTGACTCAGCTGCAGATTGCTAGATATCGAATTCGATTTTGACAAAATCGGCTTGGAGATTGCTACTGCTTTTCTTGCGACTTCAAAAATGCGGGTAGGGTCTGATGCTTGGGTCGCTTAAGTATCCAGATGCATGCTTCCACCACCGCATCGCTCAATTCTTTGTGCGGATCGTCATCAACGTCGGCGGCGAAGATGAGCTTGTATGGAGAGATGTTCTCGCCGTACCAGAGGAAAATTCGAAAGCGATCATCGTCTAAACCGAAATTGATCAGAAGGTGATCAAGATCTTGCGGGGGCGATACATCAAAGCCTCGCTGATATTCCGTTACTGTGTCAAGACCAAAGGGGACGTCCGCACCAGCCTTGAAAGTGCCGAACATGCCTCCGTCTTTAAATGACCGACCGCGCAAAATTACCATTGCTTGCTTATTTCGCAGATACGAGATCCAGCCTGTCCAATCTTTTGGAACCTTATCTGCTAGCCTCACTTCGATTTGTTTCTCGACGAATTGCAGCAGGCCAAAACACTCGGGCGAAATCTGATCAGGCTTTTTCTTTGCCTGCTCCTTCGCTTTTATTTCGGCTTCGATTTCAAGTAGTCGATGGTTAAACACAGCGTTCGATTTGAGGAAAATTGGTGCTTTGGATTGATCACATTATGCACGAATTCAGGACAATCTGCCTTTATCTGCTTAGATTCAGCATTGGGGTCAATTTCCCTGCAAATTTCCGATTTCGGCATTAGCATTCAGCCTGCGCGCGCGCCACCTGATGTCAATATCAAGCTTGTGGGTATTAGTGTCTTAGGCTCTTTCGTATTGGTTGTGAAGTAGAGAAAGCAATAATGGTTTTTTTCAGCAAGCAATTGGAATCTTTTCGAGAGAAGTTGAAGAAACTCCGGCAGCAAGCAAAAGATGTTTTGAAAGTGATCGCGGGAACCCCCAAAGCTGTGAAATTAGTTTGGGAAGCGCATGCCGTTCATGCAAGTCTAATGCTTTTCACAAATCTCTTGATGGGAATTTACCCGCTTGCAAATCTTTGGTTGATCAAAATGTTGACCGATGATATTACCTCCGCAGCCGGTGTCCATCTGCCCGACTCATTAGGAAATTGGTCCAACCTGTCAGGCATCTTTCAGAACCTGATGAACCTTCATTTCTACCATCTGTTGATTTGGATTTGTGTCATTCATATTCTAGAAGGTGTCACATCCCAAGTATCCGGCTACGTTGAGTACCAGCTCGGTGAGCATTTGAGTTTGATGATGAATGAAAAGATTTTGCGAAAGACAAACAGTTTCGCCGATCTGTCTTTGTTTGAGTCACCTAAATACTATGATGCTCTGCAAAAGGCGGAGCGTGAAGCGCACTATCGGCCTATGGCAATTGTTCGGCATGGCATGTCGGTAATTCGGGCTGTCGTCCAGTTTATAGCGATGACGGCCAGCTTCTTCGTGTTTCAGCCAGTCCTTGCAATTCTCGTCATTTTGTTTACGTTGCCGCACATGTACGTGCGCATAAAACAGGATCACGATAATTACAAACAGGAGTCGTGGCAAACAGCCGAAGTCAGGCAGCTCTATTACTACCAGCGAATTCTTACTCAGGATTATAATGCAAAGGAAATCAGGCTCTTTGGGCTTGCCGACTTCTTCTTAAATGCATACATTGAGAAGAGCAAGGAGCATTTTCATCGACGCACTAAAGTTCGACAGAAGCAAGCTCTCCAGAATTTCTTTTTATCGACGCTAGCAAGCGTTGTGCAAGCCGTTTCTTATGCTTTGATTGCCTTCCAAGCCGCGATGGGTTCCATAAGTCTTGGCGCGTTTACCTTCTACACGTCCGCCCTGGCGCAGCTTGAAGGTCAGCTGATGAGTATCATTTGGGCGTTCTCTTCTTTATATGAAAGCAATCTCTATCTGAATAATCTTTTCGAATTCATGGAGATGGAGCCGACCATGAAGCTTCCTGATCCCGTTTGGGCCATGGAGGCACCGCGCCCTATCGTAAAGGGAATAGAATTCAGAAATGTCTCTTTCACTTATCCGGGCAATGATAAGAAGGTCTTTGAAGATCTGAGTTTTACCATCAAAGCCGGTCAGTGCGTGGCTCTTGTCGGTGAGAATGGCGCAGGTAAGACAACGATTGTGAAATTAATTGGCCGGCTATATGACCCCACATCTGGTGCCGTCCTTGTTGACGACATGAATTTGAATGCACTCGATCTTGATAGTTGGCGCCAGGACATCGCGATTATTTTTCAAGACTACAACCAATATTACATGACAGCCGCCGAGAACATCGGGCTTGGACAGGTCAACTTCTTGCGCGATGAAATGCGAGTAAAAAGAGCTGCCGAAAAGAGTGGAGCGCACGCCGTCATCGAGAAGCTTCCGCATGGTTACGATAATATGTTGGGATACTACTATCGAGAAGATGAGGGCGCTAACCTTTCTGGCGGAGAATGGCAGAAGGTTGCATTGGGAAGATCGTTCATGCGTTCGCCGGACAAAGATGAGGCTGGAGCGGATAGAGCTGCGCAAATCCTTATTCTTGATGAACCGACTGCCTCACTCGATGTGCAATCAGAACACGATATCTATGTGCGTTTTAAAGAACTTACTCGTGGAAAAACGACGATTCTGATTTCGCATCGATTCTCCACTGTGAAGATGGCGGATCGCATTTTGCTGTTGGAGCAAGGGCAAATTGTCGAAGATGGAAGCCATGACGAATTAATGGCGCTCAATGGTCATTATGCCAAGCTCTTCAAAATGCAGGCCGACAAATACTTGTAAACGACTGCTTTTAGGCTGGTTCGTGCCGAATATTGCCCATTCAGGCTTTGGGAGCCTGGGTGCTTTAATACGGCTGAATTTATGCGCTGACCCAATAATATGACAGAACCGACCCTGGGTTGTGACGCGCCCCCCATATCCTTAAGGTATGAAATCGCTGGGGAGCGGGATTATGAAAGAAGAGCTTACTAAGAACGAAATCAAAGACCTGAACACAGATACTGCTCCTGAGCATTTGAGCGGTTTGCAAGCACTTGCCGAAGGTTATCAGTACTATATGTCTTACCTGAAAGATGGTGGTGAAGATGGAGTGAGCGACTTATTCGGAGTCGTATCATTCAATTTCGACTAGGGAGAACGCCGGAAATGGTTGAACATCCCAACCTGAGCAGAAACAAGAGAAGGGATTGGGATCCTCCGGCCAAGCGAAGACTGTCACCGTTGATCCGGTAACTCTATCCCATCTCTCGCCAGGCAAAGATAATGGCTAAAACGATCAGAATGGATCCAAAAACTGTACGAAGTGTTTGATCTTTTGTTCGCAGCGAAAACTTACTTCCAAGCCAAGCTCCGGGCACGGATCCCGCTAGCATTTGAGCTGCTATGGCTATATCCACGTGCTGGTGCATTGCGTGTACTATCGTTCCAGGCAAGGCGACAATTGCGATCACTACCAGCGACGTACCGAACGCTACTTTCAGAGGCAAGTGTAGCAGGTAACAAAAGGCGGGAACCATAATGAAACCACCGCCGATACCAAGCAATCCTGAGAGTAAACCCACGATGATTCCAATTATTATTGCAGTGATGATTGCTTTGCTAGTAAGACTGAAGCTCGAGTCCTCTCCTTCCGGGCTCGCTTTGGCTTTGAGCTTGTTTCCCAGTCCGGAAACGAAGTCCAGTCCAACCAGCAACATTAGCACCGCTAATGCCACCATAAGATTCTTGCCTTCGATGAAATGGCTGTGATGAGAACCGAATATGGTGCCGAGAACTGCCGGTATTCCGCAAATTATAGCCAAAGACGGAATTAGCTTTCCGCTCTTGAGATAAGTATATGCACCGATCAGCGAGGTAGGTAAAATGACCGCCAGGGTTGTTCCGATGGCTACATGAGCAGTGACGCCTACCAGATGCTTGACCAGCGGCACCGAAACGATACCGCCGCCTATTCCGAAGGCACCGGCTAGTAAACCGGACAAAAGGCCAATAGGAAGGATGAGCGCTAATCGGGCGATTATATCGGCCGACATCTATTCCTTACTTGATGCGTTTAGCCATATCGCGAGTCCAATCGCGATCGATATCGGTGAGATTTGAGAAGTTTGGATTTCTCACGAGAAGGCGACCATATTTGGGATTGCGGTTGAGAGCAAAAACCATTCCCTGGGGATCAAGTGCGATAACTTTATCAGCCCATTTGCTGCGGATTAACTTTTCGGTTGCACCATTCCACTGGGTGAGTCTGCGACATGTGTAATGGTCAGACTCGGCGATTTTGTCCAAATGCTGGTGCTGTGCGAGCTGTTTAGCTGGACCGGCATGCGAACAAATAGCGGCTACTATACGAGGGTCAGCTTCTACAACTTTGTCTAGCCACGGCATTTTTGCAAGCCGGTAAGCCAGCCACCAATCTCTTTTAATTCTTTCAGGCGTCGGTGCCATCAATGAGCCTGCTGCTGACGCTGGCAAAGAATTTCGCAGTGCCGGCTCATCTGCTGCTCTTGAGGACTGGCTAAAACCCAGCACCAGCATTGAGGCAACGCCTGCCAGAACCAAAGTCTTTCTTGCAAATGTCATTAGAACTCCCCTTTCCCGCCAATCACAAGATGCCCAACCAAATGTGGTGCCTTTTGAGACCTTTCCGATTTTAACATAAGTCGATGTTAAGGGCGACAAGATAAAATAGTAGTGATTAGTCGGAGTGGTCGCCAAGATGAATGATCCATTCAATCAATCAAACTCTTCCTCGGGTCCGGAAAAGTCTGGTGACAAGCCGTCTTCATCCGAGTCCAAGCAGAATCAAAGTGCCGACGAACTAAGTCGCCGATTCTCAAATTCGTCAGATTCAAAAAATCTTTTTGGCAATTCGGACACCCGCAGTGATCAAAATGACAAGACAGGTAAACCTACTGCTGGTGAGGATTTGGCGTCTCATAAGGAGATTGCCAAAAGGAATCCCAACGAAAAAACTGAAGAAGAGAAAAGCTTGGGAAAGATTGATTTGCAGTTCTCAACAACGCGCTCAAATACATCCCTCACATATCCATTGGGTCAAAAAGGGCCATTCATTCTGAAGAAATCAGAGTTCCTCAAGCCTGACCATGACAAGCAAGTGCATGAGTTGAAAAATCTAATTAGTAATTTTTTGAATGAGACAAAGCTGCTTGATGAGCATAAACTATCCCATCGAGAACTCAAGGAGCTTCATAAAAGTAGGGATGAGTTATCAAGCGCGGCGAACGTTCCTGAAGCCGTTCAGAAAGCGCTCCAACTACGAAGCCTCTACAAAGAAATGAATCAACTTGAGGAAGAAAAGAAAGCGCGCGGTCTCATATTCGGGCTCGATCCAAATAATCAGGTAAACAAGCAAGTGTTCAAGGAATTGGAAAGAATGAATCCACAAGATCTGGCAGCGCGAAGTGTGCAGGTGCCAATGCCGGAAAATTGTAATTTGACCAAATCGAAACTGCGTTCGCGGATTAATGCTCTCACAGGTGGACGAGTGATCGTTCTGGGCGATCTGCTCATCGATGAACTCCTGGAAGGACGTCCAGAGCGAATATCCAGAGAAGCACCCGTTTTAATTCTGGAGCACGTATTGACCGAATTAATCCTGGGTGGGGCATCAAATACGGCATCAAATCTCTCTGCTCTTGGTGGCATTTGTCACGCGATCGGAGTGACGGGACGAGATGAATATGCTCAGAAGCTTGCCCGTCTTTTTGAAAAGTCTGGAATCTCATACGGACTTGTTGAGGATCCTGCAAGACCGACAACCGTAAAAACAAGAATCCTGTCCAGTGCTCATGCTCTCCGTCAGCAGCTTCTTCGCATGGATCGCATATCCCACGAGAAAGTCAACGCCGAGATCGGCGCCCGCATTTTAGAAAAGTTGAAAGCAGCGGCTGGTTCTTATAGCGCGCTGATCTTGTCCGATTATCGAGGCGGCCTGATCACCGATCAGATCGTTTACGGATGCATGTCCATTGCCGCTGAAAATAAAGTACAGGTCGTGGTTGATGCACAGAATGATTTCTCCCGCTTCAAGGGAGCAGCTTTGATCACCCCAAACCAGCCCGACACTGAGGCTGCCGTCGGATTCAAAGTCGATTCTAAAGAGAGCGCCGAGAAAGCCGGCAGAAAAATGTTGGAGATCAGCGGCTCTAAGGCCGTACTTCTAACTAGAGGTGGCGAAGGAATGATTCTTTGCCAGGCTGATCATCCTGTCTATGAGTTGCCTGCGTTTAACAAGAGTGATGTTTTCGATGTTACCGGAGCCGGTGATACCGTCGTAGCTACGATGACGCTTGCGATGGTGACGGGTGCCTCGATGTTCGAGGCAATGGCTCTCGGAAATTTAGCAGCGGGTATTGTGGTCAGAAAGCCCGGTACCGCCGTAACTAACCAGGTAGAACTCTTGAGCGCACTTGATCAGTTGAAGATTCCTGAGTAGTGGCGCGCGCCGATCAGCGGCGGACTAGCGGTAGATTCGCGGACGCTTTTGCGACCCGATAATCCTAAGCTTTGAACCTAGTTCTTGCTGGTCTTTTCTGCGTGATACCCCATCCACTCTGCCATGCTTTGGTGAAGGTCAGCTGGAACGTGGTCTTTCATGTATGCAGCGATTTGCGCCATTTTTTCTTCAACGGCCTTGCGAGCTGCTTCAATCTTCGGAGCCAATTCATCCATTTCTATTTGGATGTCTTCGGTGCTACGGACATCTTTCTTGTCGCCTACTCCATCGCGCATAGCTGAAAGGAGGTTGAGACCTTCGTGCTCTGATGCTGCCGGCTCGGCTGCTTTGTTTACTTTGTCATTGATATTGTCTGGCATTGTTTTGACCCCTTAAATTTGAACTAGTATCGCTCCCTGTGATTAGTTCTACCGGTCCAGAAAGTTTCTTAGACAGCTCTCATACGTAGTTCCACCACGCTAAAGTGCAAAAAATATCCCAATTAATCTGTCTAAGGGTCCAATGTCTATAAATGGGACGTTTCGGGGCGATGGCTTAGTCTAATAAGGAGGAGGAACGGCAATGGAAATGACTGACTTAATCTACATCGAAAGGATAGCTTTTCCATATTGATAGGTTTTGCTGCGTATTTATGGTGGACACCCGAGTGAATACATGCCAATTATTTAGCAGGGCGGCTCTGCAAGCCTATTTGCTGTCGCGTCGCAAGCGGCCAAGATGATAGACTGGCCGCGTCCTGACTGTCTTTAAGGTGCAATAAATGAAAGTTTTTGGCAGGTTTAATCCATTCGATTTCCTCTGTCTGCTGGTTGTGTTAGTGGGACTGCTGGGTTTTGCTCTGGCAAAAGCCGGTTACGCCGGCGTCGACCAGGCCATTCTCGGACCAGCAAAAGTGAACATTGAAATTTACTTTGTCGGTCTAAAGACAAGGGATCCCAACCTGTTTAAGGAAGGCGAAAAGAGCGCGCTAACCATCAGAAATCAGCCGGTGGAGCCGCCAATGACGATTACGAAAGTAGAACATTGGCCTAAGCGCGTCGCTTTTCCAGCTCCCGATGGAAAGAAGGCTGTCGCTTTTGACGATCCAACTAATCCATTTGCTCACGATTACGTCGTAACCATTAGCGATGATGCCGAGCGAACAAAGGATGGCTATGTTGTTCGCGGTCAAAAAATCAAAGTTGGAAATCAGGTTGAGTTGGAAAGTTTCAATTACCGCGTACAAGGTGTTGTTGTAAACATCACCGGTCGCTAATCAAAAGTAAGTCAGCATTATGTCTTTGGGAAAATTCATCGACGAGAAATTAAACCCGGCGATTGCCCTGAGCAATTTCGACTTGGGCTGGGCTGATTCTCTGAATCAGTCCAAGATCTTCGGGATCTGGCTGGCGGTCAAGAGATTCGTCACTGGTGCCTTTAAGCTTCCGGCTATCGGTAATTTCTTGCAGTTTATTTCTTATGTAATGGTCGCAGTTCTGTTTCTGATCTTACCTGCGCCCATGTTCGCTGAGGACAAATACTACCTTGCCGCGCTTGTGATTGCGGCATTTGGATTACGAGTGCTGGGCAGTCTGCTGTCCGGGAAGGAAAAATATTCGCCGACTACGCTGGACTTACTTGTGCTGGCTTTCGCCGGTATGAACATCATTGCAACCCTCGGCTCACACTATTTGTCCGCTAGTGTTAAAGGACTGATGAAAATGGCGGTTTATTTCATCAGCTACTTTCTTTTTGCTTGGACTATCCAGGAATCTCCCAAGAAGCGTGGAGTTGCGATAATTGCTAGCTTGCTCATTGCTGGACTCGTGGTGTCGCTTCATGGGCTCTGGCAATACAAGATTGGAGTTGCACCGCTTGCGACATGGGAAGATCCCAGTGTCGAGGATAAAACAACCCGAATCTATTCCTTTCTTCGCAATCCAAATCTTTTAGCTGGCTATCTTGTTCCCTTGATACCAGTAAGTTTGGCTGCAGCAATCATGGCGTTTGTCGAGGGAGGATGGAAGCGTTTGCTCAGCGTTCCATTGCTTGGCGTATCAGCACTTATTACTGTGGCTACCGTCTTGACGGGAAGTCGGGGCGGCTATATGGGCATTGCTGCTGGTATAGGTGCGTTGGGATTTGTTGTTGCGCATTTGCTCTGGTCAACAAGACCGAAAGTACGCCCTCTATTGATTGCTGTTTTAGTTGTCTTACCAGTACTTTTGCTTGGCGTATTACACATGTTTCCTAAATATGAACAACGAATTCTTTCAATTGGGGCCGGCTGGGGACACAGCTCGAATGCTTACCGGCTGAATGTCTATAAGTCTTCTCTGCGCATGTTCCTGGACAATTGGTGGCTCGGTATTGGTCCTGGTAATTCCACATTCAAGCTGGCATACGGCTTATACATGCGAACAGGCTTCGACGCGCTTGGAACATACTGCGTGCCATTGGAAGTTGCCGTTGAGACCGGCATTATCGGCTTGTTTTCCTTCGCGTGGATGATTCTTGCTGCAATGACCAGGGCGCATCTTAATTTCTGGAATAGTTTTGCCGGCTCTGAACGATGGCTCTGTGCTGGAGCAGCTGCGGGTCTTTTAGGTATGATGGTCCACGGATTGGTTGATACTGTTTATTACCGCCCGCAGGTGCAGTTTATCTTCTGGTTGTTGTTGGCGATCTGCGCCTACATAAGACCGCAAGCTGCCAGTCCGACGCTTCCTCCTAACGCCTCTTCTGCGGGCGTGGATATGAAACCTATATCTGACCAATCTACCACTACAACACCTGGAGAGGCTTCTAGTTAAATGAGTCTACTAGCTCTCATTCAAGAGTTCGATGGAAAGGAAATTGGCGAGGACCGGAACGGAAATCCAATTCACGGCAAGTTGCTTCCGGGGGCTAGCCGAGCGGATCTTATCGAGATTGCCGAACTGATTCCATGTCCTATTCCGCCCCATATGAAGGACGTGCTTGATACAACTCGTGGGTTGCTTCCGAGTTTGCACATTGTGGATTTCACCGGGCTAAGCTTGAAAGATTTGATTGAGACCAGCGATCTGTGTCCATTTGGTTGGCCAATTGCCGGTGATGAATTTGGAAACTTTTGGGTCGTGGACCTTTTGCCGAATTCAAAAGACTGGGGGCCGATTTATTTTGTGTGCCATGACCCGCCGGTAATGGTTTTGCAAGCACAGAGCTTCGAGGACTTTGTTGCTCAATTGATTGCACTTGCTCGAAAAGAAGAAGACTCTCCAATCGAAAGAGTGACCCAAAAGTTGGCTCATCGAATTTATCACGAAAATCCAAATGTTCAATCTTATGAGGATGCCAAACAGTTGCTTGGTGATGGGCAGCTGAGTTCCTTTGCCTCATCGTTGGATAAGAGTTATCAGTTTATTGATATGAGAAAAGCGCGCGTCGGAGAGGGATTCTCGTGGGGACGTTATGGTCCTGATACTGAAATTAAGCGCGCAGGAGAGCTTCGGATATTTGCATATAAGAAGAAAGCTGGGGGTTTCTGGCAGAAGCTATTTGGCGGCGGCTAATGAAGGCATCGGCATTGGCAACTGCCATTCTATCTAAAGGCTCTAAACAGAGACTATCCTAAAAGCCTTGAAGAAATGGAGAAATCATCTGGCTTGTTGGACAAAAGTTTGAATGCCGCCTCACTATATTTTGAAGAGAATTTGAGTTTTTATGTTCGAAGTTTGTACCGAGCCGGCCTTGTGAAGGATGCTGTTTTTTCAATCAATAGTTGGAGATGATATTGATTGATCGAAGTTCATCCCAATCGACTTCAAGGGTCGAGTCGAGCGCCCAGCATCGAACTTGAGCCACAGATGATGGCTCCTTTCTCTTTCTATGATGTCGACTCCATCCTTATATAAGGATGGTATCAGCTACCGGGTTTGGTGCTGCCTTGCTGAGCGCCTGATAAACTGCGGGCGGTACCAGTACCAGATATGGAGTCACTGCGTGCAGCTCCGTATTTGATACCATGATTAGGGTCTAGTCTAATTAGCTGTTAGCTGCGACACGTAGCAACCACTGCCTGTGCTACCAAGCCAGCTGTTAATCAAACTTTGATGCGAAGCAACGTTACAGTAGTTGGTATCGGATGAGCTTGCAAAGAATCCGTCGAATGCCAGATTGCGTTTGCACTCGCTCTTTACGACCTTGGTCTTCAGTAAATAGCAGTGGAATAGTCCAAGTGATTTGGCAAAGGAATGTAACTTGATTACCCTGGGAAAGCACTGAATTTATTGGGTCTTGGACATCTTGAAAATTCGTGCAATTTTGTAGCCGAAATAATCCGGGGTTGTCGATACAATGAAAACCTTGCCTGAACTTGTGATGGATCTAGGGTAAATACTGTGGTCGGTTTCCAATATTATCTGTATCGTGTTGAATAGAAGCCGCCGGATTTTCGTATGGGCCGTGCGAGAGATTAACCAACCGGCGGCTCCAATAACTCTATAACGTCGCTAGAAACCAGGTTCTCACCTGGTTATTGCGTTTTGCTAGCTGCAGTCAAGGATGCTCCTGGCTGTACGGCTGGTATCAAATCTGGTGTTTCAAATTCGCCAATCAAAAATGTGTACAGAAATGGGAAAAGGATAGCTGCTAACATCTCCATGTTAGTGTGCATTTATAGCCTCTGATTATCTTTGCTGCTTGCTCTTGGAATGTATCCGGTGCTAAACAATGGATGTTCAGATGGATTCATCAGCAAATTAGTTTTTTTGGCAATTAAGTCGGAAGGTGGAGTCGCTTGGATATGGAAGAGGAAAGGTTCTTTACTATCGAGGAAGCCCGCGCCCTTTTGCCTGAATTGCGATCGATACTTACTGAGGCAAACGAAGAGCTGGAAAGCTCTGCTGAAAAAATTCAACAGTTACATCACCGCTATGAGTTTGCAGAAAAACAGCTAGATCATAGCCAGCTCCCCTCAAAATCTGGCGTTGAAAACAGCGAATCTCAGGCATCACTCGAGTTGTATCGCAAAGCAAGAGCCGATTTCGAATCGTGTATCGAGGAGCTGACAAGGGAACAAACTGAATTCCTTCGACGACTTGAATTCTGGGTTGACAAGATTTCAAGCCACGGGGTGATCTTGCGAAAGTTGAAGGAGGGCCTTCTCGATTTTCCCGCGTGCAGGGGTGATTTCAAGTATTATCTATGTTGGAAGGCCGACGAGGACGATATCACTCACTGGCATTTGCTCAGCGATGGTTTTATCGGAAGACGCGCGCTGGTCTCACTTAGCGAATACTACTGACATCACGCGATCGATTCAACAAAAAAAATTGTCAGACTTGGGGTGTACGGCGCACTTAGAGTCTGGTTGAAGTCGGTCCGCCAGTGTATAATCAAGCCGTCTGTTGGTATATGGGCAGGTAATATAATGAGGTCAAGAAAAACTCAGTTCGCAGCACTCGCGGTGCTAGCAGCCATTTCAGCCACTCCGGCATTTTCCGCGCCGGCGCAATCTGTGGCCGTAAAAATTGGCTACTTTAACCTGGCACTGGTGAAAGCATCGTTCCCCGAAGCTGCGGGATCTGAAGCACTGCGAGTCCAAGCTGAAAATCAGCTCCGACGTGACGTTGAAGAAGGCAACAAGTCTCTTCAGAAGTTGCAAGAAGATAAGAAGCCAAAAGAAGAAGTTGAAAAGCGTGCTTCACAGTTGCAAACAGAAATCAACGCAAAGCAACGCGCTCTTATCGAACTCGTTCAAACACAACAAGCTTTAGCAAACCAAACGATTGCACAAACCGTGGCGGCAGTTGCTAAAGAAAAAGGTTTGGATGTCGTTGTTGATGGATCGGGCGTTTTCTCTGGTGGAGACAAAATTGTCAACAGCGGCGAAGACATCACTGATGCAATTGTTAGGAAGTTGTCACCAGTAGCTGGTCTTAAGCCAGGTGGTGGCGGTCCTGAGACGAAGCCAGCTAATCCGCCAGCAACTACCGGCGGTAAGTAAATGGCTCTGTTTCATCAGAGTTAAGTTGGTTACAACAGGTTGAACCCTGATTTCAGGGTTCAATTTTTACTAGAAAGAAGGTCAAGTGACGGATTATAGGTACAGCAAAACTGCTTCCTCAGGGGCTGGTTTGTTGAAGCAAAGCCTACTGCTTTGCCCGGCTATAGCCTTATCTATTTCTCCTCTCTTGCCCTTGTCATGTATGGCTCAGGTGGCTGGAACACCGAGTGCTGCTGGCATAAATGCTGACGTTCGCACCAACCAGGGAACAACTATCCTACCGACGGACGTTGTTCCTTTGGCTGGTGACTTGGAGCGCAATTCATTCGGTGAAAATTTGCAGTTGCGTGTTTTGCAGCGCCTCCCTTCACAACTGTATTTCAGCTCAAGCATAGAAGTCACAGGTCGTTGGGAATCCAATCCATTCCAGTTTCCAACCAAAAGAAAGCTGCTTTCTCAGTTGCCTCAACCTAACATCTTTAGGACCTTGAGTACGACTCAGCAAGCCGCTATATATGACATCATCGGATTGACTGGACGAAGCCAGGGTGTCTTCCGGGCACTGCCTAACGTGTCTGGCGGTTGGACATTGACGCCGCACACAAGGCTGTTCACCAACTATTTCATGATTCGCGACCAACTATCGCATAGCAACCGTTTGAATACTGTCATTCATTCTTATGCAGTTGGCTTGCAGCAAGATATGCCGATTGGTACAAAGGGAAGTTTGCAGTTTGAGTTCCAGGGAAGAGAACTCTGGCAACTTCACCAACAATCAGTTTTCGACTTCCTGCCTGGTTTGACCTTATCTTATATTGTCACGCCTCGTATGGTTGCTTTCGTCAACGCCCTGGTTCAGATGCGGGGTAAAGCGCCATTTCAAGCTCCAAAGAAGGAAATCGATCCCTTCTATACATGGGGTTTGCTATATCAAAAGAATGGTTGGACATTTTCTGCTTCAACCACCTTTGTGCAGAACTTCAGAGAACCATTTCGCGGCAATGCCACCATTCGCCGCAACAATTACGTGATGATTTCTGACTTCGAAGTCGCAAGACGTATATTGAAAGAATATCCAGGCTTGCAAGCATTCGTCAGAGCAGAGCCAATTTGGAACGGTCACTCGCACGCAACACCTGGTTTGGCTGGCGTTGACTTCCGTCTGTTCGCCGGTATGCGTTTTGCAATGGCTAAACCAGCTTTGACTGCAACACTTAATCAGATTCGTGAACAATTAAAGGAGACCGAGCCCGCAGCTCCCACACCTCCTAAGCCTTCTGCGCATGAGCAGATGCTTACACCTGCTGAATTGGTTGCGCATAATCCTCAGCCAATACACGGATTTTTAGAGCGTGATTCGCTTGCTGAAACGTGCATGAATCCTGACGGTGAGAACGTTTTGATCGCCGACGATACTCATAACGCAGAGACAAGCCCCAGTTCAGAGGGCGCTGAGCCAACAGCTACCAATGCAATTGCTTCTAGCATTTCGCAATCCGAACACACAGATTCCAATGCTGAAATTGCTTCTGATTCTCCAGCTCAAGCATCTGCTGCACCGACAGCACAAGCTGAAAGTTCAGCTTCGCCAGTAGTGGCGTCGAACACTGCCCCCACTGTGTCGGCGGTAGCCGATAGCGGGAAGAGAACCTTGGAGATGATTGCTCAATCAACAGCTCCTGCCGAATCACATAAGCCGATCAATGAAAATTCCAACCTGTTGAACGTTGATTCGAGTGCAACTGAAGCAGATCCAGCAGCCATAGCATCCGTTCCAGTGGCAGCTGATTCTACGGGAATTCATGATTTGCTCAATCAGGCAGCAAGCCAATCTAGCAACGATGCGTTGAAAGAGAGAGCTGAAAAGATCAAAGAAATGTCAGCTAAGCTTGAAGAACAGCATAAGTTAGCAATGCTGGCGGCGACGCCGTCTTCATACTTGCCGAAGCCTGTAGCAATCAAGCCAGTCGTTAGATCCAAGCCGCTGCCAATTTTGGATGTACAGCAATCAGCTAGTGTCAACGCCGCACCTAGTGCTTTGCCTGCACGGTCGAATGCATCATCAGCAGTGCACCCATCGACAGTGCAACCGTCAGCACCACATGTGCTACCAATTCAAAAAGACAATTTGAAAGAACTACCAATTAAGAGCGTTGAGCTGGCCAACACAAATAAGACATTACAACCTCTGCCAGTTGCCTCAGCTAAGTTTGGATCCGATGTGCAATTGCATTCCGTTTTGACTTCGGAAAAGAAGCTTGTTCAACCAGTTCCAATCAAATCAAAGATCAATTCAATCGCTCAGTCCGCGCCACCGGCGCCTATCTTAGCAAAAATTGATTTGCCCGCCAGCGTCAATGTGAAGCCGACTGGAGCGATTGTTTCTGATGAAGCTGCGCTGAAAGATAACTCTTCAATAAAGATCCGCGTCGCGGCTAACAAGGATGGCAGCATTCCGACGACGGCGCTAAAAACAGAACCTATTGTTTCTCGCGCCAAGCTCAAAGAATCGGACAAGAGCGCTGATATTGAGAAGCGGATGGCTACGATCGCATCGGCCAGCATTCCTAGCGTTTCGGCAAGTCTCCCTGTAATAGCGCCCTCGCAGACTTCCTTGAAGGTGGAGAATAAAAAGGCAACTCTAGCTTCTGTTGAGCCTGCACCTGCTAAATTGAAGCTTGATACACCGGCTCTTCCTCCGGCAACGAAGGCATTCCAGGACGACATCGCTGCCACCGTTTCATCGCTCGACGAAACAGAAATTAGCAGTCCTAAGATTGCGATGGCGTCTTATGAAAATTGGCAATCCCCGGTCATTGATGATCCTCTGATTGGCGAGCCTGAACGTCCGGCGCCAAAAGGAAGGTATGCCGCTGAATTAGCCTCTGGTAATAAGATTGATAGCAAGGCCGACACTTCTTCCAAGAAGAAGACTGCAATGAAGCTGATCCCACCTTTCCCAGCTGTCGATCAGGGCACTAAGCAGTCCTTGAAGAATAACTCGCTCGATATCAAGGTTCCAGTCGTTGTTCACTAGATATTTGCGGCGCTCTTGCGTGACTAATTCACGCGGCTAGTGAGCATTCACGCGGACTCTGAGCATCTATCTTCGTATGTACTGCTGCGCCGCGGTTTAGCGCAGGCTCGCGCTTTTCTTCAGGTCCGAAAATGCTGCTGCCGACTTGCTGGCTTGCGCCTGCGCTGCCGCTGCCAGATCTTGCAAATCCAAAATACCAGCTTGCACATTTGCACAGTACTCAAGCGAATCAGCAATTGAATGCGAGCGATTGTAGTTAAGACATTGTTTTGATGCGCAAATTGCTAGCGGAGATTTCGAGGCGATCTTTTGAGCTTGCAAAAGCGCGTGATCCATCATTTCCTGATCGCTGTCGAAGACCTTATTCAAGAACCCGTGGCGCGTAGCATCGTCTGCGCCGAGCTTGTCCCCTGTGTATGCCAGCTCTCGAACGATTCCTTCAGGAAGCAGGTATGGAAGCCGCTGAAGAGACCCGAGGTCTGCCATCATTGCCAGATTGGTCTCATGGATACAAAAATAGGCGCTTTTCGTCGCGAAGCGAATATCACAAGCGGCAACTAGATCAAGTGCTCCGCCAATGCAGGCTCCATTTATTGCAGCAATTACAGGTATGCGCAATTGCTCAAGCAAAGAGAAACATGCTTGCAATTCCAAGACCAGGCAGCGAAGACTCTCTCTGCTACGGGCATCCGCATTGCTTAGCAGCTGGCTATCGGCAAAAACAGAAAGATCCATTCCAGAGGAAAAGTTTTTACCTTCACCGGAGATCAGCAGAACTCGGACATCGTTATTCTGGCTCAGCTCTTGGATAGATTTTGGGAATTCGCTCCAAAAGTCCTTATTCATCGAATTCGCCTTATCCGGGCGGCAAAAACGCAAGTGCGCGACAGCGTCTTTAATGTTCAGTGTGAATGTCTTGCCACCAGCAACAGTGCTATCCATTATTTCCGTCCCGAATTAACCAATTCTGCCGAATACCATTCATCTAAAAAGAAGTCGCGCATAAGCTCATGTCCGGGATGGACGGCATATTTAGAGTAGTCCGTAATTCCTTCTTCTTTCAGAACGTCAACGTCAATGAAGAAATTTCCTGTACAAGATTTCGCTTCTCGATTTAGCACAATATATGCAGAATCTGCCATGATTTCTGGCGTTCTGGATCCCTTAATTGAATCGTCGCCTCCGAGCAGGTTCTTTACTGCGGCAGTGGCGATCGCTGTTTCCGGCCAAAGAGAATTGACGGCTATTCCATCTTTGCGAAATTCTTCAGCCATGCCTAAAGTGCACATGCTCATTCCATACTTAGCCATAGTGTAGGCGACGAAGCCGGCAAACCAACGCTTGCTCATATTCAATGGTGGTGAGATGTTGAGAATGTGCGGATTCTCTGATTTCTTCAAATGCTCATAGCATAGTTTTGAAACGAGAAATGTACCGCGCGAATTTATTTGATGCATAAGATCAAAGCGCTTCATATCAATATCTGAGGTCTTACTCAAATTGATAGCGCTTGCATTGTTTATGCAAATATCGATGCCACCAAATTTTTGTACCGCTTGCTCAATCGCAGCGGCAACGGCTTCTTCCGATCGTATATCACAAACCACCGGTAATGCCTTGCCTCCTGCAGCCTCAACGTCTTTCGCTGCTGAGTAAATCGTGCCTGGCAGCTTCGGATGCTCTTGCTCAGTTTTTGCAGCGATAACGATGTTGGCTCCATCTTTGGCAGCTCTCAACGCAATCGCATGACCGATTCCGCGAGAAGCTCCGGTAATAAAGAGAGTCTTAGCTTTGAGAGACATGGCGACAGTCCTGAGTGCGGGGGCACCAAGATTAACACCGGCCGAGCTATTCATGCAAAGCTGTGTCTCTCATAATGACGTTTTTCTTTACCCAAGGCTAGGATTCTTGCACCGGGCTTGTGACTTGCTCCATGCTTGGGAGCCATGTCTCCAGCTTCGCTCTCAAATCATCTAAAGTGAACGGGACGCAGAGAAAGTCGTCCATCCCAGCTTCGGTGCATGCGTCCTTGCTTGCTTTTACATAGCCGGACACACCGATAATAGGAATATGTTTACCCAGCTCTTTTTCAATATGCCTGATCCTGCAAGTGCATGCTGGTCCATCGATTTCAGGCATTACCCAGTCCATCAGAACTAGATCCACCTGATGCGTTTTTAGGAATGCCTCAGCTTCCAAACAGCTTGTGACCAAATAGGCTGCGTAACCAAGTGACTCAGCAATTAGTTCGAATAACTTGGCATACTGTGGATTGTCGTCAACTACTAAAATGCACGGTTTTTGCATATATACACCAATTCTCCCTTTCAGAGTTGAGACTGGCAGGCAACAGTGTGAGTTCCTTAAATCCATAAGACCAAACGCATCCTGAAAGCCTTGTTCTGACAGGCTTGTATCATGAGGTCGGAGAAAAACTAGTCAACTTGTGTAGATTTCATGCGGCCACTTTTAATTAAACGTATGCTTTTACAATCATTAAAGATGAAACCAACTTGATTTTTTTTCCGTCTGGGCAGGCGGAGGAAAGATGCGATGTCTAAAGAAAGAAAAGAACACGAACATCTTTATAGTTGTCTAGGCGAGGTAATACAGAAGCGGCGCAGACAGCTAAAATTATCTCAAGAAGAGCTATCTCAGAGGGCTGAGATCAATCGGCCATTTTTGAGCAACGTTGAACAAGGTAAACGCAACCCAAGCATCGGCGCGCTTATGAGCATCGCGGCTGGGTTGGAGACGCGTGTGTCCAGGCTGCTAATGAACTGCGAGGATTGCATGAAGGAACGGTTTGATACCAGCAAGCCAGCTTGATGTCCAAGTTGAGGATTCTTATGCCGTTCAACGCATAAAGCACAAGCTTCGGTTTGTGCTCGCGTTCGTGCTGCAGCCTCTAAGCACGTCCTTTTGAGCTATGAAATTGAGCTAAAAAATTTTGATGTTTCAAACAAACTAAGCAGTCGAACGATTACGTTCTGGAAAAACGTCTTGCAGGAGTTCCTGGATTTTTTCCATAAGTCTTCCAAGACCTGTTCTATCCTTTGCAGAGACAATGATCGGATTGGGAAGCTGACTGGCCAGCCAGGCTAGATCTTCGTGGCGTGCTTTGTCCGCCTTATTCAAAACTGTGATCATGGGCTTGTCCACGGCTTGCAATTCACTTAGAACATCGTGGACGCTAATTATTTGCTCCATCACGTTCGGATGGCTGGCGTCAACGACGTGCAGAAGAACATCTGCCACCACAACTTCTTCCAGTGTGGCACCGAATGCCGAAACAAGTGATGTCGGAAGTTTCTTGATGAAGCCAACTGTATCTGTTATCAATACAGGACTGTTGTCCGGGAGGACGGTCCTCCTGGTTGCCGGGTCCAATGTTGCAAAAAGCTTGTCCTCGACAATCGCAGCTGATTTAGTCAGTGAATTCAGTAACGTCGATTTGCCTGAGTTTGTATAACCGGTCAATGATACTACGGGCAGTTTCTCGCTAATTCGCTTGCGTCTTTGAGTTCCACGATTGCTGCGGATGCGTTCAGTTTCGCGCTCAAGTAAATTAATGCGATCGCGAATGCGTCGGCGATCGATTTCTAACTTGGTTTCACCAGGACCTCTGGTCGCGATGCCGCCGCCCAATCGGCTTAAGGTCAATCCTTTTCCGACCAGGCGTGGATAAAGGTATTTAAGCTGAGCAAGTTCTACCTGAAGTTTTCCTTCGCGCGTGTTTGCCCGTTGAGCAAAAATGTCCAGAATAAGTTCTGTTCGATCGAGCACTTTGACGCCAACTGTTTCTTCTAAATTCCGTTGTTGATTCGGATTGAGTTCGTGATCTACGATCACGACATTTGCTCCATATTCCTGAACAAGCAATGCCAGCTCCTGCACTTTTCCTGAGCCCAAAAATAAGCGTGGATCAGGCTGCAGCCTTGCCTGGGTGAGTCGAGCACAGACAGTGGCACCGGCAGTTTTTGCTAACTGAGCAAGTTCGTCTAGCTCATCTTCAATTTGCCACGAGTCCTGTCCGTCGTAAATAAGTCCAACCAGAATAGCTCGCTCTTCGCCTTCAGCGCGCGGCAAATTCGGTGCGACTCGGCGGAACTCATCTTCAAGAGCGGCGATTAATTTGTCGAACTCTTCTTCCTGGGCCCGACGAACAGTGCAAGGTTCAAGTGTTTTCCAAAGTTTGCCTTCGCCGTCGCGTGATGGAAGTAAGTGAGCAATCGTCACCATATCAGCAAAAAGTCCGGATTCACCTTTGCTTCGGCTGAAAGTGCCTTGAGGGTCTACTTTGATTTGAGCAAGAACATCAAGCCGATTTCGCGCCAAGCACTGCAAGTCTTCCTTGTTTGGACCTGTATGTCCGTTGTTATTCGGAAACTGCGTATAAAGAATTCGGTGTCCGCAGAGGCGACCGGGACCTGATCGAGAGCCTTTGAGTTCAGGCATGTCGACGTCTTTCGGGCTGCCGACAGTTATATTTACGACCTGTCCGCGACGGTTTACCGTCACGCTCAATACTTCGCCGGTCTCGTGAGAAAACACCGCCATGCTTTCGGCCAGGTCAATAGTGAGAATACTTCCTTCAGGAATTCTCTCTTGCAAAAGCCTTTGTAACTTCTTGATCTCAGACTTCTTGAGACCTTTGGCTTTTGATAAATCTACCTTACCGTGCAATCGGCGCTCGCTCCATGGCATTTAGATTTAGGGACATGTTGCGATCATACCCCTAGCTTTCTCTTATCAGACAGGAATTTAATATTTTGGACACTGGAAGACGGCTTTTTGTCGGGGCTAGCAGGAGGATAGCTGATGGCGTAGAAGCGGACGTTTTCCGGATTCGCCGCATGATTTTGGGTTTGGTATCAGCTTTCCTGGATTGCACAAATCCTGGGGATTGAAACTGTGCTTGATCCTCATCATTGCTTCTAGATCCTCAGGCGCAAATGCGTAAGACATTTCCAGCAATTTTTCCACACCGATCCCATGTTCTCCAGATAAGGTGCCGCCCAATCGCACGCATGTCTCCAAGATCTCTTTGGCAGCTAATAAAACAGCTCGGACTTCTTGTTCCTTGCTGCGATCGTATAACAGGGCCGGATGCAGGTTCCCATCGCCAGCGTGATAAATGTTCGAGATGGTCAATTGAAATTGCTTTGCTATTTTGTCGATTTCGATAATGGCTTCTTTCAATCTTGATCGGGGAATGACACCATCGAGAACATATGCATGCGGCGCGATTCGTCCGAGGGCTCCAAATGCCGATTTGCGAGCTTTCCAAATCATTGCGCGCTCGTACGAATCTGCAGCCCATTTGATCTCAATTGACTGATTCTCTTTGGCAATCAATTCAACCTTCGCTCGCTCCATCTGTATGACCTCAGGCGGTCCATCGAGCTCGACGATAAGTAGCGCTCCCGCGTTCAAATTCAATCCAAGATGCAATGATTCTTCCACGCAACCAAAAGACAAGCGATCGATCATTTCCATTGCCGCTGGAATAATTCCATGGGCTATGATGTCCGATACCGCTTGACCGCCATCTTCCAGCGAATTGAAATAGGCCAACATTGTCTCGACGCTTTTTGCTTTTGGCGTCAGGCTCAGGTAAGCCTCCGTTGCAATGCCGAGCGTTCCTTCTGATCCGACGATCAGTCCGAGAACATCCATTGCCAGGCTATCGCGGAATGGTCCACCTATTGTCGTGATATCTCCGTTTGGCAGAACAAACTTTGCACCAAGAACATTACTGGTGGTCATTCCGTACTTGAGCGTATGCGCTCCACCGGCATTCTCTGCCATGTTGCCGCCAATCGTGGATGCGACTTGACTGGATGGATCTGGTGCAAAATAGAGACCGAATTTTTCACTTGCCTTCGATACAGAGCTGTTGGTTACGCCAATTTGCACGTGCGCCATTTGCTCATCGGCATCGATGGAAATTATTTTGTTCATCCGTGTGAGCACAAGGCTGATTCCGCCCATTACAGTCGTTGCTCCACCAGAAAGTCCTGTACCGGCGCCACGTGGAGTGAATGGGACTTTGTGCTGGTTGGCCAATTTGACGACGGCAGCCACCTCCTCGGTGTTAGCCGGCAGGACAACGAGGTCTGGACGAGCTACATCTAGAGTCTCTGCATCACAGTCGTACAGCGCAAGATCTACGTCTTTGTGCAGAACGTGATAGTCGCCAACGATCAGCGAGAGTTCTTTGATCAGATGCTTTAGTTGGTCCACTGTGAGCCTTGCAGGATACTCAAGCTAATTGCTGCTGTCGGACTTTAACGTCCCTGACCTTGAACTGTTTCACGGTCGCCTACAGTATAGCGGAATCCATCTCCACCATAGTTCTGTGTGAACGTGCCCACTTTAGGCACGAACATCCGCCTGGAGCCTTGAGGGAATTGAAGGAGGTTTAGATCGCCATCCAGTGATTTAACGGTTTGGAAAACGATGACATTAAACAGAACGTTAGTGCTCTTTTGCGTGACCTGTATATTTTGAATGTGTCCGTCTCGGCTGACTACGTAGCTCACTTTGCAAAGCAAAGGAGGACTATGCTTGAAACCAAGCTTTGCCAGGAAATTGAATCGAGTATAAATAGCTTCGGCTACCCGTTTGTGCCACATATCCCAGGCAAGTTGCATGTCCGGGGAATTGTCAGGGTCATTCTGCTGAACCTGCTGTCTGAACGGTTGATTTGATGGAATCTGTTGGGGGGGAAGCATTGGTTCTGCTTCGCCATCATAAGGGCTCACCATGGGATTCATTGGTGCCATTGCTGCCGGACCGTGTTCGCTTGCGCTAAGACCGAACTTCTTGTCGGGTTTGCGCACCGGGTCCATTTTGAAAGAGTCGTTTGAAGGCTCGAGCATTTCCTGTGGCTCGTCCTTGTCGTCTGAGAAGGGATCTGGACCGCTTGAATTAATGTCCTCACGTCTCAAACCATTGCCGTTGTTGGTATCTCGCTGTCCCTGGGCATCAACCCGTCCTTGCAAAACTTTGTTCTGCGCAAAGACTGGTGGCTGGAAAACAACTCCCAAAATGACAGGGAGTGTAAGGGCTATACAGAGCTTCAAAGTGACAAATTTGGTCATGAACGGATCTCAAGCGACACTTCTAATGTAAACCGTAGATAAGCAAAAGTAAATGTGATTTCCACCAATAAGGAAGGCTCATTCACGATTCTTTGCCGGAGCAACGACGTGCTCCTGAATATCCAGGCTGTTGTATTTTGCCCCAGCAGAGAAAGGTCTATGCAATTTGCAAATAGAGATAAAATGTACCGATGCCAAATACAATCGTAGACAGCCATGCTCATCTGGGCTGGGATTCCTTTCAAGAAGACCGCATCGAAGTCATCAATCGAGCTTTTGACTCCGGTATATCGCAGATCGTGCAAGCCGGCGTGGACTTTGTCAGTCTTGCTGACTGTCTCAAAATAGCAGACGATTTTCCAAACATATTCAATGGAGTCGGTTTGCATCCGCATGAGGCGAAGCATTGGAATGCGGATTCGGCTGATATTGTTCGCGATGCTTTTCGTCATAAGTCCATGGTCGCAATCGGCGAGTGTGGTCTGGATTTTTATTACAACCACAGCGAACGGGAAGTGCAGCTGCAGGTCTTCAGAGAACAAGTGCGCCTCTGTCGGGAATTAAACAAGCCGCTAATCATTCACACTCGTGATGCCTGGGAGGACACTTTTGCCATTCTCAAGGAGGAAGGCAAGGGCGAGTTGCGTGGAGTCTTTCATTGTTTCACCGGCGGTCCGGCTCAGATTCCGACGATTAAAGAGCTCGACTTTTATGTCTCCTTCTCTGGAATCTTGACCTTCAAATCGGCTAAAGACATCCAGTGCGCCGCTCCCATGGTGGATGCAGATCGGATTCTTGTGGAAACGGATTCGCCCTACTTGGCTCCTGAAGGCAAGCGCGGCAAGCGCAATGAACCCTCCTATATTTGGATCACTGCTGAAAAGCTTGCCGGACTGCGTTCTTGCTCAGTTGATCAGATTGCAGTCAGCACATCTAAAAATGCACGAGAGTTATTTGCGCTGCCTGCTCCGTCGAGCTAATTCTGCCGATCAGTGAATATTTTGGGGTCGAAAATGTCATCGATTGTTGGCATATTTCCAGAAACCTGCCATAATGGGCTTGTGAAGCTTCTCAAGAGGCTCACTCGGATTCGTCTGAATCCGATGAATTTAGTTCATTCTGGTATTGATTTATGACTAACAAAAAAATATTCGTCGGAAACCTATCATTCAAACTAACCGAAGCTGATTTGGAAGGTTTGTTCGCGGAATCAGGGCAAGTCGTCTCTGTTGCCATCCCAACTGATGCAGAAACCGGTCGCAAGCGCGGATTTGCATTCGTCGAGATGGGCACACAGGAAGAGGCTGAGTCCGCCATTCAAGCTTTGAATGGAAAAGAAGTGGAAGGACGCGCAATGGCAGTCAGCATGTCGCGCCCCCGCGAAAACAACAATAACCGCCCGCGCTCCGGCGCCGGTGGTGGTGGAAGACGCTACTAGAAACTTAGTTAGTCGCTTCAATTTTATTGAGTAGGTCCGGACCCCGCGGGGTCTAAGGTCCTGCTCGTCCATGTACTGTAAAATTGCCAAAGAACTTGGCGAGCTTTTTTGCTTGGCCCGATTCTGGTCACAGTTCTCGTATAAACTAAATTACTGAACCCCGAACGTATTTTTATGGCGAAAGTACTTTTAGTTGAAGACGAGAACGACCTTGCGCATTTGATATGTGATTGGCTGCATCATCGCGAACACCATTTGGTCGAAAGACTGGATAATGGCAACGATGCGCTCTGCAACCTTCAAATGAACAAGTATGATGTCGTGATTTTGGACATTATGCTTCCCGGCATGAATGGCTTGGAGATTTGCCGCCAATATCGCAAAGGCAAGGGGATGACGCCCATACTTTTGCTGACGGCGAAAAACACCATTGAAGACAAGGAGCTTGGACTTGATGTTGGTGCCGATGACTACATCACCAAGCCCTTTGCGCTAAAGGAGCTTGCTGCTCGTGTTCGAGCGTTACTCAGGCGCGGTCCGAGCCTTCCCAGCAATAAGCTGCAGATTCGCGACATTGTCATTGATCCTACCGATTTTAAGGTCACCAAAGCTGGTACTGAGGTAAAGCTTTTGCCTCAAGAATTCCGATTGCTTGAATTTCTGGCTCGGCACCCAAACCAGGTATTTAGCGCTGATGAGCTGTTATCTAGTGTTTGGGAATCCGATACGCCTGCGATGCTTGATACGGTGCGCGGCCATGTAAAACGAATTCGCAAAAAGTTAGACGATCCCGATTCGCGTTCAATCATTACCAACGTCTATGGAGTAGGATATCGGCTAGAAGTCTAAGCGCAGCTTGGAGCCGATGTACGTGCGCACTGCTTTATCAATGCCCTTGCAAAAAGTGTCATTCTAAATGATTCAATCGCTCAGAAAGAAACTAACGCTGCTTTTCCTGGGATTGTTTCTTCTCATTTATGTGCTGGGCGGAGCCGCTGCACTGGGCGTTTTCTATCACGGGCTAAGCCTTGCACTTGACGAAGAACTTCGGGACCTTTCTTCGGAAATCTTGCCAGCGATTCAGTTAAGCACTGGCAAGCCCTCGCTCAAGAAGTGGGCGGACGCAGCTGAGCATGAACATTTGACTTCACCTGCTGGAATTCAGTTGTTCGACCAGAAAGGTAGGCTATTGGAAAAATATGGTTTGTCAGGCGACGGGTTGAAGAAAGGTGAGTTAAAGGTTCAAGGCGATAACCATACGATTTCAGTTAAATCGAATTTTGAGGAATTGCACGAAGACGGCAAACACTTAGGCTACTTGCAGGTACAGATTCCAACAAACTCGCGCGATACTGCAGCTCAGCAGTTTGGGCTGACGATGCTGTTGATGTTGCCGATCCTGGCCGTAGCTGTAAGCTTTGCGGGATACTTTTTCTCCGGATTGGCGATCAAACCGGTTGAGAAGAGCATCAAAGTTCTTAAGACGTTCGTTGCTGATGCCGGACATGAATTCATCACACCAGTGACCGTCGTTGAAGCATCCCTGCAAACTTTAGAAGAGCAATTGAAGGAACACAATATCGGCTTGGACGTGTTAAGTATGATCTCGCGTGCCAGCCAACGAATGAAAGATTTGGCGTCGGACCTCATCTTTCTTGCAAAATTGGATAACCCCGATGCTCAGCTTCCTGAAGAGTTGATCAGTTTGGATGAAGTTGTTGATCCAGCTATTGAGGATGTTTCAGAACTTGCCCGCGGTAAGTCGATAGCGCTCAGCTGTTCATCAGTGCCCGAGCTTCCAATTTACGGACACAGGCACTCGTTACAAGTGATGCTTACGAATCTTCTTACCAATGCGATCAAGTACACGGAAACTGGTGGCTCTGTGAAATTGGACGCCGGGCAAGAGAATAATCGTATTGTAATCAGTGTGGAAGATAGCGGCATTGGCATCCCAGCCGATCGTTTGGATAGTATTTTTGAACGCTTCTATCGTGTCGATGAATCCCGCTCACGAGCCCAGGGCGGATCGGGGCTGGGACTAGCTATTGTGAAAGCGATTCTGGAGCGACACAAATCGGAGATCGAAGTTCAAAGTACGCCTGGAAAGGGATCTAAATTTATAGTTCGGATCCCAATTGCGCAGGTGTCTGTGGCTATCAGCAAACATTGATCGGTAACACGACAGGAGCGTTTTCGCTTTTGGGTGATTGCCAGTTTCACTCCCTTAGATAATGGCCGGTCCCACCGGCCAGGGCTACCTTATGCCTCGAATGCTGGAAACCCTTTACTCATCGGCGGTTTCGGTATCGACTTGTGATTTAAAAAAACGGTAATGGCCGGCCACGCCGGCCATTACCCCAGGGGAGTAGTCGAGACACCCAACGGTCGAACTTTCGGAAGCCAGAGTATTGCCTGCTCACTCTCTTTTGAGAACAGATCGTCATTCCGAAAGCTATGGACTTATGCGAGTGTTGTCGCGCGGAAAGAGTGAGGCTTCACGCACATTCTTTAGCTCAAGCAGTTGTTTGGCCAGGCGTTCTAAGCCAAATGCCAGTCCGCCATGTGGAGGCATACCTGCTTTGAAGCATTGCAAGTAGTCGGTGAAACTTTCGGGGTTCATACCGCGGCCTGCGATGGAATGTACGAGCTGCTCATATTGGTGAATACGCTGACCGCCGGTAGTTATCTCTAATCCGCGAAACAGCAAGTCGAAACTATGCGTGTATGGCGTGCCACTTTCAGGCATTGCGTAGAACGGTCGAACCGTTTGCGGATAATGAGTCAGGTAGAGAAACTGTGTTCCCTCCTTCTCCTGCATATACTGGCAGAGAAGGCGCTCGCCTTCGGGATCGAGATCGGCCGATTCAGTCTTCCAGTTCAGTTTAGATTGCAGCAGCTCTATAGCCTCCATCAATTTCATCTGAGGGGCAGATTCGAACGTTGGGATCTCTTTGCCGAAGAGTGCAAACTCTTTTGCGCAATACTCCTTCAAATGCTCCATCATGTACTTCAGCAATCGCATTTGCATCTTCATGACGCATTGCTCGCTTTCGATGAAGCCCATCTCAAAGTCCATGCTGACGTATTCGTTCAAGTGCCTTGCCGTGTTGTGCTCCTCGGCCCTGTAAACAGGGCCGATTTCGAAGACTCGCTCGAAAACTCCAACCATGATCTGTTTGTAGAATTGAGGGCTCTGGGCAAGGAATGCTTGCCGATCGAAATAATTGATTGTGAACACCTGTGCACCGCCTTCGGTGCCCGTTGACACGATTTTTGGCGAATGAATCTCAGTGAAGCCCTGGCTGTTCAGAAAGTTCCTGAAAGCCTTGCAGAGCTCCGCTTCAATCCTGAATATCGAACGAATCTTTTCGTTTCTCAATGTGAGTGGGCGATATTCTAAAAGCGCGTTGAGCGACAATGATTCCATTCTTTTCTCTTTTGAGATTTCAACTGGAAGGATGCTTCGGTTTCCCGAGACTGCCTCAATGGAACGCCCTTCAAGCTCCAGTTCGCCGGGTTTCTCTGGATTCTCGCGCCATGCGGCCTCAACGAGCACAGCCGTTTCCAGGCTCAGCTCTTCAAGTTGTGAAACGAGATCGGCTCGATCAAAGACAATTTGCTGCAGCCCTTCGCGGTTGCGGAGGACCAGAAAGATCAGGCTGCCCAGCTTACGCTTGGCATAAATATGTCCTTTAAGTGTGATCTCCTGCGATCTTGATTCAGCTTTCATGATTTTTCTCCCGAAATGAAAGAGCCCGCCAGTTTTGCTTGCTGGCGGGCTCTTTGGATTCTTTTCTTATCTCTTATTCGATAACGTCAAGACCACCAGCAAATTGCAGTGCTATCGTCGTTATTATTATTGTTATTAGCAGCAGCACATGGAGCCACTTCTGAGAGGCTCCTCATCAAACCTATTGCGTGCATGCTTTCTGTGGACACAAAATTTCACCGGTTGCGGATACTCAAATCTTATGAGCAGTTCCGTAAGCACGTCAAGCAATTGCAAAGAATATTTCGTTAACACTATTTTGCGCGTTCATACCAGTCGCCCGGCAAGCGGCTGACCAGCCCTGCCAGCTCTAACATGGTAAGTGATGCGGAAAGCTCTCCGGCCTGCATAGCGGTTCGATCAGATAGTGTGTCGAAGTGGATTGGTTCCAACTCTATAAGGTCATAGAGTTCTTTCTCTCGTCCGTATAACTTAACTGCAGTCGGTCTGTCGCCTTCAACCTTGCCGGGTACTTTCAGCCAGCTCATTTCTTGGAGAACATCCTGATAGCCGGTGCAAATATGCGCCTTTATGTCTTTGATCAATTTATGCGGTCCTTCAGACATCGGACTGTCCACTCTTCCTGGAACTGCAAAAACCTCTCTGCTTTGATCAAAAGCGATGCGAGCTGTGATCAGCGAACCGGATGTGACACCACCTTCGATCACCACAACAGCCTGGCTCAAACCGCTGACTATGCGATTTCGCGCTGGGAACCTAAACTTCTCGGGCTGTGTGCCCGGGAAATATTCAGATATGATCGCGCCTTTGTTCTGTTCCAAAATCGTTTTGTATAGTTTGCGATTTGATGACGGATAACAAACATCCGGACCGCATCCTAACACCGCGATAGTTGGCGAGCCGCCTTCGATGGCGCCCCAATGCGCGAGCGAATCGATGCCTATAGCCATGCCACTAATGACGGTGACTCCATTCTCAGAAAGTCCGCGAGCAATATCTTTGCCTAGCTTTTGTCCATAAGTAGTCGGATTTCTGGTTCCAACTACTGCCGCAACATTATTGAATGCCGAAAAATTGATTTCTCCGACTACAAACAAACAAAGTGGTGGATCGGCTATGTTGCGCAGGTAAATGGGGTAGAACGAATCTTTTAAAGTCCAGACCTGTATATTGTCGTCACGTAGTTTCTGCAGTAGCTTGGCTGGGTCGATCCCTTTGCGCCCCTGCTCCATCGCCGCGATAGATTCCGGTCCAAAACCGGGCATTCGTTGCAGGACTGCCGGCGAAGCGTTCCATGCCGTCACGATGCCGAGGCGCTCGTCTAAGAGCTGGATTCGCTTAGGACCGATGCCATTGAGCAAGCTAAACGCCACCCAGTGGGCCAATTCCTCTTCTGTCAGCTTGTTCTCGTCTTCAGTTAACATCTTTCGAACTTTTTAGGTGTCTTTCGTATTTTTACCGATGGAAGTCATATAAGAGATCCATATACTCAATATCGCCGCACCAGCGGCCCTCGCTGCAACTTATTCAGCCTAGATTATCTCAGGCCGAACCTATAAAGTAGGTTTTCTAATGTCAATACATGCATCTTTTCGCAGGTTCGCCTGCTTTGCTGCCGTTGGCGCCTCTTTGGCCTTTCTTGGAATCCCAACCGCTCAGGTGGAAGCTCAAGAAATGGGCTTTGGCTCCCAGAGCAGTCCCGTACCGAAATTTTCCTTGCAGGTCAGCAAGGATGAGCTCGGCGTGTTGAAAGATGCAAATGCTGCCCCAGCTTACGTTACGCCTGCTGCCGCGCAGCGGACTGCCGCGATGCCGACGGCGACCCCTGGGCTGCCACCGGCTTTAAGGCAAGCGTTGGAGCAAGCAAAGCTGAAGGCTATGCAAGCCAGCAACGACAAGCCCAACTCATATCTTGAAGAGTACAACGTCAATTGGCAGCCCTGGATAGCCGCCATGGCCAATACCTGGTACGGAAACCTGCGCTATCACGAACATAGCTACGGAATTCAGTTCCACACTCTCAGACCGGCGCTCATACAATTCACCTGCTATGCTGATGGTCATATAGGGAATGTCGTTCTAAGACAGAGTTCCGGGATTCCTGTGTATGATGAATTGCAGATTGCTTCCTTGATGCAAGTTGCGCCCCTTGCCCCCTTTCCGAATGGAACAGCAAAGGGCAACATCACACTGATTCAAGGCTGGGAATCGCACAAGAAGCGTCCGGGAGAAGCTGACTTCCAAGCTTTCCAATTCGCCGGAAAGTATCCAATGGAGAAAGTAAGTAGATGGGCGGGAACCCAATAAATAGATACTTTTCTCGCAAATTTCTGATTTTTGCGTCATTGACGCTGGCTTATACAATTTCCATATCAGATGCCGCTGCTGCCAACATAGAAGTGTTGACCAAGCTGGAGAAGTGGCTATTTTTTGCCACATTTGCTGATGAGCCCGAAGAGAAGCGGATTGATCGCCTCGAGGATAAAGTTTTTGGTGAAAAGGGTGAAGGAAGCCTTGATGATAGGCTGAATAAGCTTGATCAAGTCTTGTCTCAACGGCAAAAAGATAAGGAAGATGCGGCGTCCGGCGCTGCTGGAGCCGCCGGAAGTGGATCGGGCGGTGCGGCACCAGCCGGAAGCGGCTCCGGCGGGACCCCTGACTTTGCCGGCAACACTCTACCTGAATCTAATAACAGTCCGCCCAGACCATTGAGCGAGGATCAAATTCCAGATTTCCCCGCTGCTGCCGGCCAAAAGAATGAAGGTAAGGGCAAGGGAGCCAAGTCATCCAATAGCGCTTCGAAAGGTTCTAAGAAGCTTGCACAGGCATCTGTTCCAAAAGGAATGACGCCGGTGCCACCCGCCTCAGGCGGATTGCAGCCTTACCAGGGAGCTGGATCTGCGCAAGGAAACTATGGAGCTGCGCAGGGAAACTATGGCTCATCGCCAGGTAACTTCAATAGTGCCGCGCCAAATGGATATTCTGGATCACAAGGCGGACCCTATGGCGGGAATCCTGCTGTGCCACCACAGGCAGTGTCACGCCCGCAAGGTTCTGGAAGCGGCGGACAAGCGCAAGGATCCGCAAACTATGAGGCTGAACGTCAGCGCATAGCTGTGCAGGCGGCGCGCGAGCAAGAAATGCAGGATCTTTTGCAGGAAGGCGCGAGGCTCTGGCGGAACCGGCACGGGGTCGAAGCGGTTGAACGATTCGAGCAAGTTCTGCGCTTAGATCCGAGCAACGCGGAAGCGCATTTTAGTATAGGTGTCATTCAGGAATCGCTCGGCAAGTATTCAGAAGCACTGGCCCATTATCAGAGTGCGCGGAAAGCAAATCCGGACAATAAGGATTACGACGATGCTGTCGATGCTGTGCTCAAGCGCTTGCAGACCCAACGTAATGCCCCTCCAGCAGCCAACAAAGGTCTCTTTGATCAAGCCACCGCTGCTTTCAAACGTGGAGAATTTTTCTCCGCCCTAGATCTTTTCAAACAGGCAGATGCAAAAACGCCGAATCAACCACTTGTGAAATACAACATCGGCAGCTGCTATTTGATGCTTAAGGATCATTTCAATGCGCTGGAGAATTTCAAGCTTGCAAAGGAACTAGAGCCGACAAACGAGAAGTTCAATCGAGCCTATAATGAGCTTTCTGCCGAGATACGAAAGAATGAGGCAGCAACGCAGTCCGTGCAACAAGAGTATGGTGGTGGTGCAGCTACTACGGCGCTAGGCAAGCCTGCTTCCCAACAAGCACCGCCAAAGACAAAGGGACCGCATCAAGGCTCTACGCCAGTTTCAAGCAATCAAGGACAGCTGACTGGGCAATTCAACCAGCAAATGCCGCAACAACAGATGCCGCAGCAGAACTTCGGTCAACAAGGAGGCTATCAGCAATCTTATGGAGCTCAGGGCGGATATCCTCCTAACCAGGCTGGCGGCTTCGGCACCTATCCCCAATCAGGCAGTGCCAATGCGTACTCTCAAAATCCATACGGCAATCAAGGATACGCTAATCCCAGTTCAGCTGTTTACCCGGGCGGAATGCCCCAGCAGTCTAATCCCTATCAAGGACAGCAGCGACCTGTTTACCAGCAGCAGCAGTATCCTCAGATGGGGATGCAAGGAAATCCGCAGCAAATGGGAATGCAGAATAGCCAATATGGATCCCCGATGCAGAGTCAGCCGCAGTTTTCACAGCAACAGCCAGTCTCATCGCAGGATTTAGCCACGACCTATGGGCTAAAAGTGAAAGCAGGCAATGAAGGCTGCCAGGTTGTTGGTCTGAGAAGTGGTAGCCGCGCGGAACAATCTGGCTTGCAGATAGGTGACGTGATTCGCACGGCTGACGGCAATGAGGTGATGCAGCCATCTCAGTTGAATCAGGTACTTCAGCAGTTGAATTCGATGCAGCGTTTCCCTATGTTGATTTTTCGCAACGGGAATATTCAACCTATTCAGTTTTAGCCTTGATAAAGCACATTTGTGGGAGCTATTTTTTCTGCCTATGCCAGGACAGTTCACGGTTTCGGGCTCCGGATCTTCCACTTGGATAGAACAAATTTGTTGTATCAGCACAGGCGAGAGAATGACCCTCCTGAGCGACTAATTTCCTACTTGAGGCCAGATCGATGATTTGCCGACGGACTTAATGATTTCATCCCTTATCAAACTGGCCTTGCTTTAGCGCATACTTTGTATGAGCCAGGTAGCGAGAAAATCTACTACCGAAAGGGTAGTTTCATAGTCTATTCTCATAGCCTGTTGGGCGCATATAATGGTGTAGGACTGCGTGGGGATGCGATTTGCTCGACAGGCTGATAAATATCGGGCTAGGACTGATCATAAGCTCTCTTCTTGGTGTAATTGCCTATAACCTTTTCTGGCCGCAAGCAGAAATGGATGTCAGTCAACCAAGCCCAAGCGAGAAAATTCAAGAGTACATATCCAAAATCGACGATGCGCTTTCGATAAATCAGACTGCTCAGGCTGAATCAGCCGTTAATGATGCGATGAAGATTGCTGTAACTATTGCTGGACAGGAAGGACCGGAAGTCGGCAAGGTATTAGCAAAGCGGGGTGAGCTGCGCGTTCGGCAGGGAGAAAAGAAGGACGCCGAAGCTGATTACAAGCATGCAATTGCAATTTTTGAAAAAACAAATGGAATGGAATATGAATCAGCTCAACCAGTCTATGTGAAGTTATCTGATTTATGCTTCAAGCGTGAGGACTTTGATCAGTCGGAAGAATATTTGAGACGTGGGCTACAAGCGGCGGAGAAGGCCAGCGATGAGTCTGCGCAAGCAAGATTTTGGCGAGCGATTGCTCTTGTCAAAGAAAAACAGGGCAAAAATGACGAAGCCGAGGATTGCAACGACAAAGCTGCCCGTCTAAGCAGTGCGCAGCGATGAGCCGCATTACCATGAAGAGAAACGACAAAAACAAATATTGCCTTGCATGCAATCGCACCATTGCAGAGCAGTTCACTCATTGTCCTAATGATGGCACTTTACTGGTGGAGCTCGGGCTTGTCACTCCTGAGGATCTTATTGGCGCATTGTCGGAGCGTTATGAGGTTAAAGGCAGAATTGAATCTCACGAATCGATCAACTTTCTCCTCAACGATCGCGAACTAAATCGCAAAGTAGTGGCTAAGGTTCTTCGGACCGGCGTAGATCTCGTGCGGGAAAAGGAACGCTTTCAACGGATCGCAAGCGCTCTGTCAAAACTTAATCACCCGAGCATCCCGAAGCTAATTGGGCAGGGCTCGATCAATGAACAACCCTACATAATGATTGAGTTTAAGGAGGGGCAGACGCTCGACTCTGTTGTTAAAGAACGCGGAAAAATGAAGGTTGGCGATGTCTGCAAAATTCTGATTCAGGTTTGCGCGGCGCTTCGACATGCGCACGATCGTGATGTCTTCCATCAGGACTTAACTGCCTCAGATATCATTGCAAAAGAAGGCAAGGATCAAAAATGGGACGTTGCTGTAATTGATTTTGGCAAGGGCAAAGCGCTTCTTCATGGTGAAAATCGTGACCAGCAGCTAACGGAGAATGGCGATATATTCGGCAGTGCTGCTGTCATGGCGCCTGAGATCTTCCAGGGATCGCATCCACCCGATGTGCTTACTAACATTTACTCAATCGGATGCATTATGTATTTTGCTGTAAGCGGCAAGTATCCGTATCGAGCACCAAATTGGATGGCGACGCTCCATAAGCATGCTAACTCATCACCCGACCCACTTTTTGCATCCGGTCCCAAAACAAGTGCAGACAAGAAAATCGAAGAGGTCATAATGCGGGCTATGTGCAAGGACCGGAAAGGTCGATATGAAGACCTTCCCCAGCTATCAAAAGCCTTGCAGGATGTTATGGAGTAAGTGTTTGGGTTGTGACTTCTTGTCGGATCAAAATCATCCTGCTTGATCTGATTCATTAATCGGAACAGTCCGCCACATCATTGATTTCTTGTCCTTGCCTGAGTTGTGTCTTGCAATTGGAATTTGCTCTGATAGCCGTCCACCAGCATGCCCATATCATTACTAGCTGAAGCGGTAAGCGCAGCCAAAGCGCATATTCTGGAATCCAACCGAAATTTATTTTGTTAACAGCCATGTTTATGTTAGCGGGGAAGACTGCAATTAAAAGTAAGATCAGCCCGATGCCAGCAAATGTTCGTGTTTGTGGTATCAAAAGTAAAATGGCACCCAATATTTCTAAGCAACCACTCAAGCAAACGAGAAGCTCATGGGATGGAAGATATGATGGCATGATTTTCAGAAACGGAGCTGGATGCAAAAAATGCATAGTTCCTGAGAATGCAAACAATGACGCCATCAAGATCAAAAGAGTGATTCTTATAATTCGAATGAGCACGGCTTCACTGCTTCACAAATTTAGAATTGGATCTGACAATTTGCCAAGCCTGCTTGCAAAATAGCTAAGCCTTCATCGGAAATTGCCGTGTCTGAAATGTCCAGGAAGCGCAGGCTGGGAAGTTTTAGTAGTTCGTCCAGGGCATCGTCTGTGATTGAACAAGCCGATAGCGAGAGATCTTGCAATTTTTGCATTTTTGAAAGAGTGCTCAAACCACGGTCAGTAATCATCGTCATGGATAAGTCCAGTTCGTGCAGATCCACCAGGTTCAAGAGGAGAGCCAGGTCTTCATCGTTAGTATGTGTCAGAGAAAGCGAAAGCGATTCTAAGCTCTGCAACTCACAGATATGTGCCAAGCCCTTGCTTGTGATTTGCGACCTGGCAACGTTCAATCCGCGCAAACCATGAATTGATGCCAAAAGCTCGCAGTCTTGATCATTGGCGCTGCTATCATCGCTGTCTCTTCCCATTTCAAAAAGATCTTCAATCAGTTCGTCAAAAACCAACTCGAATGGATTGTGAAAATAGACTAGCTGAATAGTTGATGGGTCTAGCTTCGATAGAACCTCTCTGCGAACCATGACATTGTGATTGAAGACAATTCCTATGTACTCACAAGTTGGCAGGGTGATCTCGCCGCTTGCCTCGCACAGCCATTCTATCTGTGTGTCATCGAGGGAATAAGGCTTTTCTGCAATGAAAAGCAGTCCAGCGGCTTCGTGTTCGGGAAATACTAATACCTGCTCCATAGACCATCTATCATAACATTAAGAGGGGCATAAAACTCATCGTTTTCCCCATGTGTATTAGACCGCGAATCGAGGCAAAATAGTATTGTTGGGGAGAAGCCTATGCATTTCAATCAAAAGCTTTTTCTGGGACTGTTTGTTTTTGCTCTGACGTCCGTTTGTAACGTCTTTGCCCAGAGCGAGGATTCAGAATCGAATTCTCAGACGGAGGATAAAGGCGAAATTAACGCTGAAGACCATCAATTTATCAACGAGATTAACAGGCTTTATCGCGATTCCGATGGGATTAACAAGTTCGCTCAATTTTCCAAGCCCTGGCAGGCGAAGAAGCCGCCTCAAGCGACGTCGCCCCTAGTAACAGCGCGTGAAGAAGAGGCTAAGGGCAGGTATTTGGCTGCTTGTGCCGACTACCTTGCAGAAATTCGTGACTTAGTAAACTCCAAAGCTTCGGTGCCCATTACTCCACTATTAGATTCTGTCTCCCGACTTGTTAAGAAACTAGACAAGGATGGGCAAAGGACAGTTTGCAAGGCAATGATTGATCTGAGCATTGATCGAAAACGATTCACAATAGTTAGAGATCAAAATAAAGATCTGGAAAGCATTTTGCTGCTTGCATTGAACATCAAGGATCAGCTTAAAGATCAAGATGAACAACTTATTCAGATATTGATGGAGCTAGGGTCTATTCGGGCCTTTGAGAAAAACTATCAGCTAGCACTTGACGCTTACAAACGTGCTCTGGCCCTGATAATGGAAACCAAGGTAGACGACGATTCGAAATTGTTGAGCTGTGTCAATGCCCTTTCAGCTATTTATAACGCTCAACAAAATTATAATCAGGCAGAGCTTATGTTGAAAGGACTGATTTCATCATTAGAAGCGAACCGATCGAATGAGAGCAAGCTGCGTCAAGTGCCGTATATGTTGCGCTTGTACACAGTGTATAAGCAGTCCGGCAAGTTGAAGCAAGCCAGCCAAACAGCAAGTGGCATCACTGCAATCGTTGATGAATATGCATACAAACCTGTGAATACGACCGATAGCAAGTTAGCGTACTCGATTATTGATCAAATGAAGAGTAGCGCGCTGTCATTTGGCTTTCGTTCGCCAGGCTTAGAAGATGATGAGCGGCTAAGTAAGAGTGCCTTCAAGTTTAAGTTGAAGGTAAGTGGTTTTGGACAGTGGGTTGCGTATGACCTTGCCAGTTTGTGTCAAATGCTTTCCAGGTCTGGAAAAACAGCTGAAGCAATCAGTCTTTACCGACTATCTATTACCAAGGCCGAAGAGCTGGGCGACCAACAGAGTGCCGAATTACTCCAGCAACGCATGCTTTCGTTGTTGTCCGCTACCGATCGGCATTCTGAGAAGGTTCAGCTTGAGGAAAAACTCAAGCAGCGCAAGGAGCAGAAAAATCAGGATACTTACAAAGAGTCTATTGAGCGCTTGTCTGAAAGCCGGGTCAGGGGCGATCAAGATGCAGTGATGAACGCGCTACTTCTTGCCTCTGCTGCGTCGCTCGATGTTCAGAAGAGAGCGGAATCGCGAAGCTATTTGGATGAAGCAATTGGAATTGTCAAAAAGATCTCAGCGTCTTCACGCTATCAAGATAACGCTTTAAATCAAATTTGGACTGTTACTCGAGCTTACTTAGCGCATGCGCAGAATAAGGAAGAAGAACAAGTCGTGTATGTTGTCGCTGAATTAGACGAACAGCGACGCGCCACGCAATCGCGAAGCAGCTATTCGACGATGGATCTTTCATCCATTGTCAGATATTTTCTAGACAAGCAAAAGCCGGTTGAAGCGGAAGAATTCATCAAGTATGTGATCGATTTGCGAAAGCATTATCGACCTACGGATACTGAATCAATTATTGAAGCAAATAATCAATTGCGCATCGTTTATATGGGTGCGCATTTTCAAGCTAGCTCTAAACTCACTGATCTAATGGCGGAGTTGGTCAAGCTTTATACGATCAAGTATGGAGCCGATGATATTCGTACAATCAGAGAACGAGCCACTTTGTCCGTTTCTTTGCTGCGTCAAAATAAGCCAGAATTAGCCGAAAAAGCATTTGCACCTGTCTTGCTTCGCTTGCATCAGCTCTCGAGCAAAGGCAATGCGCGAACCCCAGAAGAAGTGAGCGAAATAAATGAGATAGTGCAGAAAATAATTCAAATTGCCGATGCCTATCTGCTTATTGGAAATATTGAGAAATCAGAGAAATATACTCGGCAAGCTTTGGAGACTGCTCTTGTAGATGAGTATCAACTGGGAGCCAAGACAGATAGAATAGTCCGAAATTTGTTGAGCACAGGCCAGTTCTTAAAGGCTTCTGAGTTCATACAGTTGAGATTGCATGTTAGAGAACGCAGCTTCGGCGTCAATAGTTTTGAGGCGGGGCAACAGAGGCTGCAACTAAGCGAGGTGTATTTCAAATACGCAAGGCAGTTATCGATGCAAGGGAAGAAGTCCGTTGCCAAGGAATGGTCAGAGAAGTCGGAGGCGACTTTTAAGCAAGCTTTAGCCGCCATTGAACTATCTCAGGGCGCCGACAGCGTTGCTGCCAAAGACGCTGTGAAGAAACGAGAGATGATGCTAAATCCAGTGCAGCCGAATGTACAATCTGGTGATGATGTTACCTAGTCTTTTGCTTTGCGGTAAAAGCGCATGTGAACCTTCTCTATAGTGGCAAGACCGTCTTGGATTGCTGGCTCGATATGACTTAGAAAACTTTGAATCTTTTCCAGCTCGTCGACGATCTCAATCACAATTGGCAGATCCGTCGACATATCCAAAATCTTTGCGCTGTGAATTTCTCCGTGGCTGCCGAATCCTTCCATTGCTCGTAAAACTGTAGCGCCCTGCAGTTTTTCTTCTTTTGCCCTGCGTACAATCCACTCAAAGAGCGCTTTTCCTTGATGTTTGCATCTTTCGCCAACATAAATGCGCAAAAGGTAACCGTTTTCTTCAAGCATGGAGGACCTCAAAACAGACGCGCAATCACCCAACCTGCCCATACGCAAAGCAAACCCAAGAATGTTTGCACAACTGCATTGGCAGCCGCATACAAAAACTCACCATCTCTAATGAGTTGAAACGTTTCAAAGGCAAAACTGGAGAACGTTGTGTAGCCGCCCAAAATACCGACGAAAAGAAAGGCTCTTAGTTCAGGTCCAAAAAGTCCTTTTGCTTCACTAAGCTGGGCAAGGAATCCTATGATAAAGCAGCCGGCCATATTGACGGAAAATGTGCCAATCGGAAAAGATGTTTCGCTGAACATTCGCTGGACCGACTGGCTCATCAAAAAACGGAAAACGCCGCCAAGTCCTGCACCAAAAAATACGATCAAGTAATTCATAGCTGTTGCCGTGTTTTTCCGACCAAGCAGATCATACACTGGATTTCTTGTCCCGTCAGTTTTCACTTTTGGCAGTAAAGCTCAGAACACATATTCAGTGGCTGCAATCGAAGCAGACCTGCGCTCCCATCGGCGCCCAGCTCTTTAGTGATATCGCTTTTCTTCGAGCGCATGCCCTGAAGGCATCGCATCGCGTACCCGATATCAATTAAGCTTAGGTGCGTACCGGTTTAATTCTTTGCAGCTTTTGTAAAAATGTTGGCTCGACTAAGCAGACACCATCTTCACAAGCAGCATGTGCTACTTCTTCAAGCTTGTGCCGATCTTGTGCTGACAAATTTGTTAAGCCCCCATTGTCGCCTTTCTTTATGGCTAAATTGAGTATCTGTTGAGCAATTCGTGGGTCTAACCAAACTGCTCCTATCTTCACTGTTCTCATTGCAAGATCGAGGCTGTCTTTGAAGCCAGCTTTAAAAACGTAACCGTCTGCTCCCGCATTAAAAGCTGCAAGGATGCTGCTCTCGTCCTCATAATTGGTAAGCATTAACACCTTTGTTTCTGGAGACGTGGACTTGATTCGGTGCGCCGCATCGATGCCATTCATTCCAGGCAGTCCGATGTCAAGCAATGCTATGGACGGCCGCAATTTTTGAATTTGCTGGATCCCTAACTCTGCCGTTTCTGCTTCACCGATAATTTCGATATCGGCGCTGTGCTTGCCGAGGAATATGCGCAGAGCCTTTCTAGTGACTGGCTCGTCCTCGACTATGTATACGTTCATACATTTGGTAGTCATAATTTCACTGTTTTAATTGGTGGGCGCCCAATTCAAATTTTAATTGAAATCTGCAGATGCGACTAATTAATGGATATATTTGTACGATTTGTTCTTCGATTATTGGATGCGCATGAGATTGACGCAATAGACTAGTATTGTCATTTGTCGCCTGCATTCAAAGCTTACCAGACGCGCTCGGCTTAAAAAAGCAATTCACGATCTCATGATTTCATATGTGGCTAACAAATTTGTTGGGCAGTGTAAGTATTTCGTTTGTTCGAATATTGATTCTTACCGTTCAATTGATCCTGGTAGGTTTAGATCGCAAGCACGGTCGTTATTTCGAATCGCTAACCATCAGTATTCTTGTGGCATCGAAAGCCATTAAAAGTAGAGGCAAGCATTCTGCTTGCCTCTTTGGGTTGAACTTGTTTCAAGCGCTCCGGATGCTCCTCGTGCATAGTGCGTCTCCGCATCCTGCGATGAGATCTGGATGCGCGGGTATTGCTGTTCTGAAGCTAAGGGCCGGCATCCGGTTGAACTTCAGGCTGCATTCGGCTTCTCGGAATCGCCATGTTCTCTTCGGAGATCTTTTTGCCAGTCATTTCATCTCTGGCTTGGCACAAATCACTGCCTAGCTGCTTCATATCAATGCCTGCATCTTCGGCCTTTGGCAAAATCTTGCCTTCTGTTTGCTCGATATGATGCTCCACGCATTTTTTGAGTTCATGCATCTTCTCTTGGTATTCTTTCCTGTCCTGATCTGCCATCAAACGTTGAAGTTGATCAATTAGCACTTTGATCTCATCGTTTTGTTTGATGGATTCATCGAGTAGTTTTCTACCTTTTCCTTCTCTTTCAAGAGCTGGGAAGAAGACCTGTTCTTCGAGCATCATGTGAATGTGTAATTCCATGGCGAGATTTTGTACTACATCTTCTTTTTCCATTGAATCATCTGTCTTCTCATATTCCCGTAAGAGATTACTGAGCTTTTTGTGCTCATGAACTAAGAGTTTATGAGCGGATGTTTCGTTTTTCATTCTTTCTTCCTCATTTGGTCATTTCAACTAGTGCACAATGAAGGTGTGCCTGGACAAATTTGGTTGTTCAGGAAGCTGCTTTATAGGCTCGACGGTGATGCTGAAACACCGTATCTACTGATACTTCAAGCGAGCGCATGGCTTTCAACCCGGGCCAAATAACGGCCTTCATTTCTTCCAGTTGATATTTGCCGATTAATCCTTTGTCGTAGCTGCGACAAACATCTTCCCAAAGCTCAAAGAGCTCTTTGGAAGAATGGCTATTCCGTGCCATTTGCTGGTATTCGATCAAATCAAACTTACTCATTTCAGGTTCCCTCGCAATCGCGATATATGGATTTCTGTCCTTAACTTTCGGAGTTCTGACTGGACTTGCCATTGGAAGCAGCAGAATTTGTTGAATCGGCTGACTTCTTGGGGCGGCCACGTTTTGCTCCACCTTTTGATTTGGCATTAGCCTTTTTGCTTGCGCGAGATTTTGCAGAACTTGCAGGCTCCGATTTTCCACTTGTGGATTTCGAGCTTGATTTCTTTCTTGTGCTCGCCGCTTTACCAGAGGCTATACTAGATGCCTTGCTGCTTGTGCTACGACTTGAGTTCGTTTTGCTTGTGCTAGTTGATTTTTTTGCGCTACTAGTTTTTTTGGCCGTAGCGCTCGACTTCCTGCCGGTCGATTTTTTCGTTCCTGCAGTTTTCTTAGTAGCACTGCTTGTTTTGCGGGATCTAGAGCCGCTTGCAGCTCTCTTTCCAGCTCCGCCGCGCTTGGACCCTCCGCTGCTCGAGTTGGACGTGGATTTTCGTCTGCTAGACCTTGTTGTAGATTTTGCGGTCGTTTTCTTTTTTCCGCCGCTGCTCCTTGTTGCAGCTGAACTCTTCTTTGCTGCAGTTCTACCGCCTGTGCTCGTCCGCTTTTTGGCTCGTGTTGAGGACGTCTTCTTTGAGCCTCCTGCAGAACTTGATTTTTTAGTTGCTACAGGCTTTCGTCCTCGTTTGCTTGTGGACTTCTTTGGGCTTGCCTTCTTAGTGTTACTCGCGCTTGCGCTGCGGCGCTTTCTAGTCTTTGCGGCTCGTTTTGCTGAATCGCTTCGGCGTTCTTCCTTTTCATTTTCGGAGAGCTTACTTTCGCCATCTCCTTCGGCGCCGCCGGTCTGTTTGTTCACAGTTGCCCAGGCTCTTTTTTCAGCTTCGTCTTCGCTAACACCTTTTTCCTCATATCCTTCTTCGATGTGTTGAGCCATTCTTTTTTGTTTGTCGGAGTACTTGTCTTTGCTTCCTCTAGGCATAAGTCTGCCTCCTCATAAATTTTGTCGGGAGCGTGGGAGGGTATGATTGCCAAATACAAGAATTCAAAATTCTTGTATTTATCTGTATGAATCGGCAGCTGACCAGTTGATGTTGTCGTTACCTTGTCTGCTATTAGGCAGCGTGTCGTGTGCTCTTGCTGCAAGCGTTTCAAGGCAATAACGAGCTAAGTGCGTTGGGCTGTAGAACCTCAAATCGTGGTTCGAATCCACCCATGCCAGTTGGCTTCCGAGTTGATATGGCATTAGCTGGACTCTGTAACCTACAAAGGGTCCGTCTGGTCCATAAGTCATATTTATGCAGAGGGGTTCTGCCTGGAAGGCAAATCCGCAAGACAATCCCTTGTATGCCACCCAACCATCCTCGATGTCTTTTGTGCAAAAACCGTCGTGTAGCGTGCCATCGTTATGCTCGTTGATCTCGCGTGATAGCGATTTGATCTCACATTTCAACTGATCGAAAAAAGCATGAGCCTTTTCCAGTTGGTTTGAATCAGACATACACCTTCTCCATTTTCAACCGTGGTGTTGTACCTGAAGGTAGACTCGCAAACTAATATTCGGTTCCCAACCTTTGTGTGCATAGACAGTTGTTCTGCGATAGCTGCTGTTGCTCTCTCCATCATGCGGCAGACATTTCTATAGGAACGTTTTAAACCTGATCTTGTCTTATTCAAAGGAGGAAGCTTTATGGACAAGAAGCAATTGGAAGACACTATTCACTGTATTGAAAGCGAGTTGCTGATTCATGATTCAAAGTTCGCAGGCAATCCTGTGCACTTGAATTGTAGATCTCGATTTTTAGATGTAATTTCTTCGTTGCGCTCGAGTCTCGTAAATGAGTTGACGCATACTACTGTGTCTTCTCACGAAAATGAATTGAATTTCGAGCCAGATGGATTTGGTCAAATTGATTTTCATCCGGGCAGTAGCATCCCTTATCTAGATCGCAAATCCAAGAAAAGTATCTAGCTCTGGGAACAACAAAGCATCGGTCGCGTCAAAACATCCAGAAGAGCGAAGGATTTGTTTCCCGCATGAAGTGGCGGGCATGAGTTAAAAAAAGAACAGGAATGTTCTCCCCTACAATGCCTTGTGCAGACGTAGGGGTTCTTGCTTTTTCTAGGCACTTTGGCCGGGCGCACTCCGTCTAAAACGCAAAAACGGAGGAGCAGATATGAAAGCAGAATCGTCATGCCCGCGGTCCAATATTGGTGAAGGTTCTTACCATAGATTCTACGCTTCCGGTGTGGAGCCTGAGCCTAAACCGCCTACGCCGATTCCGGAACCAAATCCGGTGCCCCCTATTCCTGAGCCCACACCTCCTACGCCTAACCCGAACCCCGAGCCTAATCCCTTGCCGTCAGAGCCGGCGCCTATCCCCGATCCACACCCACGCCCAACTCCAGATCCATTGCCGCCTTCGCCGCAGCCTGACCTGGAACCGAAACCAATCAATTAATTCATTGGAATCTCAGTAGTGCAATCTTTCACGCGATGCTTTCTTAGCGTGTACATGATTATTGAACGTCTGCTTTTGGTTCTGAAGTTGATCGGCGTTATTAATCGGTGGTAGTTTTCTTTAAGCATATGAATAGCATACGCGCAATCGGCATGCAAAGTATGAATGAGTGGCGTCGTGATTTCCTCTTGCGTATAAATTAGGCAGGCTGTGGCAAATATGAACCAAAGGTGAAACTTGTTTCTTTTCGATATCAAGGAATTTTATGGTAAATCGGCTTATCCCTCAATAGGCAAGGTTCGAAAAGGCTTAGTCCATAGGCGTTTCGACTTTATGCCGAGTTGAAAAAACGGAACTGTAATTCCTTTGTCCCGTCTTTCCAAAAGATCAAAGTCGGAATTAATCGGGGAGATACTAAGATGAAAAGGCTATTTCCAAGCACGCTAGCCGTATTGACTGTGAGCGTGTTAGTGACCGGGGGCGTTGACGCGAAAACTTTTGAGCTCAACGGTAAAACGTATGATCCAGGCAAAGTGATTTCCGACTCCGAGGCTGATGGCACATTGACGAAAGAGCAAGCCTCTCAGTTTCGCGAGGACGAAAAGAAAATTGCCGATAAAGAAAAGAAGGATCGCGATAAAAAGGGCGGGAAACTAAGCCGTAATGAAGAGAAGGGTTTGGCTAAGAAGCTAGACGATCTCATGAAAAGAATCGATAAGGTCCGAACTGCAAAGGCAGATAACTCTCAACGGAATGTGGGCGATCAGCGGAAGGAGGCTCGAACTCCGGACAAGCAGTCGCAGGACAAGAATGATATCAAAATGCTGGGCTCTATACGACGCAAGTTGATGGGAGATAAGAGTCTTTCCACAAATGCCAAGAATGTCAAAGTGATCTCCAACAAGGGCGAAATAACTTTGAGAGGACCGGTCGACACTGCCGATGAGAAAGCGAAGGTTGAGGCTGCTGTGTCCTCTGTGGCAGGCAACGCGAAAGTTCAAAGTGAATTGGAAGTTCTGAAGAAATAACGCTAATAAAGATCAAGGAGAATGATTATGTCACAAGCAGTAATTGGAATAGTGCAGGACTTCGCAGCCGCTGATGCGCTCGTTAGAGACTTGACTTCGTCTGGTTTTGCTAATAGCGAAATATCAATTTTGGCGCCGGACACACCAAGCAGTCGACTCGCTTATGAGAAACACAGCAAGGCGCCCGAGGGCACCGCGACTGGTGCAGCAGCCGGCGGGGTGATCGGTGGCACGCTAGGATTATTGGCCGGAATCGGCGCGATTGCGATACCGGGCGTTGGTCCTTTTATCGCGGCTGGCCCGATTATGGCGCTGCTGAGCGGTGCGGCGGTAGGTTCAGCCGTAGGTGGTGTTAGTGGTGGTTTGATCGGTCTTGGTATTCCTGAGATCGAGGCCAAGCAATACGAAGGAAATCTTGTTGATGGAAATGTGCTTGTCTCGGTGCATGCTGAGGATAAAGAGTTGGCCGACAGAGCCAAGGAGATCTTCAAAGCGGACGGAGCTCGAGAAGTCAATTGTATCGGCGAGAAGAAGGTTGATTAGTGTGCCGTAGCAGTACTTTCAAGGTGTAGCAATGCAGCACCTGTCTAAACAAGGAGGTTTCTATGAACTGGGACCAGGTTAAAGGAAATTGGAAACAAATGAAGGGGCAAGTTCAGCAAAATTGGGCCAAGCTCACAGACGATGATCTTGAACTCGTCAAAGGAAAACGTGAAGAACTCGCCGGGAAGATACAGGAAAGATACGGTTACGCAAAGGAGCGCGCTGAACAAGAGCTAGATGATTTCTGCAAAAAGTTCGACGGAGTCTAAGCAAGCTTTCCGCCATTGGGACATGCAGGACATGCACCTGTCGCTGTTCTATATAAGGTAAATAAAGACAAGAGGAACGGAATCTATATCCGTTCCTCTTTGTTGTGAGGTGGTAACACTCCGCGGGATACTTCCATATATGGATGCGTTGGCGAGGCCCAACCCAACCTAACCTAACAGGTGGCGTTTAACCCTTGTTCTTGACTGTGTTTTTTTCGTCATTGGACTTCAACGATAGTGATATCCGCTCAGCCCATGCTATACCACCGTTATAGGTGTTCTTATCGCGCTGTAGACTATGGCTTACTGTTCGCACTCAGGGACCGATTATTGCAGTCTAAAGACAGCTAGCGCGGCTCCCTCGCTAGGGATAACCCCATATAAGCAGCTGGGGTTTACCGCAAGCCACATTAAAGCCATTTTTGCGGTGCAAAATTAGAGAGTTTCCGTTTCGGAAAAATAAAAAGAGTTTCGATGGGGAGCTGTGAATGGACTTCTGACAAGGCGTTGCGGGCGCGACGTTGGAAAATGTTGGCCCGCTTTTTTGTAGATAAATAGCTACCGCATTAGTGGAAAACCTATACGTTTTGCCGAATTGTTAGGGGTATCATTTATTGCCGAACCCCTATACCCGTGCCAGAATATATTCAGCACCAAAGGAAATTAGTTCGTAAATTGTTCATCCCCATTAGTACCACGCGCGGTGCATGTCCAAGCGCTGGTCCAACAACTGTATTGTAGTAGCGGAGTCAAATATGAGCACTTTAGCAAAGAAGTCTATCAAGGTTGATTACAATGAGCTGTCTAACGCTGAATTGGTGGTTTTAGCCCAGCGTCAAGACGAGATGGCACTCAATCACCTATTGCGTCGCAATAAGAGAGCTATCATCAACAAGCTGTACAAATTAGCCCCGGATTGGACAGATACGTCGGATTTGGTGCAAGAAGTGAATATTCGAATCTGGCGCTTTATAAATCAGCTTCGCAATCCGAACAGCTTCAGAACATGGCTAAATCAACTCGTCGTAAATGTCTTTTATGACGAACTACGCAAGAGACCACGCGATTATCAAATTGTTTCTCTTGATGAACCAATGCCTGGTGAAGCCGGCGATAGCGAGCAAAGCACACGCGACATCAAAGATAGCTCGCGCCAACCAGAAGATGTAATTCTCACAAACGAATTATCTGAGGTTCTCAGTGATGCAATGGCAGGCATATCCGATCAGTTTAGAACGGTTGCAGTTTTGCGAGATGTCGAAGGACTGTCATACGAAGAGATTGCTAAACTCACCAACACCGAGTTGGGAACTGTCAAGTCTCGCATTGCACGCGCTCGCTTAAAAATTCAAAAGCGCATTGCACCATATCTAAGCAATAACGCAGCCTAATCGCTCACGTTGCCCGACAACAACCTAGCATAGAGTCAATAGCGAGGCGCCTCCTAAGGAACGTGCCTCGCTGCTTATTACAAGATGGCGATGAAAGCAGTGGACAATTGCGCCACTGGCTAAACCATGGTGCTCGGCATAAGCAGAGTATCTATTTCGTCAGGACGAAGACGTTGGTGGAGAAGAAGGCATCCACCTTCCCAATATACGTTTTAACTCGCTGATCATCACAGGTTTGAAAAGGTAATCGCTCATCCCTGCTTCAAAGCACATATTCCTATTTGGGTTTGCTGTAAAGGCGACAATTGGAATTGCCGAGCCGCCATTCTGCTCTCGAATTTTATGTGTGGCCTCTAAGCCATCCATCACTGGCATTTGCACATCCATCAAAATGAGGTCGAACTTGTGCTGGCTTGTGAGTGCTACTGCTTCTTTGCCGTTAGTGGCGCTTTGTGTCTCCATCCCCAGAATCTTTAGTTGCTTTAGTGCAATGAAGCGTTGCACAGGATCGTCGTCAACAACAAGAACTTGTTTTACGCTCATCAGGGATTCCGCCGCCAGCTGGTACGCATGCTTTAACATCATGCCCTTGCCGCTGCTGTTTCCGTCGTGTTTGAAAAATATATTAAGTCATAGCAACGAGGTCTAAAGGCCTGGGTGCGAATGTGAAGATCCAAATCACTTGGCGTAAGAGCGAGAAAGGGCATTCAAATCGCGCACCCAAGCTTCAAAACCTCGTTGCTTGGTCTGGTCATTTCAGGTGGAAGACTTACTGACAGGTGCCTGCCGGGAGCAATTTCTCTTGCCCGTCAGGAGTACGGAATATTTTGTGACCGTCTGCAAATTTTTCTATTTGTGATCCATCGGCTCGCCGCCAAAGCCCAGAGCCATCCGGGCGCATCACTTTCTCACTTCCATCTGCTCCATGGAAATGCTTTGTGCCGTCTGCATCTACAATCACCTGCCCGCCGTCTTTCATTTGGTAGGACCCTGCGCTCGGCGACCATGAATTATTTTGATGCACGTTGTTTGACGAAGCTCTTCCATTCTTTACGCATTCGTTTTTCTGGACATTTCCGCTGGTGCCTGCTGGTGAATTACCGGTCATTGTGCCTGTATGCTTTTGCGACCAGGCATCTGTCCGATTCATTCGCTGATCCAGGCACTTTTGGGAATCTTGTTTTTGCGACCAACAGGGAGCATTCTCTTCGAAACCTCCAGCAATCGCTGGGACTGGCATAGAAGAAATGGATGTGGTCAATGAGACTGCCAGAACAATGGCCGCTTTATTCAGCATCTGATGAATCCTTATGAGTTGCGGGAGCAAGTTCTATTATTCTGCTCGTGTCGGGTAAACATGTCGATTGGAATACTATGGTCTTCAGGAAGCGCCATGGAAGCTCTAAATAGATGAAGGACGCGCTTCATGAGCGACGTTTGACTTCTAGAGCATGTTACTTCGGGGCAATATGAAGTCAATGTCGATGTAATTCGTAGGTCCCGTCCCAGATTGTGGGCCGCCCCGGCGCCGTTTTATCAGGATCGACAGAAAAGACTCTTTAGCAAAAGGGAAATGAGTTGTCCTGCAAATACTGAGCACAAAAAAAACAGAGCCGGAAGGCAAAAAGCAGTCTTTTAAGTGCCACTACATCCGGTGTACTGGTTCTATGTGCTCGGGCTGCGATAACGTGTCAGAGCGGGTGCAGCAGCTTAGTCGACACCAATATCCATCTCTTTTATGTCGCGGCGTTTGACTAAATGTTCATTCGTAGAATTCCCCTCACTAGGCTGCTGACCTGTGCACATCCTTTATTGCATCATTGCTTGAATTTGAAAGTAAAGAGTAACGAAAATGTTGGACCCGTGGCTGAGGAGCCTTATACCAACCCGTAATTTCCTTCTTTCGGATGAATTGGATAATTGTCCAAAAATATATGATTGCACTAGTCAGTATTGGAAGTGGTGGCAACAAGAATGATAACCGCTCGTGGAGAAGTGCATTGTAAGCCAGTCGTAGCGGATGCTCGAAGATGTGCTGAATATGGACGAATATGAGGAAGCTAGTAATAGATTGTGGTCTGCAGAAACGAGCGAGCTTTTCGTGTCCTTCGAAAGTGTTGCTACTCAGCGCTTGCGGGGCGCTGTCGGCGAACGTTGATTCCGTTTCGTTCACTGTTTCTAACTTTAAACGCCCATTTCGGTAGGGAACCAAACATACATTACCTCGTCGATGCACACGAGATGCAGTTCATGGGAAACAAAATGAGAACTAAGTAAGACTGCATACGCTGCCACCAAATATAGAACCAACAAAACTGGAAACATTATGAAGACCCATGCACCCCTATCCCACGGGCTGGTGTTTTGGGCCGATCAACTGTAACAGCCGGCGCTCCCCGCACTGTTAAAGCTTGTGTCATCATGCTCTTTTTAGAGCATGCTGTAGCTTTGTGCAGGGATCATCGGACTCTCTCTCTGATCCTTGTGGAGGTGACACCATATGAAGCGCCGAACGATCGGTAAAAAGGGTAGTCGCTTTATTCGAACCATGTGTTATTCACTGGTTGCGATGATCTATCTGCCGTCTTCAGGACTCTGTACTGAAGTTGCAAATACGACAACAACTCAATCATCGCAAACCCAGTCAAGCTCCCCGACAATCATAAATGCTGGGTCGACTGACCTCTCCAGTTTGAATGTCAAATCGGGAGAAACTCTTGTTATCGATTTTAGCGGACAATCCTCTCTCTCTCTGACTGGTAACTTGCTCAATGCTGGAACTATTTATGGTATATCCACGAATAGCTCGACGACCGGCATCACAATTTCAGCCAACAATATTACGAACACTATTTCAGGTTTAATATCCACCATTCTGCCCTCAGGCGGGCTTCCCGGATTTAATATGGGTTCACTGGTTCCCAGTCTCAATCTGTCTCTGATAGCGGTTCAAAATATTGTCAACTCTGGCACCATAAGTAGTGCCGGTAACCTTGCAATGCAAGCCGGTGGAAGTATTACCAATGCCTTGCCTTCTGGAATTACTGGACCGTCTCCGGTTATGCAAGCAATGCAGAATCTAACGATGCAGGCTGCAAATCTCACCAACACTGGCAACATCTCTGCTCTACTTGGATCAATAAACGCTTACACAAACAACCTCACAAATAGCATGGGGACGTTGCAGGCGCTGAACGGCTCCATTTCTGTACGCAATTTGATTGGTAACACGCTCACCGTCAACAACGTACTCGGAAATATATCCGCGCGTGACTCGATCACTATGGCTGCTGTGAATAATCTTGTTCAGAACGGACCCACTTGCTTAGGTGTGTTCGGCGGCAATCTCAGCGCGCGCGACATCATGTTCCAAGCGCCCAATGGACAGGTCAACGTCAACGTCGATAACCTTAATGGCGGTGTAAACCTCTTTGGAGATGAGTTGAATGTCAATGCCAAAGTTGGTGATTTGAACATCGCTAGTATCAATTCTGGTTCATCCAATGTATTAGCCACCGGTGGCGACTTGGATCTTAGCGGTCTCTTCAAAGCAGGAACGACCTACTTCACAAATGGCGGAAACCTAATTGGTTTAGCAGGTGGAAATATCACCGCCATCGGTGCTCCTGAAAACTCTCTGATCAATGCATCGGCAGGTAACGGGCACGGTGGTGAGATCGTTCTTTCCTCCGGTGTCACCTACGACCTTCGCATTCCTGATTGCGCTTGCACGGGTCCTGTTTATTATCAAATAACAGGTTCTACACCCTGTGGTGGCAGCGTCATGCTCCAGAATGTGAGTCTCGCTACTGATAACAATAATATCGCTGTAACCGCGCATGGCGGACACGCCAGCGCTGGATCGGTCGCAATCGGCAATGTTCAAATCTGCTCCGGATGCGATCGCCCGACCCCATATCCTACTGGAAATATCTATATCTCTGGAGATGGCAACGTTAGCTTCAAAAATCTGCTCACATTGCCAGGCAGCATCTTTGTCAGAAGCACAAAGGGTGTAATCACTCCAGTTGCCGGCTCGAGCATCCAAGCTGGAAATGGCGATGTTAACTTCTGCGGCGACATCAATCTGAAAGACAACGTTGTCACTGCAATTCGCGGAGACATCGATTTTGAGAGCCCCAACTTCATCAAGCTAGAAAACAGTGATCTCAGTGCGTTCCGCGAAGGAGCTTACCGCGGCGGAAATGTCAACCTTGTGTCAGGTGGATCGATCACCTCCCTCGGTGGCAACAGTTTTGTCGCCTCGGGAGGTGATATCAATCTCAACGCCAAGACAACTTTGAAGACTGGAGCTGGCGATTCATTCCTAGCCTGTGCCGATTGTGGCTCAAACTCGAGCGGCGGTAATTGGTGGTGGCAACATCAGGACAAGGGCAACCATTATGGATGGTGGCTCGGCAATCACTACGGATGGGGCAATCACTCCAACGACAAATGCGATAACGATGGTCACAACCATGGCGACAAGGGCAACCATTATGGATGGTGGCTCGGTAACCACTATGGATGGGGCAATAATGGACACAACCATGGAAATGATAATTGCGATAACGATGGTCACAGCCATGGCAACAAAGGCAATCACTATGGCTGGTTCTTAGGTAACCACTATGGTTGGTTCAATCATGGCAACGACAACTGCGACTTTGATGGACCTGGAAACAAGGGTGGTCATCCGGGCGGTTGGTACAATCCTGGCAGCAACGATTGCTTCGAGCCATGTCAGGTTGCCACGACCGGGGGCAACATTCGCCTGACCGCAGGCAGTGGACCAGTTGTAATTGGACCGAACAACACTCTTGAAGCCCATGGCGGATCTATTCTCGTCAGCAGCAGCAAGGGTGACGTGATTGTTGGTAACAACAGCACATTTGAAGCATTCCAAACTTCACATGGTCTCGGTGGCGGCAACATCAACCTGACTGCTGGCGATGATGTGACTATCGGTTCGTGCAGCATCTTCCAAGCCGTCGGTGGCAACATCAATGTTAAAGCTGGCGATGACATCGCTGTTGGATCGAACAACGTGTTCAACGCGTTCCGTAGCACAGATCGAGGTTGGTTCGCGCGTGGTGGAAACATCAACTTCGCTGCTTGCGATCAGATCTCACTCGCTTGCGACAACGAGCTCAATGCTGTTGGTGGCAACATCAACTTCAATGCCTCACATGGTGGAATTTCCTTCCAACAAGGCAACGAACTCAATGCGTGGTCGAAAGGTCTGTGTCCGGTAGGCGGCGACATCAATCTCGTCGCAAACAAGAACATTAGCTTTGGTCATGATAATGAATTCCGAGCTGTCGGAGGAAGCATTCTCGTTTTCAGCAAGCAAGGTTCAATAAATTCTGCCAGCGGCAATGACTTCTGCACATTCGGCGACGCTTGTGCTACCGGTATCACGTTCGATGCCGGCAAGGGAATCACGCTGACTGGTAACAAAATCGATGCTGACGGTTCAGTAAAGATCTACGCTCGTGGCGGCGATCTCAACATGAACCAGAACAATGTTATCGCTCGCGGTGGTTCAATGCTGCTGAAGGCCGGCGACTGCAACGATATCAATCTGAACCACAATTTCCTGATGGCGAAGAAAGATGTTGATATCACAGCCGGTGGGAGCATAAAGACCGGTACTCTGCTTACGCCAACCAAAGGATACAATGAAGTATGTTCGCTGTACGGGGATATTAAACTCAACGCAGGCGACAAGATTCAACTTGGTTGGTTTGATAGCTTTGAAGCAGATAAGGGTAGTGTTTCCCTCGAAGCCTTCAATGATGTCAAACTAGGAGCGTTTGGAACCATAGCAGCCGGACGCGGCAACGTGAACTTGGTCTCTAACAGAGGCGATGTACACCTGGGTGCATTCAACCAAATAAACGCATTCACTGATTCAAAGAACGTTCACTTCAGAGGCGGCAACGTCAAAATAAGTGCGAAACACGGATCTGTTGACGGCGGATTGTTTAACAAAGTCAACGCCGTAGGTGGTTACATCGCAATCGATGGTCGCTGCATTTATCCTGGTTTCGGTAACGAGGCTCGCACTTTCGATCGACATGGAAGACCAGATAATTACACTGATCTGTATATCAATAATCACTTGGTATGCTTGCCTCAGGATAATTGTCCGGCACCGCCCAAGCCGAATTGTGAGTTGCCACCGAAGCTTTGCACGTTACCTGAGGTACCACCAATACCGGTGCCGACTGAATGTCCGGAACCTCCGGAGCTGGTTTGTGAAAATCCACCGCCGCCACCTCC
>JAKFVQ010000009.1 GCA_021732085.1 Candidatus Obscuribacterales bacterium | reverse complement strand
CCAGCGTAAGCTCCAGAGCTATTTTCGGTTATTCGATTTTTTTTACCCTTTTCTGATCGCCTGCACTCATTTTTTGGGGTAGTGCGACTGGGCGACGCCAAGCGGCAATTCATATTGTCGCTGATCAGCGCAAATGGTTATGCTCGCTGATGTAAGCCCAGGTTCCATTTTGAGACAGATGTTCGAGCGCCTTTTCGCATTCGTTGATAGCCTCATCGATGCGACCTGCTTCATAGAGTGCATAACGACGTCCATCATAAATCCACGCCCATGCTTCGGCAGAGTTGTCCTTCTCGGACTGAAGCAATGTGCCTGCTTCAGCAAGTGTCTTTAAAGCCTCATCGTAGCGTTTGCGATAGGTCTGTTCCTGCGAACGTTCCATCAGCTTATCGAACTTTTTGGACGCAGTTTTATTCATGCTTCCTCCCCAGAAAGACCACGTATAGTCATCGACGGCATGCGTCTCAATTTTAGGAAGCGCGCTTACTGCTTTGCATCGCTAAGTCTCTGCTAAGTTTGGCTGGTAGTAATAGCAACGTGCAACTGAGGCGATCGACTGCAAAAAAAGAGTGCCCGGGCTTGGCACTCTTTTTTTGTGGAGCTGGATTGGTTTGGTATTAGAGTATCGATTGCCACCTGAAAAGGAACTGAATATTTTGAACCCCAATTTTGGCGGCGAATTCTGACGGATAAGCAATTGTGCTCATAGGATCAACTTGGGGCTTAATAGGAATCCAATTGCCTATATAGAGATCGCAAAAAGAAACAAGAACGCCTCGGAAGAAAGGCGTTCTTGCTGGGTTATTGGACTGGTAGTGAAACAAAGATAGATCGCTCGAACTGAAAAAAGACTGAAGAGTTCTGGTGCACTCTAAACTCCCTCATGGGAAAAACCACACTTATCTGGGACGATCTTGTCGATAACTTGGGGAGCGTGGATATACATTCACAAGGCTAGGGCTCGTTTAGCGAAATGCGGAACGAGGTGCCTTGCTATGACTTTTGAAAGAGACTTACTTGATACTGAGAGTGATAAGAAGGGCTCTCAAGTCGCTGATTACTTTCAAGGATTTTTCCATCAATTGATTGAGAATCCTGTGAACGGTGTCACGCAGATCGTGAATAGGTCTTTTGGTGCTGAAATTCCGAAACTGGAAATCGCAGGAGCGCCGGAGCGCAATTCCGTCGGCGCGATTGCTGGGCAAGTCACAGGCGGCGTGCTGAACTTCATGCTTTTGTCGAAAGCTGCAAGCCCAGCATTAGGCAATCTTGGCGGCGAAGGATTGCGCGGCCAGATGATTCGTGCAGGCATAGTAGGTGGTATCTATAACGGCGTGTTTATGCCCACCGACGATAAGAGCGATAACTTCCTCGGAGACCGTGTTACCAGCGCAATGGTCGGCGCCGCCACATTTGCTGCAATGGCAGGCGCTTCCTTCAAGATTGAACAGTCAGGACAATTCCGAGTAGCAGAATTGCGCAGTCTAGGTGAACACTTGAAAGTTGGTGGAATGTCTGGTGCTGTCGGTGGTGCGGTTCATTCTGAAGCAGATGCATTGTTCAAGAAGGGACAGCTTCTTCCCACTATTGGCGATCTGACACAAAACACTTTGAGCTTTGCGGCTTTCGGCGCTGGTATGGGTGCCATTCAGTGGGCGGGTCATCGTATTTCGCCGCCCAAGGAATATGAGATTTATTCGAAAGTACCAACGAATGACGGCGTTGAAAATGGACACATCAAATACACTCTGAACCGCAATAAAGATGTGCTCAGAATGCAGGCAGACATTCCCAATGGAGATAATGGATCACGCATCGGTTGGCTTTCTGAAAAGATGAGCAATGGAACTTTTCGCAATCAGGGAATTCAGATAATCGACGGCAAGGTGAAGCTGGCGCCAGATATGGAGGTGCCCCAAGTCAGAGCAATACAGATTGGCGAGAATGGTCTTAAGTTTGCCACCAGTGACGGTGCAATTAAAGAGCTGAAGTCCGATGGTCGCTTTGAGCGCGATCAACCTAACAGGATTGCCGAAAATGAAAAATGGGAAGCTCAAAGAGCGGCAGAGCGAGCTGCGTATGACTGGTCTGATAGAGTTGATGCCCTGGGAAACAGAAGTCTTCATTTTGAAGCAGGAAAAGGTCCTGATGGCAAAGCGCTGAGTCAAAATGACATGTACATAAATGTTGCTAAGAGCGGGCAGACAACCGAGATGACTATTAAGTCAGGTGACAAATCCTACATGGTGAAAAATGAAGGACCGAATCAGTGGAGAATAACCGAGTTTCTCCGTGGTGAGGGGGCTGTTTCCAAGGAATATAGCTGGAAAGGGGAAATCAAAGTTGTGGCAAATCCACAAAAGCCCGATAAGATAGGCTCATTAGAAATCATTCCAGAAGGAGCTAAGAATCCCGTGGTGCTGCAGAAAAATGCTGCAGAGTACAATGGCGTCGACCAAGCATTTTTCAACAATGCCAAGTTTGCAGATTATTACCGCAATGATGCATATTTTCGTGTTGATAAGGAAGGCAATATTTTCCTGAAACATCGTGGGCCTGAGCGGCAAATCAAACCTGGAGATGCACTCTCTTTCCGCTATGATGTCGGTGATCGATATCCTGTCATAAAGGAAGTAGCAGCGCGTTGGGCGAAATCTCTCGATGGAAAGCAGGTCTTGCTAAACGATAGGCCAATCCTACCGAATACGATCACCAACCTGAATGTATTTAATCCCGGCTACTAGGGTTGCAGTGCTGAAGTTTTCGTGGCTCGAATCATGAGCGGATGTGAAGGTCACGTCCATAGAGCGCCGCTTGGACTGTGTGTCGCAACTTAATTCAAGCTGACCATACCATTGGCATAAATGTCTGTTTCGCGCTTTATACGCAGTTCTCCGAGGCAGCCGTTGTAGCCTGTGCCAGGCTTCCAGAAGAAGGTGCTACGTGTTGTGCATTTCGAAGGAAGCGGTTTTGCTCCTACTCCGGTGGGAGTCGCTACGACCCAATTTGGTTTGTCCTGTTGGCTGCTATCGCGACCGATTTCCTTTTCAAATCCATCAGCTGATTTGACTGAGTCTTCCCGTTTAGCCTCGCCCATCCACTTTTTCTCTTGGCGGTCATACCAAATGGCATAAACCTTCGAACCTGTTTTTATTTTGCATGCTTCCAAGATCTTTTGAAAATCCTCGTCTTTGTATTCGGGATTTGTTTCCCGCAACCGTTGACCGATAGCTTTCTTAATTTCCTTGTAGTCGCCTCCAAGCCCGCAGATTGCTTGATATAGATTCGCGGGATCCTTGTATTCGTTGCCAAGAAAAGCTTGCACAAAAATAGAGCCTGTGCCCAGCGGGAAGGTTCTGTTTTGTTGTTCCGGTGCGAATCCATAGAAAGTTTCAGGACCATGTGGGGCTGTGTCCGGCTGTTTGGCTGCATTCTGCAAGTTATTCAACATCGAAGTAAGTTGTTGTTGCTGTTGCTGCAATGTTTTAGTTGCAAGTTCAAGTCTCTGCCCGAGATTGGAACTGTTGCTATTCTCGCCAACGCTCATCAAGCTTCGGCGGCCACCCATCAGGCTAGAACCGTCATTAGAAATAACACCGGATCCATCATTTGAAATGACATTAGCGATTTGTTTCAATCCTGCGCCATTATCCGTGACGATCCCGCCACCCTTGTTTGAGATAAGTCCTGCGCCATTGTCTGTGACGATGCCGGCACCGTTGTCTGAAACTATTCCATTTCCTCTTTCGGAAATTAGCCCGTGCCCCCGATCTGAAATTAGTCCAGTGCCGTTGTCTGTGATAAGGTGAGATGCATTCGAAAGTCCTGCGCCATTGTCAGTGATCAGCTTAGCTGCGTCTTGCAGCTCTTTGTTTATCAGAGGTTTACCCAGCAACGGGCTGCCACCGATGTTCGCGACTCCACCCATAACCGGAGCAGGAGTTTCTCCACCAGATCCGGCGGCTCCTCCAGTTCCACCTGCACCACCATCGGTAGACGGGGGTGCGTTACCGGCCTGAGCTGCTGCTTTCGCTTGGTTCTGTTGTTCCATTGCCTTGGATACTGCAGCCGAAAGTGAAGATGTGAGTGAACTCATGCTGCTTGTTAATCCGCTTAACGTTGAGGATGTAGAGCTTAGTAAGGAGCCAATTGACGAGCCGAGTTTAGCTATCATTTCGTTTCGATTGGGCATTTCGGCTGGTGAGCCATTCACATACCAGTGAGCCACGTTCTGGTCAAAGTTGATTCTCACCCAGCCGCCAATATATAGTGGCGAAGATTTATTGGGATTTATTTGTGCGAATGATCTGGCTTGAAAAACCTGCTTGTTATCATTCGTGCTTTTGCCCTGGCAGGATATGGCATTAGGAAACGGTTTCGGCCAGTCTTGCAGAGGCTTCTTAGCCAAGGTGTTAGCTTCGAATGTTTTTCCCGAAACTAAGTGCGGTTGTCCATCAGGTTTGAATGGTACCAGATATAGTGTCTTGTCGCCGGCCTTTATGGGCTCGTAACCTTTGAAAAAATACTTGTCGCCTTTCTTGATTCCGACTGTTGCTGCGTCGAAGCCTTCCGGTAACTGCTGAGGATCGAAACTTACATTGGATTCCTCACCACGATCAACAAAGCTGGTGCTCCAGCCATGTTCTGTGTCGCTCTCGATCTTTGCCGAGCTGCCAAGGAATGAAAGCATGTTTGAGTTTGCGGCTTGCTCGAATTTTTCCTTCCATTTTTTTGAATCGGCTACTTTCGCCGCAAGCTTTTCGGCAATGGATTGTGAGGCTTTGACGATGGCTGCTGCATGATCTTTCGATTCGACTGATGCGCTGCCCTTGCGCTCCATCTCAGCTTCGTTCATCTGGATGAGGAGTGCTTTAGAGAGTACCTGGTTTACTTCTGTTGTGGTAACACTTTCAGCCGTTCGATCGGCGTACTCCATGAAAAGCTCTTCGTCACCTTGTGCAAGCACTATTTCGGCAGTTGCAGCGTGTTTTCCTACAGTTAGCGCTCCGGCGTCCACTGCGCCTCCGAGCTGACCCGCGCCGCCAAAATACATAGCTAATTGGATGGCAGCCATGCCGATTGCGAGCAGAATGCCCGCGCATACGACGATGAAGATGATGACGTTCCCGACGGAATTCCGGATGAGCTTCAAAATGATTCCTAAACGAGCGCTTTTTTGCAGATGCAATTCACCGCAAAATGAATCCGCAAAACAGAGGGAGTTATTTGATTATATCTCAGCGGCCCGTCGATGTTTTGTTTACGCGACAAAAATTTCGCGAGGACACTCATAGTAGGCCGTAGCAGCGACTAGCGTTGTTAGGCAGAGTCAAAAGCATGTGATTTTTCGTCGCCGTGTCGATGAATTAAGTCACTGAGATCGAAAGTACTCAATCATAGCCATAAGGTTCCCATACTGCATCCCCGCGATTGCCTTGGCATCGGTTGCCCTTGGGTTAGTCATATTGAATTGTTCGCGCAGAGCTAGTGGGGCTCCAATTGGTAACTTTTGGATTCCCATCTTTCGGGAGTGCGCATTGTCCCAAAGTCCACCTCTGCTACCGGCTTTATCATCAGGATCCTCGAAGCCTGGCTCAAGTCCATGAACCTGTGCATTTCTTTGGAGTTTCTCTGCAAAGCGAATGCTATCTGGATTTGCCGAGCTGTTTATCATAGTGAAGGTTCCGGGCACGCTTCCAAGTTTTTCCAGGTCGGGATTATGATCATGATGAATTGAGAGCACGAGATCCGGCTTTGCATCAGCCATTCTTTGTGCCAACCACGGCATGCCCCGATCCTTTCCGGGTGTTTTGTCCATTGGATCTGATTGATCGATGAAGCGCACCGATCCGCCGGCCAGTTTTACGAGTTCGCCCAATACCGCGGTAGACCAACGATTCAAATTCAACTCTTTTATGTTGTCGGTATGGTCCGATCCTTTATGCGTTTCATGTCCAGAATTCGGTGAGCCTGGGTCTTTGTGGTCGCTGTGACCCTCATTCAGAACGATCCGTTTTCCCTGTAGTTGATCCTTCATTTCTGGATGCTCTTGCGCGATTTTCTCCGCTTGTGCACGGGCAAGTTGGCGATATTCAAATGGAGTTATGAACAGATTTTTCGATTTGTCGTTCAGCCCCGCTCGCTGCGCCTGTCCGAGTACGGTCGCGCCCTCCAGATTCGGCGGTATCCAGTATTCACGCTTTTCTTTGTTTGTAGCTTCGCGCAAGGAAAGACGCTCGTATTCCAGATCGTAATCTGAAGTTCGAGACTTCGATTCAGGTTCTCTCAGGCTTGCAATATTTGCGGTGGCCCGTTCTGCTGCTTGCATCATCTTGTTTTCCAGCGTCTTACCGTTTCCGGAATAGTCATACGGAGCGCCAGTATTTAGAAGAACATCTTTCAATATGTCGCTTGTGGACGTGGCGACCTGCGTAGTTTTCTTCTCGGCAAGCTCTTTGTTTGATGGATTTAGCTCAGGATGCAGTCCTAGCGAGAATTGCTCAAACGGATTTTGCGGCGAGGATTTTTTATCTTCGCCGCGGTCATTATCGAATGTATTTGCGTCTCCGCCCAATCCGTTTCTCCGGATGCGTTTCCCTAGAAGACCAATCTATATTAGTTGACGTGAAAAAGACATGAAAAGCAATTGGTTTTGCGAATTAATCTTCCCTTGAAAGCGAGTAGAGGTGATTCTGCAAAAGGATAGTGGTTTTAAAATGCAAAGAATGGCGTGCACATGTATGGTAGCGGCTAAAGACTTTGGAATTTGTTGAACCTTTTTATCGGTTAACTCCAGGTGATCTTGCGCTGAGGATTCTGACAGCTCTGACTCTGTATCTTCTCTTTGAAAAGGCAGCGCGAAACGATCTGTTTGGTCGTTTTCGCGCATTTGAAGAGGAATGAACGATGGAGTTAGTTTCGCAACATCAAGACAATCTGGCTTTTGATTCGCGCGAGCGGAATGTCCTCGGTGATATTACAGAATTCAGCGATGAACAGGTAAGCGTGAATCTACTCGGAAGTATTTGGGGCTTGAGAGAGCGAATAGCCGAGGCAAAAGTTTATGATGCGATGCAGCAAACTAATGAAGTAGTGTTTTCCGACGATATTTATGCTAATAACGCTTCGGAATCAGAGCCAGGCTTGGTACAACTAGATAATGGTTGCTATTTCAATTATTTTACTAGTAGCTCTTCGTTTGTTTTGATCGATTATTTAGACCAGAATTTTGATAAGGTTGATCTTGATAAAGACGGAGTCATGAGTCGTGATGAGCTTGGAGCGATACTAAACGATTGCTCGCTGCCAGATAAAGCGCGCGAAGCAATCAGCCTTCTCACAAAACGGCTTGAGAGCTTCCAGAGTCTGGTTAATGATTCGACAGACGGAATCAGCAAGCTCGATATGGATGAGTTTGAGCGGCTCTTCGATGTTTATATAGACAAAGTCTTGAACGGCGGAGAAATCGATGAATCTCTCCAGTTCATAGATGAATTTGAAAGAATCTTGACGCTGGAGTAGTGTTTAAAATGCAAAAGGCAGTGAGAACGGGCTGTTTGATTGAGTTTAAAATACGAAATGCGGGTGAAAGTTGAAAGGTGAATCCGCCTTTACCAGGCAGGCACCATTGACGGTGCCTGCCTGGTATTTTGGTGGGTGCTATTCAGCGCAATCTTTCAACTGTTCAGAATAGCTGCTGCCCTCGATTCGGCTTATTTGGAGCCGAGCGTGCCCAATGCAGCGAACGGGCTCGCTTGCGCGCTTTCGACCTTGCTGTGGTAAGCAGCGAGATCCTTGCGCCAGTCGGTGCTTTCGTTGGCTTTGGGCGCCTTGAAGCGGCGGTCGCGTCCGAACGGATGGCGAGGCGAGCCTTCGGACAGCGAACGGCGGTGAGCCTTGAAGGACTTGCCTTCGCGATTTGCGTCGCCGTTGCCGTTGGTCCAGGTGCGCTTGACCGTACCGTTGCTGCCGCCATGGCCGCAGCGGTTGTTTGAGCCGCCCGCCGGTGTGCCATTGCGGGAGCCAGTGTTCGCCGGGCGAGTGTTAGCTTGGGGACGGCGCTGTTCAGAGCAAACGCTCTGGCGGCGCGCCTTTTCTTCCTCGACCGTGAGCATCGTGACGTTGACTTTGCCGTCCTTGGCGCTGCGGATGCGCACGCGCACATTACCGTTCACCTTCACTTGGGTTCCAGCCAAGACCCCTTCGTCGTAGAGCGCTCCTTTGATGCCAAAACCGAGTGCCACCCAGAACCGGTGGGACTGCTTCTGCTCAGGCTTGGCCTGCTGTTCAGCGATCACCTTGAGCTCCCGAAACTGCTCGTCGGTTTCCGGCTTCAGAGACGCTTCGAAGGCATCACGCGCCGCGGCAAGTTTCTGGCTGACGACGGCGAAGCTGAAGTTCACTTTCGCGACGCAGACCTGGATGGTCTTCTTTTCACGGAAGGTGTCGACGGTTTCGCCGGGGACGAACTCGTTGCTCGGCAGGAAGACGGGCAGCCCGTTGACGCTGCACTCGATGCCGGAGATGATGCGCTGGTCGCGCTGGTCAAGCCGCGTGCGCTGGAAGAGCGCTTCGACTTTGCGTCCGGTGTTGCGAGCGTGAATGAGCGGTCCAAGGGTGAATTGCTTCTTGCTGTTCTTGGTCGCGGTTTTGCTGGTAGTCGTGTTCATAGATGTAGTTAGTTTGATGTTTTCCGTTTCCGGATTCTGCTGTTTCTCGGCTTTTCTGCCGACTTTGTTTTTGTTGTTTGTGTTTTCTTTCGGCACCATTGCCGAATGCTGCGCATTGCTAGAGCGCAGCTCCGTCTAAGCTACAGGCGCTTTGCTTGCACCTGAATCGCACGATTGCGGATATGCAATCTAGCGAAATTTGCACTTTTGATTGAAGTGCAAGTTTCGACAGACTGGACTCGTTTGCGAAATCTACTAACGGATTCCCCACAAAGGTTAGATAGGCTGGTTATGTGTGGAGGCGAATCATTTGATTCACGCGGGTATGTAATTTGCGGGATCGGAGGGACGGGAATGACGGACCAGAAGAAGAAGCAGACGAGCAACAAAGCTTCGGACCAAAAGAAAGTTCGCAAGGCTTTGCCGAAGTCGAAAGAGTTGAAGAATACTCAATCGAATAAGGACACTGCAGGTGGAATTGGACCTGCCTCGTACTACTGCAGTAACCAAACGGTCTGCGATCACTAGCTCCCGTCCTGGCGGGGCGCCTCTGTGTAGGTTGAAGCCAACCCAGCGACGCCCCGCCCTCTTTTCTAGCGACTTTTCATCCGTTCTCGGCTAACTAGGTGTCAGTCGAGTGGTGCTTTCATCGATAGCCTTCTTCTGCTTAGCCCTTGTTGTTGGGGGAGTAGAAGAGCGCTGCGACGTACAATGCAAGCAGCAGCAGGAAGCTGATTGTGAAGATGAACGGATTCATGTGGTGTTTGTGTTTTTTCCTTGGGTTATTTGCGCAGTGCGGGATTGGACCGAAAGCGCCAGTGTTTTTCTTCTGCGGGCTATTTCAGCCCTTCGTAAAGCGCTTCGATTTCCTTGTTGAAGCGCTTGTGAGCCTCCTTCGTGCGGATCTTGAGCGTGGGCGTCAACAGTCCGTTCGCGACGGTAGCCTCGACAGGCATGATCACGAACTTCTTCACCTTTTCCCAGTGCTCAAGCCCTTGGTTGGCGGCGTTCACAGCTTTCTCGACGGCGGCATGAACAGCGGCGCTTTTGCTGAAGAACTCAGCGGCCTCATCCCCGCTCAGTGGGGTGGCACCGCCTGTGATGGCACGTGCTGTCGCCTGGTTGATGAAGATGAGAGCGCTGGTGAACTTGCGTCCTTGTGCCACGGGGACCACGCACTGGACAATTGGCTGCGTTTCGAAGGCTTTTTCGATCTTTTCCTTCGCGACGTATTTGCCACCATCTGTTTTATACATGCCGTCCTTGCGTCCGCTGATGTAGAGGAAGCCCTCTTTATCGATGCGTCCCAGGTCGCCGGTGCGATACCAAACCAACGCTCCATCGCGCACCAACGTTTCGTCGGTAAGCTCAGGCTTTCCCCAGTATCCGCTGAAGATCTGCGGACCGCCCAGCCAGATTTCGGCGACGCCGGAGTCCTCCTCGCCTTCCTCTGGCACCAGCTTGATATGGGCGCCGGGAAGGACTTGACCCACAGATCCGACTTTGTTGCCTGGTCCTGTGAGACCTTTCTTGTCGCTGGGGCGATTCGTGCAGATACCACCAGTGGTTTCAGTCGCGCCGTAGCCTTCGAGCAACTCGAGACCGAGTTTGTTGAAGAACTCGAGCAGCTCCGGTGCAATGGGAGCACCACCGGAGACGAGGAGCTTCAGGCGTCCACCGAGTTTGAGGCGGATTTTGTTGAGCACGATCAGGTCGGCGAGCTTCTTGCCGGCGCCGTTCGTCTGATTCAGCGCCCATTTGAGCAGCGGCTGCCAGAGCCCATTCTTATTGAGCCATGCGGGAATGGCATCCTTCGGGTCGTCTATGCCCGCTTTAATTTTGCGCCACACAGCCGGGACGCCGCAGAGCATGGTCGGGCGAACTTTGCCGATCTCGTTTTTGACTTCATCGACCGTGCTGAACGCAACGGGGATGCCGTTCCAGATGCAGAGAGCCATGCCGTTGATCCGCTCGTAAACATGTGCTAGCGGCAGATAGCTGAGGTAGCGATCCGTTTCGGCATCGAGCTCGAAACCACCCTTCTCCAGTGCGGTGAGTGCGCCAGAGATGTTGCCGTGCGAGATCATGCAGCCCTTGGGGATGCCGGTCGATCCCGAGGAGTAGATGAGGGTTGCCAGGTCCTGTGCGTTGATGCCGGAGAGATCCGGTGTGTTCTGACCGCAGTAGAAGAGCGGATCCAGCAGGAAGCGCTCATGCATTTTTCGCGGCGCCGCGGCGTCCACCAAATTCAGCCAGGCAGGGATCTTGTCGAAATGAACGCAATCGATGGTACTGCTAACCTTGTCCAATTGCGCTTTGTCGTTGGTGAAGAGAAGTGTCGCTTGCGAGTCTTGCAGAACGTAGTTCACCTGATCGGCCGAGCTGTTCGGGTAGATCGACACGGCGACGCCGCCCAGGCTTTGAATGGCCAGGTCGGCCCAGACCCATTCGGGGCAGTTCCAGGCGAGGATGGCGGCGCGGTCCCCTTTCTTGAAGCCCCTGGCAATCAGGTAATCCATAATCATCGCCACGGCACTGCCGGCGGTGCGCCAGTTCAGTTTCATGAGCTCGCCTTTTGGGGCAAGCGGGTTCTTCAGCAGCATGGCGGTGCCGGTCGGGGTGTCCAGAACTCGCGCCCAGAACTTGTTGATGAGATTCAGTCGGTTCATTTTGATTTTCGGTTAAAGGCCAACTTTTGAGTTCAAGAAAAGGTCCGCGCGCACTCTTGCCCACCAATTGGGCGGGCAAGAGCGTGCTGAAACGCTGTGCCTCAATAGTCGCCGTGAGGCAATTAATGAAGCTGCGGCCACATGCGTCGCATTGCGCGGAACCGAGGGGTTGGGGTTCAGTTCGCTTCGTTCGACCGGTATTCGACGGCGCTTCGCCGTTCGATGCTTGCCGATTTGCGATTCAGGAAGGTCTGCACAGCTTCACGGCTCTGCGGCGTATGGCAGAGTTTTGCGAAAGTGGTAGATTCCAAATCCGCTGCGGCTGACGCATCCAGACGGCGGGTTTTGACGAGTACGTCTACTGCCGCCAGGGGAGCCGGATACTTGCCGCCGGTTTTCTGCTTCACTTGGAAGCGCAACGCATGGCGCAAGAGGAAGCGTCCGATTGGATTGTCGATTGCCGCCGCCAGCAGCCGTTCGCTCAGTTTGGCTTTGTAGGTGGTGGCATAGCCGCGGCGGGCGATGTAACCGGCTCGCTTCAGCATGTGCTCCACCGGCACCACTTCCGATACCACGCCGTGGCGCCATGCTTTGTAAGCGCTCCAGGGCTTCAGCGGCGAGAGCACTAGTTTGGTGGCATTCAGCAGTCCCGCGATTTGGCTGCTGCGGATGCAGCCGCCCCAACCGGGGATTACGCCCAGCGCGACTTCGGGCAATCCCAGCACCGTGCTTTCGTCATCCGACACCAGTCGGTAGCTGCAATGCAACGCGAGCTCCAACCCTCCACCCAAGCAGCGGCCGTGAATGGCAGCGACCGATCTGAAGGGCAGTGCAGCCAGTTTGGCGAAGATTTGCTTGCCTCGCTGGCTACCCTCGTAGGCGACGGATTCTTCGGATTCCTGTGCTTGCAGAATTTGTTTGATGTCGGCGCCGGCGATGAAGCCGTTCTCCTTGCCGGAGTAGATAACCAGTCCGCGGACCTTGTGGCTTTCGCTCAAGGCATCGAGCACCGTTTCCAGCTCATCGAGGACGGATGTGTTGAGCACGTTGACCTTGCCGGTGCAGTTGATTTTGAGCAATGCCACGTTGTTTCCATCGAGCGAAAGATGGAAGTTAGCCAGGTGCAGATTAGCAATACGAGTATTCATGGTGATTGGATTAGTGACTGCCGAGCGCGACGATGGTGGTTTTGAGCAGCTCTGTCGCTTCCGTGTCGTTTTCCGGTAGCGCGTTGCTGGCGATTGGTTTGCCAATCACAACTTTCACTCCGCGCCGGAAAAAGGGGAATCCGGCGACGAGCAAAAGATATTGCAGTTTGATCGGCAGGCGCATAATTTTGGCGCCTGGATATTTTCCGTAGGTGAGGCTGACAGGTACGATGTAGGTTGCGTCGCCCAGTTCCTCTGCGGATTGTTTTGCGATGCGCACGGCGCCCTTTTTGAACGGACCGATCTTTCCGTCCAAATATGTCCAGCCTTCCGGCCACATCACGAGCGATTGTCCGGATCTGAGAACGCGGATGGCAGCGCGCAATGCCGGCGCGCCTTTACCCCGGTCGAGATTTGCGGCGAAGGCACCGAGAGGTCCGACCACCAACCCACCTATGCCTCCCAGCGCCTGCATTACACCAAGCGCCGCCATGTAACGCGCCTTCTGGTCGATCACCGCAGGTAGTACCACGACATCGTAAGGGCTCGGGTGGTTCGGTGTGATGATCACCGACTTTGTGGGCAGTCCCTGCAGGTTCTCGCGCCCTGTGACCTCGATTCTGCCGACCAAGAGCCAGCACAGTGCACGGGAAAGACGCATCATCCAGCGCTGTCCATTATCGGTGGGCGGCGGCGGCAGATGCCCGGGGTCCTGCATGGCTGCCGCATAGCGCCGCGCTTCGCCGATGGCGGCCAGCAGATGCCGGCTGCGACGGCAAATCGCATACACAAACAGCAAAGCGATCGCGATTTCTGCGCACGCCAAAAAGACGGCGCTCGCGTTGCGCAGAGAGAATTCTTCAAGTTGTAAGAGCATATGATTTGGATGTGGTTAAGGCTGCTAAGTTTTACTGAGTGCACAAGGGCGCATCGCCAGCGATTGCGAAGTATTTGACGTTGGGCTCAGTAGAGTTCGCTTGTTGCTGCAAATGGCTGTCACTGTTAACTCTGCGCTGACGTTTTGCTCGGAGTGTTGCTGGGCAAATTGGCTGAGCAGAGCCTCGTAAAAGCGAGAATTTTCACGTAGACCTTTTGTCATACTACGACCCTCGGTCTTAGTAATTACCTATTGGGAAGGATTAAGATGCCAGAATCAACTAGCACCAAACGTAAGGTCGTCCCGTTGCGAGAAAATTATTTCTGCGACGGAGCGTACTACCTGATTACTTCTTCTAAGCTTGGAGGTCTCACGCCGGAGGTACTTGCCGAGAAAGTGTCGGGTTCCCAGGAAGCTGACATAAAAGAGCTCATGTCGAGCGGTGTTTGCATACCGGTCGCGTTTCAGGGCGACTGCGCGATGGACAGCGCTGTCATTGTTGTCGGTGATTTGACGGCGCAAGAAGAGGCTGAATGGATCGGAAAAATCAGCGGCAGGTTGAAGATCCCTTGCGGCAAGTTAATCGTCACTTGTGGCGGTGGCGATGCGGATACTATCGAGGGCGCTGTCTCCGGCAAAGGTCTGGGCGAGAGCTTCACCGACTATTTTCAAACAGTTGATGTGGAGCCCGGCGATTACCTGGCTGAAGTTTACGCCTACTACCCAAGCATTCATGGCAATTTTTTCTTTTGCAAGGATGAATACGACAGCGACACGGAACCGATGGGTGAATGGAAGAAGTGGTTCCAGGAGACTCGGCCGGGAGAAGCACTGCCTCCATGGCTGCAAGAGTTTAAGGAATACGATATGCCAGGCGAGCTTAGCAACCTTGTGAGCTACATTATCCGATTGGCACCGCTGAATGGCGCAGCGCCTGAGCCTGAGTTAGATCCTGATATAGGCTGGGCTGCCTTCGTTATGAGGAAGCCCGACAAAGCGCCGTATGGAGTATTGCGCGAGGATCTTTAGCCACTGGCACACTGCTAAGGGGAGTTCAGAAGTCCCCTTAGCAGTGCTTTTATTTCCGCCTTAGAACAAACCGTGTTCCCGGAAGCAGCATTCAGCTCGCTCTGCCAGCGTTTGGCGAGCGCCCAGCGGCGACGGAATGCAGTCGCGCCAGAAACCCAGGCAACGCAAAAGGCTGCGTGCCTTGTCTTGGCGCGCTCCCTGCAGGATGCCGTGGAGAGCAAGCTGCGAGAGAGTTGCTTCGAAGCCGAGGAGAATGGCGAGCCACTTCTCGTCTTCGGAGAGCTTGAACTTCAGCGTGTGGACGTGGTCGATCTGCGGACGGCATTCGATGACCCCTTCCGTTTCCGGGCCCCAGTGGAACTCGGGATCGACTTTCCAGACCTTGCGAGCGAGGCTGTGCAGGCGACCGGAAACCGGACGGTGCAAATCCTCGCCGATGCGGCAAGCGATGATATTGCTGGCGGTGGCGCCGAAGTTGCGGATTTGCAAGCCGACCGGACAGATGCCGTCGCGGCTCAGCGCTCCGTCATAGAGCCAGATGCCCTTGTAGGAGATGCAGGCGAGCACGCCCGGAATGGTGCAGCTGGCGCGGATTGCCGTTCCGGTTGAAGCGGCGGACGCCGAAAGTACGGTGCGCGTCCCGTCCAGGTCGATATGGTGCACTCCGTCTGCGTCGAAGACGACTTGTGCGCCGGTTTTCGTGGTCGCCATCGTCCAGAAGCTGTCGGGCCAGAGAGCGCTGCTTGCCGCCTGTGAATTGCAGGAGCCGTCTTTGCACAAGCCCTCTGCCACCTTCTGTTCGACGAAGTGTCCGAGCGTGTCGGTGCCGTAGAGTCCGTGGCGGGAGTTGACCTGGTCCTGGCGAATGTGCTCGGGAGCCAGCTCACGTTTGAGAGAGCAGCCGAGCAATTTCCGAACCCAAAACATGGAGCCATGTTCCGGTTTGAGGTGGGCGCTGAAGCTGCTCTCCAGCGTCATCCGCAGAAGTTGGCTGGCGGGCAATCCGGCGGCGCTGAGGATAGCGACGATGGAGCCGCCACTGACGCCGCCGATGCGCCGGAATTTGCTGAGACCAGCAAGTTCGCAGGCGGCGAGGGAGCCTGTGCCGCCAAGCACAGCTGCTGCACCGCCGCTACTGATAATCAAGTCGAGTTTCGACGGGTCGGGCGATTGCACTTGTTGTTCGGGAAGACAGCAGGAATGAGATGCCATAAGTAAGGATTGTGGTTCTTGTTCTTGGTTAAGACTGGGGTTGCGCAAGTTTGTTTGCTCGCGCAGTGCTTCTCGCTTCACCAGAAGCGACCGCTAGTTGATGCGGGATATTCTTTGTCAGTTGCTGAGCTTTAGCGCCGAGCAGCTCAGCTTTTCTGCTCGGCAAGCGAAGGCGTTTCTTCTCGTCGGTCGCTTGTCGGGGATTACTGCTTCTTTGCGATTTCGAGCAATCGTGCCATCTCTACGCGTATCACTTCGATGGCTTCGAGCGGATCGTGGGGCAGCGAGCAAACGGAGATCGGATCGCCGACCACGACAACGCCGCCGTAATTGGTGACGCGCGAACGGCGATATTCCGTCAGCTTCACTTCCCGGCGCGCAAGGAGCTCCTCGCGTTCGCGTTCTGTGAGCTTCGATTCGTCGACTTTGAAGTCGGCGTCCCAGTTCTTCGGATTGCGCATGCCAAGGAAGAGCGAACGGTAGCGCTTCAAGAAGCGATGTGTCCAGCCGGCTCGCTTGGGGTCGCGAATGTAGTGAATCGCCATTGGCACAATTTGGACGTCTTCGCCGGAGATTAGAGATGCTTTGACGGCCATGCGCACGCAACCCGGGCGGAACTCACTTTTGTTAAGGATGTTGTCAGGCAACAAAGCGCCCTGCGGAAAGATTCCGAGCGCGCCGTCTTCTTCCGCGACTGCGTTGGTGCAGGCAAGCTCAGCGGCTGCGCCGTCGCTCTTTTCTTTGAACGCCACAGAGATGACGCCAAACCAGGCAGAGATGACGCCGAAGTTTCCACCGAGTTGATCCGCTGCGGTTAGCATTCGGAAATGCCGTCCGCTTCCGCGCCGCACCATGGCGAAGTCGCAAGGAATCTGATGATTCGCTGCAAAGATGATGTGGCCTTTTGAAGGGACTTTTCCGGTGCGAATGACATGCACTTTCCCAACCGTGACGAAAGTGACAAAACGGCAGGCTGCGGCGAAGCAGAACTCGCTGATCGGTCCCGCTTTCGGTGGCGTGTAGCCGCTTTCCACGAACTTCACAGCATGCTTCTTCCAGAACGAATACCAGAGCGCCAGGCGAATGATACCGGAGATGGTGACGATTGCAATCAGGCTTTGGAGTAGTGACATATAGTTGGGTGATGAACTGCAGTTTGTTTTTTCTTGTGTTGTCGCGCTTTCTGACCGAGCCGATTGGAGGGCATCGGCTCAGTTAGAAAACGTGTCCTTGAGTTAAGAGTGTCTCCAGGGGAGGAAGCCCAAAATACGAATTTGGATGTACCTGAGCTCCCTCCTCTGAAGAGGAGCCGCCATTGCTGACGGCTCCCCTTCCCTCTTTTGTTGTCTGCCGCTTACTTCTTCTCGTAAGCGCGGAAGATGGGCGTTTCCGCCGCACCTTCCAGTTCGCTGAACTTGCCCGCGGTGACGAGCTCGGCCAGCCGCACGCAAGCGCGGTCGTAGCATTCATCAGCTGCCGCTCCAGTCAAGCGACGGCGCAGGTCGCGGCAGAGGATATCCGCGGCTGCAATCGTCGCTTCGTCGCCGGTTTTGTCAGCGTGACCAGCTGTGATCACGATAATCAGCGCATCTTGCACGCGCTGGCTGAGGCGAATCAGCACATTCTGGCGGTCTCCGAGTTTGGCGCCGTGCTTCATCATCGCTGCGGACACCTCTTTCGAGAGTTTCGGCAGTAGCGCCTCGGCGAACTTCACGTGCTCTTGCAAGCCGGCGTGATTCAGCTTCACCGACGATCTCAGCTTGAAGCTGCGTAGCGTCTGCTTCGCCTTCCAGCCGAGATAAGCAGCCGCCGATTTGACGATGCGCAGACCAGCAAGTCTGCCCTTGCTCAACGCTTTCATGTCTTGCGAAAGCGGCTTGAGCAGCTCAACATGAGGCGCCATCAGTTCCGCGAGGAACTTCTGCCGCAGCATGTCGTTCTGTCCGTCGTAGATGCGCCCGGCCAGGAAGTCGGCAAGGTTATCGCCGATAGGGTGCCCGTGCAGGAATCCGCGTCCACCAGCCGTCATCAAACCGAGGTCGATGGCAGCTTCGGAAATGGCTTCCGATCCGAAGATCTTCGCGATGATGCAGGACAAGCCGAAGCGATCGCCGCTGTCGAGTTGGCTCGAGCAGAAGTTGCGCAACGCATCGGCGCCGACGATGAGGGCCGCCAAACGAGCGATGCGAGTCTTGATCAGCTCGCGCTCTTCAATCGGCTTGCCGAAGCTCTCGCGATATTTTCCCCAGGCGTTGGGTGCAATCAGCCGCAGAATCATGCGCATGGCACCAGCCGCGTTCGCCAGAACAGCGATGCGTCCGGGATTCAGACCCTCGTAGGTGTGCTTCAGTCCGTTGCCTTCGATGCGGTTCACCGCTGGCACGCGCAGATTGCGGAATGCCAAGCCGGTGTTGCGCGCCTGGCGAATAGCATGGAAGCCATGCCCGCCGTCTTTGCCGTGGGGCACAACGATGTAGCCTTCCGTGTCCGCGGGGATTTCAGTGCCGGCTGGAATGACCTTGATGTCTTTGGCGAGAACCTCCACGATGAAGATCGCGTACGAGTCCGGTCCTTCTTCAGGAACGCGGGCGAGCAGTGCGATTGTGCGACCGATCAGCTCGCTTGGCCAGGCGTTGCCGATGAAGAGCTTGGAGCCATTGATGATGTAGTGCTCGCCATCGCGCTGCGCCGTTGTTTCCAGCGCAGCCAGATTGGTTCCAGCGCATGGTTCTGTCGCGGCCAGAGCAGAGAGACGTTCACCGGAGGCAAGCGCGGGCAAAAATTGCGCCTTCTGCCATTGGTTGCCGTGGTGAATGAGTTTGTCCGGCGCACCGAGGTCAGTATGGATGCCGTTGAGACCGGCTTCCGTCGCGAAACCAGCTGCGGCGATCTTGGTGATGCCGAGCATCAGCTCGTGAGTGTTCGCGCTGCAGCCGCCGAATTCGCGGGGAATGCTAATGCCGAACCAGCCGGTGGCGCCGAGGGTTTTCAGCGAGTGATCGGTGATTTTGCCAATCTGATCGTACGCTGTGCCGTCGTTTTTCATCGCAATCAGGGCGGTGATCGAGTTGGCGATGACGGCTTCCGTGTCCGGGTTTGCTGCTGCAATGGTGGGACAGAGTTCGCTCAGCCCGCTCCCCGACCAGAGGCATTGCTGCAGAACGCTGCTTTTCACAGGCTTCATGGTTTGTTTGTTCGTATTCACAGTAGTAAGGAAGTTGAATGTTGAGAGCAGGACCGAGCAGCACTCTTGCGCAGCTCAGAACTGGTGATTATTAGTTTCTTTATTAGTTCGCACTACCTTGTGAGGTAGCGCTAGCCAAGCCACTCTCCAGCAGTTCAAGAGAAGCATTCGCGTATCAATTCGACATCGGAAACCGGATCTCAGCTTCTTCACAGAAGGCTTAGAGCAAAGTCGGATGATTGAACTGTTGCGGGCTGCTTGCGGAATGAACTCCAAGAAAAATTGCGTTTGAAAAGATACTTTCAACGTATCAGAAAGAACTTTGCTTACCCAAACGGAGCGCGCAGAAGGATCGAAGGGCGCTCAGCCTCGAAAGCCTTGTCAACCCAGCGTCCGGATTTTTGGGGTAATTGGAAACGCCCTATTCATGCGTTTTTATGTGCGTAATTGCCGCACCAATTCAGCGACATCAGCTGGCGAGTGTGTATTTGGCTGAGTTCTCGCGAATGTCTTCACATCGGCGGTTTGATTAGATCCGTTCGATCTCGACTGGCGCCATTGGCAGTGGTAGCAGAGAATTTTGAATGCTGGTATGCCGGTCAACGTCCTCGCACCCAGAACATCGCCCCGCCGTATTGTGCAATGTCTACTCGGATATTAGGATTCTTGCTAAGCGCGTCAAAGACTTCTCTTTGTTTTTCAGTCATTTCTGGAGGCACTGGCTCCATAATGCGTCCTCGCCATTTGAACTCGCCTTTGCCAATTGGAAATAGTTGCACGCCGCGCTCGTCCGATCCGTTCAGCCTTGCTTCAGCTATTTTGTTTTCGAAGCGTTCGACGAGTTTCTCAACAGGAAGTTTATCGATTATGGGTTCCTGCTTTTCCACACAAGTCCGAGCAATGAACGATCGCTCAATAACGTCGTCCGAGTTTGGAAATCCCAGGTGGTCTGCTACTTCCTTTTGTTTTTGCATCAGATCGGGATTATTCCGCGTACTGAGCAAATCCGCGATTGAATAATCTCGTTCTTCATTCTTATCGATGCCGGGAAATGCCTCGGCGCACTTTTTTAGTAACTCGTGTTCGGACATAGCACCACCGCCGTTAAAGGACAAACGTGTTGCAAGCCGATCCCGTTTCCATGTTAAAGCGGTCAATTTCTCGGGGCAAGGGTAAAAGTACGAGGTTACAGGGGGCTTTCAATACTGGTCGGGTTGTGTAACCGCTCTGGATCCGTCGGTGCAGTCGTATGCCTGGAAGAGGCAGAACCTGAAAATGAGAGAACCGCCGAAATCGCTTTCGTTACTCAGGTGTTTGTCTCTAAACACGAGGTATGGCTGCTTTCGGCGGTTCTATTGTTTGTCGCTGTTCATCATGTCTTGCAGTGTTCTACTGTTGTGCGCAGAAGATCAAGAAGGTGCGGGAGCCGGAGGCGAGTCCGCCGTGGAACTTCATGTCTTGTGTGTTTGTTAGTGATCTTTTCTTGGGAAGAACCTTGCGGTTTTTCTTTTCGACGATTTTGATATCATTGATGTGATTAGCGTTCATTGTTCTATACCTCGTGTGTTTTGATTATGTGTGATTATTGTTGTGCGCAGAAGATCAAGAAGGTGCGGGAGCCGGAGGCGAGTCCGCCGTGGAACTTCATGTCTTGTGTGTTTGTTAGCGATCTTTTCTTGGGAAGAACCTTGCGGTTTTTCTTTTCGACGATTTTGATTTCATTGATGTGATTAGCGTTCATTGTTCTATACCTCGTGTGTTTTTTGATTGTGTGTGATTATTGTTGTGCGCAGAAGATCAAGAAGGTGCGGGAGCCAGAGGCTAGTCCGCCGTGAAACTTCATGTCTTGTGTGTTTGTTAGCGATCTTTTCTTGGGAAGAACCTTGCGGTTTTTCTTTTCGACGATTTTGATTTCATTGATGTGATTAGTGTTCATGACTCATTTCTCCGTTGATTCGCGGGGTTTTCTTTAGGTAACGAGCAGATTCTATGTGTTGACCGTGGGGAACTTGTGAAGCTTCGGAATTATTTTTTGTGACCATGAGCCCTGTGGAGCAAGGACCATCGCCCGCCTGCCGCGCTGTGTGAACACATGTGTTCAGTTTGCAAAGCGCTGGAAGGCGTTAGCAGTCATGCTTTTCCGGCTACGGGAAATACGAAGAAGTAGAAAAAACTAATCCAGGCAGGAGCTATCTGCCTGGACTATGGGGCGTGGACTGGTCTAAAGCTTTGTCGCTTAGTGATCGTTTGTGCGTGCAGTTTTCAAAGGGCTGCCATCATGCACTTGATTCAATATCATTGAGACTCCAGGCGGCCTCGGTAGAACGAGTTGCGGCTCGCTTTGCACGGATTTCCAAAAGTCGTTGAGTCTCCACATCATCCCAAAAGTGCTTTGTTCTGCGCTTAACTCCGCTGGCGGATGAAGCACTTCTCCATGATGCAGGTTCACGCGTGATGCTTGGGTGACTCCGGGGGCGAATTTATAAGCATGTGGATCAAGTGATTCGTTAATCGCTTTGTATGAAACAAGCGCCTCGGAAATTGACACCGGACGATCGAACAAAACGTTTGTTTTCTTCACACCAGTTCCAGTTGTGATCTCCTCGGTAACTCTAAAACCATAGTGTTCTGCAGGGCTGATTGGCGTTTCGCGCAGTATGGGTTCCAGTTGATTTTGTATTCTATGAACATGGTCAGCAAATGCCAGTGGTTCGTCGAAGCTCCGAGTATTGGTTTTGGCAATTAGCGATGAGTTCTCTTTTGGAGAAGTTATCTCTGCCGTTAGATTCCAGTCGATTTTTCGAGCAGCATCAATCTCTGTTTGCAGTTTTGAGCCAGGACGCCAATCATGGCGGCCGATTACTTCTGAATAGCCGTCGGTCCACGCGGTTTTGCTTCCAACTAAATCAGGACGCTCGATCGCGGGATGTCCGGGACGCCATTCGATTACGCTTGGCTTGCCATTGAATTCCTGCCACTTAATTGCCGCTTCGCTCATGCCGGGAGTTGCCCTTGTTTGGGCAAAGTCATTCATTGATTGGGTAACCGCGCGAGGTCCCGATACCATGCGCGCGGCACCCATCCCAGCCAAAGCCATTAGTGGATAATCAAACAGAGCTGTACCCGCGTTGTCTGCGATCGCCTTTTGGCGCGCTGCTTGTCCTTCGAAATTATTTGAGGTATTGATGTAAGCGTCGTAAATGTTATCGCTTCGACGATAAATATCGGCAGCAAATCCAATGGCAAGTGTTCCGCCGATGATTCTTGCTGCGCAACTTAATTTGCCACCAGCTTGAGACATCAGGGAAAGTGCACCGCCGACGCCACCGGCGATAGCTGTCTCGGCGCATAAAGTCCCCGTTCCTGCATTCGCTTTTGAAATAAATCCATCGGCAAGTCCATCGGCGATAAGACGAAGGCTGCTTTTCGTTTCTTCTTCTTTTGAATTGAGCAGCATTGGGTCGGATAAGTGTTGGACTTCATGGGCATCGAGTTCCATTGATGTTCCTCGCAGGCGTGTTCGTTGATGAAGCTTCGTTTAGGTGAGCTGAAAAATTCCTGAGTGCCATTCGTAAAATCACCTTGAGTTAACTGAATGCCACTGACCATGGGTGCAGTGTTCTCCAATGGACAATAAATCTACTAGTCTAATTGAGACTAGTGTGTGTGATGGTAATTGGCAGCCTTTTACCACAAGGTGGCGCGGATGCTTGAGCGAAGATTCAACAGGTTTCGTTTTCTAACCCTTCAGTTCCAGCATATAAAACAAATCACTAACGTCCAGACCTGATAAGTCAGCAAGAGTGACTAGCGGGCGAACGGCGTCTGGCTCGTCTTTGTATAGCTTAGGCAAATCGGCCAATATCGGTTTGAGATAGGACTGCGCGTCTTCAATTCGTCCTTGCTCGAGTCTAATTGTGGCGGCAGTAAAGCGCAAGCTGAGCCCAGTGATCGGGTCCTTTCTTCGCTCAGAAAGCAGCCTCTGGCAGTTGCGTACGCATGCTTCGGCTAACTTTTCGTTGTGCTGCGCTATTATATCCAGGCTCATGAGGTACAGATCGTAGGCGTCATAGCATTTGTCTAACATTTGCTCCGCCTCTTTCACATTGTTCAGGGTCATTTCTGTATTGAAGAGCTCGCGCCAGGGAGTTCGCTCGTTTAACTCAGAAGGCACTGGCGGAATAACAGCGCGTGCTTCTTCTAGTTGCCCGGTCTCGGCAAGAATATTGGCCGCTAATGATCGGCTGATGAAAAATTCGTCCTCGCTGAAGCCTTGCCCAGGTCTTGAAACCCCCTTCTGTTTTACGTCGGCTATGATTTCTTTCAGCAAACGAAGTGCTTCGGGCCTCCATTCTGCTGAATTTAGAGCTCTTGCATAAATACTCTTTGTTGCAAGCGCGGTGGGACGTCTGACTTCGTTAGCATGTGCTTTGGTCTCGTCGTATGCTAGTGTCGAACACAATATTTTGACGAAATCTGTTCGCGACTTGGCGGCGCGTTGAATGAAAAGTTGGGCTCGCTTTTCCGGATTTTTCACCGAAGAAATCATTCTATCTAATTGCTTGAGAATTTCCAGGCGTTCCGCTCTAGCATCATATAGTGAGCTTAGTTTCGCCATTTCTACGTCATAGTTTGCTTTGTTATCTTCGAACTTCGGCTTCTCCCAATCAGGTAGGTCATCGGGTTTCATTACATTCATGTATGCTTTGCACGCGTCAAAGTCACGTGCAAGAACAAGCAGTATGATTGCACTGCTAAACAGTCTCCGGCGCTTCTCGTTGGGAACTTTCCCTAATCTTGTAAGATCGGTTTTCTTCACTATCTCAATTGCTTTTTTGTTCTTCCCGGTCATCAACCAATAGTACGCGTCTTGCATGGCGAACAGTGGCGCTGTGGAAGCCTTTGAGTCCTCGTTGGGCTCATCTTCAGAAGTGAGAGTGCGGCCTATTTCTAGCGCGCGCTGCATCAGCTGAATTTCGTACTCTTGATGTAGGAGCGATGATGCGAAAAGTGCCTCTGATAGTAATGTGATTTGCTCTAAAAATTCCTTTGTCAGCTTTTTATCGTGCAATCGAATGGCGGATTCTAAGACTGGAGAAAAATGTCGAGGCGGAGGGTGAAGAGCCGTTTTTAAGAGCTTTTCAGCGTCCTTCTTTTGATTTCTGTCCAGCAGAATTTTGATGTTGTCTCTTACTAATTCAGCGACTTGATCGTTACCAAACGGCTCAGATGCAATGTCTCCAGGCAATCCTTTCGCTTTTACCTCTGCAAGAATCTTTGTTCTCAGAGCCATCGCTTGCGATGGAATGTGGTTATTGTCCAAACTTTCCGCGTAGGAAGCCAACATATTCAAACGCGTGGATCGCGTGACTCTTGCTGCGGCGGATTCGTTTGAGAGAATGCGATAGGCTTTGTGATAAAGAATCGTTCGTTGAAGCCAGTTATCCGTGTCTTTGAGTTGTGCTCTCAGGCCTTCGATTTCTTGAGATGGGCTGAGCGTTCTTACATGCGTGTTTAGAGGCGTCGCCTTCTTTGTTTCGTGCTTTGCTTGCATGAAAAAAGGTATTGAAACCAATCCAGCAAGCGCGAATATGCCTATTGCAATTAAGGCCAAAGGAGTCTTTGTCGGCTTCTTGTATTTGCCTTCCTGAACGATCGAAATGCATTCTTCGATTTGAGCCGCGAAAGTTTCCATATTCTCGAAGCGCTTCAGTGGATCTTTGTTGAGCCCGGTATTTATCAGCTCTTGCAGAACTGGATGATACATCTCCACAGTTTCTGATCCGATCAACGGAGGCGGAGTGTTGATCTGCTTATACATAAGACCGATCGGCGTATCTGCTGTGAAGGGTTTTTGCCCGGTAAGCATTTCGTACAAACAAACTGTGAGCGAGTATACGTCGCTATGCAGTGTGATTTCTTTTCCTGCGCATTGCTCGGGGCTCATATAGTCCACTGTTCCGACAAGTGCATTCGTGGCGGTGAGCTTTTGATCTTTATCAGTAAAGTGAATCAATCCGAAGTCGATTATCTTGACAGTGTTTGGATTGGGCTCGTCAACAATGATGATGTTGTCAGGTTTGAGATCTCTGTGAATGATGCCTTCTCTGTGTACATAGGCGAGAGCTAGCGCAACATCTCTGGCGATAGTTAGCGCAAGTTTTGTTGGCAGTCTCCCGTGATCGGAGATCAGCTTGCGGATGCTTTTGCCTCTAATTAGCTCCATAGCCAGATACGGAGCGCCGCTGTATGAAAGACCAAGGTGGTAAACGGTGACGATATTTGGATGTTGCAGGCGGCTTAGCGCCTTCGCCTCTCGGAGGAATCGCGCCTGGTATTCTTGGTCTTCGGCAATGTGATTATGCAGCAGTTTCAATGCGACTGTGCGGTCGCAATCAAGCTGCTTCGCTTTGTAGACAGTGCCGATGCCTCCGGCTCCCAATACGGCTTGGAGCTCGAATTTATCGTCAAAGACCTGACCAACTTTTAGGCTTTGATCCATTATGCCGACCGCCCGTGCATAATCTCATTCTTTCATGATCTTCGTCATCTCTCAACTCTGGAATTGCCCAGCGCTGCCTAAAATTTGCTATTTGTAGAGCCTGAAAATGCTGACAAAAGGATATAATTTCCAGAGCGAATGTCTGGGAGTTGGGAAGTGGCAAAGATTTTGCTGGTTGAGGATGATGCGAATCTAGGTCGCTCATTGTCAAGCTGGTTGGAATCCGAAAAGTATAGTGTGGAGTGGGTTCTCAAAGGCTCTCACGCGGTCGAGCGTTTAGAGGCGTATTCCTATGACCTGGTAATTTTAGATTGGGAACTGCCTGAGATTGAGGGGTGGCAGATTGCGGAGCAATTCAGAAAGAATGGTGGCACAACACCGATCATTATGCTCACAGGTAAGGACGCCTCGCCTGATATGGTGAAGGGGTTAGATTCCGGCGCAGACGATTATCTGACTAAGCCATTTGAAATTTCGGTCTTGCTTGCGCGCCTGCGTTCGTTGCTTAGAAGACCAACTGACTATGCAGGCTCTGTGATTAAGCTCAAGAACTTTGAACTTGATACGCGCACTAAGGCAGTTACTAAGGACGGCAAGCCCGTTAAGTTGCAACCAAAAGAGTTTGCGATTTTGGAATTTCTTATGCGAAATCCAAATAAGATCTTCAGCACCGACGAGCTGTTAAAGCGTGTGTGGACAGACTCCTCTGTAGTGTCTAGTGAATCACTATACACCTACATGAAGACGCTTCGAAAGAAACTTTCAGAAGGCGACGGCGTTTGCCCTGTAAAAACAGTACATTCCCAGGGCTATAGTTTCGAAGGATAAGCTCTACACGCGCGAGGCATTCAATTTGCTTGCGAAGAAGCATTCGCATGCTGTGCTTGAATGGCAGCGCAGGCAGCCTGACTGCTCATGAACAGGAGCGCTTTCAAGCTGCTTCAATTGCAGCTCTAGTGCGCACTAACTTTTCGATATGGAACCTTAAACCAGAACTCACTGCCCGTCCCATTCTCTGGAGTTCGCACTCCGATCGCTCCGTCATGCGACTCGACAATCAATTTACAAATCGCTAACCCTAATCCCGTTCCTCTCTGTGAATCGCTATTCTTGAGCTGGTGGAAGCGTTCAAAAACATGTGCACGGCTTTCTTCAGGAATCCCTCGCCCCTGATCAATCACTTTTACTTCAATCATTCGTCCGGCTTCCACCGCCTTAAGGTGAACAGTGCTGTCATCCTCGGAGAACTTCAATGCATTTGAAATCAGATTGATCATCACTTGCTCGAGTCTGTTGCCGTCTGCTTTGAATTCGAGTTCTGAAGGTTCGTAAGTTACCTTTATTCTGCGCTCGGTCGCCAGATTTCGGAGTACCAGGATGGCTCGTTCGAAGATATCCTGAATCATTACTTCTTCCATATTAAGCTGCAGGCGCCCTGCCTCCATCTTCTCTAGATCGAGCAGGTCGTTTATCAATCCGATAAGGCTCTTTATACTCGTTTCTGCGCCAATCACCTGTTCCCTGTAGCTTTCTGGAATGTCTTTCATGGCGAACTTTGTCAGCAACCCTAGCGTTAGCTGAACTGACATTAAGGGAGCACGAAGATCATGCGAGACCATTGCAATGAATTCATGCTTGACTCTTTCTAGTTGTTTCTCGGCGGTGATATCGCGAGCGGTGCAAAAGAAAATGCTGTTACTCTCGGACCATTCGAAGGACCACCGATAATCCTTGTAGGCGCCGCTTAAAGTACGGACTTGCAGTTCGGTATGTCCGCCCGATGGTGATTTGCGAGCTTCTTCGAAAGCTTGTTGCAGTTTTCGCGTGTCTTCTAGCGAGATGATTTTTTCCAGTGGCTGACCAACTAGTGCGACTGGTGTGTGTCCGAGCTGAACTTGAACCGCCGGATTAATAGCTCGAATCTTCATCTGATCGTCAATTGAACAAATCAAGTCTAGTGCAAAGTCCGCAATTGCGCTCTCGCGTTCGCTCAGCTCGGTGATCCTGGATTGCATTTCATTTAGAGATTGGCTGATGCTTTTCACGTCCACGACTGCGTTTCCACCCAGTGAAAATTTCACTGCTCCAGCGGGCAACAGTCCCTCAGAATTTTGCGAATCAGCTTTTTCCGCCCTGCCCGCCATGATGCGCTCAATGGCATCCTTATCAGCCGCCATTAATGTCGAAGGTGTCATTTCACCTGCCGTATCGAGCGCAAACTTTCGCAGTTTTGCCAGATACCAGTTTTTTAGTGTCTCATAACTGTTAGGCTGCATCCGGGTCCCAGTGCGCGACGTCAACATCATATACCCAGGCGAGCCGGGTCGGCCCTATAAATATTTGCGGTTGGCAGGCATTGGGGCAGTGGATTTTCAGGAGAAGTTCAGGTCCATCGATTTATTGTTGACTCTCAGTGTGGAGCGCTTGTTGAATGCCTGGAACTGAATTTGACACAAAGGCGGATGCGATGCTGCTGGATTGTGCAGGATCTGAAAGCGCAGGAGCTAAGCTTCTGCGCGATGCATTCTCATCTGTAAAAGGATGCTTGAAACAGGGAAGATCTGCTGAAATGGCAATGATTGGTCTTCCTGTTCTCGGTGCAATCATCGCTCGAAAGCCAGGGCTACTTAAATGTGCCGCAGGCGAGCTTTCGGAGTTGGAGATGACCGCGACGGCTTCTGTCATAAATGCTTCGCGTAGTATCGCTCGCTTGGAGTCCAATTGGCTGCCTGTTTCACAGGAGCTTCGTGAATCCTGGCTCAAGCATAATATGAATATGCTAGGGCTCGATGCAGCTGAGAATGCGCGTCTCCAATCAGCGTTGAGGGAGGGAGGAGTTAAGTTCACGCTTCTCGACAAACAGTTTCTGCAGTCAGAGAGAATTTTTGCCAGGGATGCAATCCGGCCAAATGTACAGCGTGAGCTCTTATCTGCAGCCAATTACGATCCTCTCAAAGCAAACCAAGCCGTTTTGATTTGCCGAGTTCCAGGAGAGCGCTTCGACCAGTTCCACATTATCAACGGAAATAATCGGGTCCACCTATTTGGTCGATCGGCAACGAATCCGAGGGACGCACAACTGCCTGCATTCATCTTCGACAGCCCGAGCGAATTTGAACGTGTTCTCAATTATGACGTTCTTACAAACATGGCAAAAGCCAAACTCCTTCAATTGTTTTAGGCGACTGTTCTTGGGACCGCCAGCGTCCCGCCGGCATTTATTGTGCGAGCAGCGTTCCAGTTTGCTTGCATTGTCTGTCAGCCAGGTCTGACTCCGATCTTGTAAAATAGGAATAATGCCTTGCGAGAACGCTGCTCGCGCATCGTGAGACGTTGGCGGAGTTACTCCGTCGGCAAGAGGCTAGCTATTGAAAAACAGTTTTTTCTGATGGAGAAGGTGGGAGTAGTTTGGGTTCCGTTGAAATTTGGAGGATTCTCTCACCATGACAATCGGGCGTTTTCTTCGCAAGAAACCTGAAAAGCCGTGCCGAGAAAGCGTTCCTCATTTTCGACCGGACTGTTGTCATGGTGAGGAAAAAGGTGCATCGATCCCGCATAGACTCATCAATAATCTCACCCCTTCGACAATCGCCTCTTGAGAAATTTTATTCCGGCTATCTAACATGACGCTGAATGCAAAGAAGGATGGTGAATGGATGGATGGTTCGCGATATTTGTTTTGGAGTTTTGCGACTTGCATTCTGGCTCTTCACGTTTTCATTTCGGCACCCACGTTCGCCAAGAATGCTCAGCCTTCGTCCCTTGCTAAAGCCAATTCTGTTAAGGTCGCCTGTTTGATTCTGGAACAGGATAATAATTATGGCGGTGAGGAGCGTATCTGGGTGGCACCAAATGCGGTGAGAGCTTTTAGTAAGAGAAACAACGTCACTATAGTCTCAAAGGCACCCGATTGGACGGTGTACGTCTTTAATGATAAGCGACACGTGGTTTTCTCCGCGCCTTTAGCAAAGTGGCAGGGTGGCAATGTACAGGGATTAGCAAAATATTTCGGACACGTCTGGGACAGCTATGAGTGGGTGAAATCCGGTACGCAAAACTATTCTGGCTTGAAAGCAAACAAGTTCAAACAGGGAAAATTGAAGAAGGGTGAGCCAGTTCCTGACAAAATCGCAATGGATGGCGAGTATTTGTGCTACGACGAGATGGCGCAAGATCCACACGTAGTGACGTTTTTACACAAGCTACATATAGTTCCTGAGTTTGGATCTATTCCACTTTTCATAAGAGCAAAGCATTCCAAATTCGATCCGCCTAAGATTGGATTGGAAACAACCAAAGCGTACAAAGAGAAGGTTGATCCTGCGATCTTTGCTGCTCCAAGCACTTATAAGTCTGTTCGCCTGGAGAACGATATCTACAGTGACGAAAACATGCAAGGGCTGCTGGAAGACATCAACAATTAGTGCGTGCAAGTTTTGTCGAATAGCTTCCACTCCTGCTCATCAGTGGTGTAGTCGGCGAAGAGTGCAATGCCTTCGAATCGATCGCGTGCTTTGCAGTTGCTCAGTCCTTCCTGAACACCCATTAGGCCGTGGCGAAGAGTCTCGACCGGTTTGTGATGCGCCAGCGTAACGTCTTCGTACGTTGGTAATCCAATGATAACCTTGCAGTTTGTGCCTTCTGCTGCCTGGCATACTTGAATCACCTGCTGTGAAATTAGCCTTACATAGAGGCTGGGAAGGTATAGCCAGGAGTCGTATCCCATCACCGCAATTTGATCCGAATGCTTAGCGACTTCTGCAAAGTACTGCTCGTTCCAGCCCCAAAGAGTCCCCGGATACCACATTGGCGTGGCCGTTGAAAGCAGGGTGTTAGGCAGTGCTTGCTTTGTTTCTTTCAGTAAATCGATAAGCCCGCGATTCCCGTTCGTGGCGAATTCGTAGTCCCATTGCACTCCATCGAAACCGCATTTCTCTGTTAACCAGCGGGCTTGCTCCACCAAATTGGCGCGTACTTCTTTTTTACTCAAATCATTTGCTTCTTTTCCAAACGAAGCGACATAGACCCACGCGATTGCTTTGCTGTCGGGCGACTGCGAATGCACCAATTTCGTAATGCGTTTGGCCCGATCTTCAAACCTGTAATGCAGTTGTCCATTCGTCTTTGTATTTAGGACATGGAAATATGCGTATTTAATTTGATGTGTTTTCAATCGCTCGATCATTTTGTCGAACTCTTGATCATTGTGTTTCCCGAAGTAAAAGTAATATCGCAGCCACAAGCCATTGCGGCTTGTTAGTTTGTCGGGATAGAGTGGTTCCACCTGATCGAAGAAGAAATAGTCAAAAGCGCAGCGAGCGATGAATGCGAAAAATAGCACGCAAAGAATAATCGATATTACTCGCTTTTGCTTTGCCACGTGAGCCCCCGCCGGTTTATTCAGAATACACCGGCATTGTTAGAGCATCGTAAATCCACTGGCTCATTGTTGTAAAAGAGCAAGGCGTGTTTTGATGTTTTCACGCGCTTGAGTTTGACAGTGGTTGTGAAATTGGGTGAGCAAGCGTGTTTGCTAGTAGTTATAGCATCGGACAAATTTTTCGCCAGGCATGCGCTGGCGAGTCACATCTGTGACAACGTTGGACTCAAGGATTGGTCTTATTACGGGTCCTGCCGGTGTATAGATTGGTGCATGCAGTTTAGCCTGCATAACATTTTTGTCTTGTTGATATACAAGGAGTTCTATCCGGGGCAGGCTTTTGTCAGTCTTGCGCGCTTCGCCATTTGCGCGCTCGATGGCATGCATCGTCTTTATGGTGTCTTCGAAAGACAAATTCTCAAAGTGCTCTTTGAGCTCGCAACCTTTTCCCGCTTGAGTTTTCTCAAGCAGGTCGTTAAAAACTTCTTTCTCGTTCATGGTGTTATCTCCCAGCAATAACAATGAACGAACCCAGGTGAAATTGAAGCGGTAAAACCTACCCGAACTTTAATCTATCTTTTTATTTGAGAACTACAATACGTGACACTCCCAACTACATCGAATGGTGAGCGGATCTGAGCAAGTCAAAACCTGGAGCTGCTACCAAACAATAGCTATTAGCTGCAGCAACCGCCGCCGTGATTTGAGCCTTTGATTTGAACAGGAATTGAATCGCTGCTCTGTTTATTTGCTGAGGAAGAATTGCTGAGCGCTTCCAGGGATTCTTCGTCGATGCCGTAAAGGGTAGGCGCCTGGCGAAACACCTGAATAAGCTCCTCGATTACGCGCGCTGCATCTTGCTTTTCGACGGCTTCGACAACGCAGGTTTCTAGATGCTGACGCAAGATAACCTCTGCTGTCTTATCGAGCGCCGCTTGCACAGCTTTTAGCTGATGCAGGACGTCGATGCAGTATTTCTTGTCGTCCACCATTCGGTAAACGGCATTCAAATGGCCGATAGCTTTGGCTAATCGGCTTTTGAGTTTTTCTTTTGACTCGTCTGTAATTGCCATTGTTATTTACCGGATGGTATGCGTATGCCCCGGATAGGCACTGAGCTTTGCACCTAAACAAAGATAGGAATTGAGCGGACTAAGGGTCCAACAATCTCCTTGCCTCTATTAAGAGTGTAGCCGTTATACGTGGATAATTCCAGATGCGAAAGCCGAAACTGCCGAAAAAGGCTGGATTCGATCACAGTTTGATTACATTTGCTGTTTTGTTTCGGGCTTTAAGGCCAGTTCAAGCTCGGAGCAAAATTCGCAGAACGGTCAATATCGTGTATTACAGGTTCGCCTTTGAGGATGTTTGTTTTCCCTTTGAGTCGAATAAAGTCCCCAGGAGGTTGGTCCAATATCTTCCCGCTTAATTTCCCTTGAGAGTTGGATCGTTCTCTTAGTGAGAGTAACTCCAATGTAGATTGCAATCATGCCGCCCCAGAAGAGAGCGTCAGCATAAAAAGTATGCATTATTAGTACCTCGCTCAGACACTTGGGGGTGGCTTAAGCAAGGGGGGTTGTTCAGATCAATTTGCTTCACACGTAACTCGAATATTAAGTTCGTTAACTGCGGCGGCCTATGTGGGGATCACTAATGAGACCGGGTGCCTGAAATTGAGGTAATGCGTCGAAATAATTGTCATAAGAGCCTTTCCGGATTTTTGCCTGAGATTAACTGTCTAGGCTCTCCTTTATGAGAGTAAAAACCACATTTCCATCTTGACTTCTCTGGCTTAGTATTTTGGAAAAGCTCTAGGCAGTCCTTTTCGGGCAAAGGGGATAGGTGAGCATGCCGCACATACCGCATTTAGCAGACTATTGTTTGTTTATTGGATTTGTTGTTCTTTCTTTTCTACTGATTCTTTTCAGACGATTTCATCAATACCAATCGATTATTCGTCCGAACGAAGTAGGACCCACCGCGTGGGGACTCTATCCACCGACAAAGAAACCGGACGACCGCTAGCACAGCCTCGAAATGCTGATCTGTTTTGCACCGCTTCAGTTAGACTGACGTGCTGCTGCTCCTCTGGGAGCGATGTCTTTCCGCGGTTTGATTGCTGTTAAATGGGACCGCTGGCGTCCCGCCTGCTTATGATGGCTGCTAAATGGGAGCGCTGGCATCCCTGCCTGCTCATACGGCTGCTAGCAAATTCGGATAAGACTAGCGTCCGGCAAAACTCGTCGGAAGTTGATCGCTCGGAAACGAAATGAATGGCCCTTGTGGATTGAATTTGCCCAGGTCTCCCGGGTAAATCGGGCTTACTGTCGGCGCTCCGGTTGGGCTTGTAATGGTGCCCAGGTTAGGCATCTGGTAGCCGGTCAACTGGTTTAACTGCTTGTAGTACGCGGTGCGTGCCATGCGGTCATATTGCAAGGCTAAGGTGATCAGTGGTGCCGTCTGGGCCAACTGTAAGAGGCTCGCGCCTGTGCAGATAGCGGCGATCTTTCCGTTGCTCATGTCGCCGTCTTCTTGTTTCTTAAGCTCTTTTTTTAATCCGCCGAGATTGGCAATTGTCATCTTGTCACTCGGACGGAAAGGCAGCAGCGTGGCTCGTCCGGTTTCTGCTGTTGCCCCCGGTGCGAGGTTAGCTCCGGCAGCGCCAATTGTAATTACATGAAACGATAGAGCACGGGGCGATTGGATGTTTGTGATATCGGCCAGCTTAAAGGAGACGCGCTTGCGATCGAGCGTGTCGAACTCAACTACGCCATTATCGATGTCGCTAATCCGTCCCTGGGTAGTACCACTGCTGGTGCTAACGGAGTCTGTCTGTCCTTGTGTTGCTAAATACTGAAGCCAGGGCCCATCGAGTACAAATATGGTCCCATCGACGACGCCGCCGCCCGTTGTCTGCTTAACCAACACGCCTTCGAAAACTGGTACACGGTCGAATTGGAATTCCGGAATACTTGTGATTTCTGCGCGCCCGTTTCTTACAACCAGTCGTCCTCGAGGGATTTTGATTTGACCAATTGAATCCACGACGCAAGCTAAATCTATGGCTTCAGGTGATCCGGAAGGCGCGTCGGGCACCATTCTCAAAGTGCCCGCCAGTCCCGCTTGCGGTAGTGCCATCAAAGCTAGCAGAGCTATTGATATGGCTTTTGTATTCATCTCCATTTCCTCATTATTGCAATGGCTCTCCGACTGCTTGTTCTAGATTGGTTACGGCTTGCGCATAATCGGTCACAGCCTGAATATATTGGCTTCGGGTAATAACGTTTGCTTGCAAGGCCAGCAGTGCTGATGCGATGTCGGACTGTCCAACTTCGTAACTTCTTCTAGCTAGCCGAGCGACTTCTTCGGATTCTGCAAGCGTGTGATCCTGGTATTGTCGAATCCGTTCGCGTGCAATAATCAGGTCGTTGTATGCTTTGGTGACGTCATCCGTTACGACATTCTGATTCGCTTGGAATTGAAGTTTCCATTGATTGATGGTTGCTTTCAATCGAACAATTTCGCCTTGATTGAGATTGAACGCCGGCATTTCCACGTTGACCGCAACGTAGAAGGCGCTCAATTTCGGACCGCTAGGTGGATTGCCGGCTTGCGAGCTGCCAGCGCCGAACGTCGGGTTCGGGATCATATTTCCGTAAGCCGTGCGCAATTGGGCTTCAGTCACTTTGATTTGTTGGCGGGCGATACGCAATTCCAGGCGATTTTCAATTGCCTGTTCGATATAACTTGAAAGTGGTGGCACCGGACGCGAAAAATCGGGAAGCATGTCGGATGCCTCCGCTCTGAGGCGGAACAAGGGCAATCGCGGAATCTCAACTGCTTGCACAACTGGTCGAGCCAACATAACGTTGAGATGCTGTTTGGCTTTCTGAATACTCATATGTCCGCGTGTGCGCTCGATTTCGGCTTGAGACAGCGCCAGTCGCGCCTTTAATTCGTCCAAAGCCGGAACGGCTCCGGCTGTGACTCGTTTCTGTGTTACTTCGAGAAGTTGTTTAGTTAAATCAGCTAGATCGGACAGCGTTTGGTAAGTTTCTTGGCTGGTTACAACTTCTGTGTATGCGCGTCGCACATCATTTCGGAATTGCCAGAGCGTGTTGAGTATTTCAAGTTTTCCTTCTTTGAAAAGCTCTTTGGCGGCTAGCATACGGAAAACAATCTTCCATGGTGGTTCGTATGTGTGTGTCGATCCAAACCGGCGAGACTGTTCAGCGAGGTAGCCCTGATCCCTCATTAAGCTAGGGTTGGCCATTACGGTTGCATCGTAGTATGCGGCTTTATTGATACCTAATTGCGCGCGGACGGCTGCTGTGCGTGGGTTCTTCATGAAGGATTCGTTGAACGCAGCACCCAGCCGGAAATAGCGCCCGCTGGGAGACTTTGCGGGGGTAACCATTATTCCTGTGGAACCAAGGGCAGGTGATTGCTCAGTTGAATTGCTGCCACCACTTGTGGGACTCGTATCAAGTGGTATCGTAATTGGTGCTGCTGCATCGCCGCCGACGCGATTGCTATCCAAGCTGTTTGTTGGCGCAGCCTGTGCTTGATCGCTTGGCGTTGAAGATGGTGAAATCGCAGGACGTAAGATCGGGTCAGCCGCTGCAAAACAGCAATAGTCGATATTGCTCATGCCAGAAATGCACAATAAGCCGAAAACGGCATATAGTCTGCGGTTTGGCGGAAGGAAGTTCATCTACGTCTAACGGTATGTACGATCCTCATCTACCTTACGACTAATCAGTCAGTTAGAACTCTTGAAATGGTGCATATTAGATCAAAAGTTTCTAACAAACCCGCTTGGCTAGTACCAACTTTCACGAAGGTTTCAGGGCTTTGCGCCTCTTTGCTTCTGTGCCACCACATTTAGAGTCATTGACCTTTTGAACTCATTTTGCAAGAGAACTGAAAGCATTATGTGCCTGAAATAACACAGGCTGAAAATAGAGGTCGCCCGCATTATCTTGGGTAATTACGCAAAAGCTGCACTTTCGTGACTAAAGCTTGACCAAGGAAAAGGGTTAATGTCTTGGCAGTTCATAGTTGCTGCATTGGAGAGCTCGTTTAACGAAAGGTTCGAGCTTCGCTTGCATTGATTCTGCACCCCAGGCTCTGGTGCCCGTGTGCCCAGGGGGGCGTATTTTCCCCAATGACAGGTCTCTTCAGCTCCCATAAACTCAAATTGGCGCGTTATTAGGACAAATATCCTTGCGTCTCAGTGCATCGGCGTTTAGCAGAGAATAAGTTGGAAAAGATGAGCAAAGAATTTGAGCTGGTCGATAGTAAGAAAGCTGCTGAGCTTCTTGATGTGGAGCAATCGAAGCCGAGAAATGCTATTTCCGAGTTTGTTAATTCCGCCGTCTACACCGCCACCAGTGCGCCGCTTAGAGGTCTGGCGCAGATTGCCGATCATAACCTTCAAACGAACGTAGACAAAACGGTCAAAGGCACTTTCGAAGCGATGGGCGTCCGCGCACCTGAGCCTGCTCAATTCAATACATCGAACTGGTATGCGCAACAGCTCGGTGGAGCTGTTGGTATGACCATTCCTTTTCTTGCTCTTAGAGGAGGAGTGAAGGGCACCGCGAGCTTGGCTTTTGGCGAAACAGCAGTTAAGAGCGCACTTGATACAGGTGTCACGCATAGCTTGTCTCGCTTTGCCGTACAAGAAGCCGCGTTGTCCGGAACTGCTGGTTTCCTATATGGTTCTCTTCTCAATCCATCCGATGAGAAAGTTGTTGGTACTGCGAACTTTGGCAAGGATCGACTTAAACATGGCGTAAGTGACCTGGCAGTTTTCGGAAGCTTGTCACTCACATCCCCATTCATTGGAAAAGGATTGGCGACCGGCTCAACTTTCTTAGAAGGTAGGCTCGCATCGCCTGTAAAAGATGCTTTGGCAGCAACTCTTCGTGGTCCGCTGCTTCCTGGAGCTCTATCCGGTGTGCCGGCGGGGCTTGTGGCCGCTGAGGCGACAGCGTTACGCGATGGTCGCTTGTTGCCTACAGGACAAGAATTGAAAGAAAGCGTCACAGGAATGGTCGTTGTTGGTGGCACTTTGTCCACTGCACATTGGCTTGGCGCACAAAGAGAAGGTACCAGCGTAACCAATGCTCGTCATCTGACTGACAAGGTTGGTCTAACAAAAGCGGCTGACGGTAGCATCGCGGACTTCAAAATTGTCGAAGGAAAAGATCAGTTAAGTAGATTCCACAACGAAGTAAAAGGTGGGGCTACTAGCGCTGAGGCGCAAGTAGTTGTTCGCCAGCGCATCGAGACGCTCCTGTCGGCCCTGCAGGGTCCGGCGGGAAGAGTTTGGGGGGACGCTCGCGTGTTGCAACTTGAACACAGAGGCAATGGCATTATGCCTGCGCGCACCGCGGGTAGTTTCGGACTAATAGGAACATGCTCCATTCTCGAGGGACCTGCCAGCGCAAGAGATGTATTCACAGGTCGGTCTAGTGCCGCTGATCGCACAGTAATGTTGACGCCAAGATCAAACTTTGAGCAGTTCTCTCTTAGTGTAGGAAAAGATTCAGCGAATAAAGCATCCAGCTTCCCTGTATCTGAAAGATTGTCGCCAGTTGCACTCGGCGAGGAGTCAAGCGAGGCGGGTAAGCCGCCAGCCGATGCTACGGCTGCTAAACCCGAAGGCGCTGGACCGGAAATTAGAGCCACGGTCGCTCGTCCTTATAAACGATTCTATGGTCCGAACGAAACACCGCGAGAAGATGGTTTCAATATTTTCGGACGCAAGCTCGAGATGAGCGATTCAGCTCCTTTAGGATTCAATAAAACAGGCACAGTAGGCGACATAAGTAAAGCTACTTCGATTGCGACTTTTGGACGTGATGCCACAGGCTGGCCGTATATTAGTGTTGATTATGGTCGTGAGCTCTGGTCTATGAACGGTAGATCGATTCGGCCGGGCAAGACTTACCTTGATGTAAAAGGTGGCGATAAGCTCGTCTTTGATAATTCTCTAGTTTTCGATTTCCAGAAGAAAGGTTTTGCCGGTACCGAAGGCAATCCACCATCGTACGAGATGCAACTGCATTACAGGGTTGACGCCGAGCTTGCTAAGAAGTTGGCTCCAACGGAAAGCTCGGACGGGGCGCGCCCTGGCGATCGTGATAGCGGGCGCTTTGGTGATCGAGATGCTGGACGCGACAGGCGTGATGATCGTGGTGGCAGATTTGGCGATCGCGACGGTGGTCGATTTGCTGATCGCGATGGTGGCAGATTTGGCGACCGTGATGGACGTTTTAGAGATGGACCGGAAACGCCGCCTGAGAATTTAAGACCACCAAGGCCTCGTGGCGACTTTGAGATCGGCGAAGGCAAGTTCCGTGTTTTCGGTAAAATGCTTGTTCGTCCCGGCGATGCCACTATGATTCCTCTATTCAAAGATGGAAAGCGCGGCAGCGTTGTTGCCAACGACACAATGGCTAAGTTTGGTCTAGATTCAAAAGGCGATGCCTACTTCCAGGTTAACCACGGGCATGAATTGTGGTCGCTCAATGGAGCGCCAATTGAAGCTAAGAAGCCGTATCCCATTAGCACAGCCGATAAGTTGATCTTCAATGGAAACGAGTTTGAGTTAGCGACAAAGCGAACTCCGCATGGAAAAGAAGCTCTGGATCTTGGGATTAAACCGAGGGAAGTTACACCGCAAGCTCAGAAAGCCGCCGGATCTGCAGAAGCTCCAGAAGGTGGCGCACCCGGGGGCAGTACCTTAAAGCCCGAACTAAGCATGGTTCCTGAAGGGTTGTTCGTCGAGCGATCTTATGTTGCATCACAAGCAGATGTTCAAAGGTTGATGGGTACCTATGAAACTGTTCAGAAGGAAATGGCTGCTCCCAAGGCTGCTGAGGCTGCTGAGCAAGAGATTCCACTGGAGACTCGACCTGCTGAAACCGTTGAGGGTGTTCCTGCAGAAAATCGTACAGCTCCGGCTGAAAATTCAGCTGAAGCAAAACCGGCCGCTACTGAGCAAACTGGCACCGAAAGTCGTCCTGTTGAAAGCGAAGCGAAGTCTGGGCCTCCGGAAGCTGAGACGGGAGTGGAAAATACTGCCAAGCCCGCAGAAACAGAAACAAACGGCGGCGGAGCAACAAGTTCCAATATTGATTCGCTCTTAACTGCAGCATCAGTTGATGGTGTCTTGAAACCGCTGGTTCTTACAGACGAAGCGCGCGCCTTTCCGAAGGACGCAATAAAGGCCCCCGAGGCTAAAATCACTAATCCAGCAGAACTGCTCGAAAGCGATTTGGTATCCGTAAACGGAAAAGCTCTTTCCCCTGGCAAGGAGTTGAAAATTGGTCGCTTCCAAGGAATAGATATTCAGTTGGCGAAAGATCCGACCATAGCAAATATGCACGGTTATGTTGGACTAACAGCAGAAGGGCAACTCTATATCAGAAATACCTCTACGAACGGAATGCAAGTAAATGGCAAGGCGATTGAGTCTGGACAAAACGTCCTCATAAAGCCAAATGATGTAGTCACCGTTGGCCGAAACAATCGCGCAATTGAGATCAAAGTCGATCGACCTGAGTAAGAGGGACCGTCAGCCAACAGCCGCTAATTGATTTGTCTGCGCGCATCGACCATGGCGATCAGTAGTTTTTTTTCACCAATATCGCTGCTTTATAAAAAGGAAGATACTTGATTCTTAGTTACCGTAAGCGCTGATGTGGTTCTGCCAGTTGCGAGCAAGATCGTTTTTGGCAAGTTCAAAGACTTGTGTGTGTGACAGGTTGAGCGGGCGAGAACGGCGGTACGAGCCGTCGAATGTCTGGTGCGTGCAACCAGCTTCACTTATCTCGTACTTCACTACGGCTTCCCAGTTGCCATCTTGGAATATTTCAAGGCTCAAGTTATATCCATCTGCGAGGGAATCTGCTTTTCCCGAGGCAACAAGGCGAGCCGTTTCTGAGAGAACCAGAGTTTCGGCACCATTGACCTGGCTCATGAATGTTTCGAGATCGTCGACACTGCGAGCTGTTGCTTCAGCTCTGAATTTGTTGAAAGCGCTATTCCATACTTTTTGAGATCCTGGCTGGAATGCTGCTACGCTCGGGTCGTGATCCTCTTCATCGGTCTCTTCTTCATGTTCGGCCGCGACCGGTGCAAAATCAGTTTGTTCGGCTTGAACTGATTTGTATGTTTCTTCTACTTGGGTTGTTTCTGCAGTTGACGTCTCGGCTTGCGGTAAGTTAAAACCAAATGGGGTAAAGCTTGAGATCATTGCGCTGACGTCTGCGCCGAACTTGGAGTTGCTGGAGCTTTCGTCAGCGGCAGCAAGTTCTTCGTCTTTTGTTTCTTCAACAGTTGCGCTGCCCGGCAACTCGCCGGTTTTCTTGAACTGCTCTATTTCCTCTGCGTTTGGAAGCACGATACTGTCGCCGCGCTTCAATGTGCTTAGCGGGGAGCCTTTGGCATCGACTTCAGTGTTGAGTTCATTTACGTGTGCAATCAGCTTCCACAGCTCGACTTGCTGCAGTGCTGGATGCTTGAGCGCGATGCTCTTCAGGCTATCACCGAGGCGAACGTTGTATCTGATTCTGCCATCGGCCGCTTCTTCTTTTTTGAACGGTCCGAGAAGTTTGGCAATGTTGTTGCGTCGCTCAGCGTTTTTGTTTTCTACTTCTGCGGCTGAAGCAGCTGCTTCGTCAGCCTTCCAATCTCCACCGAAGTGAGCATTCAATTCGTCTGCAGCCGATCCGTACTTGACGCCTTTGAAGCCAATGTGGCTATATTTCTTTTGGGCGCTGGCATTCTTGAATGCTTCAATATCGTCGTCGCCTGGTATCCAGATCAAGGTGTTGATTTGCGGATTGCTGTAGTGCTTGCCACCGTGTGTGGTGAGCGGAATGACGTTGCGGTTGATGTGGTAGATGGCGGAAGCCAGCTTCTCGTCTTGGAGGAAGCGTATTGCCAGTGCGTGTAGAGTGTCGTTCTGGCGAACGCGATAGCGCTGACGTGAGCGCTTTGTTGGATCCTTCTTGTTGTTTTCGGACGCTTGATCCTTTTCTTTGCTGGCTTTGTCTTTTTGCTCTTTGACTTTGCGTGCAAGAAGGGCTGCCAGTTCTTCCGGAGTTAGTTCGCGTTTTTGTTCTACCTTTTCGTCTTTCTCTTTTTCCTTCTCCTTCTCACCGGTTTTGTTGGCTAGAGCTTTGTCATCAGCCGGCATTCCATATTTATTGTCTGCCGCGTCAGTTGATTTGGCGACTTGGACTTGCTGGGCGATGGTGGCATCAACGGCGCGTTCGGCAACGCGGACGTTTTCTGCTGGTTTTGCTTCTGTTTTTTGTTCGTTGAGTTTTTGTGCGGCCATTTCGGCAGCCGTTGCAGCTTGGGCGCGATCGACGACTCTGCCGGTAGCTTCAAGTGTCGCATTGTGTGCTGTTTCAGTTGCTTTAACAGTCGTGGTTTCAGCTGCTTTAATAGCTTCTACTTTTGATTGAGTTACTGTTTCTTTGACACCGATTTTTTCGATCAGGTCTTTCACAAGCAATGCATTCTCGCCCTTCAAAGTGAAGTTGCCTGCGACTTTTTGATCCGCTTCTCTTTGACCAAGGAGGCGGGACATGTTGAGCTCTTGAGAGTTTGTCAAATTTGCGCGCTCGCCGTGTCCGTCTTTCGTGCCGAAGAGTTCGCGAAGCATCATGCGCGATTGCTCCGGCGTCGGTACACGGTCTAAGCCTTCGCGCCCAACCAGTTCGTTAATTCGTCCGCTGAGCTTTACACCCTCTGTGGAAGTGGCAAATGCGCCATCAAGGCGACCATTCGCTCTGCCGGTGAGAGTGAGCATATCTTGTAGTTGGACTTGTGCGCGTGCATCGAGTCTGGAGAATTGCAATGCAGTCATTTTGCTGTCTTGAGAGAGGAAGTCTTTCATTCCTGCAAAGTCAGCTGGTTTTAGTCCTTTCAGGAAGTTGCCCATGTCGCCTTCGCGACCGGCGTGACCGAGCTTTCCATTCTCGAACTTGGTCATCATCTCCAGCATCGCAGCGCGATTGCCGTGATTCTGGAGGTCCATTCCGAGCCTGGCTTCCATCGCTGGATTCATTCTTCCCATGCGATCTTGCGTGGCTTGTCGATCCATCGCCGCTTCCATTGCTGCGGCTCTTCCAATCATTTCGCTTCTGACAGATAGACCTTCCGGTCTTGCTGCCGGATTGCGTCCATCCATATTCATTTGAACCATGCGATCCTGCTGGCGCCCGAATTCGGCTCCGGGGCGGTTCGGATTTTGATGTTGTTGGGCGTGCATTTGTTCCATGCGAGCTGCAATTTCCGCGCGGCGAAGATCGGCTGCTGCACGTTCGGAACTCATGTTTTGGTTGGACATGCTATCCATGACACGGGCATCATGCTGGCGTCTGGCTTCCATTCTGTCTTGTGGATTCTGGTTGTTGAAGTCACGTCTGCCGTTTTGATCGCCACGGGTTTGATCTCCGCGATTCTGATCGCCACGATTTTGATCTCCACGATTTTGATCGCCGCCGCGATTCCAGCCGCGATTGTTATCGCCCTGGTTATTATTGTCGCCGGCACGATTGTTGCGGTTGTTGTCCCCGCCGTTCGGGTTAGGATTTGGGTTATTGTCGCCACCAATGCGGCGATGATTTACGCCGTTATCGTAAGGATTAACGGTCGGCGAGTTCTTGGTCCCGTCATTGTTGGTTGTTGGGTTGTTTTTATCGCCACGATCTCCGCGGTCGCCATGATCGCGTCCTGGGCGGAAGGATTTGCCTTCTTCATTATTAATGGTGGGTCTTTCGTTATGACCACCGTGCTGTTTGACCGGATTGTCCGGTGTCACTGCTGCTTTGATGTCACCTGGTTTTGTGGCTTCGATAACAGGTTGTTTGCCATCCTGCTTGCCAGGTTCTTGTTTGGTCGGTTCTTTATTGGTGTCGGTGCCGTCGCCTTTTCTATGACCTCTTTCTGTCCCAGGCTTTTCTGCTGTCTGCTTATCGCCACCATCGCGTCCATCACGTGGAGTTCCATCAGGTCTTGTCTTTCCGCGATCGTTAGCATCATTGCCGTTATTTCGCTCGGCTTGGCTGTTGCGAATTCTAACCGGGTCACCTTCTGCCTTGCCTTCCTTATCTAGCTTCTGCAGATTGCGACCGCCATCCATTATTTTGTAATGGGTCAGACCATTGTCGCCCTGCACAGTCAATGTATGCACTCCTGTCTTTTTATCGAAGTGCTCAATACCTTTTATCTTGTTTCCATTGGCGTCAGTAACCGTGCGCTCACCGCCGAAGCCTGTGTTGCTGGTCATCTGTCTGTGGAGATCTAGTGCGCCTCTGGTATTTCCATCTGCAGGCGGCTTAGTAAGTTGTTCAGAAGTGTCGCGAATTCGGTTTGGATCTGGCTTTTCATTGATTTCGCCATAGGCATTTGTGCCTTTTTCGGAACTCTGCAGGTAATTTTGTTGCTGTCTTTGATTTTGTTGTTGGCGCTGCACATCGTTCATAAGCGCATCGCTACCGGTGGTTTTACCATCCAGCAGATTTTTCTGCGCTTCAGTTACATCAGGTTTTCGCGCGTCAGCACCCGGAGGCATGAATCATTCCCCGTACAACAAATGTTTTATTCAGAAACAAAAGCCTGTGAGGCTTTCCAACCCTATCTCGTTGCTAAATCCAGGACCGGTGTAAAACACCGCCGAATGGTCATGAATTTAAGATGCAAAGAGTTTCATCAGAGCAAAATAATAATTGAAATTTTTGTCATGGTCAATTGAATTATGCTGCAAGTTTCACTGTGGAATTGTTCAGGCATGGGGAAAATACGAATTTTCCGTTTCATCTTTTTGACGGTGCGGGTTTCCAATTTAGGATGGCCTTGATGAATGTCTGCGCTTTTTGTCTGCTTGCTTCTTTCTCTTGCTGTTCTTCTCTTGATCTTCGTGCGCGATCGGTTGTGGAGGTGGCGGATCGGCTTGAGTCGTGAAAAAGGTCTCTTGCGTTTTCACGCTTTCGTCAATCCAGGTATTAATGATCGTCCACGACAGCACTTCTCCGTTGTGCACCGATCTGTAGTACACGGGAAAATGATCGCGATCATCCGTCCACACTTCCCATTCGTCTGCACCTTGCTCTTTTCGCCAGCGATGGTATGGATAGGACTTGCTGATTCCGCTGCCAATGCAATCTGCTTTCATTTTGCGCGCAGCCTTCGGGTTAATGATGGGCGGATATTCGAACGGTTCGAGCTTGCTGGTATTAATCCATTTGGTCTGGGTATTTACCTTCGTCACTAACTGCTTGTCAAAATCAATCAGTGTTTTCTCTTTGTTGTTCTGCAAATGTCCAAGCACGCGCGCGGTTCCGAAGCCGCTGAAGAACAGTGCGACTTCACGATGAGGACCGGTGCTGCTATCTACGCTGTAAATCGCTCCGACCGGATGGCCGGATTCAGGTTCCTCTGCTGCCAGTTCGGATTCTGTGTGCTGGTCGAGCTTGACTGCGAAATGGTAAATGACGGAACTAAAACTTAGTCCCAAGACAGTAACTGCAACTACAGTGAGTGGCAAGTTCAAGCGCATTTTATTCCCTCAGAGCCATCTTAGCTCTGCAGATGCTGTTTTCACATAGGGAAAAATCTAGTGTTTGGGCCTTAGCCCTTGCCGGAGCTGCCTATTTTTCTATTTTCAAAGTCAGTGAATGTGCCAAAGCCGATGGACAAGCGTTCGCTGATTTCAGCCTGTAATGCGTCAAAGAGCTTATCGTTGTTATCAGGATTGTTCCGTGTCGAATCAACCAGGGCATCCCAGTTTAAGCTGGTGTCCAGGAATGTAATGTGTTTAGCCGTTGGCAGATTTGTCATTCAGTTCAACCCAAGACTCAGACGAGCATATCTAGTATTTATTACTTTTTGATGGAATTTGGACAGCTGGTCTCTGACACGTTTCGTCTTTCTCGTTTGAAGGTGCTGCAAATAGGGCGCTTCAAGGGACGGTGAAAAACGCTTCCGGATAAAAATTGTTTAACATTTTTCACTCACGGCTCAGAAATCAGCCGCTGAACATAACGAATTTCTTTGAAGCATCACTGTGACAGAGCCTAGCTGCTAAAATCTTTCTTTGGATATCTCGGCATAGCCTTTTTGCTATGCAAAGGAGATGGTAAGGGTCTTGCCATGCTCCGGGCAAACGGTCGGCGACTGCTGCCGTCAAATGGATTCGAGAGGAGCGAAATAAATGAAGCCGCAGAAGCGAACAAGAGATTACGGGGATAATGGACCGCGCAAGCGCAAGTTGGATCCGATCGTTGCAAACAAGATTGATTTCATCGATTACAAAGATGTGAATCTTTTGCGCAAATTCATTACTGAAAATGGCAAAGTGCTTCCGCGTCGCATTACCGGTTGCAATGCCAAGAATCAGCGCTCTATAACGCTTGCTGTAAAACGGGCTCGTGCGCTCGGCTTTTTGCCTTTCACAGGCTCCGTCTAAGCTGATTTTTTCTGCCGCCGAACGAGCAGGCAGCCAAACAAAAACTTCAACGCAGGCACTAAACCGCCTGCGTTTTTTTTCGCCAGAAGATTTTTGCGTTGTCGGTGCATTATATGAAAGCCTGTACTTCAACACTCTGCAGATGTAAGCAAGTGCTTGAATGGTGGAGTCGGTTCATTGTTGTGCTGGATGTCGCGGACTTCGAGGCAACCCGTAAATACAGCTTGGATGTTGAGCTAAGGTGGCAGGCACTACTAGTCCGAAGTGGAGAGAATGACCCTATGGCTGTGCCGGAGCGAGCTTTGCTTCGGCACTTTTCCGCTTCACTTCAGCCAACTGAATTCCCACCATCACCAGAATGATGCCTACTATTTGATTGGCGTTTACTGTTTCCTTCAAAAAGATGGCTGCCGCGATTATCAGCAGAGGACGTTGAATCATCGTTAGCACAGAAACCCGAGTTGAGCCGACCAAGTTCAGTGCTGATACGAATGCGATGTTTGCAAGCGCCGCTGATATGCCAATCCATGCGCCAAAGAAAAACGACTCCTTCGGGAACGGAATGGCAAATGGGAGGAAGGCCAGGGTAATCAGCCCCTGAACGAAGTAAGTGATGCCCGCCGCTTCTACGGGGGCTTGCTTCTCGCAAATAATTTCCATCCGCACTCTATAAATAGTAGAGCTAAGTGCCGCCGCAAAGGCGCTAATTAATCCCCAGGTGTTGACTGTCAGATCGCGATACTCAAGTGTCATCACGATTCCGACAAAGCAGAGGACGAACCCGATCCAGTATTTGCCGGTGAGTTCATCTCTGCCAAGGACACTGTTTGCAATTCCCACCAGGGCAGGGGTTGTAGTCACGATTGTAATAAGAAGAACTACCGAGATTTGTGAAAGTGCAAACAAGGTCAGCGAGTTTGTCGCAAATAAAAGAATGCCGACGGGCACCAGTCTTAATAGCGTTGCTCGATCACAGAGTTTTTTGAAGATGAATGGGAAGAGGACAGCTCCACCCAGAGCTGCTTTCAGCACGATCAGCTGAATCGCCGTGATCTCATCTTTGAATGCGAATTTGGCAACAATCGGTTCCACAGATGCTGCCACCAACGCGAATGTAATCCAAGCCGGTGCTGCGTATTTATTTGCCAATTGCTACACCCCTGGCCTTACTTCGGTAGAAAGAATCTGAAATCGAAAGGCTCTTTACCTGGGCGAACGATAACAACTCTACCTTCGTGCTTCTTTGGGCGCCCTGGTCCATTCAAGGTTGCGTGCATTTTTGCGACAATATCTTCCGGTACATTTCTGCTGCGTTGACGATTTCTCTCAAGGCAAACTTCTAGCGGCACGTCCACTATCCAGAGCTGAATGTCCGTATAGCCAGCAGCTCGCGCGCGATTTATGATCTGTTCGCGATGGCGTGGATTGGTATTGATGTTATCGACAACAATATCCTTTTCAGCCTTCAAATGTTCATCCAGCCGCTGAAAGAACACTTCGAAAATTCGATCGTTTTGTTCCTGGTTGCTTGCGTCTCCGAGCAGTTCTTCGCGAATGCTGTCAGCATTCAGGCAAGCGTATCCCTTCGCGATTAGCCGTTCAGCAAGCGTCGACTTGCCACTGCCGGGAACGCCTACCATCAAGACGAGTTGCTTCATGACTGTGTATTCTCCGCTCGGTCCAAGACTCCATCAGGTTTGTCTTCGATTACCCAGATTAGCCAGAGGATAGCTACAATGATGCCGAGCAAGGCACACAAGATTGAATAGAGAATGCGCAGGAGTCCTTGGTCTTCTGTTTGTACAGCCATTCTTACATCAAGCCATGGGCTCGTGTAAAAGACCATTGCAAATAAGCCGACATAAAGCCCCGTGCTTATCATTGCAATTCTTCCGCGAATAGTCAGATATTTCCATGACCAAACAGTTTGGATCAGGAATCCCAAAGACCAGACATAAAGACAGATCCCGTAGTGTTGGAAGCGTGCCAGCGTAATGTGGTGTTGCAGGGGAAATTTAAACAGCCCAATTGCGATGATGAACATGAACAACGCAATTTCTTGGTGCTTAATGTGATTGTGAATTTTGGAAAGAAAGTTCGGCACGCATCAAGCCTTGGAGGTTACAAATGCGATTGTCGCAATTGTTCGATGTCATCGACAATGTAGTCAAGCAAACATTTTACTATTTTCTCGCCTTTGGATTTCGTGGCGAGGGTTGCGTCGCCCCAAACGCCGCTGGGGGAATAGCTGGTATTTGAAGATTGATGTCTGGATAGGCGCCCGGTTGCGTCTTTGACGAAGTCTTTGCAAGCCATATCCATTCGGACGCGATCGGGAGCGATATAAAGCATCATCGAGGTTTCAATTTCGTCGGCGTGGCTTCCGCCTTGTTGTGACGACAGGTTTTTGACTGCTGCTTGTTCTAAAGCTTGATGTAAGTCAGTGTAGTGCATAATGACACTTTCCATGAGAAGCGCTTTTTTTGCTTTTTCCAATGGAGTGCGCGTAGAAATGCCAGTGTTGAGGATGTAAAAGCGGCGAGGTCCGAATTTTGCAAGGCTGGAACAAATCTCCTCGACCATCTTGCTGGATGTCTCTATAGAGAGCGATACAGAGCCTGGGTATTCGACGAACGCGGGATAGTAGGAATAATTGATGGTCGGAGCAATGACTACCTCTGTGCGCTGAGCGATCTCTTTTGCAAGATAGTCGGCCATCAAAAGGTCATTGTTGAGAGGCAGATGGTAACCGTGTTCCTTGGCTGCTGCGCCAAGCGGAATTACTACAATGGCAGATGCGGTAAGAAGCTGCTCCGCTTCTTTCCAGCTTCTTTGCTCCAAGAATGTTCCTTTGTTGACCATATCGATTGAACAGCTCCGCTCAATTTGTCATCGTAGTATACAACGCCTTCGATTCTCCCCATTCCGGGAGATTGTGATAGTTCGCGGCCGATTCTGCAATTCTATGCAGTGCCAAGAGAACTAGAACACCTTATTGAAGAATAGGGGGTGAGCAATAATCGAAATGTTCAGAGAAGTGACCGTTGGTCAATCAACTTCCCGAGCGTATTTACTAGGAGGTCATTACCATGCAAGAGTTTGCGGGACAATCAACGACGGGCGCCGAGCAGAAAGAGGGTGCTGCTGGTTTGCAGACTCTCAGCGGTGTTCAGCAATTGGAAACCGGCGATATTTTGATTCGCACTGCCGGCATTGTCACTCTTGTTACTCCCGCAGGCGATCGCATAGTTATTGATGCCGATGGCAAACTTAGCATTGAAGGCAAAGTTGTTGGAGCTGATAGAAACAAGGAAGGAGTCAGTTCCATATGCTTCAAAGATGATGCCATTGTCAAAGTTGATAAACATGGGCTTTTGGAAATTCATAGGAACGGTCATGTCCTGAAGTTTCCGAGAAAAGAGGAAGCAACAAATAGCGCGGAGACTGGCGTTCATGCCGAGCCGGCAGGGCAAGAAGTGGCGCGACAAGTTGAGCCAGTGAAAGTGCAGGCGCCTGAGCAAACGAAATCTGTCGAGCGAGCAGCTCGTCCACAGGTTCCGCAAGCACCACAAATGCGCGCTGCAGAGCCAGCTTCGAAAAGACAAGCTGCACCATCGGCTGATGCACCGAGCAAGAAATGGTCTATTCCAAGTTATCAATTGCCAGGACTCGATATTTCTCTATAGTTTGCGAAACAAAATTTCTACTTCTCTTACGATTGATCCGAATTTTGAAATGCCTACTGCACAAACATGCAGTGGGCATTTTAATTTTGTATTCTTGAAATTGAAAGCCTGAATGATTCGACGATGCAGGTGGGAGGCTCCAGCACTGGCGGCGGTGCGTTAGCTCGTTTTTCTGCATGGGCCGGACTTTGACGCTGGCTTTGCTCGTGGCGAGTTGAGCGTGCAGTCATAGTCGCCTGAATGAATGCACAGGTGGGTTCTGTCGCGTAGCTGTGATCTGCTTGCGTGCATTCTAAGTTAGCGCTGCAAGTTTGTTGCTTCGGTGACTGCTAGTTAAGCTGTACCAAGCAGGTTGGACTATACCTAAAGAATTGGTGGCAGTTAGGTCATTATGTTTGTGTTGTTACTAATTCCGCTCGAAACAAAAACCGCTAGACAAGACTTCTAAACGAGAATTTCTTTTCGAACAGGAACGAATGGAGATGAAGATTATGGCTGGAGATAATGAAGTAGCCGAGAAGAACCAGATTGCGAAGGAAGGGGAGTCATCCGCCAGGGATACCGCTGAATCCGCGAGAAATGAACTATTTACCGAAGCTTACCAACAGTTTAAGAGTTCTGATGCATCTAAGACAGAGCTTCCACTTGGTGGCAAGTCTGATACCACTGCAGGTGGCATGGCTGGAAAGGATTCTAATTCTGATATCCATATTAATACACCTGAAGATCTGATCGGACCTGGTACACAAGACGGACCAAAGTCACCTGATGAGCACTGGTATTTGCGTGGTGTGGGTAAGGGCGGCGAAGGTGATCATGAGCTTCCCACTGGTGACCGATTGCACCGTGACAGTGAAGGGAATGAAACGCTTACTACGCCGGATGGAACGAAACTTACTGTCAACAAAGATGGCACTTATAAGATCGATGGACCAGTAAGCTCCGTTGAGGAAGACAAGGATGGCGGCCGCACAGTGACGTTTCCTGATGGTTCGAAAGTAAAATTCGGACCTGGCGGAATTCAACAAGTTTCGCGCGGCAAGGATATGGTCAAATTCATTGTTCCAGGCGCCAAGCTCCCGGCAGAACCTGATGATCCGCTGAAGAATCCATTCAAGTTTCCACCGCGTGTTAATCCGCGAGGCTAAATTGATTAGCGTTTGATGGCAAGGTAGTACCGAATTAGCGGTGCCTGTCTGAGTTTACGCTGTCCGATTCTGAGCGGCGGTCTCGTTAATTCACCTTACACGAAGCCGCCGAGCTAACGATTTTACAGAAAGAAAGAGCAAGAGCTGATCCGTCCCAGATGGATCAGTTTTTGTTTTTTGATTCGTTTATGGCAACCGAAATATCGCCCAGGCAGCTTCCGAGCTGCTTGCCCTGGCGAACATTTAGTCACAGTTGGCACTGCCTTGAAGCGGATTCCTGTAGGAGTCTCCTTTTGCTACCTAGCCGATCGCTCTGCATTCGGTTTGTTGTCGTGGTGGCTGAGAATACAGTGAACTTTCACATGTCTATCTGGTGAGCATTAGCGATTACGTATGAGAATCTTGTTGCACATCTTTGTATGTCTACACATTTGGCTCTAGAAGAGAGTTTGCGAGAATCAAGGAACGTGTTTCAACAGGAAGAAAAGACATGCCACAGGAAGTAGACAATAAGAATGCAGAGGATAGAGATCCCTCTGATCGCAGTTCCGCAGCGGCGGACGCTAATGATGCATTTCGTTCGGAGTTACATGAGAGTGCGCACTCAGCTATGCAGCGTGATGGGAAGTCCGCCTCATCAAATGACTTAAATGATTCAATTAGTTCTCGCAAGCCTGACATCGGTTCTATTGCCGATATGCTCAGACCGTCAGATATTTCGTCATTGACCAATTTTAGGGTTAGGGAAGGTTCGCACGATCTCTCGACCGGTGATCGCTACGTCGTCAAGAACGGCAAAGAAATTCTCATGACACCCAGCGGTGATGTCGTCACGGTGAATCCTGACGGCACATTCAAAGTCGATGGGGATTTAAAAGGTGTGGAGAAAGACAAGAATGGCAATCAAGTTCTTGTGTTCAAAGATGGTGCTAAGCTCACAATTGGTCCGAATGGTATTGATGAAGTACAGCGCGGAAATCATACGGTGAGAATGAGTCGGAAGGAGCTTAACTTCCCAGACATAATTTGCGATGAACCCATGCCAATGCCGAAGTGGCCTTATCGTCCAGGCTTTCATCTCGAAAAGAACGAAAGGAAATAGATACGGTTATCGAATTGTTATCGGCACCGCAATCAAATGCGGTGCCGTTTCAGTAACAGTCGCCGAATCGTATCTGTCCGGCGTGCGCCCGTCTTAATTCGGACAGATAGCCGAATCGCTGTGACTGCCGTTACCGAATGGCGACTGGTGGATAACTAGACTGAAATTGGCTCGGAGCGATACACGATTTGTCCTTTGTAGATTGTGCAGGTAACCTTCCCGTGCAGTTTCTTGTGATCCCATGGGGAATTTGTTGACTTCGATTGACCTTTGGCACTTTCGTAAGTCCATTGAATGCGCGGATCTATTATGCACAGATTCGCAGGTGAGCCCATGTGCAGGCTCGGTACGGGCAGATCCAAAATACGAGCTGGCCCGATGGTGAGAAGTTTGATTAGCTCCAGAATCGAGATGTAGTTCTGAACAACTAGCGCTTCATAAACAACGGAGAATGCTGTTTCCAATCCAGTAATTCCGAACGGCGCTTCCACGAATGGGCGTGATTTTTCGAGTTTCGTATGCGGTGCGTGGTCAGTCCCGATCGCTGTTATTGTGCCGTCTTTTATAGCGTTGATCAGTTCCGACCGGTCGCGACCAGACCTGAGTGGCGGATTCATTTTCGCATTTGTATTGTACTCAGCGACTTCTTCCGCTGTTAAAGCCAGGTGGTGCGGAGTGACGTCAACAGTGACCGGGAGCCCTTCGACCTTGGCTCGTCGGATCAAGTCCAGTGATGACGCACAGGATATGTGAGTGAAGTGATAAGGTGCCTGCGTTAAGCGAACTATTTCGAGTTCTCTTGCGACTGCGACTGTCTCCGAGGCGTATGTAATTCCTTGCAGTCCAAGTTCCGTGGATAGTGCGCATTCGTGCATGGAGCCGCCTTCAGAAAGGTCGAGATCTTCTGCGTGACTGATTATCAGTTTGCCTGTGAGGCGCGCATATTCTAGCGCCCGGCGCAAGACCGTCATGTTTTGAATGGGCTTGCCGTCGTCAGAAAAAGCAATTGCGCCCATTTCAGAAAGCTCAACCATGTTTGTAAGTTCTTGTCCAGCAAGGCCCTTTGTCACAGCGGCAACAGGTAGAACTTCAATAACAGCGCGTTCGGCAATCTTCTGCAGATACATCGAAAAGGTCATTCCATTATCTATAACTGGATCTGTATTCGCCATTGAGACAACAGTTGTAAAGCCACCAGCTGCTGCAGCTTTTGTGCCCGTATGGATGTCCTCTTTATCTTTTTGTCCGAGGTCGCGAAGGTGCGTATGAATGTCAATGAATCCGCAAGAAATCCACGATCCGTCCGCATCGATTACTTGTTCTTCTGCGTTGGCATTGAGCTCTGATCCCCGCTCCACGATTTCTCCGCCAGCGATCCGAATGTCGGATCGCTGTTCTGTGTTCGTTGCTGGGTCCAGGATCAAACCACTTTTGATCAGTATTTTGTCGCTCATTTGAATGTTTGCCTTCTTCGATGTGTGATTCTCGGCGTCAGAAGTTTGTGCCGTTCATCTTGCAAGTAATAAGTAAAGTACAGCCATGCGCACAGCGACACCATTGCCAACCTGGGTCAGAACAAGTGATTTTTCTGCGTCGTCTGCAAGTGCGTGTGTTATTTCGAGATCTCGATTCATTGGTCCAGGATGCATTACTTTAGCCCCTTCAGCTGCAAGCTTTAGCCGTGCGTGATCCATTCTGTAAACACGGCGATACTCACCAATGCTGGGGATAAGCCCTTGCTTTTGGCGCTCGAGTTGGAGACGCAATACGATGATGAAGCTCGCGCCTTCAATAGCCGGTTCTAACTTATTGTGAACTGTGACGCCGAGAGAGCTTAGTTCAGGTGGCACCAATGTTGGTGGACCTGCAATATGAACATCTGCTCCCATCTTTGTTAGTAGCCACATATTCGATCGTGCTACACGACTATGTGTGATATCGCCTACGATGGCAATCTTTGCGCCCTTCACGGAGCCGCGCACTTCCAGCATTGTGAAGTAATCGAGCAAGGCTTGTGTTGGATGCCCGTTCCATCCGTCACCTGCGTTGATAATATGTACGCGGTCGCCAAGTTCCCGCGCAATTTGCATCGCGGATCCAGAGCAGTTGTGGCGTTGAACGAATGCATCCACAGCCATAGCCGCTAAGGTGCGCCCTGTATCGACAATGGTTTCGCCTTTTGCTACTGAGGAGCTTGCGATATCCAGGTTAATTACAGTTGCGCCGAGGCGCTTGGCAGCGAGTTCGAAGCTGCTGCGTGTACGCGTACTGTTTTCATAAAACAGATTTGCGATTGTGCGTGAAGTCAACAATGGCTGTGGGCCTTCGCCGCTATGCATCATTTCCTTGCAGATCGTGGCTGCTCTTACCAGAGTTTGCAATTCGTCCGTAGACAGGTCTTTTGTATCAAGAAGGTGGCGTCGATTCTTCCAGGAGTCGACACCAGGACCTGACAGCTTTTGTAACTCGCGTGCGTGACTTGACATAGATGCCACCAGAGCCGAATGCTCAGACATACGTTATTGCCTCTTTTGAAGCAGGCTGGGCCTGCGCCCTCGATAGGCAAATTATACGTTCTTGAGATTCGCTTTTAGTGGATATCTAAATGCTATGCCGCCTCCAGCGAGCCGGGCTGGTCGGTTAATTGCGCTTAAGCCGCCCACAACGGGGTTGCCAACATGTCTTGATTCACCTAATATCTTGATTGGCTTTAGCGGTGAAATTGTGATCAAATCAGTTCGCTTCTAGCTGCTCCTAGCCGGTTTCCATAATGGCGCTAACAAGCGGAGGATTGTCTTTATGTCCACTCAAGAAACCGATGTGCAAGCACTTAGAAAAACGTCTGCATTTGCCAGCCGCATGTTGAGCAAGCAGCTGGATGAGCGCATGAAACAAAGCGGCCAGCAACAAAAGATCAGTCCTGCTGATGCAGCTAAATACGCAGTTCCGCAAACTGAAGAAGTGAAGGAAAAAGTCACTGTCTAAATGTGACGGCTCTCACTTTTCAAAATAATTGATCAAAGCAACGTTGTAAGCAGAGTTACCTCGGTAGAGGGCGGCTAAAATATCAGAGCTGACTGATTAGAGGCTCGCTGATGACCGCTACATTTACCGGGGAAGAAATAATGGATATCTGCCAAGGGCGGCTTGCCTCCGGTTTGATGCCTGCTGAGGCCGGTGCGATCCAAAGTGATACCAGGCTCCTTGTCGAAGGGAACTGGTACATCGCTTTTTCTGGTGAAAGATTTGACGGACACGATTTCTTGGGTGATGCATTCGCTTCCGGTGCTTTAGGAGCGATCGTCGGCGAGCGTCCGAATTATCCGATCGGCAGCCAGCAGTTTCCGTTGATAGCGGTTGAGGATACTTTGCTCGCCTATCATCAACTGGCGCGCAATTGGAGAAAGAGAATCAGCTCCAAGGTTGTGGGAGTGACTGGTTCCTCAGGCAAGACAACGACAAAGGAAATGTGCGCAGCGATATTTTGCATGTATCGTCGCTGCCAATATTCTGCGAAGAACGAGAATAATGAATTCGGTGTTCCGAAGACATTGCTTGGAATGCCGGATGACACGCAGGTTTCAGTGATCGAAATGGCGATGCGTGGGCTCGGGCAAATTGATCAACTTGCCCGCTGCGCATTGCCTGATGTTGCTATCATCACTAATGCAGGAACTGCTCACATTGAACTTTTGGGTTCACGAGAGAATATTGCCAAAGCTAAGTGCGAGATTCTGGAGCATGTAAATGCTCAGCGAGGACTGGCTATTCTAGGTAGTTCCGATGAGCTTTTGGTCAATAAAGCGAAAGAAGTGTTCAGTGGTAAAATTGAAATCTTTTCGGAGGACCGACTCAAGATAATTGGATCTGATCCTGATTCGACTCACTTTAGATTGAATGATAGCGAGCAAACATTCCATGTGCGCGCGCATGGTATGCCTCTCCTATCAGATGCGTGGTGCGCGATTATGGCAGCCCGGCATCTCGGATTGAGCGATCCCGATATTGCAGTGGCGTTGCCTTATTTTAAGACTGTTGCTGGCCGTGGCACGCGAGTTCATTCAATCACTGGCGCCTTGCTTATTGATGAATCGTACAATGCAAACCCTGAGTCAGTTAAAGCGGCGGTTCTCTCTATTCTTGATCAGAACGCTTATCCGCAGGAAAATAAAGTTGTTGTATTGGGAGATTTGCTGGAGCTGGGAACGCAAGCCCCAGAGCTGTTAGAGGAATTAGGTGTATGGTTGAAGACCCAACCGATATCAGTTTTGGTTACAGTAGGCAGTTTGGCCAGGCACATATATAGTGGCGCGGCTGGTGCCACGTTTGAAGTCCTTCACTGTCAGGACATGAATCTAGCCGATGTTGAATTGCGTCAGCGTATTGATGAAAAAGCCTGCGTCTTGATCAAGGGATCGCGCGGCGCCCGTCTCGATAAGCTCGTCGGCGCACTTGCCCAACCTGTTCAAAGCTGCGATCTCTAAAGCTTATGCCCACTGGGATTGTTGATTTCGGTTGGCAACTAGATATTTATTTCGGGCGAATCATTTCGTTCTCCAAAATGCGCCATTCCCATTTGACGGGGATGTTGCTTGTCGGAGTTGCGTCTTTGCTTGTCAGTTTCATAAATGGTGCGTCTGGGCTGCTATCGCTTCTTGTGAATGAAACTCTCGGATTAGTTTCGGCGACTGGAATCATGTAGCCCTGTATTTTTCCCTGGAATAGTTTGCGCACGACGTCTTCTTGCTTAACTGCCATTAGATCCGCTGTTTCGCGCAGAGTTAGTGTTTTGGCAACGCTTTGCTTATCGGCTAGCGCTAGTAAAGTTTCAACGTTCTTACTCTCGATGGACTGCGATCGCACGAAGGTAGATATCCCGTTTCTCATTGCTGAATGATTTACACCAACGACAGCTAAGTCCTTGTCCAATAAAGGACCACCGGACATTCCTTTGTTTGCGTGCCCAGCCTTGATCATAGTCAGCGCCTCTCTATTTGGAATGCGCTGGAGGCTTGGATTATTCACCATGATTTGATCTTGCACAAGACTTACTTTTGTAGTCGGCGATATTCTCAGCGAGAAATCATCGTTCCCGAGATTCTGCCGGAAGCCGACTGCTGCTATAGGTTTGTGCTCTAGTGCATTGGCGTTGGCAATTTTCAGTGGCGTAAGTTTCGTGCTTTCACTGCTGTTTGTAGCTCGAAAGAGTACGAGATCTCTTTGTGGCAAAGCTATTTCCGGTACTACTTCTACCTGGTGCCCGTTCTTTGTTCGGACGAAGTCACGACTTAGCGTTTGATTCTCCACGACATGGAAAGCGCTGACGATTCGATTGTCGCGGACAGCAAATCCGCTTCCCTGAGAACCGTCATGAGCATGCAATAGAACGACGCCGTTGCTGATTTTTTCGCTGGCGTTTATTCTGGCGCTTAAGTCGTTTTTGAGTTTTCCATATCGAGCCCCGGAAAATCCGGCGGCACCATATATAGTACTATCGACCAGGAAGGGAGCGAGAGTTTCTGCTACTATTTTTTTGTTGGATTGGAGTTTTTCTGGGGAGGCGTCATTCCATGTGTCGGCGATTGCCGTAGGGAGGTTCTTAGAGGCGATGAATAGGTCCTTGACGGCCGCTCCGAGCATGGCAAGACCGACGACTTGTGTGCCTAATCTTCCCATGGAGCCTGTGTTCTGGAGTCGCGCAAGTCCATACCCGGCTGTGTAGGACAATCCTATTGACGCGCCTGTCTCGATGGGGCTGCTTATTCGGTCTAGAACAGTGTTAAGCGCCCCGCCGGCCACACCGGAGACCAAAAGATCGGCTTGGCGTTTGAGTTTTGATGGCAGAACATCATTCGCTTCCTGTAGAAGGTTGGAAGCCTGCGTCTCGAGGAGCAGTCTTGAGATTCTTTCGTTGTTTTGTGATTCGAACAAGGCACTCCTGGATCCGAGTGCCTTTACCCTGAGCTCTATTATGAGACTAATCGTTTTTTTTACTAGCGTGATAATCCCAAGTTTCCCACTTCGAAAAGTGTCCAGTCGCAGGTTTGAAGTGTCAATATGGAATCTGTTTGTAACGGCTAAGGCGATTTCTTGCTGGGACTGTTGGCCTTGTTTTTCTTAGCGCCTTCCAATTGCTTTATCTTAGCCAAGACCTCTTGTTGTTCTTTGCTGTTGTCATAGAAACCGTCTGGAGTTTTTGCTGCATAGAGTTCCTTTAGCGCCAAATCCTTCTTTCCTTTAGACAAATAATAGTCAGCCATTTTCAGGCGTGGTAATTTGGAACGGCTTCCGTTTTCTGCGGCAAACTTATAATTCTCCATAGCGTCGTCCGCTTTCCCCATTCCTTCCAGGGCTTTAGCTTTCATCAATGCCGCGCTTGCCAGAAGCCCTGTCTTTTTTTTGATAGTACTGTCTTTGACGAGTTGCGTGTATTTATCAACGTCTTTAAGTGCTTCACCGTTCTTTTTCAGTGCAATAAGTAGTCCCGCCCGGGAAATGTAGAACTCCATTTCGTTGGGATTTTGGCTGATTGCTTTATCATAGGCCGCTAAGGCCTCATCAGTTTTGCCGCTCTTCTCTAATTTGTAAGCATTAACATAATCTGGTCCGAAATTTTTCTCCATGACGTCGTAGTCCACAAGCTCAGCGCGTACGGCCGTTGCTTGCGCAAAAGCAAAAAGCATGAAGATTAGCATGGTCCAGCCTTTGTCTTTAAAAACTCTGGCGAATTCTTTTGTAAAAGTACGCGTTCGACCTAGCACAAAAAACACTCCTTTAAGTTTACTTCAAGCCCCCTGAAGGCTGTCTTGTACCAACGTATTGACTGGCGACGCTATTTGAGTTCAGTGCGTTATATGCGTTGCTAAAAGCAGATGATACATCGCTCGCCCGGCCTCCGCCTGCACCCATTAGTTTGGACATGAGGTCTGCCGCGACTTCCTGTTTACCTCTTGTGGTTGGCTTATTGTCCTCTCCGGGACCGTTGTTCAGATAGGCATTGGTATTTTGGTCCGAGCCTTCTCTGTAAGACGACATGTCTCTCCCGTGCATGTTGCTCGCTACATCCTTATCATAGGCCGCTTTGAAGGCATCGCTTGAAGATAGTTGATAATAATTATCCAGAGCATGACCTATTTCGTGGGCTAGGGCCCCGAACACATCCACAAATTTGTCGGTTTGTCTTTCCTTCCCTTGATCGGTGTACTTCTCTCCGAGAATGATTTCGCCTTCTTTGTGGGCTGCATACGAGTCTGTCGGTCCGTATTCGTCTGCAGTAATTTTGTATCCATGATCATCAAGCCACTGTTTTACTTTCTCAGGCAATCCATCATAAGCGTCTAAAACCTTTTGATAAAATTCATCGCTAGCTGAGCCTTGTTTGGGGCGACTCTTGTGAAGTTTCTTTGGATAGAGTAGGCATTCCTTAGGATCGAAATCGCTAGCTTGCTTTTGCTTTCCATCCATGGTTAAGCTCGCCAGTACCAGAACTATGTCCTGATCTTTGTATTTGATTAGCCCTTGCATGTTCGAGAAAGCATTAGTTGGACGATTGACCCGCAGATTTACATCGACTCTAGCAAATTCCGGCGGAATGCCATTACAGTAAAATTGAAGCGGATCCCACTTTGCATTCTTGTCACCTTTTGCTGGATGTCCTGAGAATCCCCAGATGCATTTCACTTGTTTTGATTGCTCCTTGGCACCGGTTGGATCATCTGTGATGGACCATTTGCTGTTTTCGTCTTTTCGTCTCTTTGCCGCTTCTTCGGCAGCTCTCTCGGCATTGGCTTCTTCTGCTGCTTTTCGGTTGGCATCTTCTTGGGCGGCTTTTTTGGCGGCTTCTTCTGCGGCCTGTCTTTCTTGCTCAGCTTTTCTAGCTTCTTCTGCTTTCTGCGCTTCTTGCTGAGCCTTTTTTGCTGCTTCTTCCTGTGCTTTCTTAGCGGCTTCCTCCGCTGCCTTTTTTGCTGCTTCTTCGGCCGCTTTCTTTGCTGCTTCTCCGTCAGGCTTTGTTTTTACTCCGTTCGATCCACCGCTGCCTGACTCACTGCCGGAGGCTCTAGTGCCGCTGCTGCTCTCTGTGCTTCCGCCAGATCCGTTGCCTGTGCTTTCTGAGCCGGCGCCGCTACCCGTGCTTCCAGAACCAGATCCGCCACCCGTGCTTCCAGAACCAGCGCCGCTACCTGTGCTTCCAGAACCGGTGCTGCCGCTACCTGCTCCATGTTCGGAACTCTTCTTGCTCCCGCCTCCGCTGCCGCCGCCGTTTCTTAGTTTGCCATCTGCGCCAAAGATCAACTCAGTTTTTTGACCGGCAGCAGGCACGGTAAATTTCTGTCCGGCAATGGTGATCTGTTGTCCGGGGCTTGCATAAATAACCGCTGGCCAAGCGCTCTTGTCCTTGTAGAAAACCTTGCTTGGATCAAATGGGGATAACTGGGCGGGATTCCCGACATAGCGGTTATCTGGCAACGGCGTGTAAACTGACGTGCCAAATATGCTGATTGATTCGCCGTTAACAACAATAGTTTTGGTTTCACCGGCGGCTGGCGCTTGATAGTACTTGCCTGCGAGTTCCAGGATTTCATGCGCCCGCGCGTAGATGGCAGTGGGCAACGAATCTTTTCCCCTTCCGAAAACAATGTTTTGTTTTGTTGGGTCGTGAGGAAATGTCGGTGCGCCTTTGCGGTAGGTGTTCGCCGCTTGGTCCGTTACCGAAGAACTTGGAACAAGTTTGTCGGCGGGTTGGAATTTGTACGGGTTGAAATGAGCCCAATCGTTAGTGTTGGCATTTCCCCCGGCAGGGGCGTTCTCCATAGCAGCCGCTTGTGCAATTAGTGGAAGAGAAACCGAATTTGAAACAAGGGACAAGAATAGAATTGCAACTACGGATTTTCTGTTAGCCATGAAATTGTGCCTTTCCCTTTGTCCAAAGCTTCGAACGATTGGTGACATCCGTTGCCACATCTAAGGTACCCCTATGGAGACCCTATTAATCGGCATAACTTTTGAGTCGGTCACCATAGTCTTGCTCGATCGATCTTGACAAGGGGCGCGGGGCTGTTGCCTGCGATCCCTTATTGCGCTTCTTTCTCCGGATGCTTAAGCGGGGCTCAATCTCGTCTCTTGACTGGATGATAAAATGTCCCAAGCTTTCAGTGCCTGGCGAGTTTCCGAATTGGTGTTGAAAGAATTCGGACAAGCAATGATTTCCACAGATGCAAACAAATTAGCGAGCACACAGGCGGGCGACGTCTCAGCGAAACCTGCCGCTTTGTATGTGTCACTTCAGGAAAAAACAGCAGAGACTGCTGATCTCTTGAATGTCGTTGAGCCTTCCTACTTGATCGATACGTTCTTGAACAATCCACCAATCGATTTTGCTTCTATGCAAATCGCAGTTGAGAATACAGAGACACCAGCGTTCCTAGCCGAATTTGATCTGCTCACGACGCTCGATGATGACGCGCAACAAGTGCGGTCTTTTTTCGAGAAATTCCCTTTCTTGCGCAAGTTTGTTCGCTTCCCTACCTTGTTTGTTGGGACCACCGCGACGGAGTATGCGAATTATCCATCGCTTCTTAATTACCAGCCGTTGCTTGATGCTCTTTTGAAAGAGGCAAAACAAAGGGGCGCGCAGCTTGTAATCGTTAAAGACGTTCCTGAAAATTCGCCGTTGCTTTCTGCTCTTGAAAATTCAAAAGCGGAACAACTGATTCGCGAGAGTGTGGACGCGGGTGCGCTTTCTGTCGCGGGGCAAGCGCTTGCGTACGTACCAATAGATTTTTCCAATATCGATGAGTTTCTCGCGCGCATGTCTAAGACTCGCCGCAAGGAGTTTCGCAAGAAACTCAAGGATAGTGCTCATGTACAGATTGAGGAATTGAAATGCGGTGATCCGAAATTCGCCGATCCGGAATTTCTTGAGGTCTTATACCAGATGTACGAGAATGTGTTCGTGCAAAGCGAGATTCATTTTGACGTGCTATCTCGAAGTTTTTTCCATGATTTGTTGAATAATTCCAACGGCGGCGGGCGCGTATTCTTTTACAGAGTCGATGGAAGGCTGATTGGCTATAATATCTGTTTTGTTATCGGTGATCGTTTGGTCGATAAGTATGTCGGCTTCATTTATCCCGATGCGCGCAACGCAAATCTGTACTTCTTGAGTTGGTTCTATAATCTGGAATTTGCGCTGAAAAATGGGCTGAAATTTTATATCGCCGGCTGGACTGATCCCAAGGTGAAAGCCGCACTGGGAGCTAAGTTTACGCTGACGCGGCATGCTGTCTTTATTCGAAACCCGATTCTGCGAAAAATACTGAAACCGTTGCAGTCGCTTTTTGAGTCGGATCAAAACTTTCTGGATGAGTGTTCCTCTGGATCCAAGAATGGTGGATCCGGAGCTAAGAACTAAGCTTGTTAATGGCTCTCCTGCGCGAGTTACCGCCGACTGCCGGGATGCCGATTGAGCCTCTTGAGTTATTCAATCTGTTTTTTTCTTCCGGTGATTTTTCGGATAGCATTATTGATTTTCTAAAAGTCGACAACGTTGAGTTCTTCTCCTCCGCTACTACTGCGCTGTGGATTTCTTTTGAAACTGTAAAACGAATGACCGGACGGACTCATGTAATTCTGCCCGGGTATAGTTGCCCGCTTGTTGTCATTGCGGCGCATGCAGCTGGTTTGAAAGTGAGACTTTGTGATCTTCGACCAAACAGTTTCGACCTCGATCAGGAACATCTAAAGGAGATAATTGACGAAAACGTTGCCGCGATCGTACCCACTGATATGGCTGGGCTGCCTAGTCAAATTGATGGACTGGCAGAGATTGCCTGCGTGTATGATTCCTATGTAATTGAGGATGCTGCTCAAGCTTTCGGCGCTATGCGCGGAGCTAAGCGCGTGGGACGGGACGCTGATATTACAGTATTCAGCTTTGCCGCAGGCAAAGGAATGTCCTTGCTTGATGGTGGCATCGCGACGGCGACTAATCGCGAATTGAGGAGATTGCTGAGGACTACATCAGCGGACTTGTTGAAATCCAATTTTGGGTTGGCCTTTTTGAGAAGCCTTCAGTTGCTTGGCTATTCGTTCTTGTACAATCCGATTGGGCTGAAGTGGATCTATGGTAATGACTTGCGCAAGTCACTTTCGACAGGTGATCTGGTGCATGCCGTCGGTGATTACTTTGAGCTGGAGCAACCGCACTACAAGTTTGCTGATTGGCGTCTCAATCTTGGCACGCATCTTATCAAGCGACTGCCGCAGTTTGTGAGCGAGAATAGAAGACGCGCAAGAAAACGAGTCCAGCAGATCGAAAAGCAGACGAATTTGATGGTCCTGCAGGAGTCGGCAGAAACTCAAGGAAACTGGCCATTTCTGTTTCTTTTGTGCGATTCGCAAAAAACACGCAACAAAATAATGTCTGATCTGTGGACTGCTGGGCTTGGTGTGTCCCGGCTGTTCATTCATGAGCTAGCAGGATATGAGTATTTGAAACCATTGATAGAAAGCAGCGCGCAGTCTACGCCGAACGCGAGATCTTTAGCGGAGCGGAGCTTTACGATAACTAACACAGAGTGGCTGGACGATGAAACGTTCAAGCGCATCCTCGAAGTGCTCAAGTCGTACGCGCCGGTTGCTGTGTAAGCCCGGTGCTTAAAGCAACTTCGTACTGTCAAAATAGTCTGGCGATTCGCTGATAGTCTCCACGCCATTGTGTTTCAAAGGTGTCTCGAATAAGGAGAGACTTGATATATAATTTCGAAGCAGGAATCGAAGCGTGTTTCGAGTAGCTGGTCTAGTTTCTTCAAGGCAGTTTTTGTGTTTAATCCCATGTTCAAATTCGCGCGAGTTTGCTTGATCGCTTTCAGCGTCAACATACTTTCTTTGTGCTCCGTGTCTTATGCATTTGAGGCTGTCGCGAGCATAGAGGCAAATGCGCAGAAATTTGTCGATTTATTCGCTCAAAAGAAAATTGATTCAGCATCCCAACTGATGGACAAGCATCTGAAGGAAGCCCTTCCGTCGCATGTTCTTCAATCTCTTTGGGAAAGTCTTGAGCAGGACAATGGAGCATTCGTGTCTTTTTCAGCAGCAAGACAATTATCCAAACTTAGTTCTCATTCTGGTGTTGTGATACCGGCGAAATTCAAAAATGACGAAGTGGATTTTGTGGTATCAGTAGATGACGATGGCAAAATTTCAAATTTGGTGGTGCGTCCCCATCCGGATTTTATCGATCCAATATATGGAAAAAAAGATACCTTTTTGGAAATACCTCTTGATGTTGTTTCCGGCAAATTCAGTCTAGGTGCGACGCTATGCTTACCGCAAGGCAAAGGTCCTTTTCCTGCGGTAGTTTTGGTGCATGCATCGGGTCCGCACGATCGAGATCAAACAATTGGATCGATTAAAGTTTTCAGAGATATCGCATGGGGGCTGGCTTCCAACGGCGTCGCTGTTTTGCGCTACGAAAAGCGAAGTCGCCAATACCCTAAGGAACGCCTGGCAACGGTAAATGATGAGACCGTTGATGATGCTGTGGCCGCTGTCAGAACACTTTTGCATCGCCCGGATGTGGATCACGAAAAAGTTTATGTGCTCGGGCATAGTTTAGGCGCTGTAATGATTCCGCGAATTGCGCAGCGTACACCTGAAGCTGCCGGTTTTATTATATCTTCGGCGCCGAGTCAGTCATTGGAAGATACGATTCTTTCGCAGATTGAGTTGATTGAAAAAGCATCTGGTATCAGTGATGTTTCCAAAACGATTGAGTCTGCACGAATGGAAGTGAAGCAGGTCAAACAACTTTCCGAGGATCCTGCATTATTGATTGGTGCGCCTCTTTTGGGATTAGAAAGAACCTGGTGGTCCGATATTAAAAAGTACGATGCGCTTGAGTCGGCTAAGAAAATTTCGCAACCTGTTTTGGTGATGCATGGTGAAAAGGATTATCAGGTTTCGCTGAAGGATGTCGATGCCTGGAAAGCGGCTGTAACCGATCGACCTAATTTCAAGCATAAGACATATCCGAAGCTCGGGCATGTCTTTACTGTAGCCGGTGAGAATCCTGGACCAGCGGACTATTTGGCTCCGCTGAATGTATCAGACGAAGTAATTAGTGATCTGTCCGTTTGGATAAAGACAGCGGCTAAATAGTTTACGCGCGAGCTTTTATGGGCGAGCTAATTGATTTTGCGAATTTTCTGCGATTATGGGACACACACATATAAAGTTGTCGTGTGATCCACATAGTTCCAGGAAGTGTGTATGCTACCGCAGCCAGACGTCCTGATGGAAGATTTTTCAATATAAAAGGAATGGCTTCCGGACCCTGATAGCGCTCGCCGTCTGAGTCGATCAATAGGAGACTCCACGGCGTGCTGTTTAGTTCGCAGATAAGTTCGCGAGAATGTTCGGCGGAATCGTCGCGCCCAACAATGCGAAACGTTTTTCTGCTATCGGCCTTTGTCACCAGGTGCGCGAGAAAACGCACGACTGGACAGCTGTCATCACAGGCAATAGTCCAAGCGCCTTGGTTGTCAGCAGTAGAGACCACCGTTTCCATTCGCTCCTCTTTTGTATTCATTTAAGATTAACCAATTTTAGCTAAGTTCGAATTACTTGTCACTATGCAGGAGACGAAAAAATCGATATTCGGTGCCTTAAAATTTTGCCTACTGACTACTTGTTCTTTTAGTCAAGAAGTACAGAATACTGAAGGCGTTGCAAAGTGTCGCCGGGGCTTGGGCCAGCTTAGCGATCTAGCTTTGGAGAGTTCAGGTATTCGGCGTCTGCTGGCTGAGTTAGCAGCGTAGATAGAGTCCTTATGTGAGGAGGTAATGGAGGCACCAAATACGGTGTGTCGGGCGAGTCGTGGTCCTCTGTCTTAGTAAGAGGATTGAATTGCCGAAGCTTCGTGCTAGAGCACACTTTGCTGAATCCAGGGCAAAGTGAAATTCCTTCTGGAATCGTTCAGCCATTCGGTCCACTTACTTGGTATTGGGTTTGTGTTCTTCATGTCCGCAGCACTTCGGCATCTTCTTGCCCGGTTTTAGTTTTGGCTTCACAGGTGGGGCGTCAGGATCTTCCGGTCCTGCTACTTGTTCGCCGAACTTAACTTTGGCTGATGGGTTGCTTGCTCCAGATGTTTTCGTGCTTTTGTCGCTAGTCTTGGTTTTTCCGGTGGTATCTCTGTTGGTGTCACTGCCTTTTGCGTCTTTTCCAAGTTCTTTGCCCGCGCCAGCCCCAACTCCGTAATGCGTCGCCTTGTAATTCTTGTACGCAGGAGTATCCTGCTCGAATGGATAATCCTTTGAATATTTTTCGTCAATCGATTTCTGGATCTCAGCAATTGGCGAGCCATCGCTATTCATTTTTCTTGCGAGGATCGCTTCTTCCTGGCAAATATGGCAATCGACGCCGTGAATGGAAGTAAAACAATCAAGCAGCGAAACGTGTGAGTCGGTCAAATCACAACCGCAGTAGCAAAAAAGCTTTTCCATGACTTCAGGGCAAGTCTTTGCGGCAGCATAGCCAAATGATGCTAGTCCGAAAAATTTAGATGGGTCCAAGACTTCTTTTCGAGTCGGTGCCGCTGGGCTGGCTGCAGGTTGCGAGTAAGCTGACGGTAGTGCCGAACCGAATGTAATGAGCGAAAGGCAGGCAAAAAGCCTTAAAACAGCATTCCCGCCAATGTTTTCCTTAAAGTTCTTGAGCATAGATACCTTCCGCGACACGATCTAATTGTAAGGCCCGTCTAAGGCAGTTGTAACAAAAGAGCCCGAAGAGCGTCAAATTATTACCAATCCGCCATGTAGACTTTGCTTTATCAAGAGGACTTTTGATATCATTCTGTTACTACTGGTATTCGTCTGAATGCTTTTGGGATCTTAGTTTTCAGTTTCGCCTCGGACTTCGTGATGAGCCTTGATTTTGACGTTGTTGTAATTGGTGGTGGGCATGCTGGCTGTGAAGCAGCCTTTGCAGCGGCGCGGCTTGGCTGCAAAACACTTATGCTTGCCGTCAATATCGATACGATTGGTTCGATGCCCTGCAATCCAGCCGTCGGAGGACCAGGAAAGTCTCAACTGGTGAAGGAAGTTGACGCTCTTGGCGGCGTTATGGGCATTGCAGCTGATGCGACCTACCTGCAAATACGGACTTTGAACATGAGTCGCGGACCTGCTGTGCAGAGTCTTCGCGCGCAGTCTGACAAGCGAGAATACTCCGGGTGGATGAAGGCTTACATGGAGTCCTTGCCGAATGTGACCTTGCGCCAGGGAATGGTCAAAGCGCTTTTGACCAACAAACAGAATGAGATTTGCGGAGTAGAACTTGCATTTGGTGATCGCATTTTTGCTCGAGCCGTTGTGCTCACTGCTGGTACTTTCTTGGAAGGCACCATTTGGATCGGACGCGAAACCATGCCCGCTGCGCGGGCTGGCGAGTTTCCGGCAATTGGTCTTTCTGGTTGTTTGCGCGAATTGGGATTTGAACTAGGCCGTTTGAAAACGGGAACACCGCCACGCATTGATGGGCGGACTATTGATTACACGAATTTGCCGGTTGTGCCTGGAGATGAGCCTCACGACTTCTTTTCGTTCTTGCGAAATGGCCCTATTCGTGAACAATTGCCTTGCCACCAGACACACACGACTGAAAAAACGCATGTGGTGATTCGCGCAAATCTGCACGAATCACCGATGTACTCAGGAATGATTCACGGCATCGGACCGCGCTATTGTCCTTCGATTGAGGATAAAGTGGTTCGCTTCGCTGATAAGGACAGTCACTCGTTCTTTCTCGAACCCGAGGGTCGTTCTACGTACGAAGTCTATTTGCAAGGATGCTCCACAAGTCTTCCAGTTGCTGTTCAGCATGAAATTGTACATTCGCTCCCGGGCATGGAAAACGCTTCGATGGTGCGTCCAGCGTATGCTGTCGAATACGATTATCTTTTCGCCACACAATTCACGCATGCATTGATGGCGAAAAGTTTGCAAGGATTCTTCGCCGCTGGACAGATTCTTGGGACAAGCGGCTACGAGGAAGCTGCCGCTCAGGGCTTAGTTGCAGGAGCGAATGCCGCTCTTTATGCGCTTGGACGCGATCCCTTCACACTTAGCAGATCGTCAAGTTATACCGGCACTCTGGTTGACGATCTCGTCACGAAGGAACTTCGCGAGCCATATCGTATGATGACTTCGCGATCTGAATATCGCTTGCTTCTTCGTCAGGACAATGCCGACGTGCGTCTAACTCCGCTTGGGCGCGAGCTTGGTTTGGTCGATGACGAACGCTGGATCGCGTTCAACACTAAGCGCGATGAAATCGAGCAAGAGCGCAAATTGATGCGCGGCACAAGAGTCGCACCTTCTCCCGAATGGGATGCTGCTTTGTCTGATTACGATGAGCAGTTGAAGCAGAATTGTTCTTTGGAAGACTTATTACGTCGTCCCAAAGTTCCGTACATAGCGCTTGCAGGCATGTGCAAGGAGCTGTCCGGAGCAGCCTTCAAATGGCAATTCGAAATCGAAACTGAGACGAAATACGCTGGATACATTGAACGGCAGAAGGCTCATGTCGCGAACACCGAGAAGTTGGATAACGTCGCATTACCAGCTGACTTCAATTATCTGGAAATGGAAAACATCGCTCTTGAAGCGCGAGAAAAATTGCACAAACTGCGCCCCGAAACTCTGGGGCAAGCCTCTCGCATTGGTGGTATCACTCCTGCCGATGTGTCTGTGCTTCTTGTTCTAATCGAAGCGCGCCGACGGGCTCAGTACCACAAAGACAAGGCATTGGCTGGAACGTAGACTATCTTCGGGCGCAATGAGGTTGTGACGTGTGAGAGTCTTGGTGATCGGAGCTCTAATGGCGTTGCTTTTGTGCGCTTGTGCCAAGAAGCCCGTGTATAAGCAAACCTTCGATCGGGCTTTGGCTGCCGATCCAGTCGAGGGGAAACGTTTTGCGCAGGAAGCCATGCAGCAGGCGGAGCTTGCCGGCGCAATATGTCGCGATGAATACGATGACATAGTTCAATATCTTGTTCAAAACTCTGAGTTGTCTGAAGCCGATCGCGAAAGTATTTTGAGACATTCGGTTGATGTTATAGGACAGGCAGAGTGTGCAAATAAGGAAGACGTATTGTTTCGACGGTCTTATCTGCTAGGTAATTACTACTACGGGAAGCGCAGATATGCCGACGCGGAGTTGCCACTTGTGACTGCGGTGCAGATCGGCATGAAGCTGCGAGGGGCTGATGATGGTGAAATGGCTGGCATCCGTGAGGATGGTGGTCCCCATACGCCGATATCTTATCCAAAGTCTATCTACGAGGAACTTGCCGGCTCTTATGAAGGACAAGGGAAGTACGCCCAGGCTGAGCCGTGGCGCCGGAAGGATGTGGCGATGCATGAAAAGCATTTTGGGCCGTTCGGTGATCAGGCGAGGGATCTTGATCAGGGCGGAGTGCGTGATCAAATAAATGCGCTCGCGAAGAATTTGAATCTCCAAGGCAAAACCACTGAGGCTGAACAGCTGTATCTGCGTTCGATGAATGTCGCTAAGCATAGTTTGAGTGCCAATGTTTTGAAACAGAAACCCTTATCCTTCTTTTGTGCCGTCGAGAATGCCGGGCTGGCAGAAGTTTATCGCCAACAGCGTAAGTACAAAGAGTCCGACGAGAGTTTCAGGACTGCAATCGACGCTTTGGAAGCCTCTGGACCAATGATTCACCCCCCGCAATACTTGGCGGAAGTACGATTGAATTATGCGAAGCTTCTGCGCGAAACCGGAAGGGCGACTAAAGCAAAAGAGCTTGAAGATAGTGTAGAAAAAGAAAAAATGCTCGGTACGCAAATCCAGGCTCGCTGAATTCCTCCTGCCGAACTGCTTGGTCACGAGTATTTATACTTCCACACATTCTTTACCAGACGAACGCATTATCAGCGAAGTTTGGCGGGAGAACTAAAATGTCCGAGCAAGGAATTGATGCAGAGCTTGTTAAACGAGATAGCCAGGCTCTGGCGCGCGGAATGGAAACTGTTCTGAACAGAAACAATCAGGAGCAGGCTGCAATTGCTCTCTTCAATGAGTTTCAGCAGATCGCAGGGCGTGGGCAAGAACACACCCGAAGAGTTTTTGACAATGTAAGAAATGATCTTGGAAGTACGAACTTCTTTTCGCCCAATGCGCGCCTGAATCGAGAAGCGCTCTGCTTGCATCCTGGTTATATGAAGAATGTAGCGGAAGCGCTTGTGTTTCCTGATTTCAGATCTGTTTGTGCATCCAATGACGGCACCATCGTGGCGAATGATGGGCAGCAGTCGCGAGTGTTGCTCAGCGATCTGCGCCGCTCCGCTGAAATGAAGCGGTGAGAGATGCACTTCGTAAAGGAAACTGATCATGTCAAATGAGATGGAACATTCAGACAGTATCGCGCGTGACAGTGCTGCGCTCAGACGTTCAATGGAAAATGCGCTAGGAACTCCAGATGATGATGAAGCTGCGGAAAGTTTCCGTGAGGATTTGAGGCGAATATCGAGCAGCGGTCAGCAGTACACACAGCGCGTCTTCAATAACATTGCCGAGCAGGTTGGAAACAACAACTACATTATGAATAATGCGATAGCTAGGGGAGATAGTCTCTGCTTTTTTCCTCCCAATCAAACGGAGCCATTGAATGAGCCGGAGCGATGGCATAATGTTTGCGCGTGGACAGATGGCGCCTCACTGACGCGACGTGGCGGAGAAGCCAGACTTCGCCGGCCTGACGAGCGATAAATCAATCTATTCCCATTAAGGACCAGAATCCAGCTGAGCCGCCGGGCATTCCTGGCGTCGTTGAAATTTCGAATAAATGCGCGGCTTCAGGATGCTTGCCGATGCATTCATAGGCAAATGCCAACTTTCCGTAGATCGTCCTTTTTCGAACGTCACTCAATTTAAGCTGTTCTGAAAACAGAACCTCTTCGTATTGGGTGACGAGCGATTCGCAGAGCTCCAGCAGCTCGCCGGCTTTTGCAGGGCGATTGTAAATGCTCAATGAAAGTCGTCGCAAATCAGCTAGGAAAAGTTGTTCGTACGGCATATGGCAAACAAATTAGTTACCAGTGGGGGAGCTGGTATCTCTAGGATAGCTTGTCGGACCTTGACTTCAAAGCCTAACAGCCCAGTTAGGGGTCCCGAAAGGCACCGGTTTCCGGGCACTGCTCTGAAATTTATTTCAATCCCAGGCGAATTTGTGCTTAAAGTTCAAGTTCATGAATCCACGGGGTATTAGTGAACGAGCTTGGTTGATCAACTAGCGTCGGAGATAGTCAGCCATCAGAGGATCGGCCAGAGCTTTGATAAACTCAGCTGCTTGTTTCCCATACTCTTGCTTGTCCGTTTTGTTCCTATCCATCCAAAAGATGACTTTTTTATTGGGTGTGATTTCGACGCTATGTACCGGGTCATCCCCAATTTTTAATCCGCGCACGTTGCTCATTTCCCATTTGTTGGGACCGCGGTCAAAGTTGAATGCGAAGACTCTATCAATATTGAGCGTCATTACGATCGCACCTTTCTTCACCGGCTTCTCGAGTTCCAAGGCGACACTGTGATCGCCAAAGCGAAGGGTTTTAACTCCCAGCTTTTCATATTCTTTCTGCTGCCACCACCCGATTCGTTTGCCGACATCGGTGATATCTAAAACTGTTTCTTGCTTTTTTACAGCAGGCGTATTGACTGCCTCACCGACTGCCTTTACATCGGCGTTCTTAGGTCGGGAATCCGCTGCAGCGACTAATTCAAATTTAGGCAACGCATTCTCAGCCGTGACCTTATCGAGTTCTTTGAATTTTGCACCCAAAGGGCTGCTGAGCACCACGTCTGCACTGAGACGATGATCACGCAGAGCATTATCTATGGGCACAGATTTATCTGTACCAAAAGTATTCGAATCCAATTTTTGCCTACCCTTATGACCCTCCAGCTTGACTGTAAAGGGTCGAAGCTATTTGGACATCGGTAGATTTACGCAAAAACACCGAAGCTGGATTTGGGAGGAGGCTTCGGTGCTTAAGCTGGATTTTGGGTCGGGATAAAACGAGAACTTGCACATCAGGGTCTTGGGATGGATGGTTGGATGGGGGGTAGGAAACCCCGATGTGCAAATTAGCTTTCGGACTAAGCGGAGAAGCAATGTTTGGCGCTTCCGGCTTAAGTTGTAGCAGTACAGAAAAGGGGGGACTTGGTGCACCGGAGCGAAAGGGTAAGGAGGGGGGGAGCGTGCCCCGGCGCCTAAGTCCATGTTGGGAGAGAAACGGAGGGGAAATTATTCGAGAAACGCTGATTCTTCCATTGCTGATTCCGCCGTGGACAGAACGTACTGGATGCCTGAATCAATCGCGCCCAGGAGGACCATCGAGATGCACAGAATCAAATGCCACTGGATTGTTTTTTGACCTGGTCTGATAAGTGTTGTCACCAATTTCATCAGTCCACCTCTTCAGTCTGGGGAGCGCTTGCTCTTTCGATGACTGAATACTATCTGGTAGTTCTGAAAAATTTTTGAGTAGCTTCACCCGATTTCTTAAATTTCGGATTTAATGAGTTCGGCTTCTGCAAGATTCTCGCGAAGTAGGGCTTTCTTCACATCGGCTGGTAAGTTGATTTCCTTGATTTCGAAGGTGACGATCTTAATTCCCCAGTCTTTTGCTTGTTTCTCGAGTTTCTCTTTGAGAAATGCGTTTAGCTTTCCGCGGTCGGTGACTATCTGGCGCAAGGTGTACTGACTGACCCCTGAGCGCAAGGACGACTGCGCAAGCTCTGCGATGGCTACATTAATGTCATCCACTCTGCTGACTGTTCTTTTTGCATCAGCTACTTGGAAAAGGCATGCTGCTGAAATTTTTATGGCAACATTATCTTGTGTCAGTTCTTCCAGGGTCGGTGTCGCAACTGTCACGATGCGCGTATCTACCGTTTCAACTTGATCCATAAAAGGAATGACAAGGTGCACGCCGGGTCCTTTGCTATCTATCAGTTTGCCAAAACGAAAGACGACCAGCTGGTTGTAGTCTTTCACAACCTTGATTCCGGAGAGCAGAATCATGATAGCGGAAACGATAATGCCGCCCAATATCTCGAGCATGAGACTGAAAACCCTCCCTGACAGTAACATCCTACCCGTTTTAATGAAAACTGGCGCCTAGGATTAGCCCCAGTTTCAATCTCTCCCGGCTGGGATAATATTCTATAGGGACACACAGGGCTGGCGCGCAGCTGCGGGCGTGGATCGATTTTAATGCACCTTACCAAAGAGAATGAACCTGAGCAGGATTCATCTGATGTGGAAACATCAGACTCTGGCGCTCCACCGGAGTGGAGGGCTCGCGGTTATTTCAGCAAGCTTGGTTTATCTGAAGAGGCAAAAGATGCTTTGCTTCTCGCCTTCGGCGTCATCCTTCCTGTTTGCGCAGTTGCATTTGAAAGCCAGTTCCACTTTTGTGCGCGCTACTTCTTTGATCCATTTCCTTCTACCAATCATATCGTTTTGTTTTCGCTGATTCCGATCAGCAATTTGATGGCGTGGATGACGCGCCGCGCTAATCTGACAACGCATTTTGCATTCATGTCTTTGTCGAGCGGGATGGCAATGGGCATTGCTTTGATGTATGCGCTGATGTTTCTTCCACTTGCCGGGCCAGCGATGTTTTCGCTCGTGTATTTGGGATTTGGCTTGCTCGGTCTGACACCACTTTTGACGCTTCCGTGTTTGTGGTTTAGTGGAAAGCGTGTTTGTCATTTAGCCGATCAGCGCAAGACTTATTTCGAAGCACATCAGCTCAAACACTTTGGTCACATCGTTGTGTTGGTAATGGTCCTGGCGGTCGAGCTTCCGTCAACCCTTACTCGAATGAATCTCGGACTCGCTGTACATCCTGAAACTGAAAAGCAGGGCCTGGAATGGTTGCGTAAGTATGGAAATGAAGAAGTGCTTCTGCGTGCCTGCTATGAGCGTTCGGGGCGTGCGACAGACATAATCGGATCGATGTACGAGTCAGGGCATCCGATCAAAATTGAAGATGCGCGACGTATTTTTTATCGCGTTACTGGTAAGCCATTTAACTCTGTGCCAATCCCCGCCAGCGCCAGGTCAACAATCAAGAACGCTGGCTTGGCTAATGATCCTGCGGGATTGAATGCTGTGATAAGTGACGAGTTCGATCTCGATGCTGATGTTGCAAGTGAACAAGTCAGTGGCGTTGTGCGGGGCCTAAGCGCAAGCAAGTCGGCGATGCGCGTGATGATGCAGCCCGATACGCTTCTGGCTGGCATTGACTGGTCGTTTCACTTCGGTAATAGTTCTAAGTATGATCGCGAAGCGCGCGGGAAGATTATGCTGCCGCCTGGTGCTGTCGTGACAAAGGCAACTTTGACTGTAGCCGGGGTTGAACATGATGCAACGATCATGGTCAGGGAAGCTGCGCGTGTGGTTTACCAGGAAGCGGTCAAGGCACATAAAGAAGATCCGCTGCTTGTAAGTACATGCGGTCCGGATCAGATTCTCGTCCAATGTTTTCCTGTCCATCCAGGTGGCGATCTGAAAGTTGATTTGCACATAGTGGCGCCAATGGTGCTTAGGCAGAATGATTCTGAGACTGGTTTTAGCTTGCCGACATTTGTTGAGCGAAATTTCCAGCTTGACGATGTTACCTCAATTGAAGCGCTTCCCGCAGCGTCTGCCAATGGAGGCAGCCGAGTGGATGGCGGCTTTCAACTGGCAGGTGCGACTCCGGTTGAACATCAAAATTCTGTTGGACCAGAAGCAAACATTAAACCCGCAACTGAATCCTCCTCGAGAATTTTCAAGGTATCCAATGACCAACTTTCAAACTTCAAAGCGATAGTAACGGCAACGAGGAGTCAAGAGCTTCAGCAGCTTTCATTCGTTGATCCATTCCCGACGCCAAAAAGGACTTTGACATACCATCCTGAGCGCCAGCTTTTCGACCGGCCTGATGAGCTGATTGTTTTGATTGATGGATCTATTTCAATGAAGAGCTCCATGCCTGAGATTGCGAAAGGTTTGAGTTCGCTTCCCAGAGAATCTAAAGTTCGCGTATTTATGCTTGGCGATGCCACGACTGAGATTCCGAATTCAGGCAATTTTACGAATTTGATTGATTCGGTAGCGTCTTATGTCCCCGCGGGAGGGCAGGATAATTCAGCAGCCTTGGTCGGATTCGCTTCTGAATTGCATCGCAAGAAGGATGCTGCCATTCTTTGGATACATGGTACTCAGCCAATTTCGGCAGGCGGCAGTGAGACGCTTGCTTCCTTTCTGAACTTGCGAGATACGCCACTGGTGTATGACCTACAAGTAGCTGGCGGGCCGGTCGAAATTCTTAGCAGCGTTAGGAACTGCGCTGGATTCAAACATGTTGATCGAACAGGCAGCATAGAGAAGGATATTTCTATGCTAGCTCAAAGCTGGCAGCAATCAGCAAAGAACACTTCTTTTAAGAACATGCTTGGAAGCGGAGCCGCGCTGTCTGCTGAAGAGCCTCTAGCGCTTAGCAAAAACGAGCTTGTTGATTCGAAGACTGCTCTGAGTGCAACCGGAAGCAACAGCGTTGAAGCGAAATCTGTCAATCTTGTCGCTAATGGGAGCGCAGGCTTCCAGCCTGCTTCGAAGAATTTGGATGAAACAAAGACCGCATCACAAGTTGATGATGGTGGCAGCTCAATCCAGCCTCCACAAGCTAATAAAGATTTGGCTCAACTCCTCGCCTACAAGCGCCTGCTTCAGGAGCTTCAATTTCCGAAAAATCAAGGCGGCCCCGAAGGCGCTGATGCTCTTGCGAAGACTTACCACTTGATCACACCAATCTCCAGTGCCGTGGTTGTCGATGAGATTGCTGAACTCGATCGAGATCCGAAACCCGCTCCGAAAGAGGAAATTAAGCCTGATCCTGTGCTTCAAGCAAAGGATTTTCTCGATCATTCGTTTGATCACATAGATGCGTTTTTGGCGTATACAAAATATGAGTGGATAGACCGGGAGGTACATCCGACACTCAAGCAAATGCATCCAGGAAATAACTTGACTGGACTTCTGGGATTCATGTCCAACCCAATTGATCAAAGTTTTGATAAAGTCACAGGCCAACTAAACAGGCTGAATGCAGTCACCGAATCTGGTGGCAGCTCTTCTGGAGGGAGCATCGGTTACGGTGGTCCTGTGCCACCCACTGCCATCGATAGTTTTGACTCAACAGATGGCCCGCAGTCGGCTGTGCGTCCAATCGAATCGTCTCCCGCAGGTGAGTCTTCATACCAGCAAGAAGCGAACAGCTTGTCAGATAGCTCAAGGACTACGGCTGGGGGCTCCTTGCTGGGTCTGCGCGCGCAATCGAGTGCTTCGAACAACTCTTCTGGCGCTAGTTCCGGTAATTACTCTGCCCCCCTACCCACACTTGTGCCCAGTGCTATGAGTATTGGCCGGGGTGAGCAAAAGTCTACTGTAAAGACTGACTTCAAAGAAACTGCCAGCAAAGATCGCCAGATCTACCACTTGGAGAAAGCGAAAATTGCAACTTTCGCTAATCGACCTGCCCAAGTGAATCGCAAGCAATTACCTCTCACTCTTGCTGATGCAAAACCGAATGCGCTAGACGGAGAATCAAAGTATGGCGCATCTGTTCCTGTTCCCGTTCCCGTTCCGGCGCGGACAGAATTGAGTTCTGATTCTCAGATGACACTCAATGAAGAGCGTCCCGTCGTCGACGCTAAGAAGGAGAGTGAGAAGGACTCAGGAATGGTGGGCGGCTCCATTGCTGGCTTGACGAAACAGCTCTCTGGCTACAACGGTGCCAAGAAGCGTCCGCAGGCAATCGAGATCGAGTTCGCGGCAGGAAAGGCTGGAGAAAAGGGCACGTTTGATCGCGATGAGACTAGTGGTCACCGAAAGCTTCAGAGTTTTAGCGATAACGAGATTAAAAGTAACGATGCTTATGCCAATGCACAAATCGCTGAGCCCATGGAACTTGTGTCTCCTTCAATAGATCAGCCCCGCAGGCTGGTCGAACGCTTGAGGGGGTTCGAGTACCCAGCCATCCCCGAGACTGCCAGGATAGATTCACAGCGTCACAGACCGGAGCATCAGCGTGCCTCAAAGGCACTTACCATGCTTTCTCTAATTTTCGCTGCTGCAACAGCTCTGCTAGCGCTTTATAACGCACCAGTCAAGAATGGATGGGTCTACTGCCGTTCTATTATGATCGTTGTGGCGCTGCCCGTTGTGTTCTATGTTTTGGGCAACTTTCTCATGCCTGTTTTTGAACAGTTTTTGCGTTAGTGAAACGCTATATTGCTGCTGATCTTGGTCGTTCACTCCTAGTTCACCAAGCAAGGTGTAGTATTCTGAATTAATCCAGAACCTGAACTTCTCATCTAACAGAGCTACCATCACGCCGGGTCTGCTAAGGAATGTATTAAAATGCAGGTGCCAGATGCTTGGTATGTCGTAGCCTCAAGTGACGAAATTGGGAAAAAGCCGTTTTCGATTCTTCTGTTTTCGAAGCGATACGTTCTGTGGCGTGGTTCGACTGGCGAACTTCGAATGCAGTCCGATTCATGCCCCCATAGATCCGCTAGTTTGAGTTTGGGTGAAGTGGTCGATGACTGCATCATGTGCCCGTTTCATGGTTTCACTTTTGACGGACGCGGTGCCTGTACACTGGTGCCCGAGACAGGCAGATCCGCTTCGAATTTGAAATTGGAAACACACGAGGTAGTCGAACGGAATGGTTTTGTCTGGATTAAACGAGGCGAAAGTTTGCCTGATTCCCCGCCGTGGTTTGACGAGATAAGTACGGGTCAGGCCTCTTACCAGTCCGTTCATGAGTGGCCCACGCATATTACGCGGTGCGTCGAGAACCAGCTTGATTACGCACATTTGCCTTTCGTACATCGAAAGACCATTGGCCGGGGACTTGATATAAAAGGTCCAAGGCGCATTGAGTGCGACGAAAAGCGGATCTGCATTTATGTAAATCAGGAAAAGAGCGAGCTTCCCACTATCCAATTCATCTTCCCTAACCTCTGGCTTCTTACAATTCGCGCCCGAAAATTCTTTCAATTTATTGCATTCGTTCCAGAAGCGCCGGAGCGCACTCGCATCTATCTTCGGGCTTATCAGGGTTTTGTTAGTTTTCCGCTGATCGCGCCCTTGCTCAAACCAATGTTTAATTGGACCAATGAAATCATATTGAATGAGGATCGCAGGGTTGTACTGTCTCAGCTGCCGAAAGATTCAAGCAAAGCCGTGGATGAAAGGCTATTCCCAAGCGACGGAGCGGTTGCTCATTTCCGCAGGTTATGGCGCAACTCTACTCTAGATACTTAGAGCGTTGTACATTTCAGCGAGGCTTGCATTCTCGGAATCGCTAAAATCGTTGACCCACCAACCTCATTCCTAGCAACCCCGCTCGCCAGCGTTCACGCCTGGTTCATATCTGATGTGTAACCTGTTTGAAGGTGGAGGCGAATTGGTATGAGCAGAGTTATTAAAAAAATTGTGGTCGTCGGTGCTAGCGGTTATATTGGTGCTCGGCTGGTTCCGAGACTATTAGCAGCTGGCTACACGGTTCGTGCTGTCTCCCGATCTATTGAAAAACTACGTTCCTTCAGCTGGTCAGGACACGTGAATGTTGAACTTGTCAGCGCTGATGTTATGTCCGTAGGCGAACTGGGGCATGCGCTTGCTGGATGCGATGTTGCTTATTATTTTGTCCACTCGATGAACTCGCAGCACAGAAATTTCGTGCAAGCCGATCGACTTGCTGCCGAAAATATGGCAAAAGCCGCGGAAGAAGCCGGCATTGCTCGAGTGATCTATCTGGGCGGATTGGGACGGCAGAGCGATGAGCTGAGCAAGCATCTGCGCTCAAGAGCTGAGGTCGGTGAGATTTTGAAGCGCGGATCTGTTCCTGTCACTATTCTGCGCGCTGCGATGATAATCGGTTCTGGTAGCGCATCCTTCGAGATTCTACGATATCTGGTTGAACGCCTTCCTTTCATGATTACTCCACAATGGGTTAGAACGCCTTCACAGCCGATTGCGGTTCGTAACGCGCTTCACTACCTTATAGAATGTCTTCATCATGATGAGATGGCTGGTAATTCGTATGACATTGGCGGACCTCATGTACTTACTTACCAGGAATTGATGGATACCTACGCTGAAGAAGCCGGTCTCAAGAAACGGTTAGTGATTCCCGTTCCATTTTTCACTCCGCGCTTAAGTTCTTATTGGATACACTTGGTGACACCGGTCCCTTCGTACATCGCAAGACCCTTGGCTGAAGGTCTGCGCAATCCGGCGGTTTGCCACGAATCGAATATTACCGAATTGATTCGGCAAGAGTTACTGGATTGCAGAAGTGCATGTAAACTTGCTTTGGCCAATTTACAGCATCAACAAGTTGAAAGCCATTGGACAGATGCAGGCATCATCCCCCCTGCTGAATGGTTTAACGATGGGGATCCTAATTGGGCCGGTGGTACCGTGTACCAGGACAAGCGGTCGATAGTAATCCAAGGTTCTCCATCTGATGTGTGGCAGCCTTTGATCCGTGTTGGTGGCAAGACCGGCTGGTACTATGGTGACTGGTTGTGGAAATTGCGTGGATTTATGGATCGCATCGTAGGTGGCGTTGGTCTATCTCGCGGACGGAGGCATTCATCTGAACTTAGACCGGGCGATGCCTTAGACTGGTGGCGCGTTGTCGCCGTGGAAAAAAACAAGAGAATCCTCCTCACTGCCGAGATGAAACTTCCTGGTAAAGCAATGCTCGAGTTATTGATTGACGACCTGGACCACGGTCGCGTTCGGCTGACTCAGACGGCTAAGTTCCTGCCTTCCGGTTTGCTCGGACTCTTGTATTGGTGGGCGGTTACGCCGCTACATACTATCGTGTTTGGAGGTATGCTGCGCGGTATCGCCAGGGCAAGTTCGTGCAAAATCGAGCAAGAGGCGCAGAAGCATTCCCCCGTCCAACGACCCTTGTCCGAACCGGCATAACACAGGTTTCTTCTTCTAAGCCAATCGGTTGAATCCCTGAAAGTTTAAAAGTATCGCGTGTCGGGCATTTCCTGATTGTGATCCGGCGATTATCGTGGGACTATTCGGTAATGTCAATAAGTCTCATGGAAGCTTCGCAATTGAATGCTTGGATGGAACGCGTTTTCCTTCCTGGCGCTATTGTTGATGCGCGCAGCAGAGCGGAGTTCGATGCCGGGCATATTCCATTTGCTGTTCATATCGATTGGGAAGAATGGAATGACCGCCCAGCTAAAGGCGTTAAGCTCGAACTCTGGGAACCTGGTTATTGGGGCGCTCTGAACAATCCCTGGAATGGTAATTTTGCCGAGAGGCTTTCAGCGCTGGGATTGCGAAATGACGAACCCATCGTTGTCTATGCCGACGGATTGAAATCCAAAGGACGAGAAGGGCGCATAGCATGGATGTTACTTTATCTTGGAGCAAGCGAAGTTCACATTCTCAACGGTGGATACACCGCATGGTTGCAGGCGGGCGGCGAATTCGAAAAGATAGAAACACGTCGCTTCGATGGCGACTTTCAAATCATTCTTGATCCCAGAAGGCGCATCGATATCAAAAAGCTAACAAGCTCCTGCGGCAGTTCAAAGAAGTTCCATGCAATTGATACTCGCACCGTTGATGAATTCGAGGGCCGCTCTTATGAATATCAAGTGCGCACTGGACATTTGCCGGGGGCGCTTCGAGTCGGCTACGAGCAATTGTTTGATGGTGAGCAACGTTTTGTAGATTGCTCGAAATTTTTGGAAATTTTCCCGCCTCATTTTGCCAATTCGCATCTGCCTTTTACATATTGCGAGGTTGGAGTGCGCGCGTCGACATATGCACTTTTGGCAGAAGCATACACCGGTCGAATTTTGCCGGTTTACGACGCGTCGATTATGGAGTGGGGCATTCACCGAGAGCTGCCAATATTGAAGCTGGCATAGCCTATGTAATTCCGCCATATTCAATGAAAGATGTCTTGTAAATTGTGAATCGTTGAAACGCTCACCCCGTGGCAGTTTAGTTACCTACGGCCTGTATCGGCTATGATTCATTGCAGGGAAGAAATAAGGCGCAAAGATTTTGAACGAAAACAAGAGGGAAAAGTGGCAACCCTTGAGAGGCATACTGCTCGTATTCCTGATTCTTGGCGTGTGTGGGATATCTTTCTTCTTTTGGCGTTACGACGATGTGTTTCCCGCTGCCTCAATCGACTTGAAGCTTAGCAAGCAGGAAATAGCCAAACGTGCTGCTGCGGTTGCGGAGAGCATGGGATATCCGACTAAAGATACGGTTCAGACGACTACCTTTTACGAAGAATCGTCCACAAGTACTTTCTTGGAATACGAGTATTCGATGCGCGAAGCAAACGCGCTCATGAAGGCAACTATTCCATGTTGGTTATGGTATACCCGCATTTGCAAACCGGAAGAGCTTGAAGAATTCAAAGTCTGGTTGACCCCGGATGGGAAGCTCGATAGCGTCTCGCACGAAATAGAACGTGAGCGCGCACTGCCAACTATTTCCCATGACGATGCCATGCTTTTGTCCTTGAAGTTCATTCAAGACAAAGGCGGCATTGCGCTTGCTGATTTGTCTAGAGCTGGTGAGCACGCAGCAAAAGCCGAGCCGATGAAAAGTGAGTCAAACTCAAAAAAGGTTATTTCATCTGCAGATTCTAAAGAAAACAGTTCCAAGACAAGTTCTAAGGATCTTACTATTCAGCACAATGTAGTCGTTTCCGACGAGAAGAAAGCAGAGAATGCTGTTCTTAAAGATGCTGATGAATCGGCAAGCAATAAAGATGCAGAAAATGCATTATACAAACAAGATAGTGAATCCAAGCCAGGAAAAGGTGCTCCGCAATCTGGCTCAGCTGTGCTGGCCAGTTCTAACGCGCCATTTTCTGAGCTGAATAATCCCGGCGCAGTCTTCGGTGCTGGCAAGGCCGTCTCACCTGTTCCACTGATGGAAGGGATCAAGGTTATCCGGGACGGCACCGTAAAGCAGGCTGCGCGTACCGACCATTACTTCACTTTTGAAGATGAGAGACATGACTACAAAGGCGGCAAGCAGCGTTATACGGTCTATGTTTCAGGCAATCGCGTCAGTGAATTCAGCAGTGAGTTTCACGTTCCTGAAAGTTTTGATCGTAAGTATGCGGAGATACGCTCTTACAACGATTTGCTCAAACTTATTTCGTCCGTCTTGTTTGCCATCGTATCGGCTGGCACTGTCTTTGCTTTCATTTGGGCGCTCTCGACAGGGCGTCTGCGCTGGCGCTTAGTTTTCTTCGCCGCGGTTGGTTCTTTCCTTCTTGAATTTTTTGATTACTGGAATTATTTGCCGTCTGTTCTTCAGCAATATGACACCAGCAAAACTCTTCAAGGATTTCTTGGTCAGCAAATCATAAGTTCAATTCTGAGCTGCTGTCAGGCGGGGCTTCTGTCTGCGGTGGTGGTCGGTGGTATCGAGGCTGTTTACCGGACCAAGTTTCCGAAGATGCCTGCTGTCGAAAATTTTTTGAATGGCAGAGCTTTGTCAAATAGAACGATGCTCGATGCGATTGTAGCTGGCGTGTTCATCTTTGGTATCCACCTTGGTTATGTTGCGGCGTACTATTTAGCTGGCACTGCCGCCGGCATGTGGTCGCCCCTCGAGGTGCGTGAAGTCAGCACGCTATCAAGTATTGTGCCTGCTTATTCGGCTTTCAGCGTTGGAGTCAACGCGTCTATCAGCGAGGAGCTGATGTATCGCGTATTCTGTTTCGTTCTTGCGCAAATGTTGTTCAAAAATTTCTGGGTTGCTAACTTTGTGCAAGCGGTTGGATGGGCGTTTATGCACAGTGACTATCCACAGGAACCCGCTTATGCGCGTGGGTTGGAGCTGACAATCGTCGGTCTGTTTTATGGATGGATTTTCAAACGCTACGGTGTCGTGACTGGAATTATTTCGCACTTCATTTACGATGCGTTTCTTGGTGTCACTTCACTTCTCCTATCAGGCTCGCCGATGCTGGCTGCTTCCGGCTTGATTGCCTGCTCCCCTCCATTTATCGCTCTGGCGATTGGCATACTCAACAGAAAGAATCCGGAGAATATTCCTACTGATGAAGAACTTGCCAACGAAAATTACATTTCAAATTTGAAGGTCGAGAAAGAGGAGGAAGAGGAAGTCCACCTCGAGCACCATGCACTCGGATCGAAGTTCCGTGTGGGATTGATTGCGACCTGCCTTGTATCTCTCCTGATTACAATATTCGTTCAAGTTCCGATGATTGGCGACTGGGCGCAAATTCGAATCAACAAAAGTCAGGCTGAGGCGATTGCGCTGCGTTATATCAAAGAGCATGGAGTTGATGAAACTGATTGGCGCGCATCAGTTAGTCTGCACCGAAATATCGATGAGAATGAAGCGCAATATGGCTTTGAAAAGGAAGGCTATGTGCGAATGCGCGACATGATGAAGTTGGCGCGCGAGCCGGTGCTTTATTGGGTGCGTTTATTCAAGGAAAAGCAGAAGCGGGAATATGCTGTAGTAATCTCCGGCACTGGTCGAGTTTTGGCAATGAACATAGACCAGGAGGAAGATGCGCCTGGTGCTTCGCCAAGCGAATCTGACGTGCGCGCAATGGTTGAAAAATTCCTGAAGGCGCAGCGACCAGAATTGCAGCCGGCGGTCTTTGACGCAGCAACTAAGCAGGATCGTCCAAATCGTACTGATTACGCACTGGCGTATGAAGTGCCATCGCTTAGAATGGGAGATGCGCGTTTCCTTGTGAATGTCACAACCGTTGGCAATTTAGTTTCATTCCCACAACTGCGCTGGGACATTCCTGAGTCGTGGACTTTTGAGCGGACGAAGCAGACTCTCAAAGATTACGTTTCATTGGGACTGATGGGGATCCTTGGCGTAACGGTCTTTGCTCTGGGGATTTATTGGGTCATCGGCCTATTCCGATCGCAAGCTATTCACTGGCGGCCAGCCTTAATCGCTGGTCTCTCGACCGCCTTTGTGGTGCTCTTGTCGGAGGCGAATAACTTCCCTGCTCAGCTTGGGGGTTATGACACCGATGTGCCGTTTGCCTCCTTCCTGACGTCCGCCCTGGTACGAGTATTAATCTCTGCCATCATGTATGGTGCCGGGTACGCCTTGGTTTTTGCAATTGGGCATGCTGCATTCCGTTTGCTTTTCCCTGGTGTCACCCTTGTAAGTCTCTACCATTCAGTATTCCGCCCTTATCGAGAGCATGCGCGCGAAACTCGCGTGTTGTGGTTCGATGGTGCTCTGGCCGCCTATGTCGGATTGGCTGGACTGGCCGCAATCTATCAAATTCTGATCTGGTTCGAGGCGCGCTTCTCTCCGGATGTTCTTACAGCGCAGCTGTCTTTTGTCAACGACCTCACCGGCTCGTTCTCTTTTGGTTTTGGTAAGCTTTTCGACGCACTGATTGCTGGCTTTATCGTGGTGAGCACTGTGCCATCTGTGCGCGGACTCTATTTGAAATACATTCGCTCATTCAAGGTCTATTCCATCACTGCGCTGGTCTTCTCGCTGATTTTGACGAGCAGCGTAAAATACTGGCAAGCCTTCATTCTTGAAAGCATCTACTATTTTGTGGTACTGATCATGGCATTTCTTTGGGTGAAGTATTGTGCGCGTAATAATCCGATTGCTTACTTCTTGTACGGCGCGCTATTCACGATCACTTCCTCCATTTGGGGCATCTACCAGTACGCACCGACTGTGTTCGGAAACGATATGTGGGTGTTGATGACGGCATTCTTTATGCCTTTAATAAGTCCATTTTTGGTCGGAACGCTTGGTTATAGAAAGAACAAAATAGCAGCCAATACAGCAGAAGGAGTCTAGCGCGATGAGCGGCACAAATAAATGGACCATGCTTTCAGCTATTGGTGGTGAGATGCTGGAGGTGCGAGATGGTTATGCCAAAGCGCGGCTGCCTCTTAGCGAAACTGTGCAGCAGCCGACTAGAGTTTTTCATGCTGGTGCGATTGTAACTCTTGCCGATGAAGTCGCTTCGGCCGCCATTCATTGGCGAAGCGGATGTCGACCCGGCATCAGCAAGCCCGGGCAAGAAATTTCCATATTCAATACAGCTGAGCGTAAACTTGCTCACAAACGACCCGGTTGGCCCCCTGACAGCAGAAGCCAATGTAGTCAAAAGAGGAGGGGTTACAGTTGTTGATACGGTTGTTTTTACATCGACTGGCGAAACGGCGGCGTTGATGCGCAGCGCGCACAGGATGGTCGATCTAGAAAAAGTTGGCCCGCATAAGAAAAGCCAGACCCCCACACTGAGTGATCGGTAATTGATAGACACTTTCAGGTGGCAATTGGTGAAATTGTTCTGAAGCCCGCTAACCCTCACCAGGTAAGTTTTTTCGGTACTCCTCCTCAGTTAACAATTTCGGATATAAGTTGCAGCTGACAACGTCCGCGGGCTAAAATGTGCACGTTGGTTTTTCAGGTCTTATCTCATGTTCTCTCAAACGGTTGAGTATGCCTTGAGAGCTGTCGTTTACCTGGCTATGCATCCAGGCTCCCATACGACCGACGAGATTTCTATTCACACAAAAGTGCCCGGCAGTTATCTCTGTAAGGTTTTGCAGAAACTTGCAAAAAGCGGCATGGTTGTATCACAACGCGGCTTGCGTGGCGGCTTCAGCCTTGCGAAAACTGCGGACAAAATTACCGCTTTGGATGTTGTGAATGTTGTGGACCAGATTGGTCGCATCAAAACCTGCCCGCTGTCCCTTGCGCAACATGGTGTTAATCTATGCCCGCTGCATAGGCGCATGGATAATGCGTTGGAATCATTCGAACAGGCGTTCTCGCAAACTACTATCGCTGAGATGCTGGCTGAACCAAATCCGAGTGTTCCGCTGTGCGAGTTCCCAAAAGTAGTTTGTGAAAAGCCCAAGCGCTCTCAGCCGCCGCGCAGAGGGCGGACTGCCAAGGTCAAGGCGCCTAAGCGGAAGGCTGTCTCTGGTTCAAAAACTAGCGCCAAAAAGAAAAAACGTTAGTTTGCCTCTTTCAAAATCATTACTTCTGTGGCTTTTACAAGCGCCTGCACATCATCGCCTGGCTTCAAATTCAATTGTTCTGCCGATTTCCTGGTGATAACAGAATCAACTATATTGTCGCCTACTTGCACTGATACAAGTGCCATGATGTCGCCAAGCTGAACCTCAATTACCTTGCCTTTTAGTTTGTTTCTGCCGCTGATTGCGCTGCCCACGGGATGCTCCTTATATAAACACCGCAGATGCTCCCGGCGCGAATTGCGTCCGCGCATCTTCGGCTCAACTATGTCGAGTCGGATATAAGTTTAACGCAATGACATGTAGCGGATTCGGCTTTTGTGAGAAAGCGTTGAGAATATGTAGGTTTTGGGCACCAATAGATGCACTAATTGGTTCGATCAGACATAATAGGAAGCTTGTAAGTAGATCCGATGCTGGCGATGAATAAGACCATCCAGATTAATTATTTTGCACTGTTCCGTGAACAACGCGGTCTCTCTCAAGAGACTATTGATACGGCGGCGGAGACTGTCGGTCAACTGTACGAAGAGTTGCAGTCCCGTCATTGCTTCACCCTGTCTAAAGGTTCGCTGCGCGCCGCCTTGAATGATGAGTTCTGCCAGTGGGATAGCATACTTAAAGCTGGCGACAGAATCGTTTTCATTCCGCCGGTAGCTGGAGGGTAGATGTTCAAACTCACAGCCGAACCATTGAATGTTGAGTCTTTGCGGGCGCAAATGGAAAACGAGGGCGCCGGTGCATTTGTCGCTTTTGAAGGCAGGGTGCGCAACTCCAATGAAGGCAAGAAGGTTCTGAAGTTGGAGTATGAGGCTTATGTGCAACTGGCAGTAAAAGCTGGTGCAGAAATTCTTGCTCGTGCCAAAGAGAACTTTCCGATTATCGATGTCGTTTGCATTCACAGAACTGGAGAACTGCAAATTGGTGATCTGGCTGTTTGGGTGGGTGTTCTTTCTGCCCATCGCGCAGAAGGCTTTGACGCGTGCCGATTTACCATCGATCAAATTAAAGCCAACGTTCCGATTTGGAAGAAAGAATACTATGAAGACGGCACCATCAATTGGGTGAATTGTGCCGAGTGCGCTGCGCATGCGCATCATGGCGAAAAGTTGACGGCGCAGAGCAGCCGATGATCTCAGAGGAGAGCTGATGATCGATCTCGTTGATTCGTTTGGCAGGAAGCATACTTATTTGCGCATTTCAGTGACGGATCGCTGCAATCTGCGCTGCCAATACTGTATGCCACCGGAAGGAATTCAGCTAAAGAAGAAGGATGAGCTGCTGAGCTTCGAAGAAATAATTCGCGTTGCGCGAATTTTTGTAGCCTCTGGAATTGAGAAAATCCGCATCACGGGCGGCGAGCCACTGGTGCGAAAGAGTCTGGAAGAGCTAATTGCTGGGCTTGCAAAACTTCGTGGGTTGAAGCATTTGTCTATGACAACAAATGCCGTGTTACTGGCGGATAAGGCGGAAGCCTTGAGGAAGGCTGGTCTCCAATCGCTGAACATAAGTATCGATTCTCTTCATGCCGAACGGTTTAAGGAAATCACTCTGCGGGATGATTTTGCGCGCGTGATGGCAGGCATTGAAGCATCGCAGGAAGCCGGTTTTGATCCGATCAAATTGAATGTCGTGGTTATGAAAGGCAAGAATCACGATGAAGTAATTGATTTCGTTCGCTATGTTTACCAGCGTAATTTGAATGTGCGTTTCATTGAATACATGCCATTCAAGGATAATTGCTGGGACCTGGCAGCTGTGTTTTCCTACAAAGATATGAGGGAGCTGATCGAGCAAGAGTTCCAGATGGAACCGCTCTCGGGTCATCCATCAGATGTTGCAAAGGATTTTCGCTTACGCGGCGGCACAGGCGTTGTCAGTTTCATCAGCTCTATGACAGACAGCTTTTGCTCCACTTGCAATCGCTTGCGCATGACAGCCGACGGTGCGATAAAGTCATGTCTTTTCTACGAACCCGAGATTAATCTGCGCGAGCAGTTGCGAAGTGGTTGTTCAGATGAACAAATCGAAGAGCTTATAGTCTATGCTTTAGGCAAAAAGCCCGAAGCGCATCCTCCAATGGAAGAACTGGCATTGATGTCCAACCGGGCGATGGTAGAGATTGGCGGTTGAGGATTTATGATTTCATACGAAGAAGCGCGCTCGATAGTCCTTTCGAACGTGCAACCCTTGCCCAAGACAAGAGTGCGTACTGAGCGATTGCTGGGAATGGTTCTTGGCGAGTCGGTTTTGGCCAGCCACGATTTACCCCTATTCGATAATTCAGCGGTTGATGGTTATGGTATCTCGCTTGCTGATGTCAGGGGAGCCAGTGATGCGTCACCGAAAACGCTTCCTGTCGCTGCTGAGATTCGTCCTGGTGAAGCGCCACCTGATTCTCTGCCCAGCGCGAGCGCTTTCCGCATCTTCACCGGAGCGCCTGTGCCTGTAGGCGTCGATGCTGTTGTAATGCGAGAGAATTGCATTGAAGAAGGCGATATTGTTCGCATCAGGAGAGAGCCGAAAGCTGGCGAAAATGTAAGGCGTCGCGGGGAAGAGTTTCTTCGAGGGCAAGAGATTTTGCCCGAGGGCGTGCGTGTTAATCCAGCTCTCATTGGACTCTTGGCCTCTTTGGGACAGGCATCATTCATGGTGCATAAGAAGCCGACTGTCGCCATTATTGTAACTGGCAGCGAGCTAGTAAAGCCGGGCAAGAGTCTATCACCGGGTAAAATATTCGACTCTAACAGTTTTGCTTTGCGCGCGGCGTGCGACGCTCTGGGTATCGAGGATTACTTACCGCTTCACTGTCGCGAAGACCTTGAGGAAACCAGAAAAGTCCTCGGGCTAGGTCTTGATTTTGCGGACATTGTTATCACCACAGGTGGTGTCTCCGCCGGCGACTACGATTTTGTAAAAGACGTTTATGAAGAGCTGGGCGTTAAGACACAGTTCTATAAAGTGGCGATGAAGCCAGGCAAGCCTGTTTATTTTGGGACCAGTGTGCACAGGCGAAAGCATAAGGTTCAGTATGCGTTTGGCCTGCCGGGCAATCCCGTTTCGGCGCTTGTGACATTCAATCAGCTTGTTAAGCCTGCTATTTTCAAGCTTATGGGACAGGAAGGCGCCGTTTTCGGTAATTCGGTCTGCAATGTAAAAGCGAAATTGAGCCGGGACTTGCGAAAACCTTCCGGGCGGACGGAATTCGTCCGGGCTGTTATATCGACGGCGGGCGGTGAACTATGTGCACATCCGACGGCGGGACAGGATTCCCACATGCTGGGCGGACTCTCAATGGCAAACGGGCTGATTGTTTTCCCGCAAGATGCTGAATACTTGCAGCAAGGAACAATGGTTTCCGTCGAACTTCTGAACTGGTACAACTAGTCGCAGCCGTGGAATAAACTTGAGGGACCGGCACGCTCAATCGATTCGCAGAGGACTTATGAATCAACTCGACAAAAATCTTTTGCAGGAGTTGGAGGACTTACTTGTAAATTTCCAGGTGGTATCGCCCCTGGTGATACGCGGAGGGCAGCCTGATGAGGAAGGGCTCGAACTGCTCAAGCGTGCTGGTGTGAAATTGGTGGTTAACCTGCGGCATCATGCGAAGAATTCTCCGAAACCGGCTTCCTCATACAGCTTCTTTCGGCGTGGTGACGATGATGAAATTGAAGAAGAGCAAGAGATAGCCGAGCGTCTCGGCTTGCGCTTCCTGAACATTTCGCTCGATGGAGTAACTGCTCCAACTTTTTCCGATATAGACAAATTCGTACAACTGTTTTCTGATCCCGAGAACCAACCAATGTATGTTCATTGCTTGCACGGACGGGAGCGCACCGGTTTCATGCTGGCAGCCTATCGCATGAAGGTTGAATCCTGGACCGTGGATCAGGCGTATCAGGAGATGTTGCAACAAGGCTTCGATCCGCTGCGCACAGTACTCAGCGACGCACTTTTCGAGTACGCCAAGCGTTAAATCGCGAGCGATAAATCCGCCCCGGCACACTGCAGCACTGGGTGCGGCTGTGGGTTTCGAGTGAAGCAATGGGAGCGTACCCATCCTGGGTGCTTCGAATGCAGCCAATGGCAGCTCCGCATCCTGCATGCTAAGGCTATTCCCACGCGCTAATTCTTATGGTCGCGTCCAGATAAACACTTGCTTGTTTTCCGTCAGCGCACGCTTTGCAAGAGCCGCCAGGCTCGAAATAACTGCCGCGATGGATTCAATGCACGCATCCGTGCGCAAGGTCCATTCATCGTAATCAGACCAGACGCGGGCGCATTCAAGAATCGCCTCCGGCGACAAACATTGAAGAGAATCGAGCAATTGTTTTGAAACCAGATATATCCAGGGTCCATCCGGTCCGTCTTCGCGCAGAGGACACCCATAGTCTCTGTCGAAAACTGACTCCCACTCAATGCCGGTCAGAATCGATTCGAGATTGCATAACATCAGCAAGTCTATTTCGCTGTCTGCCAAGCCGGGCATTAGAGTTGTCGGACTAACTATGTCGTCCAGTTCACCAAGTTCTTTAATGGTGGCAATAAAAAGATCAGCCAATTCCATGCACGCCAGCATTCAACCAACCTCGTCATTTTCACCGATGCGAGGCGGATTAGCAAGATTACATTCAGCCTGACTTTGGAATGGCGGTGCAGCTTCTGGGCTGAGATAGATATATTTTTCAGATAGTTATTGAAAATGTGACAATCATTCTCAATAAATTGGTGTAGGATCTCTTGTATGGGCGAGAAACTCAAATTATTTGTATGCACAAAGGGCAAGCACTGCAAGAAGCAGGGCGCCAAAAAAGTCTACTGTGCAATGCTCGAGCAATTAGAAGAGATGGGACTTGAAGATGACGTCTGTCTCAAGAAGTCCGAGTGTTTGGGGCAGTGTTCCAAAGCACCGGCAGTGCAAGTGAAACCGCACAATTACTATTACGGGAAAATTGGTCCCGATGACTGCGAGAAGATTATCAAGTCGCTGGAAACACCGAAGAAGACCAAGCCTGTGAAGAAGCTTCTCATCAAGCGCTAGGATTTAGTCCCCTAGTGTTTCTTTTTGGCTGCCTTTTCTGCTTTCGCTTTGGCTATGTTTTCTTCGTAGGCGATGTGGTCCATCGCGCTCTTGTATCCCTGTTGAATAGCCGGAGTATTACCCTTGGTTCGGGCTGCGGCTTTGTATGCTTCCGAGGCTTCTCGCCAACGCTGTTCGCCCATCAAGGCATAAGCATAAGCTGCTTGAAGATCGCCGTCGTCAGGATTGTTGGCGACGCCTGCTTTGTAAGTATTTAGTGCAGCAGTTTTATTGCCTTGCTTCCATTCCAAAGCGCCAAGCGTTTCGAATCCTTTACCATCTTTGGGCGACAGTTTTGTGCTCTGTCTATAAGCTTCCATAGCTTCATCGTAGCGTCCTTGATTGGAGCGAATGGAGCCAATACGTCTCCACATCTCGCCTTTGTCAGTCTCGAACTGAGCCGCTTGCTTGTAGGCTGCAACCGCATCGTCGTACTTCTGAACCTGGAAGAGGCATTCGCCCAGAGATTTGAAGAAGTCTTTGCGCGAAGGATCTTTTCTCATTAAGCGCGTGTATGCCAAAGCGGCAGCATTCCAGTCGTTGTTTTTGTGAGCCGCATTGGCGAATCCGGACAGATAGTCGATATTATCGGGGTCGTAGTCTGCAGCTAGTCTGAACTCTTTCTGTGCCAATGAATACTGGTTCTTTCTAATCAGTTTGCCAGCTTCAAAAGCATGCATTTGTGCCTTAAACAAACGTGCTTTCTTTTCGTCTTCCGCTGTTGGGGCTGCTGGTTTTGCCACGGGAGCAAGTTCAGTTTGGGCTGGTTTTACTTCAGGCTTTACTTCTGGTTCCGGTTCCGGCTCTGTCGGAATCTTGTTCCAGGGCATGTCATCGGCGTAAACAGCACCAATCGGTGCGAAGCCGAGAAGCATAGTGAGTGCAAGAATCAAACTGGCAGATCTTTTAGTCATGCAATTACCTGGCTGTGATTGTAGGCGGGCAAGCGACGGCGGCTGAGCGTGCTCGTTCAGCTATTTTAGCAGCGTATTTCGGCTCTCGCTATGCTTCTTAGCAACAAGAACTGGGAACGTGTGATCCGCAGTGGCTGGTCTCGTTCGCCTTTGCGGTGCTGTCGGAGCAGCCTTCCTTTTGTTGCAAGCTGTCTTTGCAATGATCGGATTTCTCGAGCGTTAGAGGCTTAAGTCCCAGGGTTGAAAACATTTCCTTATCTTGTTCAAATTCCGGGTTTGCTGTGGTCAACAAGCGCTCTCCGGTGAAAATAGAGTTCGCACCAGCCAGGAAACAGAGAGCTTGTTCGGACATGCTCATTTCTACGCGTCCGGCGGAGAGCCTCACCATTGACAGTGGCATTATGATACGAGCAGTTGCGATCATTCGAAGCATCGCATCGATTTCGACCTTCGCTTTATCTTCCATCGGTGTTCCAGCTACGGAAACGAGTGCATTGACTGGAACTGACTCAGGATGCACATCTAAAGTCGCCAGTGTGTGGAGGAGATCGATTCTGTCGTCGTCAGTTTCGCCCAATCCAACGATGCCGCCACAGCAAACTGTGATACCAGCCTCGCGTACATTTTGCAGAGTGTTTAAGCGGTCTGCATAAGTGCGGGTGGTGATGATTTTGTCGTAGTACTGCTCACCTGTATCGAGGTTGTGATTGTAGGCGGTGACTCCGGCATCTTTCAGCTTCTTCGCTTGGTCCAAGTTAACCATGCCGAGAGTTACGCAAACTTCTAAGTCTAGAGATTTGACCTTTTCGACCATTTGCAATACTTGTTGGAATTGGTCGTTGTCTTTCACTTCTCTCCAGGCTGCGCCCATGCAGAAGCGCGTGCTGCCGTTGTCTTTGGCAAGCTTTGCAGCCATATAGACGGTGTCTGGATCGAGCAGCTTCTCTGCTTTGACGTTTGTTTCATATCTTGCTGATTGTGGGCAGTAAGCGCAATCTTCTGAACAACCACCGGTTTTTACTGAGAGCAAAGTGCACTGTTGGACGGCGCGGGGATCATGGTGCATGCGGTGCACGCGTCCACCTGTGAAAACAAGGTCCAAAAGAGGCGAATGATAGATCTGCGCGATTTCTTCCTTCGTCCAGTCATTGCGCACCACACCTGATACCAGAGCCAATGCTCTGCCATCGATTTCTTTTCGCTCTAATACTGCTTGAGCTTCTTGGCCGCCGCAACCCTTCATCTTGAAAACCTCTTGTGGCAATAATACATGCCTGGATTATCCCAGAATCATGGCCGGCGATCATTGCGCGGAACTTAGCTGGAGCGCTTCTTTGGATCTCAAGTGTGTTTCAGAGTTCGTTTATTTCGTTAGTAAGATGAGCTATTAAAAAGTTGGGAAAGTAAATAACTGATGGAAGCTTTTGAGGAGATTTAGCGTGGCGGTTGATCCAGAAACTCTATATACGCTTTATCTTGATGAGTCAGGCGTTGGGAAGCCAGGAATCAAAGACTACGAATACTTTGTTTTCGGCGGCTTTCTGATTCGAAAACCCGATGAGCACGCATTACAAGAGAGAGTTGCGGCGTTCAAGACCAAGTGGGAAATTGCTCAAAACATTCCTTTGCATGCTTGTGAAATTCGCTCGAAGAGCGAGAATTTCAGGTTTTTGGAGAGTCTCACTACTGCCCAAGTAATTGAATTCAAAACTGATATTTTGCAGATGGTTCTTGATTCAGCCGTATTGCTGCATGGATGTGTGGTCCACAGACAAAAATATTTGGCTCGTTATCAGCACATCTACGGACAAAAAACGTGGCAATTGCTGAAGAGTACTACCGCTATTGCGGTCGAACGTGCCGCGAGATTGGTTCATGAGCGGAGTGGAAAGCTATATGTCGTATTCGAACGAGGGAATACAAGTTCGAATAACGAAATTCGGACAGCCTACGCGGAACTTCGAAACAATGGAGCGCCCTTCAACCCCGAAGCATCTTCAAAATACTCTCCAATGACAAGTGAAGCGCTTTCGAACGTGCTTTTTAAGAACATTGAGGACAAGACGAAAGCAAATGTGATGTTGCAGGTAGCTGATTCTTGTTTATTGCCGCTTGTGGAGCACAAGCGCACTGGCAACACCACTGTGATTGATCAGCTTAGACAGGCTAACAAGCTGATAGATTGTGTTGTTAATGACCCCGAAAGAGCAGGCATCAAATACTACTGTTTTGATCCCTAAAAAACAGAAACGCCCCCATTTTCGGAGGCGACACACTTATTGCTAAATGCTCTGCGGCGGTCAGCGACCACTCGGGAAGATAAACTTCATTCTCGATCATAAAACAGAGACGGGAGTCCGTCAACAGACTGTTATCGATTGTCTACTTGAATCAAAATAAAGTACCCCAAAATTAACTTCAGGTCGGGCTGAAATTAAAGTGAGTTGATTAGTCCAGGCGAATTCGGCTGGCTGCTGCTTATTCGATTGGAATGAGCTGACGGGTCGGAGGCTCTTCGCCACCGCGGTTAGGCTCTACATCTTCGTAATTGCCAATCCGCAATGTGATAGGAAGCAACTGGTCCTGTCTCAATACGAGGAGAACTATTGAGTCCCCGGGCTTGTGGGCGCGCACGATGTTCTGAACTTCGCGGGAAGTTGAGACTGTCTTTCCATCTATTTTTTGGATGACGTCACCATTGCGCAAGCCGCTGTCCGCCGCCGGACTGGTCCTTGTGATTTGAGCGACGATGACGCCTTTTGTATCGTTTGGTACTCCGAGAGCTTTTGCAAGTTTCTCATCCATGTCTTTCATCGCTATGCCGACATAAGGATGTGGAATCTTGCCGGTTTTGATTAGCTCGTCAGCCGCTGTTTTGGCGATCTCAATTGGAATTGCAAATCCAATGTTTTGCCCATCCCTGCGCACGGCGTTATTAACGCCGATGACCTCGCCCTTGATGTTGAGCAGGGGACCGCCGGAGTTGCCCGGATTGATGGCCGCGTCGGTTTGGATCAACTCAACGGCGTTGAGATTGTCAATCGAACGACCCAGAGCGCTAACGATCCCGAGCGTCACGGTTTGGCTCAATCCAAGGGGACTGCCAATTGCAATTGCCCAATCGCCAGGGCGAATCGACTTGCTGTCGCCAAGCGCTGCCGGTTTCAGTCCCGTCGCCGGAATTTTGATGAGCGCCAAATCCGAATATTTGTCTTTGCCGACTACCTTGCCCGTGAATTCTCGTTTGTCGGCAAGCGTCACTTTGATATCTTCGGCTTGTTGAACTACGTGGTTGTTCGTCAAGATGTAGCCATCAGGTCTGATGATGAACCCAGAGCCGGCTCCATGACTTTCGTAGCGTCGTTGTCTCGGCCCGGAATCAGGAGCGCCGAACATATCGAAGAAATGAAACGGTGTCATAACCTCGGGGACGGTGACGCTTGTTCGCGTATCGATGTTGACCACGCTGGGCATGGCGGCCGCTGCAATGTCTGCAACTATGTTCGTCCCTGCGGCGACGACTGGCGTGCTTGGACTCACTCCCTGTGCAGGGTTGTGGCTGCCCAATCCCGGGGCGCCACCTGCTCCAGGAGCTTGCCCCGGCCAGAACTCGTGTCCTGCCCAAAAAGAGGCAGCGACGAGCAGACCGCATACCAGACCTAAAAATGCGGAACCGGTTGAGAATCTTTGTTTTGGAGAGCTTGCTGTGGGTCGATATTCTGTGCTGTTCATAGTTAGATTAAACTGCGGTGCGGGGTTGTCATTGGCGTGCGGGACGCTTATTACCTATATAACGCATAAAGTTGGCAGTGGCCAAAAAGTTCAAAATTAGTAAAGGAAAAATTGGGGTGAAAGCCTTAGAGTCTAATGCTTTCCGGATATATTACGCTCCCCAACCCCGTCGCTAATCTTTATAATTTGAGCGATGGAAATGAATGGGCAAAGTTCCTCATTTTCCGAGCGTTTAATATTCAATTTGAATCTATATCGCTCTATAAGGATGATCGTAGCCAGGCAATTTAAGCAGGAGCTTAGAATGAGCGAACTAATTGATGTGTTTAAGCGATTCGATGAGGACGCGACTAAGTGTGTCTTGATTGCGCAGGAAGAAACGCGGCGCTCAGGACATGCAATTGTCGGACCTGCTCAGTTATTTCTCGGGCTCAGTTTGGTCGAGCGCAGCCAGTCGCGGAATATATTGGAAGGGCGCGGTATTCGCGGCTCGGCGATCAGGCGGAAGATAATGGATCTGCTCGGCTTGGGCGAAGGGCATGTGCCGGTCGAAATTCCTTTCAATGATGAGGCGAAGGACTTGATCAGGAGAGCCGCGGCCACTGCGCAGGAGAAGGGGTGCGAAACGATCGGCACCGAGCATTTGCTTTCAGCGCTAATTAATACCTCGGACAAGCACGCCGATCAAATTGTGCAAGAGTTATCAATCTCGCGAACAGATCTAGAGCAGGATCTAGAAAAGGTTTTTGCAAGTTAGCACTGCGCAAGTTACACTGCGCGCGTGGCAATAAAAACGGAGCAACGACGACATTGCTCCGTTTTGAATTACTCAATTTGTATGCAGCTTAGTGCTTAGCGCCAGCCATTTGTTTGTGGAATTCTTCTGCGCGCTTTTTCATTTCTGCATCGCTGAGATCTTCTTTGTGAGTAGCGACATACCACATGTTGCCTGCGATGTCTTTTACTCCGCCGCTGCGATCGCCGTAGAACTTGTCGCTTGGCTCTTCCAGGGATTGAGCGCCGTTCGAGATTGCTCTCTTGTACATGGCGTCGCAATCTTCTGTGTAAATGTAGAACATGCTTGGCATAGCCTTCGCTTGTTCGCATTCATCGGAGATCATCATTATAGATGTGCCGATCTTGATTTCAGCGTGACCGATTTTGTCACCTTTCATCATGCATTCGTGTGTCAATTTTGCATCGAATGATTTTTGCAGAAACTCGATTACTTTAGCTGCATCTTTTGTCACCAAATATGGTGTTACTGTTCCGTATCCGTCTGGAATCTTTTTAGTCATGATGTGCGCCCTCAAATAGCAAAAGGCCATGTGGCCTTTCTTGGGTTCAAATGGACTCCTAATGGAGGAATCATACGCCCTAATTATCAAAAGGCATGGCTTTTTTCTGGATTCTTAATGACACAGCTGATCGCTCAATTAATACTGACGAGTCAAGAAGTCCATCAGAGTTTCGTCTGCTTTTTTGCGCAACGGTTTCATTGCGTCTGTTTTCAAAGCTGATTGCATTTCGTCGAGAGTTTTCTGCGCATAAGATGGAGACTTTAGTGCGGCTCTAAGGTCAATCTTGTCCCCTAAAAGCGATACGTAGACCACGTCTTTGCGGGCTGCAACAGTTGCACCTTTTTGAACCATTTCTGCGTTCATTGTTGGTTGAGTACTTGTCGTTATTGTCATGAACCTGTTGTCTTTTAGAGTGCCCGCAATTTGCGCACCTTCTAAATTTCCTTTGCCGAGATCGCCGTCGAGAAATGCTAATCGTGTGCGTCTGCTGGAGAGAGCGATTTCTTTTCCTTCGTGTGTGATACCAGTCAGCGGGCTCAACGAATTCACTTTTGTTACCCAGGTAACTTTGTGACCGCTCGCAGTCAATGCTTCTTTATAGGCCATCCCCATTCCGACCGTGTCTTCAATGAGAAGAACATTGGGCTTGCCCCAATACCTTCCTTTTGTAAGCAGTGCTGCTGTTCCAGCGATGGCCGCAGTGGCCGCCATGGTTCCTACGGCTGCTGCGATTTCGCCTTTGTGCTCATATGCAGCGTCCCATAGTTTTGACGTTACCGATGCTTCCGCAGTTGTCTTGAGTAACTCAGCATTACTCATTATGGCGGCGCTTTCTAAGTTTTGAAATTGATTGAGCTCTTGGCCCATAAGTAGCCTGTGCCCGATGGCTAGCGGTGAATATACCGCAGAAGTGTACAGAAGCGCAGCCGGCGCTACAGCCCGGGAATCACGTATCAGATCGGAGCGCCTGGATTAATAGCGTCTAAGGATTGCGGTGCTATTTGATGTGACTTTCGTAGACGTTGGCTTGGGCTGGGGTTGGGGAGCCGGCGTAGAGGAATGCAAGCGTGGTGATGACCATCGCGAAGGCTGCACCGCGGGTTAGGGATGCTGAGCCGCTTCCACCTTTCACATCTTTCGGCAGTAAGCGTTCGGCTATAGCTTGATCCGCTGCTGTTTTGACAAGCGATCTTGCTTTTTCCAGGGAAGCTTCGCCACGTTGGCCGTTCATTGCCATGCGCAGTTCGGCAACGACGCGTTGGTTCTGGCGCTCTGTTGCAAGTTGGTTTTCCAACTGCTGTGCACGAGTAGCATCTTCGGCTTTCTTGCTTTGCTCGGCGGTTTCTTTTGCAACTCGAACCTCGTCTTCAAGGGATTTGATTCTTTGTTCGCGATCTTTTTCGGCTGCTTCCAATTCTTTTTGAATGTGGAACTTCTCGCCTGCAAATGCGAGAAACTCGCCGTCCCAGGCTGTTACAATTGCTTTCTGACGATCCATAACGATTGGTCGATCGGATGCTGCGGCTTCCATGTTTGCCGGTGCAGCTTTCTTCTGTGCAAGAATTTCCGATTGAGCTCCAACGATCTTCTCTGCCGATGTCGCAATCTTATTTGTGATCGGCTCGAGTGATCTCATGGTGACGTTTGCATTGCCTGATTCTTTCAACATACCGAGCATGCCTAAGCCGGAGGCTTGTGAATAAGCATCTACAATCACGGCTTTTGGATTCTCGCTGAGCATCTTGGCAGGGATTTCTAAAGTCGCGGATTTGTCACTGGCGTTCTGCACCAAATTCGGTGCCTTGCCTTCGCCTTCGACAACGCGGATTTTCATGTTGCGAATTCCCTCAGGAAGCTGCGCGTCGGTCGCTACCCCAAGCTGCTTTCTAAAGCTTGCTTTCAGCTGCTTCATAATGAACTCGGCGCGCTCGGCGTTGTCGGCCGGCATGCGCTGGAGCGAGCGCTCGGTGAGTGTTGTGAGAGCTTCTTTCATCCGCGCTTCGTCTGTCATTTTCGCGAACTTTTCGTTAGCTTTAAGTTGGTCGGCAAGTGCTGCTGCTTCTTTCTCGGCTGCTTTTGGATCCTCAGCCTTTTGCTCTTCAGCTGCGGGTTTCTTCTCTTCCGGCTTGCTTGCAACTTCTGTTGTCTTATCGCCAATATTGCGAGGCTCTTGTTGCATGAGCTTGACGTATGTGCGAGATCCTTCCCCTCCACCTGGACCTGCAATTACTGTATCGCCGATCTTCGTGTAATGAACTTGTCCACCTTTCACCGAATCAACTGCATAAACGCGCGAGGTCAGTCGTTCGCGGTAATAACGTGTACCTGGTTCTTCCCCTGGTAGTTTGACCGTAACTTCGTCGAAGTGCCTGCGGAATTGCGCTTCAGACATCGGCGGCTGCTGCCTGCGATCCTGCAGGTATGTATCTTCATTGATCAATACAAAGGATTTGTCTTTCTCGCCGATTACTCTCCAGCCTGGACCATCGTCGGTCATCTGGACGCGCTGTCCCCATCGACCACCGGCGATCTTGTCTTTGTCGGCGACAGTTATTTCTTGCTGGAAGCGAGCTTCCATGAACTGTGCTCTTTCGCGCTTCAGCGTCGCGCGCGCGTTTTCTAATCTTTCGCTCTCGCTTGCAAGTCGTTCGGCTTCTTGAGTCAGTGCTTGTTTCTCTGTGGCAAATGCGTCTTGCTGTGCGCGAAGATCTCGTTCTGCGGCCTCGAGTGTGCTGCGCATTCCTTCAAGAGATTTACGCTCAGTTTCCAATTCAGCACTGCGCTTGTTGGAAGCTTCAAGCTGTTGGCTGAGGGATTGTTTTTCTTGTTGTAATGTTGATTGCGCTGTTTCAAGAGCTTTGCGATCGCGAGCAAGTTGCTCTTTGTCTTCGGCTAGCTTACTTTGATCTTGTGATTGCTGAGCTGCTTGCGCTTGTAGGCGTTCCTTCTCGGCAACTACTCTCAGTTGATCTGCAAGTAATTGCTCTTGTCCGGTTTTTACCGTCTGTTCGCGGGTGATTAAATCACTTTGCTTTGTAGCCAGTGATCGCGCCTCTTCTGCCAGTCGTGCTCGCTCTTCGTTATTTTCACGAGTCTTTTGCGCAAGGGCAGTTTGCTCTCCTTTTAGAGTTTCTTGTCCGGCAACAAGCTGACGTCGTTCGTCAGCGATTCGCTGAGTCTCTTCGTTGAGACCTTTTTCGCGACTGCTTAGTTTGCTGTCTTTGTCATTGAGTTTTTGTTCGCGCTCTTCGATAGCTGTTAGGTCTGCATTTTGCTTCTCGCGATCGGCTTGAAGTTGCTGGCGCTCTCCGTCTAATGTAGCGCGTTCGCCCGCAAGTTCAGTGCGCTTTTTCTCAAGCTCTGTAGTTTGTGTCTTGAGTGTTTCTGCTTGAGCGTTCAATCCTGTTTCGCGCTCTTGCAGTTTTGTTTGCTCACCTGCAAGCGCCTTCTGATTCTCCGTAAGGGTGCTACGCTCATTTTGCAAACGTGCTTCCTGCTCGCTGAGTTGTGTGCGCTGCTCTTGGACGCTCCTGCTATCTTTTTCCAATTGAGAGCGTTGCTGGCTTAGGGTGCTTTCGCGCTCAGCCACGGCTTTTTCTCTAGCTTCGAATTCCGCTGCTCTCGCTTGTTTCTCAGTCTCGAATGCTGCTTTGTCAGCGGCTAATTTTTGCTCGGACGATTGAACTGCCTCTTGAGCTTGGGTGAGTGCCTCCTTGTCGCGTGCAAGTTGTTGTTGCCCGCGCTTCAACGTATCTTGCTCTGTCGTCAGAGCTGCTCTTTCTGTGCGCAAAGTTTCTTGGTCGCGGGAAACACCTTCCTTGTTTTCTGCAATTTGTGTTTTCTCTTGCTCTAAAGCTGTTTTTTCCGTTTTCAGCGTTTCTTCGGTCGCAGCTAGTTTTTCGCGTTCTTGGCCGAGTGTTGTTTGTGATTCGGTGAGCTGTGTCTTCAATTGCTCGAGGCTTTCGGACAACGTCTTCAAACGCGTAGCTTCCGTTTCGTTCGATTTGGCGTCTCGATCGATATTCTGGCGCCGTTCGCCAAGCTCACGTTCTCTGTCAGCAAGCTGTGTTGCCTTCTCAGCATTGGCGCGCTTTTCTTGCTCATTGCTGGCGGTGGCTCGCTCTAATGCTTCTTTTTCTCGTTGTAGCGATTCTTCTTGTTGAGCTAACTCTTGCTTTTGCTGTGTCACGCTTTGTTCCGCTTGGCGCAAACGTTCTTGTCCTGCGGTCAATTCACTGTTTGCTCTTTCAAGTGATTTGCTGCGCTCATCAATGGTGCGTTCGCGCTCAGCAAGTGCTTGTTGCGCTTCACCAAGAGTTCGCTGTGCTTCGACTAACTTGCTTTGGTCTGCGGAAAGCTTTTCAAGATCGCCCGTGAGTTTGGTCTGGCGTTCGAGTAGAGCGGCTTCGGCAGTCTTCACCGCTTGCTCGCGCTCATTTACAGCAATTCGCTGCTGATTCAGGGTCTCGCGATCGGTCGTTAACTGAGTTTTTTGCTCGTTGAGAGTTGCTTGGTCTTTGGTCAATTTTGCTTTGTCGGCATTGAAGATCTCGCGCTCAGCCAGCAAGCTCGTTCTAGCCTGGTCAAGCGCAGCTCTGTCTTTTACTACCTGCTCTTCTTTGCTTGCAAGAGTGCTCTCGACTTGCTTCAAACGCTGCGCTTCTGTCGCCAGATCGCCAGCGGATTTCGCCTGCGATTGCTTAGCTTGTTCGAGTTCTGCTTGCTGCTGTTTCAGTAAATCTTGTTGTGTTTTTAGCGCTGCTTCTTCTCTTGCGACAGCTTCTACCCGAGCAGCAGTCTCAGCCGTGCGTTTAGTAAGTTCGCCCTCTGTTTTCTCTAGTGCTTCTTTTCTTGTATTAATCTCTGTCTCGGAGCGACCCAGCTCAGCGGCCTTTCGGTCGAGTGCTTGTCCTTGCTCACTGACTCGAGTCTTCTCTTCCTGTAGATTGGTCTTGTCGGATTCGACCTTCTCGCGATCATTTTTTACGCTCACTCGTTCTGCTGCGATTTCTGCCGACTGCCGCGCCAAATCGTTCTCCATTGCCGTGCGAGCATTGCGAACAGCTTCTTTATCTGTGGCTAGCTGCTCACGATCTCCTTGCAGCTTTTCTTGATCGCGCGAAAGTTGATCTTTGTCGCGTGAATATTGTTCTTGTGCTTGCGTCAGTTGCTCACGTTCTCTGACAAGTGCTTCGCGTTCTTGTTGAACGGTTTGTTTCTCTTGTGCGAGGCGCGCCTTCTCTTGCTCATTGGCTTGAGCCTGCTGTTTTATGCTTTCGAGATCTTTGCTTACTTGTTCTTTGGCTGCAGCAATTTCTGTGCGATCGCTGGCGTTTCTGGCTTTTTCTTCAGCAACAGTTTTTTGATCGGCCTCTAATTGCTTGCGCAGTTCTTCAAGCTGTCCTTCTTTTGTTGTTAGTTCTTGTTCGCGTGCATTGATTCTGGTGCGCGCAGTTTCGAGCAAGCGCTCACTCTCTGCAAGTTGAGCCTTCTGGTCATCAATTCCGCGTTGTTGTGTTTCGACGTTTGTTTTCTCTCGGGCTACCTTTGCCGATTCTTCGGTGAGCGCGCGTTCCTTCTCTGTCGCAGCGCGTTCACGCTCAGCAAGTGCGGTTTGCTCGCGTTCTATCGCTTGCTTGTCTGCGTCTTGCTTTCCACGTTGTTCTTCTAGTGCTTGCTTGTCTGTGGCGAGCTTTCCCTTCTCTGCTTCGAGCGCAACTTTGTCTTGACCTAGCCTGCGCTCTTCTTGCTCAAGTTGGCTCTTGCGTTCGGATAGAGCGGTTTGTAACTCACCATTTTCGCGTTGCAGTTTACCGAGTTCTTCTTTGTCCTTCGCCAGATTACCTTGTAGCTCGCTGAGTGTTGCTCGGTCGCGTGTTAGTTGTTCTTTGTCTCCAGCAACTTGCCTTTGCGCCTCGTTGAGCTTTTCTTGCGCCGCGAGCAACGCTTCGCGATCTTTGTTTAGCGTTTCTTTCTCAGCAAGAATTCGTCCTTGTTCTTCCGCTTGTGTGCGTGCTTGTTCGTTGACTGCAGATCTGTCTTGGTTCAACTTTTCTTGATCTTGAACGAGCTTGCTGCGATCCGAATTTAGTGCTTCGCGATCGGTGGCAAGTGTGACGCGCTCTTCTCGAACCTTCTGCGCTTCTGCCTCGGCAGATTTCTGCTTTTCTGCAAGCTCTCGCTCTTTTGTTTGGAGTTCTTGCTCTCGTTCTCCAATGCGTGTCTTGTCCGCATTTTGATCCTGCTTTTGAGTTTCGAGTCTTTGCTTCTCGCTTTCGAGTTCACCCTTTTGGGTCTTAATACTTTCAAGTTCTTGCCCGACTTTGGATTCTCGCTCTGCGACGCGCTCAACTTCTTGTTGCAGAGTACTGCTGCGCTCTGCAACGCGGCGCGCTTCTTCAGCAACACGAGTTTCACGCTCTGCAATCTCACGTGCTTTTTCTTCCAGGGTCCGTTTTTGTTCACCAAGCGATTCTTGCTCCCTCTTGAGCTGTTCTTCTTGGGCGCGCAGTTTTTCAACTTGCTCTTTCAGCTCTCGCTCTTGCTGCGAAATGTCCTTGCCTGGCTCAGGTTTGTCCTTGCCCGGTTCGGTTTTATCTTTCTCACCAGGCTTGCCTTCCCCAGGTTCTGCCGGTTTGTTTTCATTTTTGTTATCGAGGTAGCGTCGGATTCGTTTTGTTAGCAACAGTGCAGCAGCTGCTGCCGCTGCCAATGCTGCTGCGGTTTTCGCGGTACTGTTATCATCTTCCTTGGGCGTAGCCGGTGGTTTTTGTTCTTCTGGCGGCTTCGGTTTTTCATTAGTATAAGGATTGACGTTCTCCGGATCTGTTTCGTCTGGTTTTTGTTCTCCAGGCTTCTGTGTGTCTCCTGGGCGGTTAGTACTTCCGCCACCGGGATTCGTGCCCGCGTCGAATGTGAACGGCTTGTGGTTTGTGCCGCCAAGGGCGTAGCTGTGCCAATTCTCCGAGCGTTTCTGCAGCTCAGCGACTGGATAGATGCGCGAAAGAGCCTCTAGCTCTAGACTCACTTCATTGTTCGCTGAAACGCGATCTACTGGCCTATTTTGCTCAGCCGCCGTTTCTTGCTTGCCATTCTTACTTGCCGCAACTGGGTCTGTGATTTCAATGCTGCCCGAAACTTGGTCGTTCGGCGCTCCATTCTTTATGTTGCTTGCACCCTTATCGGTCGCCGTTCCGTCAGGAGCATTCTTGTTATCGCCAAAATCGAGAAAATTCGCGCCTCGTTGGCCGTCCGAATTGATGGTGAATTTGAATTCGTTGTCTTTTGTTGTCGGCGAGGACCAGCCAGCTCGAAAGAGTCTGTCATTCTCGGTTGAGTCCGAATCCTGAACGTCAACCTCCTGCCCGTTTTTGGACAGGTCTTCAGGTTTTTCCGAAAATGACTCAGACGGCATGCGTGGCACTCCCAGGTGCATCACCCTAGCCCTTGTCTACCCAGACCCCTCAGTCTATACGCGGCGGGGCCATTTTTGGACAAAAATTCATCTTTAAATTTATCAATTTCGGCGACCCACAAGCTAGAGCCCAGTCACGATGAGCCCTTAGCCGTACTGGTTTTTCCGATAAAGCTGCAAGTTGTTGCGCTGCCTGATAAAGGAGTTTATGGAACTTAGCTGAGGGGCAAAGAAAAATTGTGTTCCAGGTGCATTTCATGACTGTTTTGCCCGACTCGCTCGAAGAAGAGCTCGAACAATTCATCGGCCGGAGGGTGGCCGAGGGATTTGATTCGGAAGAAGACATCGTGGAAGACGCTCTCGAGTATTTTGAGCATGACTTTCCGGGCGACAATCTTCCGGAGGTAGCTGCGCGGCTCACTGACCAAGCTATTAAGAAGCATCTGGACGATGAGAGGACCTGGATAAATTCGACGGATTGCGACAAGCTGGACCTTGTGTTTGAGCAACTTGAAGGCGAAGGCATTGTGGCTCGCCAGAATTTCACTTGTTGTCAGACCTGCGGACACTCTGAAATTTGGGAAGAGATTGAGCAAGCCAGGCAGGAGCGGGCTGTGACCGGCTATGTGTTCTATCATCAACAAGATACCGAGCGGGCACGTGATGAGCGCATGTTGTATCTTGCATATGGTGCCTGTGACAGCGAGGATGAGGCGTCCATAAAAGTAGCTCGCCGCGCCACTGAATTGTTTCAGAATAGCGGCTTCAAAGTAGACTGGAATGGCACGCTGGACAAACGGATTTGTTTGCAGGATTTTGATTGGCGGCGGCGAAGGAAGAACGCCTGATCTTAGATTTACTCATTGCTTTAGGCAACTATGCTAACTAAGGTGCTTGTTTTGTCTCCAACTTTCTGGCGCGCCGTAATCCTAGTTTTGCTGCCTCTATCTCTCTGACGCGCTTTGGTTGATATGCACGCAGAAAAGTTATGGCGCTAGAATAATATTCTTTTGCTTTCTCGGGCTGGTTAGTTTGCAGATAATAGTTGCCCAGCATTATTCCTGGTGGCGGGCCAACTTCACCAGCTATGGTGTCATGGAAAAGTCGCGTTTTCTCCTCAGCCAATGTCCAGGCACGGACTGCTTCATTTGTGAAACCGTCGCCTAGTGCTGTTGTTCCGAGCTGCACGAGTGTATCTACACAATGTGCACTCTTTTGTGGCACTAGATTGTCAATGGCTTTCTTGTATGTTTTTGCTGCCAGTGCTTTCTTGTTCGTTAGTACATAATATTTTGCCAAAGAATTGAGCCCTTGTGAGCGGCAGGACCATGTGTAGCTATTCTTTCCGAAAGCTTCATTGTACATTTGCTCTTCAAAAATCTTCTCGGCTTCTTCCAAAAATTCGATTGCTTTCTTATAGTCGCCGTTTCCGCCATATCGGGCAGCGATGTTAATCAGGCGCTCAGGCCAATGGCCGTACAAATATTTGTTTTCAGGCAGGTTTCGTCTGGTGACCTCTCTGACCTTTTTGATTAGCGATTCGGCTTCTTTGAATTCACCTTTACGGATCAATATGTTTGCGAGTTGGTATTCACTATCGATGCTAATGCCCTCATCATAGCCACCGGTGCTTGCTGCTTTGATTGCCTTTCTAATGTATTCTTCTGCGAGGTCGTATTTGTTTTGGGACATGTAATTCGTGCCCATTGTGAAGTAGATGAATGCCATGACAGGGTTTCGGTCCTTATTTGACATGTGTGAGGCATATTCCAGGGCACGGCGCCAGTCCTGTAGGGCCTCGTCCGGCATCTTGGCTGCGTTCAATCGTAATGCGTGGTCTGCGTATGCTGCCTCGTGTAATGATGAATCCAAATCTCGAACGTTGGGATCCTGGACTTCCTCAAGGGCTTTTGTTGAATATTCAAGGGCTTTCTCCCGCTGTCCCCTGGTGTGCTCCAACTGTGCAAGAAAATGCCAAGCCAATTGGCGGTATTTTGCTGACTCCACTTTTGCAGCATCTGTATCTTGAAGCAGCTTCTGCGCAACACCTTCTGCCTTCTCCTGCAATGCCGGGGTTGAGGTGTCTTGGAATAGCGTTTTGATCTTTTTGTAATCGCCGAGCGGTTTTATCGATGCGGCACTGGATGTTCGAATCAATGCTTTGGTTGATTCAGATTGATGGATGTGGAGAAAATAGCCGACCGTTAGCAGGCTTGCAAGCACCGCTAATGATACCAGCGCGATTTTACCGGTTGGTAGGGCCTTTTTTTCTTTTGCTGCAGTTATGATGTCGCCGATCTTGCCGGGGTCCGGCAGGCTGTCCAGCATTTCTTTAGCGGATTGCCATCGATCAGTGGGCTGTTTGGCTAGGGCCTTCTTGATAAGAAATCCTAACTCTTCTGATACCGATAGTTTCGGAGGCTCAGCCGAACTGTGCTTATACATGACCTCATATTCGCTTTCGCCCTCGAAAGGCGGTTTGCCTGTTAGCGCGTGATACATAACGCAACCGAGCGCGTAGATATCTGAGCGCTTATCTATTTTCTGTGCCTGACACTGCTCGGGACTCATATAAGCCGCTGTCCCGACGCCCTTTGTTTGTGTGGACGAGGCGGCAGATGCGCTTTCGTCGTATATTTTTGCTATGCCAAAATCAACTAGCATAGCCTTTAGCCCTTGGCTTTCAGGAATTTTGCAAAGTAAGATGTTTTCTGGCTTGAGGTCGCGATGAAGAATCGATTTCTCGTGCAAATAAATTAGAGCATTGAGAATTTGCGAAAAAATAGTGACGAATTCATTGGCTGATAATTTGCCTTGTTTCAGCAAGTAAGCTGCCAGCGATGAGCCTTCTACGAATTCCATTGCTATGAAATGCCGACCATCATCAGTCGTGCCCGATGCATAAATTTTGACGATGTTTGGATGGTCTAGGGTCGCCATCAAGTGCGCTTCTTTCTTAAAGCGCTCGACCACGGCAGGCTCCGCGCGATTGAACATCTTCAACGCTGCAGCTCTGGTGAGATGAACGTCTTCTGCCAAATAAACGGTGGCCTGCGAGCCTGCTCCGAGTTGACGCTCGATTTTATAGCGTCCCTGGATCAATATTCCGGGAACGGAGTCGTGTCGTTGCTGTTCGGTCTTGGGTTCCTGCATATTTCTAATATGCCCGATGAAGGAAGAAGTTCAGCTTTTATGTAGCGTCTTTGTCTGCAAGCTTTGCACAAATCGGGAGGTCACGGAACTTTTCTTCCTTCAAAGACATCGTAACGGCAGCCCCTTCATATATTGTTTGGCATAAGAAACAAGCGGAAGTCTAAACCCATCATCCCCGACTTGAACTACCCGGAGGCATCCCGTTATGAACCCTGAAGCTGGTAAGACACTTTCATTTTGGGCTGCTTCGGCAGAAGTGCCTAACTTTCCATTTCTCAGCGAAGATATGTCGGCAGATGTGTGTGTCATCGGGGCCGGAATGGCCGGGATTACGACAGCCTATTGGCTCACCAAGGCTAATTACAAAGTCATTCTTGTAGATGATGGTCCAATTTGTGGTGGCGAAACACACCGTACAACGGCCCACCTTTCCAACGTGCTTGATGATCGCTTTCAAGTCATGGAGAAGGAATTTGGGACAGAGAAAACTCATCTGGCATACAAGAGCCATAGTGCAGCCATTGATTGCATTGAGATGATAGTCAACGAAGAGAACATTGATTGTGATTTCGAGCGCGTAGATGGTTATCTGTTCCTTGGCAAGGGTGACAGGCCTGAGACACTCGAAAAGGAAATGGAAGTTTGCAAGAAGATCGGACTCACAGAGTGCGAACTCTGGCGCTCAATGCCGCTTAGCTTTTTTCCGGAACAGAGAGCCTGCATGCGTTTCAAAAGGCAAGCCAAGTTCCATGTGGTTAAGTATTTACGAGCCTTGGCGCGTGCAATCGTCCGTGGTGGCGGGCAAATTTTTATGGGCGCTCATGCCGTCGCCATTGAGGATGGAAAAATTGCAACAGTCAAATTCGCCAACGGCAAGAGAATAAGAGCATCCCATGTTGTGGTTGCTACCAATTCGCCATTTAGCGATCTCGTTAAGGTGCATACAAAGCAAGCTGCTTATCGCACCTATGTCGTGGCTGGGAAGATCCCAAAAGGCTCAGTCACCGGCTTGTACTGGGATACCGAGGATCCGTACCACTATGTTCGTTCAAATGCATTGGAAGATGATCCGTTCCACGATCTTCTAATTGTTGGTGGAGAAGATCATAAGACTGGTCAGGATGAAGACAAAGCTCAAGAATGCTTTGCGAACCTGGAAAAATGGGCACGGCAGTGTTTTCCTGTTCTCGGTCCGATCAATTATTGCTGGTCAGGTCAGGTCATGGAAACGATTGACGGACTTGCATACATTGGGCGTGACCCGGCACATGGAGAGAATGTTTATATTGCAACCGGCGATTCTGGTATGGGCATGACACACGGTACGTTGGCTGGGCTCCTCATCACGGACGCAATCCGTGGTATCGATAATCCTTGGAAGGAGCTCTACAGTCCGGCACGCAAAACCATTCAAGCTGCAATGGATTACGTAAGCGAGAATCTCAATGTGGTCGCGCAATATGCTGACTATGTGAAGCCTTCGGATGAAGATTCGATCGCTGCAATTCAGCCTGGCGAAGGTGCGGTGATGCATCACAAAGGAGAGGCAGTTGCTGTTTATCGTGACGACAACGGTTACACATACCAATGCTCGGCTGTATGCCCTCACTTGAAAGCATTAGTGAGATGGAATTCCGTTGAGAAAACTTGGGATTGCCCAGCACACGGATCAAGATTCTGTGGAAACGGTGAGGTCGTCAACGGACCTTCTGCCACAGGCTTGGAAGCGCTGCCGACAAATCGCCGAATTGATGATTCCGACTATGGGAAGCCGCTGCCCCCAGCGCAGCCGGGTGTGCAGGAGCCTCTGCCACCACCTCTATAGTTGATGAGACAGTGGGGTTCTTACGGATGTGCGATCGCCAATCGGGCTCTAGAATTCCTTGTGGGTGTGAGCAGCATGTTGGGAAGCGAACCAAAAGGAGCGCTTCATGCCTGCCATCGTAGATTTTGAACACGAAGATATCTATTTCGAAGTAGCGTCTGGCGCTGAGCTCGGGATGCCGGGGCTCAGTATAAGATGTGGCGACGATGGGCGCATTCAATTTGCAGTCTCGGAAAAGGTCCCCGGTAAGGCCGCTGATATAAGCCGTGTGGATGCAAATTCTGTTTTGATTGAATCAGTCCACATGGACTTGCAGCAAACTGGCGGAGGCTTAACTGCCAGGGCTGTTGCTAAGGACAGATACGGACACGTTACTGAATCAGAGGAATTGCAGAAATCGGATTTGAACGGCTCGAATATTTCAGAAATCGTACTGTCATATCCGAGCGGGCAGCTAAAGGAGGCGATAAATACGTCGCATTGGCTCAGAGATCCAAACGTTTTTTCTAGGAGCAGCGCTACGGATGGTAGCGGAAGGCTGCTTCGGACTAGTGAAATTAATGCCAACGAAATAGCAATGACTGACATCGAAAGTTCAATCTGCCGAGATTCTTATGGGCGAACGTCGAAGTCAAAAGAGATAATGAGAACTCAGATGCAGGCTGGCAGCATAGTTGGTGACTATATCCAGCGAGATGCCATCGGTAGAAACGAGAGAACGATACACTTTTCAGAGCTGCTTCTATTTGGCGGGGCATCTCAAGTTGACGCTGTCGTGAGGGACTCGGCGGGAAAGGTAACAGAAAAGATCAGGATGGATTGCAATCCACTCGGGAGCGGTGTCACTAAGTCGCAGGTTGTGGTGAACGATTCGCTCGGGCGAACTAAAGAAACATTCGATGTGAACGTGCGACAGACACCCAGGGATACGACCGCTCTAATAGTCAGGAAGAGCGGACTCGGACAAGTCCTTGAGAGAATGGAAATTACAGTGAAACGCTAAACTCCCAGTGTCTAGCGACGGCAGCTCAATTGCTTTTCTTTCAAAGTGCACGGCTAAATTGATTAGCACGTCTCAGCTATCGCTTTGTACGCATCCTCTAGAACGGCATCGTCAATGCAGTATGGTGGCATAAGGTAAATGGTGTTTCCTAGCGGGCGGATGAGGAAGCCTTTTTCTATAAACTGCTTTTTTAAGACCGGGGCTATGCTGTTGAAGTAGCTATCGCCTTCCTTGCTTTCTATCTCAGCTGCGAAGATCGTCCCGCAGGCGCGCTGTTGGATTAGCCTTGGATGATTGCTCAAATGCTTTTTCACAAAAGCTCTGTGACGGGATTCCATGCCGGTGAACACCGTCGGATCTTTTTCCAGCAAATCCATTGATGCTATTGCTGCGGCACAGGCAAGTGGATTGGCCGTGTAGGAGTGTCCGTGGAAAAATGTTTTGCTGTGATCTTTACTTAGGAAGCCATCGAAAATTTCGGAGCTGCATGCGGTGACTGAAAGCGGTAGGAAGCCTCCTGTTATGCCTTTGGAGATGCAGATAAGATCGGGCTGTACGTTAGCGCGGCAAGCAGCAAACCAATCGCCTGTGCGTCCGAATCCGGTCATTACTTCGTCAAAAATCAAGAGGACTTTGTATTCTTCGCACAATTTCCGAACTGCTTTCAAGAATTCGGGGCGGCAGAAGCGCATCCCGCCGGCGCCCTGGATAAGCGGTTCTATACAGATGGCGGCGATATCATTTGCGCCCCCTTCCAGAATTTCTTTCAAGCGCTGAAGTGAACGTCGCTCCTTCTCATCTACGTGAGGGTCATTGTCGAAAGTGGATGGAAAGGGTGCTAGCTCTATTGAAAACAGCAATGGCTCAAATGTGTTCCAGAAGGGTGATCCCTGTCCGATCGACATGGAACCGGCTGTGTCTCCGTGGTAACCGCCTTCAAATGCAATGAACTTGCTGCGCTTTTCGCCTGCGTTGAGCCAAAATTGAAAAGCCATTTTTAGTGCGACTTCAACAGCAGTCGAACCATTGTCGGAGAAGAAAATGTGTTTGAGATTTGACGGCAGATGAGTCAACAATCTCTCCGCTAAATTCTCGGCAGGCTCGTGTGTGAAGCCAGCAAAGATCACCTGTTCCAATTTGTGAGCCTGTTCGGCAATGGCTGCCGCTATCTCCGGGCGAGCGTGGCCGTGGATGTTAACCCACCAGCTCGAAATACAATCGACGATTTTTCGCCGGTTTTCCAATTCTAAATACACGCCGTTGCCGCTGCGCACCATAAGCGGTGCCTCGGCGTTAAGCATTTGTGTGAAAGGGCGCCAGATGCGATCCTTCTTTTCTATTTCAACTGAACTCATGTTGTGGCGCTCGCAGCCTTCAACTTCGAAGCGAAGCACGACTCGTATGTACTTAGTAGGCTTTCGTTCCTAATGTCTGCAATGGGCGGAATCTCTGCCAGCACCTTCGTCTTTCCATAGTGTTCGATAGCTGCTTTATTCGCCGGATTTGGCTCACCGTTCATCACAACGCCTATCAATGGAATATTTTTCTGGTGTAGCGCCATTATGCTCAATACCGTGTGGTTGATGGTTCCAAGTCCGGAGCGCGCTACCAGGAGCAAAGGGAGCTGTAATTTCGCCGCAAGATCAATAACCATATCCTTGCTATTAAGAGGTACCATTAATCCGCCGGCACCCTCGACGATGAGATATTCGGTGTCAACTTTGGGCAGATCGAAATCATCCAGAGATATGGAAACGCCTTCAAGTTCGGCCGCGCGGTGCGGTGACAGTGGGTTCTTGAGGTTGTAGCGCTCCGGTAAAATGTTGCTCTCGTCCACGCCGATAGACTTAAGCCATTGGCTATCTGAGCTAGGCTCATTTCCGCACTGGATGGGCTTCCAGTAGGTGGCGCGAAGACCCAGTGCAAGTATTGCGGACACCATCGTTTTGCCAACATCGGTGTCCGTACCGCTAATGAAAAACTTTTTTGGAATATGCATATGCCGTGACTGTTAGATGCGACGATAAAATCCGGTGAGCACCTGATAGCTGAGGGAAGTCGGATCACCGGAAGCATCCAATTCTTTTATGAGTTTCCGGAGTTGTCCACAGCTCAGGCGCATGTCACTTTTCTGTGTGTTCGCGCCAAGTTCTCGCAGTGAATGCAGCATCGCCGATGCATCATTGTAGCTTTCTTCTGCAACACGTTGTTGAAGCTCATACTGCAATCCCATCTTTTGTGCAAAATCGATGAGTTCGTTGTATGACGGAAGTGGGTTTCTCGTGAACGGAACGTCGATCCGCTCAGCTGCGGCTTTCCATTCCGGACAGCTGTCTGCGCCCGGCATTGAGAAGAACAGAGCACCGTCTGCTCGTAATGCTGAGACCAAGCGAGAGATGCCTTTAAATGGTTGGAAAAACCATTGAATTGCAAAGCTGGATACTACAGCAGCGTATTCAGAATGCGTCTTGAGCTCTTCGGCATCGAGCACCATCCAGCTTAATCTAGTTTCTTTAGGAGCTTTGAATTCCTTGTTCTCCATCATCTTGTTTTTGCAGAACAGCACCATATCTGGTGATATATCTGAGAAAACAATTTGTCTGTCTGGGAATATGCTCGGCAAGAACGAGCTGAGCATGCCTGTGCCGCAGCCAACTTCCAGAATCGGTCCGGCAGGCAGGAAGTCCGCATGTTTTTCGATCAGTTGTGCTGTTAATCTGGCAGCCATGAATTGCAAAGCAGCGGCAGAATCGTAAGTTGACGCGTGCTTGGAGAAACTCTCTTGCACTCGTTCCTTATAACTTCTGCTTGGGCTAATCATTTGCATGGAGCTTAAGTCCTCACTGGAGAGATTTGGCGCATCGCTGCTCGCACAGAAATCCAAGCAGGTGCTACGTGGGTTAGCGGCAGAGAATGTCCAGCTCCTTCAAAAAGTACGATCGAGCTGCCTTTCAGTTCCTTGTGAAGTGTTTGCGATTGTGCTGGTGTCACAATGCAATCTTCGCTGCCTTGCAATATAAGGATGTTTGGAATCTGGCGAATCTTGCTGAGATCGAAGTGATTTGTATTCAGCAGTTCAAGATCCTCGGTCAGCAAATCGACATTTATGTTGTCGGTCGTCTTCCGCATCAAGAGCATCTGGCTCGTAAGCAGCGGCTTGTAGCAGTTGGAATAGAAATCGTCCAGCACAGCCAGTGCATCTATATTTAGCTTCTCCAACATGATGTTCACTGTGCGGCGGCTTCTTTTCTGCTCCATCGCATCGCCGTTGTGGAAATAACTGAAGGCCCCAGCCAGTACCAAGAGGTCTGTCTGTTTCAATATCTGCTCGGGCAACAAATGCAGCCCGAGTGAATGAGCTACAACAATCTTGCAAGATTCGGCGTCGTTCTTGAATGGTTCGACTTCTTTCGCTTCGCCGAAGTATCCGCGGTCAGCTGTTTGAATTCTAACTTCGCAGCCAGGATTCTCTTTCAGGTGGGGCAACCATCCGCGCCAGCAAGAACTGTCGAAAGCCCATCCGTGTTGAAGGATGACGTCAATTTTTTTTCTCATGCCAACTCCTAACTAGATTCAAGAACTGATCGATTTGATCAAGTGTGTGGACGGCGCTCAAGGACACCCGAAGGCGTGAGCTTCCTGATGGAACTGTGGGGGGGCGAATGGCTGGTACGCAAAAGCCATTATCTTCAAGATATTTGCAAAGGTTGAGGGCGGACTCTTCAGTTCCCAGAATGATGGGGATGATTTGTGTAGTACTGCCTGCGGTGTCAAAGCCCATCTTCTTCAGCGATGAACGCATGTACTCCGCATTGGCTGCAAGTGCCAGGCGCTCTTCGTCCATCTCGGGAACGATATCCAGCGCCGCATCAATGGCGCCGAGGACAGCCGGTGGCAGCGCTGTTGAATAAATAAGCCCCGAACAGAAATTGACCAGGTACTCGCGCATCAACTTCGAGCAACAAATATATGCTCCAAATGATCCCAATGCTTTTCCGAATGTGCCCATAGAGATTCCGCTGAATTCTTTTCCGGCAGTCATCCCCATGCCATTCTCACCGGTCACACCGGTAGCATGAGCCTCATCGATAAATAGCGCGAAACCGCGCATGGCAGCACTGAAAAGGAGGTCGTCAATTTTGCAGGTATCGCCATCCATGCTAAAAACGGATTCAGTCACGATCCACTTAGCTGCGCTTTCTGCCGAAACTTTCGCGCTCACGTTTTGGATTCGTCGTCCCTTCTTTTTTGATTTGGCTTTGTTCTCATCCGGTTTTTCAATTAGAGCTTGCGCTCTGCGCTCGAATTGTTGCTCTAAATCGGCAAGGTCATTGTGCTTGTAGCGAAACCAATTGGAGGAGCTAAGTTGCAATCCTTCAATGATGCTGCGATGAACGTACTTGTCTGCCGCAACGATGCTATTTTGTGCCAGCGCTGCTGCAAGGACGGTGCTGTTCGCCTGAAAACCAGAAGGTAATATTAGCGCCGCTTCAGCTCCCTTCAGATCGGCGAGCTTTTTCTCGATTTTTTCGAAGGCATCTAAGTTTCCACTCAGGAGGCGGGAAGCCCCACTGCCAGTGCCATATTTCTTAACGAATTCGATGGATCGCTCGGCCAGGGCCGGATGTTGCGAGAGACCAAGATAGTCATTAGAGGAGAAATTGACCAGCCGTTTGCCGTTGATTTCAATCTCGCCATTGCCTGCCGGAGCGCACGAACGAAGCGCGCGCAGAGTTTGATTCTCTACGCGGTCCTGAAGGGCTTGAGCGTACTGGTCAAGCATAGTTGGTGCTTCTTCCGGAAATCCAGGCCCGATACTAGCCTAAATTTTCCTCTTGGCAAATTTCCTTCGCTTAATGTAGCCGCGCCGATCAGGATTATTGCCAGATATCCGGATCGACTTGTTCAAAATCCTTTATGGCGGATTGGAAACTGTGATCCTCTATCCAACTTCCAGCAAGATAATCCAGGTCATCATAAATGCGTTCGCCGTCCCGCCTCGCTGCGCTGCAGAGTACATCCAAAAGAAGACTATTAAGGCTTTTCTGCTGCTTCATGGCGCGCTTTTCTAGCGCATCTTTCACAGCTTGTGGAACGCCACGTACTGTGAGCCGAAGTCTGGATGGATGTGGCTTGCCTTTTTTCATAATTTCAGTATGGCAAGGAAGTTAGATAACGGCAATAATCACTCAGTTCCATTTTGCGATGCGGTCGCGAATGGCAGCCAGAGTCGCTTTTGAATAGAGGTGGAAGACTTTGACTGGGACTTTGCCGGAGACTGCTTTCACCACTGCTTCGCTTGGTCCGTCGCAGAGCACCAGATTGGCGTGCTTCATTATGTATTGGATTTCCTGCGTTTCGTCCTTGCTCATGCAACGTACTGCAATTTCTTCTCCGCGGAGTGATGCTGCCATCGTGTTCGCCATCTTTAGTAAGGTCGGGCTAACGGAAACGCATGCGACGAGGCTTCCTGGCTTCAGTGTGAGCAAGGATTCCAATTCTTCGCTGCCTGGCTCGACGGTGCAAACAACAAAGCGCGTCGGGTCGATATCCAAACTTTGCAATGGATACAGATGGTAGAAGCTAGTAACGATCATTGAATCCTTTAACAGCTCTTTCTTCTTGCTGAGATTCTCGAACGTGATCGGTTCAATCGGAAGATCAAAATGTGGTGCCAATTCAGCGAGCAAAATTGGATGGAAATCCTGATTGCGATCAACAACTACAATGCGTTTGATTGGCTTCACATCAAGCATCTTCTGTGTGAATGTGCGCAGTTCGTCGCGCGACATTCCTTGTTCAGCTGAGCGTGCTAGCAGTTGCTTGAAGAGTTGCTCCATCGAAAATTCTTTCTGTTGAGTCTCGCCACCAAGTTGACGATTTGCAACACGAACTCCGCTTCCCTGGCGGATTTCCAAAAGCCCTGCGTCTTCTAAATGACTATAAGCTGCCGTAATGGTGCTGTGATGAATGCCCAATCTTTGGGCGAGCGCACGAATGCTCGGCAGCTTATCCTTCGGTTTCAAAGTCCCCGAGGCTATTTGCAAGCCGATTTGTTCGATCAATTGATCCTTGACTGGAACCGAACTATCTTTTGAGATACTTAGTTTGATAGAAGTTGAGAGCATGTTTCTGCACTTTCTTAGCAACGCGGGCGGCTATGCGGCTATATTGTATCTGCTTGCCGCGTTCTTGGTTAGGCAGTAGCGGCTCGATTTTCATTTCCTGATAACTGAAACCCTGGCAGTAATCCTGAATTATTCAAGATTAGCTCTTTGGCGTTCTTGCGATCACCGGCTTGCAAAACGAGTATGCGATACATTGAAAGAAGTTGCGATGGTGTCATGACGCAGACTTTCTTGCGTCGCATATTCTCTAGAAAGTCTTTGCTGAATTGCGGCCGCTGAGTTGGAGAAAGCTCCGGCCTCATCTGCACGATCATTATGCCCTTAGGCTCATAGTTTAATTGGCACCAGATCACGGCTTGTTGGCTAATTAGTGCTTCAAGGTCTTTTGGAGTTGGCTCGTTATCGCAGCAAATTATTCGTCCCACAGCCTCAATGCGTGGACCCTTCTTCAGGGTAATCTCGTGCGGCGCATTCATGGTGCTTTCGCTGTACCAGTCCAGCAGCTCCAGAACCTGCTTAACGGCTTGTGCAAGTTCTGCGCCTTGTGATGCCAGCAAGTGATAAGCGACTGCTTGTGAGACGGCGATTTTTCGATCAATTTGTTTGATGTCCTGACGAATCTCCTCGATGAGCCCGTTGAGTCGGTCCTTTTCCTGCATCAACTTTTCGATTTCGTTGAATGAATAGTCTTCTAGCCATGGGGGCGGCGCTCCGGTGTCCGGCAAGGCTTGTGGCATCGCGCGGACGTTCGGCTCTTCGGTTGGCACGCCGTTTGGTGCCGGGTCAAGTGAGCCGCGCAATTTTTCAAGCGCCGAAGAAATATCGCGGGCGCTATTGTCGTAGACAATGCGTGAACAGGTCGAAGCCGGATTCGGCGGGATGCCATCAGGAATCGCATTCTCCGAGATTACTAGATGCTGGGCAGCTTCGGTAAGCGAGAACTGATAGCGACTGATTCCTGCCGAAATCGTGTCATTGTTTTGCAGCTTTCTAGGAATGGCGATCGGGCTTCCGTTCAAGAATGTGCCGTTGCGGCTGCCGCAATCTTCAATGTAATAGTCCTCGCCAGTGTAGCGAATCTGGAAGTGAAAGCGTGACATAGAGCGGTCGCCCGGGATCGGTATGTCATTGGAAACATCGCGCCCTATTTTGCACATCGGCACTGCAACTGGCATAGCCTTGTTTGTCACCATATCAATGAGGCATACGGGGCTGTCCGGAAGCTCTCCGCGCATCAATTTCATTTCGTCTGCAGAAAGAAGCGAATCGAGGTCAACGCCCGTGACCGTGCAATGCGGGCAGGTCGGATAGTTGTCGCCATACTCTTTTTTGCATCGCTTGCATGTATGCATGCCCTGAGACGCTGACATGAAGATGGTTTCCCGTGTAAGAGAGCACAGATCTTCCCTTCCCCCTGGGGGGCGAAATTAAACAGAAATTTCTTGACTGCGATCTGTCCAAAAAAATGTCGACCTGGATAAATACGTAAGGAACCCTGAACCGTTTGCTCCCTGCAATTGCAAAAGGTTCAAAAAACGAATACGGAGGAAGGACAACCCTGCCAGTCCCTCCTCCGTATTTTATTTTCCAGCCTGAGTTCGACTTTGAATTCTCGAAGACTAGCGCCTGATTTTAACTGGTATGGGCACCGGTTGGGGCGCTGGCGGTATGAGTGCTTTGATTAGTTCGTGCAGCCAGGCTCCTAAATCGCGCATCAGCAAACTCTCCGAGACTTTCCAAATTTTATCTACCCCATGACTTGGGGGCTCAAACCTGATTTTGTTAAATTGTCTGCTGGATCGACCATCCCATGAGCCTGATGGTCTACTTGTTTTCTCTGCAAGGCTGGAAACTGTTGCAAATGGGACCCTTTTTAGCGGTGCCGACAAACCGCTCGTCCACGCCAAGCGTGCGGTTCTAACTCCCATTCCAAGAAGACTGAGCTGTTCTTGCTGCAGGCATGCATTTCGCCCTAATTAGGAGGTCTGAAATCGCTGCTTCAAACAGGATCTTTTTTCAGGACTTGACAATCGCCTGCGCCAAAGCCCAAAATCGTTGCTGCTCAATGGTCGGTCTTAATGGTTAGTCCGAAAAACGGCACTTGTCAAGGTGTGACTTTTTTACCTTTGTTCAAGGAGTGCCAGAGGAGCCTAGCTTCCTTGAGCCGTCAATGTCACGCTGAGTTTGCAGGTTCGCTACATTGCGCTTCGGTCACTTGTTATGGCGGGGCAAAGCTTCTAAAGTTATGAATCAGAGGGTTTATGACTGCGGAAAAGAAACACACCTTGCACTGGTTTGGCGGCATCTTCGAGCCGACTGTGGACTTTTACGCGCTGTTGAATCGCCAGGTTGATAAGACGCTCGAAGGCATGGAAGCTTTACGCCAGTGGATCAAAGAAGGCGGCGAGGAAGGTAGCCAGCGCGTGCGCGAATTGGAGCGGCAAGCCGATGACCTGCAAATGGAACTTGAGAAGAAGCTTGTAATTTCTTTTGTTACTCCATTCGACAGGGAAGACATCTACGAACTATCTGCATCGCTTGATGAAGTTATCAATTCTGCTAAAGGCGTTGTGCGCGAGATGGAAGCGATGAATGTTAGTACCAATGGTCATAAACTTTTGGAGATGGCTGAGATTATTCTTGAAGGCACGCGCTCGCTTCAAAGCAGTGTTCATTCTCTCAAAAAAGATTTGCGCGAAGCTGCACAGCACGCTCTGCAGGCTAGAAAGACGGATACGCGTTTCGGCAAAGTCTACCGACCGGCAATGAGGGAGCTGTTGGAAACGGACGATTTCAAAACTATTTTCCGCGTCAAAGAAGTGTACAAAGTTATGCTGCTTGCTTCCGAAAGAATCGACCAAGTGGGCGAACGTCTCTTGCATGCAATAGTGAAGATGAGCTGAGCCTTGGAATTCACAACAGACTTATTGCTTGTTGGAATTGTAGTAATCCTAAGTCTTTGGTTCACTTATACGAACGGTTTGCAGGATGGTAGTTCGGTAACAGCAGGTTTGATTGTTTGCCGAGTGCTCTCACCGGTTAGGGCAGTTATCCTGGTAGCCTCCTGTGAGCTGGCTGGTGCCATATTCGGTGGCTCAGCCGTTGCGTCTACAGTTCGATCGATTACAAGTTTTCCTGAAAAAGAGAATTTCTTATCCGTTCTTGCTGCTGGTTTAACCGCTGCTATCGGATGGAATTATTTGACGAAAGTATTGAGGATGCCATCGAGTTCGACACACGCATTAATGGGCGGATTCTTAGGATCTTTAATTGCTTCGAGTGGAACCCGATTTCTCGTATGGGGCAATTTCGATCTTTTTCATCCGACTGGTTTTGCGAAAATCTTAGTCAGCTTATTCGCTTCACCCGTTGTTGGATTTGTTGTTGGTTATTTTATGCTCAACATCATTTTGCTGATGCTGACAAAAGCAACAACTGCGGTCAACAAATGGTTGAAGTTATCACAAACGCTCACCGTCGGGTTGTTGGCATTTGGTCATGGAGCAAATGATCCCCAAAAGACTATGGGCATCATTTTGATAGCTCTTCATTCCGCTGGTTATTATCAGGGTGATGACATTCCATTCTGGGTTCGATTAGCGACCGGTGTCAGCATCGCCGTCGGAGTTCTGTCATTAGCTCCAGGCATCGTGAAGCGCGTTGGCACGGGCATTTATAAGCTCAAAGTGCTGCATGGATTTGTGACTGAGGCCGCCGCCGGAGCGATCGTAGTCTTGAGTTCGGCAAGCGGCTGTCCGGTATCAACGTCACAAGTGATATCATCCACGGTGATGGGGGTGGGCACAGGGGAGCACTTCAAGGACGTTCGCTGGCTGGTTGCAAGGGATATCTTGATCTCGTGGTTCCTAACAATTCCCTGCGCGGGGCTCTTCGCTTATGTGATTTACATGTTCCCGTTTCGCTATTTAGATCTTTTGATTACGAAATTTTAGCTAGCGCTGATTAAGAGCCCTAAAAGTGTTTCAAGCTCTTGGGTGTGACACTACAACGTTTCTCCGGCTGAGAGCAAATCCAAAGGCACTCCCATGTGCAATAAGCCAAGGCTGGAATCAGGTACGATCCCGCTGTGTGGATTCTTCAGTCCCACATACCGACTTCGACTTGAATTTGTGTAGCTCAGGCGCTTACTTCTTCAACTTTTCCCAGAAGAATGAAAACGCGAGCGCGGACATAAACGCTGACTGCTTCTTGTTAGCTGCTGCGCCATGACCACCTTCGGTGTTCTCATAGTAGAGAACATCTTTTCCATGCGCCTTCAACAGCGCAGCCATCTTGCGTGCGTGTCCGGGGTGAACGCGGTCATCCAAGGTTGATGTCGTGATCAATATTGGAGGATATTTCTTCTCTTTTGAAACGTTTTGATAGGGAGAATACTTGGATATGTACTGCCACTCGTCAGGCTTGTCCGGATCGCCGTATTCATCAACCCAGCTGGCACCGGCCAATAGCTTGTTGTAGCGTTGCATATCCAGCAATGGAGAACCACAATGGATCGCCGCGAACAATTCAGGATACTTGGTGAGCATGACTCCCATCAGAAGTCCGCCATTGGAGCGCCCTTCTGCACCTAAATGCTCGGCACTGCAAACCTTGCGTGCGATGAGATCTTTTGCTACGGCACTGAAGTCGTCATATGCGCGTTGGCGATTTTCTTTACGCGCTGACTCGTGCCAATTCGGTCCGAACTCGCCTCCGCCTCGTATGTTTGCAAGCACCCAAACCCCGCCGCGTTCCAGCCACGCAGCTCCTTCAGATGCTCTGTAATTTGGCTTCATCGAGATTTCGAATCCACCATAGCCATAGAGCACTGTCGGATTGTTGCCGTCCAGCTTCATCCCTTTCGGGCTGACTTGGAAGTAGGGAACGCGGGTGCCATCTTTGGATTTGACTTCGAATTGCTCGACTATCAAATTATCGGATTGGAAGAACGACGGTTCGCTCTTCAGCTTTTCCTTCTTGGCAGGCGCGCTGGCGTTACTTATATAAAATGAAGATGGGGTCAGTAAGTCTTCAATCGTCATAAAGAAGTCATCTGATTCATCTGAGTCGACTCCGCTAAGTCCGACCTCAGCAAATTCGGGAGCGGAAACAGCTGTGCGTTCCCACTTGCCGTCTTTGTTTTGCAATATGTAAGCGTGCGTTTGTACGTTGTCCAGCTCACTCAAAAGTATGTAGTTCTTAGTGTCAGAAACGCCATACAGTGACTTGCGCTCAGTAGGTTCGAAGAGCACGGTGAAATTGCGATCGCCTTTCAGGTAGTCATCTAATTTCTCAATCAGGAGCGATCCTGCTGGGTATGTTTTATTTCCAATCTTCCAATCGGAACGAGGGCGGATGGAAGCATAGTCACCGAGTATGGTGCCGAATATCGCATCTGCCGGTTTGTCGATTGCGATCCACTTGTCGTCTTTTCTGATCTTCACTTCGTCAGAAAAGAAAGTCATTTGGCGGCTGAGGAAATCATATACTTTTCCGTGGTCGTGCACTGTATAAGCAGACACCGCCATGTCATCTTCCTTGCCTTCGTAAACAAGCTTGGCATCGGCCAGCTTTGTGCCTCGCTTCCATTCTTTTACGATGCGTGGATATCCAGACTTAGTCATTGATCCCGGACCGAAGTCGGTGGCAACATAAAGTGAATTTCGATCACGCCAGCTCACCGTTGATTTAGCTTCAGGTAGGCTGAATCCATCTTTCACAAATGACTTACTGTTCACGTCAAACTCGCGAACAACGTCAGCATCAGTGCCTCCGCGAGAGAGGCTGACCAGTACAAGGTCGTTGTCTGGCTCCAAAAACTCTGCACCATGCCAAACCCAATTCTCTTTCTCGTCGGCAGCCAAACGATCAAGATCAATGATCACTTCCCAGGCCGGCTCAGCTTTCTTGTATTCCTCAAGTGTTGTCCGCCGCCATAGCCCGCGCTCATTTTTCTCGTCGCGCCAGAAGTTGTAGTAATACTTGCCATGCTTAGCGATGAATGGAATGTGATCCTTCGAGTTGAGGATGGTCAACAAGCGCTCACGCATTTTCTCGAAGCCTGGCACTGCTTCCAGCTCTTTGGTGCTAACGGCGTTTTGCTCTTTAACCCAATCAAGAGCCCTGGTACCTTGAATGTCTTCTAGCCATAAATAGGGATCTTCCGACAAACGAGGGACCTCCGCAGTACAAATGCTTGGTAAAAATAGGCTATTTAATAAGAGCAGAACGGGCAAAAATGTGAGTGCTGTTTGTTTTTTTGACATTTTGAATATTTGAGAATGGATGGAGGGCATGATCTTATCACCCTCAAACTTACTAAGTTCTGAATTTCGAACAGTTCTGAAGATGCGCTTAAGAATACGCCGGTTCAACCAGGTCCGTGGATAATGAGGCTTATATCGACTGAGGCGAATACTATGGCCGAAGAACCAAGTACCAACAAAAGCAGCCAGCAACCTGACTTTTGGGATTCCTACCTGAAAGTCTTCCTGGCAGCCGTCCCGCCAGTCAGCGAAGAGACGAAAAGTTCCGCCGAGCAAGCCCTGCATGCAATTAAGGAAATTGCAAAGAGTGTACCGGGGCAAGTGTCCGACGCTTTCAAAATGCTTGTCGAGTTCTTGCAGGAACTGACGAACATCAAAGGTGTCGATGTGCAGGTCAAGTCCTGGCGAACACTCGATATTCGCTTGAACACGATGAAAGAAGCCGACGTGCCGCTAAACCGTGATCTGGCAGGCATTGGAAAGGTGGAAGGTGTTCGCCTTTCAAAGCTCATTCATTTTCAAGTTGAAATCGGTGAGGGGAATAAAGATCTGAGTTTGCGCATTCACGAAGGCATCGCCATAGTTCTTTCCATTGCATTCTTCAGTGGCAAACAAGTTATTCCGTTGAAGGGCAGCGCTAAAATTGTGCGCGATGACAAAGGGCAATTGCTCGTTGAATCAACTACTTATATGCCGGGTACGAATCTGCCGATGACTGTGAGCTTCCCGCTCAAGCAAATTCTCAACGAAATCAGAAAGCAGATGTAATTACATCAAGTTTGGAATCAGGTCCGGCAGAATCGTTTCTACCGAGCTGATGCCAGTTCCGGAACCGGCCAGCTTTCCTTTGGAGCGGCTGGCTTTGAATGCTTGCGGCTGTCCCTTGCTGGCGGTTTGTTGGAAGGAAATGTTGATATCAGGTTTGATGCCTGAGCCGTTGATGCATTTTCCATCTGGTAAAAAGTAACGAGCCATCGTTATGCGAATGGAGCAAGATGGCTCGAGGTCCCATGTGTTCTGTACGACGCCTTTGCCAAATGTTTTGCATCCGGCCAGTCGCGCCCTGTTTGTTTCACGTAACGCGCCCGCCAACATTTCGGCGGCTGAACGAGTGTTCGAGTCAACCAGCACGATGAGCGGCTTTTTGCCTGCGAGGTTTGTTCGCCTGCTTTCAAATTCGCTCTTGCCGTTGATCGTTCGGCGCGTTCCATTCTTTTCTAAAATGATTTCTTCCTGGTAAGGTTTACCGTCCTGACGTCCCTTCATCGAGACGAATTTACCTTCGTCAGTGAGAAGCTCGTATACCTCAACGGCTTGTTCAACGTAGCCTCCCTTGTTGCCTCGAAGGTCCAGAACAAGCCCTTCGGCATCTTGCAAGTTCTTCAGGGCGTTCTCTAGCTCGTCTGCGGTGTTGCAAGAACTAAAGGAGGAGATGGTGATTACTCCTATGTTGCGCGGTCCTCGTGAGTAAGAGACAACGCCTTTCTGTTCGTCCTTTGTGTGGACTGTTTCCGTTTGATCGTCATTGCGGAAATAGGTGTATTGATCGCAGACATCGGCCAGCATGGCTGTAACCGCGTTTTCCAGGTCTTCGCCGCTTTTCAGCTTGCCATCATATTTGTGCTCCCACTTTTTCCAATTCCTCAATCGATCTGGAAATAGTGTGTTGTCTCGGACCAGCCTCCAGGCTTCATGGTAAGAGTGTTCCAGTTCTGCTTTCAACGACTTTTTCTTGCTGGTAGCTTGCGTAACCGGAGCTGTTTGCGCATCTGGCTTTTTCGCCGAAGCTGGCTTTAAATCAGGACCAACGGTAATGTACGAAAGAAGTGGGAAGCTCAATAAAAGCATGAGATAGCGCAAGACATTATGCTTCTTGTTGGCTATCCATGCTGGTCTGGAAAAATAAGTGCCCAAGTCGAGTGCCCTCGCGAATCCTTTGCCTGGGCTTTTCACTTGCGGAGAATGGCAGCAATAGGGGATACCCACGAATTGCAGCATGACGATTGCTCGGCATGTCGTGAGAAGACCCAGTCAGGTAGCGCTTTTGTAAAAGGTGTTATTTTTTATTATGTATCAAAACCCTGTTCTTGACAAGGGTTGAGATGACGGTCTACAGGTGTTCTTCATCGAACAACGGGTTAGACGGCGATTTTATAGTTTAGTGCCCTATGCAAGCAAACGAAATACGATCAGAGCCAGGGCGGTTAAAAGTCCCAGAATGATTATGGTATAGGTATTCCAAGGCTTTGTGTTGTTGTCGTTCTGACTTAGATATTTTAGCTGGTCTTCCATTCCGGTCAGTCGAGCTTCAAGGTAGTTGTTCTTATAATGGGCTTCGCGCAGCTCTTTCTCGAGTTCGTTCACCTTTTGAATAAGGTCTGCCACTCTTTCGAATTTCGGTGCGACGTTTACTTGTTCGGCATCCGCTCTCTTTCTTGAAGCCTCTTCCCTATTTACCGGTCTGACTGACGGTATTGTAGGTAGTGCAGTGTCTTCGCTGACGAAAACCAGCGGTGCCTCGCTAGCGATAGTAGGGATCGCCAACAGCTCTGGCTGCTCAGTAATTTCCTCCACAGTCGCTGCTTCGTTAATCACGACTTGAGGTAGCCAGTCGGATCCATTTACGAACGGATTATAGCTAGCTGTAGATTCATCCATTGAATTGAGCGCTGCTTGCTCAAGTTTATGGAGCATTTGGTCCAAAGCCGGTTGCTGATCGAGTTTGATTGCAGCAAAAGCTGAGAAAGACGTTTCCGGCATCGCTGAGAGAACTGGAACTGCTGCTTGGATGAGTTGAGTGTTCTCTGATTCGGTTGTTTGAATGGAAGCAAAATCAGCAATGTTGCCTTCAATTACTATGCTCGTTGGTCTCTTTTCCAGCTTTGGAGCTGTTTCTTTGTGAGACTCGGGAATCGGTGGAGCTGTGAATTCGAGCGTCGGAATTAGGGCTTCTAGAATACTTCCCAAAGGCAATGAGAAGCTGTTTGCCGTTGAATCCGAAATGAAGAAGCTGTGTGTGACTACTGGTTCCGATTCAACGGATGCAGGGTCGAAGTTTAAGTTCGCAAGCGAGGTGGTCGGCATGAACGAGGCTGGCGGCCAATCGGAGTCCACGAAAGGCAGGTTGAATTTGTCCATGATCGAAATATATGGTGTCTTCTCAGCCTGCTCGACTGATGTCGACCGTGATAAATTTTCCTGATTCGGATTAAGGTCTGTGAGAATGGATGACGCCGGGATGTCACTCACGAACAATGCGCCGCTGACGCCGTAACCTGATCTAGCCGAGACCAACAACCCGGATGGGGACCCGATTTCGGTGAGTTTGCGATTTCTGCTAGCAATTTCGGCAGGCAAGCTTTTCGCTGCATGCTCCTTTGGTGCTGATACTGCGTTGGATGGAGGTGTAGCTTTAGAAATCTCAGTGGCGGGTAGCTGAGATTTTTCGATCGCAGTCTCATTTTTTGCCGACGATTCCGCCTTCTTTACTGCTTTGCTGGACGATACTGCAGGTGCTGTGGCTGCTGGTCCTGCTTCTGGCTTAGCCGACGCTTCTAGCTGTTTCCCTTTTGTCTTGCCTTTTGGTTTTGATGTTTCTGCGTCTTTGGCTTTCTCTGAGGAGCCGTGAGTCCCCATCTTTTTAGAAGCTTTGGGGTTCGCTATCTCAGCGTCCACGGTCTCCTGCTGCTCGGTTTGCTCGGTTTGCTCGGCTGGAGGAATCAAATGTTTGAGGGCCGATGGAACTCCATCTGGAAAAATGCACCACTTTGGTCCATCGACATCGGGTATGCGTATGGCCGGGATCTCTCCGTTGCGGATCTTCTCCCTGATCTCATTCTTGCTGTCGCCGTAGTAATAGACGGCTTCCTTCAAGTTCAGCCCTTTTGCCAAGAGCTCCTTGTGATCATCCAGAAAGAAACTCTCTAGACCTTCGATGTCGATACGCTCATTTTGTTTTGATGTATTTTTCGGAGTACGTGCTGCAGAACGTGAACCCATACGAACTATCCTCGCAAAGACCATTGCATTATCTGCGGTTTAATGTTATTTGTCGAGGCTCTATATATGGTGGCTATGTGCTGTGGTGCTAATTGTCACCGTATTTGATGCGAATACGCAAAAGAAGATCGTTGAGTTGCGATTTTGCCGAGGGTGAATCGGGCAGACTCGATTTCTCCCCGGCGTTTTCAAGATCTGCTCGCAACCGTTGATACTCCCGTTCGTAGGGCGACAGATCCTCATTGTTCAAGTAAGCCTTTTCAGCGCCATTCAGTTTTCGATCTATTAGTTCATCGATGTAAGCAAGCTTGAACTGCTTATTGAGCTCCACCAGATTCGCCTCTATCTTTCCAGTCTCCATTAGATATATTCCGGTGAGCAGAACTCGGAACACATAAAGTAGAGGTTTGACCCGAGGTCGTTCTTCGCCGTTGAACAAGCGCCATTGCGATTCTGAAAAGCCCAGGTAGTGGTGGCTGTGAAATCGGGTGATGCAATTCTTTCCAATTTCCTTCAACTCTTCGTGCTCAGGGGTGCTATGAACCACCAGCGGAGAATATAGCTGTTCCAGCACGTAGCCGTTCTTTTTTAGCATTAGAAGAAAAAATTTCTTGGCGTCGTGGGTAACTAGATCGAGTTCAAATCCATCTTTCTTAGTTTCTTTTTCGACCGTGTCATCCTTTGGTTCAAGTGAAAGTAATACGCTCTGTGGCAGCACATGCACACCGCGTAGATCAAAATCGGAATCTGCTGATGGGAAGCCGTAAAGATGAGCACCACTAATAGTGGCGAAAATTAGTGGGTATGGTGCATTGCTCACCTCCGCGCTAAGCCTTGGGTCGCTTGCCACAGGCAAATGTATGTTCATGTAACAGAGCGCCTCGCATGGATAAGAAAGTCATTCGCTTTTTTGTAGTCTGGCCGGTCCGGTAGCTTGCTACTTTGTTTTGCCTCATCGAATTTTGTATGCAATTCGAGGCGCCAGTCATTTACCTTTTCCCAAGTTCTCCTTCCTGCTTTTATTTCAAGTAATAAATCTCGATGGTTTGTAACTTGAACCGGGACGCGTCCTTCATGCAGAATGTCTATTCCAGCAAGCAGGAGCCGCATCAAGTGCATGGCATGCTTCCATTTGAGCTGTCCCGTTGTGCGAACATCTTGTTCCAACTTCTTGAATTGCGAAAGAACGTACCCGTTATAGGTCTGGTAGACGATTTTGGAAAGAAAGCACTCTCGCATCGAAAGGAGCTCATCGATAAGCGGAGTCTTGAATTCAATTAGGGGTGTGTAGAGGCACTCCAGGATATTTGGATTTGCCTTCAGCGCTAAAACGAGAAATTTTTGCATTTCAAAAAAGCATTCTTCATTCTCCGGCATGTCCAGCTGCTCAGGCACACCATAAAGAGACCAGTGCAGATCGGCTGGTGGCAGGTAAATTCCGCGCCGATCAATATCTGACATTTCGTTGTCCAAACCATAGGCACGCGAACCAACAATGCATTTATAGATTACAAATTCGGACAGTCTTTCAAATGCTCCTTCGGGGTGTTGAAATCCGTCGTTCTGCAGTTCCTTTAATATAGACAGCTCGGTTCGCCGAAAGGAGTGTTCGGCGCCGTCGGGGAAGCGGATAAGGTACGCGTGGCTATTATCGGTCGGCGACTTGATAATGGTCCCAACCGCTCCCTTCTGCCTCCGCACATGCAAATCTTTTGCGATCAGATCGACTCTGGTCACTACTTTGGTGCCGACGGGCAAAATCAAAGTACTCAAAAGTTTATCCGGGTCCATGTACGCACCTTCTGCGAAAGGACTTAGCGAACTACTTTGTAGCCGACACCGTGGACGTTTTGAATTATCGAGTCCTTTCCTTCGACATCGATCTTATCTCTTATTTTCTTGATGCAGGTTCGAATGGTTTCCGGCGACCGTTCGGACTCAGCGGTCCAGACAGCATTGAGCAAGTCGTTGGGGCTGTAGACCTGCCCCGGATTTCGCATCAGAAATTCAAGTACAGCAAACTCCATGCGTTGAAGACGAACCTCTTTGCCTTCTCTGAAAACTTTGCCTGTCTGAATATCAATCTCGATATCACCAGCTGATAAAGTTGCCATGATAATTTCCGGCGAGCGCCTCGCCAGCGCTTTCAATCGGGCGGAAAGCTCCCGAGGGTGAAACGGCTTGGTCAGGTAATCATCGGCGCCGCAATCCAGACCGCCGACTTTATCTAAAATAGTGTCTTTTCCGGTTAGCATGATTATTGGGATGGTACCGCCACCGTCGCGATAGGTTTTGCACATTTGAAGTCCGTTCATTTTGGGCATTTCTATATCTAGAATGACAATGTCGAAATCGCCGTTCAGCAGAGCTTCAAGTCCAGCTTCACCGTCACCGCGCCATTCGACCTGGTTCTTTTCGAACTCGAGCCATTCTACGAGCCCGTCAGCCAAATTCTTATCGTCTTCTACCAGCAATATTTTCGACATTCAAACACCCAAATTTATTGGCAATTCAGGCCTCCCGGTCGACCCTCTATAATTCCTACCACCCTGACCTAAGTTATATACATGGCAATTAAGCTGAAGATTTTTCATAAGGGAATTCTGTTAGTGGCGTTGCCGTCGCTTTTCCAAATAGTTTTTGTCGTCACATTAAGTAACTTGCTTGAAAAGGCTGAGGTTCAAGCGGCGGAAGCGAATCATGCCAAGGAAGTAATTGCCTGTGCCATGATGTTGACGCGAATTTCTGTCGAGGCCGCCATGGTCGGAGCTAGTTTGGGTGTCGCACCGAATCCGCAAACAGAAGCAAGAGCCAAGTATGTGATGCGCACTGCTGATACTGAGGTCAACAGATTGGCGCGCCTCTGCAATAAGAGCCCTGAGCAGCGGCTGGCAATCAAAAAGGTTCAGGAGCTGGTTAAGGTCTTGTTCGAATCCATGAAAGCGATGGAGCAAAATAGCGAGAATGGATTCGAGGGGATTCTCGGACAACGTTCCAATATCATGAAGATTCGCATAATAGCGTTGAAGCTGGACAACTACCTGAATAAGGTTATTGCTGATGAAACAGAGATTGAGGAGGAGAGTGGCAGCAAAGCGCTGCAAATTAGAGCCATGGCGAGGCAGCTTATCTGGGTTGCGCTCTGCGTGAACATAACTCTGGCCGGCATTTTGGCGCTGTATTTCACAAAAAGCGTTTCCAGCCGATTGCTTATCGTTCGAGAAAACACCGGGCGACTGGCTCGTAAGCAGCAATTGGTACCTTCAATCGAGGGTGATGATGAAATTGCCGAACTTGACCAGGCGTTCCACAAAGCAGCTGATGAATTGAAAGAGCTTGAGCAATTCAAACAGCAACTAATCGGTATCGTCAGCCATGAATTGAAGACGCCGCTCAGTGCGATGCAGGTTAATATCGCGCTCATGGCAGGCGGAATTACAGGCGAACTACCAGCCAAAGCTCAGCAAAAGGTGCGCATTCTTGATAGTAACGTTAATCGCTTAATTCGATTAATCAACGATTTGCTGGATATCGACAAGCTTGAAGCTGGAAAATTTGAGCTTGTGATTAAGCCGAATAGCTCGCTGCGAATGATTGAGTCTGCCGTTGAATCCGTGCGCGCGTTTGCTGAGGAGCGCAGTGTTGAGATCAGCTGTGCGGACGCAAGCGACGAAGTTTTTGTGGAATGTGATTTTGACCGTATCGTTCAGGTGATCGTGAATCTGCTGTCCAACGCGGTGAAATATTCGGCAGAGGACTCTAAGGTTCTCATTCAAATTTTAGAAATTGAGGATCAGGTCGAGTTTCGGATTGTCGACACAGGTCGGGGAATTCCGGAAAGCCATGTCGACAAAATTTTCGACCGATTCCAGCAAGTCGAGAAAAGTGATTCCAGGGAAAAAGGTGGAACAGGACTCGGATTGGCAATCTGCAAGGCTATTATCGAACAGCACGGATGCCAAACAGGCGTGCATTCGATGCTGGGCAGAGGCAGCACCTTCTGGTTCAGACTCAAGAAAGCAGAACTTGGCTCTGGTGGGGACGGCCCGACGGCTATAAGCGTTGAAAAAGAAGTTCTTATGCCGCAGAAACGAGACGCATAAACCGTCACGCACAGCTCGTTCGGGGACCTTGCAGCGAGCGCGGCAGGTCGGGCCGTTGATGAACTGCGTTGACTAGTTAATGCGTTTTCCGTTCAGAAGTACGTCCAGCAGAATATAAAAGGATTCGTCATCCATTAGATTTCCGTGGTCCAGAGCGTCGCGCAAAAACTCTCTTTCGCGCTTGCTTACGTGTCCATCTTGTAGGATTTGTTTGCGCAGTACGCGGGCGCTGTGCTTGGTGATTGGCTCGTTGTCAGCCAAAATGGTTTCCAGGTCTGGTTCGAGGCTGGGATTCGGTTCAAAGTTTTGTTCAATATTCATGATGTGCAAGGTCCTAATGTTGCTAACCAACAAGGCAAGAGACTGTAAAGGGGGTACTGAGGTTCCCTAGCGAAATTGGGGGTGCCCCGGGTTTTGTTTTGGCTTTGGCTGGGTACGCTCTTAAATGAGAAAGAAAAATCCCCACCAAGCCGAGCTCTCAGTGGGGTGTTTGCTATTGAAGTCATATTATCTGTTCTTTGTGAAACGATGGTACCCCGCGCTGGGAACCAAAAATTCACGGTCGCCAATTATATTGATATTGAACTCGCGTAGGTCCGCTGTACAAGTCAGCGGACCTTTTAATTCCTGCGTGCTTCTATTGGGGGCGCAGGCTTCCAGCCTGCTTCGATCAGTACTCTCAATTAAGGCGTGGCAGCACACGGAATGTGTGTTTTCGCCAATTCTTTTATCTCTTCCAGCGTCGGCAGCGAGGGCTCCGCTCCGAGTTTTGTAGTTGCAAGCGCGCCTGCAGCACAGGCGTAGATTAGGGAATTCTCCATACTATCCCCGCGCGCCATGGCGGCGAGTAAGCTTCCGCAGAAGGCATCTCCGGCTGCCGTGGTGTCAAGTACGTTAACCTCGAACGCCGGTGTCATGTGTGCGGCGCTGTTCTGATCAACTAACAATGCGCCTTGTTCGCCCATGGTTATGATTACCTGTTTCAAGCCTTTTGCTTGCAGAATTTTTGCGGCTTCAATTGCCGATATCATGTCGACGACTTTGACACCCGTCAACAATTCAGCTTCGGTTTGATTTGGTGTAATGATATCGACGTGCGCTAGAAGCTCATCAGGCAAGCCATTCTCCGGAGCTGGAGCGGGGTTGAGCAGCACTGTAAGTTTCAATTTCTTCGCCAGTTTGGCAGCATGTATTACGGTATCGATCGGAATTTCTAGCTGCATAAGCATAAACTTGCTCAATGCAATCACATCGCGAGCATTGTCTATGTCCGCTGCAGTCAGCCGTCCATTCGCTTGTGGGGCAATGGAGATGCTGTTGTCGCCATCAGCGTCGACAAGGATGTCGGCAATGCCTGTTCCAAGTTCAGGATCTCTGAAAAGGAACCGGCAGTCGACACCACTTTCTTTTAGTTTTGCTTCGATTTGATCACCGAACGAATCTTTTCCAACCTTCCCAATAAAGCTCACTGGAGCGCCGCAACGGGCGGCCGCCAGCGCCTGGTTGTTTCCTTTGCCACCAACGAAAGTGTTAAAGCTCGTGCCGATTATTGTTTCTCCTTTTTGCGGGCGCCGTGGCACGCGCATAACGAGATCATAGCTAAGGCTGCCGACTACGCAAATTCTTTTCATTTCTCGATCCTTTTAATTCTTGTTGCTTGGCTGTCGAGCGAGTGTTATCCCGCGGACAGGAATTCAGTTAGTAGTGTGTGGAAATGATGTGGTCCTTTTTCCCAATCTGGTGAATAACGTCCACGGCTGTAGAAGTGAGAGTTCATGCCTTTTTGAACTTGCTCGATGATGCTTTGATCTTCGCGCTCCGTCTTGTCGACATTTGCGCCGGCACCGGAACTTAATTTGCTCTGGTCATACAAGTAAGTGATGTAACTGACCCTCGTGCGATCTTTTGCAAGAGGTGTCAGCACATTTACTGAAATTCCCCATGGATAGAAGTTGAACATCATGTTGGGAAAGAGCCAGTAATAATAGGCTGCGACATTCTTTTCGTAATCTGGTGAATCCTTAGGAATGCCATCGAAGGCATCGGCCGGGCTGGCTGCAATTCCGATCTGCAGATTTGAGTATGGATAAATTTCAGTGTTGTAGTCCTTGCAATCAAGGGCTTGGGCTAGCGCTGGGTGCACGTATGGAATGTGGAAGCCTTCCAAATAATTCTCCACATACAAAGCCCAATTCGCTTTCACTAGATAATCCTGCGAGCGCGTCGGGTCGAAGATGTATTTATCGAGCGGCATCCAGCTGAGACGCTCTTTCATTGGACCAATCACTTCTTCAAAATCAAAAGCCGGATCGATTCCGGCGAAAATAAACTTGTCCCATTGCGCAAATGGAATTTTCGAAAGATTATCTTTGCCGTCTTCGCGAGGAAAGCAAGGTGCTTTCTCAAAGCCGGGCGTGGAGAGCATTTCGCCATTCAGGGAGAAACGCCGACCGTGATAGCGGCAGCGCAAGGTTTGTGCGTGGCATTCTCCTTCGACAAGTAAGTTGCCGCGATGAGTGCAGACGTTGGACATGCATTTCAGTTTGTCGTCCGTGTCGCGGGAGAAGATGATTGGCTCGTCGATATAACCGGGAAGTATTGTGGCTGGAATAACTTTGCCGGGGACGGCTAGCGGATCGCTATCCGTTATGAACTGCCAGCTTTTAGTGAAAATGGATTCTTTCGCCATTTCAATGTAAGCTTCATCTCGATAGAATTTTGCTGGCAGCGTTTCTGCAAGCGAGAGATCCTTATCGATCAAGTCATGATTAGGGCGGAGATTCATCGCCATAAAGCCGTTCCCTCAAGGTTTAATAGGGGATGAATTTTAGCGGTTTCGCTGAGTGTCTGACAAGATCGGGCTTCTCATTTCATTGATAAAGGCGGGACCCTGGAAGCTTTGCCTTCTGTCTGGAGCGGTACCAAGTCCTGTGCTTCCAATGACAGGGCTTTAGCCGTGTGGGAGCAGATTTATGACGCTACAAGGACTAGGAGGGGGTGCTCAAAAGTCCTTTCACATACTAGTCTAATTAAGACTAGTATGTGATGAGTTAAATCAAACCCCCGGGAATCTCCACGGGGTTTCTTAGTGTTAGTGGCTTGGAAGGGCTAAGCTCGGGCGGGTTTTGAAGTCAGGCAGTTTGAATGCTGCCGTATTCACTTCATCCATAGCCAATTCGATTGCCTTCTCTAGTTGCGGATCCCGCCCCGACAAATAATCTTGGGGCCGGTAGTCAACCGGATAGTCAGGATCTGTCCCATAGTTCTCAACAGACCAGCCGACGTCTTTGAACCAGAATGAGTACTCAGGTTGTGTCGTCAGTGTTCCATCAACAAGTGTATAGCGCGCTGAAATGCCTATCACGCCGCCCCATGTGCGGTGTCCTACAAGTGGTCCAAGCTCGTACAGCTTGAAGCAGTGACTGAAAATATCTCCATCTGATCCGGCAAATTGATTGGTTATGGCGACCATCGGTCCGATCGGAGACTCGTTTGGATATGGCTGTGCTTGCCCGAATCTGGGGATACAGTATCCGACTCGATTTCGCAGAAGCTTTTGCAGCAGCAGGCATGATACGTGCCCACCCCTGTTGTAGCGGACGTCAATGACAAGTCCTTCGTGATCGAATTCACTTAGATAGCCGCGATGAAATTCTGCGAAACCGGGCGGGCCCATGTCTGGAATGTGAACATATCCAAGCTTGCCACCACTTCTCTGATGCACGATCTCGCGATTGCTGTCGACCCAGTTGCGGTAACGAAGATAGCGCTCAGTGGTGAGCGTTTTGACAGTTACGTTGCGCTTGCTCATTCCACTTCGAACACTTAGCTGGATGTGTTGTCCGCCCGATTTCAGAAGCAACTCATCAACTGTCAGCGTTTTACTGATTCTTTTTCCATTCACGGCCAGAATCAGGTCACCTTCCTCAACGTTGATGCCGGGCTCGGCTAGAGGTGAGTGCGCGCCAGGGTCCCAGGAATCGCCGCGCAATATTTTTGTAATGCGGTATCCTTCATTTTTTTCGTCCCAGCTGAGATCGCATCCAAGGAAGCCCTTATGATATGGACGCGGTGCCGGACGGTCGCCGCCGAATTCGTATGCGTGCGATGTGCCGAGCTCCCCTTGCATTTCCCAAATCAAATCGGAAAGTTCTGAGCGCGTGCGGATTTTAGGCAGGACGAGCGCATACCGTTCCATAACTAAGTCCCAATCGATTTCCGACATTTTTTCGTCCCAGAAATGATGTTTTTGCAACTGCCATGCTTCGCGATACATTTGCGCCCACTCTTTGCATGGCTCAACGAGCAAATTGCAGCGGGAAAGATCAAACATTCCTGTCGCGCGTGACAGAGTTGTTTCGTTGAGCTCGACGGTCGCTGTAAGTGCTTGGGTCGCATCAATTACGCGGAACTTGTCTTTCAGTCTAGCTACTAAGGTTCTGCCGTCAGCGCCCAATGTGAAGTCGTTCAGCGATCCGACCAGTGTCGCTGATTTTTTCTCCTTCAGGTCATATGCCATTAGTGAGCTGACAACATCATGATTGTGCCAATCGAAGTCGCGACTGATTCCGGTAAGGTAACCCCAAAGGTAGAATATTCTGTCGCTGCCTGCTTTAAGCCCTGAATAAAGACCCTCCTCGACAGGAATGGCAATTATTCGATCTTGCAGTCCGTCTAGATCGATTGGTACTGCATTTGGTGTTGGCTGGTTTTCACCGTGTGTAGTTTCAGTTTCGCTTCCGGTTGTCTTTTCGCTGGCGAACGGACCCTGTTCGTCAGGAGCTAGTGGAGATGGTGTTGTCTTGCTCAGAAGAATTGCGTATGGACGACTTGCACGAGGAAAACTCAATTCAAACTGAACCGAGTCATAGGTCGGTTTGAAATCTCTATTGGAAAGGAAATACAGATATTTGCCCGTGGCGTCGAAGCAGGGCTCATAATCTAGGCGGACGGAGCGTGTCGCGTCGTGCACCTTTCCCGTGTCGGCGTCTGCGATTTTGATAATGCATGTGTTGTTGGATAATGGGCACGCATATGCCAACCATCGACTATCCGGCGCCCAGCTTAGCCCAGCGATACGCTCGGTGTTACTTTGATCAACGATGTCGAGCTTCTTTGACTTCAAATCAACGATTGCCAACTCGAATCGATGATTGGTGAATGCAATTCTGGTACCGTCCGGAGATACGGACAACTCAATTACACGACCTATTTCTTGATTCGTCAAAAATTCCGGGGCGGATAAAGGGTCGCCTGCGTCATGCATAACAAGGCGCTCGAACGGACCTTCATCGCTCACTGCGACAATCTTCTCATTGTTATTCATCCAGGCGATTTCTTTATATCGCACACTGCTTCCAGGGCTGTGCTGGACGCAGGGCCCCTCAAAAAACGGCATGGTGAAGGCTTGACCCCTAGTCACGAAGGCTAGTTTATTACCGGCGGGACTAACAGAGAAATTGTGGAGATAATCGGCGGCGTTGCTAAATTTGCGCGCCGAATGCTGCTCTTGCGTGGGCGTCTGTATTTCTACCTGGCTAATTTTGTTTGATTTGCAATTCAGAATGTGCAGATTGCCTGCGGCACTATATATGATGCTCTCGCCGTCCGTCGATGGAAATCGCACAAAGTATTCATTGTGCTGTGTGTGTCTTCTAAGATCACTTTCATCAAACCAGCAGGAATACAGATTGCCAATGCCTTCATGGTCGCTGAGAAAATAAACACGGTTTTTAATAAGCATAGGAGAAACGATGTTGCCGTTGAGATTCAGGAAGCGTCTAAAGTCTCCTTTTCCCCCTTCGTCGAACCAGAGCTGACCAGCTTTGCCGCCGCGGTAACGCTTCCAGATCGCTGGATCAAGATTGTTGCAGCCAATCACTTTTCGACCATTTTCATCGATTGTGAGATAAAGCGCATGACCGAGATTCAAGGGCTCCATTTCGCCAGAAACGACATCAACTTCAATGATTTCAGCATGGCGGAAGAATGGTGTGCGTGCATCGCATGAGATAAGAACCTTGTTGCTGTCAAGCTTCCAGCAGAGTACGAAGCAATGGTCACCGCCGAGGTAGGTAAGTCTTCTCATATCGGAACCATCGGCATTCATCACGAAGAGTTCTGGATGTCCCTCTTCATAGCAGATGAATGCTATTTGTTCGCCGTCCGGTGAGAATCGTGGAAATAGGCACTCGCCCTGTCCTTTCGTCAACCTTCTGGCCGTTCCACCTGTTGCTGCAACGCTCCACAGATCGTTATCGCACACGAAAACGATTTGGTCCTTGTGAATTGTTGGTTGACGGTAATAACCTGTTTGAGACATAGCTCCCCCAGTGAATTTGAGCGGCGCCTTACGCGTCTGTTAAGTAATGTTGGGGCTCAAAATAGCACTCGGTGGAGAATTGTTCATTAAACGTCGCCGCGAAGTGGGCTGCTGAAAAGTGCGATTGATTGAGGTTGTGGATAAGGTACAAAAATGTTCCCTGTTGCTTTTTGGCAACCGGCTTCCAAATGCGTTAAGAATCTGTAGAAAGGCTCATGCGGTAGCTTTAGGGGAATCCGCATAGTCTTGAATTATCACCCAATACTGCGAGTTAGATGTCCCAGCTATGAAGAGACTGTGCGTTTTGTTGTCCCGAGTTTTTGTTGCAATGCTTTTCATTAGCGCACCTTGTCAGGGCGTTTTTGCAGCCGGTCTTGTCTCACCACCTGTGCTTGGTGCGTGGGTAAGTTCTGCTTTTGGCCAGCGAATCCACCCGACTACTGGTGCGACTGATTTCCATGCTGGCGTGGATTACGCCGCGCCGATGAATTCTCCGGTAAAGGCAATAGCGGCTGGCAAAGTAACTCGCGCTGGATGGCGAGGTTTGTTGGGAAATGCGGTTGATATCACACATCCCAATGGTGATATTTCGATCTATGGTCACTTGAATAAGATCAATGTTCGATATGGACAGAGTGTTAGCACCAAAACTGTGATTGGACTGGTTGGAACTACTGGTCGCTCGACGGGTCCTCACCTGCATTTAACGATTAAGCGCCATGGATCATATCTAGATCCGATCGCATATTTTGGTAATCCCGGAAATGCTCGAAGCATTGCTATCGCATCCCGTAATTTGCGGACAGCGAAGGACACTGTGCTTATCGCAAAATCATCTAAGACTGGTAATAAACATTCAGTGCCAGCAACGGCTATAGCGTCTGCACCTGTGGTGAAGGCTCCGCCAAAACCGACCGCTGCCGAAATAGCCGGCGCGAAGAACGCTTACGACAAATTGGCTAAGGAAGCCAATACATTTAAGCAACTCTACGAAGAAGGCGCGATTAGTCGAAATGACGCTGAGCAAAAGCAGCTAGCCGCATCGAGCGCACTGAAGCATCTAGAACAGCTGAGGAGCTAGATTCTTTGGGCAGATATAATGGTGGTGGACTGGTAGAGGAAACGATTAGTGCACAAACCTATTCATCCAGGCGAAGTACTCAACGAAGAGTTTCTGCTTCCAAATGGCTTGAGCATCGAGCAGCTTGCTTCAAGGCTACACGTGTCTGCGGCAGAAGTGAGTTCAATTATTAATGGACGGCGTGCTATTGAGGCCGAATTCGCCTTGCGATTATCCAGGTTTTTCGGTACTTCGGCGGAGTTCTGGTTGAATTTGCAGCAGACCTACGAACTTCAACTGACTAAGCAATCTATGGGCCTTAAGGCATTGAGTATGATTAGGCCATTAACACGTGATGATTAATTACTTTTTCCGCGTCCGCAACTACACTAGTCGCGCAGCAGCCGGTATTGGCTGTCAATCTTTTTGTTGTCAGGCTCCCATAGATAATCAAATCTGACATCGCTACGTCTATCTGTGTTTGGAAATTCGGTCGACGGACGAAGTTTCTCGATAATCTGTTGAAAAAAATACTTGTTCGGTGGTCCAGAGATGGTGATGACCGGGTTGTGTAGCTTTAGGGCGAGCATCAGTCTATCCATTTCCCCAACACCCTTGCTTCCGGATTTGGCGAAGTACAAGTTCGTATATGAATTGGCTAGTCGGATTTTGTTTTCCTCTGATTTATTATGGCTTTCCTTTATATCAATTGATTCATTTAGTAGTTTCTCAGCCGATTTGAATTTACTTCCGGCTAAATAGATGACTGCGAGATCGTTCAAATCTTCCGCAACCGTCATGCTCTTTCGCCCATCTGTCAAAGGGAAGCTTTGGCTATCTCTGCTGAGTGCGTCGAGCTGTTCTTGCTCTGCCAGTTCTAGTTGAGTTGGGTCACCTTGCTTTGCATGATAGAGCGCCAGGCGATTTAGCGAACGGGCGATGAGTGCTTCTTGGGGCGGATTCGATTTCTTCCAGATGTCGATTGCTTTGCTGTAATAGTCGACTGCTTGTGGGTTGTTTTGAGCATCGTAGATTTTGCCGATGTTGTCGTAGGTCCAGGCGAGGATCGGATTGTCGCGGTCCAGAGTCTTCTCTTGAAGTGCTTTTGCCTTGTTGTAAAACTCCAGCGCTTCGTCCAGTTTGCCCTGGCAGCGTAGATTCTCGGCTAGAATGTAATAAGCATATGCTTGTCGCGATTGATCGCCGGAGTAAAAGAGTTCTGTTACTTGCATGATCGGTCTGCAATAGCTTTCTGACTCGGCGTAATTTCCATTTACCCATGCATTCCATGCGCGGTTGTGAAGGTAATCTGTAAGATAATTCGCAACGCCAAATCCGGCCAGGAATGGTATCGCATGCAGTGTTAGCCAAACAGCAGATACAATTTTGCCTGATTGGATTGATTTGCCTTTCGCCCGCTCAAGCACTATTGAGGGAAGGTTCTCTGTTATGGTTTGAACTTTCTGCGCCTGAAGCGAGGAGCATAGCGTATTTACAAATGGATCCTGCTTGCTCTGCACGCTTCTTCGAATTGCAATAAATGCTGCAATCCAGACTGCTGCCGGAACGACTACAAGGAAGAGAAATGCCCATGAGAATCCGAATACATCCATATCCTGCATGTATGACGGAACCAGCGCCGCAAAGGCTCCAAGGATCAAGCACGCAGTGATGGTGAGTATGCGCTTGCTTGACCTAGACATCTGAACTTTTAGATGTACAGTCGCGCCATCAGTTCCTTCGCTGATGTTTCCCACGCTCTGAATGCTGAATAATCCTGCATGACTCGGAGCCAATTCGAATGACTTATTTGCGACCCACCCGGTTAAAGGCTTGGTGCCTGAGTCGCTTTCCGCTGTGAATTGATTCAAGTATGCAGCACAATCGGCAGCCTTCAATTTCGTTTTAAGCTTGATCGTCTTGCTCATAATGAATCATTCCGGCGCTACCCATCCAGTATATGCCGCAAATGGCGGGGCGGAAAACCATGGAAGGGTGAAATGCTGGTTAGCTCTATGTTAAACGCATCTGGCGGTCGGCGTTTAACGCTTGGCGCTTTCTCGCGCCCGCCACGGTTTGCTTACTTGCGAGTCAATTTCATTATGATCTGGTGATGTTTGGGATGAGAGCGTAGTAGCGTTTCCCAATTCCCTTTTATCCAGTCCGACATTTCAAATGATGGAGCCATCGTGCATCCCAGTAGGGCAAAATTACCGCCCGGACGAACATACGAAGCTTGCCATGTTCCGCGCAACACAGTGTGCTGAAGCTTTTGCCCCGCCGCGAGATCGTTTCCTAAAACAGTAGTCGTACATTCACCATTCGGATGAAGTTCGATCAAATCTACAGGATCGCCCATGTAGAAATGATATGTCTCGTCTGAAAGCAAGCTGTGAAATTCTGAAAAGGTGTCGTTAGTAAGTAAGTAGTAAATTGCTGAACCGAAAGTGTGATCGCTTTGGTATCGCTCGGGCAGATGCGACTGCGGGAGAACATCGTTTGAATAATAGTTCCTCTGGAAGTAACCGCCTTCGAATTCAAGCGGCTCCAACCGGAGTAATTCAATCAGCTCTTCCGCAGTCAATCTGTTTCTCCTTACCTGAGAAGTCCGTTGCTCGATCGTGCATGAGCGCCGAATTTATTGTCCCAACACGTATGCAAAGACCAGTGGGGCAACAATCGAGGCGTCTGATTCTATCACGAAGCGCGGAGTCTGTGCATCGAGCTTACCCCATGTGATCTTCTCGTTTGGAACGGCGCCGCTGTAGGAACCGTAAGAAGTTGTGCTGTCGGATATTTGGCAGAAGTAACCCCAGTAACGGCACTTCTCTTGCAAGTCCTGGTGGATGAGTGGAACGACGCAGATTGGGAAATCGCCTGCGATTCCGCCGCCAATTTGGAAGAATCCAATCGACTCATCTTTGTTGTTTTCTTTGTACCAATCGATGAGATGAGCCATTTGCTCCAAGCCGGATTTGTAGATGTCGTAGCGTGAGAGATCGCCTGTGTAGACGTGCGAAACGAAGATGTTTCCGAGTGTGGAATCTTCAAATCCTGGTGTGTAAATCGGAATGTTTTTCTCTGCCGCGGCGACTAGCCATGAGTGCTTGGGATCGATCTGATATGACTTCTCGATGCTTCCGTTGCGAATTAGTTGGTACATGAATTCATAAGGGAAATATCTCTTTCCTTCTTTATCTGCTGCTTTCCAGAGATCCAAGACTTGCTGCTCGATTGCTCGAATTGCGGTGTCCTCGGGAATGCACGTGTCGGTAACGCGGTTCAATCCCCTCTTTTGCAATTCAACTTCTTCGTCAGGTGTGAGTTGGCGATAGTGTGGAACGCGCACGTAAGAATCGTGCGCAACGAGATTGAAAATATCTTCTTCGAGATTCGCTCCTGTGCAGCAAATGGCATGAACTTTGTCTTGACGGATCATTTCAGCAAGTGAAAGACCGAGCTCAGCAGTGCTCATTGCACCGGCGATTGACATGAACATTTTGCCGCCTTTTTCCAGGTGCGCTATGTATGCCTCGGCTGCATCAACTACAACAGCGGCGTTGAAATGACGAAAGTTGTGCTTGATGAAATCCTTGACTGTTGCTGTCGTTTTAGTCTGCGTGTTCGTCGCCATTCCTCTTCACTCCTTCATGAATCGAGAGACAAATAGGGCTTCTCCCGAAAACGGGATCGAAATGATAGCTGAATTTGGCTGGAGCTGCGGTATTTGGCAGGTTTTTTGCGTAGATCGTTACGAAAGAAGATGAGCTCTGTCTCGGTCTTGGCATCGCTTGCGGCATTGCTGCGATTATCTGCTAGCAAGTTCGACGCTTCATTGGGCATTTTTGGCCCGGTTCGTCGTAGCTAGCTTCCGCGATAGGTTGAGAACCCAAATGGGCTGAGCAAAAGAGGCACATGGTAATGCTCGCCTGCTGCCTTGATGTCGAACACAACCTCTACATATGGATAGAAGCCCTGCACATTGTTTGCATTGAAATAGCTGCTAGTTTCGAAGCGCATGCGGTAGCGACCCGCTTCCAGTGGCTTGTCGGAAGGAAGTAAGTCCATGATTCTTCCGTCGTTGTTTGTGCTTCCTTTGGATAGCGCTTCCCAGTTTCCGCTGCGCTCAATTTCGATGGATACTGGCACGCCTGCCGCCGGACATCCGCGCGCAGTGTCAAGGATGTGTGTGGTGATCGGGCTTACTGGCATACTCTCTCCAATCTCAGTCTGGTTATTTTGCTTTGTTCTTCGGCGGCAATTTTGATCTCGTCCGCATCATTGTTCGGCAGTCTTTGCTGAAGCAAGGCGAGCATTTCTTCGGGACTTTTACCTGTTGCACAGACAATGAAGATGTAGCCGAACTTCTCTTCGTATTCTTTATTGCCTTTTGCCAGAGCTTGCAATGTCTCTTCTCTAGCCGTGTTCACGCTGGACTGCTCGCTGGCAGCCAAATCAGCCGTTCCGGCAAACTTCTTCTTTAAGCTATCGAGGTCTCCAATTTTTGGATGGTGCGAAAAAGCTTCCAGCCAATCTTTTCGATCCAGTTGCCACCAAATTTCGTTTGCAGTTTCGAAGATCTTCTCAATGGATGAGAACGGACGCTTCGCCAGCATCCTGGTGACCCACTCTTTTGATCCGCAACAACGATTGAACGCTTCGCCCGCTTCGTGAGCAGTTAGCCTATTAATGTGCAGCTCCACTTTTTACTTCTTCCCTTTTTGTTGCATCTGAGTTTTCACCTTTGTGCAGTGTGCCCATTAGACGCAATCTGCTGACTCCACCATCTGGGGCGATGGAAAGGCGGACATGAGTCCATGCGCCTTGCTTGTCGGTCTCAACATCGTAGTAGTGCTGGTGGTGCGCTTGCAATTTCGTTTGTGGAAGAATTGGCTTCCAATCATACTGATTCCAGTTCAAGACAGTTATCTCTTCGCCAGGTGCATAAACGCCTTCGAGCCAGAAAGAATCAGGATAGTTACCCTTGAAGAAGTTTGTGTCTACTTCTACTTTTTTCAAATTGCCGGCATGTCCGAGTTGGACGATCGTCCAGTCGTGTCCAGGTCCGCGGCGGCGCTTCGATTCCCACCCGTCGCCCATGTTGAGCGATCTGCCGGGCATAATCAGGTTGTCTTTGTTGCCGAAGAACATGTCGCTTGCGCAACTTACTTTGCCACCATTTTCTACAGCAGCCAGGTCGAGTATGTCATCCTTGCCGAATTTGCCGAACTCAGGTCTTGCTTCACCATGAACGCGGAAGCGGGCAACGCCGCCATCTGGATAGATATTTAGACGCAAATGTGACCAGCGTTCTTTGCTTGCGACTGCGAAGATGTTCTGCGAGCCTGGCTTGAGCGGCACCCGCGAAAGGATTTCCGTCCATTTCGTTGTTTCTTTCAAGAGATCTTCTACCGAAACATTGTCTGTTGTGTTCAAAGCATCGACGGACGCATATGCCGGGTTGTTGCCTAGAAAATGATTGGTATCAATATCGAGTCCTTGAATCTCGCCTGCAATACCGAGTTGCAAAATACACCAGTCGTATCCGGGGACGCGCTTGCGACGGGTTTCCCAGCCGTCCATCCATTTGCCTTGTTCGGTGTATTTATCGGCGATGAAAATGCCGCGGCCGGGCTTGATGAGGTTTTCTTTCTCAGCAAAGAATTCATCGTTTGCATATAAGACCTTTCCACCGACACGCTCGGCGGCTAGATCAATGGTGCCTGTGAAGGCAGCGGCATCAAGCAAAGCATTTCTGTCCATCAGGCTTTCATCTCCACGCGTTTGTGCAATATTTGTTCGCCAGCTGAGCTGGCGGTAAGGCGTCCGTCTTCGTATACGAGACGTCCTCTGACAAAAGTTTTTCGAACTACACCTTTCAGTTCTCGTCCTTCGTAAGGCGTGACTTTGTGTTTGTGTTGGATGATGTCTTTGTTAATTTTGAAATTAGCATCCGGGTCGAACACAACGAGATCGGCATCGAAGCCTTCGGCAATTTTGCCTTTCTTCTTGCTGAGTCCTAGGAAACGAGCCGGTCGTGTGCTCATCCAATCGATCAATTCTGCAAGCTCAAACCCGCGCTCCCGCGCTTGAGTCCAGATTACGGGCAAGCCGAATTGTAGCGACGAAATTCCGCCCCAGGCTCTCTTTAGATCGCCTTCTGAAAGGAATTTTTTATCCGGAACGCACGGCGAGTGATCCGACACGACAAAATCGATAATTCCTGCGCTGAGTCCCTTCCAGAGTTTCTCGCGATTTTCTGCCTCACGGATAGGCGGTGCGCATTTGTATCGCGGATCGCCGTCAGGAATCTTCTCTGCTTCAAAACTGAGATAGTGCGGACATGTTTCCACTGTGAACGGCAGCCCGTCTTTCTTCGCGAGGGAAACAGACGGCAGTGCGTCCGACGATGAGAGGTGAACGATGTGCACAGGGCAATTGAACTCTCGGCAGAGCTTGATCATCATATCGATGGCATCATTCTCCCAGCGCCGCGGTCGTGATGCTAAAAATGACTGATATGACTTTTCGTCAGTCCACGGCTCTTCTTCGTGATGGTTGCAATCGAGTTCAGCATGTACCAGAAGTGGAACATTGCGTTTTGCCAGAATTGGCATTGCTTTGCGTAAGTCTTCTTCTGTGGCATTCGGAAACTCATCGATGCCCGAGTGGATGAGGAAGCATTTGAAGCCGGCGACTCCCATGTCGATCATTTCTTCCAGTTCGCCTTCATTGCCTGGGATGACACCGCCATAGAAGGCGCAGTCGACCCAGAGTTTCTCTTTCGTTTCTGGAAGTTTGATTTTGAGTGCTTTGACGGTTGTGGTCACTGGATCGCAGTTAAGTGGCATATCCGCAATTGTAGTGATACCACCTGCTGCGGCGGCCTTTGTTGCCGTCTCGAATCCTTCCCATTCTGTCCGCCCTGGTTCATTCACGTGAACGTGGCTGTCGATGATTCCAGGAATAATGCAGTACTTGCTGACGTCCTCAACGGGGCAGTCGGGATGCGCTAGCTCCGGGGCGATGATGTCAGCGATTTTTCCGTCTTTGATTACGACGACAGCTTCTTTGACGCCATCTTCCGTGTATACCCTTTTGCTGTAAAGCCCGAATCCATGATTTTGATTTGTCACGTCTAAAACTCCCTGAGATCAAATTCTTCAAGTGACTGGTAGAACGCATCAGCGTCCTCAAGATAAAGCTGTTTCGTGATTCCGTTTACAAGTTTCTGAACGCCATACTTCATTCCAGATATGCTGGCGCCACCAAATCCGATGCTTACCAATCCGCCGAAAGTGAAGTTGAAAATGGAACTTAAATACGGTGCTGAGCCGGGCTCCTTTTCTATGAATTCGCAGTGCGAGCCAAGATAAGGGTGGCGTAGCATGTCATCATTGCGTTCGTTCTCGGGCGGAGTGAAGCGATCCTTCCACAGTGCGATCTTGTCCACGATTTTTTCCAGTTCGGGTCTGAGTGATAGATCCGTGACGCAACCTGTGCCGACGATTATGTAATCAACGTGGAATTCGCCTGCCGTGCTTTGGATTTTGACGTGACCGTTCTCTTGTTCTATGCCATTCCACTTGTTGTTGCCGTGGAGCAGGAAGTTCGGATTCTTTGTTGCGCGCGCAAATGTATCGGTTGGTGGCAATTGCCCCATCTTCAGAATCTGACGAATGAATCGCCATTTCATCTTATCGGGAAGATCCGAATGATGCTTCAGAAAACCAACGAACTCCGCCCAGCGATAGGCATTTATATTCGGCAAATCTCCACGCCGGTAAAAGAGGTGAACTTCCTTAGCTCCTTTTTCTAGCGCCACCGAAGCGTTATCAAATGCTGATGCACCAGCGCCAAGGACTGCAACTACTTTGCCATTTAACTGATCAAAATCGATTTCATCACGCGTATGTGCGTAGTGCTTGCGTGTTATTTTGTCGCTGATCATGGTGGGCACGTCCCAGCGCCCGCTCCCATCAATGCCTGTTGCAAGAACGACCTTCCGAGCCAATGCTACTTCAGTTGTATTGAGCACCAGATCAGTTAGTGGAATCGAAAAGCATTTTTCGCTTTCGTTCCACTCAATCGCGCCTGCTCTGGTCAAGTTGCGCACCGGAATGCCGAGAAGTTGTTTATACCAGCGAAGATATTCTGCCCAGTGCTCTTTCGGAATTAGTCCGACTTTGTCCCATTCTTCCTTGCCGAACAACGCTTCGTACCAGGCGCGTGGCGTCAGATTTGGAAGCCCGAGGTCTGGACCGGTCAAATGTTTTGGCGTTCGCAGCGTATGCATTCGTGCGAAGTTTAGCCAGGGACCTTCGCGCCCTTCCGGATTCTCATCGATAACCAGAATGTTTTTCACTTTTTCGCGCAGCAAACCGAAGGCGCTTACCAATCCGCCTTGTCCGCCGCCGATGATAATGACATCGAGGACTTTTTGCCCTTTTGAACTTTCCCTGGAAAGGACCCACTCGCGCGCAGGATAGTTCAGCAGGTCCAGGTCTCGTCTGATGGCATCTTCAAGTGCTCGTAAGGCTTGCAGATTTCTGGTTTCGGCCGTGTGAACGGAGCTGCTCATTGAATCGAGAACCTCATATACGCAACAGCCCAGACTTCTACCCGAAGTCCATTTCTAAGTGAAACTGTCGCGAAAATCACAAGAATTGTCGCATATCAAGAAGCGATCATTTGTATATTGAATAGAGGCTTACCGAAATCTCATACTTCGGTCCGCTTGGCGGCGTGGAATGGCGCCTTTGGCTCGGTTCCGGAAGTGAATTCTGGTCGTGCCGAACTTGTTGATTCGGCTATTGGTGACGCTGATCTCGTCTGATCTCGGGCTGAACTTGCTATTCGCGCTGAATTTGTCCAATTCGTCGCACTGAATTGTTCGGCTGAGATCTGGATACAGAATTTGTTGTTGTAGATTCTGTCTTACCTGGCGATCGGATAAATCACAGGGTTGTATTTTGTGTCCTTTTTCGAAACAACTGAACCGACTGCTTTGGACATGCTGTTCGATTTGATTGTTCTTGGCGGATTGGCTGCGACGCCGCGCCTTATGAATGCTTGCGTTAGCAGTTTTCTTTCGTTATGCCAGGTTTGCCATTTGTTGTTGTAATAGCGATTTTGTTGGTCGACCAGGCTTCGTTCGAGGCGGCCGAGTATGCTTGATGCTTCAGTCTGTTTGCCCTCCGAAAGGAGCTGCTTGGACTCATCGAGTTGTGATTGAAACGGTGCGACACCGATGCCCATTTCTCTGAATTTCGAAATCGCTAATTGCAAGCGGTCTTGCTTGGCCTGGCACTCTTTTTCTAAGTCGGAGGAGATGCCTTGGGGCGCTGCATCAAGTGCTGCCTCAGGAGCACACATGCCGGAAGTGGTTACGGATATCATCATGCTGAAAGCGAGCATGGAACTTAAAATGGATGAAAAAGCACGCATGGAACTATCCTCGAAATGGCTTGCAGGTAGCAAGCAAAATTTTCAACGCTGTTTAAAGCACATACCAAAACACGCAAGCTCGATGCTTGCGAAAGGTGATGCTTAGGGGATAAGGGAGCATTTGCTTAGCAATGCCGGGAAACAAAGTGCACTGCTAAGCAAATGCGGGTTTAGTAAGCGGTCATTTGTCAGTGGTGGTCGAATTGGTCAATGGTAATTTTGGTCAATTGGTCATAGGTAGTCAATTTGGTCAAACCGTGAACTAGTGAACCTCCTTGTTCACAGATTAGTACAAGGAATTCCAACAGCGGAATTGGAAAAATTAGGCTAGTTGCAAGCGTCGCAGCCGGAACAAGCATCCAAAAGAGCCTGGCCGAAATAGTCGAGAATGTATTCACGACGGCAAGATTGGCTGGAAACGTAATCTATGATTTTTTGTAAACGCTCCAGTTCCATTTTTTTTCTTTTTTCGATTCCATCAAAATCAATAAGTGACCTATCGAATGAGCGATCGAAGAAAGATCCATCGGAAGCTGTATCGAGTGCCTGTATCTGTTTGAGATAGTTCAATCCGCTTTGCACGGCAGCTTCTTTAAGCGCCAATTTTCCCGCCAATTCGGCGGCTTTTATTCCTGCCATTCCGCGACTTTTCACGGAGTCGAACATCAACTTCAATTCGTCTGTCGACGGATAGTTTTGCCCGAGCAACCATTTTTGGGTGCTGATATCTTTGGCTTGGTGAAGTAAGAGGCAGCGCGCATGATTTCCATCGCGCCCGGCTCTTCCCGCTTCCTGGTAATAGCTCTCCAGGGACGATGGCAAGTTGAAATGGATGACTTGCCTGATGTCTGATTTATCAATGCCCATACCGAACGCGACGGTGCAAACAATGGTTCGAAACTTCCCGTTTTGAAAATCGAATTGTGTTTTTTGTCTGGCACCAGTATCCAGTCCGGCGTGATAGAAACCGGCTGCAATACCATTTTCATTTAGCAAGGCTGCTAACCGTTCTGTTTCTTTACGGCTGCTCGTATAAACGATTGCGGTGTCGTTATTGGATTTCAATCGTTCCAATAAATGCATCTCTTTTTCAGAACTTGATTTGAGACTCTTCGCTTCAAATCGCAAATTGGGTCTATCGAAATTTGCCGAGACTATCGTCATGCGTGGGACGCCGAGCGTCTGTACAATGTCGCGCTGAACAAAAGGTGTAGCGGTTGCTGTCAGAGCGAGCACTGTTGCTTTTGAAAGTTGTGCCAAATGCGCACTCAAGTTTCTGTATTGAAGTCGAAAGTCGTGTCCCCATTGGCTTATGCAATGCGCTTCGTCGATAACTATAAGCGAGATATCGAGCTGTGGAAGTAACTTGCGAAAACGCTGCGATTCGAATCGTTCGGGGGCCAAGTAGAGCAATTTGATTTCGCCATTTTCAAGTTGCCACAAGCACGATTCTAATTCGTACTGTGAAAGTGAGCTATTCAGTGCGGTTGCATTGCGGACACCATTTTTGTGCAAGGCGCTAAGCTGATCCTGCATTAGCGCAATCAGAGGCGACACGACGATTGTCATCCCGCTCAAAATTTGACTTGGGACTTGATAGCAAAGGGATTTGCCGTAGCCTGTCGGCAAAAGCGCCAGTGTGTGTTTGCCGCTCATGACCGACTCGATCACTTCCGTTTGCTTTGGACGAAATGAGCCCAAACCAAATCGTTCTTCGAGGACAGAATCTAAAAGGAACTGCGAAACGGCCACTAACTTAATTTGCTGACGAGAAGGGGCGAAACTGATTTATGTTGGCTTCCATTGTGACAGGCTTGCAGCCTGGCGACTTTAAACCAAGCTTGGAAAACCTTGAAACACTAGTCTTTTCACTAATGGTAGATAAAGGTTTGAATTCTCATCTGCCAGGGAGTTATACATCTGGCATGATTTGAATATATAGAATCGAATAACGGCATCCTTCGGTACTTACTGCTCGGGGTGGATTTGTATGTTTCCAATACTGTTACGTGTGCTTTCTGTTGCTGGAGTTGCAGTTGTTGTAGGTTTTGCCACCCGGGCTGTCATTCTAAGACGACAGAGGGAAGAGGAGGGAGCCCTGGCGGGGATGGGCGATCCGCAGCGCTCACCACAGCAGGCTGCCGACAGGCAGCCAACTCCAAAGACTGTGCAGCATAGCAGTGGAAATGGCGGAGACAAGAATTACCAAGCACAGGGAAGCGGCAACGCCTTCTTTAAGCCGGAGCCGAGTCCCAATCCTATTAGTAACGATCAAAAAACTGATACGCCGAAAGAAGTCGCCAAACATACAGACGAAGGGATGAAAGCTTCTGCTAAAACTGCCGCAGCGGCGGCAAAGACACCCTCAAATAGTGCTGCCGAAGATAACAGAACTCCGGCGCCCGAACGAGCGGTGCAGTCTCATCCAATGCCATCCAAAGACATTGAGAAGGGTCATGAGCTCGCTGAGTCGCCTTCGGAAGAGCAACTGAAATTTTCGGCCGATTTGAGTCATAAGTTTGAGCAAATTGATGCTTTAGTCGAGAAATCGGAACCGGAACTTGAAGGTCCTTATTGCCGACCAGCTACTCTGAGAGTTTACATGGACGCGCTCGATTCCGTACGCGAGATGAAGGAGTCGAAGGCAAAGTTAGAGTGGACAGGAAAAGCTGATGAATGGCAGAGTCTCCTGTCGAAAGCAGACAAGATTTTGTCAGAGTTGCACTCGAATTGGCAGCAGTTGATGTCTGATCAGCAGGCAGGGCAACGCGCAAACGCCGTGATTACAAGCTCTGAGCATGTGATTAGTTCGTACAAAGCACCTGATGGATTGAGTGTAGACCTGTCTCTTGCGAAGTACAGCTTAGAGACCGCTGAACGATCAATGCAGGAAAACAAATACGATGATGCTTTCGAGAAGGCTGGCGCTGTTGGAATGCTGGTAGGGATGGCTGAGGTGCGCGCCGGGATTGATAGCCAACTCAAGGACCTGAGCAGTAAGGACGAATTGAAATCGAAGTTGGATAATGTTCGCTATATCTTGAAAGAAGCAGATGCTTTTCTGACAGACGCTAGCAGGGCCTTCGTTGGCGATCAGCCTGCTGACGGAGATTATTTGATCAAATTGCAGAATGCATTTCAGAAGACAACGCAAGCACAACAAGAATTGATGAAAGCCACGGTGTAGTGTTGGACCGCAGTGCTTTTCGAACAAACCTGTGAGTTTTCGATGCTTCTTTTGTGCTCCTTTGATTTTTGGAGTTTTTTCTCACCATGACAACCCGGCTCTTTCGCTCCATTTGTCCCGAAACCTGAGCAAAAACAGCTGAAGGGTCCGGCTATGCGATAGTTGTCATGGTGAGAAAAGGCGCACATCTTCTAAGACCGCCCAATGAGGGTGCCAAAACTATTAGCATCTGGAGTTGTGTCATCCTCTGTTTATTGATTCAGAATTACTTGTGAAACGACTTTCGGGTGGTTAGATCAAGTAACTGATTTACCTTGATCAGATAATTAATGCACGCCATCGGTGCTACGAACAGAATAAAAATGACTTGTGCGATTCGAAGCATGATACCACTCTGAGGTACCACATATGATACCGTACGTTTTTTGGTGCATGCAAGTTTGGGGGTCTGATAAAGCGTCCGTGATACGCTCGCCTTTTGGCTAGGGTATGGCTTCTTGACTCGCCCTGCAGAGGGCATTGTTTTGTTAGGGGTTCTCGCCCGGGATGTTGATGTTGATATTGGTGATCGGGAATGTGTATTCGCAAATGGATTGGAACGTGCCATCATCTTTCAAATTTGCGCCCAGAAAGAAGAGCGGTGCCGGCATTTTCACGTTGCAGGTTGTCTTCACTGTTACGTGAGGCACGTTAGTAGAGGAGATGTTGCCACCATAATCTTGATACATCACGTCTGCATCTGCAACGTTTGGTTGAGAGCAGAAATAGCCATCTGCCCTGTGAGCTAGAACTGTGGTTCGGGCGACTTTCAAGGCGGACGCTGCGTCTTTTGCTTGACTGGCTGCTCTGGCCGCATCGCGACAACAAGCATCATTGAATTGATATCCAATCAAAACTACGCAAGCGTCAAGGCAAAACATTGCCATTACAGACAGTGCCACTGCACTGGCGGCAAGTTCGACTAAATGTATTCCCCTCCTGTTGCGATGGCGCATAGCTCTTTTGGAACAGCCAGGGGCTTTGCCTCGAGCATTTCTGTTCACTGTTTTTGCGGCTTTATTGGCGCGTGAGTCTGCTCTACCTGCTAGCTCCTTTCTCATGACGATTCACCCCTGACAAGGAGGACTAGTTGTCTTGCCAGATTTTCGAATGTATAGCGGAGATTTTGCTGATTGGTCACCAGAAAGAATCTTCCTCCGTTTCCAGCAATCCCTGCTATACCACCGCTGTCTTCATTGCTATTCCAGTCGTTGAGAATGGCTTTCTCCCCGGGAATGATCTCTGCATTTTGCGCAAGTCCGATGGTGTACACCGGAATCCCTTCAGCTTTTGCAGCTTTGGCTGCTTTGCGGGCATTCTTCCATGGATCCGAATCAAGCGGACCACCTGCTGTAGGCTGTCCGTCCGTGAAAACAACGATCGCCTTTCGGGAGCCAATTCGGCTGTGGTTTTTCAACTGGGACAAAGCCTTGTTCATGGCGTCACCAATGTTGGTGCTTCCGAACGCGCGTGTTTTCGGTAATACGTCCACGATTGTTGTGAAGTTAGTGGAGTGAATTGTGGGATCGAGCACGATCTGCGGGCGTGGATAGTTTCCCTTTCCAGCACTTTGATAGTTGTTATCTACTTTCCAGTCACTTGGTGCATCTGTTGGTGATGTGCCGCCGGGATCGGAGAATGCCACTAAGCCAAAGTGAGCGTCAGTATCGTGATTCAAGATTCGGAAGAACAGATCGGCTGCTTGTTGGGCTGAATAAATCGGTTGTGTGTTCACTTGTGCAAGATCGAAGTACTTCTGTTGATAGCCCGGTTTAGGCACCACAGTGACAGATGTATTCGCCTTGCTGTTATTGAAAGTATCCTCATCTTCCAAGTTGCCACGCGAGGCTTCTACCAGTGTCGCCAAATCAGGAAACTCGAACCCATCGGATGTGATACCAGCGAACTGATTCTTCCCATCGATGTTGACGACCAGGTCAGTGAATGTTCTGGACGTTCCTGTGCCGGCGCCCTGCCCTGGATAATTGCCAGGTGGCGAACCTGCATTGCTTTTTCCTCTCAGACCGACTGCTGCGTTGGAACCAGCGCCTGAATTCTCAGAGAAATAAACCGGCCATCTGACACCACCTGTTGAGGAGGCAGAAAGATCTTGGGGGAAAGTGCCATTTAATCCTGTGCCGGTTGCGGGCGGTCCGACTATGTCATAAAGCTTCCCTTCAGCGACAGCCCCGGCTGTCGCGCCCGACGTGGTCGATGTCTTTACGTAAGATATCTTCCCGTTTGAGCCGTCCCACATTCTTTTGACAAAGGTAACTGGGGTTTGGTCATCAATTGATCCAGAAACGTCGAAGCACAGAACGATGTCCAGCATCGGGACACCGGCTGTGGCTATGCCGAGAATGGGCAGATTCGATATTCCGAGGTATTGTCCGAAGCTCGGTTGCAAGCCGAATCCCGCGGATACTCGTAGAAGCTTGCCGGTTGCGTCTCCGACATTTACTACTTTGTTATTGTTGTTTGGATCGAGAAACTCGAAATATACCTTGGACTCGCCTGTCGCAGACGTTGTTTGGAGATCACCGACTGCTTTTGTTTCGGTTGCTCCATTTAGTCCAAAGCCGATAACTCTATTCTTTTTGAACACCACCATCGCAGCCTTAACAGCTTCTTCGTGTGCATTGCTGGTGTCAGAAATATCCGATCCGGCAAGTGATGCTGCCCCCGCTAACGCCGCGGCCTGGCAAGCGGCTCTTAGTTCTTCTCTGGCAAGATTGGCGCGAGAAACTTCAAATGCGAACATTCCAACAACGCCAAGAATCAAAAACGCCATAATGAAGATCATAATCACAAGGCTTTGACCTTGGGAGTTTCTTACTCTTCTAAACTTTTGCATTTTCCGGAGATTCCTGCTGTGCCTTAGAGATTGAGCCCCTGCGGATTTTCAGCAAGCTTTCTGGAACTAACCTGCACGTGCATCGGGCCCGTCAGTCCAGGAATGTCTTGGAATAATCCGGAGTGTCCGAGGATCAATGGCTGAACTAATCCATCAATTGTTGTCTCCAACAAATAGACGTATCTTGTGGTATCGGCTGGGTTGTTGAGTCGAGTTTCGTGCACTTGAAGTGTATTTGTTTGGCTGTCGCTTTGAATAATTTTTGTGCTTACGGTGTTAACGCTAATCCCTGAGAAGCTGTTTGCCACTTTTTTGGCGGTCGCATCTGCAGCATTTATAGCACAAAGATCGGTCGTGGAAATGTCTGTTGAGAAGGTTTTTGATACTGCTGCCTGGTAGGCCGCTTCATGGGCCGCTGTCACAACAAATGCATATCGAAGTGTAATTGTTGCCAGGCACAGTAGTGGCATAAACAGTGCAAGTATTGCAAACCAGAGTGCAACGGGTGCTTCGGCTATTGCCGATCCGGAGTGTCGATTGATGCGAAATCGTGCTTTCATGATGCTCAACTCCCAAATGAGGTGCTGGCAATTTGAGTCTTATTGTCAATTTCGCGAAGCAACTTTCGGAAATAGGTTTTGCCTTTTTCGTCCTGGTGATTATAAGCTGCTTGTTTGCAAATTGCTTTGGCTTCGGTAAATCTGCCCAGTGCCATTAAGCAACGAATCACACCAGCGCGAGCATCAATATGTAAAGGATTGAGGAGCAGTGCTTCGCGATAATTTTCGATTGCTTCTTTTGGCTTACCTGTATAGAACTGTGCTTCTCCGAGAGTGACAGCATCGTGTGGTAGTTCGATTTTGCCGTTTTCTACAACTTTAGATGCTTCGTTCAAAGCGTCCGCTGGGCGCCCAATCTGCATATAGCTGAATGCCAAATAACGATGAGCCTCAACGTTTGACGGATCAGTTTTAAGTGTTGGCTTAAGTACATTGATTGCTTCTTGGTACTTGCCGTGGCGAATTTGTTTATATGCTTTGACGACAACTGGTTTGGAATAGCTTCCGCTTTTCGATTCCGGTTGCGTTACGGTCACTTGAGAGAGTCCAGTCGCTTGCACCTGCACGGAACAAATCAGATTGATTGCGATACAGATGCTCAGGTTGATTGTAGTTTTGGAGATTCCGAATTTCATTTGTCTCAAATTGCTTGCGGGGAATGCCATCTCTTGCGTTGAAAAGCAGACTACCTGACAACTCTTCCTCTGTCAGTGGGAAGATTCCCAGAGTATAAGTGCCTCAAGTTCCCAAGACACCCGTCTTTTGCCCGATTTGCCCTATTAGTTCGGGTTAAATTAAATGTGGAATTCAGCTAGGCCGCCCGTAAATAAAGGCTTGGCATGATAGAAATATGGGGTACGTCCTGTCAGGTTTTTCCTGACAAACCCTTACATTCTTGTAGGTGCCCCATAAATACCGCCGTTGCTGAGTGGTAAAGCCTTGCCAGTGCTGTCTTTGGCGTTGAACTATTAAGAAAAGGTTGACGACTTTCGAGAGCAGCGAAATGCGTTGTAAGTAATAAATAGACCTACTCGCAGGTCGACCTCATACGAAGCGGAACATTATTCCAAGCTTCGAGCTAAGGGAAGATGATGCGGGCCGGGTGGAGCGAAATCAAATTCTTTCTGTTATTGCGGGGGCAAAAAAGCCGTCGTGGAGATCGTTTCGCGGCAATACATCAAAACAGAGGGTTAAGGTATGGGAAAATCTGTAGGCATTGACCTTGGTACAACCAACTCCGTAGTTGCTGTCATGGAAGGCGGCAAACCAACGGTTATCGCAAATGCGGAAGGCGGCCGCACGACCCCGTCTGTAGTGGCATTCTCGAAGTCAGGTGAGCGCCTTGTCGGCCAGCTCGCTAGGCGTCAGGCTGTGCTCAATCCCTTGAACACAATATATTCTATAAAACGATTTGTTGGTCGCCGCTACGATGAAGTGGAGTCCGAACGAAAAATCGTACCTTACAAGGTAAATGCAACACCTGACGGTGCTTGCAAAATTTCTCTAGGTGGACGCGACTATACTCCAGAGGAACTTTCGGCAATGGTCCTTCGCAAATTGAAGGAAGATGCTGAGAAGTATCTCGGGGAAAAAGTCACCAGCGCCGTCATCACGGTGCCGGCTTACTTCAATGATTCGCAGCGGCAGGCAACTAAGAATGCCGGCCAAATTGCCGGATTGGATGTTCTAAGAATCATCAACGAACCGACAGCTGCCGCGCTCGCCTACGGTCTGGACAAGCAACATAAACAGCACACGATTCTCGTCTTCGATTTGGGCGGCGGTACATTCGACGTATCCATATTAGAAGTCGGCGACGGTGTTTACGAAGTTAAAGCTACCTCCGGTGATACACACTTGGGCGGCGATGACTTTGACCGTTGCCTGGTTGATTGGTTTGCCGATGAGTTTAAGAAGCAAGAAGGCATTGACCTGAGAAAGGACAATCAAGCTCTTCAACGCTTGACCGAGGCGGCGGAGAAAGCCAAAATTGAACTATCTTCGATTATGGAAACCAGTGTTTCCTTGCCGTTCATTACGGCGGACGCCAATGGGCCCAAGCACCTTGATCTGAAATTGAGCCGTGCGAAGTTCAACGATCTGACTAAGGAATTGGTTGAACGTTGCCGTGGCCCAGTCCAACAAGCTGTGAAGGATTCAGGACTCTCGGCAAATGAGATCGACGAAATCGTATTGGTTGGAGGCTCCAGCAGAATACCTGCTGTCCAAGAACTCGTCCGTTCGCTTACTGGGGGCAAAGATCCGAACCAGAGCGTAAATCCAGACGAAGTTGTTGCGGTTGGCGCTGCAGTGCAAGCTGGCGTTCTAGCCGGTGAGGTCAAAGATGTCGTGTTGCTCGATGTGACACCACTTTCTCTCGGGCTCGAAACCATGGGCGGTGTATTCACCAAACTGGTCGAGCGGAATACAACAATTCCGACTCACAAGTCGCAAATATTCTCGACTGCTCAAGACATGCAACCTGCGGTAGACGTTATGGTCTTCCAAGGTGAGCGTCCGATGGCTCGCGATAATAAGTTGCTCGGTGACTTCCGTTTAGAGGGAATTGCGCCAGCGCCACGTGGATTGCCGCAAATTGAAGTGTCATTCGACATCGACGCCAACGGCATCCTCAATGTCAAAGCAAGAGACGTGAATAGTGGTAAGGAGCAGAAGATCACTATCACTGCCAGCACCAACTTGAATAAGGAAGACATCGAACGCATGGTGCGCGAAGCTCAAAGCCACGCGGCTGAGGACCAAAAGTTGCGTGACCGTGCCGAAATCCGCAACGAGGCTGATAGCATGTGCTATCAAGTCGAGCACAAGTTGAAAGATCTCGAGCAAAGTGGTGTCACCGCTGATAGTGCCCGGATTAAGAACTTGATTGACGAATTGAAGCAAGCACTGAAGCAAGATGCGGAGTCGGATAAGCTCAAAAACTTGACTGATGAGCTCAAAGCCGAGCTGTCCAAGTTTGAGCAAGCCTTATCGCAAGCTTATGCCCAGGCGCAGCAGGCGCAACAAGCTCAACAGCAAGCTGGTCCAGGTGGATTCGCCGGTGCAAACCCATTTGCTCAAGGCGCAAATCCATTTGGTCAAGGCAATCCATTCGGAGCAGGAAGCAACCCGTTTGGTTACGGACCCGGCGCCGCAAATGGTCCCTTCGGAAGCGAACCAGGACAAAGCGGCAACGGCGATGGCTCAGACATCATCGATGCTGAAGTGACTTCACGGTCGTAAGACTTAAAACGGTAAAAACGGTAGGGCGAGGCATAATTTGTCTCGCCCTGTTCGCTTTTTTTTGTAATTCGGCCCTGTAGGTTGGAGAATCAGAAGTGACATTCGAACTAAAGCGCCTAGTCCCAAAAGATCTTGCAAGGTTCGCTCTCGTGGATCTGCGAGTCTTTAGTAATCAGAGGCAAATCTAACTGAAGGGCCGTTGCAACGATTGACCTATCGAATGGATCTTTGCTGAAGTTAGTCTTGTGCACTAATTTGATGGTATCGAGATCGAAGTCGGCCACGATAAACATTGGCAATTTTAGGATTTTGTCAATCCATGTATCAAAAGGCATTTCCAACTGGATCGTTCCGTTTTCACAAAGAATCGATAACTCCCAGAATACAGGAACCGGAATATAGATTGCCGTGTTCCCCTCTACCGCTGCATTGAAAGCGCGGGCCGCTTTTTTGCTCAACTTTCCCTTGCTGTTAGAGAAGTAAAAAATGAGAGGATGGGTATCAGTGACCAGAAGCATTATTTAGTCAGTTCATGTGCTGACTTTTTCGCCGAGTCAATGAACAATTTGGAAATGGCTACGTTGCTGTCGGCAAGGTCCCCTTGTATTTTGATAGACCCTCTCAAGTCTTCGGGACTTTTGCTTTCCGCTTGCTCCTTTGAGAGCAAGGCAATCCATTGCTGATAGCTGACCATTACGGCGACTGGGACATTTCTATCAGTAATCTCTAGAAGAATATGCTCCTCAGCTACCTTATCAACCATTGACAGAAAATTTTGCCGAACCATGGTTTTCCCTAGTGTCTGAACGGTCAGCTTTGCTGGGCTCTTTCTGTGTTTTTTCATCTGCAGCTCCAGCCAGTGTACAGTCTAAGTGTACACCTTGTTCGACCTGATGAGCAAGTATCGGTTAAAGGGGTTTTTCGCGATCGCGCTCTTGTATTAGCTGTGCGCTGATGCTGATGGCTATTTCTCGGGGGTGGTTGGTGCCGATGGGCAGTCCTACTGGGCAGAAGTATTCTTTGTTTTTCTCTTCTGGGAGCCCGGCCTCTTTGACGTCGGTGCGGAGGCGCACGGCTTTTGCTTCGCTTCCAATTACTCCGAGATATGGGAATTTGCGTGACCGTAAAATCTCTAACAGAATTGGTTTGTCTGTAGTGTGACCCATGGTCATGAGCAGTACGAAGGATCCTTCGGGGATATCCTTTACTGCGCTCACCATGTCTTCGGCGTGGATTTTTTTGAGGGAGGCAGATTCGGGCAGCTTGTCGAGCCATTCCTGGCGCGGATCGATACACGTGATTCGGCAATCCAGTGGGTGTATGACGTCGATTAAAGCATTTGCTACGTGACCGGCACCAAATACGACAATGTTCCATGTCGTGGTGTTGTGCTTCTCCATGAACAACTTTACCAAGCCGCCGCAGGTCATTCCAACGTCGCGGTCGAGGCTCCAGTTGAAGAATTTGGTGCGGATGGAACGGTCGTCGGTTTTTAGAAGAGCCTGAGCTTCCTCAATGGCTTTCTTTTCGACCTTGCCACCGCCTACAGTGCCGAAGTGTAATCCGCTCTCGGTGACTAACATCTTTGTGCCGGCATCTTGCGGCACACTTCCGGTTGCATCGACGAGGATTACTGAAACGAAAGGTATTTGTTCGGAGAGGAGTTTGTTGACCTCTTCAAAATAGCGGCTCATAGATTCCTTTCATTTCTACTCTTTTGTACATCCGAATTACCTAGCTGCCTTCCGGAGCAGGCTGGAAGCCTGTGCCCCCGTTTAGCCCTCTCATTGTGTTAGTGCGTCGGCGTGTTTCTTTTGTACGGACTTGCTTTCGTATTCGGCCAGGCGCATGACGATTTCTTCATTGCTGGCTGGCAGGATTAGCTTCGGAATTTCGGTTCCGGAAACTGAGCGCAACGCGTACTTTACTGCGCACCAAACGGATAGTCCCAAGCAGAGCGGTGGTTCGCCGATAGCCTTGGTTCCTTTCACGTTGACGGTGTTTTCTGCGTCAATCCAATTTACGTTGAATACTTCTGGAGTATCTTGGATGTTTGGAATTTTGTATGTCGTAGGCGAGTGGCTCAATAGCGTGCCATCCTCTGCGTATTTCAACGTTTCCGTTGTTACCCATCCCATTCCTTGGATGAATGCACCAGTCAATTGTCCTCGTGCGATTCCAGGATTGATTGGCTTACCAATGTCCATGAGAATGTCCACGCGATCGGTTTTCAATTCGCCGGTGAATCTATCGATGGTGACTTCGGATACTGCGGCACCTTGTGTGTAATACAGGAATGGATGTCCCGATGCTGTCCCTTCTGGGCCCGCATCCCAACTCCAATCCAATCCTTTAGTCGCATAATATCCGCGCTCACCCAAACTGATGCGATTCATATAAGCAATCTTCACCAGTTCTTTGAACGTAAGCCGCTCATCTGGACGGCGACGGTCGTAGACGAATCCGCCTTCGAATCTAATGCTTGATGGCGACGGATTTATGTCGGGAATTTTCGATGCGATATGATGCGCCGCCAAATCGGTTAGACCTTCGCGGATCTTTTGGCAGGCAATCACGGCGGCTGAGCCGTTCAAGTCAGTCGCGCTGGATGCGGCTGTCGCTGAAGTGTTGTTATTCTTTTCGGTCGATGTTGGCATCACAATTACTTGATCAGGCTCGATGTCGAATTCGCTGGCGACAATCTGTTTGATGTTCGTGTTCACGCCTTGCCCCATTTCGGTGGCGCCGGTTGAAACTTGAATGCTGCCGTCTATATATATGTTGACCAGGGCGTTCGCCTGGTTCAAGAATTTGGTGTTGAAACTGATTCCGAATTTGACTGCGCTCAGCGCGATGCCTTTCAGATGTGTTTTCGATTCTTTGTTGAACTTGTCCACTTCGGCTTTGCGCTTGACATAAGCGGAACTGATTTCCAGAGTGTCGAAGATCTCGTGCAAGTTGTTGTCGAAAATAATTTCGCCATACGGAGTAATGTTGCGTTCGCCCACTCCATACAGATTCACTTTGCGCACATCGAGCGGGTCTTTTCCCAGGAAGGCAGCAATCTCTTCCATGATGTTTTCGATGGTGGCAATTCCTTGCGGACCGCCAAAGCCGCGGAATGCTGTGTTCGGCGGAAGGTGCGTTTTGCAAATCGTGCCCGTTACATCCACGATAGGCAGCCAGTAGGCATTGTCGATGTGACACATGGCACGCGCCATAACTGCTGACGAAAGGTCGTTGTAAGCGCCACCGTCGGAATACAAGTGCGCCCACAGTGCGGTTATGCGCCCATCCTTGTCGAAACCGACTTTGTAGTCGTTTTGGAATGGGTGACGTTTGCCGGTACATTGCATGTCGTGATCTTTGTTAAAGACGATGCGAGCTGCGCGCTTAGTTTTGTGCGCGACCAATGATGCCATCACAGCCGGATGGGTAGCCTGCGATTCTTTGCCGCCAAATCCGCCGCCCATACGTTTCGTGATGCAAACAACGTGATTGACCGGCACTCCGAGGAAGTGTGCAATAACTTCTTGCACTTCGCTAGGATGTTGTGTCGAGGAATGAACTTCGACTTGATCGTTTTCCTTTGGATAAACCAAAGCCGCTTGCGATTCCAAATAGAAGTGCTCTTGTCCGTCGTTTCGGAAGGTCCCTTCCAGAATGTGGGTGGCGCTCTTCAGCGCTGCCTGAACATCTCCGCGTTTGATTCGGCGTGTTGGACCGATCTCGCTCTTTAATTTTTTGGCACGATCGATGCTGAGAATGGCCTCCAGTGGTTCTAGTTCAATTTTGATGGCAGCCTTTGCAGCTTCAATGGCTTTTCGATCATCCGCGGCGATAATCACGATGGGCTGTCCCATGAACATAATTTCGTGTTCGGCCAATAGCAGCTCATCTTTAGTTATGGGTCCGAAGATATTGCTGCCGAGCAGGTCTTTATGCGTATAGAGCGCTGCGACTCCAGGCACTTTCGCAGCTTCTTTGAGATCGAGCGATTTAATTCTCGCGTGAGAAGTCTTCGCATAATAGAAGTCAACTAAAAGCTCACCGCGCACGGGAGGAATATCGTCGATATAAATCGATTCGCCGGAAACGTGTCCCTTAGCAGAGTCGTGCGGAATGTCCCGTCCTACTGCTGACATGCTGCAATCCTCCCTTCGGTGATTTCATAATATAGTTTGCTCAAGAGATTCTTCGCTAATTGCAAGCGGAATTCTCGTGAGCCGCGCACGTCGCTTATCGGGGTGATTTCGCTGACGGCGATGTCGGCTGCCTTTTGGAAGACGTCGAGGTCTACTTGTTTGCCTTTCAAGAAGTCTTCTGTCTTGGGTAGTCTCAAAATCACAGCTGCGACGCCACCATAGGCGATAGCTATGTCTTCGATCTTATTGCCGTTCAATTTGAACTTGAAAGCAGCTGTATTTGTCGAGATATCGAGATGTTTGCGCCGCGATACCTTGTACAGTCTGACCATTTCACCCTTTGCGGGCAGCGGGATTTCGACTGAGCTGATGAACTCATCTTTGTTCATGTCGAACCTCTTGTAGCCCTTGTAGAAGTCATTGATGCGCACTTGTCTGCTTCCCTTGGTGCTGACAAGATTGATGACGGCATCCATAACGAAGAGGAATGGCGGTGTATCGGCGATTGGCGATGCGTTTGCAATGTTGCCTGCGAGGGTGCCTGCGTTTCTTATTTGCGGAGAGCCGAACACCCAAAGGAGGTCAAAGAACTCGGGCACTTTGTCTTTTACGAAGGATTCGAGCTTGGCTAGAGTTGCAGTTGCACCGACGTGGATTCTTCCGTCGCCGATTTTGATTTCACTCAGTCCATCGATATTGCAGAAATTCATCACCACATTTGGCGCGTAGGCACGTTTGTTCATCACTACGCAGACATCGGTGCCGCCTGCGATTATGATTGCGTCCTGGTTTTCTGACTTGAATTTTGATGCGTCGGCTAGCGTTGCAGGCAGGAAGACTGTTTTTCCTTCGGCTTTAATCAGCACTGACTCTTTGCGCTTCTCTGCAAATAGCTTGACCATTTCCGAGGGTGGATAAAGTTCGGACAGCGGTACGATGCTGGTCAGATCGACATTGAGTCCGGCTTTTATTATTGGCTCGTAGCCGGTGCATCTGCATAGATTGCCGGTAACGGAGTCTTTGATTCCTTGCGCGCAAGGGGACTTGCTGCGGTCGAAGTATTCGCACATGGCGACCACGAATCCCGGCGTACAAAAACCGCATTGAGTGCCGTGGCATTCAACCATCGCGTCTTGGACCGGGTTCAAGTGTCCATTCTGTTTAAGCCCTTCGACGGTGATTATGTGGCTGAGGTCGGCTTGATAAAGTAGCTGAATGCATGAGTTGATTGGCTGGTAGTCGATTTTTCCATCCTTCAACTTGCCGACGAGGACGGTGCAAGCGCCACAATCGCCTTCCTCGCAAACAATTTTGGTCCCGGTCTTACCGAGTCCCCAGCGCAAGAATGTGGACAGCGGCTGAAAAGCCTCGCTGCCACTAACTTTGTGCTCTTGTCCGTTCACAAAAAGATGTAAGTAGTCTCTCATATACCCCGCCAGTCCTATTAGGCAATGCTGCATATGATAGGGCATATTTGCATATCCGTGGCCGCTTCCCCCCGGGTTAGGGGGCAAAAATTGCGGAAAAAACATGGATGGATTGCCGCGGAGGAAGCTTGGGAGAATTCGCGGACCGTATCGTGAGCAATACACTGCATCCGTGGCACTTTCCAACCATTTTCAGTAGCAGCACTCGCTGAGTTTTTGCTTGAAGCAACGTATGCTCCGTTCGCTGTTAGGACCAAAATGGTGGCATAATCCGGGCGGCCTGCCGAATTCAGATATTCGATTTAACTAGCAGATCAGGAGCCGTTAGTTCTTGATTTTTTGTTTTGCCGGAACGATTCTGTCCTCTATCAAGGACTCAATCTCTTGCTCGTCGTAACCTAGCTCTTCCAGCAATTCGCGGGTGCTTGCTGCGACATCCGTTCGCGCGTCAACATCTGCACCGTGCTTGCGATCAAACGGTAGTGGCGTGCGCAATTGTGGGACCTCGCCAAGCACCGGATGAATCAAATTTTGAACAAGCGCGCGTTCTTTTGCAGGGATAAACTGTAGCGCTTCCTGAATTGTGTTAACAGGTGAAATGCAACATTCGGCGTCCCTAAATTGATCAACCCACTCGGCCATTGTTTTCTTTTGAAACTCTGCCGCCAGGTCGTCTCGAAGTTTCACATTCGGACCGAAGGCGAATACGTTGAGTAGATCATCTCGGCCAAGCGTCTTGCAAAATATTTCCCAGAACTGTGGCTCAAGTGGTGCGGCGGCGATGTACCTTCCGTCCTTACATTTGAAAACGTTGTAATTAGCCAGCTCCTGACGATAGCGCGGATCTGCTTCTTGTGGCTCAGACCCGGTATAAAGACTGGATGTTGCAGCAAGACATTGTGTCCACAACACGCTGTCGAACATGCTGATATCGAGGTGCCGTCCTTTGCCGGTGCGTTCGCGCTCATGTAATGCTGCCAGGATTGAAATGGACCCAAGCATCGCTGACATGAAATCTGAAAGCAATGTGCCAGGCATTTGCGGCACGCCTTCTGCCGAACGAGAAAGATGCATAACTCCTGTTTCGGCTTGTAGATTTACATCATGCCCTGGTCGCTGGCTGTACGTGGAGTTTTGCCCGTAGCTAGATATGGAGCAATAGATGAGCCGCGGATTAATTTTGTGCAACTTGCCATAGCCGAGCCCAAGTCGTCCCATCACTCCTGGGCGAAAGTTCTCGACCAGGACATCGGCGTCTTTGATTATGCGCTGCACTATTTCCAGTGCGCGTTCACTTTTCAAATCAACCGCAATTCTTTTCTCGTCTCTGTGGACGCTCCAGAAATAAAGACTCTCGCCCTTGACTATGGGCGGAAGAAACTGCGCCAATCCTGGTTTAAGTTTTTCTACCCGCGTGACATGTGCGCCCAAATCGGTCAACACACTCGATGTCAATTCGCCTGGCAAAAGGTGTGTAAAGTCAACAACTTTGACGTTTTCGAGGGGCGGCGCCAAGATAACCTCAGGATTCGAAATGAAGTCAATGATGTTACCATGTTGAGCAGCCATTCTTGAGGCTCTGTATGCTGCTGCTTTTCCTGGTCATAGCTTTTTTGACATTCTTCGCACCAGCATTGTCTGAGCCCTCAAAGATCTTAGATGTCACGGACGCAGGTATGAAGCAGCAACGTTTCTCAATTTTGCACGGTGGCATAGAGAGAACTTATTTCGTCCATGTGCCGGAATCATACGCAACCAAGCAGCCAGCACCGCTTCTAGTTCTATTGCATGGCGGAGGCGGTTTAGCAAGGAGGATGCTTGCATTCACCGGCTTCGGTCCCCTCTCTGAGAAACATGGCATCATTATTTTGGCGCCTGCAGGAGTGGATAGGCATTGGAATGATGGGCGCAAGCAGAGTTATCGATCGCTCAATGAGAACATTGATGATGTTGGGTTTATCGTGGCGTTGATCAAAAAGATGGAAGCGGAATATAAGATCGATTCAAGTCGAATTTTTGTCAGTGGTATCTCCAATGGTGCGATGATGTCGTATCGCTTGGGACTTGAGGCGCCAGAAAAGATCGCCGCGATAGCGCCTGTTGTAGGGGCTTTACCTGAGAATTTGGCAAAGCAGTGGGCTGAGAATAAGCGAAGGTTCGATCCCTTGCCTGCAATTATCTTTAACGGAACCGATGATCCACTTGTGCCATTTGACGGTGGCGAAGTGCATCTGCTGCGCAAAAAATTGGGCACCGTGATCTCGGTGGCGGACACGGTGCAGCTTTGGGCAGCAAGAAACGGTTGTACTGCAAAACCCAAAATAAGTTCCGTTCCCGTGACCGATCCGGACATGCGTGTCAACAAAACTGTTTTTGGAGAAGCTGGAGACGAAGGAGAGGTTGTTCTCTATACAATCGAAGGTGCCGGTCACGCTTGGCCGGGTCCTGAACCGGGAGCACAGTATTTGCCGCCGCGCTTAATTGGACGCGCGTGTCATGGACTAAACGCAACAGAACTTATGTGGCAGTTTTTTGAGAACCATAGCAAAGTCCAGCGGAAGGGGGCTTTGAAGTAATTGCCGGAACACGAACATGCTCTGAATAGCAGCGTCAAGCCTGCTGGGAAAGGAGAGGTCCTTTCATGGGCGATGTATGACTTTGCCAATTCTGCGTACACAACGGTCGTGACCACAGCGATTTTCAATGCCTTCTTTGTGGACGTAATTGCCGGTTCTCAATCCGGGTTGAAGCCCGGCTTGGGAACATTCTTGCTCACTTTGTCTATTTCAATATCTAGCCTCTTAGTAGTCGGGACCGCGCCAATACTTGGCACCATCGCTGATGCCCATGCTAACAAGAAGAAACTTTTGGCGTTCGCCACTGTTTTGTGCATTGGATGCACGGCCGGCTTGTACAGCACTTCGATTGGCGATTATGTACTTGCTCTTGTGTTGTTGACTTTAGCGAATCTCGCATACGGCACTGCGGAAGACCTGGTTGCTGCATTCTTGCCAGAGATTGCATCCCGAGAAAAGATGGGCCGCGTATCGGCGTTTGGCTGGGCGATTGGCTATCTCGGTGGGCTTTCAACGCTTGGCGTTTGCATTCTTTATATAAATTGGGCGAAGCACGCCGGGCAAACGGCAGTCGCATATGTACCGATAACCATGTTGATTACAGCGGCCTTCTACACCATCGGCGCGCTGCCCACCTTCTTGTTTCTGAAAGAACGTGCTTTGCCGGATCCTTCAGCTGTCGGGCGTAATCCTATCCAATTGGGATTTGAAAGACTGAAGCTGACCATCAATCATGCTAAGCACTATGGCGACCTTTTCCGCTTCCTCATAAGCCTTCTCGCTTTTAGCTGTGGAACTGCGACAGTCATCAGTTTGGCGACTGTTTTTGCTCAGCAAGCCATGGGCTTTACTGTTGAGGATTGCATCAAGATGATCTTCGTGGTGAATATCACTGCCGCGGTGGGTGCGTTCTCGATAGGCTTTATCCAGGACAAGATCGGCTCGGTGAGAACTCTTTCAATCGCATTGGTTCTTTGGATGATTGCCACAACTGGCGCTTACTTCTGTACGGATCGCGGATGGTTTTGGGCGCTAGCCAATTTGATTGGTGTTGCGATGGGCGCCAGCGGCTCTTGCGGTCGCGCGCTCGTCGGCCTGTTCTCTCCTCCGGGACGCTCCGGTGAATTCTTCGGATTGTGGGGATTAGCCGTCAAGCTGGCTACGGCAATTGGACCGCTTACATTCGGGTTGGTCACCTATTTCACCAACAACAATTACCGGCTGGCGATTTTGTCATCGAGCGTTTTCTTTCTCATTGGTCTCTTCATCCTCCTTTCTGTCAATGAAGAGCGCGGAAAGAAAGCCGCACATGAGTCCATCTCAGATGATGATGGGAGCGCGGGCGTCCCGCCTGCTTCTGCGAGCAACTAATAGGAGGATTAGCGCCCATGTCTGAATGCAGAGATCTCACAGGATATTGCTGCGACGCCGGGACCGCTGGCGACCCGCCGGCACATCGGAGAATCGAAATTGTAGTTGCATTGGCTGTGATGGGAGCGCAGGCATCCTGCCTGCTTATAAGAGCAATGAACAGGAGAGGATGAGCGACCATGTCGGACACTAATTGCAAAATCTGCACTATGGTTCTGCCGTCACCGTATCTGGTGCATGAGAATGATCTATGGAGAATTCGCCACAGCAATGAAACCGATATCGAACATTACTGTATTATAGAGAGCAAACGACACTTCCTTGATCTATCAAATGCTCGCGCCGATGAGCTGGCTGAATACGCTGCTCTCCTTTCGAAATTAATGTCTGCGCAAAGAAAGCTGATACCAAATTGCGAACGGATATACACATTTTCCCTGGCGGAGGCGGTCCCGCATTTTCACGTTCATGTGATACCAAGACGCGATGATTTTCCCGCCGATTACATAGGGCGGGGCATCATGTCTTATCCTCTTTCACCAGCACTAGATTTTGATCGCGTGGGCGCTTTAGTAAGTGCTCTCCGGGCTCATTTTTGAGCTTTAAAGATCTTTCCGTAGCCGAAGCTGATAGTCCTTAAAACCAGACTTTTCATAGAAGCGTCTTGCTGGTTTATTGTCACCCAGAACATTTAGCGTAAGTGCAATGGCACCACACGACCGCGCATAATCCTCAGCAGCTTTCATAAGCTCTTGTGCCGCTCCACTTTTCCTGTGCTCCGGCACAACGATCAGGTCCGTCACATAGCCAATCCAAGCTGGATGGTTCAGATCGTCGTCAAATTCCTGTCGTCCGTACAAGCTAATGTAGCCGGTAACTTGTTCTTCAGTCCCTTCGTGGATGACTGAAAGGTAGATCTTGCCCTGGTATTTTTCCATTTGCTTGAACAGTTCTGCCATGTAGGCATCAACCATCTGATCTGCGGGCAAACGCAATGGCTCGATATCCCGTTCATAATCCTGAAGCAGGCTAAACAGTCGACGCAATTCATCGAAGTCGCTATCTTTGTATTCGCGAATCATTGAGTTTTCGGAACTTGAAAGGTGTTCGTTACTGAGTTTTTTGTAGCTGCTCGGCATAAGCGCAAACAGCATCAAGGCGTCGTTTCACCATTTTGCTGGCGGCCATCTTTGTGATGTCTTGCCAGAATGGAACTCGGATACCTGGATCGATTGCATTTGTGAGTTCGACGTTCGTGGAGTTTTGATCTTTGCCCGGTGAGATGACCCATGCGCCTTCAAAGACGTGGAATCGATCTGATTGCACCAACGAATAATCTATGCGCTCATATGGCGTGGTTTCGTTCTCGACATAGGTGCAAGATGCTTCGCCGACGATTGGTAGCGCTGCGAAGCTTTCCCTTAGTGTCGCGTTGTGGCCATCATAGGAAATGAGTCTTCGGTGGCTATCGGACTCTCTTTGGTGCTGAATCGCGGCCCAGACCAGCTGGGGCTTTGCGTTAATCACGATCGAATGGGTGACTTCAGGTGTGTGTGACTTGTGTTTTACCTGGTGGTGATGGTGCGGACCAGGGGATGTAGCCTGAGCCTTGTGCTCGTCGTTATACGTGCTACTTGCATCGGTCCCGCCAGCGAACGCGCATGGTGTGAACATTGCAGCTAATAGTAAAAGATGAACAGCCTTAGAACGATTCCCAGCAACACGCATTCTCGAAGATTCCCCCAGTTGCAAAGGTGCGCCCAGCGACACCTTTGACTTATAGAGTCATTCCCGCCGTACTCTTTTTGAAACCGGCATTTTGACCGATTTAGGAAGAACCCAGTAAAAAAGGCGATCTATTTCACGGAGGAGCATAACCATGCGGTTTTGGCCTCCGGGAAAGTAAGTTTCGGGTTCACCGAATTTTGTATCACAACAAGATCGAACGACGCCGAGAGTCGGTACTTGTTCCGAAGTCAAATTGTTTTCACGAAAGCCATAGTGGATTCGGCTTCAATTCAGGCTCGTCGGGGTTTGAAGGATCTTTTTTCGTGGCCATAAACATAGCGATAAGCCAAGCAACATGTAAGGGTACAAAAAACAAGCAGTTCAAAAGGAAAACGACATTTTCGTTCTTCAAATTTCGTTTTTTTGCTAGAGCGGCGGGTAAAACATAGGCTCGGCCGGCAAAAATTACTATTGGAATACAAAGAAGCCAGCCCACTATCAATGTTGCTATCTCATTTCTTTCGTAAAGAAAACCTGTAATCACGGGTGTCAACAATCCTGCTGAGAGGATTGCGATCCCTCGAAGCAGCATCGGGATTGCGAATCCCTTAAATCTATTAATCGCAGCAATCCCGGAGCCTGCGATCAGCACGAAACCGCCGGCAACCCCGACAATTTCTGCTAGATTAATACCGATGTTGGCCAGTCCTAATATTTCGGAGGTTGGTTGAGCCAAAGCTAGGGTTCCTTTTGCTTCAAATCATTGTCGACTGATTTATTGAATTCCAGCATTGCCAAACTTAAGGTATTGGCTTCATCTTCATCGTGTATGGATTCGTCGCAGTTTGAGCAGTATTCCCCTCCAATGCGAGGAATCATAGTGCTCTGTCCTTTGTACGTATAGGTGATATCACGAACGTCTTTGACCAAAGGAGAAGAACAGGAAACGCATCTCATCAGCTTTCTCCTTTGAGTATGAACCCTTGCTGCTGTTGCACCGAATGTTCTCTCAACTTATCTAGCTGTGAACATTGTATCTTATTGCAGGCTTAACCGAACCCGCCGCCACCGGGCGTTTCGATCTCGAGGCAGTCGCCGGCTTGCAGTTGGACTTTTGCGCAAGCTTCCAATTCTATGGTTTTGCCATTTGGCTTGGTGAGGAAGTTTCGTCCAGGGGCGGCGGCTTGTCCGCCTGCCAGTCCGTGAGGCGCTGTCGTTCTTCTGTTAGAAAGTATGGAGGCTAACATCGGTTCGTTGAAGCGAATTCTTCTAACGGCTCCGTCTCCTCCGCGATATTTTCCTTCCCCGCCGCTGCCCGGGCGATGTCGGAAGTGCTCCAAAATAACGGGGAAGAGTGTCTCCAGGACTTCTGGATCGGTAAGCCGTGAATTGGTCATGTGGGATTGCACGGGACCCGCTCCGTCGAAGCCGTCGCCCGCTCCTGTGCCACCGCATATGGTTTCGTAATACTGGTATCGGTCGTTGCCGAAAGACAAGTTGTTCATAGTGCCTTGCGCCCCGGCCATAATGCCGAGAGCGCCATATAGAGTGTCGACAATGACTTGAGATGTCTCTACGTTGCCTGCCACAACAGCCGCTGGATAATCAGGATTGAGCAAGCTTCCTGATGGTACCTTGAGTTCAAGTGGCACGAAGCAACCTGCATTCAGTGGGATATCGTCTTTAATAAGTGTTCGGAAAACATAAAGCACGGCGGCTTTGGTAACAGCCAGTGGCGCATTAAGATTCGTCTGCGTTTGCTCAGTCGTACCTTCAAAATCGATTGAAGCAGTGCGCTTTGCCTTGTTGATCTGAATATTTACTGAAATCGTACTGCCATCATCCATGGTGCAGCTAAAATGTCCGGAATTTAATTGTTGAATGGTTCGGCGCATGCACTCGGCGGCATTGTCTTGTACGTGCTGCAGGTATTGCAGCACCAAATCCTGACCCCAATCGGCAATTAGACTCTTCATCTCATTGATGCCGCGCGTGTTCGCGGCGACCTGGGCTTTCAGATCTGCAATATTTTGATGTGAATTGCGAGCTGGATGCGGTCCAGACTTCAAAAGAGTTTTCAATTCTTCCTCTAAGAATACGCCATCGCGAACAAGCAGCTCTTGTTTGAAGAGTACGCCTTCCTCATCTATTGTCTTACTATCCGATGGCATGGAGCCTGGCGAGATACCGCCAATGTCTGCATGGTGACCGCGTGATGCCACGTAGAACAAAACCTTCTTTCCGCTCTCATCGAAGGCTGGCGAAATGACGGTAATGTCCGGCAGATGCGTTCCGCCATTGTATGGATCGTTAGTTGCATAGACATCTCCGGACTTCATTGAGCTCAGTCGAGTATCGATAAGGTTTTTTACCGATTCACCCATCGAACCTAAGTGGACTGGCATGTGCGGTGCGTTTGCGATCAGATTTCCTTCGCCATCGAAGAGTGCGCACGAAAAGTCCAGCCTCTCTTTGATGTTTACCGAATAGCTGGTGTTCTGAAGAGTGATTCCCATCTGTTCTGCGACAAAGCGGAAGAGGTTGTTGAATAATTCGAGAGTTACCGGGTCCGCTTCCGAGACGTTGCCACCCTTCTGCAAACCGCCGTGAGCTTTTCTGCTGGCGGGGCGTGCAGGTTTTTGCGAACCGGAAGTTGAAATGGGTCTGTGCGACCCAGTGGACGATAGCGCTTTTTCCATATCTTCGGCGGATGTGAAAGTTTGCACTCCATCTTCAGATGATTCAGGACGATAGTATTCTGATGTGTGGGATAACGAGAGTGAGCCGTCCTTCAGTATTTCGGCTTGCCAGCCAAGATCGACCACGGTTGTTGTATGGCTCTCGACGATAATGGCTGGTCCCGCGATGGCGATGAGTGGCTGGATTTGACTCCGATTGATGACGCGCGCATCGCACCACAACCCGCGTGAATACAGCCGGCATCTTTGTGTATCGCTCGACTTTTGTGGTTTGTACTTCAATTGCTCATCGGGCATTGTCTTGCCAATGAGCTGCACAGCTAGACTTTGAAGCACTACTTTCCGCTTGTTGTCTGAAAAACCATAACGTTGCAAGTGTTTGCTTTGGAAAGTTTGCACCATGTCTTCTATTTCAGCAAACGGGACGGAAAGCGTATAGTCGCTGCCTTCCATTCGGAGCAGTGCGTGCACGCTGAGTTCCTGATCGTCGGTGGCTATGCCCTTCTTCGCTAGAGCTTCGGAGAGCACTTCTCGTGTATGCTCGATGTCGGCATGAAGCTTGTGCGCGCTTAAGGTGGAGATGTCTTCGTTGATGTCGATGTCCTTGCCTATTCGACGATCCGCATGTCCTATGCCGTATGCAGACAGCAGTCCAGCAAGTGGATGGATCAAAATATTTTTGATGCCGAGCTCGTCGGCTATCATGCAGGCTACCTGACCCCCAGCTCCGCCGAAGCAAACTAGCGCACATTCGCGCGCGTCATGTCCTCGTTGAATCGATACGTGTTTGATGGCATTGGCCATTTTCGATACTGCAATTTGCAAGAAGCCAAAGGCGACCTCTGCGGGCGTTCGGTAATTTCGCGTTTTCTCGCTAATTTCTCGAGCTATTTCTTCGAAGGACACTTCAACGGAGTCTTTATCGAGCGCTTGTTTTCCATCATCGCCAAATATTTTTGGAAAGTGGTCTGGTTGAATTCTACCTAGCAAGAGGTTCGCATCGGTGACGCTGAGAGGTCCACCCTTCCGGTAGCTTTTCGGTCCAGGCAGTGCGCCAGCCGATTCAGGTCCGACTCGGTAGCGTGATCCGTCAAATGAGAGGATTGAACCACCACCTGCTGCGACTGTGTGAATGTCCATCATTGGCGCGCGAATGCGAACGCCGGAAATTTCTTTGTCGTAAACGTAATCGAATTCGTCGGCATAGTGCGCAACGTCCGTGGAGGTGCCGCCCATGTCGAATGTGATGAGCTTTTCGTAACCGCACTGTTGCGCAGCTTTTACAGCACCGATTAAACCACCGGCAGGACCGGACAGAATTGAATCTTTCCCGCGAAAAATCGCTGATTCGCAAAGCCCGCCATTAGATTGCATGAAGAACAACTTTTTGTCTTTGCCCAAATGCGCATCTAGAGTATCAACATAATTTCTGAGCAACGGAGTCAGGTATGCATCGACCAGAGTAGTGTCCGTTCTGCTGACGTATTTCATTAGCGCTGCACAGTCGTGCGAACAAGAGATCTGTTTGAAGCCGACTTCCGCTGCAATACGGGCGGCTATTTCTTCATGCTTAGGATACTTGTATCCATGTAGCAATGCAATTGCGCAACTTTGAGCGCCTGCCTCAAGTGCCATTTTAAGTTCGGCCCGCAGTTTGCCTTCGTTGGCTATTTGCGCAATTTCGCCGTCGGCATGAATGCGTTCCTGAAACTCGATTACCGATTCATATAACTGTTCGGGGAGGATTATCTCAAGTGCAAAAATATCGGGGCGATTTTGATAGCCGATTCGCACGATATCGGCGAATCCCTGGGTGGTCACCAGGACCGTTCGCGCGCCCTTGCGCTCCAACAATGCATTGGTGCCGAGCGTCGTTCCCATGCGAATCTCGCCGATTTCGTCCATGCTGGAAGAGTTTTCCTTGAGTATTTCATTGATGCCGGCGACGGCAGAGTCGATTGATGTGCCTGACTCGGAAAGAAGTTTTTTGCTTATCAGCGTGCCTTCAGGACCGCGCGCAATTATGTCGGTGAAGGTGCCACCGCGGTCAATCCAGAAGGACCATTTCTTATTCCAGCTCAAGGCAATCCTTTCTCCATTGAAACTGGATAAATAGTTGCCACTTTAAGGATGCCAAAGTCAGGGAACAGTATACAGGTAATGTCGTCTGAACTATTATTGAATCCCGATCCACGAGCGTAATTAACGTGGCCACAATGTTTTCCCGAATCAATTTGTTTTCTTTTGTTGCTTTGTCGATGCTTTGCTGCGTTCCAGCGATTGCCGACGACTCCGCCATTTCGACGTCGGACTACGCTGGAACCCATGTCAATACGCAGTCAGCTGGCAACGCCTCCAGACCTTTGAATGGACAGGTGCAGGCTGATACTTTTCGTATTCGGCGGGGCGCGCCAAGCAATACAATCTTGCGCGGCTCGCAGCCTGCAAAATTGACAGGCACCATCGAGACAAACAAGGTGACTGTCCCTCACACCACTTTGGTTGAGTCTGCGGATTATTCAGCAGCTTTTAAAGCCCCTGCGCCTGAGCCTCCAAAAAAGAAAGGCACATCAGTTTGGTTTCAAAGTCGTGATGGCGGCTACTTTGATTTCACCGGGCAGGTCAAGGGAGTCGTTCGGGGCGATCTGCTTTATAAGTACGGCGGGACTTTCCAGGATGGCACGCAAGTGCCTGATTATCCCGTCACGGTTAACTTTGCCGGACATACTTATCGCCCGTTTGTACGTAAGTGGGTTCAGCAGTAACCTTAGTTTTGCTGGACAAGTGCGACCTTCTGTGAAAGCTTATGCCATATTCTCGAAGCCGGCCACTTGTTCGCGCGCCGCTAACTCGGGTTAACCATTCCTGCTAAAGCTTAGAGGTCTGGGCCGATTTATTGACCGATGCAGACGTCATTGCATTTGCGAGCTTTGTTTTCACGCTCCAACTGAATCGTTGTGTGATTTATTTCGTATTTGTGTTCGAGTAGTTCTTTTAGCTGATCCAGTATTGTTTCGGGATCGGCGGTTTCCTGGATCGCGACATGGCCGGACATGGATATCATTCCGGATGTGATAGTCCAAACGTGCAGGTCGTGTACTGCCACCACTCCTGATACTGCGGATATCGCCGCCGTAAGCTCCTGTAAATTTACATGGTCTGGTGCATTCTCCATCAAAATATCAATTGATTCCTTGAGAAGTCCCCAGGTCCGCCACAGGATGAATATGGCTAGAAGCGCGCTGAGAATCGGGTCAGCAATGTACCAGCCGGTGTTAATCATTACTATCGACGCAACGATCACGCCGGCTGACGAAATCATGTCGGAGAAAACTTCGAGATATGCAGCTTTGGCATTCAATGATTTTTCTGCGCTATCCGAAAGCAATCGCATTGAAATCAGATTTACCACCAGTCCACCAATAGCGACGATTAGCATTGGCATGCTTTGGACTGTTGGTGGATTTGAAAAGCGACTTACCGCCTCGCTGAAAACGAAGATTGATATGACTACTAGCATTACTGAATTTGCAAGTGCCGCCAAAATTTCGCTGCGGTGATAGCCGAATGTTCGGGAGGCATTTGCGGGCTTGCTTGAGAGCCACATTGCGAAAACCGCTAAGGCCAATGCTGCGACGTCTCCAAGCATATGGCCAGCATCAGCAACTAGCGAAAGGCTGCCAGTCAGAAATCCGCCAATCGCTTCAATGATCATGAATGAGCCAGTGAGCGCAAGAACGGTGAATAGTCTCTTCTTGCTTAGCTTTTTGGCATCGCCGTGGCTGTGTCCGTGCGAGTGGGATCCACTTTTGTGATCATGATCGTGAGCATCATGATTTTCGACGCTTGTCGCTGCAGGCGATTCCATTTTTTCTGTGTTTGGATCTGGAGTTGTCATCTATTGCCTGCTTAGAACTGCCATAGTTCTAGCATACAACTACCCTTGCGGAGTAGCGGGGGTTGGACCTTCTGCTTCTTTACCGGTTGACGGCTCTGCTTTAACTTCCATGCCTTCTGCGAGGTTTTCGGTGCCGTGTTCGGCGACGAGGTCACCGGCTTGAACATCTCCGAATATTTCAACGAAATCACCCATGGTTTGACCGCGACGAACTTCGATGCGATGCGCGATGCCGTCTTTGATCTTCACGACAAAAGGAGTTTCGAGGCTTTCTTTAATCGCAGTTGAAGGAACGAAATTTGTTTGGTAGCTTCGTTTCATTGGCCAGGTAATCTGCGGAAACATGCCAGGGTCTACAGTTTTGTCCGTATTCCAGTAGTTAAGTTCGACTGGTTCTGTGCGCGTTTTTACATCGAGTGAATGCGCTATACGGGCGACCTTACCGACGAATGTGCGATCAGGATAGGCGGAAACTTTGAACGTGATATTTGTTCCGATATCAACAGCGTCAATTGCGTATTCTGGCACGGGAATGACGATTCGCAGCAGTGAAAGCTGCTTGATGCGTAGCATTGGAGGATAGCCAGCTTGTCCGTGCGGTGGGTATGCAAAGCTGCCCACGTGCATGTTTCGTTCGGTAATCATGCCATCATATGGTGCCGTGATCGTTAGGTAAGCGAGAAGCTCTTTGATATGATCGAGGGCTTTTGCTGCTGCCTTCTCCGCATCCTTTGCAGCGGAAAGCTGGGACTCGGCGGCGTGAACGATTTCTTCGCGTGATTGCACAGCGGCTAAATCGCCTTCTGATTTTTGCGCCCAATCTTCCAATTCATTCCCGGATATAACTCCCGGAACTTCTGCCGCTTTCTTTAATCGCGAGTATGTGTCTTGGTTCGATTTGTAGTGCGCTTTCGACTCAGTCACCAGGGCTCGTGCGCTTGAGAGCTTTTGCTGAGCTTCGGAAATTTGCGCTCGTGCCTGCAACATTTTTGCTTCGCATTCATGGCGTTGAGCTTCTACTTCAGGCGCAATGAGTTGCGCGAGAACTTGCCCTTTCTTCACCCAGTAGCCGCGGTCCACGCCAATCCATTTTATGAATCCGGGAATCTTTGGATAGAGAGGGACGTCTTGGTACGGAAGGATTTCCCCTGGTAGCAAGAGATCTCGACTTAAGACACGGCTCTCGACCTTTACGGTCGGTACTATAGGCAGTGCTGCCTCATCTTGAGCGTGATGGAGTTGGGGATCGGCTGCCTTCTTTGTGCACGCGGTTAGGGGCGTTGTGGCGAGGAGGGCAATTGCTATTAGAATGGCTGTTCTTTTTAGAAGCAGGCTGGAAGCCTGCGCTCCCATTATTTGTGGCGCACCCAACTTCTTTATTATGTTTATCGTATCGTTTTTCATTACGAAATTGTACCTGCTGGGATTTTTAAGTCGTCTGGGTGGATGGATGCTGACGTTCTGCCAGTTTTTCTTCTTGCGATCGAGAATACGATTGGCATAATTAGGAGCACGCACGGTGTTGATACCAGCAGTCCGCCGATTACCGCTCGTGCAAGAGAAGCTTGTGCCTCTGCCGAAATTGCCATCGGCACCATTCCTGATATCATCGCAATACTGGTCATCAACACTGGTCTCAAGCGCTCGCGTCCTGCCATAACTGCGGCGCGTAAGGCTGACTGACCTTCCATGCGGTTGTTCTCGGCAAATGTGATGAGAAGGATTGAGTTTGATACGCCGACTCCAATCGCCATGATTCCGCCCATGAAGGACTGAACATTTAAAGTCGTATTCGTCAGCAGGAGGGCGATTACTTCACCTGCCACAATCGCTGGTGCGATGGATACGATAACCAACGCGAGCGGCAGTGATTGGAAGTTTGCCGTAAGCATCAGGATGATTACTACAATTGCAAGTGCAATCCCCAACTGCAAGCCAAAGAAGGTTTCGTGCAACGCCGGCACTTGTCCGCGAACTCGTACCTCCACACCTTGCGGTGGATCGCCGACCTGCTTTATCGCTTCTTGCACGAAGCCGGCTGCTTTACCAAGATCATCGCCTTGAATATTTGCTGAGATAGAAACTAGTCGCATCTGGTTTATGTGATCGATTTCGCCAGGCATGACACCATATGCCAATTTCGCAAGGTCGCGTACATAAGGTCCTTCGTTGCCTTCTTTCATTGCAGGCACAGCTTCAACATCTGCGATGGAAGAGATATGCCATTGTGGCATTTCCACTTGCACCTGGTAACTGACGCCGGTTTTTGGATCCGTCCAGTAGTTCTGCGAAATCCAGCGGCTGGATGAAGAGGCTGCCACAAGTGACTTGCCGACGTCTTGAACTGTGACGCCGAGTTGTCCAGCCAGTTCTCGATCTACATTTATGCTTAGAGTTGGATAGTCGAGCGGTTGCTCGATTTGTAGATCCCGAAGCATTTCAATTCGTTTTAATTGCTTCATCACCTTTTCGGTGTATTCGCGATCCTTTGTCAGGTCTAGTCCGGAAACAGCAACTTCGATTGGCGCTGGTGCACCAAAGTTCATAACCTTACTGATGATGTCTCCCGGTTCGAATGAGATCTGCAGATCCGGTATCTCTTTTGCCACCACCGCGCGCAAGCGTTCTTTGTATTCGGATAGTTTGATGCCGGCACTGGGGCGCAACGCGACTGTGAGAATGCCTTCGTGGGGGCCGCTCGTGAACACATAGATGTTGCTCAGTGCGTAAGCCGGTGGTTGCGTCCCGACATAGCCGATTGAGATCATGACGTTCTGCTTGCCACCGGCTTCGCGAGCAACCAGATCCAATATACGCTTTGAATATTTGTACGTTTCTTCGAACCTGGTTCCGGCTGGAGCCTTGATGCGGAGCTGGAATTCGCCTGTGTCGACGTTCGGGAAAATCTCGCTGCCTAGTTGCGGATAGATGCTTGCGGCGACGGCAACTGAACCCAAGAGATAGACCAACAACACTGCATACCTACCTCGAAGCAGTGCGGAAAGTATTCCCATATAGCCCTTCTGGACCTTGTAGAAAAATCCTTTCGAAGGTTTCTTCTCAGCTCCCTCTTTATGCTTATGTGGCTTCAAAAACCAGGTTGAGATTACCGGCACTAACGTTGAAGAAAGAACGTACGACGCCATCATCGAGAAGCCGACAGCGAGGGAAAGTGGGATGAACAATGCTTTTGTCGCTCCTTCCATAAAGAACGACGGCACGAATACGGAGATAACCGACATCATCGCAAGGAAACGTGGTGTCACCGTCTCCTGTCCAGCGCGCAATACCGATAACGCTAATGGTTCACCTCGTGAAAGATGGCTGTGAATGTTCTCAATTGTGACTGTCGCTTCATCGACGAGAATGCCGATGGCGAGCGCTAATCCGCCCAGCGTCATGATGTTTATTGTTTGCCCGGCCATCCACAATCCAACAATTGCACACAGGATTGCGGCAGGAATGCTGGTAAGAACGATTAGCGCGCTTCGAAGGTCTTGTAAAAATAAGAGGACCATTAACCCCGTCAGCAGGGCTCCGTGGATTCCTTCGGTAACGACCGAATTGATCGCCTGAGTAACATAGATTGATTGGTCAAAGACGAAGTCGATTTTGATATCTGAGGGAACGTTGTGCCGTAATGCGGGAAGTGCTGCCTTGACTTCATTAACCACGGATAGCGTGGAAGCCGAGGACAATTTCACGACCGGAAGATACACAGTTTTGCGACCATTTACCAGTGCATACCCCGTCGCTACGTCAGCTGAGTTTGCAATAGTGCCCACGTCCCGAACAAATATTGTTGGACCATCGCCTTTCTTGATTGGAAGCATCAAAAGATCTTGGTATAAGTCCACCGTCGCGTTTATTGGCGTGTAGCGGTCCCACTTGCCAGTCCGGACATCGCCAGCCGGAACGATCGCATTTCCTTTCGCGACGGCTTGCACAACATCTTCGGCTGAAAGATGATAGGAACTCAATCGTTTGGGATCAACCGTCACCACGATGGTGCGCTGGTTTCCACCGAATGCCGGTGCGCCTGACACACCCGGCAATTTCGCAAATAACGGACGAATGAGAGTGACAGTTTTGTCTTGCAAATCGTTGACTGATCTATGTGCGCTCGAGATAACCAGATATCCTGCAGGCAAGCTTCCGGCGTCAACGCGCAGTACGAAAGGACCCACGGTCCCGGGCGGCATGAAGGCTTTCGAGCGCTCGATCTGCGCGATGGTATTAGCCATAGCCTCAGCCATGTTCGTTCCTGGATGGAAGGTCAGCTTGATCATCGAAACGCTTTCGATTGATTTCGATTCAACTTCTTTGATCCCATCAATATAGAAGAAGTGGTATTCGTACCAATCGCAGAGGTAGCCTTCCATTTGGGGTGGCAGCATTCCGCCGTAAGGCTGCACAACGTAGATAACCGGCAAGTTGAGGTTCGGGAAAATGTCGATGCGCATTCTCGTCAATGCCATCACTGCAAACAGTGCCATCGCCAATACGGCAATAATCACTGATACCGGACGCTTCATTGCGAAGTCTAGAAGACCCATTAGTTCTGCCCTCCGCCCGACCAGAGAATCCTTGGGCTGGAGCCAATTAAGCCTCCGCTGGGTATACTTCTATCGAAACTTGTAGGAGGGGTTTGTAGCGGATTGGACTGCGAACCTGTGCTTGCGAACTTCAATAGCGGAGTCAGATCCCCATGTGCTTCAGCCGCAGCTAAGTATGATCTCCACACAGCCAGTCCAGCCAATTCATTCGTCACTTGCGCTTGAATGAGAAGCTTCTCTGCCAGCGCCACATCGTTGATATTGGCAAGGCCGACACCGTATCTAGTGCGCGCTCGCAGCTCTGTGTCTTGTGCCGCTTTCAAGAATTTCGGCGCGTTTGCTGCCAGTCTCGTCGCCCCGTCAATCATTGCTTTGGCACGCGCATCATCGCCTTTGAGTATTTGCATGATTTCCGCGTACTTAGCGCGCTCAGCTTGCTCGCGATTGGCTACGATTTCTTTTTTCGCGCGGATTGAGAAGTAATCCATTAATGGCATTTGCGCTTTAACGCCTACCGCCCAGTTCGGTACGTTCGGCAGCCAACCCAAGCTGGCCACACTGCGGTTAACCTGCGCGCCGCTTCCTCTGCCGAAGATCGCGGATTCGAAAAAGATGTGCGGGCGCCATTCGTGTTGTATCACTTGATAGCGTGCGTGAATAGTTTTCACTTCGGCATTTTGTTGAACTGCAAGAGGATGATATTCAAATGGTTGAGTCTTCACTACTGTTGCCGAAAGTGTTGGCACCGTCAGGAGTGGTCCGTGGACTGATTCGACATAAGTGCCGGCAACACCCATTCTCTCTGCAAGTGTGGCGCGGCGAATTTCGCGAACCTGTTCCGCTGAGATCAAATTGTCTTCGGCGATGGCAAGTTCTGCATCAACCCTTGATGCATCAACGCCAGGTTTGAGATCCGCTGTCACGAGCTGATGTACTGTCATCGAAAAAACTTTCATTCGTTCGAGCGCTGCTTGTTGCGCGCGCACTTCCTCTTCCGCCGCAACCAGCGCGAAGAAGGCATCTGCTGCCCGAGATGCAACTTGAAATTTCGTCAGGACGATTGCTGCGTTTGCACGCTCGACAGACGTTCGAGCCTCCATAACTTGATGGTGGCGCAGCCCAAAGTCATAGATTTCCCATGAAAGAAATGCACTGGCGTTTGAATGCCAATAGCTTTTGAAGCTTCGCGGTTTATCGAGAACGCCGGTGATCTGTGGAATCGATAAGGGCGGAAACAGCACACCGATTGTGTTGTTGATACTTCCACGCAATTCTTGAATGAAGATGTCTAACCTGGGCAAGTACGTGGTTTTTACTAGAGTTACTTCTGCCGATGTTGCTTTCGCTTTTGACTCAGTTTCCAAAACAGTTGGATAGTTTTTCAGCGCTGCATTGACTGCCGCTTCAAGTGTGAATCTTGGACCGGACTTTATTTCTGGGCGCAACAATATTTCGCTGGCATTTTCCTGCAACGTATCAACCGATGCTGCGTAAACTGGTGGCAGGAGAATTGAATTAAGCAATGCAAAAACGGTCAAATAAAAACCGAAAAACTTCGGGATGTGTTTTCGCCGTTTTGCGGCATCTGACTGACACTGCGAATTTCTAATTGATGGGGATTCCGGCATGATTCTCTTCTTGGCATGCGTGGGGGATCAACTGCCGCTCCAGCGCTGTATCATGATATCTTGGACGCGCTTCAAATACCCGTTTCTTTTAGTTGGAATTACTGAACATTGTCAGAAAGTTCCGGCACCGAGTGTAAGCTTTATGATTCCATTGCAGGATGCAAACCAGGCGAGAAGCTTTCCGTTTTTTAACTGGGTCATTCTAATTCTCAACGTTCTTTTCTTTCTTTTCCAGCTTTGTATGCCGGAAGGAGAGCTGAATGCTTTCATTGAGACGAATGGATTTGTGCCAGGTCGCTTTGCGCAACAGTTTGGCTTTGGTGAGATTATGACAATATTTTCATCGATGTTTATGCACGCGGGTTGGATGCATTTGATTAGCAATATGTGGGCGCTCCACATCTTTGGCGACAACGTTGAAGACAAGATGGGGCATGGTAACTATTTGCTATTTTATCTGCTCTGTGGAATTGCTGCGGCGCTGACGGATTTCATGGTCCACCCGGGGTCGATGGCGCCGACAATTGGCGCAAGTGGTGCTCTGGCTGGTGTTCTTGGCGCGTATCTGCTGCTCTTTCCATCGGCGAAAATAATTACTCTGATCCCGATTATCATCATTCCATTTTTTGTTGAGCTGCCTGCGATCGTATTTCTGGGCTTCTGGTTTCTATCGCAATTTTTCACAGGCTTGGGCTCGCTAGACAATTCAAACGTTGCAGCTGACGCCAGTATCGCCTGGTGGGCACATATCGGTGGTTTCATCGCCGGTATGATTTTGGTGAAGGTTTTCGAGAAACGCGAAAATTACAGCCGGTATTACCAAGACGAATATTACCCATGGTAGGCAAGAGGATGGTGTAAATGCACTGGGATAAGTTCGGCGGCATGCTCACTAATCTTTTGTGGGTTTGGATAGTCTTCTTGATCTTGCAACCTGCCATCAAGCAGAACATGCTTGCCGCTGCGCGAACTGGCTGGCTGCGGAGGCTCGAGCGCAAACGTGCAAGTCGCGTCATTGCGCTGGTGCATCGGCGTGAAAGTGTCAGTTTGCTCGGTATTCCTATTTTGCAATTCATTGATATCGAAGATTCTGAAGCCATTCTGCGAGCTATTCGCATGACAGCCGACGATGTTCCGATCGACTTGATTCTTCATACTCCCGGTGGCGTTTCTCTTGCTGCCGAGCAGATCGCCCGTGCGTTGTGCCGGCATAAATCGAAGGTAACTGTATTTGTTCCGCACTATGCGATGTCCGGTGGAACTCTTTTGGCCATGGCAGCACATGAGTTGGTATTGAGTCGTGATGCGGTTCTTGGGGCTCTTGATCCGATGGTCGGGCAGTATCCTGCTGCTTCGATATTGAGTGTGGCGGGACAAAAGAATTTTGATGACATGTCGGATGCGACCTTCATTCTCTTAGACCAGGCGCGCAAAAGCATGGAGCAGATGAAATCCACAGTTCGCTTTCTGCTTTCTCATCGACATGATGAAAAGAAGGTCGGGAGTCTGGTCGAAATGCTGACTAGCGGTAATTGGACGCAAGACTATCCGATTTCCGTCGACGAGCTGAATGAAATCGGTATGGCTGTGAACTGCGATATGCCAGTCGAAGTACTGCAATTTATGGCGATGTTCCCTCAAGATACCGGACGGCGGCCTACAGTTGATTTCATACCGGCGCCTTACGCTCCAGCGACGCCCGTGCCTCCAGCAATTCCGGGTCCAAAAACCTCCTGACAGATAGAACTCGCCCATCTCGGATGCATTGCCAAGTGCGCTTGAGTATTGTTCCAAAGTTTCAAAAAGAGCCGGATCTACTAGATCATCCGGGGCAATAGAGTATATGCTGAGAGCCAAGGTTATGAGGTGGCAATCGTGAGTGAGTCCTGGAAAAAGCTCGTCGAAGAAGCAAATGATTCGTATGGTCGTGGCAAAGTTCCGGAAGCGGAAGTGAAGTTGCTTGCCGCCCTGGAGGAAGCTGAAAAGTTCGGCGAGGATGATGCCAGACTTGCGCTCACTTTGAATAATTTGGCCGCCATCTATCACGAACAAGGCAAATACACGATGGCGGAGCCGCACTATAAGCGCGCTTTAGATATCCGCATTCGTCTGCATGGCGAAACTCATCCCGACATTGCCGTTAACCATCACAATTTGGCGGTGCTGTACAGTGCCCGCAGAATGTACCCGATGGCAGAGAATCATTACAAGCTAGCGCTTGAAATGAAAGAAAAGCTACACGGTAAGGACTCGGCTGAATTGCTGAATACGTTGCAGTACTACGCACAGTTGATGAAGGTTCAAAATAGATTAGTCGAACGCCAAATGATCGAGTCGCGCGCAAAAACAATTGCGGCGAAATTGGGAATGGATCAGGAAGCGACTCCGATTAGTTTGAATCGTGGGAACGCGCCTGCGGCTAAGGGTATTAAAGTTACCGCCATTTCCGAAGAACTTGCAAGCAAGTCTGCCGATGACCACGCGCACGGCGGTGGCGGATGCTGCGGTTCTCAGGAAACAAAAGAAGATAATTCGAGCAAAGCAACCGTTGGTTAATTGATGTGCTGGGCGAAGAGAAAAAGCTTCTAAAAAAGCTGCATACCGAACTGATTCCCCGGCTCAATGTCGAAGGTGTCAGAGCGGAAACGATAGCAGTTTTGCAGGAGTTATCTCAAAACGGATCGTGGGTCACAGTTCCGTATCTACTTTCCATCGTCGTTGGGCACCAGGAAGATATAGCTGATGCTGCTGCATCCGGCATAACTCACCTTATGCGGGGTATAAAGCCTTCGGAGCTGGCGCGGCTGGATGAGCGTGTGCGGGGACCGTTCTGGTACACGACTGAATATCGGAAGCTTTGGGATCAAAGTACGCTTGAGGCAGTAAGTCTGTTGCGCCGGATGTCACCACCGGTGGTGTTTATGGGGCTCTGCTCCATGCATCGCAATGGGCGAGTGCGCGAAATCGCTATTCAAGAACTCGATCAAATAACCGATGGTAGTGAGCTTCCTTATCTCCTCCTTCGAACAACGGATTGGGTCCAGATTGTCGGCAATAAGGCTAAGAATGCTATTCGTGCCAGGCGTTTGACCAGTGCGTATGCAAAGTACTATCTTGCGAATATGGCACTCATCGATCAGCTGCGCCAAAGGTCTCGCGGTGATGTTGTTGGGCTTTTTCAGTCTATTCAAGAGCTGTGCTTGAAGGCCGATACCAGTGAGTTTCTGGAGGCGCTAAAGAACAAAGATTTCAAAACTAGGCGTCTTTGTTTTTACATTGGATTGGGTGCGCAGCGTGCAAGTCAGTCACACATTATCAAAGCGGGATTGAATAATAAAGACAATATTGTCAGAAAGATCGCGCTGCTGGCTGCGCTGGCGCAGGCAAAAGGTGACGACCTTTGGGGTTTGATCGAACGTGCTCTGAAGGATCCATTTCCGAGCCATCGACGTGAAGCAATCGGATTGTTGCTTAACCATTTTCCTGAAAAGGCAGACGAGCATTTACCACGATTTTTACTCGATCGCGCTCCGAAGGTTCGCGGCATGGCGAAGTATCATGTGAAAGAGCGTGACGCGAGTTTCGATTTTGCACAGTTTTACCGCGATAAACTGAAGAGTGAAGATCCCAAAACGGTAGTTGCTGCGCTCGGTGGATTGGCCGAATGCAAACAGCAAGAAGATCACTCTATAGTCGAGTTGTTTTTGAGTAACCAAAACAGGCAAATAAAGAAAGCTGCTATGTCGGCGATGACGTACCTGAACAAAGAGCGCACTGTGCCTCACTTGTTGGAGTTTATGTGCAGTCTGGACAAGGGGATCGCGTCTGCGGCGCAGAGGAATTTGCAAAGATGTCTTCGCTTTGTCACGGCTGAGGAGCTGTGGAGGATTTATTCCGGAAACAAGGATCCGAGAATTCAGGCCAACATTCTTCGGTCGTTGTCGAAGTTGTCGCCTTGGGATAGCCTGGGCTACTTGCTGCTCGGACTGAAGAACAAGGACGCATCGGTTAAGCAGGTTGCTATCGATTCGCTGAAGTGGTGGCAGAATAAGAATCGATACTCCTGGGGACAGATCTTGCCGAGCAAGATTCAGCGAGAACGCGTAAGGTTGGCCGCACCGCTGGTGGCTTCCGAAATCACAGGACCGAAATTTCGCGAATTACATTTGGCGATCGATTCCGTTTTGTAGCTAACATGGGCACTAGTTTGCGCTTTTCGAAAGTGAGATTTTTCGTCCGGGCTAGGGGTGTCGATTTGTGCGTTTACGAGCTAGTCTAAATGAGACTAGCTTGGTACTTGTGAAAATGGCACGTGTATACGACGAGGGTCTCATCTGGGCTTGGGTGTCGATTTGTGCGTTTACGGGCTAGTCTAAATGAGACTAGTTGGTAATTGTGAAAATGGCACTTTTATACAGATGAAGGTTTCATTTCGTCTGGGCTTGGGGGGCGATTTGTGCGTTAACGGGCTAGTCTAAATGAGACTAGTGTGTAATTTCTAAAACGCACTAGCCCGGGTGAGATGCTCATTTTGGTTCCGGCACGCGATGACGAACAGCCTTTCGCAGCATTGCAGTTATCGCGGGATTTTTCAAATCATCCTTGGATTTGATTTTGACGTGCCGCATCAATTTGCCTGTGCCTTCAAGAATGCCTTCAGGATCTGGAAGCTCGCTGCCATAATTGAAACCTAATGCGACATGTTTGCTGAATGCGCTAACCCATGAGAAATGCTCAGTCATTTTCTTTGGACCAGTCCCAAATCCGGCAATTTTCTGCTGTTCCCAAACCACTTCCACGGTCTTTGGTTCAATCTCGAAAATTAGTTTCCGAACAGCTATCGCAAGATCTTGCATCTCCTCTGAATTCGACGCGATGATTTTGCGAAAGTCTGTATCATCCGGCATTATTTCTTTTCGCCTTCAACAGCGTTCTTTGCTTTCGCTTTGTCAGCTATGCATTGTTCCTTGTCGTCGTACCAGGCTTTGACACCGATTCCGGCACCGATAATCGCCCCGGGGATAGCGCCGACACCTTCACCGACTGCGAAGCCAATCGCGCCACCAGTTATAACTCCGCCTGCAATATTTCGGCCGAGATCTGATATAGGACCGCATGGTTCATCCGCTTTTGCTTTTGAATTGTCTTTGTTTGGCGCTGTCTTTTGATCCGATGGAATGTTCTCTGGCACTTGAGGCACGCCGCGTTGAGGATTTACATTCAATTTATTGAAATCAGGATTTGAAGCTGGTTTCTCGTCATAGTCATCTGGCTTCGCTGCTTTCCGCTCTTGCTCAGCCTTTTCGGCAGCAACTTTTTCTTCGGCTGCTTTCGCAATAGCAGCCTTTTCAGTCGCGGCTTTTTCTTCAGCGGCTTTCTCTGCAGAAGCTTTTTCTTCGGCCGCCTTCTCGGCAGCAGCTTTTTCTTCAGCGGCTTTCTCGGCAGCAGCTTTTTCTTCAGCGGCTTTCTCTGCAGAAGCTTTTTCTTCGGCCGCCTTCTCGGCAGCAGCTTTCTCTTCAGCGGCTTTCTCTGCAGAAGCTTTTTCTTCGGCCGCCTTCTCGGCAGCAGCTTTTTCTTCAGCAGCTTTCTCTGCCGCACGTAGCTGCGCAGCCTTTTCGATATGAGCATTTGCGGCTGCGAGTGACGCGTCGTAGCCCTTCATAATATTGTCGAGCATTTCCTTTCGTCTTTGTGGACTTTCGGTCGGTAGCATTTCGCCAATTTTTAGTATGTCTCGACTGTCACTAAACTTCTTGATTCTGCGTGCTTCTTTGGATGCATCTTCATCCTTCATATCCGGAAATCGATCTTTTAGAGCTTGGAAATACCCTTGCCCTTTCTTCAAGGGTCCGACGCTTGTTGCATCGTTGATCGTCAATTCCATTTGCTGCTGAAAGCGGGCACGCACCTCTTCCGCTGTCACTGTCACTTTCTGATCTGAGCTTTGTCCGGCAGGTGTTCTATCAGGCGGTCCGAAAGCGGAGGCACGAACACTGTCCAAATTTGAATTGTTGCTATTTTCAGCAACTTGAATTTTAGCTTCGGTCCCTTCGAAGCCGTCGGCCTGCCTATTCATTTTTACCTACCTATATCTAACCCCATCCAGCAGCAGCACGTTAATCCAGCGCTGAACATAAAGGAAGGGGGATTATTACACTCGGCCCGGTCTTAGGGGTGTAATTCCCAAAGCCCATGGGCCGCCGTGCTTTTGATTCGTGTCCGAAAAGCCGGTATGGGCGAGGGATTTCTGGGAATAGCTAAATAGATGAAGCCTTTGCTGGAGGAAGCATGTTTCAAAGAAATGTTGCGAGACGAATCAAGATTTCATTCGCGTTCTTTCTTATGTCAACTGCCGTAGTTTTTTCACATCCAACCTTTGCGCAGTCTTGGGGACAGCTGAAGGAAGCTGCCGTTGATGCTTCAAGCAAGAAAGATTTTGCAGGCGCCGAACAATATTGGAAGAAGTCGCTCGAAGTATCTGGCGCTAGTGGACCGCGATATGTGCAGAGTGTTGCAGGTCTGGCGAAATTGTATGCTGATTCAAATAGGCCGGAGCAAGCGCACGAACTATATAAGAAGATTGAAAGCGTGGCATCGGCAAGCAATCTCAGTGACGCTGAACGCAGCGCTTTGACAGATTATGCGCAGTTTCTTAAGCAGAAAGGTAGTGCTGATCAAGCTGCTGAGCTAGAGAAAAAGTTCTCGCTTGCGGAAGTGAAGAATGATGCAAGTTCTGCTTCCACTGTTTCTACTGCTGCTTCTTCTTCCTCTTCATCGGGCGCCGATCCGAAGGCGGCTGCGCAGAAAGATTCCTCAACATGGTCAGCCGGATTTAAGTCGGCGAGCGAAGCATTCTCTCAGAAGAATTACTCTCAAGCTGAGAAGTTGTTGAAGGAGATTTTGCCTCTCGCTGAAAAGTACAGCTCATCCACAATGGCTGTTAGCACCCTTTCCCTGCTCGAGGACATATCGTCGGCACAAGGAAAGACTGCCGATGGAGAATCATACGCCATGCGTAAGGTTGCCGCCGTGCGTGCGGCAAAAGGTCCAATGACAAAGGAGTTTGCACAAGCGTTAATGTCGCATGCTGGGTGGCTTCGTAAATTGAATCGGAAGTCGGAAGCTATTGCTGAGGAAGGGAAAGCAGAGTCAATTCTCGCGCATATCACACCGATGCAGAATGTTGGTGGGGGCTCGACATCGGCCGCCCCGACGGCGATCGACGCATCAGGCGCGAGGTCGGGCGGAATATATTCGCGTGCAAAAGCGGTTCAGGGCTTCGGCGGACAGCTGAATAATATTATCAATAGCCCAGACAACTAGTTTTGGATGCGGACGATTTTGCATACTTCTGTAGCGGTGCAAGCGGGACGCCTGCATGCGTCTGTTGCAATGGAAGTGCGGCTGCTAGGATTGAAAGAAAAGTGAATGCTTTTGTCCGCGAAGTTATTGCGACTGTCAATCTAGACTAGCACTTTAAACATATGCCGGTGAGGGATTGTAACTTCTTCAAATGGTTCGCCTTCGATGCTGTATCCAAGTCCCACGTAGAACGGAACGGCTGTGTCGCGGGCGTGCATGTGGATTTTGTTGTAGCCATTTTCGCGAGCGTATTGTTCTGAGTAGCGGACCATCGCTTTGCCGATGCCAGTTCCCTGACATTCAGGGGAAACGGCCACCTGGCGCATCTTGAGTCCGCGCTGATCGTCTGGTTGCAGTATCAGGCAACCCGCAAGCGCATCGTTTAGATAGCACGCAACATGAATTGAATTGGATTCTTTGTCGAGATCGCTGGGATCAAAATCAAGCCCGAGAGGTTTGCGCAAGACTACATCACGCAGCGCAACCGTATCTTTGTATTCGGCAGAGTTGTGTTTAATGCATTTGATCAGCAGGGTACCCTTAGAAGATTGGCTGGTAAAGGGTTTCATGCGTGATTCCTTCGTTGTTTTCGATTGCTTGCGGATGTCTCCGCTAATTCATTTATGTTCGGTTCAGCATTCCATTTAGTGTACAGGCAGCGTCAAGAAAATCGCGGTTCCGCGCCCGGCTTCAGATTCCGCCCATATGCGTCCGCCAAGTCTCTCCGCATTGCTGCGCGCCAAATAAAGGGATAGACGCTCCTGGTATGTATCCTCAGTATGCTTCCCGTCGATAAATCCGACAAACATCTCTTCGATTTCCATTTGCTGCAGAGCCGGACCAGAACTGGAAATAATCAGGCGGATCTCTTTGCCCTTAACCGTTGTCTCTGCGCGCACTCTGCCACCAGGTGCGGTGACGCTGATCATCTTCTGTAGCAACTTTAGTATCAAATCTTGTGCAACTTCTTTGTGGATTGCAGTTGTCGGCAAGCCTGTCACGGTTTTGTAATCCAGCATGATCTGCGCCTGGCGTGCCTGTTGCGAAACAGCCTCAAGGCATTCACCAATCAATCGTGTAACAGCAACTTGTTCGCGCGGAGTTTGATCCTCTTGTGGTGGCACAAAGCCACCGTAAATCATCAGGTAGCTATCGACAACACCGATCATCTGTAAATAAATCTTATGCAGTTCAAGAAGGTTTTGCGTAAGCGGAGGTGAGGCTCCTTGCAGCTGGGAGTTGAGTACCGGGTTCCAAATCTTTTCTCCGGCACCAAGTGGAGTGCGGATGTCCTGAGAAAGCATCGTCACGATTTCGTTTCTCAATCGTGCAACTTCGGCATGCAGCGATTTGTCGCGCATAACCATGATATATCCCACAATTTGTTCATCCGCGACTACTGGTTGCAAGTGCATCAGCACATCGACGCTCTTTTCCTGATATCGGTGGAAAACAGTACCTTCTGGGAAGAACTGATTGATCAAATCTCCGGGTCCGCTTCCCGGATGCGCAAATGTTACGCCCCAATTACTGCGCTCACCTGGCTTACGGACTAAGTCAAAGCATAGGCGCCCAGCCACTTCTCGTTCGCCCATCCCCAACCAATTGAGGACGGTGGGGTTTGCATCAAGCACACTGCCGTATGCATCGAGAATCAAAAATCCTTCTGTTGAGCATTGCATTACTGCTGCCAATTTTTGCTGCACGTGAAACGCTTGCCTGTTAGCCGTTTCAATCTGGCTGCTCACTTCCAGCGATTGGCGGTTGTGGGCTGAAAGTTGCCTGTTCACCGTTTCGAGCTGAGAATTGATCGCGTCGATTTGGCGCTGCTTTTCGATTATCTCTTCGTTCTGCTCTTTAACGGCAGCCTTCAAGTTCTGCACGATTGCGCGCGGGCTGGATAGTGCCGTGTCCATCATTTCCGCTAGTTCAAGATAATCACCATCGAGCACCGCCAGCGATGGCAAGTCTTGTTTGTTCGCTGCCAGATCCTTAGCCCGCTGCTTCAGGAATTTCATCGAATTGCTAAAACGCTGATTCAATCCCGTGCTGAAAAGCAGCGAGAGCATGAGCGCCGCACCGGCAGCCACGCCTAGCTGGCTCAGAAGAATGAAGGCGTTTGGCGTTGTGTTCTGAATTGGAGCGCTCACATAGATGAGACCGAAGGCATGTTTTTGCGGTGAGCCTTCAATCGGAGGACCCCAAATTGGAATCGGGCGCCAAAGCCTTCCATCGGCTTCCGTCTCACCAATGTTGTTCGGATTCTGTGCGGCATTCAGCTTGCCAAGAAAACTGGGCTGCACATTTTGTAGATTGGGCGAGCAGGCAACAACACGACCCTGATCCATTGCGTAGAACACTAAATCGAAATCTTTGGCTTCCGTTGTGACTTTGACCTTTCTCTCCATTCCTTGAAGCAAGTCATTGCCGAATGGAGTGCCGACAGCTAAAACCGCAGGGATTGCGCTGCCCGATCTGATGGGCACCACTGATGACAAGCAAGCCGTACCGGTCGCAGAAAGGACGCAAAGGGCCTGTTGAGCTTGCCCACGCAACGCAGAGCCGACCAGTGTTTTATTTTGCTGGGGGTCGGTCGAATATCCAAACTTCGAAGGCGAATCGCTGCTGTAGAAGACGATTCCGTTGTCTAGAATAATCGTGCCGTAGCCGGAAAAGCCCGCTTTATCGAAGTACGCTTTGATAGCTGCTGCCACTGCGCCTCTGTCCTTGGCATTTATAGCTTGTTTGAAGTTGCCATCATTGGCGATCGTATTGGCAAGCTCGCTGTTGCGGGCATATAGATCGATGACCTCCCTGTTGACATTCTTGACCGCTGGTTGGACCAGCGATTTTGCCTTGTCACGTGCTCGCGTGAAATCAACAAAGATGGAAAAGCCCGCCTGGGTGAGAGCCATCACCAGGATAATCGCTATAAAGGCGAAATTGAGCTTAGCTCCCAAGAAACATGACCCCGGCCAGATACCTCCAAACCGCTACGGAGGCTACTAGAAGTTTATCGCCTCAGAGCCTTTAGTGGAAATTGGGTTTAAGTGAAATCGAAGCTTTTGAATTACGATTTTTGGGCGGAGGCTTTGCGATACTCCACCTGTACTTGAATTGCGCGAATTAGTTGATTCGGCCCGCAATATCCAAGTTCCAACAAAATTGAACCAAGCGGTTGGTGTTCTTCACCTTTGGCATCCTGTTCTCTCTGAATCTGAAGAGATTCGTCAAGCTGGTAAACAGTTATATAACCGAGCTCTACTAAGATTTGACCCAGAAGGGTGCTTTGATCTGTCGTCTCAGGCTGATTACCGGACCCTTTTTTCATTTTCTCGTCCCGCTTCGCGCTATCGGCAATAAGGCAATAAGGTACAGACCGCTGAGCACACCCGAAGAGTTCAACTTATGGCTGCTGGGTTTCCCCCCTGACCAGGTTCATTGGCCTTCGCCGCACCCAACGATCTGTACCTAGGATTATAGCCCATCCGCGCCAGTTAGACGAGACGCATTGAGGCAGCAAACGCTTGATAATCAGGCGTTTGTGGTTGTCTGGTCGTTTTGCCGCTTCTTGAAGCCTTTTGCATCTCTTTAGAAACTTAATCCACTGACAATGTAATCCGGCCGGAATGGCTTGCCAGTAGGATCGGCATGCCGGGAAAAGGCGAGGCGATGTCGGCAACTTTAGTAGCTTCTTGAAAATTTCCAGGCTTTGGCGGGACTTCGCAACCCAAGAGGATATGATCGCGAATCCCCGGCGCGAGGAAGAAAAATGGCCACTCTCCAAATGAAAGCAATTTGTCCACCGCAGCACATTTTCCAGATTCTACATGGGCGCTGGGCTGTGCAGGTTTTGCAAAGCGCAGTTGAGCTCGATGTTTTCTCGAAAATGGCGGCAGGCGCACAGGATGCCACCGCCGTTGCAAAAGCACTTGACGCCGACACGCATGCAACAGAGGTGTTGTTAAATGCGCTTTGCTCGCTCGGATTCTTATTAAAGAAGGATGGCAGATATCAACTGAACGAGTTGAGCCAGAATTATTTGGTGAAAAGCAGTCCTCTATATATTGGAGGATTTGTGGCGCACGATCACGTTGCGGAATTTTGGAAGAACTTGCCCGAAACAATTCGCACCGGTAAGCCGGCGTCCGCAGTTAACCAGCAAGCACATGCGGAAGATTTCTTTCCGAAGTTGGCGGCTGGAATATTTCCGCTTAGCTACAGCACCGCGCACGATGTTGTTTCTCAGTTGAAGTTGAATGAGCTGCCCGCCGGTAGTCGCGCTTTGGATATTGCAGCCGGCAGTGGAGTTTGGAGTATTCCACTTGCGCAACAGAATAAGAACGTTCATGTTGACGCCTTGGATTTTCCAGCGGTGTTGAAGGTCACCAGAGAATTTGCTGAGCGCGAGGGCGTGGACGCGCAGTATTCATATATAGAGGGTGGATGGCGCAATTGCAAAATCGAATCGGATAAGTATGATGTGATTTTCCTCGGGCATATTTTGCACAGCGAAGGGATGGAAGAGTCCGCCGCGCTGTTGAAGGAATGCTATCGAGCATTGCGTCCAAATGGGAAGATCGTGATCGCCGAAATGATCGGTTACGACGATTACAGCGGACCGCCGTCAGCACAGTTGTTCGCAGTCAATATGCTAATCATGACGCAGCATGGCTGTATCTTCAGCGTTAAAGAGCTTTCCGATATGCTAACTAACGAAGGATTCAAGAATCCGACTCGACTGAAATTGCAAAACTGGCGCGACGATGACGCACCAATTATGGTGGCAACTAAGTAGCGACGCATTCCAATTCTTCTTTGGGAAACCGCTGTGGGAGCGCACGCATCCTGCGTGCTTATGTTGTAGCTATGGGATCACGCGCGTCTTGCGCGCTTGTTCCGCGTCTCAGGAGCGTAAGCATCTTTTGCATTGTGCGGTCATTGGTATTTCGTGCGCGCACTTCTAGTGGCGTCGCTAATGCTCTCGCTCAAATGTTGCGTTCATCTATGCAGCGATCCTGGTACCGCCGGCGTCTCACCGGCTCCTATTGCAGCTATTGGCTAATCGTTGCCGGCTGCAAAATCAGGTCCCTGATCCTGCATATTCCACTTGAGCAATTCTCTGCGCCACTCAAGATCGGCCTGTGCTTCTTTCAGCAAACTCGCCAAACCCTGATAATCCGCAAACGAGAGGTCTACGGCAACTCCAATCTCATAAGTCAATTTCACGCGCTCATAGCTCGGCGTGCAAGCCATGCAGACCATGTGGTCAGGACCGCAGATTTCGAAGATCCGATTCTCGTCGCATTGAAGCGGGTCTTTCTGCCAGTTCAAATATTCGAGAAATTCTTCGTCCTCGAGACTCTGTTGCACGAGCAAAACCAGCGCTTGATACTGCGTCTGATTCAAATAAATTGTGATCTCCTGCCTTCTCAAATCGAGAGCTACTTCGCCATTCTCCTTATCCAAATAGAGATCGGCGAACGCGTTTGCGAAGCTGATTTGATACTGAGTGCTGGTTTTCATTTATTGCATTTCCTCAATGAAAAATACCCCGCTTAAGACAGCCATGTGGCTAAGTCTCGAGCGTGGTAGGTGATCACTATGTCGGCACCGGCGCGGAATATGCCGGTTAGGGCTTCTAGCACAACTCTTCTCTCGTCTATCCAGCCGTTTGCGGCGGCTGCTTTGACCATTGAATATTCTCCTGAGACATTATATGCCGCAATTGGCAGCTTGGTAATCTCTCTGGCACGAGCAATTACGTCCAAATAAGGCAGCGCAGGTTTCACCATGACGATGTCGGCGCCTTCCTCGATATCAAGCTCAATTTCGCGCAATGCTTCACGGATATTTGGGGGATCCATCTGATAGCTGGTGCGGTCGCCGAATTGCGGCGCTGATTCGGCAGCCTCCCGGAATGGTCCGTAGAAGGCGCTGGCGAACTTGGCGCTGTATGCCATGATCGGAATTTCGTCGAAGCCGTTAGCGTCCAGTGTGTGGCGAATGGCGCCAATGCGGTGGTCCATCATGTCGGACGGCGCAATAATGTCTGCGCCTGCTTCGGCTTGTGAGAGTGCGGCTTTGCAAAGAATTTCGACGCTCTTGTCGTTGAGGATTTTGCCGCCTTCGACTATGCCGCAATGCCCGTGGCTCATGTATTCGCATAGGCATGTATCGGCAACTACGAGCAGCTCCGGGAAGTGTTTCTTGATTTCCCGGGTTGCTTTTTGAACGATTCCATCGCTTTTCCATGCACCTGAGGCTTCAGTATCCTTGTGCTCGGGAATTCCAAACAGGATTACCGACTTCAGACCGGCTTCGGCAACCTGCTCGACTTCTTTGAGAATCTCATCAATGCTTTGCTGGTGGATGTTGGGCATGGACGAAATCGGCTTCTTAAAGCCTTTCCCTTCTACAACGAACATTGGATAGATTAGTTTTTCGAGCCTGATGTGCGTTTCGCGGACCATTGCGCGCAGATTTGCACTCGAACGTGTGCGGCGCGGTCGCATATTGCTTTGCGATTCGGTACTGGAGCCCAACGAAGAACGCGTTGGGCTCGGCTCTTTGGTTGTCGCAGGGGACATGGATATTCTCCGGTTTGTGACAGGAAAGGGTCCTGAAAGGTAGATTCCGCGCCAGTAAGGCGGAAATATCCATACTATATCTTTGAAGGTGCCCTCAGTGCCTGAGTTGTTGCTATTCTGTCAGAGATTTAATCAGCCAGATGAGCCAGCTCGACCGGATAAAACGAAGTGCGCTATGCCGATTTCAGGAAGTACGATTTCACAATGCGTTCCTTGTCCGCAAAGTAATTTTTCGCTCTGGATTTTTCCACTATGTAGCCAGCGATTCCACCCGCTATTGGAGCGCCTATAAATGCGAGCACTGGAAGGGGTCCAGCTACCTCGCCTATGGTCATAAATGTGAAGGCGCTGATTCCGGCGATTCCGCCGAGGCCAGCACCTACGCCGGCACCGTATCGTCCTGCTTTGCGAATTAGATCGTCCTTCTTCCCTGTTGATAACAAACTCATCGCCTGCAAATCATCTAGCGATAGTCCGTAGTTGTTCCGTTTGGTATCAGCAGTTTTGCCTAAGTAGATGTTGTCGTCTTGAAAGTCGATCACATCATTGTATTTCGATGCCAGAAATGACGGTGCGTTGAGTATATCCGCGACATTATTCTTTTGATTTTGATCAGCTGCGAACTTTAGTTCGAGTATATTTAGAAAGCCGTTCTTATCGATGTCGATGTTCTTGAATTGTTTTTTTCCTTCTTCAGCAAGACGTTCAATGAAATTTTCAGCCATGGTAGTGCCCTTCGCCACGCGGTGTCGATGATGACGAACGAACCGATACTCATAGCAGGTGCGATGAGTGTTTTCCTTTCCCCAGAATAACTATCCTCCCAATTGGAATTTTCGACAGCGGTTTCTACGAAGTGCAATCTTCGGGAGCTCTGCAGGGCACGGGTTTCGAGTTGGCTCCGAGTTGGCTAAAGTTGGAGTTGGTGGTGACTGCTCAGTGCGATGCTGATAGATTGCAGGTCCAATTCTCTTGCTACGAACGAATTTGCAAGACTTATGTTTCTCGTCCTGCTTGAACTGTTTGTGAGTACAGCTGTTTGTCGTAAGCCCGAGAGCTGCTGTTGGCACGCTCTTGGAGTTCTCTGTTAATCGTTACCGATCAGACTGTGCGGAACAAACTCTACAGAAGAGGGAGCTTTGAAAACGGCCTTGCTGGTGACCGGTGCTTTCTTGGTACGAGCGATTACGAAAAGCAAGAGTTTGTATTGATTGACTTTCCTTTCACATATAGGCCCAGTCCTAAGTGAGTGCTTGAATTACTGCTTCAACCAGTCCATCTGTGTTGAATGTTTGTGCACAAGAGTCGCATCGCCCAAAAATTTCAATGCATGTTTTTTCGGTTGATGATCCAATTACGACCAGCTTCACCTTTCTCAGCGAGCTGTCTACATCCGCGTGTGCAGCCAAAAGTGCCGCTTTTAAGTTTCTTGCAGTTTCCGAGCTGCTGAGAGTGATTGCGTCGATCTGATCTTGCTGCAGTAATTGCAGGATAGATGTACCTGTTTCAATTAAGTCTTCGGGTCCTAATGTGTTGTAGGAATCAACTGCATCGACTTTCCAACCGGCCTTCTCCAGCTCCTCTTTGATCAACATTCTGCCGATATTTGTTTTTGGCCAGAGAGCCCTGGCGTTGGCTGACTCAGTTTGAGGGAATTGTTCGATAAATGACTCTGCTACAAATTTTTCTGGTGTGAAATCGCATGCAATTCCATATGCAGATAGCGCCTTTGCCGTAGCGGTGCCGATACAGGCTACTTTTGGTTTACCTGTGTTGATCTTCAGCTCCAGTTTCTGCATCCTTTGCATTGTTGCTTTGATTGCATTTGCGCTGGCGAAAATGAGCCAATCATATGAATCCAGTTGCCTGACGGCGTTGTCGAAGGCATTCCAAGATCTAGGTTCGACAATCCGAATAAGTGGGATGGAAATGGTATGGGCGCCCAATTCCTCAAGGGGGCGGCAAAGTTCCGGAGATTGATAGATCGGTCTTGTCACCAATATGTTCTTTCCACTTAGTGACTTTGACTGCATCTATTTTACCGCTCGAAAAACTCTAAATTGTGGGCTTCTAGGCTGGCGTCGAGCTGGTGATTTGCTCTTAGGAGCTGGGTTTCTCTTCTTAAAGCGGCGATGCTTTACGGGGGTGAGACTAATCCTAAATCAGTTTCTTTTAGTCCGCCGATAATCTCGCGTGCTCCCAGTGACAACATCGTTTGTGCAAGTTCGAGTCCGACCTTTTCTGGATCATTTGTGGGTCCCCGATGCTCTTTACGTAAGACTTTGGACCCATCCACTGATGCAACACAGGCGCTCAACTCGATTTGGTCTGCAATTATCCGCGCTATTGCACCGACGGGAACGGAGCAGCCACCGCCCATGGTGTTGAGAAATGCGCGCTCTGCTTGCGTGCAGGTCGAAACTGCTTCCTCATTGATAGTATGTAAAATGGAGAACACCTCACTGTCGTCGCTGCGGCATTCAATGGCGAGTGCGCCTTGTCCGACTGCTGGCGTGCTAATATCTACTTCAAAAAACTGCGAGATGCGCTCCTCTAGCTGAAGGCGCAAAAGTCCTGCGGCTGCCAGTACCATTGCGTCGCATTGTCCTTCGTCGAATTTTCGTAAGCGAGTTTGAATATTGCCGCGTATGTCGATGAATTCCACGTCGTTTCTGAGCGCTGCCAGTTGTGCCGCACGGCGCCTGCTAGATGTGGCTACGCGGCTGCCTGGCGGCAACTCCCCGAATGTCATTTTGTTTTTGCTAACGAGCACGTCTCGTGGATCGGCGCGCTCCAGTGTGGCAGCTAAGCTGAGCCCCGGAATCATTTCTGTGGGAAGGTCTTTCAAGCTGTGGACGACAAAATCAACGCGTCCATCGAGCAGTGCATCTTCGAGTTCTTTAACGAATACGCCTCTGCCACCCAGCTCTGCAAGCGGTGTTTGCTGATTCTTATCTCCCATCGCTTTGACTGCGATTATCTCAAAGCTCACGCCCGGAAATTTCGCTTGAATTGCATTGAGCGCCAGGTCGGTTTGCAGTCTGGCAAGGAGGCTCTCTCTTGTGCCGACTTTGAATCTGTTTGGTTTGCGTTCTGCTGACACGTTAGTGAGCTCTGCAGCTAAATTGAATGGTGAGCCGAGTTGTCCGGCTTAGGTGACGATTGTTCTGACTTCGAGCGCCCCTGATGGAATGGGCATCCGATTGCGTGCTTCGCTTGGTCTATGGCGGTCAACGCTTTTTGCGCCATGCCCATCATACTGGAGAGAATGTTGGTTGAATTCTCCGATTGATTGACTGGGCAGCTTTGCGGGTTTGCTGCTTGCGCATGGTTGCTTGTGGACTGTGCGCTAGTGTGGGCATGGGTGTTCGTTGCAGCTTCGACGGTGCGTGAGTGGTTGCTTGTGGAAGCTGTGCTGCCGTGGGCATGGCTGCTTCTGGCCGCTGTACCGATGTGGGTTTGGCCGTCTGCGTTCGCTGTGCCGTCGAGTGAGTGGCGGCTTGTGGCAGGTGCGCTGGTGTGGGCATGGGTGTTCGTTGCAGCTTCGACGGTGCGTGTGAGGTTGCTTGTAGCCGGTGCGCTGGTGTGGGCATGGGTGTTCGTTGCAGCTTCGACGGTGCGTGAGTGGTTGCTTGTGGCCGCTGTATTGATGTGGGATTGGCTGTCTGCGTTCGCTGTGCCGTCGAGTGGGTGGCGGCTTGTGGTTGGCTCTGCCATTCCCATCAAATAAGTCAAATCGGGAGTGTATGCAGTTAATGCTGTTTTGTCATCGGAAGGATTGGTGCTGGCTACCGTTCCTTCCCGCGAACTGACTGTGGAAACTAACTCTGCAGAATTCTTTCTTTCTAAAAGGGAACCAGCGTAATTTTGTTCCGCTGTTGTTTTCGTTCTCTTGCTTCCTTTGTCACCACGGGTGGTGCAGCGCTCGGTCGCGAGGATGTCTAGATTGAACAATTTTCTTAGCGCTTCTGCTTGTTGTTTCAACGAACTGTAATCACTTGTCGATTTCAGTTGTGTGGTTGGATGATGCAAAATCTGATTAATCAATGCCCGGCTCAGATCCTCGAAGTCATCGCGGCGTCCCTCTTGCGGGCTCTGCTTGCGCTCGATCTTGATCAGGTGTTCTTCTCTTATCGCCTCAATCTTCTTGCGAAGTTCTGTAATCGTAGGCGCAACCAAGAGGCTGCGTTCCCACTCGTGGAAGCTTAGCAAAACATCCATCACGATTTGTTCTGCTTCATCGATCAGGGATTCGCGCTCTGCGATGTTTTTGTTTACGACTGAGACCAAGTTGTCTGCGTCGAAGAGGCGTATGCCGTCTAGTTCACCGATGGATGGCTCGACATTTCGCGGTACCGAGATGTCTACAATGTTAACCTTTCGCCCAGGCTGCAGATGTTTCTTCAATTCTTGTTCATCGAGCAAAAACTTTGGTGCACTCGTCGCAACAATCACGAGGTCCGCAGCCGCAGCTAGTTGATGTCTGTCCTCGAATGCCAAGCCGAGCCGCAGTCTATCTTTGTTCGGCAGCTTGTTGCCGGCAAAATGCTCGAGGCGCTCGCTTGTGCGATTTATCATGATGACGGGGCCGGAGCCGCTCTCCGACATCACATGCTTTGCGCAGATCTGCGCCATCTTGCCAGCGCCGATGATTAGTGTTGTGCGATCTTTCAAAGGTCCGAGCACATCGCGAGCTAGTTCCACTGCCGCCGAGCTCACTGATACGGCGCGCTTTCCCATCGAAGTCTCGGTGCGGACGCGCTTTCCGCAGTTGAGCGCCAATTGGAACAGTTGTCCGAGAATCGGTCCGGAGGTTCCACTCTCAAGCGCGTTTTTGTATGCCGCTTTCACTTGCGACATGATCTGTCCTTCGCCGAGCACCATGCTGTCGAGTCCGCTAGCGACGCGGAAAAGGTGCAGCGCCACGTCATCGCGGAGGAGGCGGAAATTCGGTTTCAAAACGTCGTGGTCACTTACCGTTTGCGCAGAAAGGAAAAATGACTCGATTTCGCGCATTCCGGCCTGCACGTCGCTAACGACAGCGTAGACCTCGGTGCGATTGCAAGTGGAGAGGATGGCAGCTTCATTTATATGAGGCATGCGAGCCAGCCCACCGAGGGCGTGACCGATGCAAGACTCAGGAATGACAAACCTTTCGCGGACAAAAATCGGGCAGTTATGGTAGCTGATGCCCATGACGATGAGGTGTGAACTGGCCGACTGATTGGTCGTGGGCTTTGCGTTTGGATTGAATTCGCTGAAGTTCACGTTTTCTCTTTTCGGCTGATTTGTGCGGGGTGCACTCGTTTGCTTGCTTTTCTACTGGCTTCACCCGGGCTTTTGCCAGTTCTGGCAGCTGGCTTCGCTTAGCTGCTTGCTACATTGATCCGCTAGGTTATGGCTTCGTGCTCAGTTCGGCTTTTCGTTTTGGTTTTCCCTGTCCTTGGCTTACCGAATGGTTTGCCAGTTTCGGTTCAGCAAGTGGGCTTCCTGACAAGTTCGATGTCGAGTCTATCCCCGCAAATTATAGCCACTGGGCGCCTCCCTTCACCCCCTGGCGCGTGCGGCGTAACGTTTTAGCAAACACCCCGTGCCGCCCGTCCCACGCACTATGAGGGGTTCGACCTCTCCGCCCTTCTGCTATCTGTGACATGAAAGTTTTTGCAGCTTCACGTTGCTACCGCTATCCCGGATTTGTTCAAACAGAACTAATCTGGTCCCTTCCCAATCCCAATCTTCTGGTCCCTTCCCAATTTTCATTTCACGCAGCATTAGGGAGGCTGGTAGCGCTTTCATTTCACTTCAAAGACCGCCGCATTTATGGGCGCTTCGTAGGCTTGATGCTGGCAGAGTAAAGATTGCAGGCTATTCCTTCGAGGCTCAACCCTTGATAGAGACTGTGCTCTTATAAGAGCACGTTGACAACGTAACTTTGGCTCTTTAAAGAGCTCATTGACCCTATTTTTCGAGTCAAGTGGCTCTTATAAGAGCCAAATTCTGGATGTCAATGAGCTCTCGTGGTGCACACCTGGTCCTCTTGGAATTGCGGCGTCTTTTCGATCCCCATTACATTGCTAAGAGCAACTGAGAAGTGTGCACTGAAGCATGTGTCTATCGCGCCGGAGCAACCCTCTAGAGATTGATGAGTAGTGACTTGAGGTTGGTGAGTCGCAGATTGCGTTCTAGCGCGAGCAACTTTTTCCTTGACGGAGCTGTGAAAAGCGCAAAGGCGGGTTGAACTTTTTTGAACCACTCGCCGTCTAAAGGGAAAGGGTAACTTGTCGTGGGGGCCGCGTGTCCTGCCCCTGATGTCAATGGGCAATGTTTTTTCAAAGGATGTAGGATGCTATGTCGAAATTAGTAGAGTCTGAATTCACAACGCAGATATTTGATACGAATGAGTTTTGGCCTGCATTCATTGAGGATCTTGCCGGGGCGAAGGCTCGCATTATCATTGAGAGCCCTTATTTGAAAATTAGACGAATTAAGCAGTTCGCGAGGCAAATTTATTTGGCGCGAAAACGCAATGTTGTTGTGTGCGTTTTCATTTCGGAACTGTTTGGAAAGTCGCTCTCAAAGCGTTCGGTAAATGTTGATGTGGATTTCGAAGTTAAGGAATTGATGTCAAACATGGATGCTCTGAAGGAGTTAGGTGTGCACGTTAATTTGAGAGAATCCATTCATCAGAAATTTGCAATTATCGATGAGCCAGTATTGTGGGAAGGGAGTTTGAACATTCTTAGTCAGAATCTATCCCATGAGCATATGCGGCGGTGGAATGATGAGCGAGAGGTCATGCGGATTATGGCAAAACACGGGCTTGGAAATTGCGAACAGTGTGCGTTGGGCGTCCTCAGTTACTTTCTGGGCGATGAGGTTGATATGCGTCTGCAAAGGCTTGCTAATCTTGTTCATGCGCAACGCAATGATCAAAAACTTTCCCTTCGTGCACTGGCTACGAAGTGCGGGGTACATGTCTCACAGGTTAAGAAGCTGGAAAGAGGCAATAACGTAACGGTGGATACTTTGTTTCGTGTACTGTCCGGGCTGGGGCTAGAGCCTGCCTTCATTTCGAATTGGCTTGCTGCACCGATTGCCCAGTACTTGCATGATGCTAACTCGCCTAAGTTGCCTAAGTAGCTTGCCACGCAAAAGGCATCACTAAGAGCAAGCGGATGAAGAATTGTCAGTACACTTTGCGGTTATACCATCTGTCGATCTCAATTTTGTACTCCGGGTGGATGGTGGAGGCGAGCCAGTAGAGCGCGTCGCGGATTCGAAGTGTGGGGCGGTATAAGCAATCGGTTTCGTGTTGGGGAAGCACGTAAAGTTTGTTCTGTTTGACTGCCGTCATGTATTTCCAGGGGGCGTTGAGCCAGAATTTCTCGTTGCGCACTTCGTTGGGGACGAGGATAATGTCTGGCTTCGCTGTGAGCAGTCGCTCTGGGTTGATGCGCGGATAAGGTTGTGGAAGGTCGCCGGTGCAGTTGACGCCACCACAGGCGGTGATGCACTGATCCATGAAGCTGTCTTTTCCCGCTGTCATTAAGGGCTGCGGCCAGACGCAGATTAGCACTCTGGGCTTGGTTTTGCTCTTCGCCATGATGTTCTTGAGCTCGCTCAGGCTTTTGCTAAAAGTATCTTTGAGTTTCGTCGCTTCAGCATTCTTTCCTGTGATTTTTCCAAGTATTTCAAGGTTTTGTGGTATCTGTTCGATGCTGCTGTTTTCTAACACCGCAATTGGAAGATGGTGCTTTGTTAGTGTGTTGGCTAAAGCTTCTTGCCCAGTGATAAGTAAGATTTTGTCAGGATGCAGTTTTGCCAGTTTTTCCAGCTTGACTGAGTTGAAGCTCCCGACTTTTTCTTTCTTCTTCGCTTCGGGAGGAAAATCGCAAACATCGGAGACGCCGACTAGCTGATCGCCTGCATTTAAACTGTATATCAATTCGGTGTTAGACGGTGCAAGTGAAACCAGGCGAGGGCGGGATGCACTTGGTTGTTTGAGCGCGCCGCCAGGAGTAGTTTCTTTTGCCTCAGCAATTGTGTTTGTAGTATTCGCCAAAAGTGCAAATGCCAAAAACACGAGCGCATTTGCTCGTTTGCAATCGGCATGACTCATTCTGCTTTTTTGAATTCTAACTATCAAGCCAATTGCGGACTTCGGAGATCCGCTCCTCAAGCGTGTTTTTTGAAATGGTCAACGTTTTGCCCCACAAATTCAGATCGTACAACGTCATGCGCGTAATGCGATCGATTTGTTTCACATAATCTGGTTCGACCCAGCGAAAGCCATCATCCTCAGGCGCGAAAAGCGGAGGAATGTAAATGATATGAGTGTAGCAATCCGCATGTGCAGCGACGCGAGTGTAGAGTGTCTCCGTATCGAATGTCATCGCCGTGCAAATGTTCCAGCGCTGCCACAGAATCCAGCAATCGATTGCTGAGCGGTCCGCGACAAAGCTCTCGTGTTTGCTTTCACTTTCGATTTGCTTTATTAGCACGTCGTGTTTGAATTTTTCTTGTTCCGGAATGTCTCCGATGCGAGCGAAGCCCATCTCCGCACACAGCACCCGCGCGGTTTCCTCGATAAGAGGTAAATCCAACTCTTGAGCTATTTGTTTGCTCAACGTTGTTTTGCCGACGCCGCTAGATCCGGTAATGGTAATTTTCTTCACGTCGCAATTATACATATTGAAGAGCTGAATTGCTTAGTTCAGGATAATGGCTGTGAAACGCGTCGGCATGAATGTGCAAGCGCAAGAGGTTAGGCGGGCGAGCTTTCTAAATAATGGCAGCGGAAGTGCGGAAGTGCGGAAGTGCGGAAGTGCGGAAGTGCGGAAGTGCGGAAGTGCGGAAGTGCGGAAGTGCGGAAGTGCGGAAGTGC
>JAKFVQ010000008.1 GCA_021732085.1 Candidatus Obscuribacterales bacterium | reverse complement strand
ATATCGAGACGCACCAATATCGAGACGCACCAATATCGAGACGCACCAATATCGAGACGCACCAATATCGAGACGCACCAATATCGAGACGCACCAATATCGAGACGCACCAATATCGAGACGCACCGACATTGAGACGCACCAATATCGAGACGCATCAATATCGAGACGCACCTACATTGAGAAGGTCAATCTGTTTGCTCGGAAGTCTGCGATGGAGGCGATAGTTTCTCTTGGTCGCTTTCATCCGCGAATCTAACCATCTTGTTTTTGTAAAGTAGATCGAGTTCGTTTAGCGTCCATTGCTTTTTCACAGTAGGTGAGTGCAGGAGATTTACGCGAATAAGTTTGTCGCCTGCACTTGCAATTTCATACAAATATTCTTTGTCAAAAAATGGCGGAGTGCGGACTACGAGAATCTGTCCCTTTTGCAGTTTCTCTCTATCCATCCGTATCGGTGGCTCTTTAGGCTGCTTCATTAAGCTTGTCCGGCGGCCAACAGTTCATGCCCAATTTCACATTTGATATCGTAGCTGGTGCCAGACATCATCTGCATCATTTTTGCATCTCTCATCAATCTCTCGACCGGGTATTCCTTTGAATATCCATACCCGCCAAATACTTGGACGGCATCAGTTGCCGACACCATTGCCGCATCGACGGCGAAAACCTGCGCACACTTTGCCTGGATATGATCGCCCTGACCATTGTCGTAAAGCCAGGCTGACTTCCATGTTAGTAGGCGGGCGGCTTGGGCTGACTTGGACATGTCGGCAAGCATGAAGCTGACCGCTTGGTGATCGGAGATAGGCTTTCCAAAAGTTATTCTTTCTTTGGAGTATCTTGTCGAATGATGGAGCGCACCGGATATGGTGCCCGTTGCGTGGGCTGCGATGATCGTTTTGCTAATGACGGATGAATCATTATAGAGAAGATCACCCTCTCCAACTTTGCCAACCACGTTTAGCTCATCAAGCGTCATCTTTTCTAAGCTAATCGCGCAAATGTCAGCGCATCTACGCCCTAGCTTTGTGATTTGTCCTTCACGTTTTAATCCTGCTTGGTCTGAATTAAAAACGAACATAGTTTTTTCATTGTTGTCTGCGTTTACGGCTAATAAAACTAACCAGCCAGCACTCTCACCATTAATTGCTACCAACTTTGTACCGCTCAATTCGTACTGCGCTCCGGATTTTTTGTAAGTCGGAAGCTCGCTGCCCGTCGGGAATACGAATGCTGCCAAATTCGGAGCCTCAGTAAGCTTTGATAGATACTGTGATTTCTGCTCATCCGAAGCAGCCACCATCAGTGGTGCCGCCGCCAGAATGTTTCCTTCGATCAAAGCTGAAAAACCGCCAGAGGCTTTACCAGCTTCTTCTGAAATAACGCATGTTTCCCAGAGTGAAAGCCCAAGCCCGCCAAAATCCTCAGGAATGAAGGCTGTTGCCAATCCGAGATCCCAGCACTTCTTGTAGAGATCCAGTGGGATTTTTCCCTCGTGGTCTAGCGATTCACTTTTGTTTGCAACTTCATTTTCGAAAAAATCGCGGGCAAGACTTTGGTATTCCTTGCTCTCTTCACTCAAAATCAAATCGGTCATTATCTAGTCTCTCCGCTACAGAAATTGCAATTGCTGAGCAAGCCTATTCTCTCGAATGAGCTTTACCAAGTCTTTCCAAAGCGGATCTTACAATAATTTCAAGGCGCTTGGAAATTCGTCCCTTGAAGCTCAAACCCTGAGCGGTAAGCATTTTGCGGGTTGTCACGGCAATCTAAATTATGACTCAGCAAATGCGCATAGAAATGAACCTGACTGATTGGCGGGTTACACTTGAGCAGCTGCTTCTTGATTTGTCTTCAACGACTGGTCACGATCAACAGCGAAAGGACAAGCACGTGCCACTGAAAGTAGCTCCATCCATACTATCAGCCGATTTCGCCAATCTCGCCTCGGAAATCAAGAGGGTCGAGGATGGTGGTGCCGACTTTATTCACGTAGATGTCATGGATGGGCATTTCGTACCAAACCTGACGATTGGCGCTCCGGTGGTCAAGGGGATTCGCAAAACGACAAAACTACCTCTTGATGTTCATCTGATGATCGAAGAGCCGGATCGTTATCTTGAGGATTTTGCCAACGCAGGGTCCAACTATTTGACGGTGCACGCTGAAGCTTGCATCCACTTGCAGCGGACTTTGGCTGAGATACGCAGGTTGGGCATGAAGGCTGGCGTGGCACTCAATCCATCTACGCCGGAAGATCATTTGGCTTATGTTTTAGACGATATTGACCTCGTTCTTGTTATGTCAGTCAATCCAGGATTCGGCGGGCAGAAGTTTATTTCTGCTGTTGTGCCGAAGATTCGCACGATCAGAGCTATGTTTGACAAAGCTGGTCGGCACGATGTGATCATCTCTGTGGATGGTGGCATCAATGCGGAGACCGCAAAGACAGTATCCGATGCTGGAGCCTGTCTTGTAGTCGCCGGAAAGAGTGTTTACGGTTCACCAGACGTGGCTGCGGCAATCCGAGAAATCAGAGCCGCCGGCGCGACTAATAAGGCAGGAGCCGCCTGAGGCTCGCAGAAAAGGAGTTCCGCAGTGAAAAAACAGATTTTGATTCTGGCCGCATTGCTTGCCGTAAGCCCTTGTGCTTGGGGCAGCGATGACGAGGAAGAAAAAGAAGACTGGGTTGTCGATACTTCAGGCATCGGCAAATCCCATCATGGCGTTATCCGTAACGACCAGATTCTGGAAATGGGCGTCCCAACAGCCAGCGCACTCCAGCTTGAAGGCGAGAGCTCATTGAGAATGGGGCAATTGGACAGAGCGCTGGTTGCACTGCAAAGAGCAATTGAGTTGGCTCCTCTGGATGCTGACAAGCGCCTGCTCTACGCCGAGTGTCTTGAGCGCAAAATGATTTCGCAAAAGCAAAAAGAGCGTGACCCGCGTCTTTATAACTTCCTTGTTAAACAGTGGCTCTTCGTTTACTCGAAGGCTGACTTCCCGGATCAGAAAGCCCAAGCTCTTACGCACCTGGGCACCTTGACCGGTAGCGCGCCAAGGATGTGGGAGCGCCCGCACAAGTTTCTGGCTAGAGTCCTGATTCCAGAAGATGGCTCCAAGCCGGTTGTCATCGGTGGTCATGGACGCGGCGCCAGAAAGATTGCTAACGCCAAGGGCGACCGGGATAGAGACGAAAGCTTCCTAAAGGATTAGGGTTAGCTGAAGCAGAAGGCACTTTTGAAGGGGTTCTGAGATAATCATCTCAGAGCCCTTTATTTTCAGGTGCAAGATGTACTTTAAGCAATTTTTTCTCGGTTGTCTTTCCCACGCGTCTTATTTGATCGCGGATGAGGAGAGCAAAGAAGCTGTGGTGGTGGATCCCCAGCGCGATATTGACCAATATCTTGAGGAAGCTGCGCAACACGGGTTCTCGATTAAGTATGTGCTGCTGACACACTTCCACGCCGATTTCTTGGCGGGGCATCTTGAGTTCCGTGAAAAGCTGGGCGCCAAGATCATGATTGGTGCCCAGGGCGCCGCTGAGTATGAATACGATCCCTGCAAGGATGGTCAATCAATCGAGCTTGGTAAGAATGTACGCTTGCAGTTTCTGGAAACGCCAGGGCATACGCCGGAGAGTATTTGCATTCTGATTTTTGATTTGGCGAAGAATGCTGATGCACCGTGGGCGGTGCTGACGGGCGACACGCTTTTTGTCGGCGATGTCGGCCGTCCTGATTTGCTTGCATCTGAAGGCTATAGCTCGGAGCAATTGGCAAGCCTGCTTTGGGACTCTCTGCAAAACAAGATAATGAAATTGCCGGATGAGACGCTCGTTTATCCTGCGCATGGTGCCGGATCGATGTGCGGAAAGAATATCGGCAAGGAAAGCTTTACCACGATCGGACAGCAGCGCAAGTTCAATGTTTCATTGCAAGCAGCCAGTAAAGAAGAGTTCGTGCAGAACATTTCCACCTGTCAGTCGGAGGCGCCTGCCTACTTCATCATGAATGCTAATCTGAATAAGCAAGAGCGGCAAGTTTTGGACGAACATTTGTCCAAGGCCTTGAGGAGAATCAGCATTGATGAGCTGATCGAAATGCGCAAATCAGATGTTCAGGTGTTGGATACTCGTAGCCCGGGCGACTTTGCAAAGGGGCACTTGCGGGGAAGTATCAGCATCGGCCTTGGTGGCAACTATGCTACATGGGCCGGAACTGTACTCGATCACACAAAGCCAATAGTCATTGTGGCTAATCCAGGAGCAGAGCAAGAAGCCGCTGTTCGTCTGGGACGAATTGGTTATGACAATGTCGTTGGTTATCTTGATGGTGGCGCATCCGCGTTTCTTTTCCGGCAAGAGTTGCTGGAAAAAACAGCTCGCGTGACGGCTCCCGAATTGAGCAAGTTGATGCAAACTGATCCGAACGTTTATGTTATCGACGTTCGTAATCCTGGCGAATGGACGGATAAGCACATTGATGGCGCAACCAACTTTCCGTTAAATAGATTGCGTCAGCAAATCTCCGAAATTCCGAAGAATCGTAGACTGATCCTTCATTGCCTGGGCGGATATCGCTCAATGATCGCCGCCAGCATTTTGGAAGAAAATGGTTTCAGCGAATTGACCGATCTTGTTGGTGGTATCAACGCCTGGACCGAAGCATCGCTTCCAGTTGTAAGACCAAGCGCCGCCTGCGCCGGTTAGTCTTGGGACCGCCTGAGCCGGTTAGTCTTGGGACCGCCTGAGCCGGTTAAGAATCTTGGCTGCTCGCCTCACGTCTCAATCTACGTCTAATTTGCCATTTCAAGGCTACACTCAACGGACTGTCAGGCCATTTTTGCCACCTGGTAATGTGATACCAGCGTTCAAATGTGCGTGGCTGTCCTTTCAACTCTTCACATTCAAGCGAACCGGGCTGGAGTAGTTGATTTACATTTTTCCTAACACGTCGATTATTGAGACGTTTTCTGAGTCGAATGGACGATCGAGAAGATTTGCTATTTTCACCGTAGGTATTCCTGCGGTCTTTTGCATAGCTCAGTTGCTTCTTTTGTTGAGGCGATTTCTGTTTATCCATTCTGATAATAACTCGCTGGGCACTGTTCTTTATACCCAATGAGAGACTAATCTAATGAGTTTAGCTTGGCTGAGCGCGCGTACTTTTCTTCTTTTGAATAAGCTTGACTGTATTGATGATCAAACGAATGGTGCCGCATATGGTGACCAGTGCACCCATGATTAACCAGGGCCAACAGACGTGATATTCGGCGAGATGGTGTTTTACTCCCAGGCTCTGTGCAGGAAGGCTAGCATCTGGCAGACAGGTCAGCAGGAGTAGGAACCATCCGATGAATGTTGTGAGTATTCCCCAGGCGATCCAGACGAGGCTCCAGGGACATATCCAAATCAGCGGATAGAATCCCAGCAATAAAACTGCGTCCGGAATCCATATCTGCGCAGAATTCGGCGAGATGCAAAAGCTGAGTATAATGCTAAGCACCCATAGTCCGCATGCCGTCCAGCTCGCTATTTTTGTCTCGCGATTGACTTCCGGCTTCTTGTTTTTCAAAGGCTTTGGAGATTCATCTGCTGGCTCGGCGTTTGCTGATTCATCCATGCGCAACGCTCCACTTCGTTTACATGCTCTTCAATGTTCTTAGTAGAGCTTTCGCATCTTCTGGGATGTCGCTCGATTGCCTTATTCGTGTTGATTGAAACTGTGCAAATTCTACTTTGTCAAAATTGCCCAGTCCGCGCGCTCGCCACAGGCGATCCAGCTGCTCTGTGCGGCGCTCTCCGTTGATTAGTTCATCAGAACGAAGAAGCTCTGAGACACCTAAGCTGTGCAAGTAGGCATTGAGGGTTTCAAGAATCGACAATGCAGGGAACGTATCTTCCAACTCACCTTCATTCCATACATGTAAACGATCTTCGTCGCGAAGCAAGTCTTCAATAGTTACAGCTTGGTCGATTGCATCGTGATCGAGCACGCATAAAATGGGCAGCGTAGTGACATCACGCAAGTGTAGATATCTTCGCAGCAGCTGGTTTGCGCCGCCGCACGCGATAAACATTGTTGTCTTCGCTTGTGCGCCGATGCCCGAGACGCTTACAAATCTTGGTAGAACAATGGCTTCCGTATTTCCTTCCACGAGCGCAAGCACTGTCGGTTGAAAATTTGTCGGTAAACGTTCTCGTTCTTCCTTGAGAAGTTTTTCGAATTCGGCAAGTGCGCTTTTGAAAAATTCCTTGGACAAATTTGGGCGCATTAGATCCAGTCTGGCCATGAATCTGGCGATGAAGATCGCCATCGGGTCTTCCGCCCAAGGACCTGCCGATTCAAGAACTCGCCAATAGGGAACTATACTCCAAGCATGATGCAAATATTGAATCTGTGCATGCGTTGGAACAACAGTGGTATTAGGTTCGGTGCTTAGCACATCACCAGCAATCTCTTCTAAAACAGCAATTTCTGCTTGCGCCTCAGCACTCTGTTCCTTCGTTTCCTCTTCGTTGGGCTGGGAAAGCAGCCAAATATCAAACTCAGCGCTATCGAATGTTTGCAAGTCTCTCAATGCCAAAACGAGGTTCATTGATCGAGCTGTTAAATCGAGCAAATCCTCTGGCGTTCCGAAAACTGCTTGGAAGCATTCTTGTTGTTCTTCGAAACTTGCATCCTCAATATCTTTCTTGCCGTTGAGGTGGCGCGATACCTGCGTTACCAGTCGGTTCCAACGGCTTGACGGCTCTTCAAAAACTAAGCAGCGCTGCAAGCTAGACCAAAGTTGATCGAGGCTTGGAGTCTTGAAGGATATTTCGGAATTCGTTTTGCGATCCTTGGCTGCGGTCAATGTGTAAGCGCTCCGGGGCTCGATGCCTTGTCTCTCATTTGCGCGTACTCATTAGCTCCTGTTTGGTGCTCGCATGTCGGTCCCAATGCCAACGCGCCTTTTGCGGGACCACATGATCCTACCATGTCGCGGCGCCGGGAATGGGGGCTCGTTTCGCGTTTCGATGTGTTCGCTCTAATGTGAAGTTGAAATGGAGCATCGTATTGGTTCGAATACAACCCCTATAATCCTTTCCGGGCTTGGATTTAGGCTCTCGGCTAGGCAGTCGCTGAACTCCGCCTAACTTATATCTCTGTAAACTTACCGCGAATGCTCGTAAAAACCCCTTTGCCAAAATCATTAAAGGCATTATTTTAGAAGTATGACTCGATAAGCACACGACCCCCACAGATTTGGCGACCCGCGACGCGGATCAGCTCACTGCTGGGTGGTTTTTTTGTCTTCGCTATTTCGAAGGCAGTTGTGTTTAGAGAGTTTTTTTGTTCGGAGATAGAGCAATGAGTAGCCCAACAATTTCAGAGCAAGACTTGCGAGAGGACGCCGATAAGAACGCGTCCACCAAGCTCTCCGCCGAAGACGAAATCATCGTCAGCGGGTCGCTCTGGCGCGCCATTTGGCAATTATCTTGGCCACTCTACCTCAACATGATGATTATCGCTGTGGCGACAATGTCTGAGGTGTGGGTAGGTGGACATTTGGGATCCGCTGCACAAGCCGCCATTGGTTTGGGCGGGCAGATCTGGTTTTTCATGATTATCCTTGTTGTTGCACTTTCAGCTGGTACCAACGCGCTAGTTAGCCGTTTCTGGGGCGCCGGTGATATGGAAAATGCGATAATCGCTGCTCGGCAGTCGCTTATCTTTTCAGTATTCTTCGGAATCTTCGCTTCGGTTTCTGGTCTCCTTTTGTGCCGTCCGCTCTTGCGGGCTCTCGGTGCAAGCCCGGAAGTAGAGCAACTCGGATGGGACTTCCTCAAGTACGACATGATCGGTCAAGTGCCGATCACGATACATTGGGTTTCTAACTCAATCTTTCGTGCGCGCGGTGATACCAAAATTCCGATGTACACCATGTGTTTGGTCGTCGCGATGGTCGTGGCACTCAACTTCATTTTGTGCATTCATCCATTTCATGTTGGAATCAGCGGTCTGGGCATGTCCTGGACGATCGCCAGCTTCTTCGGACTGGCACTTTCATTGTATCTGCAAAGAAAATCCGTCATGGGACCTTGCATGGATTGGAACGGTCCGGGCATGTCGAAAGAATGGTTCGTCAGAATCATGAAGATCGGAATCCCAGCTTGCATACAAGACCTCGCGTGGGTCGGTGGTAACTTCGTCCTTTTGTATATTCTCGCGCGGACTGCCAACCCAACGGCTGGAGAAGCCGCCTGGGCAATCGGTTTGAGGGTCGAGGAAACGCTTGGCGGTATGCCCGTTTACGCACTTAGTGGTGCTGTTGCAACTTTGGTTGGACAGAATCTTGGTGCTAAACAACCAGAGCGTGCAGAAGATGCCGGATGGAAAGTCACCGCTGTTGGTGCCATCTACAATTTGATTGTCGGGGTAATTCTATTTGTTTCGGCAGATCTGGTTTCATCTTGGATGAGCCGGGATCCGCTTGTCATCAAATCGTCCGCTGACTACTTGCGAATTGTCGGTGTAGCCCAACCCTTCGTGGCTATGTGGTTAATCCTCGTCGGTGCGTTGCAAGGTGCCGGTTATACACGCTGGCCGATGGTTGTAACTGTAGTGGCGCTTCTCGGATTCCGCTTGCCGCTTGCCTGGTACCTGAGCATCACACTCGGTATGGGCGCATCTGGAACATGGTGGAGCCTTGCAATCAGCGGCGTTGTGGTTGGATTGTTGCTCGCGTATCAGTTCAAGTTCTGCAACTGGAAAACACAGCAGGTCTAAGGTCGAAATTTAAGAAAAAATCTTTCGATTTCTTGAACCGTTGGCAACGTTCTGACGACTAACACGATAGATGACCCAATATAGCGATTGTTGCGATGCCAACTTGGCACGTTCGGTCCTTTATTGGGTCACTGACGTTTCACGATTTTGTCAGCCTGCCTTTTTCGTAAGTCTGCATTTATATGCACTTGTCTTTGTGCAATCAGACATTATTTCACTGGGCATTTTCTCTACAATCAATATTGCATTAATCAGGATCTGTTCGTTGTTAAATCGCTCCCTTAGTGGGCGCCGCAAGCAGATTTGATCGGTGTCTAGGCTTGGCCAAACAGTCTGAGCCATTATTGGTATTTCATACCTTGGGACTTTCAATGGATTCTGACCGCCTTCAAAACCGAATTGACGATAGCAGCCGTGACTTAGTTACTCCCGCAGAAAGGAGCAATCTGCTTTTGGATGCTGTCGATCTTGTGGCTGAGACGGCTCAGGGCGTGGGAAAGTCGCTGTTAGAGCAAAGCAAAAAAGGTTTGAACCGGTTAGGGAAGGATTTTGTTGGGGTCGACGTATTCACGGACTCCGATATAGATCGTCGATCCGCTCATTCCAACGAGGATGATGTTCGAGCCACTGGTTCAACAGCGCGTAAAGTGGGCGAGTCAATTGGCAAAGAGTTTCTGCCCCTACTAGCCGTCGGGCTGCTGCCGGCGAAACCTTTCACTGCTTTCTGGGGAACAGAAGGACGCAGGCTCGGCGAAGCGGTGATTGGCTCAAAAACTGAGGCGGTTTTAGGCAACAGGGCTGAGGCTGTTTTTGGTGCTAGAGCTGAAACGATTATTGGATCGAAGACTGAGTCTGCTATCGGAGCTAGGGCTGAACCTGTTCTTTATCACGGACATTATGATTTCGATGCACTCAAGGCTGCTGAATCTAAGCTGTCCACGAGAATGGCTACAAAGCAATTCGACGAACCTTTTGGACAGATTAATGGTCGCTGGGAAAGCTCACAGCTAATTGAATCCTCTATTTTGCGCCAGCTGAAAGACGATATTAGCGTCGTTCTTCCAGGGCAGGTTAGAGGATATCGTGATACCAAATATAATGCGATTCGATTCTATACCGATACTACAGCGACGACGAATTTTTGGTTGGATGAAAAGCTGATGGTAAAGCAAGTGTCCGCCGCGGAGGGCACGCTTGGCGGAAATCTCTCCGCGCTTGGGCAGTCGGGCATATTGGAAGTTCGAGCTTTTGAGCGCCTTGGAATCAGCAGTGAATTGCGAAGTGGTTTTGAAAAAAGTAAGCAATGGAGCGATTCTTTACTCAACAAGCTGCAAGCCAACGACGTTTACAGTCTGCCGAATGTCGGGAGTTATGCCGGAAACCGGAGTGACACGGCGTTAGTAATGCAGGGTGAGGCGATAGTCGCTGACCTCCAAAGCAACACTTCAATTAAGGGACTTCACACCTTTGGGGCCGGACCATGTTCCATATTAATGCTGTCGTCGCGGTGCTCAAACGGCGATCTGGTTAAAATCGCTTTGGCGCACATCGATGCGAAGTCAACCAGTAGGGACGTAAGCTGGCTAATCAACAGTTTGGGCAAGGGCGCAAATATTGAAGCAACCGTCATTTCTGGAGAAAGAAATCTATCTTTGGAGATAGGCAAAGCTCTTGAATCAAGCGGGACAAAATTGAAGTTCTCCGACATAGACATAACGCAATCACGTGCTGATGCTGCAGTAATTGATCGGACAGGAAAAGTTTATTACGGCACCAAACCGGATCTGATGCCGCAAATGGATTCAGCTTCGGCGAGCGCACTTACAGCGAAGGTGATGGATCCATTCCGAGTACCATTATCGATAAAGAACATTTGACGTTTGTCAATTGCTATTGGTTGATCTCGTGTTTAGTAGAGATACCGGTTTTTTTAGCTTGAAAATTGCATTTACCAGGAATTGAAATTTAAGAAAAAATCTTTCGATTTCTTTGAACCGTTGGCAACGTTCTGACGACTAACAAGATAGGTGACCCAATATACCGAGTTGCGATGCCAGTCGGCGCGCTAATGGGAGTGCGGGCTTCCATCCCGCTTCGATTGCCGCGTTTGAGCGCAGGCTTCCAGCCTGCTTCGTTTGCAGCTCTATGGGACCGCCGGTGTCCCGCCGGCACCTAAATGCAGCTAAAAGTTCAACCGACATAGTCTAATAAGGAGATCTTCCATGAGTATCTTATTTCCTCCCACCAACGTCACACCTTTCACAAATCGAGCGCACACCGATGACCAATCAAAACGCTCATCCAAAGGCACACTCCGCGGCAAGCTAAAATACTTCATCCCAAAGTTGAAACTATGTTTGGTAGAAGAGGGATCAAAAAAGCGAGGCGAACTATTCACCATCCGCACATCAATAGATGCAGCTGAATTTCTGGAGCCGTTAAGATTGGCTTCCGAAGAACATTTTGTCGCCCTCCACCTGAATGTGCGAAACGAAGTTATCGGCCTGCATGAGATTTCCCATGGCACCGTCACCTCAAGTTTGGTGCACCCACGCGAAGTGTTCAAAGCCGCAATCCTTGCAAACAGTTCTGCAATAATCGTGTGTCACAATCATCCATCAGGATCTTTCTTGTGCCCGAGTCCAGAGGACATGACCACAACTGCGCAATTGATCAAAGGCGCAAATCTTCTTGGTCTATGCTTGCTCGATCACCTAATCGTGAATCGAAATGACGAGACCTACAGCATAAGAGAAAATCATCCCGAAATGTGGGAAGAGCCAAAATGAAAATCTCGAACATTATGCTTTTGTTTACAAAAAAGTGCAACAGGAAACGCGGTTGCGGTGTTTCCTGGCCGTTTGAGTTTAGAGGTTTAGAGTGGTTCCAGGCAGGTGATTCCAATCAATATGGGTGCTTCCAATCTTACGAAATCTCCCCCGGGGGTTATGCTATTACTTAAAGTAAGCCTCCTTGGACTGCGGTCCAGGGCGCGGAGCCCCGAAAGGGGCTCCTGCTTTTTGAGCTCTTCCATTATTAATCGAAGACCAGCGTCGACTTTCACTCCGAAGAATTTGCCTTAGCCTTGTGATATCTTTTTGACTCCTCCTTTCTCTCACTTCTATGGAACTCTTTTCCTGGCTAAATTCAATATTGAATCCTCCAGAGCCCATCGTTCTGGATGATTCTTATTTTGGAAAGCTCGAATACGTTTCAGGTAAGAATATTCACGGTGGAAAATATGAGTATTGGAACTGCGAAAAACTGACGCCCATTAGTGCTGAGCCTCTGCACATTTCCATTCGTGCAAGTATTGAAGGTCCGAGCGAAGCCGATCGCATTGCTGCCGAATCACTTATCCTTAAATATGCTGAGTTGCAAAAGGATATTTGTCGTGCTCTCTTCGAGGAGTGGCGTGAAATTTTGTCGGAACTCAAGGATGCTGTTGTAGATCCCCGTGACCCCCATGATGAGTTTATCAAAACGGCACGGTCTTTCGATGCCCCGGAAACAATGGCGAGACTCTATGAGCTTACATCGATCTCAATTGAATCTGCAGCCGAATATGTGTACGAATTGTTTTTCAATTATCGTGGTGAGATGGGACGAAGCGATTCAACGTACGTAATCGTATTGGTAGATCGAAATTGGAAAGTTTCGTATGGCGGCGGCGGTGATTAGGATCGCGCCTCCAGAGAGCGCTTGACTTCTTTGCGCTACGGACGTAAAGGGAGAATTGCTTAAGAGGGGCTTAGATTCTGCTTGCTGTGCTATGGTGAAGGCAGCAGGAAATCGGGAGTTATCGATGTTACGTCGCAAATCGAAAGCCGTGCGGGTCGGAAACAAATGGATTGGGGGCGATCATCCCATCCTTGTTCAATCAATGACTAATACTTCCACTGAAGATCCAGAGAGCACAGCGAAGCAAGTCCAGGAGCTCTGGGAAGCCGGGTCCGAGATCGTTCGTATCACGGTGAACACGCGTGAAGCCGCCGCTGCCGTTCCTCAAATCGTTTCGTTGCTTGAGAAGCAAGGCGTCGATTGTCCGCTGGTTGGTGACTTCCATTACAACGGTCATCTTTTGCTTACCGAATATAAGGATTGCGCGCGATTGCTTGCGAAGTACCGAATCAATCCTGGCAATGTTGGACGCGGCGATAGGCACGATGATAATTTCCGCCGCATGATTGAGGTCGCACTCGAGAATGACAAGCCGGTGCGTATCGGTGTGAATTGGGGATCGCTCGACCAGGACTTACTTGCTCGCATGATGGATGAAAATGCAAAACTTGCAACGCCATTAGATGCAGAGGAAGTACTCATCGAAGCGATTGTGCAAAGTGCAACAGAATCCGCTGCATTGGCGGAATCATATGGGATGAAATCCGAGAAAATAATTCTGAGCGCAAAAGTTTCAGAAGTTCAGGATCTGATCACGGTTTACGGCAAACTCGCCGAACGCTGCGACTACGCTCTGCACCTCGGATTGACCGAAGCTGGCATGGGTAGCAAGGGAATTGTTGCATCAACGGCTGCGCTTTCCGTTCTGCTCTGCAAGGGTATTGGTGATACCATTCGAGCCAGTTTGACACCAGAACCTGGCGCAAGTCGAAATCTTGAAGTTACCGTTTGCCAGCAGATTCTTCAATCACTCGGTATCAGATCATTCTCTCCGCAAGTGACAGCTTGTCCCGGATGTGGACGCACAACAAGTACTTTGTTTCAAGAACTGGCAAAAGAAATACAGGATTACCTGGTGCTGCAACGTCCGCGCTGGAAAGAAAAGTATGAAGGATTCGAAGATCTCAAAGTAGCCGTCATGGGCTGTATCGTTAACGGTCCTGGGGAATCCAAGCACGCTGACATTGGTATTTCACTACCTGGAACCGGCGAGGATCCAAGGGCACCTGTTTACATTGATGGAAATCACGTCACCACCCTTAGTGGCGCTGAACTAGTAGCGGACTTTATCAAACTGCTAGACAAATATGTGGAGCAACGCTACACCGTAAGAAAGATAGAGTCTACGGTTGGCTAAATGTCTAATTAGATTAGTGGTTTGAACTCGGAAATTAGCTGACTCGTTTGCTTGGACAATCTTTCGGATTCTGCTCCTGTTGGTAGACTAGGAACAATATTGTCTCGGGCAAGTAAAAGTGCATTATTCGCATTCTTGAGCGTGATTGCGCGAGTCCTTTTCGAGAGAGTATCGCTTGCAATGTGCCCTAATATTGCTTTGCTTACCTTATTGATTATCGTCAGCTGGGTAATCCTTTCTTGCTCAGTGTCGAACTTGGCTGTGGCAAGATCCAGAATTAGAGACGTGTTGCGAGCGCCGATTGATGTTTCAAGAGGATTGTCCCAATAAATGTCGTTGTTGCTGTTGCTCCATAATCCGATCAATTTATCCATTGTTTGGTTTGCCGCCTGCAAATCTCTTCTCTTCGCGTGATAGCTTGCCAAACTACTCAATGACATTATCTGGAGCCAGCTTCCCACTTTTCCTCTGTTGAGTTGAATTGCGTTTTCTTCTGCCAGATCAAAGTCTTTCTTCGCGCCTGCAAAATTTCCAGTAATCTGTTTGCATTCGGCACGACGCAGCGGAAGTTCCACCAAGTCTGCTCTTGTGCTGGTCAATAGAAGAGCTTGGCCGAGATTCTCTTCTGCTTGTGATGCAAGAACAGCGTCCCTGCCCGGTATTGCCGTTTTCATTTGGAGAGCGGCTAAATACTTCAGCTCATTTGCCAACCGCTTGCGAAGCAGGTTCTTCGAATCCGGCCTAAAGGCCTCATCCATCTCTTTCTTGAGTTTGTTGCAATGCTTTGTTGCCAGCTGGAGATTATCATCCGTTTTTGTCTGCGTTTCAGCTGCAGTTTTGTTTTCGTTAGCGACGCGCATGTAAAAGAATGCTGAAGCGCCTGCCAACAAAACTATAAACAGCGAAATGAGAGCCGGAGCCATTTTGCTTCCAGTGCTAACTGTGGGTTTTTTTATGAAGATCTCGTTGGTCTCGGTAATTGATTGAAAAATTTCCGCTAGTTCGGTTTCCAGTTCTTCAGTTGAAACTGGTCGTTCGCCCGGATCCTTTTTCATGCATTTATCGATCAGTTTGGCCAATGCTTTTCTTTTCTTGTCGAAAACCATTTGCTCCATTTCTGGAGCTTTTTCGTTCACGTGTTTGTACATGAGATCCATCGCACTTATGCCTTGAAATGGCGGCTGTCCGGATAGGCATTCGTACATCAAACATCCAACAGAGTAAATGTCTGAACTGTAAGTTGCTCTTTGTCCTTTGCACTGCTCGGGGCTCATATAGGAAGGATTGCCGATCAACTTACCCGTAACTGTAAGTGTGCGAGTCATAGAAGCATCTTCGTCTATGCGGGATATTCCGAAATCAATGATTTTTGCGTGAATTTTTTCTGAATCCGACACGAGCACAATATTTTTCGAATTGAGATCCCTGTGAACGATATTATGCCTATGCGCCTCGCTTAAGCCGGCAAGAATTTGTTTGAAAATCGAGCGGAATTGGCCCAGTGATAAAACGCCATTCTTGAGCAAAAACGCAGCAAGCGTATCTCCCTTAAGTAGCTCCATTACATAATACGGAACCCCGCTTTCCGACAGTCCATGATTGAGCACCTTAACGATATTTGGATGGTCTAGAGAGGAAAGCATCCGAGCTTCACGCAGGAATCTTTCTTGGAATTCTCCATCGTTAAATCTTTCGACCTGTATAAGTTTGATTGCCACGCTTCGCTGAAGATAGCTATCTTCAGCCTTCAACACAATTCCCATGCCCCCCTTAGCTAAAGGCTGTTCAATTTTGTAGCGCGCGGGTAGGTGGAGATTTGTGATGTCCTCATAACTCAATGAATCTTCAAGCATGGTAATCCAACTCGCGTCCCGAGGAGCTAAATACGGCTAAATTCGATCGATCTTTTCGTGGTCCTTGAGGTTTTTTGGCTGAGCACTAATTCGTTGAGCTAGCAAGTTCTAAAACTCGACGCCACCATGATCTGATATCCGTTCCAATCAAAATCATTGTGTGTCTATAATTGTATACCCGCTATGAAGCCTGCTAAATCTGTATTCGCTTGATATTGTTGCAATTCCGGCTGATGCCTGGGCCGCTAAATAATAGAATTGCTCGGTTGAGGCAAGCGCAGTAAGTGGTTCATCAAACTTCAGCTAGCGGATTCAATATGGAAGCCGGATCGTATTGCGACCTGATCCGTCTCTTCAGTTCCCTCAAGATCGCATCCTCGTTTGGTAACTGTCCCGCCCTGTAGCTAAGGGACTCTGTTGGATGCGCGATTGTAATTGCATCTGTAAATTCGCTGGATAATTCGCCTAAGCGTTTGCCAAATTGTATACAGGAATTCAAATCGGCAAATTCGATAAAGGCTTTGTACTTTGACGGTCTTGCAATCCATCCTAATTTACCCGGGGCAGCAGTTGCTGCTTCCAGAATCACCTTCAAGACTTTTCGAGGGGCGCAGCAGGAAAAAACAAATGACTCTTTTGATTGGCCAAGTCTGCTCAACTCTTTCCAAAAACAACATTCCGCCTCTACTGTGAGTTCATCGAAAGTTTCTTTTAATAGCCCTGTTAGTTCTTTCTTCAAAGAATTAATAACGGATTCCATTCCGTGGAGTTGAATGCACACCGCTACAGCACCAGCATCCGTATCCGCTGAGAGCCCCCCAGGGGAGCCGCTCTTGAACGCCACCGCCGCCGCGGATACTTTCTCCAAGACCAGTTTCATCATGCTCGCATCTACCAGTTCGAGGCACGATATCGGCAATCCTGTCCGCAGAATCTCAATCGATTTTGCAAATGCTTCTTCGGCGTTATTCAAATACTTGATGAGTGTGATAGATGTCTCCGGCTTCGCGTAAAGCCGAAGGTGCGCGCTCACTGGAATTTGCATCGTCCCGTGCGATCCGCAAAACAGTTTCGGCAAATCATACCCGGTGACATTTTTAACAACCTTGCCACCACATTTGATGACTTCGCCTGAGCCGAGCAAGCTATTCATTCCCAAAACGACATCGCGCGCTTCGCCGTAAGCATGCTCAAGCGGTCCTGCATCGCCACTATTGATAAATTCCATCAACGATCGCTGCTCGTCATAGGAATAAACTGGGAACCATTGATTGCTCTTGTCGAGAAGCGATTGAAGTTCGCTGAGCCGAATGCCCGTCTCAAGACTTATGACCTGATCCGAAGGAAAATGCTCAACAATTCGATTCATTCCATTCATGGTCATAAAGCGGAAAGTTTGCCTTTGTGGAGACGGCGGCAACTTGTAGGGGCTGCCACAAATCAAACCGTATCCATTCGTTTTGCAACTCTCTAAAAGAGACTTAACTGCATCGATTGAATCGCAGTTGATATGCTCAGAGAATGCGTTGTTCTCTTTGATATTTTCCGTACCTGCATTTGATGACATGGGTCGACCGACTTAGTTCAGAACTTTGCTCCAAGATTCTACGACTATTACGCCAAAAAAACTGTACAGCCCGCCGCTGAGGAACTGATGGATCGCAAGCTTGTATTGATTTCGGGATATTACGGGTTTGACAACCTCGGAGACGAAGCGATTCTTGAAGAATTAGTTGCTGAGCTTAAGCGAATCGTATCTGGCGATGAGATTGTCGTTCTGTCCGCAAATCCTGAATTGACTGCAAGGCGCTACGGTGTGCGTTCTATTCAGCGAAAAAACTATGGTGAATTTTGGAACCTGCTAACTCAGGCGAGGCTATTCATAAGCGGTGGCGGCGGCTTATTCCAAAATACAAAAACGCTCGGTTCGATTCTCTTTTACGGCATGCAGATTTTGATGGCGAAAGCGCATAATGTGCCGTCCTTGATTTACGCGCAGGGAATCGGACCGCTCAACGGCAAGCTTGCTGAGAATATTTGTCGCCAGTTTTTCACCCAGGCCAATCAAATCACTGTCCGGGATGATGCGTCCATGAACATACTCCAATCTTGGCAGCTTCCGGCGACGCGCACTGCTGATCCTGTTTGGAATCTTGAGCCGCAAGCTGCCCCAAAAGCCATTCTCGAGCAGCTCCAAGAGGCGCAGGGAAAAAAATCAGGACTTGTTGGTTTGTCTTTGCGACCCAGTCATCAGTTAACTGATGACCATTTGAAGAGCCTGGCTGAAGGTCTGTTCATGATTCTGGATGAGTCCCAGCAAATAGTTCTTTTGCCTCTGCAGACCGAGCAAGATTTGCCTGTACTCAGGAAATTTCAGGCTCTTTGGAGAGATCGCGGACGGCAGTCAATTTTGCTTGATGCTAGCTCGCTGGAGTATCCAAGCCAGTGGGCAGCGCTGTTCAGCAAGTTTGATTATGTGGTCGCCATGCGATTGCACGCACTGATTTTTGCGTTGAAGGCTGGGCTTCCTGTCGCAGGTATCGCCTATGATCCGAAGGTTACGCAGCTCTTAGCTGAGTTTGAGCAAAGCTGTTTAATTCTTACCAAGGAGTCGGAACCGGAGCACTGGATTGAGGGGCTGAAATCATTCAAGAACAGCCTTGCTAGCCATTCTCAAGTGGGAAGGAAACATCTGGAATCTGCGAAAAAATTGGCTTGCCAGAACTTCGAGAATATCGATAGAATCTTGAACATGCCAAGAGCGGTCTAAGCTGAGATTTCTTTCAAGCCTGCTGTTTACCTTGGAGAGAGTAAAATAGAGAGTAGGCACCGCCAGTGATGTCAACATTGTCAATTACGAATCGTTCCCGCCAAAAAGTGCTTGGCTATCCCGTCGACGTCGTCGATGAAGCGAAGGCCGTTGCCGTTATTGAAGACGCTTGGGCGCGGCATCGCGGTATGCATGTCGTGACACTAAATGCAGAAATGGTTGTCGCTGCACAGCAAGACGCCGAGCTGGATCGCATCGTGCGACACGCGCATCTCATTGTTCCGGACGGCGCTGGCGTCGTTTGGGCGGTGAAGATGAATGGACAAGAGATCTCACGCGTCCCAGGGATCGAACTTGCTGCAGCCGCCCTTGCAAGTGCTGCCAAGCATGAAAAGCGCGTGGCGCTGATTGGCGGAAAGCCTGAGGTTATGGAGCTCCTGTTGGAAGTGCTGCCTCAGCGCTATCCAGGCATTAACATAGTTGCAAGCCACAATGGCTATTTCACGATTGAAGACGAAGAGAATGTTGTCGATGAGATCGCTGCTCACCAGCCGGACCTGGTCCTTGTAGCTTTGGGCGTTCCCAAGCAAGAGTATTTCATCGACCGCTGGGGAAGCACATTCACCCAAGCTGTGAAGGTCGGTGTCGGCGGAAGTTTTGATGTCTGGACTGGGCAGGTTAAACGTGCGCCAGCGGTGATGCGCAAACTAAACCTCGAATGGTTCTACAGGCTTGTAAGTGAGCCGTGGCGTTTCAAGCGCATTATGTCAGCGCTTCCAAATTTCTTTTTCCAGGTTCTGCACGAAGCTGTGTTTAGCCCGAGCTCAGGCAGACCAGATGAGCTCAAAGAGCAGTCCGATGATAAGAGTGGAAGCGAAAAATAACGGCAACTCGTTTGACTTACTTCCGCAAACAAAGCATTCCCAGCTCCGAGGCAAAACTAATTCCTCCGCGTCAGCTTGCCCATCTGGGCGACGCTGTGTTCGCTCTCTTTGAACGCGAACGAGAGATCCTGTCCTCAATAAACGTCAAGCAAATGCATGAACGAGTAGCGGCAAGGTCATCGGCCACGGCACAGGCCGAGCTTCTTGAGAAGATTTTGCCGAAGCTGAGCGAGGAGGAGCAGGACATTGTCAGGCGTGCTCGAAATATCAAGGCGCCAAGTGGAAGATCCGGCGGACAATTGATCTACAGAAATTCCACTTCCTTCGAAGCTTTAATAGGCTATTTATATTTGACATCAGAGGAGCGCCTCGCCGAGCTTCTTGCCATGACTATTTGAGTGTAATCCTTAAGGATAGGTTGTAATGGAGATTAGCCTTCAGACCTAGTGTTACCTTAGGTTTAGGAATGCCGTTTTCCTTGTCTGCGGTGGTGTTCCTTCTGGTAACTCGATTGTGACAACCGACACAGGAAAAATATTCGAAACGCTCTTCGAGCATAGCGCGGACGGAATCGTTCTTTCTAACGAGGCCGGGCTGGTGGTGCGCTGCAACCCCGCCTTCGCTAAGCTCTTGACAAAAAAAGCTGAGGATGTGGTCGGGCGGCAATTGCATGAGTTTCTCGATCTCAGTTGTCACGGAGAGAATGATCAGAACCATGCCGCTCAGCAGACTATGACCGTTGCGCAATTGATCTCAGGCTCCGATAGCAAAAACGGAAATTCTGACTCAAAGAATATAGTTGTCTTTTGTTCGAACGGACTTGATTTGATCATGCCAGCCTCGCATTTCTCGCTGGATAATTCGACGGGGAAGCAGTTCGTAACTATGGTCTACATAGTACAAGCGCAGAGCGTTCAACAAGCGCAAACCGAATTTGTCAGCACTGTAAGTCACGAGTTGCGTACCCCACTTACCAGCATCAAAGGATTTGCTGACACAATTTTACGGGCTGGAGATCGAATCGATGCTTCTGCTCAGCGGCGCTACATCGGCATCATCAAGGATCAAGCAGATCGACTGACCCGCCTTGTTGAGGATCTCCTTGCTGTTTCGCGCCTCGAATCACGACGCATGCAACTAACGATTCGCGCTATAAATCTAGAAGAAGCAGTACAGCGAGTCGTGCAAAATTTGACCGAGAAAGCTAAGCGACACCAAATTGCACTAAAAATCCCGCCTGGTTTGCCTCAGGTTTGGGCTGATGCTGACCGGCTCGAGCAGATTCTTACTAATCTGATCGATAACGCCATCAAGTATTCGCCCGCTGAGACAACTGTGACCATATGCGCTAAGTCAATCAACCAGGATCCTGAGATGGTCGAGTTTTCAGTGACCGATCAAGGCGGTGGTATTTCCTCCGATTATCTACCTCAGATCTTCAATAAGTTCAGCCGGCAGGATAACCCACTGACCCGGCAAACTGAAGGAACGGGGCTCGGGCTCTACATCACGAAGTCTCTAGTCATTGCACTTGATGGCAAAATAAACGTCACGAGCGAACCTGGATCGACTACATTCACGGTTCAAATTCCGGCAGCGACCCTTGAACAACAAGCAGCTCGGGGGCGCGGATTTACCGTATGTTGATGCCGACCCCGACGATCATGATCATTCATAATCCGAAGGCAGTGGCGCAATATGCTACCTTGCTCGATAAGACGGGGTCGAAAGTCCACGCCGTCACATCCTTTGAAGAAGCGAACGAATTACTTTCGTTCTTGCATCCTGATTTGATTTTGCTTGCCGCTCAAATGGAAGAGGGCGATGGCAGGCTGTATTGCCAGCAGATCCGAGCGACGCTGACGCATCCGCGCCCAGTATTGGTTTTGTTGCACAATTCCGAAGATGTTAATGAGCGTATTTCGAGTTTCCGCTATGGTGCTGATGACGTTCTCGGCGAAAATATTGACCGCAGCGAGTTGGCGATTCGTGTGTTGGCGCACTTGCGCCGCCGTCAGGAAGAGCTCTGCAATCCACTCACGCAGATGCCAGGTCCTATCATGATTCGTCGAATGCTTGAACAAGTCCTCGTTCAGGATAGACCCTGGGCTGCACTGAGCATTGATTTGAATAATCTGCGCGTGTACAACGAAACTTATGGTGACCTTGCCGGTGACCAGCTCATCAAGGCACTAGGTGCCGTTTGTATGTCCAGCGTTGGTGAAAATGATTTCGCCGGACACATTGAAGCCGACGACTTCTTTATCATCACTTCACCTGAGCGGCGCTTGCATGTAGCGCAGATGATTGATCGTCAATTTAACGATATGAGCCGCCGCTTCTATCCGCCGGAAGTGAGTGAACGAGGCTATTTGATAAGCACCGGCCGTGGTGGTATCCGCAGAAGAGTTCCGCTCATATCAATTGCTATTGGTATTGTATCTAGTACCAGTCGTCGCTATCAAAGTTATGTCGATGTACTGACGGCATCTCGAGATAACCGATATTTGGCCAAGCAAGAAGCTGGCTGTGTTTGGGTGGAAGACACTGAAACCAAGCCGAAAGTTCACCGCGAGCATTCATCGCGCTCGACGATTTTGGTTGTCGAGCCTGACGGCGCTATGGCATGTTTGCTGCAAGAAATTCTTTCTTTGGAAGGGTATTCTGTGGAGGTGACGGCGTCGGCAAATGATGCGCTCGATAAGGCCCGAGATCTGCATCCGGATTTGATTTTGCTTGAATCAAACCTGGCGGATCGCCGAATGGATGGCTGGGGACTTTGCCGCACCATCAAGGAGACAGAGGAGTTCAGCCAGTGCTGGGTTGTGATGGTTACATCCAATCCCGACCAATCATTGGCCCTTGAATCGGGCGCCGATCTCTACATGCCTAAGCCTTTCGAGATGCCGTCTTTGCTAACCGAACTCAGCTTATTGCTGCGCTCTCGTCAGCGTCGATAGTTTCTTTACGCTAATTCAATCTGCGCGATGCTGATGCATCCTGGCAAGCTGCGATTATTTCGCGAGATCTTTGAGAATCCAATCGACTGCATCAGTAATATTGTGTGCGGTGTAGGCGGGTTCAACTTTATATTGATAGCGACCATCCATCACGGCCTGACCGTAACCAGTCTTCACTAGGATTCCCTTTGCACCGCAGTTGTCTGCCAATGCAACGTCGCTAGCTTTGTCGCCGACTACATAAGCCTTATTCGGATCAAGGTCGCTGTGCTCTTGATAGGCTTGCTCGACCAGTCCTGGTTCTGGCTTGCGGCAGCGACACTTTATGGAGAATTCGCTTACCTTGCCCGTCTCCAAATGAGGGCAATAATAGATACCGTCTAGCTTTGCTCCTTTTGATTCGAGCAATTGAACAAGTCTGTCATTGAGCAGCTTAATATGGTCTTCCTTGTAGAAGCCCCGGGCTGCACCAGTCTGATTTGATACGAGAATGGCAGCCACATTGGCGGAATTGAGCTTCTGCACGGATTCTGCCGCGCCAGCTATCAAATTCAACATGGATGCATCATGGATATATCCAATCTCTTCATTGAGCGTTCCATCTCTGTCCAAAAAAACTACAGGTCGCATCGATTCCTCACCTCGTGTTCTCTTCAATATTACTACCAATGTGCCGCTCCAGTACCGGAAGAACGCCCAAAATTACACTGTTTGGCGAAAATCGCAATTTGCCAAGTTGCCACATCGAGCAGACTTCGTGCTAGCATGTGATTTGAGATAGTACTTTCGTCGATAGGGTGTACCATGAGACTTGACGACGACAATGCGTCGTTTCGCTTCAATCAAGAAGGTCTCCGGAAGTTCATGGGAGACCTCGAGGTCGAAATAATGGAGCTGGTTTGGAAGAAGGCCAATCCGACCGTTACTGTCAGAGAAATTTATGAGTTGCTGCGACAGAAAAGACCGATCGCATACACTACCGTCATGACTACGATGTTTCGCCTTGATCAAAAGGGCATACTCAGAATTGTCGATAAGGTTGGTCTGGCGAACTGTTATATCCCAGAGAAGTCGCGCGATGAATTCATCCAAGACATAGTCTCTAAGGTATTGGAAATTTTCTTCGAACAATTTCCTGAAGAGTGCGAGCATTACGTGGCTAATCGCAAGCCGGCTAAGAGCAGCGCGAGCAAAAAATCCAGCGCAGCTAAGCGCAAGTAGTATCTCAGCTAAGTGAGCTGAGCCAAACGCAACTAGTTTCATTTATTCAAAGTGAAGGCTGTTCGTGCCCTGGCTCACGGCTAGAGGAAAGTCCCGACGATGCGTAAACGGCGCCATTGATCTATCTGCTGCATTCTTCGCAATGCTGCCAAGAGTGGCGTTTAAGCAGATGAGCTGAGCAAGCATCTGCGCTCAAGAGCTGAGGTCGGTGAGATCTTGAAGCGCGGACCTGTTCCTGTCACTGTTCTGCGCGCAGCCATGATAATCGGTTCTGCTAGCGCATCCTTCGAGATACGCCTTTTGAGCCTTTTGATAGCGTATTCACATTCAGCCCTGCTAAGTCGTTTGGTAGGCTGCAATTTTGCTTGGATTTTGCACCGTATCACCACCCTGCAGGAGCTTATGCTTCTGCGGTTTTTGTTTTTGAAATCTACCAGTAAAGCTGTTGAAGGTCTCGAAAGTGAATAAAAAACAGTTGTCAAATATGTCGTATACGACATATTCCTCACCGATATGTCGTATACGGCATAAAAAGGAGATGTCAATTATTCAGTTTTGAAGGTGCGGGGAATTTTGACACGAGAATGAGCGGCGGCTACAAACACATTCATCAGCAGGCTCTTCTCTGCTCAAACAAACCAACTTCCTCTAACATGCTCGTGGTGCGCAATCTAGATCCGCGCCTCTTCACAGTGCTTGCTGGAGACTAAGCAGCGGCTTGAGCTAGTCACAACCGCGGCTTGAGCTGGTCACGACAGCGGCTTGAGCTGGTCACAACCGCGCCTTGAGCTGGTCACGACAGCGGCTTGAGCTAGTCACAACCGCGCCTTGAGCTGTCCACACAACCGCGCGCGATCTAAGATCAACAAGGGGCTGTTGCAACACCAACCATATAGACGCATTTGATTCGTTGAGCAGAGGCGAACAAAGGAAGCACAAAGAGAAAGGGAGGCTTTCGCCTCCCTTTGTATATCTCTTACTTGTCCGATCCTTACTTGGTGCCGTTGTTGTCCGGGATTGGAGCACCGGCTGGCAGTGTGTTCGGGATTGGGAAGGTTTTCTCGACCATACCGCTGGTGTATTGGCCTTCGTCGATTACGCTTGGCTCAACTTGAAGAATGTTGAGGTCACGACGTCCTTCCATCTTGTTGAGTTCCGCAGGGATCTTGAGCTGTCCAGGGCTGCCTGGCAGGATCACTTCGGGACGTACAGAGACGATAAGTTCGCTTTCGTTCTTTGCAAATGCCTTCGAGCGGTAGAGAGCGCCGAGTACCGGTACTTCACCGATCATAGGAGTTTTCTGCAAGGTACGACCGCTGTTTTGTGATACGAGTCCGGAGATGAAGAGCTCTTGTCCGGGCTTCATTTCAACTGTCGTTTGGGTCTTTCTGGTTGTGAAAGCTGGAACCGAAGATACCGCACCACCTGCTGCTGCTTGGTTAGGCAGAATGAAGGAGTTGGCTCTGTCGAGCAATCTTTCTTCAGGGGAGACCTGGAGGTTGATTGTTCCGTTTTCCAGAAGAACCGGGATCATGTTCAGTCTCAAGCCGTATGGTTCGAACACGATTGACTGAGCGGCTGTACCAGCTGTTGCAATTGATTGCAGAATTGGAATTTCACCGCCTGCCAGGAACGCAGCTCTTTCACCAGAGATGGTGACCAGTGTTGGTTCAGCCAGGATACGTGCTCTCGAGTAACCGATCGTACCGTGTGTTGTCGGGTTGATTGACCAGCGAGATGCGTTGCCTGTCGAGAAGTTCGATACCGCTTGGAACATGTTAGCCAAGTCAGCTTGTGTGAAGGTTGCACCACCGGGGTTACCGAACAGAGCTTGACCGCCGAGTAGTGACGGAAGTCCGTTGATAACACCAAGACCGAGGTTGGAGAACACGTTGTTCAGACCGCCGCCCAAGAAGTTAACTGGAGCGGTGCTGGCGCCGAAGAACGGGTTGGTTCCTGGGGCAACAACTGCTTGCGAAGCTAGTGCTTGCACCAAACCTGGTGGGACGGTTGTAACTGTGTTACCGCCGGATCCTACCGTTACTGTCGGGTTCGGTGTGAAGAGTTGGTTCAGGAAGTTGATACCAGGAGCGCCACCACCTTGGATGTTTGCCAATCCGGAAAGGTTGGTCGCTGCTAGCTGGTTCTGACCAGGATAAACAGGATTTTGGAAGGTTCCGAATGTCCCGTTGGTTCCAGGTTGCGTGGTCAGGAAGTTGGTGTTGTTAACTGCGGATTGTGGGTTACCACCTATTGCAAAACCGAAGGTTTGGCTGGTGAAACCGATACCGAGTTGTAGACCCAATTCACGTACCGACGCGGAGTTCATTTCCATGAAGGTGCAGTGCAACACGATAAGCGGAGTCTTGCGGATTTGAATCAAGCTGGTGACTCTGCCGCCATCGGAGATGATGGTTTGGGCTTTGCTTATGTTGTTGTTTTGGTTGCCGAAGAATGTATAGCGGTCAACTTGACCGATTGCTGAGAGGGCGCCGGTGTTACCGCCTGCGGCGTTACCAGAACCACCTTGCTCACCAGGTCTGACGCCGATGATACGGCTGTTAGAAACGGTGATTGCCATTCCGCGGTCATCCATGAAAGCGTTGGCGACTGCAAATGCTCTGATCACTGATTCTGGGTGATCGACATCGCCCTGAAGGACTACGCGATCTGAACCATTGACGTTGAAGGGCTTAACGATGATACGTGGGTCGATTTCACGAAGCATCGATTGCAGTTGAGAGTAATCGCGAGCGACCTTAACGTCGATTGCTACGGAGTTACCGGCGTCGTCCCAGATAACCAGGGTGGCGCCACCAGGAGCTTTACCGAGGAGAACCATTTGGTTTTCGGCAACGACTACTGGTTCTGCAATCGAAGGATCACTTATAGATGTACGGATAATTTTGTTGCGCAGTTTGAATGTGCGTGATTGAGCAACCTTCAAATCGATGGTGTTGCTTGGCTTGAACTCTTCCAGGTCTACCGTTCCGGAAACGACTGGAGGAATCGGAGCAACTGCTGTCGAAGAACCATCATTTGCGTCAGCCAAAATTTGGTCTGGAGCTAGTTGAGCGATAAGCTCTTTGTTCGAGCTCTTTGACGCAACTGCCGGTGCTGGCAACGGAGCTGATTCGGTACCAGCTGCATCGCTGGTTACGCTGTTGTCCATTGCGACCAGTTTCGGTTGCTCGGTGCTTGCCGTAGCTTCCGGTGCTGAGTCTTGTTCAGACATCGGTGAGTGGATTGTAAGAGCAGCACCTGGGGCTGTCTTCGTTCCTGCCGATTTGTCTTTGCCGAAGAACAAAGCTACTTGTCCGCTGGTGCCACTATTGGCGATACCAGTGGCATTAAGTGGAGCTGAGCTTTTCGCTACTGTGCTTTTTTTGCTTACTTGCGTTACGCGTTTCTGACCAGACTTTGCATTACTTTTGGAGCTAGCTTGAGAAGCTCCGGCAAGTTTTTCCCAGATTGCCGCGGAGCCTGGAGACGCACTCGCCTGTAGTAAGTTTGCCTGCAGAAGTGCAAGTGAAAGCGTTAGGGATAAGCACAACTGGGGCTTGTTCATAAAAGATCCTTCCTCTTTCTAACCTCTACGTGCCTTATGAGCAGATCACAACCATCGATTCAGCCAATAACCTTAGCATGACTGTTTGAGATGACACAATTTTTTCTTCTAGTAATGAGAAACCAAGAGCGTTGAGGGCGGGACTAAAACTAGTAACTTGGGATGCCATTTGTATATGTTCAAGTCCTTGGTCAGTAACTCTAATTGCCGAACGTTGGGGGTATTTCGGCTTTCTCACAATTTGCAACCAAATTGTTGCGGAAGTTTGATTTTTGCTTTCAATGACAACCGTATGTGGTGCCTTTCGGATCACAAATTATTGTCAAGGGAGCGTTTCAATTCCTCTACTGTGTGGCAGGATTCTAACAAGATTTTTGCTGATGAGATAGTACCAATTTTCATCAGACTGGGCATAATTTAAAAAATAGTCTCTTATCAGCCAGTCAAGGGAATGACAACGCGGTGTTGTTTAGCACCAGTCGGTGTCGCGCGTGGTGCCATCTGACATGTCTATTTTCGCTAATGCGAAATGATACTTTATTACTTGAAAAGCTTGAACCGGTTTTTCAAGCAGCGCGCACGCTTTCGAGATCTGCGCAGTGCTTTTCGATGAGTGTTTGACATCTCTTTTCTTGATGCTGAAGACCATCTATATAGTTGCTGTTGAGGAATATTCTTGCCAGCTGGCATTTTGAAGCCATAATGCCTGAACCCTCGGGACCTGAAGATATTCCGGCATTCTTTACGCAAAATATTGGCTTAGAATTCAGTTTTTTTCGGAGGGAGCTTCGCGTCGATGAATGTTCAACATCGAAAAATCCATGGCTGCATCAAGCATCGGGGAGGCGAATAATTTGTTTCGTCTTATTCATGACGTGTTTCTGCCCCTACTCGGAAATCAGCACCTGCCGGAGCTTGAGCTGATAATGAAGGTGTTGCGCTTGACGACGGGATGTCATTTCGATCAATTTGCGCATGTCAATATCGCCTCGATCGCTGCCGAGACAACTCCGACTTGCCTTAATTCTTTTTGATCTGAATTTGTCACTTACCACTTGGCTGCAGCGCTATTACGTATTGGCCGTGAGCTGCAGAAGGTCGATGGGTCAATGACACGGCCGGTTTTCACATTGATCTGAAGTCTATGTCAGCAGTTATTCGGCCAATTGTGATACATATAAAGCTGCGCCCCAAGGCGGTGCATTGATTGAGCTTAGAAAAGATCGGCAGACTTACTAAAATGAATACTGAGTTAGCAGGGGAAGGTCGGGACGTGGAAGGTCAAAATAGCCAGGAAAAAATTCTAGTCGTTGACGATGAAGCTTCCATCAGACGAATTCTCGAAACGAGATTGAAGATGGCAGGATATAACGTTGCCACCGCAGCTGATGGCCAAGAGGCTTTGGATCAATTTAACGCTTTTCAACCAGACCTTGTGATACTTGACGTTATGCTTCCCAAGTTGGATGGTTATGAAGTCTGCCGAGAAATCCGCAAGACGTCCGATACACCAATTATCATGCTTACAGCTGTTGCAGATGTTTCCAATAGAATCCAGGGGCTTGAAATCGGTGCTGACGATTACGTGGTCAAACCTTTTAGCCCGAGCGAACTTGAAGCTCGTATTAAAGCTGTGCTCCGCCGGACTGTTGAACGTACGCAAGATGCTTCCACCAGCAAGACTACCAACGTTATTAGCATCGGCAATTTGAAGATTGATCTTAACAAGCGTCAGGTCACTAAGAAGAACGAGCGCATCCGCTTAACTGGCATGGAATTCAGTTTGCTTGAGCTGTTGGTTACTAACTCAGGTAAACCGTTCTCCCGAAGTGAAATTCTCCAGCAGGTCTGGGCTTATCCTCCTGATCACCGCATCGACACTCGTGTGGTTGACGTTCACATCAGCCGTCTGCGCTCGAAGCTCGAGGATGATTCGTCCAATCCTGACTTGATCCTCACCGCCCGCGGTATCGGATACATGTTCCAGAAGATCAACTAGAGAGTTGTTTTTCCGTTCTGATTTTTCGCAGGCGCCTTTTCGTAATGGGCAAGTATTTGTCGCGGCGGCCTGATGTAAATGCGTCAGTCGGGAGCCGGAACCATGTTTTCACCTGGGAAGCTCGTTCTTCCAGGGTGGAACTAGTTTCTTTTCGCCTTGGATGAGTCCTCCAAGATGCTGCAAAATCTTTTCGTAGTTTGGATCCGTTTTCAGATAAGTGAAGACAGCGTTTAGGTCTTGCCCGTCACTTGTGCGCGATAAGTGCATATGAATAGTCCCGCTGTCGTCAAGCCAAGCCTCTCCGATGCTATCTGAACCTTTGAGCTGATTGTCTTTGCTCACTGCCATCTCCCATTAAGCCGATTCGCAAGATGCTTTCGTGCGGGATCATTCAACGAATTGCCCAATCAACTAATGCGTTCGCTTTATCCTGCCAGCGATCATATCTGGGGATGCTCTATCTGGGCTAGCTTTAAATCCAAGGTGGATGGTTCATCAACCCTTCCAGAGGCTGAGAACACTTCATTAAGTGTCCCGCCATCTGCTCTTGACTTGCTCTTTGCTTTATAACAGAAAGACTGTTCCCTGAAGGCTTTTCCATTGCGAGGTCGCATTTTGAACGACGGCAATTCGCTGGCTTTGGATGAGACGGCTGGCAGCGCGGGACGTTTCGGATTCTTCTGGCGAGCCATCCGCTTTTTGCTGGCTCCTTTTACTTTTAATGGTTGGAGCAATTGTTTTAGCGAGCTGAAAGCGCTTGATTCGAAGAAGGCTCAGGTCGCTGCTATGAAAGCGGCTATTTATTACGCACTTTTCTCGCCATTAATAGCAATGCCTTTCTATAACACCGTGCTATTCCATCCATACGTCACCGGCTATTACGATTTCGATTCTATCGCCGGGGTCAAGAAGCAAGACATTCTATTTCGCTCTGGAAGCGAGCGTCTTCACGGATGGTATTTTTCCAACCCCGCATCTTTGCATGTTGTTCTCATCAGCCACGGGAACGCGGGTAATATTACTCATCGAAAGTCTTTGATAAAGCTATTGTTGGAAACCGGCGCTTCCGTTTTTATTTATGACTACGAAGGTTATGGCTTGAGCACAGGGAGCCCGAGTATCGATAAGTGCTGTTTGGATGCGACCGCCGCCTTCGATTGTCTTTCCAGTATCAAAGATACAAAGCAGGAAATCGTTTTGTACGGTGAATCAATTGGCACTGGAATTACTTGTGAGCTTGCGCGTCTGCGTTGTGCAAAGAAGATCATTTTGCAATCAGGCTTTCAGTCCTTGCCGCAAATCGCCCGCGAGAAGGTGCCTCTAACAGCTATCTATCCTGAATTCGTTTTTCCGTGCAAGCATCTTGATACCAGAAAATTTCTGGAAGGAAATCATCCTCCTGTTCTTTTGATCCATGGCAGAAAGGATGAGATTATTCCTGCGCATAATTCAAGGGATCTTTACGCGGCAAGCTCAGGAACGCGATATCTTGTAGAGCTTCCAGATGCTGGTCATAACGATATTGTAGAGAAAATGGACTTTCAAGCACTCTCGGCGATTTCCGCATTTCTGGGAAAGGACGCCGCGTCAAAGAGTTAGGACGAGCGTAACTTTGCGAGAATGGCGCTGCTCGCATTCGCGTTTTTATGAATACTAAGGTTCGAATTGTACGTTTGTGTTTTTCAGTCCAAAAGAAAAAGGAGCCGCTTGCGCAACTCCTTTCCCCATAACTCGTGAAGGCAGAACCTTATGTACCTGTTCTCCAGGAGTTCATGTATTCAACCATTTCCTTCGTCAATGTATCGATCTTGACGCCCATCGATTTTAGTTTCAATGCTGCGATTTCGTAATCGACTTCTTCGGGAAGTACATGCAGACCCTTTGCCAGGCTGCTCTTGTTCTTAACAAGATACTCGAGAGACAAAGCCTGGTTTGCAAAGCTCATATCCATTACGGATGCTGGGTGACCTTCGGCGCAAGCCAGGTTGATCAAGCGACCTTGTCCGAGAACGCAAACTTTGTTGCCGGTCTTCAGGGTGTATTCGTCAACAAGGTGACGGCTTTCGCGCTTGTTTGTGGAGAGCTTTTCGAGCGCTTCCAGATTGAGTTCGAGATCGAAGTGACCGGAATTGCAAACGATCGCTCCGTCTTTCATTTTGGCGAAATGTGGTCCGTCGATGACGTGGCGATTGCCTGTAACTGTGATGAAGACATCGCCGAGTGACGCTGCTTCTTCGATCGGCATTACGCGGAAACCGTCCATGACTGCTTCAACGGCTTTAATTGCGTTGATCTCAGTGATGATAACGTTGGCGCCCATACCGCGTGCCCGCATTGCGGTTCCCTTACCGCACCAGCCGTAGCCGAGCACAACTATTGTTCTGCCGGCAAGAAGACGGTTGGTGGCGCGGATGATACCATCGAGAGTCGATTGACCGGTGCCGTAGCGATTGTCGAACATGTGCTTGGTTTGCGCGTTGTTTACTGCCATCGCTGGGAAGGGGAGTTGACCATCGCGGTCCATAGCTTGGAGGCGGGTGATGCCTGTTGTTGTTTCTTCAGTTGAACCGATTACGTCTTTGATCAGTTCGCTGCGCTCAGTCACCAGTGTTGCGATCAGGTCAGAGCCGTCATCGATGATCAAGTGTGGTTTGTGATCGAGTGCGATTTTGACGTGTTTGTGATAAGTCGGAATGTCTTCACCTTTAATGGCGTATACGCGCATTTCATGGTCTGCTACCAGTGAAGCTGCGACGTCATCTTGAGTGGAAAGCGGGTTGGATGCGATAAGAACGCAATCTGCTCCGCCGGACTTCAAGGTCAGTGCCAAATTGGCGGTTTCGGTTGTGACGTGCGCGCATACTGATACGCGCAAACCTTTGAATGGTTTCTCTTTCTCAAATCTTTCTTGAATCAGCCTGAGAACTGGCATGTCGGCGGCTGCCCACTGAATGCGCTCTTTGCCAATCTTTGCCAGGCTGATGTCTTTAATTTCACAGGCACTTGCTGTCTTGCTCACTAGAACTACCTCTTACGTTGCTGTGATTCGGATAGATCGTCGATCCTAGCATCGCAAGCCGTGCTTACGGGAAAAAACCACTACTTCCATTAAGCTCTTTTGAACGATCGCTTGACAACTCCTTGGAGTTAAGATCTCTTGGGAACCTTTGTGCATCCGATCATTCCTTATATATGGATTCCAAAAACGAAAACGATTCGAATAGTCTACGATCCCGCGCAGACTTCTCTTGACTTCGTTTCCAGCAAAAGTTCTTCTTGACTTATTCATTTTCTTATCGTCAAATCTTAAAAAATAGAGTTGAGATCGAACCGACGATTGGAAAAATGTTTTCAAGGGCATGACTACTGTGGGAGAGCAAAGAGCTTAAACAACGAATAAACGAATCCGCTATACCGGAGTGTTTCTCTGGGCTGGCTGGATTGCTTCTTGATAGAAAGGCAGGTATCCATGAAAGCGCATGTCAAATTAGTCGAAAAGACTGAAGCCATCCGCAGTGCTGTTTTAATGCTTGCCGTATCATTCGTAACCGCCATTCCGGCACAAGCTGCTACTCTTCATGGTTATGTTTCCGATACCGCTGACAGTGCCAGCTCCAAGATCTACAGCGCTGCTGTGCAAGAGGCTGTAGCTCCGGCAAGAACCGATTCTTTCCCGGCAGAACTCCAGGGAACCTGGGAATGTGTCAGTACAGTTATCGATTCACTCGTTGATACCGTCGTTCCCGGTCAGCAAGTTGTTTCTCGTTTGAATTTTGTCAAAGTTGATGACGGCCGCATTATGGCTCGTTTTCAGCAACCAGGCTGGACCGAAACACAAGCTTCAGTCACAGCTTTCTCAACGGCTTCATATGTAATGGACAAAACCAACTTCTACTACGGTGACCAGACCAACGGCGGATGGGCAGCGCGCTCGCGTGACCACTACCAAGTAGTTGATCCTAATAAGATGGTTTCCGAAAGCGAAGTCGACCAGTATGTCGGCGGTCAATATGTCGGTCGTTATCGCACACGTTCATTGCTCGTTCGCATCGGTGGATTTGAGAATGTCGCCATGGAACGCGGAAGCAAATAAAGTCTGAGTACGGCGGAACGACACTAAGAGGGCTGCGAATTTCGCAGCCCTCTTAGTGATTTGATCTCTTTAGCGGTTCTTCGCAGATTTAGCTTTTAGTGGCGACTGCGGCTTCTTTCTGTCCGGCTTTGCGGAACTGAGGAAATGATTGATGCTTGCGGAATTGTGCCGACGAGCCCAGATCACGTTCAATTCGCAGTAATTGATTGTATTTGGCAGTGCGCTCGGAGCGGCATGGCGCTCCTGTTTTGATTTGTCCAACGTTGGTTGCGACGGCAAGATCTGCAATTGTGAAGTCCTCGGTTTCTCCCGATCTGTGGCTCATCACGCAGGAGTAGCCGTTTTCCTTGGCCAGATTTATGGCATCGAGAGTTTCGGTCAAGGTTCCGATTTGATTCGGTTTGATCAGTATGGAATTTGCGACACCAGTGTCGATACCACGTTGCAGTCGTTGTGTATTTGTCACAAAGAGATCATCGCCGACAAGTTGAATGCGATGTCCTAGCTTGTCTGACATGAGTTTCCAGGCGTCCCAATCTTCTTCAGCGACACCATCCTCGATACTAACGATCGGGTACTTGTCACATAGTCCGACATAGTAATCGACCATTTCTTCTCTGGAGAGGTTTCTGCCTTCTTTGGCAAGATCGTATTTGCCTTTGCTGAAGAATTCGCTTGAAGCGGGGTCCAATGCCAGGGCGATATCCGTGCCGGCTTTATAGCCCGTCTTCTCGATAGCGGAAACAATCAGCTCTAAAGCTTCTTCGTTGGACTTGAGTGAGGGAGCAAATCCGCCCTCATCACCCACGCCCGTGTTGAGCCCACGTGTATGGAGCACCGATTTGAGCGAGTGATAGACTTCGACACCCATTCTGAGGGACTCGGCGAAATTGGCTGCGCCCACAGGCACAATCATGAACTCCTGGAAGTCGACGCCATCTTCTGCGTGCTTACCGCCATTGAGGATGTTCATCAGAGGCACTGGCAACACTGCTGCACTGACGCCACCGACATAGCGGAAAAGAGGCATCCCGATGGAAGCTGCTGCCGCCTTAGCCACTGCCAGGCTCACAGCCAACATCGCGTTAGCGCCGAGCTTCGACTTGTTTTCAGTTCCATCTAGAGCAATCAATTCTTGGTCAATCGCCGTTTGTTCAATAGCATTGGCGCCAAGTAGTGATTTGGATATTACCTCATTTATGTTCTGGATTGCCTTCAAGACACCTTTGCCGTGATAGCGACCCTTATCTTGGTCACGCAGCTCGGCTGCTTCGAAAGTGCCTGTTGAAGCTCCCGACGGTACTGCCGCCCTGCCGGCAGCTCCATTTGACAAGAGGACTGTTACCTCAACAGTTGGATTGCCGCGAGAATCCAGGATTTCAAGAGCGGAAATTTCCTCAATTTGAGACATTAAAGCTGCTCCTTTGTCAGGGGGACGTGCGCTGTAGTTCCGGCGCGCCTATATATCCGAATGAGTATATCAAAGCCTACTGGCCGCGTCGCAAGGCCGGCGCTTCAGTGAAGTTTTTCGATACGGCGGCAATTGACAGCTATGCCATGAGTGACTGAAATCCTCGCGAAATCTGCCGCGGTTCCGAACAGCTGTTCAAGGGCGCACACTTCTATATGTGGTGGCGCTATGGTGGCACATTCTTGAGAATTGCAGCAACGTCCCTATATGTGGTGGCATATTACCAACGCTTTAGGTGGAGTCAAATATGGTGGCATCTTTAGCAGGTGATCATCTGCGCGCACCGGACTGATGCATATCGATGTTCTTAGCGATCCGCTGGTTGAAAAGTCCCTGTATATGGTGGCATTAGATCCAAACGGATCTGTCTACGCTATATATGGTGGCATCAAATATTGCATCGATCGTCGCCCTCGCGTTTGGCACCATCCTTAGTACTGATTTATCAGCTAGCCAAGTCCCCGGGAGCCAGGATATTCCAGATTTATCGGAAGATCATTCCTCGTGGATATATGTAGGTCGGCACGCATATATCACCAATATTTGCCATCACATTTGATATTACGAAGAAAAAGCTTCGAGAATCAGAAAAAAGTATCTTCCCAGTTTTCACAGTTCAAGTATAATCTTTCTGTTCAGATGGCAGTGGTACTTTTCCGATTCACCGCTGTTCTGATAATAGAACTAGCTGTGGTGTCATCATTTTCGGTTACTAGAACTGGCGGTTCAAAATGTACGAGTCTTGCGGCGGAAATTTCCACGAGGGGAATTCCCAGAGCAACGGTTTCCATTTGATCCAGGAATATTTTCAGCAACGATCCTGCAAGCATTGCTGTAAGAATTATTCCGCTGATGGAATCGAGTTGATCCGGGAAGAACCTGGGATGGTCGTTGTTAAAGTTGGGTGCTCTAACTGCGGGCAGCCTTTAGGAATCGCGCTCGTCGGCATGAGCGGATCTGGAAAGACTGCAGAGAAGGCTAATAGCCTGGCAAAAGCATATTCTAAGTCTGAATTGGACGATCCACCCTATCCGGCTGATTGGACCAAGGGCGATATACAAAAATTTGCTGGCGCTGCTCGCATCGGATATGACGATGTGCTTGATGCACATGAGTTCTTCTCCAGCCTGGCAGACGATTGGCAAAAGCATTTACCCAAAAAGCCGCGCCGTTCCGGCCGGCAGCTCTCAATTTAGCGCAAATTACTAGTTAATTGAATTCATAGCAAAGCCAAGGACTAAAGCTTCTTGGCTTTTGCTTTTCTGTGGGAATCCGGGCGCCTTATTCCATTTTGTCACTCGACAGCTTCTATTTGCTAGACTTTGATTGTCTGGCGTCCTTTTGTAGGGCTATGCATCTTTTCAAAGACGAGAATCTGATTTTGCCATATCCTGCCAAGCATAAGCAGGATATGGAATTGTCTTGGGTCTATCCGAATACCTATTCCATAGGTATGTCTGGGCTCGGCTATCAGCTTATTTGGTGGATTCTTGAGCAAGAGCCGGATCTTTTAGTGCGGCGCGCTTTTACTGATCAACAAGAGAACCGATGGCAGTACTCAGAACTCATTGGCTTTACACTCTCCTGGGAGCTTGATTATGCGAACATAATTCAGCTTCTTGGTCAGGCGGGTGTGCCAGCCTTAAGTTCTTTGCGCGACGATTCGGCTCCATTGATCTTTGGTGGAGGACCAGTCCTGACGGCGAATCCTGAACCATTCGCTGATTTTTTTGATGTAATTCTTTTAGGTGATGCTGAAGTTACGATACCGAATTTGGTGGCTGCCTGGAGATCCGTTCGCTCACTGCCTAGTCGGCAAGAGCGTCTACGGCAGCTAGCTAAAATTGATGGATTGTATGTTCCAGCTTGCTATCGATACATTGTCGAAGATAAAAATGGGCCTATTCAAAAAATAGAACCGATTTATGATGATCTGCCGGAGTATCCGCGAAAGCAGGCTTTCTCTGCGCCAGAAGATTATGCGGCCCATTCTGTAATTTTGAGCCCTTCTGGTGGTTGGGGAGACATGTTCCTTTTGGAGCTAGTTCGAAGCTGTCCGCAAGAGTGCCGATTCTGCCTGGCCAGCTTTCTCACAAGGCCGTTCCGCTTCCCAAGTGTGGATACGGCGCTGGCAAAGATTGAACTTGCTCGCAAGCACACGAAGAGAGTTGGTCTACTTGGACCGTCGGTTACCGAGCACCCACATTTCAGTGATTTGGCTGCCGCGCTATTGAAGATGACGGATCTGGAGCTTTCGATCTCGTCTATTCGCATGGATACAATTGACCCGCTGATTTTGAAAATGTTGGTGGCGCTGAAGCAGCGTTCTGTAACCATCGCGCTGGAGTCCGGCTCAGAGCGTCTGCGCTCAATCATGAAAAAGAACCTCAGTGAGGCAGAGATATGGCAAGCAATGGATATTCTTGCCGCCAGCGGAATCGAGCAGGTGAAGTTCTACGGCATCGTCGGATTGCCAGGCGAAATTGAGGCTGATTTGGGAGAAACTGTAAGACTGCTTACTGCGATCAAAAAACGCTATAAAAATCTGCGCATAGTTTTTGGCGTTAGCTCGTTCGTACCCAAGGCTCAAACACCGTTTCAATGGTCACCGCGCGACAAAGACTGCGCGAGAAAGCTTGAGTACGTTCGCAAAAATCTTGCCAAAGTCGGTATTGATGTTCGCGCTGAAAGTCACAACTGGAGCGATGTACAGGCTTATTTATCGCGGTCTGATCGTCGCGTAAGCAAAGAACTGCTCGAAATTGCCGAAAGCAGCGGAAAGTTAGGTTCGTGGAAAAAGCTCTTTAGAAGTGAGCCGGAGTCATGTCCGTCGGCGGATTTCTATGTTTTCAGGCAAATACCGCAGGACGAATTTTTGCCGTGGTCTCATTTGCTCGATGCGCCACGCAAAGGAATTCTGGACAGGCACAGGCAAGCTGCAGAGAGTTTAATGATTTAGTTTGCGCTCTCCTCCTTTATTGGCAGGAACTCAAGATCTTTGCGCGTCCCCATTTATCGCGCTTTTGTTGCGATTATCGAGCAGATAACTTGCTGCCCGCCATTGCTGTCAGCTAGTTTGCTGCTGTCTTGATCTGTTCTTCCGCTGGTCCCAGAAAGGGTGATTTTTTCAACCTGACGAGAATTCCGCAACTCTTTTCCATGTATTTCAACGTGTAGAATTGACCGCTCTCGAGTGACTTTAGAACTCGATAGGTGTCGTTCGTTGTGTATGCACAGTACACCGTCAATCCAGCCATCCAAAGGATGAGGATGCGATTTTTCATAAGCAAAAACCCCCAACGGTCGCCATCGACCGAAAAGCTTTGGAATATACAAAACGAAGTGAGCTTGCCCGTTATTTCATCTTATCTTTGGGTGGTCAACTTTCCATCCGTCTGAGGTCACACTGAAACAGTGACTGAAGTCATGTTTAGGATCGCTGAGGATAAAGATTCGTGCTTGGATGATTAGATCTCCGAAAAAACGAGTCAAGAGCCGATATATTTAAAGGTTCATAGATTGATGAGGATGAGGGGATGACCACTTCTCCGGAACTGGACCGTATGATTTCTGAGGTAACCAATGACCTGCTCTCGGGTGCAGCGGAGCTAGCATTACGGGCAGTCAACATATTCAGGTATGCTATCTCAGACGAATGCGGCGGCGATCGCAGCCTTGCAGGCATCAGAAGCAACTTGACAATAATCTCCAAGAAATTGATCAAAGGTCATCCGGCGATGGCGCCCATTTTCAACCTTTGCAATCAGATTCTTTTCACTGCCGAGACGTCATCCACCACGGAAGAGTTAGAAGCTGTTGTGGCTAAATCACTCGATGAATTCGAGACAAGGCTTTGTAATAGTGCTTCCAAAATAGCCGAAACAGCAATTCAATTAATTCCATATGGTGAGTTGGTTTTTGCCTATTCATTTAGCTCTACTGTGATTTCGGCTCTGCTTAATGCGCGCAGTAATCTTCGTTCGTTCCGCGTTATTTGCACAGAATCACGCCCAAGTATGGAAGGGCGAAAAATGGCATCTGTGCTTGCTTCATCGGGCATCGAGGTGGTGCATTCTTTCGATTCGGCGATGGGATTGTATTTGCCGACCTGCCGCGTCGCTTTTATGGGCGTCGATGCGATCGCCAGGCCGGGCATAGTGAACAAGGTTGGGTCATGGCTCCTGGCTTTGGCCTGCCGTGAACTCAATATCCCGCTTTATGCTTTGACAGGAACAGAGAAATTCATAACTGACGACCAGCTGTTCAATTTTGAAGATTTTGAACGTCCTGGCTCTGAGATCTGGCCAGATCCGCCCAAGGGCGTGACAGTGCTAAATCGCCAATTCGAGCTTATTCCATTTAACTGGATCGCAGGTGTTGTCACCGAGGATGGTATCCTTCGCGGCGAAGCCGACGTAGAAAAATATGTGGATGCGATCAGCGTTCACGCTGAGCTTGAAGACTACGCGATGAGTAATTGAGTGCTTCTTAGCACGGAAGATACTTATTTATGATTGTCAAAACGAGATCGGCTAAGGTTCTGCTTGGAATTCTCAGCATACCTTGCCTGTGCTGCTCTTTCTTGGCCGGCACCGCACTTGCAGAGCCAGACCCTTTAGTTGCAGATTACCTTTCTCGTAATCGAGTTTTATTTATCGACAAGAGCGGCAAGACAATAATCGGTCCTCTGACGTGTACTGACTTCTCAGGCTTTTCTGAGGGAATAGCTCGCATCTACACTGATGAGGCTGCTGGATTGGATGAGGCAGGGCACAAAATCAGCCTTGAAGGATTTATCGACACGCACGGCAAATACATCTATGGTCCAGCGCGCTTTGATGGACATCCAAACACAAGATACGGGACGAGGCGATTTTGTGAAGGCTTAGCTGTTAAACAATACTATCCGTCTTCCTACGAGGATGCAGCATTTGGAGATCTTGTCAGATTTGGATACATCAATAAAAAGGGGGCTTTTGTCATATCGCCGAAGGGAGAAAAGATAGGCGACCTGGAGCGCTCCATCACGGGCTACGCGGCTGACTTCTCTGAAGGCATTGCCTTGATAAGAAAGGACACCTACGTCCGTGAGTCAATGCAATATTCGGCTAATCTGAGCAAGAAGCGATATTCGTTTATAGATAAGGGCGGCTCGCCACTATTTGCTTTGTCGCCCGAGATGGAGGCGATTGAGCCTGCCGAGCAATCTGATGTTTTTATAGAGACATTGCCTGAGCTTCGCGATCAGGAATCTGCTGACCGCGCATTTAAGGGCTCGTCTTTTTCAAATGGACTCTCATTGATTGGCTACAAAGGTAAATTTGGATTTTTGAATCGGCGCGGGGATTGGCTCTCACCAACAGTCGATAATGCTTTGCCATTCAGCGAAGCCTTGGCCTATGTCAGAAAGGGTGAGCAAGCCGGTTTCATAGACAGCTTGGGAAGGATGGTTCTTAAACTACCGCGCACGCCCGTTACTTATCCTGCCAGCTTTCATGAAGGGCTTTGCAGGCAGCGCGTCCGTTGGAGCAGTGCTGCCGATTCTACTGATACCATCAAGTTTATCGATAAAACTGGAAAAGCCGTCTTCTCGATTGATGGGCGTAGCGGCGGATCCTATCTCTCGTATGTTGGCGATTTCTCTTGCGGACTTTGCCTTGTTCGAAGCGTGGATAAGGGCTGCGGTTACATTGATAAGGCAGGACGCTGGAAGATTCCACCGCAATACTTGCGCGCTGAGCCATTCAAGGAAGGGGTTGCTCGTGTAATGACTGACGAGATGCACCTGTCTTATATTGATACCAATGGAAAGGTCCTATGGAGCGGCGGTGGCGGTCGCTACGGGTCTAAGTGTGGCGATGGTTTGATTGGTATTTGGACACCATAAACAAGAAGAGGAAGGCCAAAAAGCCTCCCTCCCCCGTTCTACCCATTGAACTTAGAGCTATCTGCTTGCCGTTGCAGGCAATGTTTTGTTGCGAAGTTCTTTGACTTGCTCATCCAGTTTGTGGAATTCATCCATGCTGAATGCCGGTAATTTTGGCAAGCGTGCGCGCAATGTTTGGATGCGGGCGAACGCTTCTTCTTTAATTTCTTGCGGTACTTCAGCCAGAGCTTTTGCGATCTGCGGCACTGCATCGACGGCGTGGCAAACGAGCATGAGGTCGTTGCCGGCTCTCAATGCCATCGCTGCTGACTCTGCGCTGCCATATTTCGTTCTGATTGCACCCATATCCATGTCGTCGGTGATGGTGCAGCCTTTGAAGTTCCAGTTTTCACGAAGGGTTTCGTGAACCATCTTGCGTGACAATGTTGCCGGATAGCCGGAAGGATCGATTTGCGGATAGTTCACATGGCCAACCATGATCAAATCGAGCGACGGAAGAACCTTTACGAATGGCACCCATTCAAGGTTCATCAAATCTTCGAGGCTGCGATCAACTGATGGAAGATCATTGTGCGGATCTACATTGGCATTCGAGTAACCTGGGTAGTGCTTGCCGCAGTTGAGAATGCCTTCCTTCGACATGTGCTCTGCAAAGGCGCGTGCGTTGTTAATCACTTCCTCTGCCGATGTACCGTAGGTGCGATTCTTCAACGAATTATCGTTCTTGGGATCAACCAAAATATCGAGCACTGGGGCCAGGTTGAGATTGAATCCGAACAAGCGCAAGAGCTTTCCTGTAATTGTTCCGTGCTCTTTGATCAAGTCGATGTCGCCGCGCTCTGCAAGCTGTTGTGCACTCGGTGGCTCGTTCATGAATTCTTTAAGGCGCGATACGCGTCCGCCTTCTTGATCGATTGTGATAATCGGCTCTTCCTTAACGCTGGCGCGGAGTTCGTCGGTTAATTTCCGCAGCTGCTGTGGATCTTTGATGTTGCGAGCAAAAAGAATGAATCCGGCAGGTTGGACTTCTTTGATTATTTTTGCCGTGGCCTCATCAAGGGTGTAGCCTGGAATGCCCATTACAATGAATTCGCCGCCTGAGAACTGACGCATGATTAACCTCGCAAGTAACTAGCGCTGCAAATTATATCAGCGATCATCTGCAATTTAGCTTTTGTTTAGCTGTGGCGCTTTTAGGCTGCAGCCCGTTCGCTACTGCTTTCCAGGCTTTGAGCTTGCTTGTCGGCAGGTGTTTTGAACATTAATCCTACAGCCAGAGTTGTCAGCGAGCCAAACATGATTCGCCACGGGAATTCGATTACCGGGATGGATTTCAGGGCTTCGATAGGCGCCAATCCGATGCTTTGGCGCATTTGATTTGGCAGTCCAGTCAGAAGCGCAACCACGATTGCTCCAGCAATCATTGCAATGAAATTACCTTGGTCGCTGCCACGAGTTTTTGTCAGCAAGCCTAATAAGAAGACGCCGAGCAGAGAACCATATGTGTAACCGAAGATTCCGAGAACTATAGGAATTATGCGCGAGTTTGGATGATGAATTACGAAGTAGGCAGTGGCACTGGCAACGACGATCATCAGAATCGCAAAGATAAAAGTGAACTTGCGTGCGGCGGCAACGGTTTTTAAGTCATCCTGGATCTTTTGTGCAGGCTGGTAGAAGTCCCTGGTATAACTTGTTGCCAGTGCATTGAGTGCAGCGCTCAAAGAGCCCATACAGGTTGCAAATATTCCAGCTACAAGTAGTCCGCGCAGTCCGACTGGCATTTTTGTCAGAATGAAGTAGGCAAATACTTCGGTATTTTTGTGAGGAAGAGAAGGATCTGGATTCATCTGGTAGTAAAGGTGGAGCAAAATTCCAATGGTCAAAAAGACGAATCCAATCGGAAGATCGGCTAGTCCAGACAAAACTAGAGATAACCTGCTTTTCTTATAATCGGTTGCGGTTAGCATGCGCTGAACCATATCTTGATCGGTGCCGTGCGTGGCCAGAGTAGTAAATGTGGAGCCGATAAGTGCAGCGTAAATGGTGTACTCAGAGGATAGAATCTTCTTTATGTTAACCCAGAGCGTGCTGTGCTCATCAGTGCCGAGGATGATAAAGGGAATTGATTGTGTGTTGTAGAAATTGGTGACCGTAGCAAGACCTCCGTTTATGCTCGCAATGAGCACTCCAATGGCGGCCAAAGCTCCGCCGAACATAACGGTTGATTGGATACAGTCAGTCCAGACTACAGCCTTGATTCCTCCCACGCAGGTGTATAACGCCGTTATGAGAGTGATGAAAATTATTGAGCTTAGATAGACAGCCAGCTGTTGTGCTGCAGTTGGAGTTGATCCCGTGAGCAATACAAAAGCAACGGCCAGGACGATGGCCGCAACGTATAGTCGTGCTCCCGATGCGAGCACGCGCGTCACGAGAAACGTTGCTGACGCAGCGGACCGAGTGCCCTCACCGAAACGTACTTTCAAAAACTCGTAGACGGAATAAACGTTGTAATCGAAAAACGGTTTGATAAAAAGATAGGCGACGATTATTCGACCGATCACAGTTCCAATTGCTATTTGCAGGTAGGCATAGCTAACCAGTCCATAGCCTTCGCCAGGCGCCCCAAGAAAGGTTGCAGCGCTAGTTTCCGCTGCAATGATTGAGGCAAGGACAGCCCACCAGGGAATCGACCTCCCGCCCAAAGAAAAATCTTCCAGATTGTTCTCTTGCTCGCCGAACTTCAAGCCGACATAGACGACGCTAACAAAATAGAGAGCAATAACAGCCAGGTCAATGAAGAAAAACGAATCGATGTGCATCAGACAACCCGACGAAGCAGTCGGGCACTATACTAGCATTTGAGCCCATGCAATTCCTGCCTTGTCTCGAAAGGTTGGACGCGCTTTCTTCACTGTCTCATCGATCAGATTCTTTATGTTGTACTGTTTGGGTTCGGTAATTAACCGAAGGGCTAGGCATTCATTTTGAAGTTTATGCTTTTACGGCGTGACTTGAGTACATTTCCCATATCAATAGATTGGACTTTCGGTGGCTGTTCACCACTGGGTCCAACGCTAAAGTATTCGGTGATATACCTTCGGAGCATGTGACTCATTATTGGTTTTTCGAGGTATCCGGTCATGCCAGCTTCTTCGCATTGTTCGCGGCTGGCACCAGCTGTGATGGCAATGATCGGTGGAACGTTCCTTGCCGTAGATTTTGAACGTTCGATAATTTGCCTGCTTGCTTCCATTCCGGTCATGATTGGCATGTACACATCCATTAGGATTAAATCAAAATCCTTGGACAAAGCGCATTTAACCGCCTCGGCGCCGTTATTAGCTATGTCAACTTCAAAGCCCATCGATATAAGTTCAGCCTTCAGCAATGCACATGTCGGCAAGCTGTCGTCGGCTACTAATATTCTTCGTGCAAGGTTCATTGTGAACTCCATCTAGAAAGCATTGAGCTTTTCATCGCCATTCAACGATTAGTGACGGGATCGTTCGTGCTCAGTTCCCCTCTGTCCCAAATTTAATTTTTAGGAATAACCTGAATATTTGGGCGTTTGCCCCATATTGCTTGTGGCTGTTAGACCAATTCGACGATCGGCGAAAATCCTCGTGGGGCCGCCGTTAAGGATGCGATTGGCTTGTTGCTTGGCAGAGCCCAGGGACTATTTCTGCAATCCTTTCAAGAATGGCTTTATGAGCCGTCGGTAAGGCTTTGTAGTATCGGGACAGCAACGCGGATGAAGGGGTTTCTAGACTTCGCACGCAGAACTGTTCAGCAGAAGGCATTCCAAAAGGACCTTATGCTGACCAGTTCTACGCCGGCAAGACGCCAGCGGTCCTAGCTACATCTCTACGGGTAGAGTCCGCGCAATTTTCGTGCTTCGAAGAGTCGCTCGACCGCTATGGAGATGGCTGATGTACGCAGGTCGGTTTTCTTGTCTTTTGCTCTTTCGAACATTCTGTCGCAGGCTCTGGTGGTTAGCTTGTCGAGGCGCTCGTAAACTTCTTGCTCAGTCCAGAGCAAGCGCATCAGACCTTGCACCCATTCGAAGTATCCGGCTGTCACACCGGCGGAATTCGCTACGATGTCCGGCACCACAGGGATGCCTGCGCCTGCCAGAATGTCATCTGCTTCAAGGGTTACTGGAGCGTTGGCACCTTCTACTAGAATCTTGCATTTTAGTTTGTTTGCATTTCCGGAATGAACAACATGCGGTATCGCACATGGTGCCAGGATGTCGCATTCCAACTCTAGCAGCTCTTCGTTTGTAACCTGGTCAGCGCCCACAAAGCCTTTGACGCTGCCGGTTTTGGCTACGTGCTCATGGAGTTTTGCCAGATCCAGTCCATTCTTGTTGTAGACTCCACCTTGGCTGGAGGAGACGCCGACAACATGAAATCCTTCTGCGCTGAGACTGTCGGCCAGCACGGAGCCAACCTGCCCAAGCCCCTGAATAACTACTGTTGGAGCTTTTGATGCCAGCCCGAAATGCTCGGCAGCTTTTCGTGCACAGAAAGCGACACCATGTCCGGTGGCTTCCAACATGCCGAGCGATCCACCAATAGATCTCGGTTTACCTGTCACTATCGATGGTACCGTGTGTCCGACGTTGACGCTGTATGTGTCCATTATCCAAGCCATTGTCTGCTGGTTGGAATTCAAATCAGGACCTGGTACGTCATGGTCCGGACCAATCAACGTAATGATTTCTGAGGTGTATCGACGAGTGATTCGCTCCATTTCAGAATCGCTGATTGTGTGCGGATCTACGCTTACGCCGCCGTGTGCTCCGCCGAAGGGAAGATCCATGATTGCGCACTTCCATGTCATCAGCATGGCCATAGCTGCAACTTCGCCGAGGTTGACGTTCTGGTGGAATCTGATGCCGCCCTTGCCGGGTCCGAGTGCGACATCGTGATGAACCCGGTAGCCGACGAACGTCCTGACTGAGCCGTCGTCCATCCGCGCGGGGACCGTTACCGTCAGGCAACGCTTTGGGTGACGCATCGGTTCATAAGTCACCCTGTCAAATTTCAATAATTCGGCAGCCTTGTCAAGCCGCTGCTGAACCATGAGAAACTCGTCTGTTTCCCATTCGTTCTTTAGTTCAATGTGATCGTGCCCAGGTATCTTGTCAACTGTTTTGCTCATGATTCTTCATTTTGGACGGAGAAAGACTATATTCAAGCAGGTTTTCTGCTCTTCTATACGGCTTTCCGAAAGAGTTAAGCTCGCTCTAACTGAGCCAATACTTTTTCATGCAATGCATTTGCTTTCTCTCTAAGGGTTTGCGCGGTTTTCTGAGCTTCTGCCTTCGTCTGACTTACGAAATTGCTGTCATCAATTCCGGGAAGATTAATCAAGACGTTGTAGAGAGCAGCATCGCCAGCCGTCCTGGCTGTCAAGCCTGCGACACCGGCGTCCGACAAAGTGTTGGGGTTACCTTTTGAGGCCACCTCTTCGGCAAGCCCGATTGCCTCCGCGGCCAATTGCAGGACGTGAAAGGGAACAAGAGTTGCAGCTTTCTGCGCATCTTCCATTGCTTTGGCTCTAAGCGCTTTATTTTCCTCTGTGTCTTTTGCCATGCGGTTGGCGCTGGCAATCTGGTTGAAGGCATCGGTATCAGCGTCAATGGCGAGAAGAAACTTTGCTTTCAATTCTTGGGCGCGTACTGACACAGCATCCATTTGCGTGTTGACCTGCTCGAACCCTTTCTTTCCGAATGTAAGATTCGCCACCATCGAACTTAACGCGGCTGAAAGCGATCCGCATAAAGCTGCGACGCTGCCGCCCCCGGGTGCTGCACTTTCGCTTGAAAGTTCGTCGGCAAAGTCCGTGATTGTCATTTTGCGCAGCAGCTTGCCTTCCTCGGCGATTGCATATTCGATAATCTTTTTACTTGGATCGAATGGAGCAATCTCTGAAAGCCCTAAGGAAAGGATGGCCAGCGATACTAAATCGGTCTCCGGCACGCCTGTGATCCGTCCTTGTTTAGCAAGATAATGTCTGCCGGCTTGCAAGATTGGCTCAAGAGGTACCATGCCTACAATTTCAGATCCGGTCACCCGCAGCCCTAGTTTTTCAGCTTGTTGGCAGCATTCATCAAAGGCTTTTTCTATGCTGGTGGATCGGTAATCAACCAGATTGATTGAGATCTGGGCTCTTTTGTACTCATCGACGTACCAGCCCACCGCTTTGCAAGCTTTGAGTGATCCAGCTACTTTCACACTGACGCCGCTTGCATCTTTGACAATATTGCCTGCTTCATCGCGTTTTGCCCGACCTGCTTCGCGGATGCTCAGGGCGATTTCGTTGGCGAGTTTTTTCGAGCGCGTATTAAGATTCACGTTGTAGGCAATCAAGAATGGTCGTGCACCAATTACGGTGGCACCGCTGCGTGCATTGAATTCATGAGGACCGTAGTCGGGTTTGAAGCCGTTCTTCATCCGCTCAGCTAAGGCTTCGTACTCTCCCTGCCGCACGTCGGCTAAATTATTGCGCTCAGGAGTAGCGGCTGCACTGGCATAAAGATAGACTGGGATGCCTAACTCGTCGCCAACTCGCTTTCCAAGTTTTCGCGCAAGTTCTGCGCAGTCTTCCATGCTCAATCCAGATATTGGAATGAAAGGGCAGACATCGGTGGCGCCGATTCGGGGGTGCTCGCCCTTATGTTGAGTCATATCGATCAGTTGTCCGGCTTTTTCTATTGCGAGAAATGCCGCCTGGCTAACCGCTTCCGGCTCGCCAACAAATGTGAATACGGTACGGTTCGTCGATTTGCCCGGATCTACATCAAGCAAGCGAACGCCTTCAACCGATTTGATCGCGTTGGCGATTGCTTCGATTACTTTTGGATTTCTTCCTTCACTGAAATTAGGAACGCATTCAACAAGAGGCATGAGGACTCCTCGGACAGAGATTGCTAAGTGTTAGTAGTAAGCTTTTTGGGTCCAATATCTTAGCAGAATGGCGCCGACACAAGTGCTGCTCTCGAGCTCGGAAGCCAAGATCCCGGGGCAACCCGTGGAGTCTCGATTATTTCTATCCTGGAAGGCTGACTATTTTTCTTACCTAAGGTTCAACAACCCTTTTGTTGCACTTGCGGAGCAAATTAAGTCCGGGAAAGCAGTCTGGGCAGTTCAGGTTTTTCCCTTGATTACAACGAGCGTGTTGTTAAAGCAAAGGGAGGACCTTCCGCCGTACGAACCGCGCAGCTCTTTCTTACTGAAGTCAGCTTTGCGTTACTTTTTCCCGTGTTCCAATTTGAACGTGGTCCACAAGACAAAACTCATCATGCCAACTGAGAAAAGTGCCCAGCTCACACCCCAGACAAGCGCGGGGATTCCTGTCATAGATTGCATATTGGTTGCATCCGACCAGGTGCCCGGAAAAGCTCCAGATGCTTGCAGTAATAATGCCCAGACTCCAGTGAGTGAACTCAAACAGGATTGCACTGCGATGAACAAAAGAAGAACATTTGCCAGCTTGTCAGAAAGTTTGAATCCAGTGACGAACAAGAAGCCGGCAATGGCCAGTCCCCAGATAATACTGCCAAGACCTTCCAGCCATCGGTGCTCAACGAACATGGTGCCAGGCATAACAAGCAGCGTCAGGATTCCAAGCCCAACTCCTAGAACCATCAAAATGACTCGCGATATACGGTGGAAACGTGCCAGGGCTATAAGCAAGCAGCCCCAGAGGGTTTCACCGATATAACCAGCCTGACTGTATATAAAAGGTAAGCCGCCGTGGCAGAAGGTCAATCCGCCATGTCCTTTGCCATCTTCCACTATTGTTAATCCGCTTACCCAGCCGCCCGTGAAGATGCAGGCAAGCGCGTGGCTAGCTTCGTGCAAGAACGTTTCAAGAACTTGAAGAGGACCCAAAATAGCCTGAAAAACGAAAGTGTGACCGAAAAATATTGTCACGACCGAGAAAGCAATAATCCACCAGAAGATTTTTGAACTTGAAAATCCGGATTGAATTTTGCTTTTAATGTTCATTTTCGGTGCTCGTTAGGTAATACTGCCAAGATATCAAGTTTAATCAGACTTAGCCAGAAGACGACGCCTCGTTTTCTCTGTTCCTTCGCTGCGCCCACTGAAACTTAGGAAAGCCTTAAACGCCCAAACAGGGGAATCCTTCGACTTTGATCATGACTCTAACCTAAAAAAGGACCGTTTCGGTCGCTCCGATATACTTGCTTAATTTTCGGCGAACATAAGATACGATTACTCAGCCGATGTTCATTCAAATAACTAATGCCTTCTCACGAAAAAGACGAGCACGTCAACTATCAGAAAAACTTTTTTGACCAGCACGTCGATCTCTTTAAACAAGAAATTCCACCTGATGTGGAAGCGCGCAGTGCTGAAATCGTGCGCTTGATTTTGCGTAATCCTGAAAGTGAAAGATTGCTTGATGTCGGCACAGGAACCGGAGCATTTATTCGCCATTACCACTGCCATGGCTTGCCTTATGAAAATATTGTTGCCTGCGATTTAAGTGCGGCAATGTTGGCAGAGGCTAAGCAGCGTTTTCCTCGAGTGAATTTTTGGCAGGGTGATATTCTAAACTTTCCAACTGAGAATGAAAGCTTCGACATTGCAGTTTTCAATGCATGTTTTGGAAATATTTTTGAACCATTTGATGTTCTAAAACATGTCGTCGGGCTGTTGAAACCTGCAGGGCGAATCGCGATCAGCCACCCCTGTCATAGCTGCGTGCCACAGCTGCGCGTGCTGGACCCGGAGCTTGTTTTGCGTCTACTTCCGTCCAGGGAAGAATTGATGGAGTGGTGTGCGGCTTTGCATCTGCGGCTTTCGGTATATCGCAACGAAACGGATCTTTATTTGGCTATTCTCGATAAAGAAAATATTGGCGAGGGGTAGGCGCAATGCCATACATCGATCCCAATATTCTAATTACACTGTTCTGCTGGGGACTTTGGGGCATCTCAGATAAGAAAGCATTGTCTTATGTGGGGCAAGAAGACGTCATACTTCGCCTCTATGTAATTTCCTTTTTCTTCATTCCAATTGCATACTTCGCACTAAACCATCTTCAACCGGGCTGGGGATTGTCACCCGAAGTTATGTTGTGGTCGGGCTTGGCATCAGCTTCTTACATGATTGCGATGCTTGCTTACATGAGCGCCATGAGCACGACTGAAGCAAGTTACGTTTTGGGAATCACTGCTGCCTACCCATTGATATTCCAAATTGTCGCGACGATTTTTCTTGGCGAAGAGTTGCTTCCGCAGCGGATGCTTGGTGCGGTAATTATTGCGTTCGGATTGTTTTTCATTGGTGGCTCAGGAGATGGAAGTGAGGAGAAAGCGAAGGAAGGTATCAGTTCCGCTAAAGAAGATCTCCGCTCGTCGCGCCCACCAGGACCGCCCACAAGTCCAATGCCTGTGTCGCTCGTGGATGCTAGAGCTGGCGAGTCTTCGGATTCCATTGCGGCGGATTCGGACAATACCGTGACCAGTCAAAAGGCAAAATCAAGCATAAGCAAGAAAACAATCATCTGTTTATTGATCGCTACTTTTACCTGGGGCGTGTACGGAATCTTTGATAAGAAGGCGGTCGGCATTGCAACGCCTCTCGTTATCTATTTCGCCAAAACTTTGTGGGATGTCTGTTCGTTCTTCATAGTCTGGCCGATTATGCTTCGACGCAAGAAAATTGATTGGACGACCAAACCGGCATGGGGATTCGCAGCAATAAGCGAATTCGCCTTAGCCATCGGCGCCTTCACTTATCTCTCCGCATTAGCTCGGACGACAGCCTCGTATGTGATTACAATCACCGGCTGTTATCCACTGTTGATGTACTTATTTGCACTTTTGTTGTTAAAAGAGAAGTTCAACAAAATGAGATTTCTTGGCATTATCCTGGTCGTAATTGGCGGAATCGTAGTCCAGCTCACGGAGCCAGGGCCAAAAGAACAAGAAATGAAGAAGCAAAGCCACTCAACAATGCAAGTCTCATTTCCGCAGTCTTAGAAATCAACAATATGCTGCCGCCAGTGATATGCGCGAACATACGGAGAATTCCGGGACCGTGAAGTGCTGGCGCATGAGAAGTCGAATTGCTATTGCGGAATTCGGCAATGGAGAGTGGCATTCTTCCTTCGAGGGGACCTCTGTGGCTAGGGACTAGGGACCTTTGTGGTACGGACCGGTCCCTAGCCATAGGGTCTAAAGTATGTGCGGCTACGAAACCGCTGCTTGCGTGGGAGGTGCTGGCGGATCAGGCGCTGTCGATTCCGATGGTGGACCTTGCTTCAAATGCTTGTAAAAGCAGAAGGCAGAAATTGAATAAAGCGCTGCCGACACAAGGAGCAAGCTCTTGATGCCCCAGTAGTTGGATAAATACTCCAACAAACCACCGAGCACAGCACCAAAGAGGTTGAATGCAAGTGACTTCGATAGATTAGGCGTAGCATTAATTGAATTTGCAAATATGATAGCTGCCATGCCCATTGGAAGCAGGCTTACAAAAGTGAGTAGGGCAGCCATGCCAGTGTCGATATGCAAGACTGAAGAACTCGAAGATACAAAATAACTAAGAAGAATGGATGCCAAAAGCCCTACATATGCCACGAAGGGGTGCCTGGCAAAAGCCCCGGTGAACTTGATCACGGCCGCATTGGCAACAAGAATCATCAGAAGGATGCCATTTATCACTATCGCTGATGTTATCCATGTCGAGCCGTATACCAGAGACAAGAACGAGATGGCGTGCAATTCCAGAATGATAAATGCGGAGCCCAAAAAGAACATTTGCCATGATGATGGGTCCTGCTCTTTGAACAAAAATCTGCGCGTTGCATAGAGACTCAGCAGGACGATTTCACCGACCACAAGCAGATAAGCGTAATCGACGACGTCGTTGCGTACGTAGATATACGGCCAATCATCCGTTAGAAAATCTGAGCCACCCCCAACAATCGGGTCAACTGAATAGCCGGCCGGTAGAACAACTGTGTTGTTTTTCGCGATATCGCCCAGGATGAAAATCCGCCCCATCGTTATGCCTTTGAGCATGACGGGCGGATAACCTGCCGCCTCAGTGAGCGTGTTAACCAGGCGTTTGTCTATCCAGGGCTCGATTGCGACGAATGAACAAACCAGAACTCCGCCCGGTTTCAGCAGGCTTAACGCTTGCTTGAAACTCTCCCTGGTGTACACATAGGCGTCCAGGCGGACAGAAGAGCCTAAACCGGACACCGCATGCGAGTCCAGGGTCGCGAAATTTACGAGATCATATTTCTTCTGGCATCGTGAGAAGTAATGACGCGCATCATCGCAAATCGCATGAACGTTAGGGTTTGCATAATCAGGGTTGAAGCGCTTGCCTACTTGCAAGATTACAGGATCAATTTCAACAGCATCAATATCCGTCAAACCGGCATCCACTGCCGCCGAAACATTTTGCCCTGTTCCCGCCCCTACTATTAATACAGACTTCGGATTGTTCAATGAGAGAGCCAGATCGTAGTCTTTCTTAACTACTTCTGGCAGACGCAGACCGACAATTGTTTTCGATTTCAACGCATCTTTTGAGAAAAAATATTGATAGAAAGCTCGGTTTGCTGATAGCTCCAAGCCAAGCAGAATCGGCTTTGATTTGTCCGACAGATCGCTGAAAGTAGTTAGATCAAGGCGCTGATATGGAGACCACAATACTGTGTGATCCGGGCTCGCTTCCAATAGCTCCGGTATCAACGGCTTGTTCGTTTGTTCAGGAATAAACAAAAAGATTGGAATCAAAACCGCTATAATCGCAAAGTTCTTGATGTTTAGCTTCATATCCTTATTGGAAAGAAGCAGCACGGCAATGGCAATGGCTGCGCCAATTAAGAGTACCCAGGGCGCTGTTCCGAAATAACAAAGGAGCGGAAACGCGATACTACCAACGATGGCACCACCTACGTTGTAACAGTAAGCGGGCAGGGGCTTTAATTTGTTGAATAAGACTCCGAGACGCGCGCCTATGCAAACGCAAATAGCGAAGGGTCCGGCCAGCAGCAAAATGATAGTAAGTGCGAAAACTGCCAGATAGGCCCAATTCGTTTGCGACATCAATCCGACTAGCTTTTGCCATTGGAAGCTGGCTACTGACGGGAAGCCCCAAAAGCACACGCCGACGAAATTGGCAATTTTCATAGCGAATGCAAACAAGAACATGGCAGGTAGGCAATCGCGAAAAATGGTATCGCGTCGAAGCGCAAACCCCACCCCTAGACCGACGAAACAGGTGATCAGGGGAAATGTGTGGAAGACTGTGAATGCTCTGATGTCTGCTGACATCCAGCGGATTATCAAGAGTTCTACGTACAGTGATAGAAAGCTGAGTATAAACAGCTCGATAATGGCTTTTCTGTCAGAGCTGATGGCACTTTGATCGCTGTTTTCTTGCATTCGTTTGCCATTCCCTCATTTGAACTTGACAGGTTGATCGCTCAAAGCCACTTTATTCAACCATATTGGCTTGCTTTGGCACAAACAGAACGAATATCCACGGTCCGCAGAAGAGGATGTCTTTCTCTACATAGTTTTGTTTGATTGATGCAATAACCGGCGCCGGCCAGAATGCTCGATCTCCGCCATTGTGCGCATCGGCTTCGTTAATGACGATCGCCGGATATTGCTTCTTGGCGATCTTCCCATTCAATTCATCGAATCCTTTTCCCGAATCCTTCCATAGATTGATGAAGCTTGCACAGTCAACGAACACGGGCTTTGAATCGGTCAATAAATTGAGATACACATCGTCAGTAAGTAGGGGCTTTCCTTCCAAATGTAGATTCCGCAACTTAGCGATGTCCTGCTTCTGCCTTGTCTCAATCAAGATCATGGCTTGTTGCTCGAGCATCAGGGGATAAACATTCAAGAGAACCAGGGATAGTGTCACTGCGCACATAAAGGAAGGCATTTTGCGCAACGATAATCCGACCCACCAACAAAGCCCGAGAAGCGCAGGCATAGTGTGTTGAACATTACTAGCCGGAATACCCATTGTGTAGCACATGATGGTTGCACTTAAACAGAAGAGTATCAAAGGTAAGCGTTCGTCCATGCTCAGCTTCCTCTGCATGAGCACGCCGATTGGTGCCAGGATAACCGCATAAAGAACTTTTATTACATCAAGACCTAATCCAGCAAAGTTTGAAGTAAGGACATCGATACGTGAACGCACAGCTCTCAACATGCTCATGTTTGCAAGTAGACCTCCCGAGATGAGATCTGTCAGAAGCAACAACGATGCCGTAACACCGAGCCATGAACTGGCAAATATCAGCCCAGTTTTATAGCGGCGGTTGAGCAACAAACATAATGTGATCGCCAGCGGATAAACTACACCTTGTTGCTTGGCAAAGATGCTGAGAGCTGAGAGTATGACTGGCAGAATGAGCTTTTGATTAGGGATTGGATTATCCTGCTGATCTCTTGCCGCCCGAACAAATGTGTAGAGAGCGCCCATTCCCAGCGCCATCGAGAGCATGTCCGGTCTGCATTCTGCCGATTCATATACAACTACTGCAAAGCTGAAATAAAAAGCTGTCGCCGCCAAGGCAACAACAAAGGAGCAAGCTTGTGCTTTGAATATTCGAAACAAGAGTACGGCGGCAACAGCACCCGATAGCGCGGAGACGACTCGCAACGGAACATAGGAGTTTCCTAGCAGCGCAGCGAACGGGGCGCCAAGGATCATGTACAGTGGCGGATAGAGTATCGCGATCCACGGCTGCGCTGCGTGCGAACTGAGAGGATATATATTATGTCCTTTGGCGAGCTCTGTTGCCGCCCAAATAATCGGTCCCTCAAAGTTTATGGACGTACTTCGCACACAAACCGAGCAATACCAGCTAATTAAGTAAAAGCTACTAACAACCAGCGCACCCAGTAGCACCAGCCCAAGAACAATCTTGTTGGGGCTGCTGTTTTGCGGCGTGATTGAACCGTTCATTCCTTAGCTTCACGGAATTCAGTGTAAATGTAAATTTGTCGAGGCGCCCTTGGCAAGTCGACTTATTGAATATACAGATAAAGGATTCGGAGAGGGAGGGATTCGAACCCTCGGTGCAGCTTTTGACCGCACAACTTCTTAGCAGGAAGCCGCTTTCGACCACTCAGCCACCTCTCCACGGCAAATTCGCGCAGAGCGTAGATATGAATATACCACAAAACCATATGTCGCTCTGTCCCCCCTTAATCTTTGCACTTTGCTTGCGCCTTGTTCTAAGGGCTTCATCCCGGGAATAATGCTTGGTGACTTCCGCACTTTAGATGTATTCATGTGGCTAACACTTAAGGGCATCCTACTCATTCTCATGCTGGTGGCTCTTGAGCTCGTCTTTGTTGCGGCGCTCATGATGCAGCTTGATAAAGCGGAAAAAGATGCTGCCTACGAGTCATCGATAAAAGACATTTATATTCACACCCAGGCGATCACGCGGGGATTTTATACTGCACATGAAAAGCAATGGGCGTACAACAATAGTCTTACTGAGAAAGCCGAGAAGGATTTGCATGTCACATTGGACAAGATTATTTCCGATTTGGACTATCTGAAAGAGCATTGCCGTTCCGCTGATCAGAAGGCAAAACTCAAAGATCTGGATTATGCGACGCGAGCCTTGATCGCGCGCATTTACAAGTGGAACGAGAAGATCAAGAAAGCGCCGGAAATAGAGCAGCCGCTGGTCGTGATTGATTCCAATGAGGACATTAGGCTACCGAAGCGGCACGTTCAAGATCTTGCAATCGAATTTTTGAAGGCGCAGCAAGAGGAAATGAATTCACTTGAACCGTCTCAAGATGCCTTTCAGAAGGACATGCTGGCGATAGTTCTTTCTGGGCTTGCCGCAAACATGGTGCTTGCCTTGGGACTTTCTGTGTTTTTGACTAGGGATATTGTTGCTCGTTTGCAGGTTATTCTCCAAAATACCAGGGCGTTGAGGGCTAATTCGACGCTGGCAAGTGAATTGAAAGGGCGAGACGAGATCACCCAGTTGGATAGATCCTTTCACGAAATGGCTCGGCAGATTCAAGAGCATGAGCGCTTGCGGCGCAGCTATATCGCCGTATTTCGGGAGGATCTATCCGCGCCTCTGCATAATGTTCTTTCCAACCTCGCTGTGATGAGAAGCAGTGATACCGATTTCAAGGAAGCAAAATCGGAAAAGATGCTTGTAATGGCGCAGAAGAACATCAAGCGCCTTGTAGGCATTGTGGACGATTTGACCGCGTCGGATTCGATTGCACCGCCGGAGATCAAATTGTCGCCAGAGAAAGTTCTTGTATCTGATCTGGTGGAGAGATCCATTGATGCGGTCAAGGCATTCGCCGAGGAGAAGGGAATCTCGTTGCAATCAGATTTTGATGAAGGGCAATTTTTTGCTGACGGTGATAAGTTGATTCAAGTGATGGTGAACTTCCTTTCTAATGCTGTGAAGTTTTCACCAAAAGGCGAGTCTGTAGTGCTTAAGGCTGGGCTGGCGGATAACCGTGAGATGATGCGTTTTTCGGTCATAGATCGCGGAAGAGGCATTCCAGAAAATGCGCTCAGCACAATCTTCGAAAAATTCCAACAAGTTGAAGCTGCCGATGGCAAGCGTGGAACCGGCACCGGTCTGGGATTGAATATCTGCAAGCAAATTGTCGAGCGCCATGGTGGCAGAATTGGCGTGGACAGTGTGCTAGGCAAGGGCAGTACATTTTGGATCTTAGTGCCGCGCGAGTCAAGAATTTCTCCCGAATTCCTGGCATCTGAGGAAGCTGGTAACCAGCGGACAATTTCAGCACAATCACAAAAGGAGAGTCGTTAATGCTCCCTGCGTTCTACAAGCTGAGTTTGAAATGGCAATGCTTACTTGTTGTAGCGTTCTTGTTGCTGGGCGAGGCAGTCTTTGTTGGAACGCTCGTTTATCAGCTTAATGAGACGAAAGCCGAGGTGAGGCAAGAAAAGTCGCTGAAGGAAATTTTGAAGAAAAGTCAGAGACTCGTTTTTCTTTTGAATGACTATGAGCACATGATGGAAAGCTGGGTGATGAATCGCGATCCCGAACTTGAGCGCAAATCCTTGGAGAACGAAAAGGAAATGAAGTCCATCGCGAAATGGCTCCAGAAGCACGTCAGTTCGGCCGACATGAAGAAGCAAATAGATGGGCTGGCAGAATTGCAGAGCAAATTGTTTCGCTTGATCAACAAAGTCAAAGAGAAAGTTGTGACTATGGAAAAGAGCGAAGCCTTCACATACGCACAAGGCTTTTACGCCAAAATCCGCGAGTATCGATGGGACTGGGAGCATAGTGCGGTCAATCTAATCAAAGAGCAAGAAGATACGCTCAAAACTTTCCCGGAGCAGCATTCGAAGAGGCGTCAGCAGATCAGAGCAATCGTCGCAGCCGGTTGTGTTGGAAATATTCTTCTTGTGCTTGCGCTCTCTACATTCCTCTGGAGGAGCGTGGTAAGCCGCTTGTTGCTGCTCGTTGATAATACACGCCTGATAAGTCGGAAGGAAAAAATGCATGAGCGCATGCAAGGCGGCGATGAAATCTCCAAGCTCGATGGTGAGTTGCATGATATGGCTGATGCAATTGACGCCGCTCAAAACGAACGCCAGGCATTTCTTGCAATGGTAAGTCATGAGTTACGCACTCCTCTAGCTGCTGTAAACCTCACCTTCGAACTCATGGGGATGGGCATGGCTGGCGAGCTTAGCGGGGATTCGCAAAGTCGCGTTGCCGATTCCGAAGTGAAGTTGAAACAGCTTTTGAAGTTGATCAACGATCTCTTGGATTTGGAAAAACTGGAAGCCGGAAAATTGGAGATGTCACCAAAGGCGGTGTATATCGAGTCTTTGATTGAGGATGTAGTAAAACAATTGAATGCAGATATCACACAGAAGCAAATTGTTGTTGAAGTACCAGAATCAATGGCTGAGCTCGATGTTGATCCCGAGAGGATGCGGCAAGCAATCGGGAATCTCATGCATAATGCCATTACTGCATCCAAGAATGGAGGCGCAATAGAAATCAAACTAATTGAATCTCAGTCAACCGTTGAGATTCAAATTCTTGATGCCGGTGACGGGCTGCCTGCTGAGTTGCGCGATCAAATATTCGAACGCTTTCGTAGTAGCTCTTCAGGTTTATTAAAAGGCATGGGCTTGCCCATCGCCAAGAAAATTATCCTCGCGCACGGCGGAGAAATTGGATACAGCGCTCGCGAGCTTGGCGGCTCCTGTTTCTGGATACGCCTGAAACTCCCAAAACCAGTCTCAAGATCCGCCGCCTAGTCTAGCTTGCATGATAGTAACATATATGTTACTGTGGAATAATGAAGGTACAAGAGTACTTAAAAGAAGATGGGTCCAGCCCATACGCTGAGTGGTTCGATTCACTCGATCCCAGTGCGGCAGCAAAAGTGACGACAGCTAAGTTGAGAATGGAAAGAGGTTTGGTATCTGCTATCAATGGTTCGATGGCATTGGAGAATACAAAATTGATTGGGGCCCAGGATACCGTATTTACCTGGCTCAGACCTAATAATTCTCTTTGGAGGCGGAACCAAAAGACGGCAATCTGCAGACGTCGAACAAGCGAAGCTATTGCACGCTGAGTATAAGATCAGGAAAGAAAAGAAAGATCGGTGACAACGATGGCATTGACAAAAGACTTCAAGGATACGGTTATTGCGCGATTTAATAGAGATCCCGCATATGCAAGAGCGTTGCTTGATGAGGCGAGTTATTTAAGTTTAAACGGAGATCCAGAAACTTCTCGTATGATTTTGCGTGACTTGGTCAATGCGACAATTGGTTTTGAAACACTTTCCAACCATACGGAGATACCAGCCAAAAGCTTGCACCGCATGCTATCTGAAAGCGGCAACCCGAGCATGAATAATATTGCCGCCATTTTTCTTGCGATCAGCAAATGGTTGAATGTTCGAATAGAAACATCTGCGGTTGAAGCAAGCTAAAAAATCCGCTACGTACACTAAACTGTGTACGAGAAACGCTTGAAAAGATTGCCAGCACTGTGTTTTGCTGCATTGACAAGTTCTGCCTGCACGCCTAGAGTAAGGGGGTCAGGGAGAGACACTTACTATTTTTACGCAGGACGAAGGAGAAGGATGGCAGCAGCTCGGCGAAGCCGTGATGCCGAACTCTACTAAGGACGCCGGTGTCCTTATGGATGCGTTCAATAAGGTGGGAGATAGAGTCATGGACTCTCTTCTGGGAAACCAGACTCTGCCCGATTTGAAAGAGGCTATCGGCGTAATGTACGGTCCCCAGCCCGTTGAGCTTAACGGGACCCTTCCTTCGATCGAATTGTTCGATTCTTCAATGCCTCAAGGTATGGAGAATGTTCAAACGCTTCACATGGAAGGGATGAACGCGCCCGGCGTGGAGTTGGCCTCTCCCGGTGGTACAGTTGAGACTTTGCACCAAGCTGATGCGGCTTCTACGACTGAGAAAGGTCTGGATGGCGGGCTGGATATGGGCAAGGCTGTCGGCGAAATGTTTTCAAAGATGGGTGAAATGCTGACAGCGGCTATTTCTTCTGGACCAATGGGAATTCTTGGTTCAATCTTCCAGTTTCTTATGGCAATATTTAGCGAAATAATCAATGGGATGTCGCAGGTGCTTCAAGAAACCGCGCGTGCTGCTGCCGCGCTTGCTAATGAAGTATGGAAGAAGCAAATGGAAGCGGCGCAAGGCTTCTAGTACCATTGATACCGAAGGTGAGAATTATCAGTGCTGCACTGTTAATCCCCGCATGTTTTGTTTCTCTCGTGATTCCCCCATTGGTTGAGCTCGACTTGAACTTTAGAGTGTGCGAGAAAGCAATTGGAGTGGCTGTATGAACGATTTTGAAAGAGCGGACAAATTCATTCAAGACGCGAAGCAACAAATGGATTCGCCGTCTAATATGGCAAAGTTTGAGTTGCAGCAGAAGCTTGCTGATGAGTGGATGTCGCTATCTTGCGAGCAACGGCTTAGCACCGGTAAAGCGCTTGAGGAGAAGGCAAAGAACGTCGACGATAAGGAAGTTAAGGCTAGTTTTGACTTTAGCCAGTACTCCAACACTGTGACTAGGCTTGAATTCTCAAGGTACAAGGATTGGTCGTTCGGTTATGGTGGCATGCCGCGATACAACTATGACACACTATACGTTCACAACCCTATGAAAGGTTGCACGATAAACGACCGCCAGAAATAGAGCTGGTCCAATAGGTCTCCTGCTGCATCTAGCTATTGCTTTTACTTCTACTTCTAGCGCTTGCCGCTGCCTACAGGTGGGTTTGAATCTTGCTTTGCTTCCGGCTTCGAGAACAATCCGGACATGCGTTTCAGCAAGTTGGAGACTGATTGCCGTCCTGAATTGACTAGCGAGTTTGATGGCGCAACGTTTGGACGGATCTGTTGACCACTGGTCGGCGCTTCGTCTGGCACCACATCTGGTGCGACCATAGCTTCGACCAATGCGTCTCTGAGATCGCTCATGCTTTGTGGTCGCTTGCTTGGGTCTTTTGCCAAGCAAGACAGTACAGCTCTCTCGACAGATGGTTTGATTCTGGCATTCGGTGCCACTTTTGCAAACGGCTCAGCTGGAGAATTGATGTGTGCGAACACTGTCTGAATGAAGTTGTCGCCTCTAAAAGGCGCAGTTCCAGTCAGAACCTCGTACATCAGGCAGCCCATCGAGTAAATATCGGAGCGATGATCCAATGCATTACCAAGTCCTTGTTCTGGACTCATGTATAGGGGGCTTCCGAAGATTTCGCCAGTTTGGGTAAGATGTTGCCCGGCGTTATCGCCTGATGGCATGATCTTTGCCAATCCCATATCGAGTACTTTGACTGTCATTCCTTCGGCGTCTTCCATAAGCATGACATTGCCTGGCTTGAGATCTCTGTGAATCAAGCCATTTTGATGTGCGTGCTGCAATGCATCACAAATTTGCATGAAAATAGGAAGCGCTTCCTCATAGTCAAGGCTATGTCTATCGGCAATAATGCTGCCTAAGTTCTGGCCTTCCAAATATTCCATAACAATGTATGGGCAGCCATCATCATTGTGACCGTGGTCGTAAACCATGACGAGATTTCGATGTTTGCACAAGGCCATAATTTTGGCTTCTTGCTCGAAGCGCTTTCTGTTGCGTTCTTCAAGCATCTGGTCTTTCTTGATGATTTTGGCTGCGACGAAATGTCCCAGGTTCTTGTGTTTTGCTTTATAGACGGCGCCCATGCCGCCCTCTCCGATCACTTCAACGATTTCATACTTGCCGCAAAGGACTTTGCCAACCAGGTTTCCGCCTTGTCCCAGTTCACGTAAGATAGCCGCCTCTGCCTTAATTGGCTTCGGCATTGCCGCGCGACGCAACAAAGCTTTGACGCGAGCAAGAAGTTCTCTTGCTTCAAAGGGTTTAGTCAAGTAATCATCGGCACCGATGTTCAAGCCGATCTCTTTATCGGCAATGGAGGATTTTCCGGTAAGCATCATTACTGGAGCCAAGCCACCTTGTTCTCTGTAATGGGAGCAGATTTGCACCCCAGACATGTCGGGCAGTTCCCAGTCCAAGATAAGGACGTCATATTCGTTGCTACTCAGCAACTTGATGGCATCTTGGCCAAATCCTGCCTCATCGACATCATATTTGTCGAGTTGCAATAGACGAACCACATTCTCGCGGACGTCATCGGAGTCCTCTACCACTAAAACTTTCGGCATAACAGCTATCCCCGAGGAATTTGCTTAAATCGGCACAAGAGGCACAATTCACACAAGACATGACATACCCAAAACCGGGCAGCTTTTATCGCACCCCCAAAAATAGCAGCTTGGGCGTTGCTGTGCGTAAATCCAGTGCAGGATTTGCTTTGATCCTGTTTGGTCTATGTCACAGAATTCCTAAAACGACGATGCATATCCAGTAGTAGCTGATAGCTCCGCCGAATATAAGTCCATCGCCGCGATCCAGCATTCCGCCGTGTCCCGGGATCAAGTTGCCTGAATCTTTCATTCCGGCATCGCGCTTAAGCAGTGATTCGCAGAGATCGCCCAGTTGCGCCCCAATTGAAACGAAAAATCCAAGTAGTGGTGCCTGCCACAATTTATTCTGAAATGGAGCGTTCGGGAAAACGTAATTGTCTGCGCACCACACTACCAGGAGAGCCATAAAAATAGATGCAACTAGCCCACCAAATGCACCTTCAATCGTTTTCTTTGGACTAACCTGTGGATACAATAGGGTCTTGCCGAATTTCTTGCCGGCATAATAGGCAAAGACATCGGTAGACCAGATTACAAACAAACTTGCCCAGACATAAGCCAAGCCTGGTTGTTGCAGTGGGTTGGCTAGAAGTTTGGCACCGGCAGGCGCCAGATCGCGAAGCAAAATCAAGTGGCTGGGTAGCCAGCCCACGTAAATAAATCCCAATATTGTCGTGGCAATGTCCGCGATGGTGGCAGGCGGATTCTCATTTCTGAATAGCAATCGGAAGAATGACAAACATACTCCAATTGTTAGCAAGAGCGGAAAATGTTGGATAGGAAAATCGTGAGGGATGTTGAGTCCAGGGATGCCTGGTAAAGCGGCAAGTGCAAAAAATGCGATAATCATGTTTCGAATAATGCGAGGCGAAGGCTTCATTCCTTTTGCTTGCGTCATCGTGATGAATTCAGTTCCGCCTATGTAGCAAGCTGCACCCAGGGTTAAAGCCCAGATAGCACCGCCGGCTGCCAGCCCTGCAAGTGCGATTCCGAAGAGTAAAAATCCATAGATAACTCTTTGCATTGCTAAGCCTCCCCGCCTTTTGTGGAGGATGTATTTGAGGTCGAGGAAGTCGCCGCTATATTGGCTTCCTCGTTTAGCTTGCTAGCTTCGTCGAGCTGAGCAAAAACATTTTTTGAATTTGGCAGCTCCCGAGTCGCACCGAAACCCATCAACTTTGACGAAGCCAGCGCCGTCAGCGGAATGGTCAGAACCAGGCCCAAACTGCCAGCAAGCGCAGATGCGATCTCGCTGGCGACCAGGTCCAAGTTGATCAATTTCATAGAAGGCATCGAAGACATCAACAGCAAAAGAGGTAGGGCGCCTCCTGAATATGCCAGCACGAGCGTGGAAGTCATGCTTCCCATTATGTCTCTTCCGACGTTCATTCCTTTTTCGTAAAGTTGCTTTGGGCTCAGCGAGCGATCTGTCTGACTTAGCTCTTGCACCGCCGATGCTATCGAAATCGCAACGTCCATAATCACGCCAAGGGCGCCAATCAACATTGATGCGGCAAGTAGTCCGGAGAAAAAGGAAAGAGGTTGCTTCGGCATAGAGGCGCGTAGAATTTGCGCTTCTTCTGAAGATAACCCGGTCAATGGCGCGGCATCTATTACAAGATAAGCCGCAAGTCCTGCGATTATGACTCCGCCGATGGTGCCCAGGAATGCCGATAAGGATTTCTTGCTGAACCCAGCAATTGAAAAAATTGTTGCGCAGGCTGCCGCAAAACAGATGAGGGCTGAGCTGATTAGCGGGTTGAATCCGCGCAGGCTCAACGGCAGCAATACTAACCCAATCAAACATATTGCGATGACTAATCCAAGTAACGACTTAAGACCGCTTCTGCCTCCAAAAACGAGGTAGACCGTCAGGAATATACCGGCGAGCAGCATTAATGCCGGTGCTCGATGGTAGTCAGCGATATTGTATTCTTTAGGCTTGTTCTGCTCTGATACTACAGACAGTATCACTTCTTTGCCCGGGGCAAGATTGATATTAAAGGAAGGGTTATCGCCCAGTGAGTTTTCGACTGTGACAGTGGCACCCTTTTCAGGACCTTCCTGCAGCTCAATCTCTGCAAGTTGGCTTCTGGTCACCATCCCTGTTTTGTCCAAAAGTTCTTTGTTGACTTTTGATTCACCAACGGATTTTACTTTCCCCACAACAAAGTCTTCTTTGATCCCCTCCGCTTGTGCTGTACCAACTTGAATGGGATCTGCAGATGGGTCCTGTGTGGGGGGCGGTGCCTGTCGAACGATAACGGCGCCAGTTCCATTTTTTTTACTTGCGTTTTTCAATTCTGCTGTTTCTTGTGCAAGAACTGGTGCGGCAAAAATTCCAAACATTGTTATGTTTGCTGCAGCGGATATTAAAATGGTGATTAGCAGTCGCTTTCGTGAGTGCTCGCTACTTTTGATTGCAGTCATGATTCGGCATCGTTGCCCAACTTAAGCGTAAGTTGTCCTAGTGGTGCTGTTTTTCCTAAATGTCCATATGCTGCAGCTGTTGCCACTCGCCCGCGAGGCGTTCGTTGGATAAAGCCGCATTGGATAAGAAATGGTTCGTACACATCTTCGACGGTGTCGGAGTCTTCGCCCAGGCTTGCTGCCAGCGCCTCGATGCCGACCGGCCCGCCGCCGTATGTTTCAATCAAAATACTCAGCAATCTGCGGTCGGTTGGATCAAGTCCTTGCATATCGACCTGATAGGTTTCAAGCGCTACTTTGGCTACTTCCTCGTCTACAAGCTTGTGCCCCTTGTATTGGGCGTAATCGCGCACTAATCGGACTAAGCGATTAGCAATACGGGGCGTTCCGCGCGCTCTGCCGGCGATAATTTCGACACCCTTCCCATCCATTTCTATGTTCAATATTCCGGAGGTGCGTTTCACGATCTTTGCAAGCTCGGGCAGGCTGTAAAACTCCAGGCGGCACACAAATCCAAAGCGATCTCGCAATGCGTTCGAAAGCATTGCCGCTTTTGTGGTTGCGCCAATCAAAGTGAAGCGCGGCAAGGGCAATCTCATTGTGCGGGTCGCATGCCCTTTGCCTGCTGTTAAATCAATTGCAAAATCTTCAATCGCCGGATATAGCAGCTCTTCAGCTATTCGGTTAAGACGGTGAATTTCGTCAATGAAAAGGACATCACCTTCTTCTAGTTGATGAAGCAGTCCTATGATGTCTCTTGGTCGTTCAAGCGCCGGACCTGAGCTTAGATGAATTTTTGCTTCCATTTCGATGGCAATCACGTTCGCCAGCGATGTCTTGCCAAGACCCGGAGGTCCATAAAAGAGAATATGGTCCAAAGCCTCGGCTCGAGACTTTGCTGCCGCTATTGACATCTCGAGCATCGCTCGTGTTCGCTCCTGACCAATATACTCGCTAAGGCTTTGTGGGCGCAGGTTTAGATCGGAACGGCGATCAGATGGGTTCTCTTTTGCCGAGAGAACTTCGGACCTTCCAGCAGGCCCCGCCTTAGTTTTTCGGTCGGCAGCTTTAATCCCGCTTTCATCATCGGGATCGATCGCGCCGTTTATAGAGCTTGGAACAATAGTCATAGATTGTTAATTAGAACATGCCCGCATCGCTTACGGGGACAAAATTTCTTAAGAGGCAGCATTTTAGCCGCACTATATGTCTCTAGGGGTATGACGGATCGCTTATTGAATTCTCAGCTTACAGGAACTCAAGGTAAGCCCCTTGCAACGTACGTATAATACCGACCATGAGTTATGAAGTTGTCACACTTATGAGCACGGATTTCAGTCCTGTCGAGGAACAGGCGATTGGCGTTGCGCCAGTCAAAGCCAACCCACAAGTTTCAGTGCTTGTGCCGGTTTATAACGAAGAAGAAAGCTTACCGGCTCTTTACGATAAGTTGGTAACGTCACTGGATAGTCTCGGGCGAAGCTGGGAAGTCATCCTGGTAGATGACGGCTCTCGCGACCTTTCCTGGCAGTTGCTGACTGAGATGGCGGCTAAAGATTCCCGTCTTCGTTGCGTTCGCTTCGTTCGCAACTTTGGTCAGACCGCAGCACTTGCCGCGGGGATCGATTTTGCTAACGGCGATATTATTATCCCAATGGATGCTGACCTTCAGAATGACCCCGTGGACATAACGCGCCTCCTCGACAAGCTGGATGAGGGTTATGACGTAGTGAGCGGTTGGCGCAAAGACCGCCAGGACGAGTTCTTTACCCGTTTGATCCCATCTTGGACGGCGAACAAGATTATCTCCGTGATCTCCGGAGTCAGGCTTCATGACTACGGTTGCTCGTTAAAGGCCTATCGTAGCGACGTCATTAAGGACGTTCGTCTTTATGGTGAGATGCACCGTTTCGTTCCCATCTACGCAAGTTGGATGGGCGCTCGCGTAACCGAAATACCAGTTACCCACCATGCCAGGCAGTTTGGCCAGTCCAAATACGGCTTGTCCAGAACCTTCAAGGTTGTGCTGGACTTAATCCTCGTCAAGTTCCTTTCTTCATACGCCACAAAGCCAATCCATATTTTTGGTGCGATGGGCTTCATGTGTTTTGCAGCTGGATTTTTGGCGTTTTCTTGGATGGTTGTGCTAAAGCTCTTCTTCGCCACAGCATTCATATCAACACCTTTGCCGGTGCTTGTTGCCATGTGCGCAATGTTAGGGGTGCAGTTCATATTTATGGGGCTGCTGGCAGAAATTCTGATGCGTACCTACCACGAGTCTCAAGGTAAATCGATCTACAAGGTTCGCTCCCGGCTCAATTGCGATTAAAGCAAGCGTATTGGCTCTTCTTCCGACGTTGTTCCTTGGGGATAGCCCATACTCTGACGCGAAATTGCGGCGGGGTCTTTGTGTCCTGAGCGGAGGATGCGGAGACGCAGAATGCGGCGGGAGCATCCGGAGCGTTTAAAACAGTTACGTTTTACCAAATTAGGGGTAAGATTGGAGATGTTCGAAGGACCCGCAAATGGTGTCTTAATCTAGTCTCGTATGGTTTCAGCAGCTAAGTCGACATCCAAAGCTTCCAACTACTCAGTGGCTGGAACGCTGGCCTGGTTTGTCGTTGTAGTTCTGAGCTATATAGTTTTGCTCCTGATCCTTGCCGGTCCTTACTTCTTCGGACATACACTTAAAGTCGGTGATCTGGCAGAGCAAAATCTACAAGCGAACCGGCTCGTCCAGGTTAAAGACGAGGAACGCACTTCCGAAGAGCAAGAAAATGCCAAGCATGCGGTTCTGCCCGTACTAAAGCGAGACCCTCGAAAATCTGGCGAAATATTAGCCAGAGTGAGCGCCGGTATTGAGCAGTTACGTGCGGCAGCAAAAGCTAACAGCGCAAGTGAGCAAGCGGAGAAAAGCCCGGCAAGTTCATTTGATGCAGATGATCAGAAGTTGGTGAAAGTGCTTGCTCAGATGAATGACGCTGAGCTGGCTACTTATGTAAACGAAACCAATGCTGCCGCTCAACGATTGCTGGGACATATGAGCCTTCCGCCATATGTGGAGAAGAGGGAGTGGGAAGACGAAGTTTTCGAGTTTTTGCCAGAACATATGAAGCTTGATGTGCGTCGGGCCACATCAGTGTTTGTTAGCAAACGCCTTGAAACAAATGTGAGCGTTGATCGTGCATCTACCGAGCAGAAGGTGGTTCAAGCGATTACCCAGGTCAAACCTGTGATGAAACAAATAGATCTAGGATCGGTAATCGTTAGAAAAGGCGATCGAATTAGCGATGCGCAGTTGGCGACGCTGAACTCGATGGGTATCACTGAAGTTCGAGATGCAAACACCGCTGCTGTTATTGGGATTGCTTTGTTCGCTGCTTTCTTGATGTTCGGCATCTATCTTTACACTTTTCATGCCGAGCTTTTCTATTCGCCTTCTGCAATCGGACTGATGGCTACACTTTGTATCGCTCCGTGCGCAACTGCATTCTTTGTAGGGAAAGACTACCCGCCTTTCGTTCCGCTGTCGGCTGCGACACTGATTTTGGCAGTGACTTATGGTCGGCGGCTTGCAGCTGTACTAACCGTTTTGATTTTGCTTTTCTTCTCGGTTAGTGAACTGATGAGTGGTGCCAATTTGGTGGCTATGGGGACGGCTGCCGGTATGGCTCTGGGCGCCAGTATCAAGCGCCGAAGGGACCTGATGCTTACAGGTTTCTTGATCGGCCTGATGCAGATGGTCGGTTATTTCACAGCCATTGTTATAACAGGGCAATCAGTGCGACCAGCAGCTCTTGGCGTAGAACTGGGTATGCAAATGCTTGGTGGACTCTTTGCTGCAATTGCCGCAATTGGTGCTCTTCCGTTTTTGGAGAATATTTTTGGAATTCTCACACCTTACCGAATTGCAGAATTAGCAGAGCCGGATCAGCCCTTGATGCGGCAGTTGGAAGAAAATGCACCAGGCACATATCAACACAGTTTGGCTGTTGCGAATTTGGCCGAAGGTGGTGCGCGCGCGATTGGTGCTGATGTAAACCTCGTGCACACAGGTGCAATGTATCATGATATCGGCAAAATGGTGACGCCGAGATATTTCATCGAAAACCAGCTTGGGGACAAGAATCCACATGACTTTATTCCGCCGGAAGAATCGCGTGCTAAAGTTCTTGCGCACGTAACCAATGGCTTGGCGTTGGCGCAAAAGTATGGTTTGCCCAAAGCCGTGCAGGCCTTCATTCCTGAGCATCAGGGCACCACAGTGATGGCTTATTTCTATCACAAGGCTTGTGTGCGTGATGGTGTGGATAATGTAGATCAATTGGATTATCGTTATCCTGGACCGAAGCCTCAAACAAAAGAGAGCGCAATAGTTATGCTTGCCGACGTGTCGGAAGCCGTGACGCACAGTATGAAAGACCCGACGATGGAAGAAGTCGAGTCTGTGATGTCGAATGTTTTTAAAGCTCGATGGGACGACGGCCAGTTCAGCGAATGCGGTTTGTCATCGGACGAGTTGGACAAAGTTAAGAAGGGCTTTGTAAGAGTTTGGAGAACGCTCCACCATGATCGGTTGAAGTATCCGGCTACTACTACTGGCAAGATGCCTGTTGTGCCGCAGCCGGCAGAAGAGCCAGGCGGTTGTTGCGTTCCGGAAGTATTGGACGGGAATGGTGGCGCATCTGGTGCCAATGGCTCTGCCAAGTCCGATGGATCTTTAACTTCCTCAGTGCAAACCGATCAGAAAAATACATCGCTCGGGACCACCACCGGATCTGTTTCGGAATCTCCAGCCGTCTCTGCGAAGAAGTCAGAAGCCGGCGCGGCGTCCGAGTGGGACTGCTAGAGTCCTCTTTGGTGAAAGCGATCTTAATTCTCGGCAGCTCGTTGCAGGCACTATTTCGTGCTGTGTTCTGCTATTTATTGATAGCTGTAAATACGAGGTCAAGGAGATTCAATGAGTTCCGCCCTGTCTAAACTGGTAAGTGCCGTCGCTTCAGCGGCTGCCGGGATGCTGTTACTGAGCACTGCAAGTGTTGCCACTCCTATCGATGACCACCATGTAAAGATAACCTTCTTGCAGCTAAACGACGTCTACCAGACATCACCGGTTGACAGGGGTGCTTATGGCGGGCTGCCTCGTGTTTCTACCTTGAAGAAAAGAATTATGGCCGATAACCCCGATGCAATGTTCGTATTGGCTGGGGACACACTGTCACCATCTGTGGCATCACAGCTATTCAAAGGACAGCAAATGATTGCCGCCTGGAATGCTTTGAAGCTCGACTATGCAACCTTTGGAAATCACGAATTCGACTTTGGACCTTTCGAATTTATGAAGAGAATTGCAGATTCGAAGTTCGGCTGGATTTGCGCGAACGTCATCGATAAGAATACCGGTGGCACATTCGGTGGCGTGAAGCCTTATGTGATCCGCGACATCGACGGAGTCAAAGTCGGTATCTTTGGGCTATTGACGCCTGACACACTTAAAGCTTCGCGCCCTGGACCTCGCGTTGACATTGAAGATCCAGTAAAGTGCGCGTTGAAGATAATTCCGCAAATGAAAGCCGAAGGCGCCCAAATTATAGTTGGATTGACGCACATGACCATGGAGCAGGATCTGAACCTGGCTGGGAGTACACCAGTTGACCTTATTCTTGGCGGCCATGAGCATGTTCTTCTTAGCGGATTTGCCGGGCATGCGCCTGTGTTTAAAATGACTTCCGACGCAAGGTTCTTGGGCAAGATTGAAATTCACTACAACACTAGCACCAAGGCTATCGAGAATATTTTATGTGAGCCGATGGTCGTTGGACACGAACTCAAAGATGATTTGCAAATTGTAGATGCGATCAAGAAGTATGACGATCAGCTTCTAAAAGAGTTGGATCAGCCAGTCGGTGAGACCAAAGTCGAGCTGAATGCTATTCAATCTGACAATGAGACTAGGGAAACAAATCTGGCCGATTTCATTGCCGATGCATTCCGCGGATCAACCGGCGCAGATGTTGTAATCATCAACGGCGGATGCGTTCGTTCCAATCAAATGTATCCACCTGGTCCCCTCAAGAAGCGTGAAGTTCTCGGAATTCTGCCCTTTGAAAATCCGATAGTCAAAATCGAAGTAACCGGTGCCACCATTAAAGAAGCTCTTGAACACGGAGTGAGCAAGACCAACGAACCTACAGGCGATGGACGGTTTCCGCAGGTATCCGGGCTTACTTATAAGTATGATTCAACCAAGCCCGTTGGCTCGCGAATTGTTGAATGTTTGGTCGCAGGTAAGCCGCTCGATCACAGTAAGCATTACACGCTTGCGACCAACGACTATGTCTCACATGGTGGTGATGGATACACGATGTTTAAGGGACGTAAGTATTTGATCAAACCCGAAGAAGGTCATGCCGAGTCCGTAATTCTGATGGAAGCTCTTGCGAAGGGCGGCGCTGCACCGAAAGTCGATGGACGCATCCAACGAGCGGACGTACCTACAAGGTCCGAAGGCGCCACTGATTAGTTGACTGTTTTGCTGTCAACTAATTTCACAGAAATCTATAAATCCTCACAATCTCCCTACCTGCCGTGCCTATTCTCTCTTTGTTAATCCAATGAGGTAAATGACATGAAAAGAGAGAACAACAATCACGATGTGCAAGATAACTGCCTAGTCCGCAAAGTAAGACCCAGATTCAAGCTCAAAGAGCTTAAAGATTCGGCTCTGTTACGGAACTTGGGCGGCAATGATCCTAATCCAAATCCACACCCAGCCTGCATGTTCATGGGCCGACCAGGCCAGTAATGAGCAATTCAAATTGAATTGCCAAGCCATGGTACTAATTCAGCGACCTCTAATAAAGCCGCTGAGTTAGTACCGATTTTTACCTTCACGGGTTACTCACAGTTTTGATCCAGAATGTAAGTGTGGGCAACGCAAGTGTTAGCAACGAAAGGGTGTCGATATAAATGAGCGCATCTACCTTTAATCCAGCCAACTCTGGAAGCTATTCAGTACATTTACTAGCATTTCACCGCGGGGTGGATGCATTTCGAAACAACAAGCTCGCTGCAGCGATCGATCTTTTCAGAAGCTGCATAGACGCAGATCCGAATAATTGGGATGCGAGAATGTATCTTGCAATGTCGCTCGCGAAGGATGAGCAAATGCTTGCCGCGATGAGTCATCTAAAGACCATTAGTGATTGGTGCCCTGATGCGACTCAGCGTCAACGCGCGAATCTAGCGATGCAGGCATTGCGAAAATAGATCTGTGAGCGCAGTCTCCAGATTGTGAATGCAGAAAACTATCGGACCGTCTTCAGCAGCTTACTTGCATAGATGTCGGATGGTGCGATCATCTTTTCGTTCCAGGGAATGTTATTTCCCCAACGTTGCTTTACTTTGTCGCGCACTTCCGGCTTTGAAAAATCGTAGTCTTTCATTTGGCGCAGTTCGCCAAGATGCTTACCTGTAGCTCTCTCGTATGCTTTCCAAACGAGTTCGGAGCAATACATTTTGTCATCTCCCCAACCGAATTTTGCGTCGTAGTTTTTACCAAGATGACTAGTCATGTATTTTTTCATGTCTTTCAAAGCTGATTCATCCAGCGATGCTTCGTTTTCTAAGCGCCGCACAACGTATTTCCCATCTTCGCCATGTTTTGCAAATTGCTGCAGTGATGTCTTCTTCACGGGCTGTACTGCCTCATACACCACCCACTTTCCGTTCTCTTTGAAGAGCATGCCAACGTGTGAAAGCGGCGAATTGGTTCCAAGACGAATTGCCTCACCTTGATCCGATTTGCTCGTGTGGAAAATGATGTCGCCATCCTTCAAACTTGATTCCGGCGGCGGTGGCTTATCCAGCTCAGTGCGTGCATCAGAACCGCTGGGCTTCCTCCAAAAGTCTAGTAGTCCAGCCACCTGGAAGGATTCTTTCTCCTGCGGTTTCCCTTCTGCGCTTTCGAAATTCATCGCGGCTTCTCCGATCAACAAAGTTATTGTTAGAGCGGCAATGTGCAAGCGGCGTGCGGTCGCATGCGTAGTTCGCGCCGTTGCTGGGTCAATTGTTCTTAGAGTCACACTCAGGTGTTTCATCATTGCTTGATACACTTTTATGGGCGAAGAAGCTGATACTCGTTTGTCCGTAGTTCCGCGTGCTGCTGCATTCCAGCTGAGAATCTCCTGGTACTTTCGGGGCAAGAGTTTTCAGATGTTCGAGAATAAAAATACCTTCGTCATCGAGAAGGTCGTATTTGCCGATTAGCTCGGGTAGCTTTTTGACCAGTGCATCCTTGTAAGGAGGATCGGCAAAAATTATGTCGAATGATTTTTCAGTCAAGATAGGCAGTGCTCTTGCAACGTCTGTGATGATGACCTCAGATTGCCCAGCGTAGCCAAGATGCTTCAAGTTCGCTTGCACTTGCTTAGCAAAAACCTTGTTTGTTTCGATGCTGACAAGGCTTGCTGCACCTCGACTAAGGGCTTCGATGCCCATAAGCCCCGTTCCGGCGCAGAGGTCAAGAAATCGACAGCCGTTAATCTTGTGAGCCAGAATGTTAAAGAAAGCCTGCCTAACTTTTGAGGATGTTGGACGTATCTCCAGACCCGGCGGAGCCGTAATCACTCTGCCACACGCCTCTCCGCCGGTGATTCTCAATCTCTATTGCTCCTCGGTGCCGAACGCTTGTCATGGTAACATGATGTGTTGCTGTCAGCTATATTTGGGATTCTCACCATGTCCGCTCGTCGAATAGCAAGAGAACTTGCCGTAATCATAATGCCTCAACTCCCCAAGGATAAAAGTCGCCTTGATAAGATGGAGTTCGATTTACTATTAGCAAAGTCCGTGCATATTCTCACGGATCACGCCAAGCAATGCCTCTCCGAGGCAAATGGTTATTTGATTAAGGCTCAACAAGAGCTTGAAGAGATGGAACTAAACCATCCGGACAATGCCAGAAAGATAGCCGACGTTAAGGGCGTGAATTTGACCACGACCCAATTCAAGGAGCAAGTCGAATTGCTTGAGTTGGCGCTTCATCTCGTGTCGGAAGCGTTGGATATCCCCGAGATGGCATTGGCATCGGACCAGCATATCGAACGAGTCAGTTGCAAGGATTGCGGAAAAACGACGAAGGTTCCGCTTCGCAAGCCTAGTACCAATGAGATCAAGATCTTCGTAGACGAATTGCTGAGCAGCTACATGGATAATCGCAAGATCATTGACGATATCATCGGCAGTATCAAGAGCAAATGGCGGATCGAACGAATGGTCAGTATTGATCGCGACATCCTTCGGCTTGCTTGTGCAGAGGCTTTCTTTATGCCGGATATTCCGGTAAATGTCGCCATCAGTGAAGCTGTTGAGCTTGCTCATCGTTTTGCCGACGACAAAGCAGCTCGTTTTATCAATGGAGTACTGGGAGACTTGAGTAAAGATGCCCAAGACTACAGAACAACAGGTGAACTCAATTTGACGTTCAACCAAGAAAATGAAGATACGGAATCCGGACAAAATCGAACGGCTCCAGCAGGGAGATAAGCATGTCAGAAGAAGAAAAAAGTGGATGGTGGGGCTCGGCTCTCGGTAAGCTGAAAACGGCACTCTCGCGCACCAAAACTGCTCTTGTCGATTCTATAGTTGAAGGCGAAGAAGGTGTTGCCGGAAGCGATGCCTCGGCAAGCGGGCAAGCCGGTGGCACATCCATCGCAGTGGCTCCTGCCGCAGGTCATGCACCGCGTCCAGTGGACGAAGATTATTTGAGTGAAGTCGAAGAGAAGCTTATCAAAGCTGATGTTGGACTCTCGACTGCGGAAACTTTAGTCGAGCACATGCGCAAAGAAGCCCTTGCAAAAATGTGGACATCACATGACGTCGAGAAATTCCTTAAGAAGGAATTCCATTCAATGCTGAAGGCTGCTCCTGATCCGCAGCTCAAAATTGGTGGTCCTCTTTCAGTGGTTCTTATTGTTGGTGTGAACGGCACCGGCAAGACAACCAGCATCGGCAAACTTTGCTACCGTCTGAAGGAGCAAGGCAAAAAAGTCCTTTTAGCCGCAGGCGACACTTTTCGCGCCGCCGCTGAGACACAGCTCGAAATTTGGGCTGAGCGTGCAGGGGTGGATATCGTACGTCTTGCTGATGGCTCTGATCCGGGTGCAGTTGTATTCAAGGCGATCGAAAAAGCTCGCGCTGAGAGCTACGATGTATTGATCATTGATACTGCCGGACGTCTGCACAATAAAGTGAATCTGATGGCGGAGTTGAAGAAGATTCGCACCGTTATAGACAAGAACGCTTCTGATTGCATGTTGGAAGCATTGCTTGTAGTCGATGCTTCTGTCGGACAAAACGGATTGCAGCAAGCCAAGCTATTCGCAGAGACCTGCCCTCTTACTGGCGTTATACTGAGTAAGTTGGATGGAAGCGCCAAAGGTGGAATCGTATTCAGCATTGCACGAGATTTGAATCTGCCGGTGAAGCTCGTGGGGCTAGGCGAGAAGATAGACGATTTGAAGGATTTTGATCCACCGATGTTTGTCGAAGCATTATTCTCGAAATAAGCAGGGATCGCTCGCTGGCTTCCCCGTTCAAGCGTCTTCTACTGGGTCCCGTCGGCACCTAAAGTGGTATCAGTGTAGTTTGGACTAATACCTAACTCAGGTTATGGCCGGCCACACCGGCCGATCGTGATTTCGCAGAATGATCAATAAAATGCCCGAAAGCATTTCCTAGCAAATCGTTTGGGGGCTGCTGCAGTTCTGGGGTAATGGCCGGTGTGGCCGGCCATTACCCCAGGGAAATCAAATTGTCCTCGCCCATCTTCTAAATTGGACAATCGTTATTGCTTCAAATCCCGCAACTAAATGCTTCGAATTCTCACAGATATATTTTGGGAGAAATCCGGGAGATCCTTGGGAGACAAGCGTTAACTACTGCTCGAAAGTGCACAAATGAACATTTGAGTTCGGCGTAATTGACCCTGTAATTTTTGCTCGCTGAAAGGCAATATGTGCTTGTTACTAATTTTGGCGGGTAATTTATATGGCGACTGAACTTGAGCCTGAAAACAATCGCGATCGTGTACCAGATGCTGCAGACCGATCCGGTGAACAGCAAGCGGAAAATTTGTCGCAAGCTGTGATTACGCCGAGCCGTGAGGGGACGCGCGACGCTCTAGGTCGAATCGATAGTATGAACAGCGCATCCCTGTCTGCAGCTGAGCAACAGCTGGGTTCTTTGATGCTAGTAAGTGCAGCCAGCCCCGATTATTCTAGTGCAGCCCGTCCTGATCGCGATGATACTAAACCCAGTGCTTCAGATACAACCCGCCCAGAAGAAACTAAGCCTGGCAGTCGTCAATCTGGAGAACGGCACGAAGATGCGCAGCCATCCTCCACTGCTTCCAGCAATGACGCAAATGCTGAGGAGATGGCACGTCAAAGTGCACAGAGACTAAGGCAGTACCTTGGACTTCCGAACGATGCCACTGATGCTGATGTCGCGCGGGCGATGGAGGTGCGAAATGCTGGGCGTCTTCGAGAGTCTTTGGGTCTTCCGGCTGATGCGACTGATGCCGATGTTCGACGAAGAATGGATCAACAGAATCAGGATCGCTTGAGAGAATCACTTGGTCTGCCGAATTCTGCAACAGAGCAGGAAGTTCAAGACGCAATGAATGCACGAAATCAAGCCCAGTTGCGCCAAGAATTGGGTCTGCCGGCAGATGCCACTGAAGATGATGTCACAGCTGCTCTGGTTGATAGATCCACCCGGGCTTTGAATGAGTCTCTTGGTTTGCCGCCAGATGCAAGCCCGGAAGAAACAGAACGTGCACTTGCACAACACTTGAATGACAGCTTCGCCGAGTCTCTTGGTTTGCCTGCCGGTTCTAGTCCGGAGGCAATAGAAAGGGCTTTCCTCGAAAATATCCGGCGAAGACTCACCGATTCACTAGGGCTGCCGGCTAATGCAACAAATCAGCAAGTGGATAATGCGATGTTTGAACGCTTCCGATTGCTTGCAGGCGCGCCTGAAGGTTCAACAAGAGAACAAATAATGGAAGCGTTGATGGAGCACTTGCGTCGAGAATACAGCGACGCAATTAGACGAAGATAAAGTGGAAATTACTCAAGCCATAAGAACGGCGGGGCTAAAACTGAGCAAACTAGTCGTAAGATTTGAGACACTATATGGTGAACCTCGCCCTGGAATCTGAATATGCCTCTGTCACGTTGCTCAAACTCTAGTTCGCGTGTGGCGCTCAGTGTTGCTGCTGCAATCAGCACGTTATTTTGCAACTTCTTCGCTTCTCTTCCCGCCATTGCATCCACCTTTCCTTATAAGGAATGCCACTTAGAGTCAGGTCAGGTTAAGCCAGTAACGGCGATATTGAAACTCAATATCTCTGCGCCCGCGCTTCAGGCTTTACAGTGGATAGTTTTTAATCCAGCTCCGCCGGAACTTCCGCAACAGCATTTGACTGATGTGAAGATCCATATTGATGACAGTAGTGATGCTGGGCAGTATGTTAAAGAACTCAGCCCTGAACACCGCTACTTATTGCGATCTTTGGTCTCTGCTAAGAACGAAAAGTTATTCAAAAAGCTCGGCACGCGTACGACATACCAGCTGACATGCACTGGTAGAGAATTGAAACCCGGTCCGGCTAATGCTGCTGTGGCGCCACTTTCAGCAGCTGAGCGCAAACTTTATACAGCGGCGAATGAAACTGAAAATTTTAGCTCGGCGGAATTCAAAGCTTGGCTGCAAAACAATGGACTTATTCGCCGCGATAGCGAGCGCGATATAGAATTCGCCTGGCGTGTGTTCGCAAGGATTCGAAAGCAATACAGTTACGCTTATGATGCTAAACAAGATCGACACATATCCGTTCTCTGCGGACAAGACGCCACTGATTGTGGTGGCTTATCCTGGCTGCTGGTTGGAGCCTTGCGAGCAAATGGTATTCCAGCACGATCGTTAGTTGGGCGTTGGCTAAAAAAGGACGCTGAGCCTGACAGCGTCGCCAATGGATCTGGACAATGCCATGTCAAATCAGAATTCTACGCAAACGGAATCGGTTGGGTTCCGGTTGAAATGTCCGGCGCCGTGAGTAGCAAAAGTGTCGACCCCATGAACTTTTTCGGCAAAGTTGATTCTAATTTTGTTGTATTTCACATCGATACCGATCTCATGTTGGATACGGTGTGGTTTGGCATTTCAACTCTGAGAAATCTGCAGTGTCCAGCCTTTTGGGTGACAGGCAAAGGGACTGTCGATGGATATACTGCGCAAACAAGCTGGCAGACCAAATAGATGCATATTAGAAATTCGGCAAGGACGAAAGAGCTTGCTTCTGCGAAGATCTTGAAAGGCTTGATTGAGCCTTGTTTGGGTAATTTGGCGAAAGGCAGCCCTGCAAAGTGAGTGAAACTAATTCAGTATCGAGAAGGCAACTTCTAAAGATTGGCGGCAGTGCTTCGCTGTTGGCGATCCTGGCACAGCAGCCAGCAACTTCGCAAAACCGAATTCTAGAAACTGCTGCGACAAAGGGGAAAGGCAAGAAAGTCCTTGTCGTAGGAGCTGGAATGTCAGGGCTCGCAGCTGCTCAGTCTCTGAAATCAAACGGATTTGAAGTGCTTGTTTTGGAAGCTCGAAATCGCATCGGCGGACGAATTCTCACTGACAAGGATTCTCTAGGCGTTCCCATAGAACTAGGGGCGTCCTGGATTCACGGCATAACTGGAAATCCCTTGTACAAGATTACTCAAGAAAATGGAATTAAGACCATCGATTGTGCCTACGAGTCCATGCCGCAAATATTTCAAAGGGATGGGGAAGAGCTTAAGGCTTCTTCTGTTGCCGAACTGAAGGCTGCCTTTTCTAAACTGAGAAGGAGGCTAGGCAAGATGCAGAATAGTTCTATGAAGGAGGATCGTTCACTTGCCAGTGCTATTGCCGAGCTAATTCCTGACTTAAAACTTTCGCCCCGCGATGCCGAGCTCATCAAACATGTCATCTCCACTGACATTGAGAACGACTACGCGACGAATGCCGATCTCTTGTCTTTGCAATCATTTGATGATGATGAATCGTTTACTGGTGGTGATTATTTAGTGCCTAATGGCTATTGCGCTATTGTTGAATGCCTCGCGCGCTCACTGGACATCAGGCTCTTGCAAGTCGTTAAGTCAATAGACTATTCCGGAGAGGGTGTAGCTATTGTCACCGCCTCCGGTGAGCGATTTGCGGGAGATTTTGCTGTCGTTACGCTTCCGCTTGGAGTCTTGAAGAAGCGGACAGTAGACTTTGCTCCTGATTTGCCTTTGTCTAAGTTGCAAGCCATTGAAGGACTGGCAATGGGAATCTTCGACAAAGTCTATTTGAGCTTTAAAGAGCGTTTTTGGTCAGCCGACTATACATGGATTGAATATGCCGGTGAACACGCTGACCAATGGCCGATCTTTTTCAATCTCGCCAAATTCTGCGACAAGCCTGTCTTAGTGGCATTCAATGTCGGGCGCTTCGCCGAGCAGTTGGAAGGCCAATCCAGTGAAAATGTGGTCTCAGCTTGCTTATCAGTTCTTAGAAAAATGTATGGTGAAAAGGTACCAGCTCCGGTTGCTACGAAATGCACATCATGGGGAATCGATCCGTTTTCTTTAGGATCCTATTCGTATGTTCCAGTTGGGGCCTCAACCGCTCTTTACGATGCTTTGGGCGCAGCGGTAGACGAGAAATTGTTCTTCGCTGGCGAAGCCTGCAACAGTGAACACTATTCAAGTGCAGACGCCGCTTATTTGACTGGAGAGAAAGCTGCCCAGCAAATTATGAAAGTCTCAGCAAGACTCAAGCGGTGACCTTATCCTTCTCGACTGCTTTCAAAGAAGGCGGTGACGTTGGCGTTGGCGGAACTTCATCCACTCGCGAGATGAATGTTCGCAAATTCTTTCCAGAGTTGAGCAAGGCATGCACTGTAGGCATAATGTTCTTTCCGAAGCTTCTGATAGCAGCAAGCGTGTCGTCTTGGAAAGATGCTTCTGCCTTATTGGCTAAAACAGCAGGTGCTGCAATCATTGTTGATGGCTCCGGAGCTTGAGCCGTTTGCGCGGCACCAACTATGGTGCCAAGGAAATTGTTGAGCAGCTCGGTATCAATTTGTGATTCAACGATGATGGTAACAATAAGCTCGCCTTTGTGTTCTTTCGACTTAGTTGCGAAAAACTCGGTGATTTCAGACGGTAATGGAAGTTGAATTTCTTGGCGGCTCTTCAGTTCAACGATGCGTTTGCCATCTTCGAAATGTTGGATGATGTTTGCAGCGTTGATGTCAGCAATAAGCCAAGCTATGTCGCTGTCATTGAAGTAATCTTCTGCGATGCTGATAAGGCTCTCGTTTGGTTGCACCAAGTGTGTGGGGCGTTGAAAGAGGTTTGCTGCCGCGACCGATTGACGGAAATACATACCGTCTTTGGCCGTTTTTACATCTTTTTGCTCATCGCCCGATCCCTCCAGGAGTTCGCTTAGTTGTCCCTTTGCCAAGTCCTCATCGCTTAGATCATCTTCCGGACGCTTCTTCGCAATAGCGGCTGCCGCCAGGGCTGCTGCAAGTGCAATTTCCACACCAGTGAGATAGCGTTTGCCTCCGGAGCTGAAATCCAGCCGGCCGTTCTTGAATGTGAGGGTGCTGTCGTTAAGCTTGCTTCCAGCTACGCCGATGGGGCTTATGAGTTGCTGATCGAATGCGCTTCCACGAATTCCTCTGCTGCCATCAACTCCGGTGCCTCGTCCTGTTGGATTTCCTGTCCGGCCATCAAATCGAACGCGTCCGCCATTTTGCTGGGAATTGTTGAATCCATCGGTTCCCAGTCCCCTAAATGTACGGTTCTCTCCTGGTAGGCCGACGCGGTTATCTCCGAACAAACCTCTGCCACTTGTAAGCGCGCTGAATTGTCCAGCGTTGCCCACCAAACGTCCATCAGTCCCTACACGGCTAATTTGACCGTTCAGACCGAGGATGCCATCTGTGCCCTTTCCTGTGAGCGTGCTCAAAGAGACTGCTCCTGCAAAACGATCGGTGTTGGCTGTCATGCTGCGAGCACCATCTACGGTACTACGTGCCAGCTCGCCAGGAGTTCCGACTACCGAGCCGGTAGAGTTCCGAGAAAGAGCGATGTTACTGCCTTGTGGAAAACTGGATTTGCCGTTTTGGTTGTCGCTAACATTGACCTGTCCTGGCAGCCTTGGCACATCCATTGACACAAAGGCTTGCGCCATTCGGGCAAGATTCTCAATTCTTTGCAGGCGTTCTTGCTGAGTCGTGTTGGAACCTTCGTTTGTATCTTTGCCGGCAGATGCCATAATGTTTGGCCTGTTGTTCACATCCGCGACTGGCTGCGCTGTTCGTTCTGCTACATTGCGTTCTAATGTCGGCATCGCAGAAGGCGGCTTTTCTGCCGAACCGTCAGCAGGCTTGTTTGCTACGTCAGGATTCTTTGCGTCCACCCTGGTGGTATCGGGTGCGGTGCTCGCGAGCTGCTGAGGCTGTGCTTTGTCATTTCCAGTAACCGGCACCGAATCATGCGATGAGGAGCTATTGTGATTACTTGCAGTCTCTGCTGGGTTTGCCGACCGCGTGAGCGACTGGCTGGAGCCGTCCAAATTTGCAGTAGAACTTGCCGAGCCGTGTGCGCCACTGTCAAGACCTGATGGTTGGTGGCTTGCTGTCGCAGATGCCGTCGCGCTTTCCGGTCGTATGCCGCTATTGGTGGATGCCAGTCCATGCTCTCCTGAGCCGGAACCATGGAGACCGCCATTTTGCTCGGCTATAGGAGTCGGGCTGAGCATATCGTATCCAGGATTTTTGCCACCGAGCTGATTGGCACCACCACCCAGGTCAGAGCCACTGCTGCCATAATCTCCTGCACCAGAGCTCGGGCGTACCTCAGCCATCGTGACATTCTGGCTCAACGGCTCATTGTGTGGAGTAAAGCTGCCAGAGCTGGGGCTTTCATAGCCTAAGCTTGGGCCCCCGACTTGTTCGTGAACGGTTTGGGTTGTGACTGGTCTGGCGTCGAGTGAATTACCTGCCGAGCCAGCCGATGGTTGCTCATAATTGGATGGATTCTGCTGCGCGATTGGCTCAGGGTTGAACATCATGTTGTTCAACGCACTGCCGCTTCCACTGGAAGGCTCCTGGCGGTATGCTTCCTGGGCTTGACTAAGGGTGTTGCCGCCGGACATTTCCACTCGCTGGTTTGCTAGCGGTGTTGAATCAAAGAAGACTCCGCTACTTCCAGCTGGTGCTTTGGATGCGTTCTGATCGCTGGCGCTTCCTGTTTGCGCTGATCCTGACTGAAGCTCGACTCTCTGTTCCGCGATGGGAGTCGGGTTGAACATAATATCGCTTGATGGAGCTGCCTGCTGTCTCGGTTGCGCAGCAGTGTTGTCGCCCGAATTGTGCTGCGTTGAAGAATCAGTATTTGTTGACTGCGGTAGCCGATCGTTTGCATTTACGGTATTGACTGTCGTAATCGGAACGTCCCTCTGCGCTTCCGGCGTCGGCTGGAATGAATTTGACTGTAAGATGGGAGTGCTGCCTGGTAGGTCACCTTGGACCTGCGTTGTTACACGCTCTGTTTTCACAACTTTCGGAGTTAAAGGATTGTTGTTTGCATCCGGAGCGCTCTGCGTGGCATTACTGCTGGTGTCATTTGCTCGCGGCTGCGTTTCTAAAGGCACAGGCTTTGAAGCAATTGACTCTGGCGAAAACAATCCCTGCGTGGTCTGTGCGGGCTTCTGCTCGCCTTGAGGCACCGAAGGGCGGTCACCCTGAGGAGTCGTCTGCTCGCCCTGAGGAGTTGTCTGTTGTTCCCTTGGTGCTGTTTGATTTTCTTGTGGCGCGCTTGTTTGTTGGTCACCGGCCGTGGTGGCAGGTCTATCCGCACCGTTATTGGTCACTGTACGTACCGCTACTGTCTTCACTTCAGGCAATGGGTCCCCGGGTTGGAAGGCGTTCGTGCTCAAATTCCTAGTGGTATCAAAGGATCTAAAAGATGATGCTTGGGGTGTCGTGGCTCCTTCCAAAGGCTTGCTCGGTGGGCTAAATGAATTAAGTGAGTTCGTTGCCGGATTCTGCGTCACCGCATTCGGTGTAACATTTGCGTCAGTTGCGGTTGCAGGTTTTTCGGTGTCTTGCTTTGCTGATGCCGGATTGTTGTTGTTGTTGTTGTTTACCGTTGAATCTGCAGCTGGCGCCACTTGCGCTTCTCGAGCGGAATTGTCGCTCGCAGTTACGGTGTTGTCACCGGCGCTAACAGGTTTGCTATCTCGTGACGCTATAACTGCATTTTCTGCATTCGCCCCAGGGTTCATTACTTGGGTGGGAGCTTCTGCGGAATGGTTGACTGTATTGTCAGCTGAATTTACAGGCTTATCCGGTCGTAAATCAGCAACATTATTAGACGAACCATCACGGGGCGCAGCGCTTGCGTTATTGCCGGCAAGATCTGCGCCGGGTCGCGATTGCTTTGCTTCTGGCTCACTGCCATCTGTGGGACGTCCTGCGTTCTGTCCATGCTCTGTCGCCCGAGACTCTGAGGCTTCATTCAGAACTTTGCCGGTCGAAAGGTCCAGTTGGTCTCCATTTAGGCTCCGGGATTGAGAGCGTTCTTCGCCAAGACCTCTGTGCTGCTGCTTCCTGTCCTCATTGGCAGCTTCTCCGCCCAGACCTCTGTGTTTTTGCTGCTTTTCGTCCTCGGGAGGCGCTTCCCCCCCGTCAGATTCACCCGAGTCTTCAGCATGTTCTTTTGCGTTCTTTTCTTTTGAATTGTCGTCTTTTGAATCGTTAGACTTTGAGTCCTTATCTTTTGAGTCTTTATCTTTTGAGTCGTTTGGACCGTCGTTGCTATTCTGCTTTTCCGAATCTTTTTCGGCGTCAGCCTTCTCTTCATGGACCTGTCCGGTCATGGTATCCAACTGTCCAGCTTCCGGCACATCCGGCTTCTTATTCTCTGCGGTTTTTCGCTGTGATTCGGCTTTGAACTCATTGAGCGCTTCGGTCTGAAATTCCCCGGTGGCGCGCTTTTGATCGCTGGCAATTTCCTCGGCCCGATCCTGCTCCGGAGATCTGTTCTCCGAACCATCTTTCTCCGCTTGACCCTGATCTTCAGGCGACTTCTTGGAGTTTACTTCGTTGTCGTCGCCGTCTCCGGCCATCGGATTGCCCCACGAAATGTTAAGTCCCCTTCATATCTCTATGTACCCACTCTTGCCAACTTTCCCTCCTGGTCCACCCCCGCCTGGACCCGGCAGCCCAGGGCCTGTAAGTCTTGCCTGGAAATGCTTTGCAAAATTGGTCGTCGATAGGTGGCAATGCCGAATCCTCGCATTTAATCTGCAAAAACCTGTCTATCGGGCGTTTTCCGTTTGGAAAATCCGCTTTTTGACCCTGGTTGCTCTTGCTAAGAGCGATCTATATTCACAGTACATAGGTATGGCAGATGTGCGACCAGCTTCTTCTCTCTCTCGGAAGCTTTGGGCGCGCGAATTTTACTGTGAGTATTAAATGCGAACATCAAGGAAAACAAACACAGTACTTTTGGACGAATCGTATGTTTCGTACGGTTCTGACTCCGACGACTTCGGCTTTGGAAATGTTGAAGCGTTCTCCGATGACATTGACCAATCGGAAGAATCACTCGATTCCGAGACACAGGAAGAATCCACCGCCGAATCAGTAGTAGGTCCGGAAGACTCTACCAAGGCTTATCTCAAGGAGATTGGTAAATTCCGTTTGCTGACAGGCAAGGAAGAAATCGAATTGTCGCGTGCCGTTCAAAATGGTGACCGGAGCGCCAAAAGAAAGCTCATTCAAGCAAACTTGCGTTTGGTCGTAAGCATTGCTAAGCGATATAAAAACACAGATCTTGGATTTCAGGATTTGATTCAGGAAGGAAGTCTCGGTCTCATTCGTGCCGCCGAGAAGTTTGACCCGGAGCGCGGCTACAAATTCTCAACTTATGCAACCTGGTGGGTTCGCCAGGCTATTATGCGCGCTTTAGCAGACAAATCTCGTGCCGTTCGCGTGCCGGTGCATATCACTGAAGCACTCGCTCGTGTGAGAAAAACTGTACGCATTCTAGTTACAGAATTGAATAGGAAACCAACCATCGAGGAGATTGCAAAATCTTCTGGGATGAGCGTAAAGAAGGTAACGGAAATACTTTCTGCGGACAAGAAACTGGTATCACTTGATGCCCATGTAGGTAATGACGTAGACAACACTATTTCGGATTTTGTGAAAGATGAAAACACTCCTGCACCTGATGAAGCAATTCGTGGACAACTTCTTGCCGAACGCGTTGCAACCGCGCTTGGCCGTCTGTCCCCTCATGAACGAGAAGTATTACAACTAAGATATGGTTTCGATGGTGGTGTCACCATGACCTACGAACAAACCGGGCAAAAACTCGGAGTAAGTCGTGAACGTGCTCGCCAGATCGAAGCCAAAGCAATCAAGAAATTGCGAAACAATTTCGAACTCTCGGGCTTGACCGAAGATCTCGACTAATATCTGAAAGGCGGTCTAATACAAGCAGTCCGCCTTTTCTGTCAAAAGATCTTCTTAAAATTGCGGGCGCCATGGAGCACTCGTACCGCAATAAGGTCGCGTCCGCTCTCTGTAAGCTATAACATAATTTCCGACTGTCCAAAAGAATACAAGTTGTTGCTGACGTCAGTTCTTGAATGGCTCATCGACAACGCCCTTATTCTGAATTCGCGTGCCGCTGCTTCGCGGTGCATGTGCGTTAAACCGGTACTGAATCTGGTATCAGTTCGCTGTCGTGCTGCATGTGTTTTGGCAGGCAGACTGTTAGGCATTCCTCTGTCAACTCGAGTGTCCCCTCGTGTTGCTCAATGATTTTTCTTGCGATCGGGAGCGCCAGTCTATTCTTCGCACCATCATTCATTGCGGGTTGCGTTACTTCAATCGGAGGAATGATCATTTTGCTTCTGAATTCAAATGTTAAGCCACCAAGTTCGTTCGGGCGTGCCCTCAAGTTCGGGCGGCTTTCTTCGGAGTCACTGCCTTTAGTGATGAAGCGGATAACGTTTGTTAGCGCTTGCTGAATCCGATCTTGATCCGCCAAAATTACGATATCTGTCACCGCTGCAATGCTTGATGCCTCGACTTCTGCAGTGGCTTCTATATTGGAGAGCAGCTCTTTGGCAGAGACCTCTCGAAGCAAGAATTGCATTTTCCCTGCTTCAAGCTTTTCGATATCCAGCAAATCGTTAATGAGTTCGAGAAGCTCAGTTCCGTTGCGTACGAGTTGTACCAAAATACTTTTGTTCTCAGGCGATATGGGTCCCAAAACGTTGGCAATGGCAAGCTTTGCGACTCCCAGGATCGAGGTCAGTGGCGTTCGCAGGTCATGGCTTACCATTGCAAGAAATTCTTGCTTGAGCATTTCCATTTCCTTCTTCTGGGAGATGTCGTGCATCACACAATAATAATCACTTTCTGATCCTGTTCGAGAAACCGAGAAATCAAAATAACGAGTCTTCCCGGACCTATCATGCATGGCGGCTTCGAATCGATCCGTTCCCACACTCAGTCGAGTCAACCGCGTCCGTAAATGCTGCTGCCCGTCTTCGCTCAGGTAGTCGATAATCCTTTTGCTGGCAAGTTCAGTTTGCGAAAACTGCAAGATGCGAACAATCGCTTGATTCACTTTTGTGAATTGAAAGTCATTTGAAAAGGAGCAAATGATATCGCGAGCGTTGTCGAATACTGCGCTTTCCTTCTTCTGCGCTTCTTGCAACTCAGTGGCCGTCCGGTGGAAAGATTCATCCAACTCTGCTATTTCATCCCGCCCCTCAATTGGAGCGTTTAACGGATGATCGCTGCTGAGACGGACTGTATTGTCTGCCAAAATTTGCAAACGGCTTGTCAGATCTCTGCTGAAATAGAGCGCCAGCAATATTGAACCGATGATGTTCAATCCAAGTCCAACAAGAAGAATTTGTGATTGTTGAGCCCTGATCTCTCGGCGCTTTTCTGGGATTACAAACTCTTTCTTCTCCGCATTATCCAGTAGCTTTTGAAGTCTTCTGGATAACCCAATGACCGATGGAACCAACTTCTCTCTTCTGGCCATCGCTATGGTGGCATTTCGTTCAGTGGCACCTGCTTGCATGGTTCGGTTGCCGGCTCTGATGAAGTCAGCGACTTTCGCGCTTTGCTTTTCCATCCCATTCATAATAGCTCTTGCATCTCTATCATTTTTGACTAGTTGCTTGAGTTCATTTTGTACTCTTGCAATGGACTCGTAGGTTTGGCTTGTGAGTATCCAGCGTTCGGGCGTGTGGTCTCCTATCATCAGTGCGCTCATGAGAAAGTATAGATTTATGATCTCTGATGCATGCAATGCCATGTTGCGCTGAACCAATTCTTCCTGCCGTTCCCTATCTGCAGAATAGAGTAATGCTGCAAGCGACCCCACTAAAACCAATTCGCAAAGCAGTGGCACACCAATAAGTAGCAGTCCTTTGCCCCCCAGTCGAAGGTTTCCTGCGCCGAGCTTGTTCAACCTTTTAGGACTGAGTTCCGGCGCTAATAGCTCAGCGCAAATTGCCTGGTCCGGCCTGTTTGACGCTGCTTCCGGACCCCCGGTCATGTTAGCTGCGACTATGTCTCCTTCCTTTGCAGTAGGCAGAAATGCCCCCGAGCTGGCTACCTGACCTGGAATCAAAAACCAAAACTCGCTGCCTGCCGGTTCGGCCTGACGCACTCCAATCCTTCCACCATGGTCTTCGATAATTTGTTTGCAAATAGGCAATCCGAGTCCCGTTCCTGCAGAACGCTTCCCGTCTGCGGCCTCGACTTGTTTGAACTTCTCGAAGATAAGCTCTCGGTGGGATTCAGGTACGCCGCGTCCCTGATCAATGATGGCGACTTCAATATCGCCTGCGATCCGCTTGGCCTTTAAAGCAATCGTGGAGCCATCTGGTGAAAACTTGATGGCGTTGGAAAGCAAGTTTACCAGTACTTGTATGATTCGATTTGAGTCAACGTGCCACCTGTCAGCTTTGCCCCGTGGATCTGCCAGCTCGTCTTGAATGATAATACTGACGTTCCTTTTCTCTGCCAGAGATTCGACCTCATGCATTGATTGGTGCAGAAGCTCCAGAACGGCGCACTCATTCTTTTGTAGTCGAATATCGTTTGACTGAAGTTTGGTCACTTCCAGAAGGTCGCTCACCAATTTCAATAGTCGTTGAAGATTTTTTTCTGCCATTTGAAGTTTGCTGAGGCATTCTTTGCTAAGCTCTGCTTGTTTTGCAGTGATGAGCGTTCGGAGATTACTGCCCATCTCGGTTAAAGGTCTTTGCAAATCTCTGGAGATCATGTCGAGAAACATCTCTTTCATTGCTTGCGAGCGTTTCTGTTCCGTGACATCGTGTATAACACAGTAATAGCTATTGTCTAATTGAGACCAGAAAACGGACCATGACAGAATCTTGTCGCCGGTAGCCATTTTTGCTTCGATTGGCGAATCGAATTCTCGCTCCTTTCGCGCTTGCACCGCGCTTCTGAATTGTTCGCGTTCGCCTTCATCGATAAGACGACTTGCATCCGTTCCCGATAGGGTTTCTGCTGACTGATTCCAATTTCTTTGCGTAGCCTTGTTTACCCTGACAAAACGAAGTTCTTGATCCAGTACGCAGATGACATCGCTAGCATTGTCGAAGAGTTCTTTTTGACGACTCGCTGCAAGTCTCAGTTCCTCGTCCATTCTGTGGAAGGATTTGTCTAGCTGTTGAATCTCGTCGTTGCCTTTAAGAGGCAGTAGCATCGGCGTGCCATCTTTTAGAGCTGCCGTATTTTTGTTGATTGTTCTCAACCGCGCCATAATGCTTTTTCCATAAAACAGGCTGAGTAATATGGCAGCCAATGCATTTGCAATAAGACCAGCAGTTAAGGTGTCTGAGAATTGAGCGCGCAGTTTTTCCTGCTCCCGCTGCATCATTTTCGTTTTTTGCTCGCCCGAGCTGACGAGATTCCCTAATCTTTCCAAAGCGGTGCCCTTATTATCTTCAAACGCTCTTTCCATCTTAGGCAACTGCGCTATTAGATCGAAAATGTGAGCTTTGCGGACACGAGCGAAATCGTCTGTGACTTCTATCAGTTTAAGCAGGGCTGTATCGGCATTCATGCTTCCATCCGCGATATCCGGATGCTCTTTAATTAGCGCCAGGACTTGCGCGCGATTAAATAGAACGCGCTCCTTCGCTTTTTGGTAGAGATTGAAAAAGGTATCGTCCTGATATTGAACTGACGCTACCAGGAAAAATGGGATTTCTGAGGCAGCGCCAAGCATATGGGCGTTATAACCGGCAAACTTTCTGTAGACTGTTTCCTTGGCCTGGTCCTGATCAGATTGCTGCAAGAGCATAGCAAGGTGAGTGATGAGCCCCATTTCCAGCAGAAAGGGAACACCGACGATCAGAAGTCCACGATGGAAAACCTTCATGACTTAGTCGCTCGGATGCTCACACAGCGTTGTGAATGTCCGCATCTTCTGGTTAGGTATTGATTCCTTGGATGCTCCTGCTGCATTTTTCGTCTTCGATCCTCCGCTTTAAATTATTCCACTAATATTAAAATCGTGTCGGCTTTAGTATCGTAGGGACGACTGTATTAGCTGATAATTTTGCGCGAGTGTGGCTCTATTTGCGCCTGACTCGCCCCTTGGAATGCTTGCTAGCGCTAGTTGCCGGGAACTAAATGGGTTGAAATGAAGCTATACTTTTTACGGGAATTCAAATTGGATGCAGCACTTTGCAGATAGGAATCAGCTGTTTTATAGTTTTTCTGATCATGGCCGCGCTCATGTATACGCGGCGCATATCCGCACTGCTTGCCTTACCAATTATGGCAATCGCCATTGCTGCCATCGGCGGCATTCCCCCTTCCGAAATTTTGAAAGATGTGATCAACGCTGGTGCGCTGAAGCTGCACTCTGCTTATGCCACCACTATGATTGGCGCGGTTCTAGCTGAGTTGATAAACAAGCATGGCATTGCGAAATCTATGGTGCGCTTTGTTGCCGAATTTTCAGGAGACAGTCCGTTTCTTTTGGGCTTGATGATGACACTGGTAACGGCGCTTTTGTTCTCGTCTCTCGGTGGGCTTGGCGCTGTTATTATGGTTGGTACCGTCGTGCTGCCTGTGATGCTATCGCTGGGGATATCTGCAGCAACTGCCGGTGGATTGTTCTTGTTTGGAATAAACCTTGGTGGCATGTTCAACCTGGCGAATTGGGTCTTGTATAAGGACGTCCTTGGTGTTGAACAGAGCAGCATTGTTTCCTTTGTTGTTCCATTTTCAGCAATAATTTGTACAGTGCTTGTCGCGTTTCTCACTGTGGAGTTGCGCAAGCTCTCGAATTTGAAGTACTCATTGGCGGCACTAGCGATTCTTGCTGTATTCCTTTGGGCCGTTGCCACTGGGCAGTTGACGCTTTTCAATGCTGCCGCCGTGACAGGACCTGATCCAAACTCCTTTGTCCCCGTCGTAGCAGGCATGGCAATTCTCATTTGTTATGCCATTTTTCGTCATGTCAAAAAACTGGTCGATTTGTCTGCCCTGGCATTCTTCACGCCTGCGATTCCACTTATCCTGGTGCTATTTTTCCGGTGGGATATTATCACCGCTTTCCTGGTTGGCATCACGTACGGTACGCTGGTGACATGGCGGCGTGATTCGATTAATATCCTTACTCGTTCTATTATCGAGGGCGCTCAGTCAGTGATTCCTGCCGTCATTCTGATGATGGGAATTGGCATGTTGCTGTGCGCTGTCATGCACAAAACAATTTCTACAGCACTGGCACCATTGTTCGCTGCTGCTGTTCCGACTGATCCGATTCCTTACGTTGTTGGTTTTACGCTGCTAGCCCCTCTTGCACTTTATCGCGGACCCTTGAGTCTTTGGGGCATGGGAAGCGGGCTGGTGGCACTTATGCAAAAGAGTACGCAACTTTCAGGCGGTGCCATCATGGGAATGTTGATGTCGGTGGGACAACTTCAAGGCGTATGCGATCCGACCAACACGCATAACGTTTGGATCGCGACATACCTCGGTACCGACACGCAGGTTCTGCTGAAGAAAACCATGCCTTATGTCTGGCTGGCGGTGATCGGCGGCCTGGTTCTTGCTGTCTGCCTTGGCTATGTGGGAGGTGCGCATGGTTAAGAATGTCAGAATTGGCATCGATGTCGGCGGCACATTTACGCATGCTGTAGCGCTGGATGCGCTTACGCTTGATGTTCTGGGCAAGGCGAAAGTGCCGACTACGCACTCGGCCAAGGAAGGTGTCGCCCGCGGTATCATCGATTCGCTGAAGCTTTTGTTAGAGAAGAGCGGCATTGAGCCTGAAGCGGTGACATTCATCGCACACTCGACGACGCAAGCCACCAATGCCATCTTGGAGGGCGATGTCGCGCCGGTTGGCATTATCGCCATGGGCAGCGGTCCTAGCGCGTTGCTTGCGCGGATGCACGCCAATGTCGGATCGATAGAGCTTGCCAAAGGGAGAATGCTGAATACATTCTTCGAGTTTATCGACACGTCAAAAGGATTGGACCAGAAACAGGTGAATGAATGTCTCGATCGGCTAAAGCAGCAAGGCGCTGCTGCTATCGCCGTAAGCGAAGCGTTTAGTGTTGATGATCCTTCTCACGAAGAAACCGTGATGGAAATTGCTCGCGGGCGAGGCTTTGTTGCATCTTCCGGATCTGAAGTTAGTAAGCTCTACGGATTGAAGGTTCGGACACGCACCGCAGTCATCAATGCAGCAATGTTGCCGAAGATGATCGAAACTGCAGACATGACTGAGTCTAGCGTCCGCGCCGCTGGAATTACTGCCCCGATTATGATTATGCGATCGGATGGCGGAGTCATGGACATTGACTCGATGCGGCGACGTCCAATTCTAACTCGTCTGTCAGGCCCTGCTGCCGGTGTCGCTGCAGCAATGATGTATCTGCAAATCTCCGACGGCGTATTCTTAGAGGTTGGCGGGACGAGCACCGATATTTCAGTTATCCGAAATGGAAAAGCGCTCGTAAAAGATGCAGAGATCGGCGGACACAGGGTATATTTGCGTTCACTGGATGTTAATACGCTTGGTGTCGCTGGTGGTTCCATGATTCGCATGGATGGCGCTCAAGTTAAAGACGTGGGACCAAGAAGCGCACACATCGCCGGACTTTCCTATGTAGCGTTTCTTTCGGAATTCGAAAATGCAAAGGTTGAGTATCTGAGCCCGAAGCCGGGCGACCCAGCTGATTATCTGAAAATCAAAACGGACGCAAAAGATGTTACGTTGACGCCAACATGCGCAGCCAATTTCTTGGGTTACGTACCTGATGGGGATTGTGCGCAAGGCAATAAAGACATGGTGGCAAAAGGCTTTAAGGTGCTCGCTGATTCCGCCGGTGGCAGTCCGGAGAAGCTTGCGGAGGAGGTTCTCGAAAAAGCATACCAAAAATGCTTGCCGGCACTGAAGAAATTCATCGCTGAATACAAGCTGGATCTCGATGCAATTACTCTAGTTGGCGGCGGTGGCGGTGCTGCGGCCATAGTGCCTTACGTTGCCAAACGTATGGGCGTGCCTCATGCGATCGCTGAGAATGCAGATGTAGTATCAGCAATTGGTGTTGCGCTTGCACTTGTTCGCGAGACGGTTGAACGGCAAATTGTCCAGCCCAAGCAAGAGGATTTGATCAAGATTCGTGAGGAAGCATTCAATGCGGTCGCTAAGATGGGCGCTGATCCCGCCGGCATTGAAGTGCAAGTTGAGGTGGATCCCCGTGCCAACATCCTTCGCGCTACAGCCTTTGGTGCGACCGGGCTAACAGAGAAGAAGTTCGGGAAGATACTCAACACAGAAGAAAGACTGCAAGCAGCTGCCGAGTCCTTGCGATCAAAAGCGACGACTGTAAAGGTATTAGCTGAAACTGAACATTTTACAGTTTTTGGTGCTGAGACTGTTGATAAAAAGCTATTCGGTCTCCTCCCCTCTCGGCATTTGTCTATCCGTGCTATGGACAGCAAAGGTATTCTCAGGCTCAAAATGAAGGACGCACGTGTTGAACAAGTTCGCTGTTCTGAAGTAGAAAAGGCCATTCTCGATCTATCTGAGACAAATGCGACCTACGGTGATGCGGGAAAAATAATTCCCGACTTTATGATTATCTCTGGTCCGAAAATAATCGATCTTTCCGGATTGCCGGATACGTGGCAGGTGCAAGCGTTAGCGCGTTCCGAGTTAAGCCTCGTTTCTGCCGATTCACCGACGATTGTAGTTGCGGCTGTCCCATAGACGCAACATCAGCATATTATGAATAGTGATCCGCCTCATCCAACAAGACAACTAGATCCCCGCTTCTTGAAAGGGATTGAGCTTTTCAACGAGCGTGAATTCTTTGAATGCCATGAAGTCTTAGAAGAACTGTGGAATGATCAACAGGAACCAGAGAAGCAACTTACTCAAGGCATTCTGCAGATTGCCGTAGCCTACTACCATTATTTGCGCGGAAATTATTCCGGGACGTGCAAGCTGTTTCATAGGGCTTGGCCGAGAATCAGCGGCTTTCGTAATTCTGCGGACTGTGTTCTCGACTTAGAGCCTTTTATCGAAGTGGTGCAAAAAGGCTTGCAAATCCTGGAAGCTCATATGGCGCTGCGTGCCAGCAGCGAAGGCATTGAGGCCGATACGTTTGAGGTCTCTGCGCAAATTGAGATCCCCACCATTCAATTCAAAAGATCCGAACAGTAATCTGTGCATTTCTGCACCGCTGCTCGGCTGAAATCCTTTCTGCTTTGCGCAAAGCTCAGCAGCGGTTCCCGGTAATTTCGTACGTCCATTCTACGCTGGTGCACATCGAAACACAGTTCCCGAACACGCATCGGCCTACGAACGCGAAGTCGCATTTCCCGAACTCTCACCCTGCCGTGGATGCTAAGGTGAGTATTGCGCAGGCGCATTGGGCCATTAAATAAAAAGCAAACAGAAGCTACACAGGCTCTTGCTTTCAGCAACCAAAGGAGGGCTAAAGTGATATCATCAAATGATGGATTATCCGTCTCTTGTTGATAACTGTCGGCAATAGCGGCAATCCCGGAAACTGTCGATTAGGTCTGAACTTTGAGCCCCCCTTTAAGCATACTTGTTGTTGACGACGAACCTGCCAATATCGAGTCGATTACTGAGGCTCTAAAGTCTGCCGGTTATTCAATTGCTTCGGCAACTGACGGATTCAAAGCGATAGCTGCTTGTAAAGTGCGCATGCCGGACTTGATCTTGCTTGATTTGCAGATGCCACTGATGAGCGGAATCGATGTTTTCAAACGGCTGCGTGCTGATGAAAAAACTCGCGATATTCCAGTTATATTCTTGCGACGAAAGGGCGAGCGCGCCAGTGAACTTGCCAGCGAGGATGACGAGCACTGGGTGGTATCGAAGCCGGTGGCAAAGGAAGAATTGCTGAGCCGAGTCAAAACCGCTTTGCGGCAGCACACACTTAAGCGCGAAATTCGCAAAAAAGACGTGCAACTTCGTGAGTTATCACTTACGGATGCACTGACAGCATTTCGAAGTGTGCGCTATCTGGCGGAATTTTTGCGCGCTGAAATCAATCAGTGTCGCAGGTACAAAGTACCGCTTTCTTTGGTTTTGATTGACGTCGATGCATACAAAGAAATCATCCGAAATTACGGTCAGTCCGGCGCAAATAATCTGATTACACAGATAGCCGGCATGGTGAGTGCCCAGAATCGCGATGCCGATATTTTGGTTCGCTTGTCCGAGTCCGAGCTCGGTCTATTTCTCACCCACACTGATCTCAACGGTGCAGTTGAAGTTGCAGAAAGATTGCGCGAAGAAATCGCGGCTGCAACTTTCGTTTCTCTCGATCGGACATTCAAAGCCACTACTAGCGTCGGTGTTTCGCAATGGGTAGAAGGCATGGATGAAGACGGAAAACTTTTGATTTCCTATGCACGTTCTGCAATTGAAGAAGCGAAAAAAGCCGGCGGCAATCTCACTCTAATTGCTGAATAGTATTCACACTCATTTGCATTTCTTGAAGGGATGGTCGTAACCAATCCCTTCAGTCTGTTTATAGGTTACAGCCTAGCGTTTGCGGTGGAAGTTATAGGTTAAAACCTATCGTTTTTGGAGCATTTTATAGGTTCTGACCTATCGTTTCGACGTTATTTATCTGTATCCCATAAAGCTACTCCAAATCTATATCGTCTTTGATGATTAATTTTGCTGCAATGCCGATGATTGCAATTACCAATGGCACGAGGAACAAAACAACTAAAAATAGCTGGAGTTGGCTCATGGCTATTTGCCCTCATCCCGTTGTTCGTTAGAAATGGATTCTTCTTTGACATTCTCCGCGGCTTGAACTGCTTTTGCTGCTTGCTCTCTTTCGTATTTTTTGCGGTGAATCATTTTGTACATGCTTGGGATTACAAACAGCGTAAGCAGCGTGGCAGAAATCAAACCGCCGAATACGACAGTTGCAAGAGGTCGCTGAATCTCCGCGCCGGTACCGTTTGAGAAGAGTTTGGGAAGCAGACCCATGACTGCAACCAGTGCGGTCATCAAAACGGGGCGCAATCGAACGCTAGCACCTTCGATAATTGCGTCGTCAAGCGACCCTTTGCGTTCGCTTTGGACCTGCGTAATGTAACTCACTAGAATAACGCCGTTTTGCACAGCGACGCCAAAGAGCGCAATGAATCCTATGATGGCGGGCACGGACAATGGTTGTGATGAAAGGTAGAGTGCAATGATTCCACCGACCATAGAAAACGGAACGTTCAACATAATCAAGCCGGCGTTCTTTATGGAATTGAAGGTGAAGAACAAGAGAATGAAAATCAAAAACAGAACAATCGGTACAACGATTGCAAGACGAATCATTGCGCGCTGTTGATTTTCAAATTGCCCGCCCCACACAATCCAATATCCTGGTGGCATCTCGATCTTTTTTGCCACAGCTTGTTGAGCATCCATGACGAAGCTGCCAAGATCGCGTCCTCGCACATTGACCATGACGGCGGCACGCCGTTGTCCATCTTCCCTGTTGATCAGCACCGCGCCCTTTTCAATGTCTATATTCGCGATTGCCTTAAGTGGGACGTGAGCACCATCCGGAGGTTCTATATGCAGATTCTTTATCTGATAAACCGTGTCGCGTTTGTGATGTGGAAACTGCAGTAAGATTCCGAATCTTTTATTTCCTTCGACTACTTCGGATACTACTTTTCCAGCCAACGCTGTCTGCATGTCGTCGAATACTTCGACAGAACGCAGTCCGTGTCGCGCCATTTCGTGCCTATCCAGCTTCACTTTTAACTCGGGCAAACCTAAAATAGGCTCTCGGGTCACATCTGCTGCGCCGGGTACTGAGGTGACCAGCCGCATTACTTCATTTGAAAGTTCCTCAAGTTTTTCCAGGTCAGGGCCGAATATTTTGATACCGACATCGGCTTTCACCCCTGTGATCAAGTCCGCAATCATGTCCTCAATCGGCTGGGAGAAGCTGTACATGACGCCAGGGATGACAGAGACAGCTTTGTCCATCCTTTCTATAAGGTGCTCTTTATTTTGATCTGGCCACTGCTCTCTCGGTTTAAGCCCAATGAACATGTCGGCAGCGTCGACGCCTTCGACGTCGGAGCCCATTCCGGATCTCCCTACGCGAGTCGCTACGATTGTGACCTCGGGAAATGTTCGGATGATCTGTTCAAAACTAGCAACGACTTCTTCTGTTTTGCGGTGGGCAATACTGGCTGGCATTCTCATTCTTAACCATAAAGAACCCTCGTCAAGACTTGGAATGAACTCGGAGCCTAGCAGCGGCAATAGCATTAGAGAGCCGACCAGGCCCACCAGCGAGATGCTAATCAGTAAGCGTCCTCGGTTGAGACACCAATTCACGCTTGGTATGTACCAGTTCTTTATCAGCTCGACTACTGGATTGTGCCGCTCGTGAACCGGTTTGCTGAAAACCAAATAGCACGCCACTGGAATCACTGTTAGGGAGACAATAAGGGCACCAAGGAGCGCATAGATGAATGTAAGTGCAAGTGGCACGAACATTTTTCCTTCTACGCCCTCTAAGGTGAACAGGGGTAGGTAGACCGCCACAATGATGCACATGGCAAAACAGATAGGTCTGCCGACCTCTTGTGCCGCTTGCGTTATTGTCTTGAGACGGTCGAACTTTTCGCCACTTGCTTTTACTTCAGACATTTTGCGGTAGACGTTCTCAACCATCACAACACCGGCATCTACAACTACGCCAAAGTCGACAGCTCCAAGTGTCATCAGATTCAGTGATAGTCCCGTAAATTTCATGAGGACGAAGCTGAAAATTAATGACAACGGGATGATTACGCATACTATTAATGCGGCGGGGATATCCATGAGTATGGCGCTGAGAATGATGATAACCAGGGCGCCACTGAAGAAAAGAATTTCCTTAACCGTCTCGGTTGTTTTGTCGACCAGCTCCTTTTGGTTGTAAAAAGGCGTGAGCTTCACATGCTTTGGCAGCGTGTTTTGGATTTCCTCTAGCTTCTTCTCAACCTTCGCAACTACCTCTTTGGTGTTGGCGCCTTTTCTTGTGTAGACGATGCCGATTATCGCCTCGCCTTCCCCGTTGATAGAAGCAGAGCCTCGACGGAAAGCCGAACCGATTTCAACTTTTGCGAGATCCCCGACCTTAACGGGAATACTGTTGAATTCCTTGATGACTATGTCTTCTATGTCTTGCTTGTTTTGTACGCGGCCGATACCGCGGATTACCACTTCCTCTTCGGCTTGCTCGATGAAGTTCGCGCCGGCGTTCTTATTGCCTGCTGAGATTGCGGAGGACAGCTCGCGAAGGCTGACATGGTATTTTTTCAATGACGGCGGGTCGACGAATACCTTGTATTGTTTTATCCAGCCCCCATAAGTGACAACGTTTCCGACGCCCGGAACTGACAGTAGTCGTTTCGCGATATCCCAGTCTTGCAATGTGCGCAGATCCGTTAGATTCATTTCCGAACTTGAAATGCGGTACATAAAGATCTGACTGAAGGTAGATAGCACTGGCGCCAAGTAAGGGGTTGGAACTTCGTCTGCGAGCCTCAGCGTGGCTAGTCTCTGTTGGACAAGCTGACGCGCCAAGTAAACATCGCAGTCATCTTCAAAGATTGCTGTTACTAGCGAAAGTCCGAATTCGGAACTGGACCTGACCTTTTGAATGAAGGGCAATCCATTCAGAGCATATTCAATTGGCACGGTTACCAAAGACTCAACTTCTTCGGTCGCCATGCTTTCAGGTTCAGTAATTATTTGGACCTGCACGTTACTGACGTCCGGAAATGCGTCAGTAGACAGCGTAAATATGGAGTACATTCCCAATGCTATGACTGCTAGCATGAGAATTATCGTTACAGCGCGCTGCTGTAGCGAAAAAGATATTAGATTGTTGATCATGTCCTACCGTCAAAAGAGGAATCGTGAACAGCAGGCAAGAAGCCCATGTTTCGATTGAAGAATGAGTCTTAACGGTCTGGTTTTCAGAGCAACAAACGCCTTTGTGTCAGCCAGATCCTGTTCGTCTTGAGGGCAAGCGGAACTCTCCACTTGCTGAAAGATGGATCCAGTTCTTGTTGATGGAGAAATCTGGTTAGTAAAAATAGAAAGCAGCATATGCCAGCTGCGATTGTTTGACCCAGCAGCCCCAGCTCATCGAGCTCCGCTCTTAGTTGCGTTGGACACAAGAAAGGATCCATTGTGACGATGTCTTCGGGATCGATATCATCGAGCGACGCACAGTTAAACGATTCAATGGCGCCACAAAGTGACAAGAGCTGAGCCCATACAAACAGACCCAGGAAAAGAGAGATGAAGGTTCGTTTTCGAGATTGGCGCATTGCCACATTCTCCTCCAACAAAACATAATAGCAATAGATTTGCCAAAACATACTTTATCGCGATCAAATGGATTCGGTTTTTCCCACCCTTACGGACAGAATCTTGCACGATTCATTCGCTTGCTGTCGTGGATGAAAGGTTGCTGAAAGCTATTCACCGAATTTTCGTTTGATCCACCATCGTTTGATGGCTGGCAGCGATTGTGTTGATAGAAGGAATCCGAATACAGGTACTACCGCACCCAAAAGAGGTCTGTCGGCATCGATAGCGTAGAGCAGAGCAACAGCAACCAAGTATGTGATTGCGCAAATACAGCCGACTCGAAATGCGCTGGTCTCCCATGCTTTATCGATTTCGACCCGGACATTTCTTTGTTTGATTTGCTCCAGTTCGCTCTCGATTTGTTTTAAGCGTTCTTCGCTCACAGATCCTCCGCTTTCGACGAAGTGCAGGCGGGAGTGGTTGTGTGCTTTTCGCGATTCAACCGACCTACTTCTTGCCCATATTAGTGTAGCTGCCATGTGAACCTGTTACTGACTGGATGGCCGCAGCCATCTTCAACATCTTGCCGACGAGTTGTTCATCGTGACCTTGTTCGCTCTTAACGATTGCGTTAAGAACTGGCGAGTTATACATCAAGCTAATCAGAGATACTTCAGCAGTTGTGATCTTGCTTGTATCCAACTCAAGGTGGCGAACGCGGCGGCGACCGATTTCATCGGCTGTGTAGACCGATGCCAGTGAGGCTGTGTCTTTGCCCAGCAAGCTCTCTTGCCCAGCGGAGATATCTAAATGATTCTTGCCGACAAACTGGCGAATCGAATTTTGCTTAGGTTCCCAGACGTTCCTTACCTTTGTTACAAGTGAATCCTTGCTTACAAGTGCAATTGTGCCAGGGGCGATCGAGATGGTGCAGTCGCCGGCGTGGATGGTTGTTTGTTTGCTTGCGACAATTAACAGCTCACCGCGTTTGAGAATCAGTTTCTCGCCCATCATGTGCATGTCCGCGCCACGGTGCTTGATTGTACCGACCGAGGTTTTGACCGTCATGAGCTGACCCATAGTTGCAGCTGTTGCTCCTATGCTTGAGCTGAATGCAATTGGGCTAAGGATTTGCTCAGTCGTTGGTTCTGGTTTGACGGTCTTGGTGGCTTGCTGCCAGATTTGATTCCACGATTTTGCAAAGGAGAGTGATGGCATTCCCGATCTAGGAGTGAGCAATGTTCTCGGACTGTTTTGCGGTGAGGCGTTCGAGCTAGGCCCAGAGCCTCCGCTGCCATTGCTGGATCCAGTTCCGCGTCCGCCGCCGACAGCAGCCTTGAGCGCATCGATTTTGCGCTTGGTTAAGCAGTCTGGTGCTTGTCCGCAGGAAAGCAATCTTTCTTGTTCAACAATTTCGCGAACATTCATGGAGTTCTTGAACAAGCGGAGTTTGGGCATGTTTGCCACGAAGGTAAGGGGCGTGCGAGTGAAACCATCTCCTGCCGAACTGAGGTCGGATCCGGTTGCACCGGCACCGGCAACAACGAATTCTTCGCCAAATGCGATTGATATCGGAGTTGGTGCACCCGGTGTGCCATTGGTATCCGCTCCGTTGACGTACATTGTGGCGGATGTGCTTGTCAGATTAGTGACGCGTACCAGATTCGGATTTGTTGAATCAACAAGTACTACTCCATTGGCTGGAACATTGACGATGCCAAATGCAGTTTGGATAGCTAGATCGCCCTTCGAGCTGACGAAGACTGCCAGCTTGCCACTTTGTAGAGAAAGCGTTCTTGATTCAGGCAATGCAAGGATGCTTCCTTCTGCACCGACAATCATGGTTTCATTGTCGTCTTCAAGAACGAATGGCTGAGCCGGACCCTCGGCCACGAACCACATTCTTTGATCACCCATTGTCAGGCTGGAAACAGCTTGACTGCCGCCTGTCAGGTGAACATTGTAGAAAATGCGATCTGTTGGTACGCCGGTGTTGACGAAGTTCGAGTTGATGTTGAAGTTTGGATTTGTGTTTCCACTGCCCAATCCACCAGTATTCGTTTCGCCTCCAGACGGCGGCGGTGGCGGTGGGATGATTTGACCGCCTGTTCCGTTGATTGTGGTCTTATTCAATGTGAGCGCAGCGCCCTGATTCTCAAAGTAGACGACTGCATTGCTCAAGTTGTAGAAGTTCGGAATCGTTGGGTCGATCGCCGGAGCAGAGCCGGAGAAGACGCTCTCCAAGATGGTGCCGCCCGTTGCAACAAGGTTCGGCGAGCTTTGATCGAATGGAGTACCTGTTACCAGGAACTGTGGCGATGAGCCTCTATTTAGCATCATTGTATCGAGTTGGTTTTGGAGGTATGCCGGCGACTGTGTCGAGCCAGCCAGCATGGCGATGCCACCGCCTGTAGTGTTGGGGAAGGTGACGCCCTTGGAGCTCACATAGGTGCCGCCTGCGTCGTCAAGTTTGGCAACTGTGAAGATTGCAGACTCGCCAATGTTGATGTTACCTGCAGCATCAAATATCCCGTATCCTCCGAAGGAGGTCAGAGTATTTTTGTTGCCGATTTGGATGTTGCCGAAGGTGCTGAGGATCAAGTCGCCAGTACCACCGGCTTTAGCTCCCATTCCGCCGCGCGATGACAACGAAGCATTCTCGTAAATGTTAATGTCGTCGTTGGCAAGAATAGCTATCATGCCGTTGCTCGTGACGGTATTCGGTCCCATTGGAGTGGCTGTCGAGCTGGTTGTTGCACGACCTGCACTGAGTGTGACTGCTGCTCCGCCGACAGATCCGATGTTTACCTTGCCGGAAGAATAGACAAGAATGTCCTGCGACGCATTGGCGGTGCTGCCTGCGTTGAAGTTGATATCGCCACAGCAGAAGGACGCGATAGTTATCTGACCGCCGCTAGCAAGCATGCTGCCATTGTTGTTGAATGGTCCGAAGATAGTTTGAACGTCGATACCACCAGCCTTGGCATTCAGAACGGCATTGTTGGTTATGTCGTTGTCGGCACCTAAATTGATATTTCCAGTGTTGGAAACGATGTTTCCGCTAACAGTCAATTTATCTGCAGCTCCAAGCCAAATATCTGTTCCCGCTGTGATGTCGCGCGCGACCAAACTGCCGCAGCAGCTGATTGCCGAGAACATGTTCAGCGCCGAGCCTGTAACGTCACCGTCCCAGAAATCTTGTTCGGCATCAACGTTACCCAGTGGCGCCGTCAGCGTGATCGTCTTGGCTCTCATCGTTCCGTTTCCGAAGGATTGATTAATGAATAGCCCGTTCGATGTTTTGCTGTTCGCGAAGATATCTGTATTACCATCGATGACGAAATCGTTAATCAATTGATCGGTGTTCATTGTTATAACATTCGCTGTGATATCACCAGCGGTTTCAATCGCCGCAGCATCTATTCTCAGAGCTCCGCCCAGCGTTGACTTGTTCAACAATAAATTGCTGCTTGTGTCGCTCACAAAGCCGCTTCCGCTGCCCTTGTTGGACGTGTTTAGCGACAATCCGCCGGTACCGGTTTGGGTGACTATTGGAACATTGCCGGTCAGATTTCCGATATTGCCATTGATAGTGCTTAGCTGAATTTCGTTCGCTGTTAGTACTGCCGATGGGTTGCTTTGAGTGATCGAACCGGCACCTGTGGTCACGTGCAAGTTGACCAATCCAGTGCCGCTCGTTTGGTTGATGTTGCCAGCGATGTCAATGTTGCTGTCGCTTTGCAGATCGAGAACATCGAGCACATTGGCCCCATCGATGGAGACAGAACCGAACTGGCTTAGATAAGCAGAGCCATTAACAGCGGAGATATTAAGACGGGCTGCTTGGCTGAAGATCTCTGTACCGGAGGCCCCAATATCACCAGTTCCACCTGTTCCTGCCGTAAGGTATGCGGTGTTTGTTGCTCCAGTCGAGATCACTCCTGCACCATTTGTTCTAAAGATGTTGCCGCCGGATTCAATGATCACGTCAGTCTTCCCTGTGATACCACCATTGATGTTGATGGTGGCACCTGGATCTGTTGCCTTGAGGACAATGCTTCCAACGGAAGAAACGATGTTATTTGCCGTCAGGGTTGTGTTGACTGCGGTTGTTTCAATCGTTATGTCTGCTCCCGTGGAATTTACAAGTCCGGTGAGATTTCCACTTGTGGTTACCGACACTGTCTGATTTGGCTGATTAAAGTTGATATTTCCGAGGTTACCGGCGCCAGTCGAGGCTGCCGAGATATCGCCATCTCCGGGATTCGGGCTGGCTCCGACTATTATCATTGGTTCGCTGCTTGAATTATTGCTGATGTTGACTGTGCCGCCATCCACCAATCCATCGGCATGGATGGATCCAGCGATGCCATTTAGGGAGCTACCACCAATCTGGAATGGAACGCCGCCGGTTGAGTTGTATTTCACATTAACCGTGCCGCCATTGGTGCTTGCTGAGTTGGCATAGATGCTGCCACTCACCGTCAATGAGCCTTCGTTCTTGGCACTCACCGTGATCGTTCCGCCGTCACCACCGTTGCCATTTGCAGTCAGCGTACCTGTGATTTGAATACCAGCACCTTTTGTTGCAGAAGTTGCGCCGGTGATATTGATCACTCCACCGGTCACTCCTCCGGAACTGCTTACGTTGTTTGAGAAGAGTTGAACGCCGCTGGTCAAATCAATTTTACCGCCGTTGCCACTAAGCGAGTTGGCAGTGACATCCAGTACGGTTAGAATCTGCCCGCCGTCAATGTATATGTTGCCTCCAGCTTCTGGACCTGCCGTCCTCACTGATGAGACATTTCCAAGGGTTGCTACCTGACCGGCTACGACGGTAATAGATGCTCCATTTGTCGTGAGGTCGCCGCTTTGAATATTATTCGGTGTGATATTTGACTTGTCGACTGCGATAGCACCGAATGTGGCGCCAGAGGATCTATCAATGGTCATTGCGCTTGCAAGTGCCGATGTAGTTCCGATTTGAACTGAGCCTGTCAACGCATTGTTGGCAGCACCCTGGTCTGATGTATCGATCGTGTTGGAGATGAGGATAGCCGGCCCGCTTGAAGGCGAACCTTCAGCTACGATTGTCACATTGCCATCGTTGCCGGTGCCATCACCAGCTGTGCGGATAGTGCCGTTGACTTGGATTGACCCGGCTGAACCGAATGCACCTAACTGAACCGTTCCACCGTTACCATTTGCTCCTACTTGCGTGGTGGCTGTAAGGTCTCCGCCCACAATTAGGGACCCGCTAGCGGCTGTTGATGTGGGTGAGATTTTTACAGTGTTGTCGGTGACTGAGTAGTTGGCACCAGCGGCGAGCAGTATATTACCCGCGCTGCCCGCGGCCAGGCCGCCTTTTGTACTGCTGAGACCTGTAACCTTTAGATCGCCACCGCTGATTGCGTTGATGTTTCCGCCGTTGCCACCTTTTCCAGCGAAAGCAGCTGCGCCTTCAGCGATCAGGTCACCTACTTCCAGCCCACCACTTCCGCTAACCAGCAGTATGTTTCCGCCTTTGCTGTTGGCAGAGAAGGAAGAGCTTCCACTGGTAGTTACTGACTGTAGAGCATTGATTTTACCGGTTTGGTCACCGGCTGCTGCGACTATACTTACGTTGCCACCATTGCCATCGGTATTGAATCTTGAAGCGTAGACAACTCCGGAGCCGTTGCTGAAGTCAATGTTGTGCCCTGCCAAAACGTTGATATCTGCGCCATTTGTTGTTAGCGAATTAACTGAGATGTCTGCGTCGTTGGAGAGACTTGTGGTGCTGACGGTAGTTGTGCCAGCTACAGATCCTGAGCTGCGATCTATGATCAAGGTAGCACCACTGACCAGTGGAGCGTTAGTTCCGATGCTGATCGTACCGCCACCGGCTTCTCCGCCAGCCAAGCCTCCTGTGGTGTCGACATCGCCGAGCGTAATTGTCGTTCCCGCTGCACCACCAGCGGTGGCGATGATGTTTCCGTTGGTGCCCGCAGGTCCGCTGCCTGCCGTGTTAATAGATGTCGCATTGATAGTGCCGGAGCCACCGAATGCCGCCAGCTGAACGTTACCACCAAGTCCATTGGTGACTACCTGCGCGCTCGTGTCCAGTCCCGTTGTTACGTTCAGAACGGCGCTTGGGACACCGGAGCCTGCGCTCGTGATTGTCACGGTCTTATCAGTTACGCTGTAAGACGCTCCGGAGGCAAGAAGAATATTGCCTCCGATCACGGCAGCGGTTGTTCCGGTGCCTTTGCTTGTGACCGAATCGACTGTTAGATCGCCTCCGCTAACGATGGACACGTTTCCACCGGCTGAGCCGCCAGACGAGCTAACCGTTCCAACTGAAAGTCCTGCGGTTCCGGAAACCATCAATATATTGCCGCCGGCGCCAATAGGATCTACGGTCGACGAATCGACACTCGTTGTACCTGTGAGTCCACCGCCGGTATTACCTGCAGCTGCAATCAGATTGATGTTTCCACCTGGTGTGGATGAGAATCCGGCAGACGATATCGAGTTCCCATTGAAATTAATGTTGTTGCCTGCCAAAACGTTGATATCAGCACTGTGCGTGGTGAGTGCTTTCGCTGAGATACTTGCATCATTGCTGAGTGCGGTGATATTCGAGCTGAATGCACCGGAGCTGATTGCACCAGTTTGGGCATCAAATACAACCTGTCCACCTGCCGCCAGCGGTGCTGTTGTTGCCAGCGTGATTGAACCGCTTGGCACCACGCAACCGGCGCAAGTGTTCAAGGCGTCATTTAGAACTATGCTGTCGATATTTCCGACGCCGGCTGATGCGATAGTGATCGAACCGCCGACTCCGGATGACCATCCTGAAGTTGAAATCTTGCCTTGTACAGCGACTGTGCCGAAGTCACCGAAGGCGCCGATTTGGACCGAGCCCCCGGAGCTCGAGCCTACGGCGAGTGCTGATACGTCAATGTCGCCATTGACGTTTATTGCACCGGCCGTTGACGATGTTGCTGCGTTGATCGTCAAACTGCCTGGTGATGCGAAGGTGTAACTTGCTCCGGAAGCAAGTAGAACTTGTGACCCGGTTCCGCCATCGCCCGGTCTGCCAGATATGTTTCCACCGATTGTCAAATCGCCGCCGCTAACCAAAGCAATATTTCCGCCGTTTGTTGAACCGGGGCCAACTGCACCGTTTGAGCTGATATTGCCGGTCATATTCAAACCACCGGTACCCGCTGTGACAACTATGTTGCCACCATTAGTGGGGGACAAGGGGCTGTCTTGTGCATTGGCCTGTATGTCTACAAGACCGGTGACAGAACCGGCTGGGTTACCTGCAGCTCCGTATATGAGCACATTGCCGCCGTTACCACCGAGTCCCAGATTCTTGTTTGTAATCACGGAGCCGGAGTTGAAGTCAATGTTGCTACCAGCAAGAACCATGACTTGCGCACCATTGGTAGTCAGATCACTTGTCTTGATACTTGCGTCAGCCTGTACAGTTCCGAAGTTCGCTTCGAACGTGCCTGTCACAGATCCACCCAATACGGTGACTGCCACAGTATTGACACCGGAAAGTGGAGCATTTGTAGCAAGGGTAATCGATCCGCCTACTTGGCTCTGGCTTGTTTTGGTTGTTGTTGTGAGAGCGCCCGTGCTTATGGTTATACCGGTTTTGCCACCAGCTACAAGCAGGATACTGCCGTCTGTATTAGCACCGTCCGCAAATGTAGTAATGCCACCGTCTACGGTGACCGTTCCGCTCTCGCCAAATGCTCCAGCCTGAACGCTTCCGCCTATGCCGCCGTCACCTACGCTGACATCAATGGCGCCAGTAATGTTGATAGCGCCACCAGCTATAGTCGCTGGCGTCGCTCCTATTACTAGTTGTCCAGCGCTCACTGAGAACCCAGCGCCCGAACTCAGCAGTACAGTGGAGCCGATTCCACCGTCACCTGCCGTGCCAGTAATAGCTCCCGTAACTGAGAGGTCGCCTGCACTTATTACATTGATTGCGCCTGCCGTGCCGAAATTACCCGGGCTGCTGGCATTGATCGTTCCATCTATCGTGAGACCGGCGGTGCCGGAACTCATAAGAATGTTGCCTCCATTGCCAGCCGTTAATGCGTTGGAACTGACGTTCAGCACATTCAATAGGGCTCCGCTGGCATCTCCAGCCGCAGCCATTAAGGTGATATCGCCGCCGTTTCCACCGGTAATGCTGGCGCTGCTGACGTTGTTCGTATTGAGATTGATGTCTTTGCCTGCGATGACGACAATCGGGGCACCATTTGTGGTGAGTGATTGCGCGTTGATCGATGCGCCCTTATTCAGGTCGTCCAGATTCACGCCGAAGCTTCCGGTCACTAGTCCGGTGGAAATATCGATATCGACTTGTCCTGCAGGAGCAGTCGTTTGAAGTGGATTTGTGGTCGCCAGTGTGATAGAGCCACCGGTTGCGGTGCCGCAGCCAACGCATGTGCTGACCGCCTTGTCTAATTGTATAGATGTATCATCGCCCGCCGTGAGAATCGCGATGCTGCCGTTTGAGCCACTGCCTTGTCCTGACGTGAATATATCTCCACTAATCGATACGATTCCATTTGTACCGAAGGCACCGATTTGGATATTTCCACCGCTGCCGTTCGAACCCGTAACGGCCGATGTGTCGATCGTTCCAGGCATGTTGATCTGACCACCTACCGGCGTCGATGCTACTGCCCCGATGCTTAATGTACTGCCAGAGACTGTGTAGCCTGTACCAGAGCTGAGAAGAACGTTCGCTCCATTGCCATCGCCGGCGCCGCGAGCAATTAAGTCGCCACCAAAGCTGATACCGCCGCCACTCACCAGGTTGATCGCACCAGCGTTTCCTGCGCCACCGGTGGCAGCCGCACCGCTAGAGTTGAGCGGTCCGACACTCATTCCGCCTGTTCCGGTTAAGAGCAGGATGTTGCCGCCATTTGCACCCCCGGCCGCAGGCGTTCCGGCGCTCGAGTTTACTTGACTCAATCCTGTCAACTTACCTGTAGCTGTAACTGCTGCCGAGAGGATGCTGATATTGCCACCGTTGCCACCGATAGCATTGATGCGCGAGCTGTTCGCTTCGCCGTTGAATACAACGTCGTTGCCAGCCAGCACCGAAATATCTCCGCCATCCGTATTAATGGATCGCAGGCTTACATCACCAAGTGTGCTAGGCGTTCCATTTGGGTTGAATGTGTTTCCGTCCGGTCCTGTGCTCCGGTCGATAACCATTCCACCTTTAGAAATCTTTGAACCTATAGTCTGGATAGTGACCGAGCCACCACCACCTGAGCCATCGCTGCCGGCATTTGTGGTGTCAAAATAGCCACCTGAGATTGAGTCTCCTTCACCAAGAATCAGAATGTTGCCGTTCGTTCCGGTTTCAGCTCCGGCAGTATTGAATGTTGAGCTATTGAACATCAACACGTTGCCGTTGCTGCCTTGTGCGACTATTTGGATGTTGCCGCCATTCCCAACAACCGAACCGCTTACGCCGGCGCGAGTGCTTATGCCTCCGCCACCAAATTTGTTGCCAATTGAAATTGAGCCACCAGTGGGGCTGAATGCTCCACTTTGAACTGTGATAGCCGTATCGCTGACTGTGAATTTAGCACCGGAGGCGACGATCACCTCTCCCCCTGTCGACAGCGGTCCGCTACCTGTTGTTGCGGAGCTGTTGATAGCGCCCAGTACACTCACATCACCATGGCTGACGAGGCTGACTGCTCCACCTTTATCACTGCCCAAAGATGTGATATCACCTGTGATGAAGAGACCGCCAGTGCCGGCTGTCACTAGAATGTTGCCGCCTGCATTGGCTGTGCCGTTGGTGAAGGAACGGATCTCGTTCAAGCCAAAGACTTTGCCAACGTCGTTAGCGGCCGCGCCGATCAGATTGATGTTTCCACCGTCTCCAGCGTTGCTTGTTGCGGCGACACTGCCACCGTTGAAGTTTATATCCGTGCTGGACAGTACCGTTATTGGCGCGTCCTTAGTGATTAGTGACTTAGTGCTGACGCTGCCATCTGTAGCCAGGTCTGCGACCACAGGTGCATAAACACCTGAGACCAGAGCGCCGTTCGTTTCAGAGAATTTCACTTGCGCACCGCTGCCGGTATTTAGTGGCGAGCTTGTTGCGATTGTGATCGAGCCTCCAGCTGCATCGATGTCGTTGGCGATCGTAATTGTATTGCCCGTGCTAGTGCCACCGGGAGCAACGATCACATCGCCGCCTTTTGCTACACCCTTACTATTTAGAGTACCGCTTATATTGACGGTACCTGTGCTGCCGAATGCTCCGACTTGAATATTTCCGCCCGTGCCTGGCGCGAGGAATGAGCTGCTATCAATGTTGCCTGTAACATTCAAGGCACCATTTGCGCCGGATGGCGCCGCATTGAGAATGACTTCACCTGCTGCTGTCGTGAAACTTGCACCGGAGGCGAGCGTTATTGCCCCGCCTGCACCGGCGTGTGATTTGCCAGTCAAGTCGCCGCTGATATCCAGTGAGCCCTGACTTAGAATGCTGATGGAACCTGCCTTCCCTGATGAGCCCGGATTCAATGAAGCGCTCGTATTGATGTCCTCAGTGATGGTCAGACCACCAGTTCCGGATGTCAGCAGTACATTCCCGCCCAGGAATGCGCTGTTATTCTCAGCTCTTGCATTTGTTGTGATGCTCTTGATGTCGGTTAGCGAACCGCTGGCTGTCGCAAGCGCAGAAAGAACAATTACATCGCCACCATTGCCTTTGCCAGCAGCGTTTGTTCTGGTTGTGGTGATCGAACCATCATTCATATTTATAGAATCACCGGCAAAGATCGAGACCTTTTGTCCGTCCGTGCTGATCGATTTTGCGCTGATGCCAGCAAAGGCATTTGCCAGATCGGCATTTGCAACAAACTTACCGAGGTGAGTTCCGTTCACCCTGTCAATTATGATCGCGGCACCCTGTGGATTGTTCGTCGAAAGCGTTACGCTACCGCCGTTTGCTCCATCAACGCCAGCATTGGTGGTGTCGATAGCACCGTCAACGGTTATTGCCGTGCTTGATGAGGCAAATGTTCCACCAGCCACAATTAGCACGTCGCCATTAGCTCCTGCGCCTTTGCCTGCGGTGCTGATTGCTCTGGTGCTCACTGTACCGAGTGCACCGTAAGCGGCTATCTGAACATTGCCGCCATTGCCGGCGAATCCGAGCCCAGTACCGAATGTGGTGTCTATGTCGCCGCCAATTGTGACGGAGCCATCGGCGCCTGTTGCGGCACCGGTTGTGATATCAGTTGCGCCAAGTGTCCACGAGACACCGCCGGCAATTAATATCTCTCCACTGCTCTGACCTGCAAGGTTGCCTGCACCTCTGGTGTTGATTGCGCCAGTAAGTGAAACAGTGCCTCGGCTAACAACATTCAAGTTTCCACCGGAGAATGGGCTATTTGAGCTGATTGAGCTGCTGGAGCTTATTCCACCCAGACCGGATGTTAGGAGGATATTGCCAGCGGAGCCCAAAATCGCTGAGGAATCCACAGTACCCAAATTCATCAGCGTTCCCAAGCCTGAACCAGCTGACGCAATGAGGCTGATGTTGCCGCCGTTCAGCACGAGGCTAGAGGAGCTAACCGTCTTGCCCTGAACATCAATGTCTTTTCCTGCAATCGCGGTGATCGCAGCGCCACTGGTCAGAAGTGCATTGGTCTTGATGCTGCTATTTGCGCTGAGGGGAACGCCATTGACGTTTGCGCTGAAGTTGCTGCCGCTTATCGCACCGCTGGTAGTGTTGATGATCAGCGTTTGCGCAGCCACTGTGTCCAGTGGGGTTGTGGTGGCAAGCGTGATTGCGCCGCCCGTGAGCCCGCAGATTCCGCAGCTATTCAAATCGCCGCCAAGCGATAACGAGATACCAGTTGCAGTGGAACCAGCTATTGCTGTTATGTTTCCATTCGTTCCGATGGTTTGTCCGGCTGTTGTGATTGCACCAGTGACCGTGACGTTGCCCCCGGCACCGGCTGCGGTACCGAATGCGCCGAGCTGCACATTACCACCGCTGCCTGCGCTGAGTAACTCTGAGGTGGTTTCAATCGAACCGCCGATCGAAAGATCTCCACCAGTTGCTGACGGGTTTGCTGAAATCGTCAACGTGCTGCCAACGATTGTGTAGCTTGCACCGGTTGCCGCCAGTACGTTGCCACCGTTTCCGGCAACTCCGCGACCTTTGCTTTCAATTGAGCCTGGTAGGCTGATATCGCCGCCGCTGACTAGATTGATGTTGCCGCCATTGCCTGAGGCAATTAAATTTGCAGCTCCGTTGCTGCTTACCGATGCACCGGTTGCAAATGTGATTCCAGATTGGGCGGTGATGAGGATGTTTCCTCCGTTTCCACCGGTGTTGATGATACCGGCGGCGGCGTTTGCTTGGACGCTTCCAAGTCCCGTGATTGCGCCTGTACCACTTAGCCCAGCATTGATAGCGATCGCTCCACCGTTGCCGACGACTGACGTTCTGCTGGAGCTCACATTGCCATTATTGAAGGCTATACCTCCACCAGCATTTATATTGATTGGCGTACCGTCGGTTGTGATACCACCGTTGCCGATGCTGATGCCACCTGATGCAAGGCTGGCAGGATCGAATGTGAAGTTACCGGTGACAACGCAGGTCGCGCAGTTGAAGGTGACAGTGGCTGGTGCTGTAAGCGGTGCCGAGGTTCCGAGCGTGACGCTACCACCACCGCCGCTGGCACCACCAGTATTGATGCTGCCGATGCTTATGGTATTGCCTGGTCCGTTACCCTGCGCGATGGCTATTAAGTCGCCATTGAGGGCTGCACCGGCACCAGCTGTTGTAATCGAGCTTGTCACATTTATAGATCCGGTGGAGCCAAATGCACCGAGTTGAACTAATCCTCCATTGGCGCCCGAGCCGGCACCGGCTTCAGTCGTGATCGAGCCACCGACGTTGAGAGTGCCAGAGGCACCAGATGCGGTGCTGGTGATAGTGAATGTCTTGCTAGCCGAGTTGAACGTCCACGCATCGCCGCTAGCTAGTGTGACACTACCGCCGGCGCCTACAAGCGCGGCTCCCTTGCTGCTGATGTTTGCAGTGATGTTGATTCCGCCACGGCTAACAACACCAATTGCGCCACCATTGCCTGCAGGCGGTCCTGCTCCTACAGCCGCGCCATCTGCGCTCAGATTTCCTGTGATCTGAGTTCCGCCATTGCCTGACGAGAGGAATATGCAACCACCGTCCGCTGCTCCTGCCGAAACCTGACCGGCATCGGCTCGCACATTGCCTAAGGAGAACAGTCCACCGGAATTATTACCTAGTGCCGCAAATAGGCTGATTTGCCCACCGGCTCCGTCCCCGTTAGTTTTGCTGGCAATTACGTCGGCGGTATTCATTGCGATGTTTTGACCGGCAAATACATTTATATGTTGTCCGTTTGTTCTAGCGCCGGACATGAAAACACTGGCGTTCGCAATCAGGTTCGCTGAGTCATAAGCAAATGTGCCGGAGCTGATTCCAGTTTTCGTGTTCAGTGTTACGGTCGAGATTGGTTTGGATGTTCCTATGTCAATTGCTCCGCCACCGCCAGAACCGCCGAAGCCACCGTTTGTGGTGTCGACCGCTCCAGTTGAGATTCCGATAGCTCCAGCTGAGACCGCTACCACATCACCATTCTTACCAGTGCCAGCCCCGTGACTCGACAAGTTGCCTACGGTGATTCCGCCGAGAGAACCGAAAGATGCTAGCTTAATAGCACCACCATCACCGTTGCCTGCGCCGCGTGTATCTATCGGACCGGCTATCACCAGGGCACCGGCTGCTACTCCTGAACCTGCGCTTGTGATAGTGAGTACATTGGTACCGCTATTGATTGAATAGTCAGCCCCGCCTGCGAGCACAACATTGCCACCACTGCCGGCGCCGATGAGTGAAAGCAATGCCGAACCTTTAGCATTAACGCTGCCTTGAATATTAACGAGACCGCCGCCGACCACGTTGACAGCGCCAGCTTGTCCTTCTGTGAGTGAGCTGCTGTTTATTGCGCCGCTAACGGTCGTAAAGTCTTGTCCTGACACGACGAGGATGTCGCCGCCATTCCCTACTAAACCAGTAGAGCTTATCGCACCGACTTTAGCAGAGCCGATACCATTTGCTGTACCGCCAGACATACCTGCGAAGAGAGAGATGTCGCCGCCGGCTCCCAATCCATTACTTGTTATATCCGTGCTAGTCAGGTAACCCGCTGCATATACATTGATGTCGGCACCGCGAGTCGTCAGTGCTTTTGTGGAGACGCCTGAGTTGGTGATGCTTGTATCAACATTGATTGCAATCGCTGGACCTGCAGCAGTGCTTCTCGAGATCGTCGCATTTGCTGTAAGCGGATCGCCGGTACCGATCGATATGGTTCCGGTGCCAGACGCTCCACCAACTGTAAGCGCTGTGGTGATATCAGAGTCTAGAACAATAGAGTTATTTGAAGGTGCTGTGTTTCCTTGCGCGACTATGCTTATGTTTCCATTTGTACCACCGGCACCACCAGCAGTGTCTATCGGTCCACTAACTTGAATCGTTCCAACGGTTCCCAATGCTGCCAGGCTGACATTTCCGCCGCTCGAGCCGGCGACGCCGCCATTGGAGGTAGTGATACCGGAAGCGACAGTCAATGAGCCGCTTGCACCAGGGGCGTTCGCATTGATAACTAAATCTGTAGCGCTGACATTCCATTCTGCGCCTGCTGCGATGAAGACTTGTCCGCCCTTGCCGGATTGTCCTGCAAAAGCTGATATCGGTCCGTTGAGACTCAACGAATTGGCTGCAACTACGCTTATGTTGCCTGCGTCAAAAATGCCACCATTAGCGGATGCATTTATTGATCCCAGAGAACTTACTGATGCCCCGGTTGCTACCAGCACATTGCCAGCAGTCCCGGATATGCTGCTGGAGTTGATGCTGAGTATCCCAGAGACTGCACCAGCGCCATTGGCCCCGCTTACTCTTAGCCCGGCAATAATATTGATATTACCGCCGCTCAGACCAGTGCTGCTTATTATGGAAGCACCTTTTGAAGCCCCGATATTTCCGCCAGCCAGAATGTTTATGGCGCCGCCACCTGAGGTGACGTTAGATACTGCGATACCGGCATTTCCTGTCGCATTTGTCAGGGTCGGTGTAAGTGTTGGAGACACTGGACTTGCGATTGTAATGGTTGCCGAAGCTGACAATGGATCGCCTGTTACTATATTGACAGTTCCGCCATTAGTGCTGATGTCGTTGTTGATCGAAATTGTGTTTGTGGCAGCGCCCGGCGCTCCTTGTGCAACCGCTGTGAATGAGCCACCTTGAGCAGATGAGCCAAAGAGATTTATCTGCGAACTGCCGGTCGACGAGATTTTTCCGCCAGCGCCGAAGGCCGCAAGTTGAATGTTGCCGCCCTTTCCACCTGCACTTTGTGCTGATGTATCAAGCGTGCCTGCGACTGTCAAAGTTCCACCAGCCGATGGCGACGGTGCTATTGTAATCTGGCTAGCTGCGCTGTCGATGACCCAGTTTGTACCTGACGACGCGAATATGGAGCTTCCTGATCCGCCAGCATTTCTCGCCTGGACGTCCGTCAAATTAAGGCTGCCACCAGCCAATATCGTTACTTTCCCTCCCGATGCAGCAAGGGCGGCGTTCGGAGCGTTAGCACTTATTGATGGTAGAGCCGGTGCAAAGGCAATGGAGGCTGTTGCCAGCAATACGTTGCCGGCGTTGCCCTGGAATCCATCAGAGACGATCGGACCGACCATGTTGATTATGCCGTCTCTAACACCGGCTGTGGTGCGCATGCCGGTGACGATGGTGATATCGCCGCCATTAGGATTGGTAGCATTACTCGGCGTGGTTTTAATTCCGAAAGCGTTAGCATTGGTGTAATTGTTGGCCGACAATATTGTGACGGATTGTCCTTGAGTTGCGATACCGCCTGACACTATGCTGGAGTTCAAGATATTGTTATTGACTGTGGCGTTGATGCTGCCAGCGACTGTGGCTGTACTTCTTGTGGCAGTCAACGTGGCGCCTGATGCAAGCGCATCTGCCGTTGCCAGAAGTACTGCACCACCTGCTCCGGCATCGGCACCACCTGCTCCGGCAAGTACGTTTCCGACACTTATCGAATTGCCGCTCAGCTCTGCTTGAGCAACTAGTGAAACATTACCAGCAACACCCAAAAACGTTGCCCTGGTGGTGATGTCGCCATTCACGGTGATGGTACCGTTAAAGAGACCCCATGCCGCGATTTGTACATTGCCAGCTGTTCCAAGTGCGCCGGAGAAGCTGGTATCGATATTCTGAGTAACGACAGTGCCGCCTGCTCCTGCGCCTGAGATTGTTGTAGAAGCCGGACCTGCATCACCATACTTAGCACCGGCAAATATGGCTACTGAGCCCGATTTGGTTGTGGCGTTACCACCACTGGCAGTGGTGTTGATGTCACCTCCGAACGTGGCATCGCCGCCCGAGAGGACAATGACGTTGCCGCCGTTGCCTGCATTGCCTGCGGCGGTTACGCCTCTGGTGTCGATTCCGCCCTGGACATTTACTCCGCTTCTGGCTGCGACAAATACATTGCCGCCGGCATATCCTTGTGTAGCAGAACCATCATTCTTAGCAGCTGAGATGATTGCATTCAGATTCGTTATCTTGCCACCGAGGGATGTAGCGGCGGCGCCGGCGATGAGCGATATGTTTGCCCCAGCGCCAGATAGCTGAGGTGTTGTGCTGACGGTGACACCGCCGGCTCCGAGCAGATTAATGTTTGCACCAGCCAAAACATTGATTTCATGTCCGTAGGTTTGCAGATTCTTCGTTTGAATCGAACTCTGATCGATAGCAGGGTCGAAAGTTACTGTCAGCGGTGCATCGGTAGTTGCCGTCGCTTTTGTATAAACGAGGTCGCCGGACAATGGATCTGCCGTTGCCAGATTTATTGCACCACCGGCAAGCGCCTGAATGAAGCCTGTGCTGATAGTTGTAGCTGCATCTCTCGATTGGTTGACTACAGTGACAAAGCCGCTCGGCTGATTGCCCTTAGTGGTGATCGACCCTGTTTGTATAATGCCATCGGCGCTGGCATTGCCGAGTTGAACGCTTCCGCTCTTCAGGAATGCAGAGGTTTCTAAATTGCCGAGGAAGATGTTGCCGCCAGTTGAGATGGCATCTTGAATAGTGAATGTAGCGCCGCTTGCGCCGCCGAAGCTTGCACCTGATAGGGCGAAGAGGCTTCCGCCCGTACCGTTCCCAGCCGCAGTTGTAGTGATGTCAACGGCGGATATGCCACCACCAGAGATTAGGGCGACGTTGCCACCATTGCCGGTGGTGCCCACTCCTTTGGAAGTAATATTGCCAGTGTTAGTGATGCCGCTTCTAGCGACGATGCTTACAGTGCCACCATTGAAGCCGGCGCTAGGCGCGCTTTCGATTGCCGAAGCGTCAATTGAGCCGAAGTTGACGAAGGCGCCGTTACCACCTGCCGGGGCTCCAGCGACGATACTGATGTTCCCTCCTGAGCCGGTGCCACCGGGCACGGTGACCGTACTGCTGATTCCACTTGTGGATAAGCCACCGCCCGTCAGAGCCGTTATGTTGGCTCCGCTTGTTGTGAGCGTTCCTAGCAATGCGCCGGTTTGTTGTCCGGCATATGTGGGCACGAATGTAGCGCCTGTCGCTGTTGTTCTTGATATGCTCGTTGTGCTACCGGCGGTCAGTGCATCTGCAGTCCAGACGTCAATAGTTCCCCCAGTGATATTGGAGGAAAGCGTCGTCGAGATATTTTTCGTTGTGATCGAAAGCCCGGCATTAGTTTGTTGCGCGATTAGTTGAACATTTCCGTCGGGTCCAACGAAGGAACCTGAGAAGATATCGTCGGTCGTTATTGTGCCGGCGGTACCCATGGCGATCAATCTTACGTTTCCGCCAAGAGACGATATTGCTTTGGTGACTGTGAGGGTGCCATTAGTCGTAAGCGCTGACGCGTTGGCATCTATTGTCAATGCTGCTGCGCCTAATGACCAGGCCGCGCCCGATACCAGTGTTATGTCACCGCTCTTCGAGCCTGCACTGCCGCCCGACGAAGCGCTTATCGTATTGATGACCGTAAGATTTCCGCCACTTACAGCCGCGATGTTGCCGCCATTACCTGTGTTGGCACCAGTTGTTGTAATGGCGCCTACACCTATTGAGCTTCCGCCTGCGAGCAAGACTCGGCCTCCGTCCCCGCTTACGAATGCTGAAGAATCGATATCGCCAACGATATTCAGTGCACCAGCACCATTGAGACCAGATGCGCGCATACCCGCTACCAGTGTGACGTTACCACCGTTGCCAGTGGCGTCAGCTTTGCTCGTCACGCTTCCTGTGTTAACGTCCTGCACTCCGACCACGCTGATACTGCCACCATTAGTTAGCAGATTCGTTGTCGATATGTTGCCATTGGTTTGCCCAGCAATATAACTTGCCGAGTCTAATGTCGGTCCGGCGCCGGTTGCGCGGGTTACTGTCGCGTTTGCTGTCAGCGGATTTCCCGTACATATATTGATCGCAGCTGAACCAACTGCGTTGCTGTACGCATCGACGTTCGGAAGGAATATGCTCTGTCCGGAGCCGTTGATGCCTGCTGCCACTACGCTGATGTCACCGGATGTGATATCGCCTCTTGTGCTCAATATTCCGCTAGCTGGCATATCGACGAATCCGCCCACGCCAAATGCACCGATTTGAATCCGACCACCTGAGGCGCCGGCGCCCAAACCGCGAGCGCTAGCACCGGCGTTCGGTCCAGCGAATGTTATTCCACCAGCTGCGGATGCTTGTGATTGTGCCGCGTCTATAGATAACGTTGTTGCGTCAAGCCGCCATGATGTTCCTGACGAAATGAAGATTGAGCTTGCAACCGCACCGTCAGCCGTTACGCGATCGCCGAAATTTATGCCGGCGGCACTGATAACATTTACCCTTCCTGCTGTCCCTGTAGCAGAGCTGGCAGATATTGGACCTCCTATTGTCGCTGTGCCACCGCTACCGCTGGCGAGCAGGACGTTACCGCCGCTGACGGATCCTCCAGATGCAGATACCTGACCGCCGGTAGTGAGCACCCCGGTTCCGACCGTTGCAGCAGCCGGCAGACGCATACCAGCAATCAAGGTGATGTCACCGCCCTTGGTGCCTGTAAAGCTGGCGACATTTCCGACTGACGTATTGCCAGCGGCTACAACACTTATAGATGAACCGGTAGTCGTCAGGTTACCCGTCTGTACGCCCGAGTTTGTAATACCAGCTAAATAGTTAGCGCTCTCTAGTGTCGGGGGATCTACCGTGCTTCGGCTTATGGTGACGTTGGCGGTGAGCGGCTGGCCTGTATAAACGTCAATTAGACCGCTTCCGACGGCGCCGCCCACGGTACTGATGTTGCCGACTTTAGTGGAGTTTCCTGCAACATTCGCCTGCGCAACAAGGCGCACTGCGCCGTTAGTACCACCGAAGCCTGATGTGAAGATTCCGTTAGATGCTCCACTGATAGTGCCGCCGGTTCCGAATGCTGCGATCTGTACCGAACCTGTGCTACCTGTTCCAGCTGTACCTGTGCTTATGGACTTTCCAGCCGTTTGGACGAATGCGCCGTTCGTAGAAGTGGCCGATGCCGCGGCATCAATTGTCAAATCCGTGCCGTTCATGGTCCACGAGGCACCAGTTGCAATGAAAATTGAATTGGTAGATGCCGAGAAGCCTGTGGTGATTATGTCACCGCCCACGTCAAGTCCGGAGCCGGTCACAATCGCGATGTTGCCGCTTGTCTGGGCGCTACCGCTTGATGCAGTGATGCTTCCTGTTATGCTGCTGGAAGTTGCGCCGCCGTTGCCACCAACGAGCAGTATGTTTCCTGGTTTGCCGGCGCCTGTGCCGGTAGCCACATTACCTGTAACCGTCAGTACGCCAGTTCCTACTGTTCCTGTTGAGCGGAATCCTGCAACCAGCGTTGCGTTTCCAGAGTCACCCAGAGAGTTTCCAGCCGAAATGCTTGAAGTCGATACATTGCCTGCAGCAACTACATTGATGTCACCGCCACCGGTGCTGATAAAGGCTGTTTTTATACCTGCGTTTGTAATGGACGGATCGTAATTCGTTAAACCTAGAATCGGTGCTGCCCCGGTGGCTCGTGAGACAGTAGCGTTTGCAGTAAAAGGATCGCCGGTGTAAATAGTAACGTCACCACCACCGGTGGCGTCGCCGATAGTGTCGATGCTCGGCACTGAAATACTATTGCCGACTGTATTGCTTTGAGCAATGATTGTTACCGCACCGGCTTGTCCGTTGCTTCTGGTCTTAATAGACCCCAGTGGATCGAGACTAATAGTGCCGTTTGCGCCATTAGCTGCGATTTGAATGCTTCCACCTGTACCTGTTGTGCCAGTGCCCTGGGCAAGAATCTGACCTGAATTCGTTGACGTGATCGAACCGGTGGAAGACGAGGCTGACTTAGCTTGATCTATGTTCAGATCGCTTGCGTCCATGGTCCAGTAACTACCGGAACTCATGAAGACGTTACCGGCTTGTCCACCGTTGAATGCCGAATTACTTGAGATTAGGCTCTTGATTTGAATATCGCCGCCAGACACAATGTTGATGTTTCCAGCCTTGCCGCTTGCACCGCCAGCGAGCGAGGTAGATACGACAGGCTGATTAAGAACCATGCCGCCGGTACCGGCAGCTAGCAAGATGTTGCCACCATCACCGGCAGAATTACCCGCGTTGACGAAATTTACATTGAGGATGCCTGTCCCGGCGGAACTTGCGCCTGTTGTTCGAAGTCCCGCAACTAATGTCACATTGGCAACTCCGCCAGAGGCAGCGTCACCTGTCAGGGTTAGATTGCCTGCTGCAAGTACACTGACAGCTGCTTTGTTGGTCGTGACTATGTTGCCTGTAATGCCGGATTTCGTTATGTTATTTGTGAAGTTGCTTGTGCCGAGAATTGGAGCAGTAGCGGTTGGTCTTACAATGTTCGCATTTGCGGTCAGTGGATCGCCTGTATATATATTGATGGCTCCGGTGCCTGCAGCCCCTGCCGTAGTGCTTAACGAGGACGGCAGTACGATGCTGTTTCCGGCAACATCGCCTTGCGCAATTATTGTGACAAGTCCTGACTTGGCGCCACCTCCACCTGCCGAATTAAGGGTACCGGCTGAAGCATTAATGGTTCCTGCCGCGTAACCAAACGCAGCCAATTGAATGTTACCGCCTGCACCTAAGTTTGTGCCATTCGATAATACATTATTCGAGATCGTCATTATGCCAGAGGTTGATCCCTGTGACGCGGTTGCATCAATAGTCAGGTTCGCGGCATCCATGCTCCAGGCAGCTCCGGATGCCAGGAATATGTTGCCACCAGCATCGGTGGCGACGTTACCAGCATAAGTTGATCTCACTTGCCCGTTCACTGTGAGGTTGCTGGCGCTGACAATATTGATGTGTCCGCCACCGCCTGCGGCGTTGCCCGTCTGTCTGGCTGAAACATTTCCGACTGCTAGCGCGCTGCCGGATGCAAGCAGAATGTTGCCCGCTTTGGCAAGGTCGCCATCAGAGGTTACGTCACCGAGAAGAGTTAGGGTTCCGGGTCCAGCTTGGGCACCAGTGGTGCGAAGCCCCGATACGATTGTTATGTCTCCACCGGCGACACTGCCGCTTCCGGCGGAGAGAACCTGTCCTGTTATCTGCACATCTTTTGCCGCCAAGACATTTATCGCCGCGCCGTTCGTCATTACGACGCCTGTTATTGAAATCGAGGATTTTGTTATCGAGTTATTGAAGTTACTCAATCCCAAGGTCGGTGCCGCGCCAGTTGCTCGTGTCACGCTAGCGTTAGCGACGAGCGGATCGCCTGTGTAAATGTTGATCGATCCCGTTGGTCCGGCCACCAATCCAACCGTCGACATTGCCGGTAGCACTATCGACGAAACATTGACGTTAGCCTGATTTACGATGGTTATGAAACCGCTTTGTTTTCCAGTCTCTCCATCGGTCAAAATAGTTCCAGCTGATGCATTAATGACGCCGTTGGGCCCGAAAGCCGCCAACTGTATGTTGCCGCCGGCCGAAGAACCACTATTTCCATCTGCTCTGACTGAGCTGTTTATGGTTAGGTTGCTGGACGCACTTGATTTTGATGTTGTGGCATCGATGGTCAGGTCTGTTCCATCCATGCTCCATTGCGCACCGGTTGCGATGAAGACACTGCCGCTGCTGCCACCGGCTACGGTGCTTGAGCTTGTGATTGCATTGCTGATCGTTAGCGCGTTTGCTGCGATGACGTTGATGTTACCGCTCGTAGATGCGGCCCCACCCGTTTGCGAGCTGCTTAGCACTCCGATGCTCGCAGCACCACCTGAACCGCTGGCAATTAGAATGTTTCCGCCGGCTCCGCCGCCGCCCGTGCTGATGACGTTGCCTACCGTGAGGGCACCGGCATTAGTGGCGCTGCCAACGGGCGCAAGTCCGGCGACTAGTGAGATTGATCCGCCTGCCGCTGCCGCGCTCGTAGATGTTGCGCTGCTTACCGATACATTGCCTGCTCCAAGAACGTTGATTGTCGCACCGTTTGTCGTTAGTGCGCCTGTTTGGATACCAGCGCCGGTAATGGAGGCGGTGAAGTTATTCAATCCCAGCGTAGGAGATACCCCGGTTGCGCGTACGACATTCACTGGAGCGCCAGTGAGCGGAATGCCTGTATATATATTGATGGCTCCGGAGGCCGCCGCACCACCAGTTGTGTTAATTGATGGCAGTACGATTGTGTTTGTGCCTAGCGTCGCATTGGCTTGCGCTACAACCGTGACGATGCCACTTGTGCCCGCGCCGAGTCCGCCGTTGCTTATTGTTCCGCTAACTTGAATGCCACCGGCTGAGCCGAATGATCCAAGTTGAATATTGCCACCGCTCTTACCTGCAGCCGTTGTGTTCGCTGTCAGGTTGGTCGTTATGTTGATTCCACCCTGAGTGCTTGCTGCAGAAGTCGTCGGATCAATTGTCAAATTGGTCGCATCAAGCCGCCAATCAGCTCCCGCTGTGACGAAGATGTTGCCTGCATCACCGGTAGCCGAATTCGTGAGAATGGAGCCACTTATAGCGACCCCAGCACCGGATACCACATTCACAGAGCCGCCTTTTGCGTTCGCTCCGGCAGTAGTATTGGCCGCTAGTGAGTTGAGAATTACTGAGTTTGGTGCGCCACCCTTGCCGGCCGCGATCAGTATATTGCCGCCGTTGCCGCCGTTGCTCGTTGCCGATACGCCACCGCCTATGAGCAGTCCGGTATTCTGTACCGCAGCTCCGGTCGCCGTTAATCCGGCGACTAGAGTGATATTGCCGGCGTTGGCAGCAGCACCATTTGCGGTGACAAGTCCTGTGATTTTGAGGTCGCCTGCCGCTAGTGCACTTGCATTAGCTCCGTTTGTAGTGAGCGAGCCTGTTGAAACTCCTGAGCCTGTTATGTTCTTGTTGTAGGATGCGACATCAGGAGCCGCCGAGGCTAGAGCCGTTGTTCTAGATACGGTGACCTTTGCTGTGTACGGATCTCCAGTATATATGTTGATGGCTCCGGTTCCAGCCGTGCCACCAGAGCTGTCGACATTCAAAAGTGTGATTGAGTCTGTACCGTATGCTTTAACGCCTTGCGCGATCGCTGTGAAGCTTCCGCTAGTTTTGCCCGCGCTTCCCTTTGTTATTATATTGCCGGCTGATGAAATGGTTCCGTTCGCACCAAAGGCAAGCAGGTTGACATTTGTGCCCGCACCAGTATTGGTTGAGTTCGCTTGAATTGCTGTGATCGTTAGTTTTCCATTTGCTCCTGGAGTGCTTGGATCAATGACGATGCCGTGCGGCGCAGTGCTCTCCATCGTCCAGCCGGCACCGGCCGCTAATAGGATTGTTGCAACTGTATTGCTTCCATTTATGGTTCGCGAAGTGATGGTGCCATTAACTGCAAGGTCGCCACCACTGATGATGCTGAGATTGCCACCGGTTCCAGCTGTACCGCCAGTGCTGGTTGTCGTTACTGCGCCGTTTATGGTTAGCCCGCCCGTACCGGCTGCGATCAATATATTGCCACCAGTTCCCTGAATTGCATTTGCGGTTACCGAACCCAGCGACGTGAAGCCGCCGGAGCCTGTTGCCGTCATATTGGCGCCGGCAATGAGGTTGATCGCGCCACCGTTACCGGTGCCGGTTAGGCGCGTGGAGGCAACATTGCCCACCGCAATATTTCCGCCAGCAATCACCGTGATGGCTGCGCCATTTGTCGTCAGGTTTTGAACCTGAATTCCAGGGGAGGCCGCCAGTGTTGTTGCGTTAAGGGCAACTGCCGATGCTGGCATTGCGGGGCCTGTCAAAGTTATGTTACTAACTGCAGCAAACGGATCTCCGGTGACAAGTGTGATTGCGCCGGTTCCTCCATTCCCACCGGTTGTGTTGATGCTGCCATTAATGAAAATTGTGTTGCTCGGCGTTGCTGGGGTGCCCTGCGCAACTGCTGTGAAGGAGCCGCTATTAGCTGCACCTACTGCAGTCATCTGGGGCAGCGTGTTCAGCGTGATGGTGCCCTTCGCTCCGAGAGCCGCCAAAAATACGTTGCCCGATGCTACATTAGCACCAGAACTTGGACTGGTATTAATTGAGCCGGTCACTAACAAGGCGCCATTTGTGCCTGCTGATGCAAGGCTCGGATCCAGCGACAATGTATTGCCATTTACCGACCAGTTTTGACCGGCTGAGATGTATACGTTACTTTGATTTGCGTTAACGCCGCGTGCGTTCACATTCATGCCGATTGTCGCATCTGATGCGGACACCAGAAGGATGTTGCCACCGCGTCCACCGGCTGTGGAATTTGAATTGATATCCTTGCTTATTGATGCGGCTGTTGTTCCTGATGCAATTACGATCGCACCGCCATCGCCGCTATTTAATGCGTTTGATGTGACAGTTCCTAGTGATGTAATTGTACCCGCACCGGCAGGACCGGTTGTTCTGGTGCCGGCTAAAATGTTGATTACGCCGCCGCTTCCGGTGAGTGTGGCACTTCTTGATGCATCAATATTTCCGGCGCTAACATTTCCACCGGCCAGGATTTGAATCATTGCGCCATCAGTCTTAGCATCCAGAATTGAAATTCCAGTACCTGCTGAAAGCACGCTCTGATTCATGGTTGTTGTGGAGAGCGTAAAGGTTCCGCCGGGACTTATATTCATGGTGGCGATGCCGGCAAATGGATCTGCTGTCAGCAATCTGATTTGCCCGGTGCCGATGTTTGTGCCACCACTAGCAGTTGAAAGATTCACTGTTGAAACAATTGCGTTGCCAGCCGCGGTTCCCTGCGCTATTGCGATCAAATTCCCGTTGTTGAATGCACCGACACCCTTGAGGTTGGGAGCACTGTTAATCTGTATGCTTCCATTATTTCCGAACGCAGCAAGGTTCAAGTTACCTGCTGAGCCTGACACTGTAGGAGAGAAGTCTACATTGCCAGAAAGAATCAACTTACCATTGGCGCCGCCTGATGCTAGAGCGGGATCAATAGAAAAGTTATTGGTAGTGGCGCCGACAGTCCATCCAGCGCCGGATGCGAACGTGTTTTGTGAGCTGCCACCGCCCGTTCCACCACGACTGTTGATGCTATTCGACAGCGTCAAATCGCCGCCGCTAATAATGTTGATGTGTCCACCAGCGAAGGCACCGGCTCCGGCATTTGATTGGATCACATTGTTTATCGTGAGACCGGCCGTACCTGATAACAGGAGAATAATGCCGCCGCCGGCGGAGAGTCCATCAGCTGTTAGTGTGCCAAGTGCTTTTATAGAGCCTGCGCCTGTCGGTCCTATCGTCCGCGCTCCAGCAAGTACGGAAATGAACCCGCCCGAAGCTGCTGTGCTGCCGGCGATTCTTGTTGTGGTGATGTTGCCAACCGACACGTCACCACCTGCTAATACAAATACTCCAGCCCCATTAGTTGTAAGATTTTGCGCCGAAATGGAAGGTCCGGCAGCGAGAATCGCCTGGTTATAGGTCGTTGTATTGAATGAATTCGTGAAATTAACTGAGGTCGTGAGAGGATTCAGTAACGGATCTGCTGTTACAAGGCGAATAGCGCCGCCTGTGCCAGCACTGCCGCTATTCGTGTTGATGTCTTTTGTTATGGTGATGGCGCTTCCAGCTTTCTGGCCTGCTGCGACTATCGTTATAGCTCCATCGGCGGAAGTGCCTGCACCACCGGATATCGGAGCGGCGTCAAGGTATACTGTACCTGCAGGGCCAAAACCAAGCAGATTTATTGCTCCACCTACGCCTGTAAGTGTTGTCGGACTTGTATTTATTGTCCCGTTCACTACAAGAGCACCGGAGCTTCCACCAGTTGGGCTAACAGTTATAGTGTTTGTGTTTACTGCGACCGTGCTGGCACCGGCCGCAAGAGTAACGTTATTTGCCCCGGTGTTGTTTTGGCCTCTTGAGCTGATGGAGCCGTCAAAACGAAGGTCACCGCCAGCGTATATTTGAATCACACCGCCAAGATTGCTGCCCGGACCATTACCATTTGTGGATATGCTATTGGCAAATACCGTAGTTCCGGTTCCTGATGTGATAAGTATCTGACCACCAGCACCTAATGCTGTGTTGTTTGCGCTTAGAGCACCGACGCTGACCACGCCGGCTCCTGGTCCTCCGCTTGTTCTATAGCCGCCGTACAACACAATGTTTCCCGCTTGTGCTGTAACACCACTAGTTCTATCTGTTGTTATATTGCCAGCTGTCAGATTTCCACCGGCACCGATGAACACGCCTCCACCATTGGTGGTGACATTCCCAAGCTTGACCGAAGGTGAGCCAGCCAGTGTCGTTGTGCTAAATACTACCCCAGGACCGCTGATACCTCCAGATGTTCGATTCATCGTCGGTGTAGCAGCGGCGGTATAAGGATCGCCAGTGTTTATGAGGACACCGCCGCTACTAGGAGCACCACCGGAAGTGATGATATCACCGGTCTCTATTGTATTTGTCGAAGCGCTTCCTTGTGCTGCGATTACAAGATTGCCGCTAATGCCGGTTCCCGAACCTGAGGTCCTTATATTTCCGCTTACCTTAACTTGTCCATTGCTGCTTCCAGTTCCCCAAGCAACGATATTCACTCCGCCGCCGTTAGCGTTTCCAGTGGCTGTCGTTGCTGCGTTGAGCTGTCCGACGCTGACATTGCCACCGCTTGTCGAGCCTGAAGGTGTTAGCGATATTGTGGTTGGGACGAGGTTCGCATCACCATAGTTAGCCCCGGCGACTAAGTTGACAGCACCAGAGCTGCCGGTAGTACCAGCACCGCTAGTGAAGATACCTGAAGGAGCAAGAATCAAATCTCCACCACTTGCTGCAAGAACAGTGCCGCCATTGGCAGCAACACCATTAGCCTGGCCAACTGTCGAAATTTTGCTGCCTGCGACCATGTTTAAGCCGCTTCGTCCAAGAAGCACGACGAGTCCGCCGCTGCCACCAGATGCGGGACCAGGGCTGAATCCTTCTGCTATAACACTTCCCAGTCCGGTCAGAGCGCCGGTCGCCGTGACTGGTGCTCCAGCGATCACAGTGACGGACCCTCCGCCTCCGGCTGTGCCACTCTTACTTGTGTTTACACCTTGCGAATTGAAGTTGACATTTCCACCTGCGCTTACAAACACGCTTGCTCCATTGGTCGAAATCGACTGAATGGATATGCCTGCTTTGTCTATCGTTTGGTCATAAGTGAATGCAATTCCGCCAGGCTGAGTTCCGTAATTGAAAGTGCTGTTTGCATTTGTAGGCTTGGATACGGCTACAAGAACGCTGCCACCACCGTTAGTGCCGCCATTGGTGTTGATGTTGGCGCCCGTTGCAAAACTGATCGTGTCCGAATTGCCTGTCGGACTACCCTGCGCTAGCGCTGTATAATTCCCGTTCGCAAAGACGCCTGTAGAACCGAAGGCGTTTTGGGCTCCGGTGACCGAAATTGTTCCAGCGGAACCAAAGGCCAACAATCTCACGTGGTTACCTGCGGCAGCAGCAGCTGCTGAGGTATCAATTGATCCGACCGATAGTGCTGCTTTTGCAGCCGTGGAATCTTTAAAGAAGGTAATCTGCGTGCCTGCGGCGTTCGTTATCCAAGATGTGCCAGATGACAGAGTGACGTTTTGTTGTCCAGCCGTATTCTGATTTCGCGAACTAACCGACGTGACCGACAGATTTCCGCCAGCGAAGACGACCATACTGCCGCCCAAAGCGTTTGCACCGACACCACCGTCGGCGCTTATTTTTCCAATGACTGTGTCATCTGTTCCAGAGCCGAGGAAAATAGTTCCACCTTGTCCTGCTAGCAATCCATTCGCTGTGACGTTTCCGAGTGTGAGCGCACCGTTACTGGTGCTGGCTGTGTTCAGTCCAGCTATTGCTGTTATCGATCCTGCATTAAGAGCGAAGTTGGTGCGGGTCGACGTCAAATCTTTTGCGTCAATGCTGCCGCCGGCGAGCAGGAGAATTTGAGCAGCGTTTGTAGTTAAATTTTGCGCAGAAATCGAAGTCTTAGCATCGAGGATTGTTGGATTAAGTGCTGTGGTATTTGGACCTACAATAGAGCCATTATTAACAAGTACGAATGTTGTCGTGAATGGATCAGTGGTGAGCAATCGAATCACTCCGCCGCCGTTCGAAGCAGAACCCGTAGTATTTATGTCTGAAGCAATTGTGATTGCCTTACCGCCCTGCGTCCCTTGAGCGATGGCAGTGAAACTACCATCGAAAAAGGCTCCAGCGCCACCAGTGACAGGGGTAGTGTTCAGGGTCACCGTACCACTGGGACCGAAAGCCAGAAGATTGATGGATCCACCGGTACCATTGCTTGCTGCTACAGGGCTGGTTGTGAGCACGCCGTTGACAATCAGCTTGCCATTGGCGCCGCCCGATGCTAATCCTGTATTGAGTGTAAGGTTTATGGGAGTTGGGCTGACGTGGCTCACGCCCGACGCGAGCGTTATCACGCCGGCACCGGCATTACTAGCTCTGGAGCTTATGTTCCCATCAACCGTGAGATTGCCGCCGGAATAAATTTGAATCACCCCGCCGGCACCGGTTCCTGAGGCTATCGATGAGATTGACTTTGAAATGGTTGTGTCGCCGCCTGATACTAAGAAAATGTTTCCGCCACCACCGGTCATGGTGCCGTTAGCATCTATGGATCCAACACTGACTGATCCGCTTCCATTAGTACCGGATGTTCTATAACCTGCAAATAGTGTGATTGCACCAGCCTGACCGGCCGAGGCCGCGGTCCGATTCGTTAAGATGTTGCCTGCCGTTAAATTGCCACCGGCAAGAATGGTTACCGGTCCGGCATTGGTAGTGACGTTTCCAACTTTCACTGACGGAGAGCCGGCTAAAACAGCTGGGTTGTAGACAATTCCTGGAGCTGTTCCGAAATTAGCCAAAGTTCGATTAAGTGCAATATCTGCCCCAGCGGTATAGGGGTCACCGGTGTTGATGGACACGATGCCGTTGGTTGCGGTTGGGCCGAAAGCATTTATATTGCCTGTTTCGATGGTTGTGGTTGCGGCGCTGCCTTGACCTACCAAAAAGACGTTTCCACCATTTCCCCCGGAAGCTGACGTCGTGATATTGCCAGTTTTAATCTGCCCGAAACTAAGTCCCCAGGCGATGGCTATCACAATATTTGCGCTACCGGTTGCCGAAGATGTCGATATATTTATATCACCGACTTTGATATTGCCACCGCCAGTAGTGCTGCCGGCTCTGGTGAACGTGTAGGACGCTGCTGTGGGGCTCGCATCGGTGTAGTTGGCGCCGGCCAGGAGCATCACAGACCCCCCAGCTCCCGCGCTGCCAACTCCAGTGTTAGTGATACCGGCTGGCGCCAGGTCGAGACTTCCGCCGCTCATCACCAAAACGTTGCCGGCAGTCCCCGCAACAGTCGATCCACCAGCAGCTCCCATGCTCTGAATACTGCTGCCGGCGATCATGGAGACGCCACCGCGGCCCCATATTGTGACGTTGCCGCCATTGCCGCTGTTAGCAGGAGCTGTCGTCAGTCCGTTTGTCAGGACACTGCCAAGTCCTGTGATAGCTCCAGTTGTGCTTGTGATCGGAGCTCCGGAGATGATGTTTATGAACCCACCGCCGCCTGCTACGGTGCCAATCTTGCTGGCGTTAACTGCTTGCGAATTGAAATTCACGTTGCCGCCGGCCATGACGAGGATCTGTTGACCGTTGGTCGTTATGCCTTGTAAGGAAATACCTGCTTTATCGATCGTGGCGTCGTAGGTGAGATTCACATTTGTAGGTACACCGTTATAACCGAATGTAGACGCAGCAGAGATAGGTTTGGAAGTAGCTACTGTGACCGCGCCAGAACCACTATCCGCTCCGGTTGTGTTTATGCTTGCGCCTGCGGCGAAAGTAATGGTATCGCTAACACTACTCGGACTGCCTTGCGCAAGTAATGTAAATGATCCGTTGTTGTTCGTCGCATTTCCGCCAAGAGTTTGCGCACCGGTTACATTGATGGTGCCATTGCTTCCAAAAGCGAGCAGTCGTACATTGTTCCCTGTAGCATTACTGATCCCCGTTGTATTTATGGAACCTACTGTCAGTGCGCCTTTAGCCGCTGCCGATGCCGTTGCTAGCGTGAATGTACCAGTGAAATGACTATTGGCTGCGTTATTATTTATCGTCCAGGCGGCTCCGGATACAACCGTTGTATTCTGCGTCGCATTCGTTCCCTGGCTGCGTTGGGTGATTGAGTTAACTGTCAGGTTTCCGCCGCCAAAAACGGTTATGTTACCAGATGCTGCTGTCGCAGTAGAACCGACGACGCTTGAAATATCTCCAACGGATGAATCCGAAGTGCCACCACCCAGAGTAATTGAACCACCACCACCGGTACCGAATCCATTTGCAGTAACATTGCCAATCTTGAGAGCACCGCTTCCTGTCGCTGTAGTACTTAGCCCGGCAACTGCTGCAATATTGCCTCCAGCTCCGTTAGTGAGTATGCGAGAAGAAGTGAGGTCTTTTGCGGTAATGCTGCCTCCAGCTAGGATGCTTATGCTTGTTCCACTTGTAGTGACGTTTTGCAATACTATATTTGGTGCGGTATCAAGAAGCGTCGCATTTTGCGAGTAGAAGATGCCCGCCGACGAGCTTGCACTTGATCTTGTGAACGTGAAGGTTGCCGCTCCTGTATAAGGATCACCCGTGCCAATGCTGACCGAGCCCGCTCCAGAAGTGCTTCCTCTGCTGTCGATGTCTCCGCTTACAGATATTCCGCCCGTAGCTCCTGTACCTTGTGCCGTCAGGATGACACTTCCACCATTTGCTCCTACTGAGCCTGTCTTTATCGAGCCGACACTTATTTGCCCGCTTGTCCCCCAAGCACCTAATTGGACTGTTCCACCATTGCCCAGTGTGGACAAGGCTTGTGTATCCAGGTTCCCAAATGCGATGCTGCCTCCTGTACCGCCGCTAGATACGCTACGATTGACAGTGATGGCGTTTGTCCCAGCGTCCAGATAATTAGATCCGGACAGAGCATAGAGGGAGCCCGCACTATTATTTCCGGTGCCCTGGCTATTCAATGTAATGGACACTGAGCCAGCCGATATCGATCCGCCCGTCAGAAAGCCCACCGATCCGCCTGCACCGCTGACTCCAGCACCGGCCGCACCGATTGATTCTATTTTGCTGGCACTTGCAGCAAAGCTAATTCCGCTTCGTCCAACCAGACTGATACTGTTGCCTGCGGCGCTTACACCAGCTGTGACAGCACGTGCATTTGCCAATATGTTGCCTAGGCCTGTGATTGCACCAGTTGAAGCCACAGGTGCACCCGCCACTATCTGGATGTTGCCTCCAGCGCCTTCTCCGTTCGTGCGTGAGGTGGAAATAGTCTGAGCGTTCAGGTTTACATTGCCACCAGCCTGAACAAAAACAGAGCTGCCATCGGTTATAAGTGCTTGGCTTGAGATACCTGCAGTTGCTGAAGCCGAGGCAGCAGCGTAATTCACACCATAGCCTGGCACACCAGGATTGGTAGTTGCTATATTTTGAGCCACTCCTGCCGGGTTAAGAGGGTCAGCAGTCGCAATTGTGATTGTTCCACTTGCCGTGTTGTTCGAGCTTCCAACCGTGCTGACGCTCGCTCCACTGGCGAATGAGATTATGTCCGTATTTGTGGCTGGGTTGCCTGCTGCAATCGCTACGAATGAGCCGTTGTTAAATGTGCCAGATGCAGCGCCGCCGAGCGTTTGTGCTCCATTGACGTTGATTGCACCTGCCGGGCCAAAAGCGATTAGACGGATGTGATTTCCACTGCCACCGCTGCCGGTGACCGGACTTGTATCTATTGCTGCAACAGTCAGATTGCCTGCAGTGCTTGTGCTCTTCGCCGACATCACAAGAGTGGTTGCGTTGGCGTTGTATATCCATTCCGCGCCAGCAACTAGTTGTGTTGTTGCCTGTGAGGCTATCGGTGAATTTGAATTGCGCTGAACGATATTTCCAACTGAGACATTGCCTCTGGAGATGACGGCGAGACTGCTCGCTGCGCTAGCGGCACCTCCTGATCCGGCAATGGAGTTAATATTCCCAATTGTGGAATTGCCTGTGCCGGCAGATACAAAAATAGAACCGCTATTGCCCCCAACCCCTCCAGAGGCAAGCCCATTTGAGCTAATGCTGCCAACTGACACAATGCCTGGTGCTAAGGTATTAACCGTGTTTGCGCCGCCTAGAAGTTGGATATTTCCTCCCGAGCCAACGACTGTCGCGCTTGCGTTTCGAGAAGCATTAACGTCGCCGGCGCTGAGATTTCCTCCTGCCAGAACGGTTATCGACGTGCCGTTTGTCGTCAGATTTTGCAGCGACACGCCAGGACTCGTTGCTAGAATTGTCTGGTTGACGACATAGTTGAAAGCTGTAGGAGGAAATGGATTCCCTGTGCCGATCGTTTGGCTTGCTCCTGCAAACGGGTCCGCTGTTCCGATGATTATTGCTCCGGAATTTGCAACGGGTCCAGCTGTATTGATATGTGCGCCTGCTGAAAACGAGATCGTGTTGCTTTGCGTGGCTGGTGCGCCTTGAGCAACGATTCGGACTGCACCGCTGGTGGAGGTGCCTGCTCCAGCGCTATTGATGGACCCCGAGCCGGATATTGTGCCTTTGGCGCCAAAGGCGACCACGTTAATATTGGAGCCACCACCGGTAGAGCTACTGGACCCATCGATGTAGCCGACAGTCAAGGCACCATTGGTTCCCGAGCTTGCCGATGCCGCCTGAAGAATTATTTGGCCGGAGTTTGGCGCAGTCCAGCCTGCCCCAGCGATGACGCTTAAATTCTGTCCACCGCCGGCAGTTGTGCTACGGCTCTCTACACCCGCGCTTGCTGAGAGATCGCCGCCTCCCATTATCAGAATTGTTCCGCCCTGCGTGGCTACCGCATTGGCATTAGCAGTGACCTTGCCGATTGTGGATGATCCTGTGCCACCTACAATTGTGATGTGGTTACCTTCAGTTTTTACATCGCCTGTGCTAATCGAGCCGCTTCCGGTTGCTCCTGTTGTCCGGATGCCGCTCATTAGGACGATGTTTGAACCAGCGCCAACTGTGTTTGTCCTGGTAGCGGTAACGTTGCCTGTAGTGAGACTTCCACCGGAAAAAATTTGTATCGTGGAGGCGTTTGTTTGCAGATTACCTACTTTAATATCCCCTGCCGAGTTCATGATGGTGGCGTCGAATGGTTGCAGCGCCATACCTGGAGAAAATCCAGGTGAAAGGTTGACGTTTGCAGACAGAACCTTGTTTGTTGCCATCACAATGCTGCCGGATGGGTTGTTTCCGGCGATTGCATTAGTAGTAACGTCTCCGGTTGAGATTGCTGCTGTGCCTGGGGCTAATTTCGTTCCTTCTGCTACTGCAAAGAAACTGCCGCTGTTGAATGCAGATGAGCCGCTGGCGTTGGAGGGTCCAGTCACCTTGATACTTCCATTCTGACCAAAGGCCGCCATGGTGACGTTACCCCCGGCTCCAGTTGTTACAGGAGTCGTGTCTATGGAACCTGTAATTTCAAGTGTTCCATTTGTAGCACTTGAAGTTGCGTTTACAGTTGCCTGGGTTAGTCCGGTCTGTAACCATGTAGCACCAGCATATATGATGGCTGTGCGTTGGATTGCATTGCCCCCGTCATTTCTGAGACTGATGGAACCATCGATTTTGACATTGCCACCGCCCACAATACCTAATGTTCCAGATGCGCCATTGCCTTGGGCGGCTGCAGATATCGACTTCACTGACATGTCGCCAGTGCCGGATGTCAGAAAAATGTTGCCGCCGTTTCCGGTTCCGAATGCGTCCGCTTTTATGTCGCCACCATTTATGATGGCTCCGGAGCCGGTGGCTGTCGTGTTGGCTCCCGCATTAAGGGTTATGTTTCCTGCACTGCCTGAACCACTGCGCCGGGATGCATCAACCGAGCCGTTGTTGAGATCTATATTGCCGCCAGATATTACGGTTATTGTTGCGCCATTTGTGGACAAACTGCCAGTTTTGACATTGGCACCAGAATCTATGGCGGCGGCATTTGTCGATGCAAGTGTTGGCGCTGTGCCCAGGAGTGTGGCGTTCCTGTTAAGCTGAACTACAGCTGCGTTAGGATTGGCCATTCCAATCGAAATTGTACCTGTTCCCCCTGCTGAGCCGTCTGTTGCCACAGAGCCAGTGCTGATGCCTTTCGTCCCTTGCGAGATGAGCGCTACTGTTCCACTGTTGCTGTTTGAGCCCTTCGAGTTTATGTTGCCGGTTGTGATACCGCCATCGGTGCCGTAGGCGACGACGTACACACTACCACCAGCGCCACTTGTACCGGTAGCGCTTGTGTTTATATCCCCGGTGGTGACTGTCCCGCCCGTGCCTGATGCTGTGTTCGACGTTAGCGTGACTGTTGAATTCAATCCGGCATCGTCATATTTTGCGCCTGCAAAGACACTGGTGGTTCCGCCAGAGACAAAAAGCGTGTTACTGCTGGCGCTAGTTGTATCTATTGACCCAACCTTTATCGAAGCACCGCTCAGCAGTGCGACTGCCGCTCCACTAGCCTGCACGGTCGGACCGTTTATCGATCCCTTTGCCTCAATTACCGACCCCGCTGTTTGCGTTATTCCGCCTCTGCCGAAAATGGCAATCGTTCCGGCACTATTTGCGCCTGCTGTCGGTGTAAAGCCGGAACTTCGCACTGAGCCCAGATTCTTAACTGCGCCCAGGCTGGCAGTAGGTGCGCCGGCGATCAGTGTGACCTGTCCACCATTACCGTTAATTAGGGTTCTGACCGTTGAGATTTCCGCTCCACCAAAATCGATGTCACCACCTGCGATGACCTGAACTGTAGCTCCGTTGGTTTTGATGTCACCATTTACTTTAACGTCGGATAAATTTGATGAATCATTTACGAAAGACACTGTGCCACCAGCTGTGGCGCCGGTAGTTTTTGTTATTGTGATCGCTGCTGTAGTGGGTGTTCCTGTGCTGAGCGTGACTGCGCCACCGTTGCCTTTTCCTCCTGTGGAGTTCAGGCTGCCGGTTGCTATTGCTGGTGTGAGTCCGGTTTTGTTTTGGGCTTGAGCGGAAATAGATATGTTTCCATTTATGCCAACACCGCCTCCGCCAGTATTGATGTTGCCGGTTGAAACAGTTCCATTTGAGAGCCCGAATGCGCCAATCTGTATGGAGCCACCGCCAGCGTTTGTGGTCGTGGTATCGACATTACCGATCCGGACAGAGCCACCTGTAGCTGGTGAGCCCGTCGGAACAGTGATTGTGACGCCGGTGTCTGTAAGAGCAGTGCCGGAGAAAATGTTGATGTTGCCGCCGTTGCCAGATATCGCCGTCAGGTCTATACCACCGGGAGCTATATCAATGTTGCCGCCTGCGACAACGGCTAGATTCGTGATCTGAGCAGCGCCTGTCACCGTTTTACTTTGTATTGATGATCCGGCATTACCTGTGATGTTGCCGACGGCTTCTAGAAGAATATTTCCGCCCTGATTTGCGGTGTTTGCATTTGCTAAGATGTTGCCTAATCCGGTGATGGAGCCGCTTGTAGTGAATCCGCCCGCTGCACCGGCTGCAACCTGAATCGCCCCTCCGGCACCACTGTTACCAGTTCTGCTTGTATTGATAGATGTTCCGTCAAACTTGACGTTGCCACCGGCAATGATCGAAACTGCTTGTCCATCGGTAATTATGCTGCTGCCGGTGTTGAAGACGATGTCGGATGCCTGAGCCGTACCAGCTGTATACGAAGCCGCAGTGGCAGCACTGAGGAAAATTGTGCCATCAAGTATGTTCATGGGTCCGGGCCCGCCCGCTGGCGTTGCCGTGGCTAAGGTGACCGAACCACCTGGAGCACCGCCGGTGCTGCCGCTGGTATTGATACTACCTGTGGTGATGCCCGCTGTGCCAAGCCCGCCAGGCGAGCCTGCGATCATTCGCACATTTCCGTTGTTGCCGGTGTCTAAACCCCCGGTCGTGATGTTGCCGGTCGTGATCGTGCCTAAGTTGTTTGTGCCATTGTAGGCAACCAGAGTGACGTGTCCGCCATTGTGCGGCGTGGTCGTAATCCCTGCTTGTCCGCCACTTGTATTTATATCCTTGGTACTGATATTGCCGCCTTCTGTCGAGGCGCCTTTTAGAGTGAGCGTTATAGGACCGGAAGATGTTGTTTCTCCCGGTGGTGGCACGGCGGCATTTACGTCGAACGACGCACCTGCTACTGCAAATAGACTTCCCGTTTGGGCGCCGTTCACATTATTTGGCATGATTGAAATATTGCCGGTGACATTGATATTGTCACGAGCAACTAAAATCAAGTCAGCGTTGGTAGTGGTTCCGCCGGCATAATTTACGCTACCACCTGAGTTATATATGATGGGGTCGCCTGTAACTGCGAACTCGTTTATGTTAAGGTCGCCCTGTGCAACTCCCATGTTGACGCATTGGGCATAAGCATTAACTGCCCCGCTAACATGATTCATGGTGGCATAAACTTTGCCTTCACCAGCGTTAAAGTTTAGTGTTTCTGCAAGGAAGTCACCGCCCGCGATATTAATGTTCTGCGTGCCGGAAAATAGAGTGTCGCGAACATTGATTGAGCCGTTTATAGATTGCAGAATGCCGCCGGTTGCATTGAGGTTCAGATCCGAAAGCATCGAGTTGATGTTTAGATTCGCATTTGCCGTAATCAAGCCTGTATTGACGAACTGACCCGCATTCGAGATCAGGTTGATTGTTGCAGCCGACATTGTCGCCTGGATGTTATTGATCGTTTGGTTGACGATGCTGCCGCCCGCATTGATATTCAATGTACCTGGCGTCGTAATCGTGCCCATGTTCATCACGTTGTTTGTGACGTTCAGTGTCATCCCGTTGGATGCAAATACACTTCCGAGGAAGTTGGAATAGCTCGGCAATGCACCGGAAAGCAAACCGCCTGACCCGATATTCAGGTTGTTCATGTTCAAAACAGAGGTGATTCCTGCTGAATTTTGAAGGCTGAAAAATGAACCGAGGATGTTTACGTTGCCGAGATTGCTGAGCGACGAATTTGAATTGAAACCAATTGAACTAAGCGATACGTTCTGCGGGATAACGAGGGATCCAAAAATGGAATTTGTACTTGCTTGAATGCTGGCAAAGCCACCAGATGCGGCGCCTTGATCGTTTACGACTAGAGACTGAGTTCCGCCCGACATTATTTGGCTCAGGGCCAGGTACTGAGCCGGTGTTAACAATTGTCCCGGGTTGATTGTCAGTCCGGTGCCGCCGGTCACGCTGCCGCTGGTCACCGATCCTCCCACCTGGATCTGGACTGGGGCTGTGTTTTGGGCTTGGATAGTCGCGCTTCCAGACGACAAATCCAAATGAAGCGGGTCAGGAGTCGCAGCAAGTGCACTTGCTGGCGGAGTCGCCGATTGGACTGCTGAACTTCCATCAGCGGACTGTGCCAATGCTCTCATCGGTGCTAGCAAATTGGACGAGCAAACGAGGAACAGACTCAGGAACGCTACGGAGTGCCTGACGCGAGATTCACGATGTCGAAAATTCAATTGCTGATACCTTTGGGGAAGCTGAAATTATAGATTAAATCGGCTAAGCATGCAGAATTTGCCCTGCAAACTTAGACCAACTAATCTAGATAAACAGACTCTGACCCCAGCCTGTATGTCTATCATCGCCGATAACCGCTGATTTGTTAAGTGAGAAATTGTCTCTGCGTGGCTATCAGCATAATCCTTTCGATGATTGTGCCGACCAGTTCTTGGGGCGCCTGTCAGGATATTCCTGACAGGCGGGCCTTGACCGATTCCGATCACAATGTCCGGTTAGCTCATCTTGACCGAGTTTCCGGGGATCGCCGTATTCTCAAAAGTTAATCTTTCTTTTGTCGTCTAGAATATTCTTTCGCCCAGCCTTCAATGGTTTCGGTCATGTTTTCGTAGACGTCTGTTCCGTTTGCTCGTTGCCGATAACCATACTTAAGCATTTCCTCCCGGGCTTGCTCCGGCGTGAAATTGTTGAATGCTATCCTGTACGCATACATCATTGCGCCTTCTCGATCCGAGCCATGTTCGTCATGGGCAAAGATTTTTCCCAGCTCTTCCTTCTCCAATTCGGCAATACCCAGGAACTGATTTATCTGCTCTTCCGATGGACCGTCGCCTGAGGTCATTGGAATAGAGACATAGTCGAGCCCAAGCTCTTTGCACCATTCTTTCTCTCGTTCCTGCTGCTCGGCAAGGCGTTGATTTTTCTTCTCGAAATCGGCCTTCATGTCGTCCGGCACGTTCTCGATTGGAATGGGTCCGCGAAAATCGACGACCTTGGTGACGCCTTGCTCCTTCAGTTTTTCCAGTGCTTCCTTCGTTCCAGGTTGTCCACCGCGATAAACGAGTTCATCCACCTTGTGGAAATTTGGCAGGTCCTTTTCATTGGAGCCTACAGAAGCTGATTCGCCCGCCGGCGTTATCCTTTCTGGCAACTTCTCTGCAGTGTAGGGCTTTTTGACCCTTTGCTCTTTGGGCTTGCTTGCTTCAAGTTCTGGAAGACTGGCAAATGTGAGATCGGCAATTTCCTTTTCATTTTGCGCAGCGACTATTCTCGGAATTATTCGCTCCGACCATTTTGTCTGACCTGCGAAAAGCTCTTGCCGAAAGCTCTCGTTTGCATTGTCCAGGGTGGAGCGTTGAACTTCCACACTAGCTAAAGTCGAATCTTCCAATCTTGCGCTCGTCATCAATCGCTCCATGCTCGGAGCACTTTTGGAAGCTAACACTTCCTGGATCGCTCCTATCTTCGTATTACAAACGTAGAAGAAGCGATCGAATTCCTATAGGTAGATTCATGCAGTCAGGCTTTCTGAGCTACGTGTTCCTACCACTCTGCTACCACCAGCGTTGTCCCTGTCGTTGGCGTGTGCCTATGTCGACGAGCGCCGGTCTAACCTGGTATCCACCATCTGAAGTTCGGCCGATGTGGCGGGCAATGCCTTCGCGACGCATGTGCTCATTCGTTCTTTCTACAAAACCGGGATTCTGGCGTTCGCGCATTTGGAGCTCCGACCGGTAATGACGGAAGTCGGATTGGGGCAATCGGCCCAATTGTCTTGCCATGTCACTTGGATTTTGTGGCAGGGTCGGGCAGTAATCGCCATTTTGAGATCCAGGCTGCTGCGCTTGTCCTGTGATCTCCATGCTTCCAAGATATTGCGATGCCGTACTGCCTGCGAATCTTGATGCGTCCATGCGCGACAAAGAATCTCTGTCCAAATCAGGACCCTGCTGTCTCCCCTCGGAAGCCTGTTCGGATGTTCTTTCTGTTTGCTGTTGAATTTCGCGTTCCATAGTAAATCACCTTTTGTGCGGGTTGGGTGCCTGATTTGAATGTATGGGAACCCGGTAAAGAACTCGTGACTCAGAAAATGTTGGCTTTATTCTGTTAATCAGGAAACTGAAACGAATCTTTCACCGTCATTTCATTTGTTATCGATGAGGATTCTGAATTGGGCTTCAATGTCTACAATCTATTTGCTGTCTGCAAGCTCTGCGCGATGATTGCAGCCCTTGCCGTTAGCCACCTGTCAGCATTTGCTGTGACAACTGAAACAACAGTAGCTAACTACTTGATTGCCAGTGAGAGGGAAATGATTAAGGATGCCTCTAAGTTGGATAAGAAGCGCGCTCTTCAACTTAAGGACCTTGAGCTCAAAAGGGGCAATTACGCGCGAGCCGTGCAACTGGTGAGTGAGAAAATTATGGCGCGGAAAGACATGGAGCAAGCTCGAATTGAATACGAGAAAGTTTTGATCGAAATTGCGACAAATGGTAGTTCAGCTGCGTCCGTCCTCGCGGCGATCAATAGGCAGCGTTCGCAGTTGCATGCTTTGACAAGCGAGACAGGAATCGCAGCGACGGGCGTTGGGGCGTTCTAACTTAATATTTGTAGAGTCGATCAACAAAATCCGCCGTGCTGGAACCGGATGTACTATGATCATCTGCCTGCCCTTGGGTAGATGTGAGTGCGGTGCGGACGCTGGGTTCGGAAATGATATATCGGTATCTGATTGGCGGTGCGATTGTCGTCTCATTCGCCATTGTTTTGCAGGAGCAGAAATCTTGCGCATCGACGTCGGAACCGCTGGCTGAATTCAATCATGGGACCGCTGGCGTCCCGCCGGCAATTAGCGCAGGTACTGCGTCGACGCTTTCAAAGCAGGCTGGAAGCCTGAGCTCCCATACGAAGCAGGCTGGAAGCCTGCGCTCCTATTTGAAGCGCTCCCACCAGATGCTGGCTCAAATTCCCTCTGGTTCCGAGCATGGAGTTACCGGCTCGAAACACTCGAATGCAGATTCGTCGAAAGAATTGCCTCCCGGACAAGCAGAAATTGATTTGGAGGAGTTGCGTAATTCGTTAAAGACTAGTGGTCTTGTGGGCGAGATTCACGCTGCTGATCCTTCTAACCGCCAGTTTGTTTTTACCTATCGTCATCCGAAAGATTTTTTTACCAATGTGCAAATCGGGATGATTACGCACAATGACTCAGCGCGTGATTTCTTCAAAACAATGAAGCGTCACGATCGCGTAAAAATTACAGGGGATTTTATTCACCAGGGCGAGATAGTGCCCGAAAGTCCTCAACCACATGTTGAAGTTTCTTCAATAGAGATGGTCAAGAAATACGAATCGCCGATTAGGCTACCTGAGAATAAATTCGCGAAAACAACTATTCTCCCTCAGGAGCTTTTGGATAAAGGGGAGGCCGATTTTCTGGTTCATGCCAATGTGAAAAACGGCGCGGCGCTTGTGCTTGAATACAAAGACAACTTCGTCTTCCTGACGGTGCCCGCTCCCAAGCTTGCAGCACATGTCTATAGAAATGACCGTGTCCATATTCGCTTCACAAGGCAAAAACATCCGAAGCAACCCATGCATTTGGAACTCGAGTCAAATGTTGATGGGGCTGGCAATGCACCGCTTGTGGTGACTGATTCGATAAAAGCACTCCATGGAAAACGCTATAGTCAAAAGGGCAATCTTGTTCGTTTTCCGAAGAGCCCTCAGATCAACCGAGATATTTGGGCTGTCGAGCAGAAAGGTCCCAACGGAAATTCACGAACCTTCACTCTCGTAAACTTCACCAAAAAGGGCGAGCAGGAAAAAATAGACGCCAAGCTAAAAGGCTGGTGGGAAACTCATTCTGATTCTGTAATTGATGGGCGCAACAAACTTGTAAATACAAAAATTGAAATCGTCGCCACGGGGAAGATGAACGTTGTTGATCCAAATCAAGCTAATGCACAGATGCGGTTGCATGCCAAGGATCTGAAGTTAGTAAGGTAAAGAGAAAAGAGCCGGATCTTTGATCCAGCTCTTTTTGGTTGTGGGACACTTTTGTTGACTTATCTCAGCTTGGCATTGGGCAGCAACGGCTTGAGAATTGGCTTCGGCATGCTCGAAATGTCTCCTAATCCGCCGTTGCCACCAGTTCCGCCGGCGGATCCACCGCCACCACCTTTGCCACCATAACCATAATCGCGTCGACCGAATGCAACTCCCTGATTTCCGCGTTGTACGCTGAGAATCCCTTCCTGGTCGAAACTGACTTGCGAGCCATCACCTAGTGTTACTGTTGTCACGCCATCTTTTGTTTCCACGGATTTGACGTCGCCTGTGATGGAATGTGAGCCATCATCATTCACGGAGATCTCATCACCATTCGGTGTAATTAATGTCTCACCATTTTCATCACGTTTGATAATGTCACCGGTCGGCAGTTTCTCTTGTTCCGGAAGCTCCTCCTCATTCTTCTTTTCGAGATCATCGAGCTTGCCGTCTTTGTTCTTGTCGGCCGGAAGCTTATCCATCTCTTCCTTGCCGGGCTTCTTATCGTCGGAAGGTCTATTGTCCGAAGGCAGCTTCTCCTTGTGCTCCGGCTTCTTGTTATCGGCTGCCGGAAGCTTATCCATCTGCTCCTTGACGCCACCTTCAATCGGCAGCTTATCCATTTGCTCGCCCTTATTGCCGCCGACCACAGGCAGCTTGTCCATTTCTTGATTTCGATTGCCCTTGTTGTCGCCAGAAGGTGCAGGCATCTTGTCCATAGATTCCTGGATCTTGCCCATAGTGCTTGCGCCGCTCAAGCTGTCGTGAATGTCCTGGCGAAACCTTTCGGTTGCGTTGCTTTCAGCTTCGTGGGCCGCCGATCCAGCCGACTCAATATTCTTTGTTTCTTTTTCGTTTTCAGTTCCATCTGCCATAGTAATGCCCTCAATTTGGCGTTGTTGATTCACACCGATCCAGATGGTCAAATGCCTCTCTGGACGGATGTTCAAGCTGATTAGAAAGATGCTTGAATTGACTCAATGATTACCGAAGATGCGGTTAACCGTCATGTGTCAAACTACCGTCCTTTATGCGAAAGCTCGAAAGGGAAGCGGAGTGAATGTGTTTTTTAGCCTGCCGGTATTGCGGAATCACGATGCATAATTGTGCATTGCCTGCAAATACCTCCGCAAAGAAAACCTCGGTCGAAGAATATTCTGCCGCAGAGGTTTTGAGGACTACTCAGCGAATTTCAGGAAATCCAAACCAAAAAAAAGACCACCCAAAGGTGGTCTCTTAAGTAAGAGGTATCGTACATAGCTGTGTGCCAAGCGCGGGGAACTACCCGTCAAATAAAACTAAACTGCTTCTGCCAATAGTTCGGCTGTATCACCCATCACCAGTAGTTCACATTCACCGGAGGCGAACTCGAAAAGCTCTTCGACTGAAATGTCGAGCGCCTTTGCACAATCTTTGAGTAGACCGATGGAGAATTCGATTTGTGATTGTTCGAGCTGTCTGACAAAGGAAGGTGGACGCCCGATTTTATGTGCGAACTCTGATAACGATATGTCCAGGTGCAGCCGGCATTGTCTGATGGTTTCGCCGAGCAAAGGATATAGTTTTTTCTCTGTTGAATCCATTTAATTTAGCCTCGCCGTGGAATCTAGGAGCAATACTGTCTCATAAAGATCCTCTGGGTGATCCGTATGTTAGTTAGGGGATTCCCTGTGATCCGCATCTACTCTGGTCTGCGGGGATCGTAATCTGATATCGACTCGGTATCGAACGTATATACCGCCGTGCTTTCTTTTGTCATCAAAGGGAACAAAGTAAGGGGAAACTCATAGGAAAACGATGGCTGATCCCAAAGAAATCAGGCATACAACAGATACAAATCAGCCTTCTGCTTCCGAATCGCCAGAAAGGGTTGGCGTGCAGCCGCTATCCCCTCTTGAGAAAAGCGACCCGGCTTATTCGTTGAATATTGCAAACTTAACCCTGCGTTCGACGTTAGGGCAGGGCGCTCATGGCACCGTTTATGTGGCCGAGCATCACATATTAAAGAAGCTCGTGGCGGTCAAAGTTTTGCATTTGCAAGATGGAGATGACAGCAACTGGTCTGCGCGTTTCCAAAGAGAAGCTCAGGCAATGAGTCGATTGAACCATCCTAATATTGCGAAAATTTTTTCCTACGCTGTTGCCGATGACAAGCAGGCTGTTCTTGTAATGGAATTGATTGAGGGGACTTCTCTTGATGATTTCATTAAAGCAAACGGAGTGCAGTCTCCTGAGCTAGCGCGGCGAATCTTTCTAACGCTCTTGGATGCGATGGGATATGCTCACGACCTGGGAATTATTCATCGTGATTTGAAGCCTGCCAACATCATGATATTTAACGGTGAACTCAAGATCTTGGATTTTGGCGTAGCAAAGGTCGGCACCAATGGTGGTGCAAATCAGAAACTGACAGCGACGGGGCAAATAATTGGAACGCCTGCTTTCATGAGTCCGGAGCAATGCCGCGGACAGGAGGCTGATGCACGTTCGGATATTTACTCGCTGGCCTGTGTTCTGTACTTCATGCTGACTGGTAAGACATTGTTCTCGGGGAATGACGGTGAAATACTAATTGCCCATGCTTCACATTCTCCGATATTCAGTTGCGACCTGAGTCCGGATCTTCAAAAGATTCTCGAAAAAGCTCTTGCAAAGGATCCAGGGCAGAGATTTCAAAGCTGCCGAGATTTTGAAAAAGCTCTGGAATCGGCAGACCTAGTTACTGCCCCGCCTAACAAAAAAATGTCAGCACGAAAGTGGTTTCTTCCGGTCGTGTGTCTGATCACCTTAGTTGGATTTTGCTTGCTGCTTCTCCAGCGCCAACCCTGGCAAGCAGTTCGCACTGAATTTGCAAACGCAGTACCACGAGGGACTTTCGATCATGAATTCCGAACAGAGGAGGAGCGCATTAAAAATGAGTTTCAGGAGAATAAAGTCTCTTCCCGTAGCATCAAGCAACTAGAAGATTGGACTTCACAGCGCGAGGGCTTGTCCTTTGAAAATAGAATCGTTGCCCTCAGTTTTCTCTTGAAGTTAGCTGATTCAAAACATCAGACGCCTGTGGCTCTCAAATATGCTGATAAGATAACAGCCGAATTGAACGAGCATGAACAGAGGATGCACGACAAAGCATTTGCTCCAAGCGCCAGTCTTATACAGGTCGTGGGGGCGCTTTCCGATTTGTATCGCTCGAATGACCAGTTCGAAAAAGCCGCTGATCAATTGGAACTTCTAAAGTCGCTTATCGCTCGATGTGCAAGGGCGAAATCGGAGGACTCTCACCATTTGCTGCTGCATTATCAGTGGTACTACCAGAGTTCTATTCGCTTAGCTGCTGCAATGAAGGAGTCGAAGAAGAAAATAGCTCTCGAAAGGGAGGCTTGCAAATATTTCTTGGAAAATAAGCACAATGAGTTCTATTTTTATTTTGCCGTCCAATTAATCAAAGACCTTATTTCTACAAATCAGATGTCTGAAGCCAGGCAAGCCTTTGATAATTTGGTTTCTCAATCCCTGCTGCTTAAAGGAGAAGAGAAAGAACGCGTCTTAACGGGGCTACATTCGATCGCGTCGGAGCTTATGATAGCTAAAAAGCCCGACGAGGCCATTCGCTGGATCCAGTATGCTCGCCGAGAACTTGAAACGAAAGGAGCCCTGTCAATCGATGAGCGAAACAATATAGCTCTTACCTTTATTGACATAAGAGCCTTAATGGGGGTTGACGATAATATCAATATTTCCCATTCAGATTTAAGGCAGTTACAACCTTATGTCTTGCGGCTTATCAAAGACGCACTTGCCGTGAGTGGGGAGAAGAAACAAGCCAGAAAGTTAGAAGAAGCTCTGCTGGCTGCCAGAGAGCTTACTTTTACTTTGGCACTGCGCAAAGAAAAGGATACTTATAGCTTTTTGAAAGAATACTTCAAGCTGCTCAGCGATGCCAATGAGTTGACAGCGGTGGTAATTTCACAACAGGTGTACGTCCTCAGGGCCGCCAAGTACCCGTTCACGAGCGGCGAAGTCATGAGACTTAGGGAATTGTTCATGCAGAGTCTGAAGGGAAGCAGCCGGCATGATAATCAAGTTGCGGCCGAAATTGAAATGCCATACGTGCTAGTTGGAACCTTCAATTGGTTTTTGCAGGCGCAGGACCCTACTTATCCTCGCTCGCCACGCGAGAGCGATTTTTATGAAGAATGCTGGCGGATAATTAGAGCGAGGAAAGATGTTGATGCAACAGAGAAGCTTAGCCTGCTGTATCAAACGCTAGAAATATCTATCCGGGATGCGCGGGATCGAAAAACTCTGGATCTGTACGCATCTGATTTCCTGGCAATATGCAGGCAGGATGGTAGTTGCAATTCTCGTGACAGCTCGCTGGATTTCAGTCGCAAAGAGGCGTTACAGCACTTTGTAACTGTAATGAAATTTCTGCAAGCGCTCAAGTTAGCTGTTGGCACAGAGGCTTTGTTTCAATACAGTAATTCGTTAACCAAAATAGTATGGGCAGAAGACTATTATAAGAAAGACAAAGTGCGGCTTTGGGTCCTGCACCAATTTTTTCTATCTCTATCCAAAAATCCTGGTTTAGCCACGCTTGCTGAACTGAATAAGTACTCGGATGATTTGATTTCACTGTCCCATAAGGACAAAGAACGGACACGTGGAGTTCTTGGGCAAGCTGTTGCGTATTGCTGTTTTTGCCTGCATCATCACAAGCAGGATGAAAAAGGATTTGAGTTCGTTTCGGAGTTTTATAACGATCACAAAACGTGGACCGATGACAATCCTGGAATAGATGCGTTTTTGCTCAGCGCGAAGATCGCTTGTTTCAAGCCCCAGTTCGGGGAGCTAGCGGCAATTCAAAGCGAATACCTTGAAGTCTTGCATTCGGCCTCACCAACAAACCTGGGTTCTCTGAGTCATCACCAGGCTTGCATTGCATCGATAGCTAATGCCGTTGCTAAATTCGATAGCAAGAAAGCTGCTCTTGAATTCTTGAAGGATGTTGAGTTGATTTTGAGAGCGCAGAATTTGGCACCGGAAATATTGATTCCTTATTGCAAATCACAAGTTCTCAATCTTGAAAAGAAGCAGTACTCAAAGTAGAAAGCTAATCAAAGTCCTTGCAGTGCCAAGCCCACTGATGGCACCAGCAATTGCGCTGCATGTGAAACAGCAAAGCTAGATTTCAATGAAGCAATTCTGGTCTCTTGCCAGCCTTTTCAAATCGGTAGTGGGAGACAATCCATTCATTGCCTCCGGCATATCCCCATAACTCTGAGCAGGCCAAGAAAAATAACCGCCAGTATACCCACCATCTTTTTTCCTGCCCAGCACCATATGTAGTAGCAATTATTTTCATCAGCCTGTCGCGATTGGAAGACATGTTCTCCAGCCAGGCCTCTGCCGTCTTTTGATAGTGAGACCCATTTACTTGCCAAGACTGGCTGACTTTCATATGTTTATCGAACTGGAGCAGAAGTGAATGTGAGGGCATCGTGCCACCACTGAAGAAATAGCGGGCTAACCAGTCGCCTTCGTTTTCAAAGTGATACTGATGCAAGATATGGGAAAAGATGTGTATGAATAGTTTTCCGTCGTCGTTCAGCCAAGTAGATATATTTTCGAGCAACAATTCATAGTTTTTTGCATGCTCGAACATTTCGACAGACACAACCCTGTCGAATGAGCCGGCTGGAAGCTGCAGATGATTTACATCCTCAGTTAAAACTTGGATGTTAGTAAGCTTGTGTAATTCAGCCCGCCGCTCGATAAACTCTTTTTGAGAATGCGAATTGGAAACGGCAGTGATTTTCGATTTCGGAAATTTTGTTGCTGCGTAAATTGTGAAAGAACCCCATCCGCAGCCGAGATCAAGAACGCGTTGCCCGTCCTCAAGCTCTGCTCGCAAACACGTTAGCTCAAGCATGCGAAGCTCAGCGTTTTTGAGATCGTCACCATCTTCGTACAGGCAACAGCTGTACTTCATGTGTGGTCCAAGTATTAATTCAAAAAATTCTGGCGGCACCTCATAGTGTTGGGTGTTGGCAGAATCAGTCTCGATAGCGATAGGATAAGATTTCAGTTCCTCTGCAAATTGCTGCGTACGCTGTCGAAGAAGATCAGGATCTACTGTTTTGAAATCTCGAAGCTTTTGTCTTAGCATCTCCTTGATGCCGACTCGGATCACGGCTTCGGGTACGACCCCAGTGGCAAGCAAATCGTACAGGACTATATTGCTCTTCTTGTCTCTGGCATAGACGCGTTTGCCTGTCGCCGTTGCGGTCATCGAACATTCCTCCTGGGCAATGGGACGAAAATGCTAGTACGTTTTGCATAATCCGCGTAGTCAGGTCTTGTCTTTTCTGAATGCTCTTCAGAAGGTTTTATACCGGTCACGTTGAAGAGTAAGTGCAGAAGCAGCGCCGGGCTGACCCAAGTCCAGAGACCGGACTGAGAACCTGATACGTAGAGCGCAAATGACACCGAACTCAGCCATTCAAAGAAGTAATTCGGGTGACGAGAATATCGCCACAAACCAAGCTGACAGGTTCTGTTGCTGTTCTGAGGATCTTTCGCGAAGCTCGCGAGCTGCCAATCGGCCAACGACTCTCCTATCTGGGACAGAATCCACAATGCAATCGCGATAATACCCAAGGCGTCTAGTTCAGAGCGACCGTCTGTAAGCGAGACTACCAGAGGAGCCGTAAACAAGACGAGAACAGCTCCCTGGAAAAGAAAAACCAGAAGCATTTTCGCATTCACTGCTCTACCCATTTTCGCCCGCAGTTCTGTATATCGTGCGTCTTCCTTCGGGTACCAGCGGAGGAAGCGCCTGCCTAGATGCCAGGTCAATCTGAGGCTCGATATTACGTACATGCTTGCTAGAAGAACGTCCGAGGGAAACTGCGGTGGCGACAAGACGGCGTAAAGTCCAGTCATAAACGTGAATCCGAAAGCCCATGCTATGTCGACTATTCCGGCATTGCGCAAAAAAAGTGATGCAACCCATACGAGGAGCATGTAGATGCAGATGGCTGTGAAGCCGCACAGAATGAGCTGAACACTATCACTCATTGGATTGTCCTGTCTTTGCATAAATTCCGATTGTTCGGACGGGAGTATGTAGCTTGTACGACGGAGACATTGCGCATTGCAAATGCTGCCTGACAGTACTCGAAGTAGTAACGCCACTTGCGGATGAATCGCTCATCAAATCCCATTTCGCGAACCTCGTCGAGCTGAGATTCGAAGGCATCCTGCCAGCGTTGCAGGGTGGTCACATAAGAGTCTGTCAAATCGAAAAGGTCTACAAGAAAGAGGTCCCCACATTTCATCATTGCCTTGTTTACTCGAGCCAGCGATGGCAAAAGAGAGCCTGGAAAAATGTGTTTTTGAATGAAGTCCACATTTGATTTGAGAATCTCATATCTTGAGTCAGCGCTCGTGATCATCTGCATTAAGAGCAATCCATCCTTGACCAGAAGAGAGTCTACTTTCTGGAAGAACACGTCCATATATTTGTCACCAACCGCTTCAATCATCTCGATTGAAACAATTTTGTCGTAAAGACCCTGATGATCGCGGTAGTCTTCCAGGCGCAAATCGATTAGGTCCTGCAAACCCTCTTCTTCAATTAATGCTTTAGCGTAATCATATTGTTGCCGCGAAATTGTCAACGAGGTAACCGAGCAGCCAAAGTTTTTTGCAAGATAGCGGCTCAAGCCTCCCCATCCGCACCCAAGGTCGAGCAATCTGTCTTTTGATGAGATTCTAAGTTGTTGAGCTGCTCTCTGGAATTTTGCGTGCTGAGCCTCACCCAGTGTCATCCCTTGATGAGAGAAAAGTCCCGAGGAATATGTCATAGTCTCATCCAAGAACAACTGAAAGAATTCGTTGCTGAGGTCATAATGCTCAGCGATATTTTTACGACTCATTGTTTTCGAGTTTTGGCGCAGGACATGGCCGAGCTTGTTCGCGACGCCGATCAGATTTAGAATTTTGCTTGCGTTCTTCGATTCATTCAAAACCGGGGAGTCTTGATTCAGAAGAAACCAGCTCACTACCGAGCGAACACTTTCAAGCTCGCAAAGACCATCCATGTACGACTCGGCTAAACCGAGGTCGCCATACATTATGCAACGCTCGTACATCTCATTGGAAAGTACCTTTATTTTTGCACTAACATCGCCTGAACCAGCTCCGAATGTTCTCTGACTGCCATCGCTGAGCACCACCTGCAGGTATCCTAGTTGCATTCTTTCCAGTACAGACAAAACTTGCGCCTTTGCCAGATTTTGCCACCAGGTGCTTGTCCTTTGATTGGGACGTGTATCGTTAGTTAACGTTGCCATGTTTGTTCGACCTACTTGCTGCCACCTTTGAAGGTTTCGTTGCGGGGTTTAAGATATCCACTTGCATTTCTGGAGATTCCTCTTTTCGGTGAAAAGGAACTCTCTTCAGCCATAGCAGGAGCGCATGAAAGTGTATTAGAGCAATAATGTTCACTGTCGCCCATGAATAGCGAAGAAGAAGTCTCAGGAGATTTCCGTCCGTCAAGGCAGTTCGCTTACCTCTTAAAGAAGCCCTGACGATGGCAGTGCCACCATCCATCGTGTCTACTCCGATGTCTAGATTCTCACCGGGGGCGATGATTCTGAAATCGAAATCCTGATTGAGGTCGGTAAAGGGAGAAACGTAAAAAAGCTTCTTCTGACGCTTTCTCAATAGTCCATCGCTGTCAGTCTCCACCAGAAAGACTTTTTTCTCTCCAAAAGTGTTGCCGACTTCACACAAGCAACAGATGAGTTGCTTCGCTTCTGAAAAGCAAAAGTAAAAGCTGACCGGGTTGAAAACATAACCTAAAATTCTGGCGTTGGTGAGCAGATCGATTCGCTTGATTTCCTGTTCGACACCTAGTTTGCGTAAGGTGCTTTTCACTCTATCAACTAACGATTGAAAGCGAGCGGACTCATCTGGCAGGTAGTCTCTTTCTATGATGGAAAAGATGTTGAATTGATTTACGCCCAGAAGTCTTGATTGGCTCTTGTGTGAACCGAGCTCATCAAGATCGAGATAAAACATGAAGTGCTTTGCCGTAAACGTGTGAAAGCGAGGAAGTCTCCGCTCATGCCAGATTTGACACTCGTAAAGGCATGAACTCATTGGCATAAGACCTTGCCTCTCAAAACTTCCGCCAGCTGATGCGCCGACTTGAGCGCGTCCTCGTGGAAGCCATATCCGAAATAGCTGCCGCAGTAAAAGACCTGATCACGGGGCGAACGGTCGTTCAGTACATGCAAGTTAGACTGGGCATTGAGCGCTGCAAGATCGAAGAGCGGGTGCTGGTATGTAAGCCTTTTCAAAATTTGCGAGGGAGCGACCAAATGGGCACCGTTTAGAGTTACGAAGTAATCGCGTGTTTCGGAAACTTGCTGCAGGCTATTCATCCAATAGTGAGTGCTGGAGTTATTCTCATCAATGCGATAATTCCAGGATGCCCAACATCTTTTGGCAATCGGCATCACGTTGCTATCTGTGTGCAATATTGTGTCGTTTTCTTGATAGAAGAAAGCTGATAACAAACGGGATTCGTCTTCTGTCGGTTCTGCCACCAAGCGCAGTGCCTCGTCCGCATGGCATGCCATCACCACCTTGTCGAATTCTCTTGTGACGCCATCATTGGTGCTGACGAACACTTTTTTTGTACCTCTTCTCACTTGGAGAACTTTGCTTGCAATTCGCGGTACACTGGTCAACGTGGCTACAAGTCGTTTCACGTATTCTCTGGAGCCGCCTTCTACGGTCCACCACTGGTGCTGTGTGTTGGAGCCAAGAAGCCCGTGATTCTTGAAAAAGCGCAGCAATGTTATTGTTGGGAAGTTCATCATTTTGCCAGGTGGCGCCGACCAAAGCGCCGAACACATCGGTACCAGATAGAGATTGATGAAGTCCTCGCTGTGTCCTTTTCTTTTGGCATATTCAGCCAGGCTCAAAGCGATGTTGGCTGGCTCTGCAACCCCTGCATGTCCCTCTTTGTTAAATCGATCTATTTCTCCGAGCAATCGCCAGAAACGGGGGTTGATAATGTTCCTTCGATCTCCGAAGAGTCGGTCGAAACTTGCGCCGGCATATTCCAATCCAGAGAGTTTATGCTGCACTGAGAAGGACATATCGGTCTTCTTTATAGGCACTGCAAGTTCAGCAAAAAGCTCGACCAGAAGCGGATACGTGACGTGATTGAAGACCATGAATCCTGTGTCGATTGGGATTCGCTTACCGCTATCATTCGTCTCTATTGTATTGGCGTGGCCACCAAGATAGTTTTCTTTCTCGTAAATTGTGATTCTATCGATGGCGTGTCTGAGATAATACGCCAGTCCAAGACCGGCGATTCCGCTTCCGACTATGGCTATTTCGCTCAAGCCCCACCTGCTTTATCGTCGACGTAACTGAAGACCGCGTGCTCTGATAAGGATTCTGTACATGGAAGTGGCTTCAAGTCATAAACCAGACCACACTTGCTGAAGAGAACGAGCATGGCGTAGGTAATGTCCAATTCCCACCAGGTGAACCCTTGCCTTGCGCAGTTGCTGAATTTGTGGTGGTTGTTGTGCCAGCCCTCTCCGAACGTCAGTATGGCAAGTATCGGGTTATTGCGACTGTTGTCCGGAGTCTCGAATCTTCTGTAACCGAAGAGATGGGCTACTGAGTTTATGGAGCAAGTGGCATGAAACAAGATGGTTGTACTGACGAAGAAACCCCACGCCACTAATTGCCAACCGTCCGTTGACAGCGCAGGGCAGCTGGCTTTGAGAACGTCTCCAGTGAGATAAAGTAGCGCTATGAGCAAGAGTGGCATCGCCCAATCGAATCTGTTTATGAATCTGAGCTCTGGGAATTTGGCGAAATCGGAAACTTTTTCGTAGTTCGTAGCCATGTTTTTTGTAGATGTCAGCCAGCCGATATGTGACCAGACAAAGCCGCGCTCGGTAGGCGAGTGCAGGTCCCCGTATTTGTCAGAACGTGCGTGGTGGACCCTGTGGTGAGCTGCCCACCATAGCGGCCCACGCTGCATCGATGCGGAGCCGATCAGCGCAAATAGGAACTGTAAGGCTCTCGATGTCTTAAAAGCCCGATGAGAGAAGTACCGGTGGTAGAAACCAGTGATGGCAAACATGCGTATGCAGTATAAAGCAGCACATACAATGATTGCGAAATCTGAACACCCAGTGAAGAGCACGAGCGCACAACCGGCGTGCAAAAATATAAAGGGTAACCATCGATCGCATTCGGTACGAGGTTCCCCTGGCAAGTTGAGGCGGGGATCTTCATTGACTGAGTCAGAGTCCAACCACCGTAGAAGAGAATTGGCGCGCGCAGATTTTTCGCAAATCATCTTTTAGATCTCCTGATTTGCGAGCATAAAGTACGGTGTATGAACTGAGGGTGAACGGGTCTGGCGTTTGGAGAAGCAAGCAGCTCACTGGAACGGGTTCTTCAGGACAGTTCCTGTGAGCCGCCGGTCGGCAAACGAGGCGCTTGCGTTCTGTTGAAGCTGTGCACTCGCGATTTGTGATTTCGTGTATTCTTGGATGAGATGCTGAAGCAAGCCAAAACCGGCAAGCTCATTCTAAAGCTATTTCTTCGAAGCAAAGGACCGTACCAGCAGCTAGCACCGCCCTGTTGAGGAGTGGCGCAATATGGACCTGAGACAGCACTTCCCATGCAATTTCCAGATAGTTGACGCCGCATCACTAATTGCGATTGATTTGGTTGAGTAAGCATTTTTATCTGTAGTCTTATGGCAGCCATGTCTATCAAATCTGCAGCAAGCCGTCGCAGATTTGGTTTGCTGTCAAGATCGCCAGCCTGTATACTGGAATAGTTCTCGTTGGACTTGTCAATGACATCACCTGTGAAAAAAGAGCCGCTGCCGGCTCCCTTGAGAGTACGCCTCAGGTCTCTTCACATCGAAAATTACAAAAGTGTTGACAACCTCGAAATCGAGTTTCGGGGACCGAAGCTTGCGTCCGATCCACAGGTTACTGTTATAGGAAGTGAAAACGGATTGGGGAAGACTTCGATCCTTGAGTGCTGTGCCTTGCTCTTTTTGTCCCTGACCGACAGGAAGGATTTCAGTGAATGGTGGTCAGTCATTGATTTCATGCATTATGCGGACGTTTTTATTGATCCATTTCAACTGATGGTAAGATCAGGCGCCAAGCTCGCACGGATCAGCGGATCGTTCACTTTGGATGGTGAGGAATTCACTGTTTCCCTTACCTGTGGGCAAGAACGAATTACTGTCGAACCATATAATCGTCCCAAACGCATTAGCTCAATGTTCGAAAATTCCAAACGCATCGAGCATCGCGAACAAAGAGTGAGCCTATTTCTGTCGCTGTTGGGAATCATTGGAGAACCAATGATCTTTCCGCCATTTTTGTATTTCAACAGCTACCGGAAAATTCAGGAAGGTAGTCCTGACCTTGGAATGATGAGGACTGGAGATCGTTGGCGGCGCCGACATGGTCCCGAGTTTTTCGCACCCATCAGCGCTTTCAAGATAGAAATTATTCGTGCTCTCATGGGCAGGCAAGGACTGTTCGAGAGTGTTAACGAAGAGGAAGCTGAAGCCGTTGTCCAACAGCTCAACAAAATCATCGCAGAGTATGCGAGTCTGGCGAAATTGCGAGACTTTGAAGAACGTGCTGTGGAACTTCGTATTAACCCAAGGGGTGGCAAATCCAGTTTTCCATTTGATGGACTTAGCTCTGGACAAAAGGAAGTCATCTCAACGCTGTTTTTGATCTGGAAATATACACGCAAACAGCCTGGTATCGTGCTCATAGATGAACCCGAGCTACACCTTAATGCTGAATGGCACCGAGGATTCGTTCGCCAGTAGCCGGGTAAGCGCCCTCGGATCAATTGCGTTTTGCCCACTTCCCTCCACAAAGAGTACGTGCGCCGCTGTTTGATTGACCGCTTCTGCAGAAACACCCGATCTGACTTCCATAACTACTTCTTCGTTGGTTGTAGAAGCAGCCGATTGCGCTCATCGACAGAGTCAAAGATGTGTTCTGAATGCGTCGCAATAATGTACTGGTTATGCGGCTGAAGTTGAGCCAGCTAGGGATACTGATATCGCAGTTAAAGCACTTGGACCGTCATTCAGTGTGAAGAGCGCTGCGCAAGCCTTGCATCAGCACCACCCGAATTACTATTTTGTGGTGATTACCACGATGACGATGCAGTAAACAATGCATGGGCAAACTTTCCAGATCCCGCGACATACAACCTTTTGATTTGGAAAAAGCGTGAGCTGGAGAGTTATTTCTTGGATCCAGAATATTTGCCACAAAGCATCTTCCTAACAAAATGTAAGCCTGCTGAATTGATAAAGCGCCTTCTGAAGCTAGCTTCTGAGAGGATATTTTTTGATATCGCAAATCAAATTATAGCAAGACTCAGAGAAATGCAGAAAGCAAAATGGATCGAAGACTTCACCAACCCTGCCAACTTTCCGACAGCTGCAAAAGCAGTGGATCAATTGAAATCCTGCGCTGATCTGGGAAAAAGAGCTGCAGCTGTTGCCGGGCAGCTTGAGTTTGCTAACGTAGAGCAAACGTTTCGAGAACTTGAAGCAGAGTACCTAGATGGTGCAGCTAAACCCCAACTCGGCAAAGGCCGGTGGCTCGACAAAATGCGTGGCAAACCAATACTCTCAGTGCTAGTGAATGAGTGCTTTGTAGTGAAGGATACAGACGAAAACGTCCTTACAGGTGCTGAGGCTGTGAGCCTGGTCGCCGAGGAATTGCTTCAACTCGACCTGGCAAAACAACCGATAGACTTTCAAGAACTCCACAAGTTGATTTCGGCCCGAATACAAAAATAGAAGCTAAAAAATCCGCAACGAAAATGCCACCCCAAAATTCGGGATGGCACATTCTCGAAAAGGTACTGCCGAAGGTCGGAGTCGAACCGACACGGAGTGTTTGCTCCGGCTGATTTTGAGTCAGTAACTTTTGGGTTTCGTGGCATTTCTGAAAGTTACTCGAAGTTTGTAAAGGATGAAATGATAGGCATCTTCACTCTCGCCTAGATTTCTCGGATGTTCTATAATTGTCTCCAGGAAGTCCCACAAAGTCCCACAAGTTTTGATAAGGGACATTAACAGTCAACAGGCGAGCCATGCAAAAGAAGCTGACCAAGACGGCGGTGGAGCAATTAAACGAGCCGGGATATTGCAGAGATACTGAGCTGAAGGGCTTTTGTGTTCGAATCGTGCTTGGTAAGAAGTCGAATAAGCTTACGAAAACATATTTGGTGAACGGCAAGCCCAAAGGGAGAAGTCGGAACATCACTGTGACGATTGGCAAACATGGCGTCGTGAGCACTGAATGGGCTCGAACAGAGGCAAAACGAATTATCGGCTTAATGGCACAGGGTATCAACCCGACGGCAGTGAAAACACAAGAAATTGAAGAGCAAATTCAAGCGGAACTTGCAGAAAAAATAGAAAAAAACTTCTCAGAGTTGAGCTTAGAAAAATTGCTTGCGGATTATCTTGAGCAGCGCCAATTGAAAGAAAAAACAAGCAAGGACTATGTTCGATTTACAAAACGATGCCTCGGCGATTGGCTCAAGCTGCCCATTGTGGATATAACTCGCGACATGGTTCAAAAACGGCATCTTGAATTGAGCAAAGAGCATGGTGCACAGGCTAACTACACCATGCGAATCTTGCGTGCGCTTTTCAAATACGCCATCGCAGTATATGAGGATGCTGATGGAAAACCACTACTTACTATCAACCCGGTAGATCGTCTCAAACATGCCAGGCTATGGAACAAAGTACCTCGCAGGCAAACAGTGATTCGTCCCCATCAGCTAAAAGCCTGGTATAAAGCTGTTTCCAGGCTAAGTAATCTGGAGGCGCGCGACGTACTTTTGCTAGAACTTTTTACAGGATTGCGACGCAGCGAAGCTCTGGGGCTCAAATGGAAAAATGTTGATTTCCAACACAAGGTGATCTCTATTGAAGACACCAAAAACAGCACAGAGTTTGTGCTGCCAATGAGCACGTATCTGCAGGAAATGCTAGAAAAGCGCAGCAAGATTTCCGGTGGCAAGGAGCATGTGTTCCCTAGCCCAACAAAGGCTGGCGCGCCTATCTGTGATATTAGAGATTCCATCAAGCAGGTAATTAAACATTCCGGAGTTGAATTCACTGAGCACGATCTCAGGCGCACTTTTGAAACGATCGCTGAAAGCCTGGACATTTCTTATTACACATTGAAGCGGCTGCTTAATCACAAAACCGGCAGCGACCCAACAGCCGGCTACATTGTGACAAGCGCAGAACGTATGCGCGATGCCTCTCAAAAGGTGGCAGCGAGCATAGCGGCATCAATGGGGATGCCAGCTCCGAAGCCGTCTGACAGCAAAGCAAAATTGCGCCGGGTTCAATAGCGTTGCAATTCCTGGCATTACCGACCAAAACAGTTTCTTCCAACAAGTGCAATAATATGTCGAGGTTTGGAGAGATCAAATGTCATTTTTGCTTTTTCTCGACGAAAGCGGACACGATCACAGAAACCTGCCATATGAAATTCATGGCGGGATAGCTATTCATGCCGAAAAACTCTGGGCATTTATTCAAGCCGTCCGGGATTTAGAACAATCCTGCTTCGGCGATGCGTTGCATAACTATGGCAGTGAAATCAAAGGCGAAAAACTGCTGAACAAAAAGCGGTTCAAGTGGGCCGCTCAGAACCCGTTAATGGAGCCTGTCGCAAGGCGTAAGGCAGCTCTCAGATTTCTCAACGACAATGCGCAAGGTCAGACTCCCCACAGGGAGTCATTCACGGCCTACGGGCAATCCAGTATAGAAATGGTGCATGGGATTTTTCGGCTACTGATTGGTCATGATGCAAGAGTGTTTGCGGTTGCAATACCGCGCGGCGTTCAAAAGCCAGCGAACTTCACTGCACAAGATTTCCTCAGGAAGGACATCGTTTTTCTATTTGAGCGATATTTTCAACTGTTAGATCAAACGGACGACACAGGGTTGTTGGTAATGGACCAAACTGACAAAATTCTTGATCGCAAGTTTGTGCGACACGTAGAAAACTATTTCAACAAAACTCAAACCGGCAGGTGGCGCGCATCGAGGATTGTTCCTTCTCCTCTTTTCGTATCGTCCGACATGACCTACCCGGTTCAGGTTGCTGACGTTTGTATTTATTGCGTCAACTGGGCGTTCCGTATTCCGGCAAGAGGTATGGATGCTCCTGTTCGTCAGGAGATAGCCGATCAGTTTGCAGGTTACCTGGGAACTTTGCAGCACAGAGCCGTCCTGGAGCTCGATTCTGGCGAGAAGATCACCGCATTCTCTATAGCCTATGTACCGGATCCATACACGGCCAGACCATAAGAAAAGTTCTGAGACAAAAAAGAAGAGGGTAACGCCGTTGAAGCCACCGTAGCAACTTCGAGGCCGAACCCTCAAATGTTATTATGCTGCCTCTAGTGAACCTTGTCAAACTTCGCCCCCTTGACACCCAGAGAATCTCTAGAAAGCGTATGAATTTTTGCTTTTGACCAATTTCATCCAGTTAACGTTTGTATTTGACAACTAAATGTAGCCTTGCCCCTGCAAGAAGGTTGCCGTAAACTCGAGTGAGCAATTCTCCAGGCACTGTCTGGAGAATTCTAGAAGTTATCCAAGTGTTGCTGAGCAAGTTGCATGCATCAAAAGCAACAAAGATCAAAAATAGGAAAGCTTCAAGGAAGAGGCACTGTAAGCGGTGCATCCAACGAGCTAACATAAAGAGTTTTTCTGCAGTTTTGCAACTAGCAGTTGCAAACTCAAAACGGCTCCGGGCTCCGGATCCCCCTCTTACTCAAGATATTTCAAACGCAGGAGCTGTCAACCTCAAGCCCTTTGGGCGGCTTCGCCGAGGTCGACAGCTCCTGGTGGTTTGCAATCAATTACACCTCTCGGGGAAAAGGATGGGTATGGGACTCTTCGATGGCAAACCGGCAGGATTGAATATTGAAGCGATCCATTGCCGGAGGGCGGACGAAGGACAACCGAAAGGTATTGCAAGATAAACTGTCTCTCTTCGTATCCAGGAAGCCAATATCAGTGCGGCTCTATGGAAGAGATCGAAATGGATCCGTCGTCGAAATCTACTGCAAATAACTGCATATGCAAGCCTGTGCTACATCCACAGAGGAGAACAAAAAAAAACTTTGCTCAAACGGAGTGCAGGTTTCCTTCATCATACCTAGCGCAGCTCCTCATCACTTTCCGCAACCTCCCATTTCGCTGCATAATGACCGAGCAATTTCTCGCAAGCTATGCGAATCCATTTTCGATATCCCTCTTCGCAAGCAGTAAGATGAGTAGCGTGCTGCTTGTGTATTTTTGGACTCAGCTTCTTATTTTCAAATATATAATCACATTCAGAGTCCACGCCGACAATAATCAGAAGATCTTCGTCCTGCCTTAGATTCAGCTCACCCAACATCGGCGCCATGCGCACGCATGCCTCTACCCCAAGAATTCTATTATTCAGAACATCTCGTGCAATCCCCAACAATTCCTCGCGTCGAATTGCAATGTATTCATCATGAGTCATATGTCCGCTGTAATCAGGCATTACTCAGTTTGATGTCCCCCTCTGTCATGGTCATCAGCGCCACTGTATCCCTCATTGTCAAAAAACTCAACATCGTAGCCATCGCCATCCTGTGAGTAAACTTCGACAATCACTCCCTTTTGTCCGGCTCTCATCAATGCCACAGGCCCGAGGATATTTGTTTTTCCGCCAGCGACGGCACCTCTATACACGGTTGGTTTTTCAAAAAGCCGAACACGACTCGTGTATTTCTAGTCAGCCAGGGCAGAGGAGGCAGTCTCTACAATCGATCCGGAATGGCACGTATGCTCCTACACTGTCAAGGTTCGGTCCTTCTGTATAACTATCGTGGTTATGGAAGCAGTGGGGGACGACCTTCGCTCGATGGAGTGTGTCTGGACGCTGTTGCGGCTTACGACTATTTATCGAAAACCGAGCATTACGAACCAGCTCAGATTATCGCTTATGGCGAATCCTTTGGGAGTAACAGGGCAGCTGGTCACTCAATGGAAGGTAGGCGCCGTCGTTTTGCAATCAGGATTTTCGTCCCTTTTAAGAGCTAGCCGGGACAAAATGCCTTGGTTAAAACTGTATCCCGATTCTTGGTTTCCAAAGCAGACGATGGATAACGTTGCGGTATTCAATCATGCGCATCCTCCGCTCCTAATTGTTCATGGACAGAAAGACAATATGTTGTCCGTTCAAAATGCGATTGACCTATTTCACTCATCCATTTCCACAAAAGACCTGCTCATCTTGCCAGATGGCGACCATGGATCCTTCGGCAAGGGAAATGCATATTTCAAAAAGATGCATCAATTTCTGGCAGAAAATAATCTGTAGCTTTCATGCGTGCTCTATAGAGTCAATCATTTTTTTTGCTCAGGCACTTTGAAGTCCCACAATGGTCCCACAAATGGAAAAGACTACCCCATAATCAGGATAGCCATTCTCCGAGGTCGGAATCGAACCGACAGGAGTGTTTGCTCCAGGCTGGTTTTGAGTCAGGTCGAAGGTAGAATGATCTGCCTGTTTAGTGCTCCCAGATTCCGCTGTCATCTTTTCCAGTAGCACACCGCTTCAGGTCTTCCTCACGCCTTCTTAGCTCTTCCTTCTGTCTTTGCAGATCTTCTAACTGGCGCTTTAAATCCTCTTCTCGACGTCTGAGATCCTCATCTTTAGACTTTAGGCCTTCTTCTCTTTTCTTAAACTCCTGTTCCTGGTGCTGTTGCTCCTGGTTGCTATCATGTTCTCTTGATCTAAGACCTTCGTCGGGGGGAGCCGCTTTGTAAGGAGTGTAGTTCACTGGCGGATTATCTTGCTCTTCATCAGAATCCGCCGGCTTTTGAAGAATTGGATCGTCAGACTCAGATATCGAAGGTGTCTGGTCCGGGGACTTCGGCGTGTCTGCGTTGTCGGGATTGAGCGCATCTTTTATACCTGGTTTCTTTCCGTCTTTGGATTGGCCATTACCCTTTGTGGACGCTTGCTTCTCTGCTTTTTCATCAGTGCTTTTGCTGACATCGCCTTTGCCAGGATCTGCTTTGCCAATATCACCTTTCCCTACATCGCTTTTACTTACATCGCCTTTACCAGCATCGCCTTTACCAGCATCGCCTGTCGCCGGTACAGATAGCTTTGCTTTGTCATCTTTATCACCCGGCTTTGGTGCCTTATCCCGGTCGTCGCATTTTTCCATGTAGATATTCGTGCCTGGTCGAATGTTCTTTCGCGGGTCGAGGTTATTCAATTTGGCAAGTCTCTCTACTTCTCGCCAGATTTCAGCGCCAGAAGCAGCCTTGCCGCCGTTTTTCAATTCAAGGTTGGCTTTGGCAATATCGGATAAGGTATCTCCATATTGGATTTGCCGATAGCCTTTTTCTCTGATTTCGTTCTTCTGAGAGTCGTTTTTGGTCAAGCGATCGCGTGCTGATCCCCATTTTGGATCAGTAGCCGCGCCTTGTTGCTCAGCGCGCTCGTTCCTATTTTGCGGTCCGCGAGATTTATCGACCCCAGTGCAGCATTCATTGTAGATGTTAGAGAATTGTACTCGTGCTTCCGCGTTGACGGGTCCGCCAATAGTGGTTGTTCGCTCAAGCAACTTGGCATTTTGCTCTTTACTAAGATCTACTAGCGGTATTGAATTAACGCCTGTTTCAGCCTTACTTCGATCGCTGTTCTCTAGTCTAATCATCTTTCTTCTCCGAAATCGCTTCCCTGGAATGCAAACAAGATAGATTTGATTTGGGGTTAAGTGTGGGTCAACCTGTGTCGAATTTGTGGCGACGAAATTAAAACGCGCCCGCCCTCGGGAGGCGGACGCGCTTGTGGCGGTTAAAGTGAGGGGCTCTTATTTCTTGCTTTTCGCTTCAAAAGAGCTAGAGTAAAGTTCTGAAAGGTGAAGGGACCGATCGTTTACAAAATCAGAGCGCGGTCCCCAAAAATTGTCTAAGTGAATCTCGTCACTGTCCTCGGTATAGTCGGTTATGCAAACGACATGCCAGCTCGTGCTCTTGGGTGTGGCGAGTTCCAGTACACCCGGCCCTGCAATCAATCTTAATCTTGGCGCGGTTTGAATGATCCCTCCATCTGGATGGATCGCCATAATTGCCGGTAATTGTCCAGATCTTTTCAAGTTGGAAAGCTTGTTTCCGAGATCACTCATATTTCCGAAAAGTGTTGCTGGTTTGTTCTCCGGACGGCTTTTGTGAGCAAGCAAGAAGTCCTTTGCTGACCGACCGGTCAGCATTTCATAGGCTCCCATAAGGCAAGTCATGGAGAATGCTGGACTATTTTCTGGAAGTCCGCATGGACTTGAAACATGCTCTCTTATATCGTCAGCCCATTTGATCACAAGTCTCTCGCTTGTGTCGCCGTGGAACATCGGTCCGCCTGATTGCTGAATATAGCTCATCGATCCTAATGGAACTTTGATACCCCGTGGATCCTTCGTTTGCGATTGCCAATACAAATTTGCTACAGCGATTTGAAAGAGTTGGCTGGAAAATGATCGGCAAGGACTGCCAATGCGGAATAATTGTGATTCTCTGTCTGGTTCGAGCATGGCTGCCGGAATTGTTGCAGTTTGTCCATTGATCCCGGTGACTGTCCCTGTAAGAGCTTGAAGGACGATGCTGCAGACCACCGATGGAGACTCGTTATAGAGCTTTGTTTCAAGGGCGGCAAGAGTGCAAGTATTATGATTGCCCTGGTTGACTTGCGAGCTGTCACCTAGTTCTATGATCAGATGCTTGAGAAGCTCAACGTGACTATCTTTAGTAGCTTGTAGTGTTCCTCTGTCGATAGCGCCGCAGAGGAGCGAGTAGCATTTGTTCAATTCTTCGGTATGGAGTCTTAGCCTGTCTTCAAATTTTTGCAGGCTCTTCTCTAGTATAGATGCGGCTTCTCCTGATTCTGCGCAAAAGTTCAAGAGTAGTTTTTTGCTTGCTTCTGTGAAACTGATTGAAGCGCCGCCAGATAATGATAGTGCTGGCACCGCATTTGGTGTTGCCGGGGAAGAGCCGCCGGCAATTGTTGCAGCATACGCCAAGTTTTGTGATAGCGTTAATAGGCATAGCAGAGTTACTGCGAGCATCTGCTGCCACATTTTCTTGTTCATAATCTTGCTCACTTTCAATCAGCGCAAACTGGAACAGTTCACGTATTGACTAATTTCTTAAACTCATCGCCGCCGGTTAAAAAGAAAGCAGAAGCAGCCAGCAGCAGACCTTAATGTGGCGGGCGGCGAGGGGGCGATTGCTGCTGGCTCTAGCGACAGCAATGTTGCGGTCGTTAAAGTGTTGTTCTACCGAAGCACTCTTACCGCTGCGATGCGGTAGTCTCTGAATGCTTGCTTCTGCAGTTGTTGTGGAAAAACTTCGTTCGTTTGCGCTTTCGCGTTTATTCTGCTTACGCAGCGCTGTATATGCTGATTAGTCTTGGCTTCTCTTGCTCGACGGTTGCTGCTGTGGTAGACACAGTCGGATTTACAGGCGTCGAACTTGGGGTTGCTTTCGCTTCTACGTTTGCTGCGTAGTTATTCAAGAACACATAGAGCTTATTTTCGATTTCGAGGATTTTTTCTTGCTGATTACTCAGCTTCAAGATTCCGTACAATTTCAGAAGAATTCTTGCTTCAACTTCGCTTCCGAAAATTTCATTCTTTGTCAATATTCCGAGCGCTGCGCGTAGTAGCTGTTCGGCTTTCGTAAAGTCACTTTCGGCTTCGTAGATTTCTCCCAGTGAAAGTAGGGTGTCTACTGTTTCGGGATTTAGAATTCCTTTTTTTCCATTTTGTTGGATGTCGAGAATCCGCCAGTAAAGTGGTTTGGCTTTCTCGTATTCTCCAAAAACAAAAAATAGATCTGATAAATTGCGTAGGTCATTAACTAAGCGCGGATGGCTCTTTCCCCATGCCATCTCGGTTTTCTCGATTCGCTTCAGCGCAGAATGATATACGCTTTCTCCTGTCTCTTCTAGCATTTTTTTCATCACCCCCGGATTTGACTTGCATATTTCTATCTAACTACCTGCCGGCGAAATTGTCGTCCCCGACATTGGGGAAATTAGAGGGGTAATACTTCTGAGGTGGGGTGATATCTCTACCATTCTTTGGGATCATCCCATCTCTATGCGGGGATGATCGATGCCATACTTTGGGATCATAGAATCGCCCGGATGAGTTAATACTAGCTGTCGAGTATCCCCTCTTTGAGGGTTTTTAACGCAGCTTGCGTTCTATCGGCTACGCGCAGTTTATCGAAGATATGCTGCATATGAGTCTTTACGGTTTCGGTGCTTACTATCAGGCGGGCTGATATTTCTTTGTTACTGCAGCCTTCGACTAATAGCTTAAGAACGTCGATTTCTCTTTCGGTGAGTTGAAACTTGTTTTGAGATCCGGAAATTTGCAGTGACTTCTTCTCTACAGTGTTCTTTTTCAATTGATCGGAGTACCTTAGCACTCTGTCGGCCACCTTGCCGTCGAGCCATGAGGCACCGGACTTGACTGTGTGGATTGCGTACTTCAGTTGTGTGGGGCTAATGTCCTTCATGCAGTAGCCATGGGCACCGGCTGCAAAGGATCCAAATATGCTCTCATCATTTTTGAATGTGGTGAACATGATTATGCGCGTGTCTGGTAGTTCGCTCAAAATTTTCCTGGTGGCTTCGATTCCATCCATCAAAGGCATATTAATGTCCATAAGTATGATGTCCGGTGAGCTTTCTCTGGCGAGTGTAAGCGCTTCATTGCCATTTCGGGCCTCTCCACAGACTACGAAGTCCTCTTTCTCAAGAAACAATTTCAGCCCGGTTGAAATTATTTCTTGATCGTCCACAATTAGTACTTTGATAATGTTTCCGTTCTGTTTCTCTGTCACTGTGCCACCTATTTTGCCTGCAATAGCCCCTGGGAGCTAAATGCAAGCGGGATACACGCCTGGAACGTCGTGCCGCTCGATTTGCTGCTCAAGCAGCTTAAGTTTCCATTGTGTAATTGCAAAATGCGATGGCACAGATAAAGACCAAGTCCGGTGCCGCCATTATCATAACTGCGGTCAATTCGTCCCTCATTTATTCGCTTAAAGAGCCTTTGCTGTTCTAAGTCACTGAGCCCCTGTCCTCTGTCTTTCACTTTTACGATCGCCGTGTCATCAGTGCGGTAAGTTTGAACATCGACAGCACTGTTTCGCGGGCTGAATTTGATTGCGTTATGCAAAAGATTTACTACTACATGCTCAATTGCAATACTATCCATTGCTAACTGTGTGGGGCTGCCAGCCCTGAAATTTAATTGCACATTGGCATAGCTTGCAAATCCTTGCACTTCATTTATTGCGCGTTGAACAGTTGCTGTTAGATCGGCTTCTTCGATTCGCAGCACCTCTTTTCCGCTGTCATACCTGTAGAGTTCGAGCAAGTCTTTGCTGATATGAATCGAGTCACACATTGTTTTATGCATCAGAGACAAGGATGCCTTTTGCTCTTTTGACATTTCTCCAAGAGCACCATCTAAAAACAACTTGATCAGGCGTTCGCAGCCGACGAGATTGTTTTTTAGATCGTGAGAAAGTACAGCCATAAAATCTTCGCGCTGATTAGTTATTTTGAGCAGCTGCTTTTGAGCTTGCATTCGTTCTATGGAATATTGAATCGTTCTTGCCAGATAACGTCCATCAATTTCGCCTTTCAAGACGTAATCTTGAGCTCCGCTTTTCAGCGCGTCCAATGCTAACTTCAGGCAATCTTGTCCTGTAATGACGATGATTGGCACATTAGGCATAGCCTTTCGAAGCTCGATTACTGTGTTCAGTCCGTTCGAATCTGGCAAATTCAAATCAAGCAAGACGGCATCAGGTGGAGCTGGGACCTGTGAAATTGCTTCATTCAAGTTAAAAGCCCTGATTATTTTTACAGGAAAATCAGCTCTTGATTTGAGCGCTTCTGAAACAGCAAGCGAAAAACCACGGTTGTCCTCAACAATAAGCACAACGAGAGAATCAGCCAGGTTGTCCTTGTTTTGCGAACTAATCAATTTATACATTTCTCGAAATGCAAAAAACGTAACTCATTGCATACGAGAACACCCCTCAAATCCATTGTAGGGCAAACGTTTGCAACAACATATCCCTTAGAGGAGTTACACGAAAATGAGAGCCGTGTTCAGCTTTCTTTTTGCTTGTTGGAACGATCTTCGGAAATCTGTTCAGATTCAGCTTCTTCAGTCTGGCCACTTTTTGCCTTGTCAGGAAAAACTACCTTGAGAAGTAGGAATAAGACCACAACGCCGATCATGTTTAATGCTGCATCGGCCCAGAAGATAGCTTTCGTCCCCCATTGACCTCCCGCTCGGCCGTCAAGAAACACAGTGTAGGAAATCGCTTGATTGCCAGCTGCGGGGAAAACTGAATAAAGAGTCGAAGCGGTTTTTCCTGCGGTGCCCACAATTTCGTAAACGACTGCGGAGAATGCTGCATAAGCCAATCCTGCGACAGCCAGATACAAGATGCTGCCGACCACATAGACCTCCGGCGTTTTCGGTGAAAGTGCTATGCCGGCCGCAACTGCAGCAGTTAGAACTCCAGCAAGTAGATAGAGTTTTCGCCTGTCAGCGCGGTCCAGAATATAGCCGCTGGCTAAGGCACCAATAGCGGTGACAACGCCACCGGCATAGCCATTTACGTTCGTCACCATCTGGCCGGAAACGCCATACTCCTTGCCTAACGCAGAAAGTAAGTTAGTTAGAGCTACCGTTCCAACTGGCGATATACAGAAACATAATCCCGTCCATCCTTTCCGCGACCTTACCGCCTTCCATACTTCCTTTCCCATGTCTGCAAGATGCGCTAGTATCGGTTCCTTCTTCGGCGGTGGCTCCGGTATGGCTAGTGCGGCTAATGCTGGAACACAGATCATCAGTACCAGTCCAATTGCAGCTACTTCGTTCGAATACTTATCGGCCAGTGTGAGCACAAGACCGCCTCCAAGAATGGCGGCGCCAAGGTTCGCAGCATTAACATAGCCTGCGGCCTGACCTCGTTTTGCTGGATCCACCCGGGTTGACACCAGCGCGCCATTACATGATGCCACCAGTCCTACCAATCCCTGCCCAAGTACGGTCAAAACTTTGTAGGAGGTCAAATCGTTAGGCGATTTCAATAGGAGTGTGGAGGCAAGACATAATGAGCCGGCAACCGAACAGAGTATGAGCCAGGAGCGCCGGCGCATTCCCAAATCCAGAATGGGGGCCCAAAATAGCTGATAAGCGGCAGGCAGTAATGACAACGCAGAAATGACTGCAATTGTTTCGATTGGTACACCCTTTTTACCAAGAAGAAAGGGCATTGCAACCCCGGTATACGTCCCAGCTACACCGAATGGAATGTTCGTGATTCCGAATATCCACGGCGGAGCAAAGTCTTGCTGCTTGTTTTCCTCTGGCGCTTCAGACGTTGTCATTACAAGGCTTTTCCGTTCTTTGGCGCTGTGATCTTAGCAGAGTTTCACACTGAGAACAGGCCAGATAGCGGAGTTGCCAAATCACTCAAAAGGTGGAGACGCTTTAGACGCAAGTAATAGGAGACTCCAAGTGATCAGTCGATAAACGGATATGCCTGCGAAGAAAAGCAAGCGATGATATGTGGTAAGGAATTGCCATTACGCTACGGTTAAATCTAATGAACGATGCTTCAGGTCTAAAAAGCCGCGCCGAAGAAGAACTCGGGAAGGGCAACTTTGCTGAAGCAGAGGTGCTTTACTACGATTTGATCGATGTGCTCTATCGAAGCGCCCCAGGGGCTGAGCTTGGTGAGGCATTCAAACAGTTAGCCGGAACATTGAAGGCGCAAAAGAAGGACTATTCACAGTTCCTGGTACTTGCCGATAAATTATTAAATACGAGCGACATCGCAGGCATGGATGCTAGTTCCCGAACGGCGTAACAGCATCATTCAAGTCTTGTCATAATCGTCGCTTACTTATGTCGCTTACTTACGCGTTGTTGCCGCTTTCGGATCTTTGTTGTGCTGTTAATAGCGCCGCAGATTCGGTTTGGCTGGAATCTACGCAAAGCCGTGCATGCCAGGCTATTCAGGCGAACCTTTACACTTTCTTGATACCGTTAGGGGATTTATTGATCCTTCATTTAGCCAGACCAGGGTTAAATCAAAGCTAACTCTAGTGCCCTCCTCATAGGCAATTTCTCTGTGTCCACTGTTAGCACCGAACGAAGGGTCTTTGAGGCTCAACTGCGTCGCTGGCTCTTCGAAGGAATCCGTCGCCATCCGAAGGCTGAAGAAGTACATCAAGATTCTTGGTGGAAAGTGATGTGCCTTACTGGTGTGGATTATTTTTCCACGCTGGGTTATCAGCCTGGTATTGCATTTCTGGCCGCCGGAATATTGTCGCCCCTGGCCACAGGCATTGTAGTTTTAGTAACTATCTTTGGATTGTTGCCACTATACTTTCGTGTTGCCAAAGAAAGCCCCTTTGGGCAGGGCAGCATAGCCATGTTAGAGAATTTGCTTCCAGGATGGCGCGGAAAGACGCTTGTACTGGTGCTCCTGGGGTTTGCTGCTACCGACTTTATTATAACGATTACTTTATCTGCTGCCGACGCGACAGCTCACATCGTGGAAAACCCGATGTATCCGCAGGTTCTAAATAACAAGATAGCTGTAACTATTCTAATTCTGGCCATACTTGGCGGTGTTTTTCTCAAGGGATTCAGGGAAGCAATCGGGCTGTCTGTGGCGATAGTCGGTCTTTACCTGGCGTGCAACGCAATTGTGGTAGCGCGATCGGCTTCTGAATTGCTCGCCAATCCAGCGCTTATTTCAAACTGGCATACCAAGCTGTTTTCAGTACATCATTCAGTTCCAAATATGATTGGTGTTTCGCTTCTGCTATTTCCTAAACTTGCATTGGGAATGTCCGGGTTTGAAACAGGAGTCGCTGTGATGCCTTTGGTAAAGGGCGACAGCCAGGATAAACCAAATGAACCCAAAGGGCGAATAAAGAATACTCGATACTTGCTCTTCACTGCCGCGCTTATTATGGCATTCTCGTTACTTGTGAGCAGCTTTGTCACTACAGTTCTTATTCCAGCTGAACTTTTTGCAGAAGGCGGAGCCGCAAACGGCAGGGCTCTTGCATATCTTGCTCACGAACAGATGGGAGAGGGTTTTGGTACTCTCTACGACATAAGTACAATTCTCATATTGTGGTTCGCCGGAGCGTCTGCGATGGCCGGCCTTCTAAATTTGGTGCCGCGTTATTTGCCACGTTATGGAATGGCGCCGAATTGGACACGAGCACAACGCCCGCTCGTAATTATTTTTACCCTTCTATCATTTGTGGTTACGGTTATATTCAATGCCAACGTCGATGCGCAAGCTGGAGCGTACGCTACTGGCGTATTGGTTTTGTTCACCTCGGCAGCTTTCGCTGTGCTTCTGGTTTCGTGGAAGGAAGGCGTGGCAAAGAGACTACTTTTTGGCAGTATCTTGCTGGTCTTCATCTATACCTCTGCAGCCAACATGGTCGAGCGCCCAGAAGGATTGCACATCGCATCCTTTTTTATCGGCGCGATCTTGTGCACCTCGCTCATCTCCAGGGCTTTGCGATCACTTGAACTTCGCATTCAAGACGTCAAGCTTGATGATGTAAGTAAGGAATTCGTCAGGGAAGTGCTTAGCGAAAGTGGACAGATCTGCCTGCTGGCGCATCGTCCCGGTGGCACCCATCACCTCGAAAAAGAAATTGAAACTCGCAAAGTACACAAGCTAACTGAGGACGAGGCAACTTTTATCTTTTTAGAAATTGCACTGACCGATCCGTCTGAGTTTGGTGATGACTGTTTAGAAGTAAGTGGACAGAATGTAAACGGCATAAGACTGTTTCGATGTGAAAGTCCGGCTATTCCTAACGCCATTGCGGCGCTGCTGTTGCACCTGCGCGACACTACCGGGACCTTGCCACACGCATACTTCGGCTGGACAGAGGGACATCCGCTTAGTTACATCTTCAAATACATCTTTTTGGGCGAGGGCGAAACGGCTCCCGTCACGAGGGAAATCCTGAGAAAGGTGGAACAAGATCCGGAAAAACGTCCGAAAATTATTGTTGGCTAGATTGTCTTGTTTTCTTTAACGGTTTGGTCATGCACTGCATGTGGTGCATCGCCTTCTGGTATTTTCTACGTGAATTGCCTTGCGTGGCAGTCTGCAGGAGCGGACGCGGTGATCTTTATGCATTCTTGATGCGAATTTCCCTTGTATTGATGCAAACTTGACCGAGCCCGATCTAAATTAGCAGTAGCGTTTTGAGAGTGAAAGATATGTACTCGATGGGCAGATCTAGCGATTATTCCTCTCGCCCGGGTTGGACTGGTTTTGAAGTATTGCGTGAGGTTGCCACGTTTAGTTTGGTGCTGATTTGTATCATGGTGGCTTTAGTGTTATTGCCCCAACAAAATGCAATGACACACTTGAAAGACCCGCTTTCGCAGAGGCAAGTTTCTAATTTGGAGGGCATAAGCGAGGTCAACGTGGACGAGATCGGACCTTGGGCGGCTCCCAATAGCTCGCAGCACAAGTCTATCTTTAAGATGAAAAGCGCTCAGGACAACTTTATCTCATCGATCACCCAGCAATTGCAAGCTCGAGGTATCAAGATCTCGCACGAAAGTTCTGCTCCAAAATTGAAGTTGTTTGTAACCTATATGGATGATGAATATGCTATTCGTGCTCCCCGCAATATAAAGAGCCTTGAACTCGAATTAAGAGAGTGTGCTGTCTTGGCGCGCAAGCAGCCTCACTCAGAAGACCTGACGACATGGAGCAGAACTGCGCCTGCAGGTGATGTTTCTGCATCTGAGCTAGCAGCTCAATCAGCCTTTGTGGTCAATCAATTCATAGAGGAAGTGGCTCGAGCTAATGAACAAAACGGCACGGCAAGGTTGTCTCTCCACTAGCCTTCCGTGTGGTCTGGTCTCAAGCGATAGCCGACTCCGGGTTCAGTGATTATATATTTTGGTCTTGCTGGATCGTCTTCAAGTTTATGTCGAATCTGGCCCATATAAACGCGAAGATAATGGTTCTCTTCGGAATAACCCTGCCCCCAGACTTCTCGTAAGAGCTGTCTTTGAGTGATAACTTTACCGGCATGTTTAACAAGAATGACAAAGAGCTTGTACTCGATTGGTGTTAAATGTACCTCTTCGCCGGCTTTTGTAATTATCCTTTTGGCCAAATCAACACTGATGTTGCCGAAAGAGAAGGAACTATCGGTGCTGTCATTGGAACCGCGGTCTGCGTGCCTCAGTGCTACCCGGATTCGAGCAAGCAATTCACCTGTGCCAAAAGGTTTAGTCAGATAGTCATCGGCACCAGCATCTAAAGCAGATATCTTATCCTCTTCTTGTCCCCTTGCTGAAAGAACCAGTATGGGAGTGCTCGTCCATTCTCGCAGCCGTTTAGCAAAATCAAGCCCATCCATATCGGGTAAGCCAAGATCAAGAATGACTAAATCAGGTTTTTCCGTTCCGGCTATTGCAAGACCTTCTTCGCCACGCTCAGCTTCGATTAGCTTATAACCGTTGGTTCCCAGCGTGACCCGCAGATAGCGGCGAATCTGCTGCTCATCTTCAACTAAAAGAATTTTGGCTTGATTTGACGTCATGAACCTGTCTCTTGCCTGTTTTCTATTCTGGCAGACCTTGCCGCTTCGGGCAATGCTGAGTCTGCCTGTTTAAGAGGAGCGTTTTTATCTTCTGTCATCTCTGTCAGAGGAGGGTTTCTATCAATTGGAAATTCAATTGAGAATATTGAGCCACCACCGTCTCGACTCCGCGCACTAATTTTTCCACCGTGGAGCGCCACTATTGCCTTGCATATAGCTAAGCCTAATCCGAATCCTTGCTGCTTTGCGTTTGATTGTGAGCGGTAAAACTTGGTAAATATTGAGTCTTCCTCGCCTTTCCTTATGCCTTTTCCTCTGTCCATAACGCGAATAACAACCTGACTATCATGGCGCTTTGCGTCTATTTCGATTGGTGTGTTAGCCGGGGTGTATTTGATGCAGTTTTCCAGGAGATTGAGAAATACATTCTGCATGAGTACTTCGTCCATTGCCAATAATGGTAAATCGTCATCCAATGAAATTTGAACTCTTCGATCGCCAAGCTGTCTTTCTACTCTCGCCAAAGCACTACCGATGATTTCTTCAACATTTTGCCAGGTCTTTTTGATGTTTGTTGGACCGGATTCCAGTTTGGTCATCTCCAGTAAATTTCGCACCAACTGACTCATGTGTTCTGATTCTTCCAGAATGACCTGTGCTAGCTCTTCTTTGTCTGTGTCCTTTAGCGTGTTCTTATTTTCTAAAAGGCTACTACTTGCCCCTGTTATCGTAGCCAGCGGTGTCCGCAAATCATGTGAAACCGAGCTGAGCAGTGCATTTCGCAGCTGTTCACCTTCTATTTTGAGTTGTGCTTCTTGATTTTGTTCTGTAAGGCTGGCAAGCTCCATACACAGCGCAGTTTGGTTCGCCAATGTTTGAATAAACTCAAAATCGCTGTGCGTTAGTGTGCGTGCTGGGTTGTTCATAGTGACTTGCAAAACGCCGAATGTTTCTTTGTTGCCTTGCAATGGGAGGAAAAGGGAGTCTGCCTTCAGCGACGGCTTCCAAGCTGTGTCTAGAGAAAGCGACTCAAGCACTGTCATTTTGCCAGACTCAGGCGTGCTGACTACTGTTGCGATTGCTCGCTTAGTGTCGAAAACTTGAGAGGCATTTGCATGTGTTGACTTCTCTGCGTTTTGAATTTCGGCCGAATTTTCTGAGCAAGCAACAAGTGTTCCTGAAATGTCGGGCAGATAAACGATGACTTTGGCATCGAAGAGATTTCGAATGTGTTTTATTGCCACGTGCAACAGGTTAGTTTTACCCCTGGTCAATGAAAGTTCTTGGCTTAATGCATGGAGAGCCTCGGAGCGCTGCTCTCTCATTCGAGCCATTTGAGCTTGGTCTTGCACTTGAGACGTTAGTGTCGTTATAAGCAGCGCAATGAAAAGCATAATCAAAAACGTCAGGATCGATTGCGTTCCAGCTATTTGCAAAGTATAGTGCGGCGGGATGCAGAAGAAGTCGAAGGCGAGCACGCTGAGGATTGAGGCCAGAATCGACGGACCTTTGCCGAATCGGCTTGCTATGTAAACGATACATAGCAAGTAGATCATTATCGTGTTGGAATGGTCCAAATATTGCCGAGTGAAAATGCTCAGCAGCGTGGCCACTGAAATGATCAAAAATCCAATGGCGAATCCCATGGCAACTCCGGTAGTGTTGACATTGTACCGTTGTCTACATTACCGGAGTTAGCAAATTAGCACTGACAAAGTTAATTCCCGCGTTTCGTTCGTTGCCGCTTTTCTAAAGCTTTGTCTACTATTACGTCGCCAACTGATTTGATGCTCTTGAAGGCTATTAAGCTCAGACCGATGCTCGCCATGCAGGCTAAACAGTTTAATTCGTCAGGCATAGATTCGCAATCCTCTTTGACTAATCACAATCCTAAATGCTGAACCGTTAGGGTGAGCTAAATATTTGGGAGTTCTGCATAAAGAAAATGGAAAACTTTTGTTGAGCCACTTTCTAGAAGGTTACATTTAAACGGGCTCCTGCTACAAAAATTCCGGGCTGTGGTCTGACTGCCCCAGGGGACCAGATGTACTGGAAGTCAGGGCTTATTGAGATGTTCTTATTCATCTGGAACTTGTAGTAGACTTCCAAAGTTTTTTCTGCTGTTGGGGCAAAACCAGGTAGCATAGTTGCCAAATTCGCATTTACCTGATCTAAAGTTGTTGCTGGTACCCCATTGAGAGCAATAAAAGCAGGCGTTGCCGGAGTTATTGTTCCTCGTCTGTACGATGCAATGCTACCAAATGCAACACCAGCAACGTCATTTGGTCTGAGTTTTCCTATCTTCGCAATAGATTTGATCGGAATTTCTGTACCAATTGACCAGGCTTGGCGTGAGGACAGCAAACCGCCAAGGAATACTTCGCCCAACTGCTTATCATTGAAGCCGTAACGTCCCCAAACACCTATGTCTTTCCATATGCGCTGATCGAAGTTGAAGTAGCATCCAACTGGACGGCTACTTGTAGGTGTACCTCCTGGCACAATGGCTAGCAGTCCCGAGGGTGAAGTATCTGTAGGCGTGACAAACGGTCTAGATGATCCAGAGCGGAAATTGAAGTTCCAGAAGCCTGCCCTCAAGTTACCTTCTTTGTTGAAGAATTTATGACCTAACTGCAGTTCATGGTTTGTGCCGTAACCACCGAAGAAATCCCTGTCCGCCAGACTTATCATGCCGCTGCTGGCACGCACGAATGCCTTTGACCTGAAGAGCGACTGCTCAACTTGCATAATGCAAGAAGGTCCGATGAAGTTCGGTCGCCACGATATGTTATTTACAAACTGAGTATTTAGAAACTGCATGGTTTCATTATTTGCCATCGTATTGGCATCGAATACATTGGAGAAGTTGTTCAATCCGATCTGATAGTTGGCTCTTGTTGATTTAGTGAGTTTCAGGTCCTGGCTGAACCAGGCCTGCTCCATCGCGACCGTTGGTCTCACGTTGTTGCTATTGTTGTTATTGATTTGCAGATTAGTAATCTGGACATCATTGACACCAGAGTTGAATGGATTAGCGGCGTAATCAACGACGTCATTTTCCGGACTCATTAAATACTTGTTCCTGGGAAAAAATCGTCCCGATGCGGCGGTCAGCCGAAGAAACATTTTCGCATCACCTAACATTGAGTCCGGTTTTGATTCTGCGACTTTTGCTTGAAAGTTGATTCGCCCGCGCATATTGGTTGCCATCGTGTCAACTATTCCACGACCGGCGTCGGACTGAGGAAGAAAAGTAAAGTCGCCGTTGACCTTTACCTTTTCCAAAATCGCCAAACGCTCGTTAAACTCCTGCCCCTTCTCTTCGCTAACGGAACCTGGTATCTGGGCTGGCAGATCATTCTTTGCCACCACCATGGTCAGCTTTCCTTTAACTGCTTCGACAACTTCTTCAAAATCATTTGTGAGTCGACCGATCTCCGCATAATCTGTAGCTGTCATTTCTGTCGGCGGCAGTTTTGCAAGCGCCGACACTATTTGCCAAAATGATTGCCCCAACTGCTGTCTTGTAGCAGCTGGATTAGGAATTGGCATGTTGTGGCGTTTTGCCAAATCTTCAAGATCTCTTCGGACAAGGTTAATATCCCGCAGGCTTATAGATGGAGCAATTGAACTTATCGACCCCGCACTGCTGTTAGGCGTGAGATTATCCTGCTGCCCTGCAGGACTTTGCGGTGTCAGCGGATCGTCAAGTTGTGCTGAGGCGCTTGAAAAAGAGCTGATTCCGAAAGTAAGTGCAAAGGAGCAATACAAAAGGTGAAAGCGCTGCATAGCTTTTTCCTGCTAGTGAGGGATGCCCAGGCGTTTGCGCACCTGATTGGCATGAATATATCTGCGCATACCTAAACAAGTCCTCAAGACTTAGTTTGCTTGCATAAAGACGGTATCAAAGTTGATGCTGACAACCGGGCTGATTAAGAATGCGGCGAAATTCAAATTGACCGCTAAACAACTCTATCTAGTCCAGCTTCAATTTGTACCCCACGCCTGGCTCCGTTATTAGATGGCGTGGCTGTGCCGGATCTGTCTCTAACTTTCTGCGAAGCTGAGCCATGTATACTCTCAAGTAATGTGTTTCGTCCGTGTATTCGCTGCCCCAGATTTCACGCAATAGCTGTGTGTGCGTGATGACCCGCCCTGCATGGCGAACCAGTGCGGCTAAAAGTTTAAACTCGTTTGGAGTCAGGTGCAGTTCTGTGTCGTTGAATGTGACCAGGCGTTTGCCAAAATCTATTTTGACCTGGCCAAAGGTAACTATGGAATCAGCCTGAGGCGGCGATTTTGCAGCATGACGGATGGCTACTCTGGCGCGAGCTAGCAATTCTTGCACACCGAATGGTTTTGTAAGGTAGTCGTCTGCCCCCGCATCTAGTGCCAATACTTTGTCTTTCTCTTGTTCGCGCGCCGAAAGAACTATAATTGGAACTTTGCTCCATTCTCTAATTTCGCGAGTCAGCTCTATTCCGTCCATGTCCGGCAACCCTAGATCAAGGATAACCAGGCTTGGCTGTTCTGATGCTATTTTCGATAATCCTTCTCTTGCATTGAGCGCCTCGTGAAAGGAATACCCGTGATCGCTCAAAGTCAGTTTGAGAAAGCGGCGTATGGGTGCTTCATCTTCAATCACCAGGACTGACGGTTTGTCAAAATTGTTCATAGTTTCAGGCTCCATGCGATTTCTCTTTGAGGGACGATTCTTCGCCGATCTGTAGTTCTAAATCTTTGCTCCTGGGAAGCTGGCAGTGAAAACGGGCTCCGCCGCCCGGGCGATCCTCAACCCAAATCCTTCCCTGGTGTGCTTCCATAATTCCAGTGCAAATGGCAAGTCCCAAACCCGCTCCTGAGGACGCCTGGGGATTATCTCTGTAGAATTTTTTGAAAATCAGTTCTCGCTTTTCGGCGCTGATTCCAGGACCATGATCTGAAATGATTATATCGACGAACTCATCGTCTTGCGAAGCTTCAATATCAATTGGCGACTGCTCCGGCGTGTACTTAATTGCATTTTCCAGCAAATTGACTAAGACTTGCTGGAATAGAACCGGGTCTACTGAAACTAGAATTTCATTAGACGCTTTAGAAATGTCTACGTTTACATTGCGCCCAGCAAACTGCGACTCGACCGCGCAGAGCGCTGCGCCGATCAGATCGTCAATGGGATAGAGTTCCTTTTTTAGCTTAAGGCTTCCTTCTTGCAGGCGCGTCATATCTAAGAGATTTTTGACCAATCTATTTAACCGATTGCCTTCTCGATAAATCTCTTCTGCCATGTCTTTGCAATTTTGAATGTCGAGATCTTCTGAGCCTTCTATAATGCTTGACGCGGCACCTGTTATTGTCGCCAGCGGCGTTCGCAGATCATGAGAAACAGAGCTCAACAGTGAATTACGTAGCTGTTCCGTTCTTATTTGCAAGCGGCTTTGTTCGTTCTCTTGTGAAAGAAAAGCTCGCTCGCATGCTATTGCCATTTGATTGACGAAGGTTTCCAGTAAGTGAAGCTGCTCGGGGTTTTGCAATTTCTCTGGATGCCTTGGACATAACGCCATAACGCCAATTACCTGCTCGGAGCCTTTTAAGGGAACATAAATTGCCTTAGCTGAATGCAACGTGTTTGTACCTAACCCGGCAATTTGGCCATTCTTGAAGGACCATTGCGCAACTCCCTCATCAGGCGTCTTCAGTAAATGTCTTCCCCTCGACAGCTCGTAGGCCGCCATCCGTCCTGTCTCTGCGGGAAATAGAATTGCTACGTCAGCTTCGAATTCTTCTGCTAAATGGTCCAGACCGGTTTCAATCAGATCGTCCAGATCCGCCGTTGAGGAAAGATGCCTACTTAGCGAATAAAGGGATGCCGTTCTCCTCTCGCGAATCCTTGCTGCCTCAGCCTGCTGTTTGACCTGCGCTGTCAAAGTGCTTATCACAAGGGCAACTGTGAACATCACCAGAAATGTGACAAGATACTGGGTATCCGAGACTGCAAACGTAAGCACAGGCGGAACAAAGAAAAAATCGAAGGCTGCGACGCTCAGAATTGAGGCCACGATTGCCGGACCACGCCTGTATCTTGTTGCCGTCACGACAACTCCAAGCATATAAACCATGGCAACGTTGGAGAGCTCAAAGTAATTGAACATCGAGCGTGCGATTAATGTTGCGATGGCCACGATCAGAACTGCAGCAATGTAATCTGAACTTCGACTTATCGGTGTGATGCGAGTTGATGCATTTGTGCTGAGCGGGGTCTCATCGCCGGTTATTACATAAATGTCGATGACACCGCTTAGCCTGATTAGTTCATCAACAACCGAACCAAAAATTATTTCTCTCCATCTTGGCCTGGCCGGTTTGCCTACTATTATTTTGGCCACATTACTTTGACGGGCGTAACGTATCAGCTCCTCACTGACTTTACTGCCGCTTAGCCGAACTGTTTCGGCTCCAAGTTGTTCTGCAAGACGCAGTGTCTGCAGGACACGATCCTTTTCCGGAGCTGATAAGCTTGATTCGGCTCCTTTCTCGACATAGGCCACAACCCACTGCGAGCGCATCTTGCTCGCCATTCTTTTGGCAGCTCGTACAAGTTTAATAGATAAAGGACTGGGGCTGATGCATACAAGAATCCGATCGGCCGTCGGCCACGGTTCGTGAATTCGATTCGATTCGCGATATTGTTCCATCTGCGCATCGACTCTTTCAGCCGTAGTTCGCAAGGCAAGTTCGCGCAATGCAATTAGGTTGCCTTTTCGAAAGAAATTTTCCAGCGCGCGCGTGGCTTGTTCAGGGAAGTAAACCTTGCCTTCCTTCATTCTTTCGATTAGTTCGTCCGGCGGCAGGTCAACTAGCTCGATTTCATCAGCCTTTTCGATGAATGAATCGGGTACGCGCTCTCTGATCGGTATTTTCGTTATTTGCTGGACTATGTCGTTCAAGCTTTCCACGTGTTGAACGTTCAAGGTCGTATAGACATCGATACCGGCATTGAGTAGCTCGTCTACGTCTTGCCAGCGCTTTGGATGTCGTGATCCTTGAATATTGGTGTGAGCAAGCTCATCGATGAGTATCAAGTCTGGCTTTCGTTTCAGTGCAGCGTCAATGTCGAACTCTGAGAATAATGTATTGCGGTACTCTATCTTGTTGGGGGCTAAAATCTCGAAGCCATCGAGCAATGCAATCGTTTCTTTGCGTCCGTGCGTTTCGACCACGCCTATAACAACATCGACTCCATTATCTTGCAGTGCTTTGGCCGATTCCAGCATGGTGTAGGTTTTGCCTACACCAGCCATTGCACCAAAAAAGATTTTCAATCGCCCACGCTTAGATAGAATCTCCTGCTCCTGCAGGCGAGACAAAAGCAGATCTGGGTCACGTAAGTCTTCGTTCATTGTCCTGGTCAATACCCAAGGCTTTATTTATCAGGGAATCGGTCAATAAAACGTTTTTTCTAGTTCATAAAGCGTCAAGAATTCGTAAAGACGAAAACCATTTTTACGTCATTTTGATAGCGGGCTGTGCAAATTTGACTCGAAATTTATGAGGGCGAAAGTATAGTTCAGTATTGTGTCGCCCGAGCTAATACCAGCATCCCAAGACGAAATTCATATGTTAGACATCGCTTTTATTTCATTCACTGTTGTTTTGTTTCTGGCGGCGAGTTGTTATCTCCTCTGTCTGGAGAAGGTTTAGGTTCAGAAAATGTTTTTTGATGCGGTTTTAAGTGGACTGGCTAGCGCAGCGCTTTTCGTATATCTATTTTTTGCCTTACTTTTTCCGGAGAAGATCTAATCGGAAAGGAAATGAAGTGACCGCTGTTGGCTGGCTTCAAATAACAGTTTTTGCTTTGGCCTTGTTGTTAATAACTAAGCCCCTGGGAATTTTTCTCTGGCATGTTATGGAGGGCAAGCCGCAGTTCTTGAGCAAGATTCTCGGACCCGTTGAGCAACTCACATACAAACTTTTCGGTGTAGATGCTCAAGAAGAGATGAACTGGCTCCGCTATGGACAGGCGCTTCTGGCGTTTTCTTGTGTTTCCACGCTTTTCACTTATGCCATTTTGCGCATTCAGGGGCTCTTGCCCTTCAATCCTATGCACTTCTCGATGGCAGACGCTCCTTCCTGGTCCACCCAAGTAACTCCTGACCTTGCCTTCAATACGGCAATGTCATTTGCGACCAATACTAATTGGCAGGCTTACAGCGGTGAGAGCACGATGTCTTACCTTTCGCAGATGCTGGGGTTGGCGTTTCATAACTGGATTTCTGCTGCTGTTGGCTTTGCTGTTGCTGCCGTTTTGATACGAGGATTCAGCCGTCAAAATACGGCCGGTTTAGGTAACTTTTGGGCCGACATTTCCAGATTCAGCCTCTACGTTTTGTTCCCAGCTGGCATCTTGTATAGTCTCTTTCTTGTCTGGCAGGGGGTTCCGCAAAGTTTTGATGCCTACAAAGTAGCGACAACATTAGAAGGCGTCAGCCAGTGGATTCCACTTGGGCCAATAGCATCGCAAGAATGGATAAAAATGCTCGGCATCAATGGCGGTGGCTTTTTGAATGCTAACAGCTCTCATCCCTTCGAGAACCCGACACCGCTGACTAACTTTGTGCAAATGGTGAGCATTTTTGCATTGCCCGCCGCTCTGACTTACACCTTCGGGAAGTCGGTCGGTGACACTCGCCAGGGATGGGTACTCTTGTCCGTAATGTTGATACTTTGCTTGGCTGGGACCGCTCTCTGTTATTCAGCTGAAGCGATTGGCAATCCCAACTTTGATAGGTTGGGTGTTGAGACTTCAAGCAAAGTTCTTGGTGACTCTGGAGGAAACCAGGAAGGAAAGGAGCTTCGTTTTGGTCTTGCCAATTCGGCACTCTTTGCTGATGTTACTACAGCTGCCAGTTGCGGAGCAGTCAATTCCATGCATGATTCATTTACGCCGGTCTCCGGCTTGGTATTGCTGCTGAACATGCAGCTGGGTGAAATCATATTTGGTGGCGTTGGCTCCGGACTTTACGGCATGCTCATCTATGCCGTTCTCACTGTATTCATCGCCGGTTTGATGGTTGGTCGCACCCCTGAGTATCTCTGCAAAAAAATTGAGAAGAAAGAAGTAAAACTGGCGATGCTTTTCTTGCTGGTCAGTGCATTTTCTATACTGGCGTTGACGGCAATATCTACTTGCTGTGATCTGCCGGCTAAAGGATTCTTGAATCCGCAGGGAGCGCCCTGGAACAACATCAACAATTCCGGTCCGCATGGTTTATCTGAAATACTGTATGCATTTTCGTCAGCGACAGGGAACAACGGTTCTGCATTTGCAGGTATCTCTGTTAACACCCCTTTCTACAATACTCTCTTGGCGGTCGCTATGTTTGCAGGGCGTTTCTTGATGATCATTCCTGTTCTGGTCATGGCTGGATCTCTGGCAAGCAAGAAACTGGTTCCAGCTACCAGCGGGACTTTTCCGACCAACACATGGCTGTTTGTCGTTCTGCTGACAGGGGTGATTTTAATTGTCGGCGCCTTGACTTTCTTTCCTGTTCTGACGCTAGGACCAATAGTCGAGCAGTTCTTGATGCATGAAGGACGCCTGTTCTAGAAAGGAAGATTTGTAATGAATGAGTTAGACATTATTACACCGAAAAAACAGTCTCGCCCGCTTTTTGACCCACCAATTGTCAAACGCGCCATAGGTGATGCTTTCAAAAAACTCCATCCTATGCATCTGGCAAAGAACCCTGTCATGTTCGTAGTTGCCGTGGGCAGCTTCATTACCACCATATTGTTAGTTAAAAATGCATGCACAGGTATTAGTTCTGCCAAACTGTTGTTTGAGTTTCAAGTAACTCTCTGGCTTTGGTTCACAGTGCTGTTCGCAAACTTTGCCGAGGCGATGGCTGAAGGCCGGGGCAAAGCGCAAGCGGATAACTTGAAGAAGGGGCGCAAAGAAACCACCGCTCGGCGCGAGCTGAACGGTAATGTTGAAGTTGTTCCGGCAACGGCTTTGAAAAAGGATGATGTCGTAATAGTATCTGCAGGTGAAGTAATTCCCAGCGACGGAGAAGTGATAGAAGGCGTCGCCACCGTTAATGAATCGGCTATCACTGGAGAATCAGCGCCTGTAATCCGCGAAAGCGGGGGCGACCGTAGTGCCGTTACCGGTGGTACCACGGTGCTTTCTGATTGGTTGCGAATTCGCATTACAGTAGATCCAGGACAAACCTTCTTAGACAGGATGATATCGCTTGTCGAAGGAGCGCAAAGGCAAAAGACTCCTAACGAGATTGCGCTAGACATCTTGCTGGCAGGGCTAACCATTATTTTCTTGTTGGCAGTTGTTACTTTGTTGCCATTTTCCATTTACTCAGTCAGAGCCGGCGGCGGCGAAGTTGCCGACCCGTTCCAGCTGATTGCACTTCTGGTATGTCTAATTCCTACAACTATCGGCGGGCTGCTTTCGGCTATTGGGATAGCAGGGATGGATCGTGTTCTTCAGCACAATGTTTTGGCGATGAGTGGCAAAGCCGTAGAAGCTGCCGGTGATGTCGACACTTTGCTTTTGGATAAAACAGGAACAATTACGTTGGGCAACAGGCAGGCTGTGGAGTTTGTGCCACTGGGCGGAATAAGCGCTCAGGAGTTGGCCGATGCTGCACAGCTTTCGTCGCTCTCCGATGAAACGCCGGAGGGCCGGTCGGTTGTTGTTCTGGCGAAGGAGTATGGACTTAGAGAAAGATCAATTTCAGAAGGCGAGATCGAGTTCATTCCATTTTCAGCGCAAACCCGCATGAGCGGTGTCAATGTCAATGCTCGCGAAATCCGCAAAGGTGCCTCGGAGGCAATCTTTAAGTATCTAACCGGAAGAGGTTTAGCAATACCATCTGAACTAAGTAAAATCGTTACGACGATCGCTCAGGCGGGAGGCACGCCGTTAGCAGTGGCCGACAACCAACGTGGAGCGCTCGGGGTGATCCACTTGAAAGATGTAGTGAAAGGTGGCATGAAAGATCGCTTTGTTCAACTGCGATCAATGGGAATACGAACAGTAATGATCACCGGTGACAATCCACTGACAGCGGCGGCCATTGCAAGTGAGGCTGGCGTTGATGACTATCTGGCAGAGGCCACACCCGAGACCAAGATGAAGCTGATCCGTCAGGAGCAAGAAGGTGGGCGTCTTGTCGCCATGACTGGCGATGGCACCAATGATGCGCCGGCGCTTGCTGCAGCTGATGTGGGGGTAGCCATGAATTCCGGTACACAGGCTGCCAAAGAAGCCGGAAATATGATCGATCTGGATTCAAATCCTACCAAGCTGATCGAGGTTGTAGAAATTGGAAAACAGCTTCTTATGACCAGAGGAGCTCTCACTACATTCTCAATTGCTAATGACGTTGCGAAGTACTTTGCCATTTTGCCATCGATGTTTGGCACCCTGTATGCATTGTCGCCAGGCGCCCAGGGTCCACTATGGCATTTGAACATCATGCGTTTGCCGTCACCGGAATCTGCTATCCTCGGCGCAGTTATTTTCAATGCTCTTATTATTATCGTTCTCATCCCATTAGCCTTGAAAGGCATTTCCTATAAGCCCATGACTGCTCAGGCACTGCTTTCTCGCAATCTCCTAATCTATGGAGTTGGCGGGCTAATCGTACCTTTTCCAGGCATTTGGATCTTCGCTCAACTTTTAGTCGTTTTAGGTCTGGCGCCAAGCAATTGAGGTGATGACGTTGTTAAAAGAGGTATTACCGGCAATCAGAGCCACTCTTGTTCTAGCGGTGTTTACGGGACTTTTATTCCCCCTGGCTATCACCGCACTTTCAAAAGTCTTGTTCGATCACCAGGCGAATGGATCTTTGGTTTTTGTTCAGTCTAAACTCATTGGTTCGGAACTGCTAGGCCAGTCTTTCTCAAAACCCGAGTACTTTCATAGCAGACCTTCTGCTGCCGGCGGCGGCTATGCCGGCGAAGCCTCCGGAGGTACAAATCTGGGACCGACGTCCAAAAAACTGCTTGATGGAGATGATTCTTTTAAAGGCATTGGCGCACTTGTAAAAGAATATAGGACAGAGAACCATCTTGATGAATCTCAAAAAGTTCCGGCCGATGCTGTGTGCAGATCAGCCTCGGGTCTTGATCCACATGTGAGTCCAGCCAATGCATTGCTCCAAGTGGAAAGAGTAGCTTCTGCAAGGAAGATGCCCCCAGAGCGTGTTAGACAGTTTTTGAATAAGTTCATTGAGGAGCGGACAATAGGAGTTTTTGGAGAACCTAGGATTAACGTCCTGAAACTAAATCTGGCATTGGATAGCGAACAGACTCAAGGTGATCGCGTTGCAAAACAGGATAAAGAGTAGGAAGAGCCCCGACGTCTTAAGTTAGTTGTTTTGCTGTTTGCTAAGAAACTCGTGAGCATAGTTCAGCTCATTTTGAACTTCGGCTCTCAATGATGCAGGCAGATTTGTCTTCTTCAACCATTGCTCAATACTAAACACGTTGCTTTGGTAGTTTTTCATCGCGTCTGGATTATCCGTGTAGTCTAGTCCGCGATAGAGTTGAGATGAGCGCATCCAAGCTCTAGCTGATTCTGCCGGCGAGCTTTTAGAAAGAGCAAAAGCAAGTGTATTGTAAGCCTCAGCGCAAAATGCACATTCGGCTGTTTCCATGCAAGCGTATTCTTTCAGTTTGCGTGCAACTCTGTTTGCATCGCTGGGCATTCCCAAGTCGAGGTAGGCTTTAACGAGCAGTGTCATCGACCCGTAGAGTGTTTGGTTATCTACCTTAGGCTCGCAAGTCTCAAAATAGGGTTCGGCTTTCTTTGCGTACATCAGCGCTTGTTCTTTATAGCCTCTTGCAGCAAAAGTTCTTGCTGCGTCGCTCCATGCCTCAGAGGGTGAAGCCGCTTTAGGTCCTTGAACTCTTAGCGCCTCCCGTGAAGCTTTCACAATAGCTTTCTGAATTCTGGCAAAATCTTTCGAAGTTGAAGCCAGGTATCCTGCGCGCAAACGATAGCATTCCACCGTCTCCGCATTTGCAGGCATTCTTGCATCATCCACAACACGTTCAAGCAAGTCCACCAGATTCAGCGTGAAAGGACCTGGCACATTCATCATTGGGCGAGCCAACTTTTGAAGCATGCCTGCCTCTGTTTTTGTATATTTGTTTGGATTATGCAACGCAACTGCTGAAGCTTTCTCGATAGTTTCCAAATACAACCTACTGCGAGTCGATGATTTGCCTCCTAATGAGACCGGAGGCGTTTGCGTTTTGAATACTTCCTGCAGCGCTTGCCATCCAGCTTTCGCTGCAAGAGATGCATTGCCTTTCTTCTGATATTGGCTGGCTAAGGACAGGTACATTTTTGAAATGCCGAATTCATTTTCGTTCTTTGCTTCAAGCGGATGCATCACTTCGGCCCGAATCATATGGGCAGGCTGCGGTTTTCCGTCAGCTTCGAGCTTGTCAGCCTTCATGAGCCAGGCAAGTTGCTGCTCAAGCTTTGGCGTTCCGGCCAGCTCCGAACGCGCCTGATATAACAGTCCGGCGTCCGTAAGAAAGAACCATCCGGCACCGCCAGCAGTGGCGCTCAGTAATGCGATCATTACGATGCTTGCTACCAGTGTCTTGTTTACGCCTGCTTTCTTTGCTGTGCGCTGTCCGTATTGCGCGAGTGAATTTATAAGCTCTCCACCTTTTCCGTCTAAGATGAGTTTGAGATCAGCAGCCAGATCCGACATCCGTTGATAGCGTTCAGCTGGATCCTTAGACAGTGATTTTTTGACCAGCAACTCTAAGCCTGGTGGAAAGAGCTTTTGACTGACGGTGGTAATAAATGGTGACTCTTCATTGGCGTGTTTGTGTATCTGTCCAATTGGATTGTCTGATTGAAACGGTGTTCTTCCGGTCAACATTTCAAAAAGAATGCAAGCCAGGGAATAAATGTCGCTTCGTTGATCCGTCTGGCGCCCGAGGCACTGTTCCGGGCTCAAATAATCAACCGATCCAAGAAGTTCTCCTGTTTTCGTGAGCCGCTGCTTGCCGGAATCTGTAAGTTCCGATAGTTTCGCCAGTCCGAAGTCCACGACCTTTACCCAATCCGGCTTTGGGGACTCGAGCAAGATGATATTGTTAGGTTTCAAATCACGATGGACGACGCCTTGAGCATGGGCGTAATCCATGGCTTCGCAAATTTCGAGGCAGATCTTAAGCGCTCTTTGCCATTCCATGCCATTTTCGGTTTCTTGGATCATTGCTTTGAGATTCTTTCCCTCAAGAAATTCCATGGCAATATAAGGAGCCGTGCCTTCGTGAATGCCGTAGCTGAAGAACGAAGCTATATGGACATGGTTTAGAAGTGAGATCGATCTGGCTTCCCGTTCGAAGCGCGCCAGGCTTTCGTTATCTGATACCAGAGTCGGTTCTAAAATCTTCAGAGCGACAATGCGTTCTAGCCCTTGTTGTTTAGCTCTGTAGACCAATCCCATGCCGCCGGCACCAACTTCTTCCAGAAGTTCGTACTTGCTGTCGATAATCGTCCCTACTTTTGTTTCAGACATGTTGGCATTTAGGAGCTTTTGTTGTTAATTTACCCGATTTCGATTTTTAGTTTCCGGATACTAAGATCGGAAAATCAGGCAGGCGCTTCCCTCTTCGTTAGTCTTGTGTATTTAATAAGGTACGCTTGGCGTTCGGAAGCGGCTTTTAGCAGTCAAAGTCAAGAGAAAATGCATAGTAAAATAAGGTAGCGGCTCTTTTCATTGGCTGCCTTTGAGTGACTTATCGGAAACTGCAGAATCCCGCTTTCATTTTGGGGTGGTTCATTAATGTGTGTTTTGATTGTAGAAGATGATCCCACGCTTGGAATGGTGTACAAGCGGAATTTGGATAAGCTGGGCTTGAATGCATATATTGCCTCGTCCGGCGAGGAAGCGCTGGCAGAAATGCAGTCCAATACATCAAATTACGGTTTGGTTTTGCTCGACATCGGGTTGCCCATGAAAGATGGTCTTACTGTTGCTCATGAAATGCGTGAGCTGGGTACCGCCGTTCCCATTGTTGCAATAACGGCCGGACATTCTTCCAAGGAGGAGTGCTTGAGCGTAGGGATGGATGATTATTTCACCAAACCTGTCTTTATGAACGAGCTACAGGCTATCTTGCAAAAGTGGAACGTCAAAGGCTGCCCTAACGGACATCCCAGAGGCTCATAAGGCTCTGTCTAGCTTGCTGTGAAACATGCACATGGCATACTCGTACGCGCTAAGCGATGTCGCTTCTTTTTTCTTCTTGTTGTTCATGCAGCAATCGATCTGTTTCATGTTCAAGAGCAGCCAGAGTATTTTCATACCAAAGCAAATCAACCGATTTCTTTGGATTCCGGCTTTGCCAGTGCCGTGCTGCTTGATGCTGCAAGTCCGACGCAATCAAATAATTTCCGTGATCGCTATATACCTCGCCTAAATTGTAATAGGCAAGCGCCAAAACATAAGGGCGTGGCTGCACAAGATTCTCCTCCATCAGGATGAAATCGCGCAGCAATTTGCGAGCGAGATCGAAGCGACCGTGCCGTACATAGATACGACTCATGCTCACAACTTCAGTTAGGAATCGATTATCGTCCATCTCAATAATCCCAGGTTGCCAATTCTCTGTGTTAGTGACACCACCGTGAGAGGAATGGTTCCCCGCATAAATTTGTTCCCGTGAAGCCCGAGAATAGAAGACCTCATTGCAAATAAGGCAGCCCTGAGCTAAGTCACGCAGCAAAGCACCCCGCAATTGTTGGATAAAGCTGTTTGGAATTTCGTATGCCCCTTTTAGCCGCTGCGCGGGAGCAATTTAAGATTGGGACTTTGTGGGCTATAGGCCCAGCACAGGAGAACTTTTCTCAAGCGCTCTGGGTCAAATGGTTTGCTAATAAAATCATCAATACCTGATGAACTAACGGATGACAAATTCATTTCGTCCATGGCAGAAAGCGCGATAATCGGTGTTCTCTTCAAGTTCTTGCGGAGTTCGAACTTTCTGACTTGAGCTGCGCAATCAAGCCCGCTCATTCCCGGCAAGGCAATATCGACAATGATCACCGAATACAGGTTCATCATCATAATCGCATCAAGCGCTTCTTCTGCGTTCTCGCGCAAGTCAACCTCGAAGTCAAAGCCTTCGCAGATTTGTTTTAAGAGTGCCCGGTGGGTCGGGTTGTCTTCGACGACAAGAATACGTGCTGGCATATCGGGTTCCTGTGAGTTCCCCCACTACCAGAATTCCACGAATCGCTGAACTTGTGACCGTTTCGAGCCAAATGATGTGGAAAACCTGTACAGCCTTCTGGTTTTCTTTATAGCCAGGCTTCGACTAAAACTCAAATTGTTATTGAACTAATTCTTCGAGGAGGAATTCCGTTACGGGCATTATTTTAATGCCGTCTACTAAAAAGCGTTCTTTTCCCCTATAGAGTAGGAAGCGTTCTGCGCCTTTGTAATCCGTTCCGAAATTCTTCAATGCTCTGAGATCCTTTGGACCGAAGGACGTGGAATTCTTAACTTCGATAGCCTTGAACACGTCTTTTCCGTAAACTATGAAGTCGACCTCGGAGCCGGCACTTGTGCGGAAAAAATGCAACTTGCAGTCGCTGCGGAAATAGTCAATCCATGCCATGAGATGCTGACAGACAAGTCCTTCCAGCGCGGCACCATGTTTTTCCTCCAAGCGATCAAGTGGACCTGAGGGTCTCAGGATATTGAAGATTCCGGCGTCAAACAAATAAAATTTTGGATGAATACTTGTGGCACGTTTTGCCCTCTTTGAGAAGACGGGAATTCTATAGGCTAGAAGCAAATCCTCCAAAATTCCAATGTACGCCTCAACAAGTTTTCGCTCAATTTGGCATTCTCTGGCAACATTACTAATGTTCAATACAGCGCCGTGCGAAAAGCTAATTGCTTCAAGAAATCGAGAGAAGTTGCCTATGTTTCTAGTCAATCCCTCGAATTGAACTTCTTCCCGCAAATATAAATCGACATAAGCTTTGAGTGTTTCCGAAGGTGTTTCACTGGCCACTACCAACGGTATCAGTCCAAATTCCAATGCAGATTCCAAATTGAACTTATCTTTAAGTTCGCCGGCCACAAAAGGGTGCGCATGCTTAATTACGGCGCGTCCGCCAAGGAGATTTATTCCGCTTCTTCGCAATTTCCTGGCGCTGGACCCGGTCAGGATGAATTGCAAGTCTTTTCTTTTCTCAATCAGGCTATGTACAACCTCCAATAGTTCAGGAGCCTTTTGGATTTCATCTATTACGACTGTCCGACGATCAGGGTTGCCTTCGACTGCTTCGACCAGGCGTTCTGGGCGAGCCAAGTATTGTCTGAACAGGTCTGGCAGTAACAAGTCGAAAAACAGGGCGTTTGGAAATCTATCCTTGATAAAAGTTGACTTACCGGTGCCGCGAGGTCCAAGTAGGAAGCAGTTTTGCGTGGTTATGTCTAAAAAGCGACTTACTGTTTCCATTTTTGGTCCAAATTTGGAAGTTTAGACTCCAAATATAAGGCAAATGCCCATAACGGTCAAGCTGTATGGATTTGCGAGTTCTTCCTAGACATCTGCGGAGAGTGTAATCAGGCGATGCTATGCGCAAGTTGAACACAAATTGGGGAAAGGAAAAATACCGTCAGTGAGATAGCGAAGGATTCTCCTTCGCCTTAACATTTTTATTGTGTCGGTTCAGTTCCTCGAAGTCACTCCATGCGGAGGATTTCCATTTCGAGGTTATTGCCGATCGAATATTTCAACTCGCGCATTATTTGCTCTGCGAGCGCCTTACCCTCTGTGGAGCGAAACCAGAAATTTGGTTTGAAGAGGTACATATTTGGAATTTCGAATTGACTAGAAATGAACCACTCGGTATCAGATCCGTCCTCTCGTTCTCCTGCTGCGTAACTCACTTCAACGCGGACGTTCAGACCGCCTTTCTCTACAAGGAAGCTCCAGCCGTCAGATATTTGTTCAAGCCCAGTGCATGAGTAACCTTTCTCGGTCAATTCACGTTGCAGCCATTGTCCCAGTGGCTGCCCTGGCATCGGCGGGCAACAGCCGCTATAGCTGCACGGAACCAGCGGAAAAATTTCGGTGGTAACAACTAGTGTTTGGCTCATACCAATCTTTTACCCATCAATAAACAATCATGCACTTGCATCTATTAAAATCGCTCCGGATGCACCCGTCGCATTTTGTGTCTGCGCATCCTCCGCTGAGATTTAGTTCTTTTATTGGATATGCTAATTCCGCCAAATGACGGACTGGTGCGCTGAATGAAGGATAGGCGATGCGAGGCTCTTGGACTAAGATCCGGTTATAAGCTACACAATCAAAATGCTAAAGACCTAAGTCTTCACTACGTTTCGATGTGTTGCGTTTGACCAAAAGTAAGGATGAAAATGCTAGCTTGCCAAGCAGGCGCGGAATTCAAGCGTTATCAGATGCTTAAATGTGGGGCTGAAAACTCAAGAGATTATTGCTATATCGCTGCCTGGTTCACTCCTTATGACATAATTGCTCAAAGGCAAAGCAGCCGGAGATGCTTCTGATCTCCATATTTGCGACCGGTCAACTTAGCTGGAATCACAGTTCGGTATTTACTTGGGGAATAGGAAAACGATGAACACGACAACAACTTTGGATAAAACAAACGCATTCGAGCGCTTTAGCTTGCCGATGCCTCAAACGCATCCGGACCGGCTAGCCACCATCGCCAGGCTGTTCGGCGTCGATGCGCCAAACTTGAAAGCCGCCAGAGTTCTTGAAATCGGTTGCGCTAATGCTGGAAATCTCGTCGCTGCAGCCTTCGGTTCACCGGAAGCAACTTTCGTAGGCGTCGATCAGTCAGCCGCTTCAATCGAGAAGGGCAAGAAGGCTGTCAAAGATGCAGGACTGAAAAATGTTGACCTGCATGTCTCTGAAACCCTTGAGATATCCGCTGACCTGGGCAAATTTGATTACATCATCGTCCACGGAATCTTCTCCTGGGTTTCAAAGGAAACACAAGACAAGCTGTTGGCTTCCATCAATGAGCGCTTGACACCAAACGGTGTTGCTTACATCAGCTACAACACCTATCCAGGCTGGCACTTCCGCGGGATGATCCGCGACATGATGCTCTATCATGCAGGCAGCATCGAAAACAATGTGATGAAGGTTGGACAAGCCCGCGCGCTTCTCGATTTCCTCGCTCAATCAGTTCCAACAGAAAACAATGCATATGGTCTCTTGCTCAGAAACGAATTGGCTTTCTTGAGCGCACAGCCTGATTCATACTTGCTCCAAGACATCATGGCGGAGAAGAACGAGCCGTTCTACTTCCATCAATTTATCGACAGAGCTACAGCGCATGGCTTGCAATACCTCGGCGAATCCGAGTTCAGCACAATGCTCACCAGCAACTTCCCGCAAACGGTGCACGAAACGTTGCGCCGCATCTCCAATGAAATCGTTCGCACAGAACAATACATGGACTTCGTACGCAATCGTACTTTCCGACAAACACTGTTGGTCAAGTCTGATGTTCAAATCAACCGCAACATCAACTTTGCCAGCGTTCAAAAGATGTTGATTGCATCGCCTCTGCGTCCAGTCAATGCAGAAATGAACGTGCAAACAAATCAGCCGGAAGTCTTCCGCGCGCCGAATGGTTTAGAAATCACCACACAGCATCCACTGATCAAAGGTGCTTTCCTTCACTTGTCGCAATCTTGGCCGCAATCAGTGAGCTTCGAAGACCTGCTCAGCAACGCAATCACACGCGTATCGACTGATCCTGTGGTTCAAGGTTCAGCTGATATCGAGATGCAAAAGCAATTGCTCGGAGCTGACTTGCTCACAGCATATGCTGCAAACCTCGTTATCTTCCGCACTGAAGCTGCACCGTTCGTCACGCACATCTCTGAGCGTCCGAAGGCAAGTGACCTTGCTAGAATGCAAGCTCCGACCCAGAACTTCGTCACCAATCAATTCAACGAGCCAATCGCAATCGATGCGTTCGCTGTTGCATTGCTCGGAATTTTGAACGGCAAGCGAGACCATGTGCAAATTCTCGACGAACTCGTTGAAATGGTCAGAAAAGGCCAGCTCAATGTTCAGAAAGACGGCAAGCCGATTGCAGATAATGCAACTCTTCGCCAAACACTACAACCATTCATGGATGAGTGCCTCGATAAAATGGCTAAAGCTGCCGTTCTCGTAGCCTAGAATGGGAGCGCGGGCATCCTGCCTGCTTCGAAAGATTACTTGAAGGTTGGATAGAGCTTCAAGTGCGGAGAAAAAATGAGAGCGATGATCCAGGTCATCGCTCTCTTCGTAAATTGTCGGGGGAAATTATATTTTGGGAGACCGGACATCCTGTCAGCAACAAGAAGTGGATCTTGAAATGCAGCAGCGTTTTCCCAAATGATCCAGCAATCAGGGGATTCGAGAATTGAGGTCACTGCTTGCTCCTATGTTCTGGGGGACGGTTTACTGCTTGTTCTGATCGTGCTTCCTGCCCGCGCAAATCGACGGACAATGGCGGGCCGGCTAATGCAAAGGTATTGGTGGAGTTAGAAACCCGATAAAAGTACAAACTCACCTTCGATGCTGATAGGATGTTCGCCGTCCAAAACATGTCTGCCTCCGATTGGGAGTTGCCGTTTCTTTTTCTGTTGTACTTCTTCTTTGCTCTACGGCCTATCGCCTATTGAGTTCATTCAGAGCTTCATCTGGTCAACTATGTACTTACTGGGGTTTTCCTCAAGACGACAAAAAAGATGGAAACAAATTTGTTACTCCCGTGATTGCTCGCTTTGCGGCTCTTTCTATGCTGGCAAATGTCTTCTTGAAGTCACAATATTCTAGCTTGCTTAAGCGGCTCTCCTTGAACCTAGGGTGCTATAATCGCGGCTCCTGTGCGTAAGATATTGGGCACGTCGGATTATGAGCCGGAACCTAGGAATCATTGGAAATCTTCATGGCTTTCATCAATCAAAATCGCATTAACAGTTGTCTTCTTGCGATCGCAAGTCTCAAGTCCGTTATTTCGAATTCGCGTACATTCAAAGCGTGGCTGATGAGAGCGCAGGCTTCCAGCCTGCTTCTAAATAATGCTCGGAACAATGGATATAAACTTCAGCTTAATCACTCGGCACTTCTTTTACGTTCAGTTTTGTGGCTATCCTGTCTGTTGCTCAGTACTCAACCTCTGTGCGCCGATGAAGAGCTAGACAAAAAACTTGAACGCGCAAAACAACTAATAGACAGTGGCAAGCCCGCACCAGCAAAATTGATTTTACGCGAAGTAATTCGCATAAACCCGCGTAGTGCGGAAGCTCACATGCAACTCGGCGCTGCTCTGGCATCCTTAGCGGAGAACGACAAATATGACGAGGCTATTGGAGAAGAGAAAAAGGCGATTGAGCTCGACCCGAAATCTTCAGGCGCGCGTCGAATACTTGGAATGATTTTTGCAAACCAAAAGAAATATGATGAAGCGATCTCGCTTTTGAAAGAGTCGTGCGCGCTAAATCCATCTAGCTTTGCTGCGCAAAGAGATTTGGCAGCTACTTATTCTTCGGCGGGAAAAACGGACGAGTCAATTGCGGCTTTCAAGAAAGCGATTGAACTGAATCCAAAGAATGTTTCTGTACGCAGGAAATTGGCATCGGCCTACTTGAAGCAAAACAATTATGCTGATTCGATCAAAGCGGCAAAAGAGGCGGTAAGCCTGAACGAGAAGAGCGCAGAATCCCATCTCTTGCTTGCAAATACCATGCTCGAGTCCGGTGATGCCATCGGTTCTATAGATTCATTCAAAACAGCAATTGAGCATAACGGCTTTGATTCTTTTGGGAGCAAAAATCCCTTCACCGCCGCAGGCGGGCTATCAGGTTTAGGCTGGGCTACGTTCAAATCAAAAGGGGACGCGAAAGATGTGTTGGCGCAAGCCGTTCTCTACCAAAAGAAAGCAATCAAAGCCTTCCCGAGTTTCCTGCCCGCCCACGTTCGCCTTGCTGAATTGACGGGGAAACAAGGGAAGCCGCGAGAAGCAGAGTCGATGTACCAAAAACTTTTAACAGCCAGCGATAACAATCCCGCGGTTGCTGTGTCTTATTCACGCTTCCTTATAAGTGCCAATAGAAGAGCTGACGCGCTTGATATTCTAACGAAAGCGCTTGAAAAATCCCCTGGAAACAAGCAAGTTGAAGAAGCCATAGCTGCAACTAAGACAGCGACTGCTAAGTAGCTCTATCAAGTTATTCGTGCCAGTTTTCTAACTTCAGATCAGCAATTAAATACTTCATTTGCCAAAAAGCTCGTCGAGTTCTGGTCGTTCCTGCTGCGGCTGCTTTTCTTGGACCGCATTTTGAAAGTCTTCGTCTATTGATTCAGATATGCTGTCAAGCCAGTCCCAGTTTTCTGCAATCGGTTCCAGGATTACGCTGTTGCCATGCTTCCGGATGCTAACTTCAGTACCGGTAAAGCGGAACCCTTTTGGCAGACGAACAGCCTGCGAGCGACCGGACCAAAATAGTTTTGCTTTGTCCATGGGGCGCTCCTAGTGGTACATATCAAAGGTATATTACATCAATGCACCACTTGCAATGGGGTGGAGCATATGAAGACGAACATCTACGAGAACTTTTCTCGACGAATTGCATCTACAAGGCAGATTGGAATTCTAGAGGTCCACGTTTTTCGATGAGAATACTTATTGCAGATGTGCAGGAAGGTGTTGATAGGCTAGCCCGAGTGCTTTCTGAAGAGCACAGTTTGGTTTTTGCCAAATCTCTTTCGGACGCCAAAAAGCTGGTGTCCCACTGGGACATTGACGCGATAATATGTGGAATTCAATTCGACGATTCTCGAATGTTGGAGTTATTGTCCGAGATAAAATCCAGCGGACTGAATGGGCACATTCCATTCATCTGCTTTCGGCAAGCCTCAACTGAGATATCTGCATCCAGTGAACATGCTACCGATTTGGCAGCATGCTCACTGGGAGCATGTGCCTACATCAATGCGTCCGAAATTACCGAAGTAACTGATGATGAGTTGCTTCTATTGATTGAGGCTCAGCTTGAAAGAGATCGTCCCGAACGAGAAATTCGAGAACGAAAACGGCGAGACAAAGGCAGCTAACAAGTTGCCCCTTCTCGAGCATTAAGTATGGAAACGGGCACCGTGCTATTCCCATGCTCAGCCTTAACTGCCAAAAATTTGCCAAAAGATTTTTGCAACTCTAGTTTTGCGTAGTTGAGTTAAGTTGGTCTGATGAAGAGGAATTCTAAGTGAACATCGCAATCGCGTATGAAGATACGATTCAAAACATGATGAGCCTTGGGGTTAGATGTGCTGCAAGTGCTGATCGAGCGGCGCAGTTGTACAGGATGATCCGTTATCGTCGCATCAATCGAAGAGCGGCGGCACGAGAAGTGAGAGCTCTTGAGAGGCACCTTGATGAGTTGCTGAGACATATTGCTGAAATCACTAATCAATTTCGGAATCAGCCGATTGATGAAAAACCAACACTTGAATTGGTGAGGGGTGGTTCGCATCAACAGTCACATCAAGATTAGAGCTGCCGCGGCACCATCGCACGCAATGGTGCCGCGCTTTTACTATCTTTTCTTTGGTCGACGTTTTGGATTGATTAGGCCAGTGGACCTTTGTGATCGTGGGATTTCCTTGCCTTCGGAAACTCTACGTTGACGACCGTTCCAGGTTGATCAGTTCCTTCTGTTATCCAAACTCTGGCTCCATGAGCTTTGGCTACCTCTTTTACGATTGCCAAACCCAATCCTGTACCCTCTCCAACTGTTCCTGTCACTCTGTAGAATCTCTCGAACACTTTCTCGCGCTCATCTTCCGGAATGCCTTTGCCACTATCGGAAATGCTGAGCAGAATAGTTCCTTCGGTTCGCACTGTAGCTTTAATGGTTCCGCCTTTTCCGCTGTAGAGCATTCCGTTTTCAATTAGGTTTGAAACTAGGTTTCTTAGTCCTGTCGGTTCTCCATACAGGGTGGCGCTTTGCGCTGATGGTTCGTAACTCAGCTCCTGTTCTAGCCTTATGGCACATGGAGCCAGATCCGCAACTACATCAGATACCACAAAATTAAGATCGATATTGGTCTTGCCCGTCGCTCCTGAATCAGGGCCGTCGCTGCGGGCCAGTGCCAGCAATTGTGATACTAGCCTGCTTGCTCTATCTATTCCGTGGTCTAATTGTTTTACCACTAATTTGAGATCGTCTGCGTCATTCATCTCGGTCCCAATACTGGAATATGTTTTGAGTCCGGCAAGTGGTGTTCTCAACTGGTGCGTTGCGTTAGCTATGAACCTCTGATGTATGCTCAGCTCCTGTTTCAATCGGTCTAGCAACCGATTTAGTGCTGATACCAGTGGGAATACTTCCTCTGGTGCAAAATCATCCGACAGATGGCTGAGGTCTGCTTGTGAGCGATTCGTCACCTCTTGCTGAAGCTGCGTTAATGGTTTCAAAATGCGAGCGATTCCATACCAAACCGCAAGAGCACTGAAAAGAAGCATGCACAACTGCGGTGCTACTACACTTAGTACCATCACTTCTTGGAAATTTTTCCGCACATTGGTTGTTTCAGCTACTTGAACAATCGCTGACTGGCCGGGCGCCTCGTCAATTGATGCTTTTATTTCGACGAGTCTGACCTCCTTTCCTTTTACTGTGGCATTGCTAAGTCTTGGAATATCAACGATCAAATCGCTGCTTGGTGCTGGTAGTTCTTTGTCACCTGCAATCCAGTCCCCATTTTGTGAGACAGCTCTGTAGAAAATTTTGTCAGATTGATCTCTGCGCAAAATAGCTTGAGCAGCCGCAGGAAGATCCACAACTATATGATTCTCCTTGAATCTGAGGCGACCGACCACAGAGTCCGCGCTATTTATGAGGTCGCGATCAAATGCTTCTGCTGAGAATTTTGAGACCAGCCAAAAGCTGACCAATGCACTTACTAGCCAGAAGCTCAATATTAGCGGAACGAACAAAGTAAAGAGCTGCTTCTTGATGGAATGCCGCTTCATTTAGCCCTGCTTTTCCAACATGTATCCGAATCCTCGCACTGTTGATATGAGGACGTCGGTTGCTTCCAGTTTTCGGCGCAATCGGTGTACAGTTATTTCGATGGCGTTTTCGCTGGATTCATCTTCCCAATCAGATACGTGATCGAGGAGCTGTCTTTTACTTACCACTCTGCCGGCACGCGTAATAAGGGTTTTCAGAACCACAGTTTCTTTCGGGGTTAAATCCAATTGGTCCTCATTCATTGTCAGCGAACCATTGTTTGTATTCAATTTCAACGAACCAAATTCGAGAACAACTTTGTTTCCCCATTGACTCTTGCGCATAGCGGCGCGCATTCTTGCTTCAAGCTCTCTGAAATCAAAGGGCTTGATTAAATAGTCGCTGGCTCCAAGGTCCAAACCGGCGATGCGATCTTCCAATCCGTCGCGGGCTGTGATTACAATGACTGGGGTCTCGTCCCCACGTACTCTTATTCGGGATAGAACTTCCATGCCATCGACGCCGGGCAGTCCCAGGTCAAGTATCACAATATCGAAATCCGTGGTCGCAAGGGCTGCCAACGCTTCGGTGCCCGTTCTTGCAGTTTCGACTAAATATTCTCGCCGTTTCAAAGCCATCAGCAAGCCGGAGAGAAGGTATTCGTCATCCTCGACCAGTAAGACTTTCATGGTAAATCTGCTCCTTGACGAAATTGCCCGGCTAACCTATTCCTAGCAGATATTCGTCGAAATGACAGCATTGTTCCTTGTATCTCATCAAGCTTGCAAATAGCTTTCGATGCTGCCAGTACCGATTATTGTTTACCCACTCTCATCAGAAGCTTCCATCAGGGTCGTGAATTGGCTGCTGCCAAATTACTCTACAGCTTGTAGGAACTTTTGGTAATTTGCTCGGTCTAAACTTCCATCCCGATACAGCAAACCCCGCAGTCCGATTACTCATGCATTTGAGGAGCTTTGCATTACTAGTGAATTAGCTATCGGCCACTCTTCGCCAACCCCTCCCACAGCCTTCTTGCCGGGGCTGTGGTTTTTATTTGATAATCATTCACCGTAGGAACCTGTAATAACTGGCACTAATTTTCAATTGTGCTTAGTCAACATGTGGGAACTTGGGAAAAAATCTTCTCGTCAGGATTCCGAGAAGTATTGAATAGCATCAAGCATGCGGGTGAAGCAAATCCGCGGCTAAATTCACGTGTATAAAGGTGAACTCATGGCAGCATTTAGTAATAAGGAAGAGTTGTATCAAACCCTTGGAGCGCTTTGGGACAGGATAAAAGCTCATCCAGAAATGTCGAAGCGACTTCTGGCTGAGGGGTTGATTATTCGGTTTAACTACAAAGATCCCGATGCGTGTATCACCATCGATTGCAGCGACCATCAAGAGATAAAGGTATATCCCGATCATTCTGATCTGACTCCCACGGTCGAGATGACCATGAAGAGTGATTGGGCTCATCGATTCTGGCAAGGAAAAGAAAACGTCCCCGCTGCGATGTTGCAAGGAAAGTTGGTTTCAAAAGGCTCCGTCGCAAAAGCGCTTGGTCTTTTGCCCACGATAAAGCCGGCCTTTGCGATGTACAATTCTGTGCTTGAAGAAGCTGCTTAAATTTGCCGACCCTAAAGAAATGTAGGTAGGTCGCTCGGGTCGATTGAATGCAAATCAAGCTATAAGCAGGGCGTTCTTAGCCAAGGCGTTCAAAGAGGATTCCAATCGCGGTGAGAGTATTTCTCGGATTGCCGAGTCATCTGTCACCGTTGCACCATCTGCCGTGATGTTCAAATCACCGCTTTTTACCCGGGCCACCAGTGCTGAAAGAATCTCCTCGCTCGTTCGAGTACCATCGCATAGCTCAATGATGTGCCGACCTAATAAGTCGGTGAGAACCACTTGGTGCAGCTGATTGCTAAGTCTTTTGTCTTCCTTTGCCAGATAACGCGCCAACTCCGAAACCTTTGGACGTTCGCTTAGCTCGTGTACGAAGGGCACAGGGCATGTTCGTAATGAAAGACAGTTGTTTATATACAGCGTAAGTAAGTCATTTGCAAGTGTGAGCTTCGCGCTTTCAGTTTGTTCTGGGCTCCAGATGGCTTCACTTGTTCCAAAGTCCGACTTTAGCGCTGTCTCGAACAATTCGTCTATCGCAATATATTGCGGCCAGATTTTTGAGAGGTGCAGGAACGCAGCGTTAGATATGGGGTTTAGGCTGGATATTCTGTTTCCGTTTGGGAGTTCGAAATATTCTATTTGTGCGGAGTTTGGATTGATGTGCGCAGTTAGGTTACATGATGCAAGGAAGGGAAGGATGCTTGCTTGCGTTAGAGCCCGATTTATTTGAACGTTGCTTCTACACAATAGTGTCTGACGAAAGTATTGATTTCTGACAAAGTCCAGATATTGTTCCATGTTTACAATCTTGTCAGTGAGCGATGCTAACGTTTGACGTGCAGTCTCAGGTACATTGGTTCCGATCATCGAGAAAAAATCGACCTCACCGAGATATTGCAATTCATGTTTGGCTGCCCAGTCTGCGAAGTCGTGGAAATACATGGGTTTATTTAGGTCTTCCAAGAATTCATGAAAAATGTACGGATCTGGCTGTGGACTCAAAAAAGCGAGCTCGTCCCGGAGCATCATGCCATAGGCGTCGTTGCCAGGAACGCTTTCAACTAAGAAATTAAGCATGGCTCTGGCTTGAGCAACTTTTGTCGGGTAATCGGAAAATTGCTCGCAATGATATTGCATCATCTTGCGAATCATGCCACGCAGATGCCATCCAGGGTAACAGTTGTAACTTATGTATGCCACTCCATTTGGTGTCAGATTGTTCTGGCAGATTCTCAGAACGTCTTCTTGCACATTCCCGGGTACCCAGGAGAAAACGCCGTGACAGATTATGTAATCAAATTTGCCAAACTCTTCTGCAACATCTGAAATGCTCATCGTTTTTAGCTCGACGTTATTCAGCCCAAGTGCATCAACCATGTGTTGTCCTTCAGCAATTTGGACTTGTGAGAGATCGATTCCAACAACATGTGTCTTGGGATACGAATATGCAATTGGGATAATGTGGCCACCGGCTGCGCTGCCCAGTTCAAGTATCTTGCAATTATCAATCGGTGCAGGGTTCATCCCGAATAGTTTGGCAATTGTTGCCAGTCGATCTGGATGCGACTGCTGAAATGGCAAGCTTTCATAGGGCACATCATCGTAAGTGGATGTACTCTCATTGCTTGATGTTACGGTGCGCGCTTCAGCCATAAATCCTCTTGAATATAGAGTCAAGTAACAACAGATCGATCATATCATCCTTGTCTTCGGACTTGCGAACCGCTCCCTGCCTCAGGACAGTGGCAGCTCAACAGTTCGGCAGCATGAACGAGCGTAGAATGCTTCCAGGCTCGTCACAAAGCTTAGCTGTGAGGCTTTGAAGATGTCGCCGTTATCGGGCAACTGGCGTTTTAAGGTGAAATGGTTGATTACTTAATTCGTTTTGGGAAAAACAGAATGACGAGCATCGAGCACGGGCTGGTAACAAAGTTTCAAATCTCTTTGGGCCAATGATCTTGGCCTAGATGCTTGTATGCCCTCGCTCTGGTTGCGTAGTCTATGCATTACTGCATCAGGAATAATTTGCGTTGCAACTTAACTCAGTAATTCGGAATAAGTATCGTGCCGCAAAAGTCCTGCTAGTTGTCATCAAAACAAGGTTAGATACTTTTGACGCAATTTGCTTCTGCGGGTGAACGCAGTTCAGTGAACTGGGGATCAATAATGTATACGTGACATGATGCTGAGCTTGAAATCTGTGAGCAAAATCTCTTTTCAAGAAAGGTCGAAATCGGATTTTTCTTTCCGCAAAAAAGCACAATTGAATCAGCTTCGAATTCCTTGGCGACCTTCGTGACTGTCTCGGCATTTGAATGGCCGGATCTGACATGTGTGAACAATGATATTTCCGGATATTGCAAGCGGATTTTTCTGGATGAGCTTGACAAGTCTCTCCAGGCTTGTGCTTCTGCATCTTCTTGCTCATCTAAAAGGCGAAGAGCCTGGCTTGAGGTATAGGGTGTATCGTCAAACCAATTAGGACGAAGAATTTTTAGTAGCAGAATTTCAGCGGTCCAGAGATATTGTTTGTTGGCTAGCCACGAAAATAGCCGGTCTATGTTCCAATCATCATTAATTAGAACAAGGAGCTTCGGCTTATCTGCAGTGCATTCATTTCTAAGAGACTCTCGCATTTGCGCTTCTCCTTTGCGAGATTTTAGCCCGCAGTTCTCTCTGCCAGTAATCGTTCGGGCATATCTTTGCCTCTGTAGCGGTAGCGCGCATCAACGCAGCCCCAATCAATGTAGAATTCGCCTCCTTGCTGTCGGTGCAACTCACCCCAGTCCATCAGTAGTTCAAGGCAAGCATGGTCAACGTAGCTAAGTTCGTCCAATCGAACGTGCAATTCAGAGCCAGGCTGAACGGATTCCAAGACTGAAGATAGTCTGGGAATGTGCAAGAATGTGGCCGCGCCCCAGAGGTGCAGAACGAATGCTCTGTTGGGTACTTCTGTCTCATCGAGTCTAATTCCAAGATATGCCAACGAGTAGAGTTCTTTTGCTGCAGCGCAGGCAAAGCCTATCAACATTCCTGTGAAAAGATTAGTAACCAGAATGGCTATCACTGTTATACAGACGATTGCCAGCTCTGAGCGGTGATATTGGCGTATACGGATTCTGATGTTATTGACCATGCGGCATCCAATTAGAACCAGCATCGCTGCAAGAGCGCAGATGGGCATGTAATTTAGTGCCGATGGGATAGTCAAAACTGCCGTCGCTATAAGTAACCCGTGAATGATGTTTGACGACCGCGAGTCTGCTCCTGATTGGACATTCGCCATACTTCTTAGCAGAACGCCTGCAATTGGAAGCGCATTAAGAGCACCGCACACCGCATTGCCCACACCTTGAGCGAGCATTTCGCGATCAATGTTCGTTTTCTTTCCTTTAGTGCTGCTATCAACCGCTGCGGCGGTGAGTAATGATTGTGCGCTTGCAACGAATGCAACTGTAGCGGCAGACATCCAGATCTGCGGATCTCTAAGAGCAAGAAGCAAAGTCTGCCAGTTGATAAAGCTGAAAGCAGAACTTGACTCTGTTGGTACTTTTATTAATTGAATCGGTAGATTCAGAATTGTAGTCACCACAGATGCCACTAGTATCGCAACCAGGGCAGGCGGCAAGTTTTTCAAGAATCCTTTTGCAAATTTGGTCCAAAGCAATGCTACGGTAATTGTCAAAATTCCAATACAGGCAGCTGGGTGGTGAGTCAATCCATCGGCAGGCATAGCCGCTTTAAGCAAGACTGCTGGAATAGCCATGATATTGGCGATGCCGCTTGCTTCAGGTTTACTATCTAGCATGATCAGAAATTGCGTAAGAATAATAATCAATCCCATTCCTGCAAGCATTCCGTTTACGACTGCTGGCGAGAAAATTCGGAACCAGACAGCGGCGCGAAGCGCTCCCAGGGCTATCTGCATTAGACCTGCCAGCAGGACGATGACGCCGAGTTTATCCGCCCCAAGCTGTCGTATCATCTCGAGTACAAGGACGCCTATGCCGGCATCGGGTCCGGACACCATGAGCGTCGAGCCAGACAAGAGTCCGACCAGGGCCGATCCGATCACACCGGAGATGATCCCGGAAAATGCGGGAACGCCGGATGAGACTGCTACTCCGAGGTTCAAAGGTAATGCTACCAGGAACAGAACTACAGCCGATTGCAAATTTTTGACCGAAATTCCTTTCAATTGCATTTTGAAACTCCGAATAAATTACATGAGCAGAAGCGAACGCGACACCTCTGGCATCTCGAGTTGTTGACGACGAACGTTGCAGACAACCAGTGTTGAAGATCGGTGTCAGTACCGATTTCTTTTAACTGGATAAGTCTGCTTTGACTTACATTAACCAATTAACAGTATGTTCGCTTTGGTGTCAATATCGGAAAACTATTGCTTGATGATCTCTTGGGTTCTGAAATGCTTGTGGTGTGAGCGGTTCGGGCTTCAAGAAAAAGAGTGATTCTTTTTTTTGAAATGCGTTTTTACAATTTTGTGCGAAAAGTTTCGTGAAAGGGTAGCCCTCGAAATGTCCTGTTTGCAAGTCTTTTGCTAATTCGACTTGAAAGGTTTTTGAAGGCGTCGCGAAAGAAATCTGAAAGGTTGTTTTCAAAGAAGAATTTTGCGCCGCTCAAACTTATACTCCTTTGGGTTTTCAGCGATTTCCTTGAGCTCGGAATTTGATCTTTGTCATGGTCGGGCGCACCGTCAATGGTATCAGTCGTTGGTTCGTATGAAAGCTCGTTTTTTGCCTTTGTGTCCAAATAACGTTGGCAATTTCTATTTTGTGACGAATGAAAGGGCTTCTTTCCTGCCGAAGGGATGGCATGCAGGGAAGTCGAAGAGTGCAATCTAAATTTCAGGACAATACTGGCTTGTAAAGACAAGCCCTGACAAACATAATCATGTTGAAAAAGTCTTGAGTTATGGGTATTTACAACGCAATAATTTTGACATTTCGGAAATTAAGTTGATGCCATAATGACCTTACTGTTCCAATTCTCCATAGGTTTTTTTTATGACGCCAACTGCGCCTGCCGGTTTTGCCTGTCTCATCTTTCAATTTGTTTCGGCTGCAGCCATCGCGCATGATCTGCAGGATGGCAATGTAAAAAGCGTATACCCAGCGCGACCGCAAATGGTAGCTCTTGCAAAACAAATAGATCCTAATACTATTCCATCATCCCTGCGCCTTCGCGTTGACCCGAGTAAACGCAGCTTCGCCGATTATGGATACGTTGTAGAGCGTGCCGATGACAATTCTATTGTCCTGTTTTCTCATAAAATGTGCTCCCGTCTTGAAATGAATCTGTTCGAAGGGAGAAATCAAAATTTAGTTGTCTTTCTACGTGAAACTGCATTCGGTGGCAATATACAAGTCGAAGCTTTGCTCTGGGTAATGCATAGTTCAAATGCTGCAGTGTTCTCTATGCATCCCCGAACTTGGTCTGTGATGACTAAAGTGATGTAGTTAAATTAGTGGTTGGATCCTTAGCAGCCTAACCATCTGCTTGATTGAGAGATCAAGCGCATTTCCCTTGCAAATTAGACTTAACTTCAAAGCATTTTGAAAGGTGGATCCTATAAATTGGAAGGTGGCCGCACATGCCATGGGCTCCTTCACGTGCACGGAAATCCAAGTAGTTCATTTAAGCTTACGCAATGGTTGATCAGGAAACGATTTTTCGTCGTTTTTCTTTGGTTGGTCATTATTTGCATCGGCGTACTCTCTTTTGAGAGGCTTCCTCTTGAGGCTTTTCCTGATGTGGCGAATATTCAGGTGCGCGTAATAACTCAAGTCGCGGGCAAGGCGCCTGAGGAAGTCGAAAGACTGGTAACTATCCCCATTGAGAAGGAAGTCAACGGGATCCCGCATAGCTATCCTCCTCGCTCAATTTCCATATTTGGACTTTCGGTAGTTACGATTGTCTTTGATGATAAGGCAGATGCTTATTTTGCTCGGCAACAGGTTCTGGAGCGCATTCAGCATGCTGAGCTTCCTGAAGGGCTCGAGCCCGAACTCGATCCTAATTCGAGCCCCGTTGGGGAGGTCTTTCGCTACACCTTGCAAGGTAAAGACTGGTCCTCCATGGACAAAAAAGAAGTGCAGGATTGGCTCCTAACAAGAAAGTTCAAAGCTGTTGAAGGCGTTATAGACTCCACCGGTTTTGGCGGACCGACAAAGGTTTTCCTCGTCGAAATGGATCCCGGGCGGTTGACAGCCTTGGGATTAAGCGAAGATCAAGTAGCTAGAGCTATCTCTGAATCGAATGATTCGACTGGCGGTAGTTTCATCGTCAATAACGATCAGCGTTATATGGTCAGAGGACTCGGGCTTTTGAAGGACGCGACTTCAATAGGCAATGTCGTAGTTGCTGCCAACAAAGATGGCGTTCCTATCAGAGTTAAGGATCTAGCTACAATCCACGTAAGCTCGGCTGTGCGGAAGGGGCAGGTCGGGTTAAACGAGGACGACGATGTTGTCGAAGGCGTACTTATGATGACGCGTGGCGAAAACCCCTCTCACGTGATCGAAAATGTTCGGCAGTCCTGGCAGGAGATTGTAAGCCAGTTGCCTCCAGGGATGAGGCTCGAGCCTCTCTATGATCGCACTGCGCTAGTTAAGAAGACCATGAACACTATTGGACATAACGTTGCTGAAGGCGTTGTTTTAGTTGTAGTTATTTTGATGCTTTTCTTGTTTCAAGTTAGAAGTGCTCTGATTTGTGCCCTTGCTATTCCGACTGCTTTGCTGGGCGCTTGCGTGGCTCTAAAGGTTCTAAACATACCGGCGAATTTGCTGTCGCTTGGCGCAATTGACTTCGGCATTATTGTTGATGGCGCCGTAGTGATGATCGAAGCTATCAATGCCAAATTGATGAATAGAGAAGGCAAATTATCATTTAGCGAGACTATATCTTTTGCAGTTGCTGATGTTGCCAAACCGATTATTTTTGGAACGGCAATTATTGCAATGACCTTTTTGCCGATCTTAAGTTTTGAACACGTTGAAGGCCGCCTGTTTAAACCGCTTGCTGTGATGATGAACTTGAATTTGTTAGCGGCGGTCATTTTTACTTTGCTTGTTTTGCCCGTAATCTGCTTCCTCGTTTTTCAGAAAAATCCACCGAAGCATAGGGAGAGCCCGCTGGTGAAAATTCTGGAAAAGATTTTCGCTACTGTTTTACCCATCGCTCAAAAGCTTGCTAAGCCTGTAATTGCCATATTGTTGTGTGTTTGCGTTGCTGCATTTTCGCTGCTTCCCTACGTCGGCGCCGAATTCATCCCTGAATTGGAGGAGGGAAACATTTGGCTGACTGTGACGGTTCTGCCTCCCAGCGTCACGCTTGAGAAATCAGTGGAGATCGCTCGTGAAATAAGGTCTGTCATCCGTAAATATCCGGAAGCTGGCAACGTGTTAACGCAAATCGGTTCGCCCGATGATGGTACCGATCCGAACCCCTATTGCTTGATTGAGGTACTGGTCGATCTAAAACCTCAAGAGTCCTGGCGCAAAGAATTTAAGACTAAAGAAGAGCTGGTGAATTCTATGGATGCTCAAATCAATAGGCAAGTGCCTGGAGTTATTTGTAATTTTTCCCAGTGCATTAAGGACAGCATGGAAGAGGCAATGTCTGGTGTCAAGAATGGTGAATATGCAGTGAAAGTCTTTGGCCGCGATCTTTCTACCTTAGAGAAAATCGCTGATCAGGTGGCTAGTATTCTTCGTCAAACTCCAGGAATCACAGATGTCTCCCACGATCTTCTTCTGGGACAACCGCAACTCATTGTCGAAATAGATCCTGAGCGCGCTGCCCGGCTAGGAGTCAAGTCTGATGAAATTCTAGATATCGTCGAAACTGCTATTGGCGGCAAGAGCGTAAGTAAGCTGGTAGAGGGAGAGCGACGCTTCGACATAGTCTTGCGCTTGCTGAAGGGCTATAGAGAGGATCGCCGGAAGCTTGGCGAAATTCTCGTGTCCACTCCAGCGGGAATGAAAGTTCCACTCAAGCAGCTGGCGACAATAAAGATGGTTGATGGCGCTAATTCTATCGTGAGAGAAGGTAATAAGCGCCGAATCGCAATATACGGCAATATCCGGGGACGGGATTTGGGCTCGGCCGTCCTGGAGTCTCAGAAAAAAATTGAAAGCTCTATCAAGTTGCCATCAGGGTATTCGCTTTCTTATGCGGGGGAATTTGAACGGGCACGAGAAGCAGGCAACCGGCTACTCGTAGTTGTGCCGATTACCTTTCTGTTGATCTTCGGGATCTTGTATCTTGCATTTGATTCTGCCGCCTTTTCGCTCTTATGCATGAGCTCCGTTCCGCTGGCTTCTTCGATTGCGATAGTAACGCTTTTTCTATCCGGAACGCATTTGAGTGTTTCATCCGGGGTTGGGCTCATAGCGCTTTTGGGATTGTCTATACAAAATACTGTTATCGTTGTGTCGAGATTCATTGCATACATCAATCAGGGAGTTGATGCCAATCGCGCAATCATTCAAGCTGTTTTGGATAAAATGAATGCTGTTCTCATTGCAGCCTTGGTGGCGGCTGTCGGCTTGATTCCAGCTGCCATGTCAACCGGAATTGGCTCACAAAGTCAAAAGCCATTTGCAATAGTAATTGCGTTTGGAATTCTGCCGTCGACGATTGGAATTCTATTACTTCTGCCGGCGTTTGTGCAGTGCTTTTTCAAGCCAGCAAAAAATGGTGCTATCGAGCCTGCTTCAGAAATTCCGAACGAAGGCTGAATGATCCGCCAGTAACCACCTTCTCACCTTGCCTTAATCCGCTGAGCACTTGGACGTAGCTAGACGATTCCTCGCCTAATAAGACATCGCGTTGTTCAAAAGTCTTGTTTGCTACTTCGACGTAGACCACCTTCTTTGACCCTGCATCTTGTATGGCTGATTTTGGAATAGCTAGAACTCTTCTTGTTCCAGTTTTGATGGTGATTCGGGCGAACATTTTTGGCTTCAATCTCAGTTTCGGATTTGGAATAATCGCCCGAATGGAAAGTGTTCTGGTTTCAGGGTTTATAGTTCCCGCCACGAAGTCCAGCGTTCCATGAAAGTGCTCCGCTGGAAAACTATCTACAACGAATTCCACTTGTTGCCCTTTCTCGATTTGCTGAACATCCTGTTCGAATATGTCTGCGATTAGCCATAAGCTATCAATATCATCAACTACAAACAGGGTTCGGGTCGAATCAACTAACTCACCAGCGTTAATGTTTCTCTCAAGTACGAAGCCTGACTGCGGAGCGCGAATGTCGATAGCATTCAGTAAGTTTCGCTCTTTAATACTTTTGTCGATCGCATCCTTCGAAACTCCCAGAAGTGTAAGTCTTTGCTCCAATGAGGCGCGCGCTAGCCGCTTTTTCTCTTCCGCTACTTCTTTCGTGCGCGCTGTTTTTCTTTCTAAGGCAGCCATACTTAAGCTGTGCTTTTCTAGTTCCGTTCTGGTTTTTTCTAGATCTGCAGTAGATGAGATCTTTTCTTCTACAAGCAACTTCGTTCTCTCATATTGCTTTTCTGACAACGTAGCTTCGGCGCGTTCTTGCTCCTTAAGATATTCAATTTCCAGCAATTCTTTCGAGAGATCCGATTCCAATTCGTTCTCAAATTTAAACAGCTCGCTTATTAACGAGCTGACCTCCTGGCTTGTTATGGATGCCATAGCTTGCCCTGCTTTGACAAACTCCCCAACAGAAGCAAAAATTGCCGTGACTTTTCCTGGCACCGGAGCTGTAATGCGAGTTACAGCATTTGCATTAACCTGTAAATGTCCTGTTGCTTCAATCGAGAAAGGTAGATCCATCATCTGTGCACTGGTAGTTGAGATCTTGCTGAGCGAGCCAGTGAGATGATCTAACTTGACGATGTGACCTTGCTGGTTGTTTTCCGCGGAGGAAGGCTGTGTTTGTGGAGTTTCCTCTTGGTTGTGATGACAGGCGGTGAGCTGAGAAATAGTGAAGAAGGAAACAAGAGCCAGTACCGTTAACGATCTGGTGGACCATTCTTTCATGCTAATCATTGTATCTTATATCGTGACTCTCGTCTTTTGAAAAGCCGTACCAAACATCACTGTTGACGTTTGGTACGGCTTGTTGTTCTGCAAAAGAAAGAACTCTATTGCTTTGCCTTCTTTTCGTCGGATTTCTTAAGCAGGCGGATTCGTCTGCTCTTTTTCTCTTTCTTTTTGCTTGCTTTTGATTTGTCTGAATCAGAAGCCTCGGCAGTTTTGCTTTCTTCCTTTGTTTTCTCGCTAGCCGAAGCTTCGCTTGGAGCAGCTTCGGCTGCTGTCTCGGCGCTTGGCTGAGTTGTTGAAGAATCATCATCGGCAAATGCTACGGGAGCACTTATGCAAACTAAAGCAAGCAACGCCACTAAGAATTTCATGTTTCCTCCATTGTCTAAATCGACGTAGTGAAAGGTCTGGAGACCTTTTGTTCTAATTATCAACAAGTCTCAGCTTGCAGTTACCTTTCAAAAACCGCTATGTCACGGTGAGTTACGTAATTTAGTTGCATGATGCTTCAAAGGCTTCAGAGAGCAACAGGATTCTAAATGCACTGTTGTCTACCATGGAAAACGTACTCCCTACCGGAGACGAATCAGGTAGGGAGCAATGGCGGTGATAAGAAAACTCGCTATTTCTTCTTTCGCTTGCTTGAAGCTGGAGCTTTCTCTGCTGGCGCTTCATCTTTTGGAGGATCGGTGCTCTCGACAGTTTCGCTCTCGGTGGTCGTCGTTGTCGTGGTTGTTGTCTCATCAGTAGCTGCGCTGTCACCGCCAGCGGTGCCGCCGGTTTCGGGCTGCCCGCAGCCGCTTAGTCCAGCAACCATAGCTATGGCGCCAATAATAATGAGGTTTTTGTAGCTCACTTTGTTTTCCTCTTTCTGTTCTTTATGTGCAGATACATCATGGTGATTTCTACAGATTATGACTAGTAATTGTTGATGCCATGCCAAACGTCTTAACTGATCTCTTTGAGATTGTGCCCGCCAGTTCTAACTGGCTTAAGCGAATTGCACCAGGTTGCCGTTATAATGCAGCAAAAAACCTTCAAAATGCTTTCAAAATGAAGGCAATCATCTACTGCTTGTAAAGTGCCTGATCAGCGACAATATGAATTGCCGCTTGGCGTCGCCCAGTCGCACTACCCCAAAAAATGAGTGCAGGCGATCAGAAAAGGGTAAAAAAAATCGAATAACCGAAAATAGCTCTGGAGCTTACGCTGG
>JAKFVQ010000017.1 GCA_021732085.1 Candidatus Obscuribacterales bacterium | reverse complement strand
GTGCCATAGAGGGAGTAGAAAAACTGGAGAATTTCTACTGCGCCGTGGCGGGTGCCATAGAGGGAGTAGAAAAACTGGAGAATTTCTACTGCGCCGTGGCGGGTGCCATAGCGGGAGTAGAAAACTGGAGAATTTCTACTGCGCCGTGGCGAGTGCCATAGCGGGAGTAGAAAAACTGGAGAATTTCTACTGCGCCGTGGCGGGTGCCAGAGAGGGAGTAGAAAAACTGGAGAATTTCTACTGCGCTGTGGCGGGTGCCCTAGCGGGAGTAGAAAAACCGGAGAATTTCTACTGTGCCGTGGCGGGGTGCCATAGCGGGGAGTAGAAAAACTGGAAAATTTATACCGTGCCTTTCTGGGGTCCGTGGCGAGAGTAGAAAAACTGAAGAATTTCTACCGCTCCAGGGCGGACGGTAGAAGAAGTACCGAAATTACCCCTTTGCTGCCGAGCAGCTAGCGACAATTACTTCAGACCGTTCATTCACACGCACATTGAACCGAGCCAAACACCCTCCTGGTTTAGCTCGGTTTAATGATTCGCACATTTTTATCTACGCTTCTCTTGGCAGGGAAGCGTAATGATCCCTTGTTTTTCCAAGGACTGCTCGCATCCTTCATCTCTTGGAAACGAGGTGCTCTTCCTCACCCGTTGTCAACTTCAAAGTTTTTTACAGCTCCCAAATTTTTCGGCTGCTATTATAGGTGCACAGGAGTGCAGCTGGTCTTCTTGGAGACTGGCGGCACGTTTCCTCCTTACCTAATCCACCACAAGAAGTACTTCCCCCCTCTCCCATTCGGGGGGAAGTTCTTTTTTGTATGATATGGTTTTGTAGCTGATACCGCAGGTGATGACAACAGCTGTGATAATACGTGACCTGGAATTCGAAGACAGTTCAATCAGAGAGCAAGCAGCTGAATTACTCTTTCGTGGCTTTGCGCATATGTCACCTGATTCATGGCCGACGATGCGTGATGCATTGGATGAAGTTGAAGACTCATTCGGTCCCGGACGAATCTCTGTTGTAGCCGTTGATGGTCCAAGAGTGCTTGGCTGGGCTGCTGCCATCAGGCAATATGGTGGTAACACCTGGGAGTTACACCCGGTCGTGGTGCACCAAGACAATAGAAAGACCGGCGTTGGCACGGCGATAATCACGGAAATTGAGAGTCGGGTCATAGAACATGGCGGATTGACGCTCTGGGTAGGGACCGATGATGAAAGCGGCCTGACCAGTCTTTACGGGCAAGAGCTTTATCCGGACCCGTTGAAAAAGCTTTCGCAGATTAAGAACGTGAAAAACCACCCGTATGAGTTCTATGAGCGTCTTGGTTTCGCCCTCTGCGGCATTATCCCGGACGCAAATGGACTGGGTAAGCCAGACATTTTTCTTGCAAAACGAGTCAGGCGAATTCGTTAGGGCAAATCCACCACAGTAGCTAAAGTGTTCTTTCGTGTAACAGACGGAACAGCGTTTTCGTTATCTTAAAAGCATAGACAACACCAATAAATCGACTTGGAAGAGGCATAGCTCTTCTGTGGTCGTAATTTCTCGTGGAGGCATTATGAAGGCTGGACGTAAGAAGAAAAAGGAATTGGCCGATCGAAAAAACATCTTCGTATTTGCCTTCTGGAATTTAGTAAATATCGTAGTGACCAGCATTAAGTTCAAGAAATTCGAGATACTTGGACAAGAGAACATTCCGAAGAATGGTCCCTTTCTCCTGGTATCGAATCACAGTTCGCGGTGGGACGGGCTCATCGTATATCGAGCGCTTGGCCGTCCTTCAAACTTTATGGTGTCGCCCAACGAGTTGCGCGGCTATCAGGGTAGTGTATTGATTTCGATGGGATCATTTCCTGCCGATCCTCGCTATGACCTTGTTGGACATTCACTAGAGATGTTCAAACGAAATCAAGGTATAGTCGTATTTCCGGAGGGCAACACATTTTACGATGGTGCTACTCATACATTTAAAACCGGTGCTGCCAAAATTGCATTGGCTGCGGCCAAGGAAGGTCTAATTGTGCCCTTGTTGCCTGCTGCTATCTATTATTCGCCAGATGGTAAAACAGCTCGAATTTGTATCGGTGAAGCTATCTCCCTGGACGAGTACGTGCAATCTGACGAAACAACGTTAACAACAATTCTAAGAACCCTAAGCGACAGGATGCATAGAGAAGTTTGCTTCTTAAGAGCGGGTCTTGGAGCCTTAGTGGATGGTCTTTCTGTCCTCTCAGCATCATGCCGGCATGATTGGGAAAAGTTGCTTGGCACAAGACCTGATTCCGCCGAACTGCCGACATCAACTAAAGCTGGAGCGCTTGTTACTGCCAGCAATTTGCCGCCATCTGAGCTCGTTTCCCCGGACTTTGGCAAAGCGGTTGCATTGCAGCGAGATGAGAAGAGAAAAGCCAGTTAAGTAGGACTGATGAGTCTGACGAAAGCGCCACAAGTTATAATTTAGAGCGTTAGGCTTTCGGCGGACTCGTTATGAAGATTGTTCATGAGCTGATCGTTTTTGCGGACAACTTTCAGGTGCACCTGCAGGATCAAAAAGAAGAAGCTGACTTCCCAGAGTCATGGAACGATCTTTTGCTGACACAACTCTACGTTGCAGGAGAAAGAGTTCTGGGAATCGGAACTGTTAGAGATCTGGACGTTGAAATGACTATCGAAGTAAACTCAGACAGAATGGACGACAAAGACATCTACACAGATCCTGACTGTAGCGATTACGATCACGTTGCTCAATGCAATATTGATCTGCCATCGGGTGAAATACTAATCAGTGGCTGTACTGAATCTTTCGACGAGGCTCATAGGATTAGTGTACCGCCAGGCACCTACGGCGTACGCATGTACTGGAGCAATCTGGATTCAACTGATGATTTGGGGTTTGAAGGCGATGACCATTACAAGCTCGAATTCTGGCCCAATACATATTTTGAAGAGCGCATCATCAAGATGTGGCGGCACTTGGCCTATCAGATAAATTCCCAGAATAATTAAAGCGGTCGCTTTGATTGCGCTTGCGATTCTTTGATGCTGGCTGCGCCTTTCACGCTAATCTCCTGAATGAGGATCTGAACCAGAGGCTGAAACTTCATGCGCGTTTGAAAGTTCTTATTTATAGCACCAAGCAAGAAACTCTTCAGATCTGTTCCGCTCAATTTCTTCAAGGACGGTTCGCTCTCAAAAATTCTTAAGACGTCAGCTTTTACTTGTTCCAAGAATTCCTCTGGGGATGTTGCTTTTGGAAGAATGATTCCTCGAATGCTGACATCAGGACCGACCAAAATCTCTTTTGTTTGAGTGACAGTTAGGCTGATATTGACGACGCCGTCCTCGGCAAGTAGCTGCCGCTCCTCTACGGTTTGAAGGTCAATTGGCCAGGATGTAGAGTTGTCAATAAGGGTGATGCCGGATTTTACTGTGCCAATTTTTGCGCCTCGGTCCTTGAAAATCTCAAGGACATCACCATTTTCCATTACGAAAGTGTTGTCTGCTTGTACACCACATTCGGTGGCAAGCTCAGCGTGCTTAACGAGCATTCTAAATTCACCATGAACCGGCATAAAGAATTTTGGTTTGCAGAGATTAATCATCAATTTCTGTTCTTCGCGGCAAGCATGTCCAGAGACGTGAACCCCAGCGTCGCGTCCGTAAATAACATTGGCGCCCCGCAGAAAGAGCTCATTAATGGTATTGGAAATGGAGCGCTCATTTCCGGGAATAGGAGTAGCTGAGATGATCACCGTATCGCCAGGAACAATCTTGACTTGTTTATGTTCGTTTTTGGCAATGCGAGTTAAAGCAGACAATGGTTCGCCCTGACTGCCCGTCGTCATGATCACCACTTTGTCTCGTGGAAGCTGATTGATCTCATCTATTTTGAGCAACAAGCCATCTGGGAAACTCATATAACCGAGTTCCCTGGCAATACCTGCTAAGTTGAGCATCGACCTTCCCAGAATTGCCACCTTGCGATCATACTTAATTGCGGCCTGAATGATTTGCCGCATGCGATGAACGTTGCTTGCAAAAGTGGTGACTATAATTCTAGTTTTTGCTGCGGCAAAAACTTCATCCAGCTTTTTCCAAACCGTTTTTTCCGAGGGCGTGTAGCCTGCTTTCTCGGTATTTGTACTATCACTCATCAGCAAAAGAATTCCTTCTTCTTTTTGCACCGAAGTCAGAGCGGCAAAATCGAAGAGTTCTCCATCAACTGGAGTGAAGTCAAATTTGAAATCACCTGTATGAAAAACATTGCCAATTGGAGTCTTGATTATGACGCTGAATGAATCAGCAATCGAGTGAGTGCAGCGAATGAATTGGACAGTGAAACAACCAAGCTTTACTTGTTGTCTGGGCTTAACTTGACGCAGCACCGTGCGGTCTTGCAAGCCAACATCATTGAGCTTCTCTTCCAGAAGTCCCATCGCCAATGCTGGTCCGTAGATGACGGGCACGTCTATATCTTTCAATAAATAGGGAATTCCACCGATGTGGTCTTCGTGTCCGTGCGTAATGACGATTCCCCGAATTTTTGACTCGTGTTCTTTCAAGAACGTGTAATCCGGAAGAACTATGTCTACACCGAGCATATCTTCAGACGGGAACCCCAGACCGGCATCGATCAATATCATGTCGTTGCCGTACACAAGGGCCATAGTGTTTTTGCCAATTTCAGCCAGTCCGCCAAGCGGAATGGCCTTCAAGCTGGCCGGTGACCCTAATGATGATGATTGTGGCTTCTCAGATGACACCGTATTCTCCGTTTTACTTCGTTGCTCCAGCTACAGGTTTCAGTTCCTGCAATAACTGATCCATGAAACTTTTCTGACTATCTGACAGTGGTACCAATGGCAGGCGCAAATTCTCCTTGCAAAACCCCATTTTCGCCATGGCGTATTTGACACAGGTTGGGTTGGGCGCTACGAACAAGCCCTTGAATAGCGGCAGGTGCAAATAGTGAAGCGCGCGAGCATCATCGATCTTGCCTTCATAGAAGAAGTCGATCATTCGTTTGATTTCGCTACCGATTACATGGGATGCAACGCTTATGACACCACAAGCACCGACTGAGAGGAATGGCAGGGTCAAATTATCATCACCCGAGTATACGCGGAAATGGTTAGGTGCTAGCCTACCTACCTCTTGTGCTTGTTCTACCGAGCCAGTTGAATCTTTCAATGCAACTATGTTTTTGTATTGCTCTGCCAGTTCCAGGGTGCTTTCAGCTGTAAGATTGATTCCTGTTCGACCTGGAATGTTGTATAGAACAATAGGCAAGGACGTCTCTTTCGCAATAGCGGAGAAGTGTGCCTTCAGTCCATCTTGGTTAGGTTTATTGTAATAGGGAGCTACCAGCAGTAGACCCTGAGCACCAAGCTTTTCTGCTTCAATGCTCAGTTTGATTGATTTGCGCGTGTCATTTGAGCCTGTGCCCATCATGACTTTTGCTTTTCCATTTGCAAACTCAACGACAGACTTCAGAAGACCCTTTTTCTCTTCGTCATCAAGCGTAGGGCTCTCACCTGTTGTTCCGGATACCACTATGGTGCTTGTGCCTGTGTTTATCAGGTGAGCGACGATTTTTTCTACTGACTTGTAATCAATACCTAGATCCTCGTCAAATGGAGTGATCATCGCAGTCATCACTCTGCCAAAAATGTCGCCGGTTGTTTTAATCACAATTTTTACCTCGTTATGCAATCTATGGCATTAACGTGTTTCCGTTTCGCTAGGCATTAACCGTGCTGCAAATGAGTTGATGTTCCAGCATGTATTCTGCAATGCGAACTGCATTGAGTGCTGCACCAATCCTGAGATTGTCGGCTACCACCCATAGGTTCAGTCCGTTTTTAGAAGAGGTATCTAGTCTGATACGCCCTACGTAGACCGGATCCTTACCGGCTGTGTCGAGCGGTGTTGGGTAGAGAGCTTTATCGGGATCGTCCCAGACTTCCACTGCAGGACTATTGGCCAAGATATCTTTTGCTTTCTCTGGGCTGAGTTCTTTCTCGAGCTCTACAAGAACCGACTCACTGTGTGAAATTACAACTGGTACTCTGACGGCTGTGCATGTGACAGGCAGATCAGCCAGTCCGAGAATCTTCTGTGTTTCGTGCACCACCTTCATTTCTTCTTTTGTGTATCCGTTTGGTAGAAACTTATCGATGTGTGGAATCAAATTGTATGCAATTTGATGTTGGAAAACCTGCGGTTTGTATTCTCCGCCATTTGAAATTGCTTTTGTCTGAAGCTCCAGCTCTTCCATGGCTTCTTTACCAGCGCCACTTACAGACTGGTAAGTAGAGACGATTACTCGCTTTAGTCCTGCCGCATCATGTAGTGGTTTCAATACCACAACCAACTGAGCAGTTGAGCAATTCGGGTTGGCGATTATGCCTTTATGGGCTCTGAGGGCCTCACCATTAACTTCCGGAACTACAAGAGGAACCTGCGGATCCATGCGGAAGGCATTTGAATTATCGATAACGCAAGCGCCTTGCTTCACCGCCAGCGGTGCCAACTTCTCGCTGATATCAGCTCCCGCTGATGCCAGGACTAAATCAATTCCTTTGAACGCTTCTTCGCTAGGCTCTTGAACTAAATATTCCTTACCGTTAAACAAAACCTTGCTGTCTTTCGAGCGGGCGGAGGCTAGTGCGCGAAACTCCTTGACGGGAAACTTTCGCTCTTCAAGTACCTTTATCAGTTCCTGTCCAACCCGTCCTGTGGCACCGAGTATGGCGACATTTATTGGGTTCTTTGACGAAGACATGTTCTGGCTCTCCTCCTGCTATTTCGCTGTAGATGCAGCAACGCGTGCTTTTGTGTTGCCGCCCAAACCTAGTACGTTGTCCAATCCAATCACAAGTTCGTCGATGGAATTGACGAAGCGCAAGGACATCATGATCCCGCTCAGGAAGCAGTCCATATTGAAACTGTCGTGTCGGACCGTTAGTAGCTCACCTGGTGAACCAAAAATTACTTCCTGGTGTGAGATAAGTCCGGGTAATCTCAGGGAATGCACGCGAACGCCTGCTTGCCCCAACCCGCCTCTAGAGCCTTCAATCATTTCATGTTCATCGACTTCTTTGCGATTGAAAGCATCCCTTGCGGTCGCCAGCTTTTTCATGGTGTGCATCGCTGTTCCCGAAGGTGCATCTAGCTTCTTTGTATGATGCATCTCAACGATTTCAACATTCTCGAAATATGCACCAGCTTGGCGGGCAAAGTCCATCATCAAAACTGCGCCAATGGAAAAGTTTGGTATTACCAAAGCTCCCAATTTCTTTTGTTTTGCAAGCTCTCCCAGCTCTTGGAACTGCTCTTCTGTGATTCCGGATGTACCAAGTACAGGACGAACTCCTGCGTTGAGGGCTTCTTTTGCTGCAGCGATGGACGGACCTGCGTGTGTGTTGTCCAGCAAAATTGCTGACTTGCTGTTCGAATTAGCGCTGTTAAAATCTTTGCTTATTTTGATGCCAGTCTTAGGCAATGAAAGGAGCTCACCCAGGTCCAGACCGACGTAGTTTGCATCTGCTTTGCCATATGCACCGACAAGTTCAAATTCATCGGAGTCCAAAAGCAGGCGAGAACTAGCTCGCCCCATACGACCGTTGATTCCTCCGATGATTACCTTCTTCTTTTCAGGCATCACAAAACTCCTCTGCCACCCCTTTTCAGGGTGTGTCTCTTTTAGCAGATTTTTTTAGTCAATTAAAGTTTAACCGATCCAGACTGGCTCTGCATCTGATTGCTATGAAGCATGACGTATCTGAAATGCGAACTTTCATACTTGCTGCAGATTGAGAAAATCTGCGAAGAAAGCCTGCGTGCCAGCTTTGCTGGCGCTGGCGGCGTCGAGCTCTTTAAAAGTGAGAAATATTTAGCTTATGCTTTGCGGGCGCTTGCGGCTAGCATTCCACGACCGGTCGATCCGAAACCTCCCGCTCCCCGCTCTTCGGTGCTGCTCAGCTCATCGACTTCAAGTATTTCAACTTGCGGTACAGGCGTCACTAACAATTGAGCGATGCGTTCGCCAGGCTCGAATGTGTAGGCTGCTTTGCCGTGATTTATCAAAAGAACTTTTACTTCACCACGGTAGTCACTATCTATGGTGCCAACACAATTTGTCAGGCTAATACCAGCCTTGAAAGCCAAACCCGAGCGAGGACGAACTTGTCCTTCGTAACCAGGAGGAACTTCAATAACAATTCCTGTGGGCATTGCATATCGATCGCCTGCCTGCAGCGTGAAGGGCTCTTCTATTGCTGCTGTTAAATCCATGCCGGCAGAGCCGGCAGTGGCATATCTGGGCATGTCCTTGCAGTGCGCTAGTCGCTTTACTTTGAGAGTAACTTTTCCAACCATGCACTTTCCTCCAGATTTTATATACAGCTTTGCACCACTGCTTAGCTTTTCTATATCCGAAGAATAGAGGGGTAGATTTCCTCTTCCTCGGCTTTTTATGCGCTTCTTAGTATAGCCCATTCTTGCATGTTCACTGTGAAGAAAATGGCTTTAGCATTTCTCCTTTCAGGTAGTGAACTAATCAATTTTGCAGAGCCCAACTAGATAATCGATTTGAGATCTTCACTTGTATTTATGCTTTTCAAACTGTCTGCCAGAACTGCTTCTATGGGTTTCAAAATAACATCGGAATCAGCAATCAGGGCTTTTAAGGAGCGTCGATTTCTTCTCAAGGAATCCCTTATGTCTGGAAGCCAACTTACAGGATAGTATCCAGGAAATGGCTGCATTATGCCATTTTCGGCAAGATCAAAAAAACAAGGCATATCCGGATCATCAGGAATAAGCATTTTTAGAAGCTCTTCCTTTAGGCAAGGCTGATCGCACGCAGCAATAATATATCCACTTGCGTACCCGCTGGACAGAATCGCTTCAACTCCTGCCAGGGGACCTTGTCCGGGAAAATTATCTTTTACGAAATGCACGCGCTCATCTTCGTCTAGCTGCACTGGAAGTTCTGGACCAGCGACAATAATCTCCTTACAGACAGTCAGCAATCTATCCAGAACATGCTGGATCATGCTACGTCCGTCGGCTAAGAGCAGGCGGTCTTTTGACTGACCCATCCTTTTACTGAGCCCTCCCGATATTACGCCACCGATAATTGGTTTTATTATTTTCGGTTTTTCGTTTGCAGGCATGACTGGACCTTTTGGCCGCTTAACGCTTTCACACATTTCAACCAGCGGCATGGTAGCATCTTCGCCTCGCTGGGCATAGAGTTAGATGCCAAGCTCATGGCGCCTTCTTTAAAAGAGGATTCTATGGAATACACCCATACACAAAAGGTGCCGGAAAACGTTCTGGCCGTGGCAACAATAGCGGGACTTGCTTTAGGACTTACTCCACCTGGGTGGATACTCAGGCTTTTGACATTGGGCGTGCTGGGAGCAGCTGCGCTAAATTTCCGTTCGCTTACCGTATCTGTTGATTCGGAAAAAATCCAGGTTCAGTACGGTGATGGCCCGGTCAAAAAATCATTCCCCATTGATGGAATTAGTTCGGTTCAGCCTATCCGGACATCACCAATTATGGGCTGGGGAATCCATTTCGTCGGCGCTGGATGGCTATTCAATGTCTATGGTTTGGATGCTGTGGAAATAACCTACAGCAGCGGCAAGAAAATATTCATAGGAACTGACGAGCCGCACATATTGACTGCTGCGATCAGTAAACGAATTGGATAGCATCCCAGTTAGTAAAAGTTTCATCACAGATAAGTCAGCCACGGATTATGTGGCTGATTGCCCATGTTCAGGTGCTGGCGGCGGAGGAAGTGAAGGCAGTAGAGAGCTTGAGCCGCTTTGCTCTTTCTGTTTCTGCAGGTCCATCCTGTTGAGTAGTTTTTTGACTCCGTGAATGTCTGCGCGTTTCATCGGTTTTCCTGTTACTGATGAGTAGAGCGTCACCGTGCGCCAGCTCCACGGATAAATGGTTATCTCGATTGGGAATCCTTGTTCCAACCAGCGAAGGTGAACGAAGCTGCCCTTGCGATTCTCCACTTGTTCGATATCGATTTCGTCATATCCGTATATCGCAAGATGTTCTTCCACTTCGGCGTAATCATCCGAATATACGTGAAGGTCAATGTCAGAGCTCCGGCGTATTTCGCCAGTTAGTGTGCTGCCGATCAAGAATGGATCGAATATCTCCAGAACAGTTATAAGTTCATATGCGATCTGCCGCATAGCGCGCAGCCGCCTGTGAACCTCGTCTGCACCGATCTCTTCTTGAGTAAGACGGGCAATGCAGTCTTTTATTTTCCGATTGGACGGTAAGCGAGTTTGTCCTGATATACCGAGCATTTCGAGAGCGCGAGTTTTGGCGTGAATGTATTCATTCTCGGCGCCGGCAGCCATAAGGCGAGCTGCTTCCTCTGCGACTCTTCTCAGGGGCATCTTCGACATGTGTATGGCAAGCCCGAAGCTTGCTTTTGGGGTATCCGGATCTGTAAGGCGACCATTGTGGTCACGTGCTTTTCCTCAGGTCCAGAGTTCAGTCTAACATTGATGTTGACAGCTCGTCGAGCAAAGCAAATTAATCTAGCGGACCAAAGTTCCACCTAAATCGGCCACATTTTTTTCGAGCTCTTCCAGCCTGGTACGGTTCTCTGTGCTGTGATCTTGTAGCCAATCTCCAATGCTATCAATTATCGATGCGCGCATAAAAGCTGTTTCAAGCTGTAGATGCCCAAAGCTGCCTCGCCAGGAAACTTGCTGGTCTTGAGACGGAATAACCATCATCAAATCCGTCACATGTTTAGGCACGACGCATTTGTCGGCGCTGCCTTGAATTATTAAAACCGGCATTGACTGGTCTATATTTTTTCCCCACTTCACGGTTTTTTCGACGAATTCGTCCGTGGAGAGGAGCTCACCCAATGAGAGTTCTTTCACTATATATGGATCATCGATCATTTCATTGACCACTTCTGAGCGTCCTGAAACTAAATTGGTGAAAAAGCCTTTAAGATTGACCATACCTGTTAGGTTAGTCATTGCTGTCAGACCGGCTTTGATGTCTCCGGGGCTTGCGTACATCAATGGATTTACCTTCACTGCCGGAGCTGACAGGATCATCCCAGTTATCAGCTCGGGATGCTCTGCGGCCAAGCGCACGGCAAACGTGCAGCCAAGGCTCTCACCTGCACAGATTACTGGGATGCTCGGGTATTTTTGTCTGACAGCCTGAGCCAATTTCACAATAGCTTCATAGCTTTTCTCATGATGCGCGCGCGTACGCGCCTTCTTCTTTTCTCCGTCGTGCTGCCATTTCTCATCAAATCGGTTTTTGCCAAAGCCAAGCATATCGGGTGCGACAAATGCGATTCCGTTTACAGCCATGGTTCTGGCAAGTACGCGATATCGGCGTCCATGTAGAGTTAGTCCATGAACACCGATAATCACAGCCTTTGTAGGTTGGTCTTTTGGAAGCCACTCATACGTAGGTAGGTTGCATGCCTCATCGAAGTTACCGTCTTCGATATACGTGTATTTAGATGCAAATCCAGGCTTGATAATCTCCGCATATTTGTCCGGGGGCATCGTGCTTTCGATAGCTAGGGCGGAACTGGCACTTATCAATAGCCCGCAAAGCAGTAGGGAAACGGAACGATAGATATTCATGATAAAACCTTCGATTTACATCGGTTGCCGGAGGTACTTCGGCCTTAGAGCATATCATTTCGCGCTTTCGTTATGCCATGCATGTTGCATGACGCTGGCTCGGTCTCAGGCAGATATGGCCTATGGGCTATCCAGCTCTAATTCTCTTGTAGCGGCTGGCTCATGTATCATAATCTTCCAGCAGAATGTAGGAGAGGCTCTTTGTCAGGCTCAAAAGAAAAGATTAGCAAACGGCTTTCGTATGTTTTGCGCCATAGACCAGATTCGATCGGACTTAGACTTGACCAGCAGGGATATGTCGAGGTTGAGCTGCTCCTTTCTGCCCTTGCCAGGCACGGGGACGAACTTACAATCGAGCAGCTCAATGAACTTGTGCTGACGAACGATAAAAAGAGGTTCTCATTCGATCCGACAGGATCAAGAATCCGAGCGAATCAAGGTCACAGTATCAACATTGATCTCAACTATGATCAGAAGTCGCCACCGCCGATCCTTTATCACGGCACCGCATCGCGCTTCGTCCCATCCATAAGGCAAAGAGGGTTGCTGAAAGGACAGCGCCATCACGTGCATTTGACTGAATCGAGGGACACCGCTATGTCCGTAGGCAGCCGTTATGGAGAGCCAGTTATACTTATCGTTAGAGCTGACCAGATGGTGGCAAACGGCTCGCGCTTTTTCTTGAGTGAAAATCAAGTCTGGCTGACAGAATGTGTCCCGCCTAACCACATAGAGTTCCCTTAGTGGTGCTAATGATCGTACTTGCTATTTCGGTCCATGAATTCGTCCTGGTTACGCCGCTAAGGAATCTGGCGAATTTGCTCACTTCCTTATCATCAGCATTGAACAAGAATAGATGTTGCACAGCACATAAGTAAGAAAGAACTTCGAGGCGATCATCTACGAAGTAGTTGGCACCGATGTTAGTACATATCTGCGCTTTTTCCGGTCTGGTTCTACAGAATCTTAGATTCTCAAAGCGGACTCCAGTTTTCTTGAAAAACTGATTGTGCTCTAACCAACTTATTGATTTCTCTTGTACGTTCCTTCCGCATTTTGAGACCAGATAAATTACAAATCCCGCGTCAGTCAGCAATCTTAATGAGGAAAATGCATCCTCGATTTCCGGGGTATCAAGATAGTTTGCTCCAAAGAAGGAAGTATCTGCTTTGTCGTTAATTTTGCCGATAATCACTCCGCCGATATCGACTCCTATTACTTTACTAGTTCTGCTTTTCATTGCGTTATTTCTCCGTTTCTATAAGCCTAATGTAGTAAATAGAGAAATAAATGGGAACTATAATGTTGTTATTCACTATAAGGAAAAGTTATGGTAGCTTTGCCCAGTCTAGATGCAATGAAGGCATTCGTAGTTTTCTCGGAAAAGCTGAATTTCACACACGCAGCAGAAGAGTTGCACATATCGCAGCCGGCTCTCTTTGCGAAGGTTCAAGAGCTGTCACGCCTATTGAATTTACCGCTTTATCGAAAAGTTGGAAGGCAGCTTGAACTTACACAAGCTGGAAAACTGCTTGCAAGATTCAGCCGCGAGGAGACACAACGTGCTGAAGCTTTCTTCGAAGAACTTTGCTCAGGCAAAAAACGTGAAACGGTTGTGCTCGCCTCTGGTGAAGGAGCATTTCTCTATCTGCTGGCAGAGCCCTTACGTCTATTTACGATAAGTTCAACTGCAAGTCTGAGCCTTCTAACTATGAATAGAGAGGGCGTTCTGGATGCTATCCAGTCCGGGAAAGCACAAATAGGTGTTGCGTCGTTGGAAACTATTCCTGCAGGCATCAAGTCGCACTTGCTCTATAAAGCCGATCAAGTTTTGGTAATGCCCCGGAAGCATGAGCTTGCGGCAAGAAGGAAAATTCAACTTACAGATCTCCATGGGCAAGGACTCATTGTCCCTTCTGCTGATCGCCCGCATCGACAGGTACTCAGCCTTTTGCTTCAAAATGCCGGTGTCGATTGGCGGGTCGCTATTGAGGCAAATGGTTGGGAGCTTATGCTTAAGTTCGTTCAGCTCGGGTTTGGTTTGGCAGTGGTCAATTCATCGTGCTCAATTCCCGATGGATTAGTCTCGCGAAAAATGAGTGAACTGCCACAAATTCACTATCACCTGTTCCATCTAAAAGGCCAGACTACATCTGGCGCTTCGAAGCTATTAAAAGACCAGCTGATCGGATACTTCTCTAAGTAACTCGCGCACTAATGCGCAGAACTCAATAAATCCGATAGACCGGCATCCATAGTGTCAATCTGTGCTCGCAAATCGTAAAGAGCATAAATCCTATTGGTCAGCGTTTTTATATTCTCCGACCAAAAATGATGGGCGCGACCATTTGCTGCCAGCCGTTCAATTGAGGATTTCTTTATCATGTTGGTACTGAGAAAACGAGCGTCCTTCCAGTAGCTAATCAATTCCGACTTCCTGGTCATGCCAGTTGTGCTTTCTGGTGACACCGAATTGAAGTAGGTCATCAGGCGTGGCGAAAGGCGAGTGGCTTCGGCGCTGTTTTCTAAGCCGAATGCAGAACCGATCATATTCTGAGGAGTTTTGCTCAGTCGAATTCCGCCCTGAGCGCATATTAAGGATGCCAGTGCGAAGCCTCCTACCATAATGCCGGAGACTTCATTAAGCCGGTTTGCGTATAGTTCGTGATATTTGACGTCACTCAAACCGAGCAGCCCGTCAGTTAAAAAAGCTAGTGTGTTTAACTGGAAGAAGTTCGCATTGTTCGCTATTGCAACGGCCATGTCTCTCGATCTGTTGAGCTTGTCCAGCGCTTGCTGTTCGATCGCAATTTCCTTATCGAGTTCATCGACCGTTCTGCGCACATCAAGTTGTGCTTGCACCACGCGTCTTGTAATCAGCGTTTGCATTTGCAGCTTATCCAATCCACTTATGCCGGAGCGAATTCTGTCCAATTGTCCTTGCACCTGGAGCAGTCTAGCCAATTCCGCAGCAGAGCGTGTGAGTCCTTCGTCCGCAGTGTCTGGCAGCTGACTTGCAATACCGTCTGCGCTGGCTTCCGTTTCGTTTACCAACTGATAAAGCTGCGTGTCGAATTCTTCCAGACCAGCTTTCAGAGATCGAAGGAGACTGATTCGATTGGTCACAATTTTGATAGTGTCATATTTTACCGTTGGCATTGCAGCCAATTTCTCTTTATTCTTATGATTGTCCAGGCTCATCGTTGAGACTGTGAACTTCTTCCAAATATCGTAGAGGTAATCTTTTCTAGATTGGTTATTGGTTGCATAGGGAGCTGTTCCATTGAGAAACTCAGAGATCATCGGCGAGAATTTGTACGCCTCCCCCATGTTTAGAAATGCGGCCAGGGAGTTTGGTCCGGTGTCTATCTTGCGCCAGCCGCCATGCATTTCCATTATGGCAAGAGCGCTCAAGCAGTTACCTATCCCGCTAGAGATAAGGAACATTATGTTGCCGGCCTTCGTGTACTTATTTAAGTAGCACCATCCGGCGGTAGCGCCAAACACACCGTTCTGTATGAAGTTTGTCTCGTAGGTAAGCTGTAGTGCTTTTCCTCTGCGCATTAGCAATGAGTTGAGTACGACGTCAAAAGCATAATTTAGCTCTTCATCAACTTTGTCCGCAGCCAGTCTTATTTCCAGCATTCCGCTAAGAACGCCTTCAAGCAATTCTGTTTCGAGTTCCAAGCGCGTGTTGCGATCAGATGAGCCATTCTTTGTCCGGATTAGCTCGGCAATTTGTGGCTCAATCCTCAAAAGGTGTGCCGCTTCCTCCGCTCCTTTGCTGATTCCGAGCGCTTTAAGATCCATAGATGATTTAGGCACATTCGGATCCGTCGCTCTAACCAGGCTCAGAAGCTTGAGCAAGTCTGAATCGAAATCCTGAACAAAGGTGTGAACTGACCAGAGAAGCAGCAAACGTGTCGGCAATATGCCTGGTTTCTTTTTCTTTCCATCATCAATTGCCATTGGTTTTGGCGTCTTGACCATATCAACGCCGTAGCGCTTCTTCCAGAGCTCATACATTTCCTGCCGGCGGGAAATTGGTGAGCCGAACTCATTGAGATCCAGATAGCGATCGACAACAGGGCTCAGTCCTATTCCGTTGACTGGTCCTCCGGTTAGAAGTGGCGCCATGAATTTTGGTGGCGACAGATCACCGGTGCGGTGAAACTTGTTGTACAAAACGCCCAGCGTTGAAACACTTGTACCGACTCCGGCGCTAACACTGGTCATAATGCCAGATTGGGTGAACTGTTTGTGGATGCGCGAACGCGGCTCTAACGTATACAAAACTGAGAGCTGAGCAAAGTTGAATAGGTTTAGAAACTCATTGATTGTCTGATTCTTTTTCTGTTCGCGCTTCATCACGTCATACGTGTATGCAAGCTCAACTTCTGTTTTATTGCAGGCTTTCCTAACTTCCAGAAAACCAATTAGTATCTTTCGCAAAATCAGGCTACGAAGCGTCAGTTCCTCTTCGCCTGTTTTAACACCCTGCTCGTGCAGCTGCTTTAGGCGGAGAACTTCATTCTTTATTCCAAGAATTTCCGAAGCTTGTAACGCGTCGTAGTGATAGTTGTTGCTGTCTGCGCTTTGTGATTCAGCTTGCGCAAGAGCTATTAAGGGCAATGAAAAATTGGCGCAGCTAAATATGGAGATTAAGAAGATGACTCTTGTTATCTTTTTGAGCTGCACTATCCATGACCGGCTTCTGATGGTCATAGGATATAACGACCATCAAATCATGTACAGAGTTCAAGCTTAGTTATCTTCAATGGTGATGCCAAGTATCTCGGCAAAATGGGCAGCCATTTCGATGGACTGTTTTGAGTCAATTACTATTCCGCGTAAATCTTGTGGATATGCTTTAATGCTACGCAGATCTGACCCACGAAAATCTGCCGAAGCCATTTTTGCATTGTAGAACTCAGAGTTCGTGAGGTCGCAATTGTAGAAAACAACTTCTTGCAAGTTGGCAAAACGAAAGTCGGCATCGGTTAGTTTGCAATTCGAGAAGACAGTACGCTTGAATGTAGCTCCAGTTAAAATCAAGCTCAATCCAACGCATGATTCAAACAAGCAATTGCTAAGTTCCGCTTCTGACAGCTCCAATCCTGTTAGCTTACATTTATTCAATTCGACTTTTGAAAGCCGAGCGCTGGACCATTGCATGTTCGACAGATTGCACTTCTGGAAGATGCAGTCGCGAACACGAATCTTTTCGAGGGAGCAGTCCTGAAAAATCACATTATTCAATCGCCCTGCTTCCAGAATAATATCCGTAGCATTTTGCGCATTCAGCGTAATTCCTTCGGCAATAAATGAAGTGAACTCAGCCTCGTCGCTGAGAGTCATTTCTTCTAATGCTTTGAGCTGGTCCTTAGCAAGTATGTCTGGCGCCAGTGGCTTCTTCTTTCCATCCGGCGACTTACCTTGACGAGCCATCTTAATTCATACTTCGCTGGATGATTTGCATATATCGGCGAACTCTATTTTAGTTCGCATTCTTATTTCTGAGGCTTTGTGTCGGCGCTACGATTTTTCATTGCTTCGATCGCATCAGGCTGTTTGAGTCGAGCAGAAGTTGACTCGTAGCCATGTTCGATAAGCTTCTTCAGCGCTTCTGTGCCAATGCCGAATGAGCTGGTTGAGACGTCACGCATACCTGTTTCCGCTATTATGTGACCCTTAGGATCGGGGAATCTTGAATTCAGATACGAGGACAGCATCATCTCCCGCATATGCATCATGAAGTCCCATGGCGATAATGGCTGAGTCGGAAGCTTGTTGGCAAAGCCAATCTTCGATACTAGAGCTGGCGCCTTGGCTAAGTCTGCAGGAATCGGATGATAGTACACGCCATCAACCAACGTTCGTCCGTTGTATAGAGGTGGCTTCATCCCGATGGTGACTGCTGCCGTAGAGGCTGTAAGTGCTGTAACCAAGTCATAGTTGGTTCCTTCGAATATAACCGGTGCTTTTGTTGTTGCATCTGCCGCAACAATGCGCAAGCTCGGCTGAGGCTTAAGATCGTATTTGTTCACCACTTCTTGTAGCCACGGCCTGAAGTCTATCCGGTGAGGGAAGAGGTTCCACGGATCAGCTAGATGGAAGCATTTTGCCATTGTTGTGGCGCTTGGATAGCGGAACTCATTGCTGAGGAGAATTTTGTTCAAATCTGCTGCTTTATAGCCATTAGCATAGAATGTGGCAACCAAAGCACCGCCCGATGCGCCCATGATCTTATCGATCGGGACACGGCTTTCTTCTAGTGCGCGTAAGAAGCCGACGTGTGCCGGTGCTTCTACGCCACTGGCTCCAAGCACTATTTCAAAACCGGGCAGATGTTCTTTGGCGGTGATTTTGTCCGAACCGAACTTGGCATTCTCGCCGGCTTTTTGTACGGGCTCAGGCACACTATTGACTTTTCCGTCAGCAGTCTTCGGTGAAGATGAGTCTGGAATAAGGCGCGCGTTAGCTCGTTGTGTTTGGGTTACGGGCTGTTCTCTAAGAACCGGTGTCGTTTCCGCCTTCGAAGCTATTGCTTGCTGTTCTCTTGTTTGAGGGGCTTCTTGCTTCGTTTCGTTTCCCTTTCCACTGGCAGCTTTATTTGCAAGCCAATTGGCTGTTCCCAGAGCGCCACCTACAAATGACATGCCGACGATGCTTTCCTTCACTTCATCTGCCGTTGCGTATTTGCGCCCGTCCTTCCAAGCATTAATTTGTGCACCGACAAATCCATTCGGAACGCCCGAGATCGCTCCGGCCAAAATTGGGCCTTTCAGGGTGGCATCGAGAACACCACGACTGGCCGAATTCATTGCCACCGAATCCAGTGGCGCTGCTACTGCGCTCAGTCCCTTGCCGATATAAGGAGACATAAAGCCCATTGCTGCAAAGCTCGTCATATCAGCTAGGCCGCTTTTCAGGCGATCGGTGTAAAAGGCGCTTGTTCCAACATTTGATTCCTTGCTTGGAGACAAGAGCGCTCCAAAGGCAAGCCCAGTCGCCCCTGAGAGCAAAGCTTCGTTTGCTGCAAGCTTAGTTAGAGAGGAGCCCGTTGATAGTAGCGTTTTTTCTGCAAGTTGGTTTCCCAGCGTCGCTTGTATGCCACTTCTCAGTGCGAAGAACGGAAGCATCATTCCGGCAGCTCCGCCAGCCTGTTGGGCGTACCAGTTGCTGGTGTTGAATTTTGCAGGCTCCGGCGCTTCTACTCCAAGTGCTTTGAAGCCTGATTTAACTTTGTTATCCAGGTCTGTTTTGGCGTGCTGGTCGACAACTTGAGCCAGTGCCCGGATTGGAGACTCCAGGCCAGAATAGACGGCTGAGTTTAGAAATTCGGACAGGGCTTTCGGCTCGCTCTTTTGATTGAGCAAGTCAGCGGTATTCACCAATTGTGGAACGTCCACCGAGCCCATGTCCTTCCTTTGTTCAAATGGAAGATTGCTTCTACCAACTACCTGAAGGCAGTCTAATCACGCCCTGGGGGTCCGTCTGTCGTGAATCTACGTAGCGGATCGCCCGCTGATTCTCAGAACATTTTCATAATCTTTTTGACAGCTCGAGATGCTTTCCATGACTTAGATTCAAGGCTGCTCTTCCTTATTCAAACTAGAAAAAATTTCGCTCATAAACTATGCTCGCTGCGGAATTCGCGGGTGCTTTGGCTCAAAGTGGAATATGATAGGAAAATCATGAGACCTTGAAGCTAAGCCGGAATTTGTAATCTGATTCCTTTTTGCAGTTCCGCCTGGCCCAGATCCAACTTCTCCTGATTATTACCAGAACAAATAACTGACCTATGGAATACCACCGATTAGACGACGAGCACATGGAAGTTTTGGCCGGCGATATAGCAAAAGGCTATTGGAGCCTTAGTGGTGACAGCCTGCTTAGCGATGGTCAAGATCCGGTTCGCCTTGCAAATAACATCCAAGAAATGACCATCCGGATCAAACAAAAGGTAGGCACACTTGATACTTTGGATAATTTGCCTGTCGGAAGAATTGTCGGTATGGCGATTGGCATTGCCTTGGGACCATTTGGCGGACTAGCTGCAAAGGCTTTTGGAATGGCAACTGGAACTTTTGAATTCGTCTGTATCGGCATGAATCTCCGCGATGGAAGAAAGTTTATTGTTCGGATGAGATCGACTGTTTTTGATAAGCTCAAGAAATTGAAAGGATGATGAGCTGAATGCTGCGTCGTAGCTCTGTTTTCTTTCTTGTTTTGAGTCTTCTGGTAGTACTGCTCGGAGGCTGTGCCGCTCAAAGCTCCGGACCATTGAAAGATACTTTGAGAGTAAATATAAGCTCTGAACCGCCTAGCTTAGATTGGCATGTTTGTACTGATAACACCTCCTTTGATGTTCTTTCCAATTTGATGGTTGGGCTTACACAGTTCAATAATTCTTTGGAGTGTTTGCCTGGTTGTGCAGAAAAGTGGGATATCGAGGATGGTGGCAGAAAATATGTGTTCCATTTGCGGCCAGATGTGAAATGGTCGGATGGGCGACCAGTCATAGCGTCTGATTTCGAATACGCATGGAAGCGCCTTCTAACGCCAGGTACAGCCGCACCATACGCATTCTTCTTATACGACATTGAAAATGCTTTTGATTTCAATACCGGCAAAATAAAAGACCCTTCCAAAGTTGGAGTCAGAAGTCTTGATGATCATACCCTTGAAGTAAAGCTGCGAAAACCGGTTTCTTATTTTCTCAATTTGACCGCTCTTTGTGCAGCTTTTCCAATGAGGAAAGATGTTGTGGATGCGTTCGCAAATCGATGGACGGAGCCTGATCACATCATAACCAATGGTCCATTTCAGTTGAAAGAGTGGCGTCATGAATACAAAATTCGATTAGCAGCTAATCCCAACTTCTTTGAAGGAAAACCGAAGGTTGAATTCATCGACATGTTCATGGTACCCGAGCAAGCAACTGCTTTTGCGTTGTATGAAAACGATCAACTCGATTATATCGATAATCGCAGCTTCCCCACCCCGGAAGTTGCCCACCATGCGGAGCACCCGGAGTACAAGAATGTAGCACTGCTCAAGAGTAATTACGTTGGATTCAATGTTCAGAAGAAACCTTTCGATAATGAAAAGGTACGATTGGCAATCTCGATGAGTTTGGATCGTTCTATTTTTCCAAAGATACTAAGACGAAAGGAACGCCCTTCATTCACGTTCATTCCAGAAGGTATGAATGGGTATAGGCCACTTAATCCGCCAGTTTATGATCCGGAGGCTGCCAGGCGCTTGTTGGCGGATGCAGGCTATCCTGAAGGGAAGGGCTTTCCTGCCGTGCAAATGCTTTATCCATCCAGAGAAGACTCGAGGCTGGTGATGGAAGCTATACAAGATCAGATGAAGCGAAATTTGAATCTCGATTTTCAGTTAACGAATCAAGAATTCAAAGTATACATGAATGCTCTGCACCGCGACCCGCCACCCATTTTTGTCGCTAATTGGGGGGCGGACTTTCCAGACCCTGAGACTTTTGCAAGTGTGTTTGTCACTCACAATAGCAATAACCATACGCTCTGGACTGACCCTGAATATGATGATCTGGTATCACGAGCAGAAGCTGAAATGGATTCGGCTCAGCGCCTGAAACTGTATCAGCAGGCTGATAATCTTCTTTGCAGCAAAAAAGCCGCTGTTGCTGTTACTTATAACGGCACACAGAATACGATGTGTAAGCCCTGGGTGAAAGGTGTTGAGCCAAATCGCATTGACGTGATGTTTCTGAAGAACGCCCAGGTCGATAATTCGTGGGCAAAAAGGTAGTTTCGAAGTTCGACGAATCGTGATAGGCTGGTACCCAGATACAGGCGGAGTTCAAAGGCTCTTTATGAAGAAGTATCTTCCTTATATCTTCGGTGGAATTGGTCTTCTGTTGCTGGTTTCGGCTATGATATTGCGAGGCGGCAGCGCTGACGTCCATGCGGTCGTAACCAATTTGGCAAGCACATTCATGTTGGTTGCCGGCGCGATTTGCATAGTTATAGGATTGATTACTTTCTTCTTGCGAAATGACGACGAGGTCTGGTAAAAACGCTTCTCCGGCGGAACAAACTGATTTCGTTCAAGTGCGCGGTGCCAGGCAGCATAACTTGCGCAATTTGGACATTGATGTTCCTCGCAATTGTTTCGTCGTATTTACGGGAGTATCCGGATCTGGAAAATCTTCGCTGGCATTCGGCACTATTTATGCTGAAGCGCAACGGCGCTACTTTGAATCAATAGCACCATATGCACGGCGTTTGTTGGATCAACTGCCGGCTCCTCAGGTCTCTGATATTTTTGGACTGCCACCTGTTGTTGCTCTGCAGCAGCGACGAGCTGAGCCGACTGTGCGTTCCACGCTCGGCACCCTTACCGGTTTGTCCAATCTTATGCGTATGCTCTTTTCCAGAGGTGGAGACTATCCAGAGGGCGCTCAGCGACTGGACTCTGATGCCTTCTCACCAAACACTCATATCGGCGCTTGTCCGAATTGCCATGGAATCGGCATAATTCATAGTGTCACGGAGAGGTCGCTTGTTCCAGATCCGAGTCTGACTATCAGAGAGAAAGCCATTGCAGCCTGGCCGGGCGCGTGGCAGGGAAAAAACTACCGCGACATTCTAGCGACGATGGGCTATGACGTTGATAAACCATGGAAGGATCTTTCTCAAAAAGATCGTGATTGGATCTTGTTCACGCAAGAAAAACCTGTTGTTACTGTTTACGCAGAACGTGAGGCCCATCGTATTCAAAGACCATATCAGGGCACCTACATGAGCGCCGCCAGTTATGTACTGCAGACTTTTGCAAATACAAACAGTGCTACCTTGCGTAAGCGAGTTTCGCAATTTATGGAAAACGCATCGTGCTCTTCCTGTGACGGAAAGAAATTAAATCGCGATGCATTGTCGGTCCATTTTGGAGGACTTGACATTGCCGAGATGGGACAGAAACCGCTAAACGAGGTCGCATCTGTTTTACAAAAGTTTTTGCAAAATAATGCTAGAACCGGAAGTTCCCAAGAAAAATCTGGCAAGCACAATCAAAAAAGCTCTGCCGCTACGGAGGTGGCAGTCAGTATAAGTAGCGATCTCATTGACCGAATTGCGCTGTTGAAGGCTCTCGGTTTGGATTATCTGTCGATAGACCGATCGACGCCGTCTCTTTCCTCCGGCGAACTTCAACGCTTGCGTCTTTCGAAGCAACTTCGTGCTGGGCTCTTTGGTGTCGTTTACGTACTCGATGAGCCGTCAGCCGGATTGCATCCGTCAGATAGCCATTCGCTGCTCAAAGTACTTTCTGATCTGATCAAAAGTGGCAACTCGCTATTTGTTGTTGAACATGATATGGAGATTGCCAGCCAGGCGGACTGGATTGTCGACTTGGGTCCTGGAGCTGGAGAGTTGGGCGGCGAGCTATTGTATAGTGGTCCCCTGGATAAAATAAAAAGCGCCGAAAGATCTCTCACAAAGCGATTTCTCTTAGAGAAGAAACTTCAACCAAAAAGAAATCGGCGAAAGCCGAAGGCTTGGTTGAAGTTGTCGGGCATAAATAGGCATAACCTGGTGGATCTGGAGGTGTCTTTTCCGTTAGGAGTCTTTACAGCGGTAACTGGAGTATCAGGTTCTGGTAAAACAACGCTCGTTTGCCAGGTGCTCGCACAAAGCATGGAAATGAAGCTTGGTTCAACAGTGCAAACAGAAAAAAATGGCGTCGAAGAAGATGAGACTACCGATGTCGATGATGGCGACACGAATGGAAGCGCCGCAGTAAGTTTAACTGGTGCGGACACGTTAAAGCGCATTGTTATCGTCGATCAAAAACCAATTGGACGAACGCCTCGATCTAATTTAGCCACTTACACTGGTTTGTTTGATCAAATTCGACAGAAATTTGCAGCGACTGATGAGGCGAAGAAATTGGGCTTCAACGCCGGACGCTTTTCATTCAATGTTGAGGGCGGACGTTGTGAGGCATGTTCAGGAGAGGGCGCCGTCACTGTAGAGCTCTTATTTCTTCCAAGCGTCTACTCACCCTGCGCGCAATGCAATGGGACGCGCTATAAGTCAGATACGCTTCAAGTCAAATTTCATGGGCTAAACATCGCAGAGGTATTAAATCTCACTGTCGATTCAGCTCTTAATTTCTTTTCGGACTACCCCGCACTTGTTCGTTCCTTGCAAACGCTACATGATATTGGACTTGGCTATTTGCGCATAGGGCAACCGGCCACTGAACTGTCTGGTGGGGAGGCTCAACGGATAAAGTTAGCTACTGAATTGCAGCGCGTTCAGAAGGGCGACACTCTATACATTTTGGATGAGCCGACAACTGGGCTTCATCCGGCCGATACCGAAATTTTGCTGAGGCAGTTGCAAAATCTGGTGGAGGCTGGTAACAGTGTCATTGTTGTCGAGCACGATATGTCGGTTATCTGGGATGCTGATTGGATTCTTGATCTAGGACCTGGTGCTGGAGCTTCTGGTGGTAAAATCGCGGCTTCTGGAACGCCTGAAGATCTCATAAAACAAGAAAGAATAAGCAAGACAGCAGCGTATCTGGTCAAGCACTTTTCTTCTTAAGAGAAAACGCAATTTCAACTTAGACCATTAACTTGATAGACTTATGCATCCCTTGGCGGAGATTTCACAATGAAGAAATCAATAGCTCTCACCTGGCTGGTTGGAGCCTGTTGTTTGGCCTTGAATGCTTGTTCCTCAGGCGCCGATCCTGGTGCGACGAGTTCAAGCAGTTCCAGCGCCACCTCCGGTGGTAATGCTTGCGATGATTTCCCTATAGCAATTCCACCTTCACCCAGAAATTTATCATGTTCAACAACTGCATCCGGTGGAAGAACTGCAACTTTCGAAGTAAGCGATTCAGTCGACCTGCTTGTAAAGTTCTATCAGTCGCAAGAAGGACGCGGATGGGTTGCTGATCCTGTTGAGGTGAATACAGCTGAACATGCAGTTGTATCCTTAAAGAAAGCGCCCGGGTACGCCACTATTACTATCAATAAAGCTGCTGCCGGCAATTCCGTGCAGATAAACTGTTATCCGAATGGCAATTAACATATGGAATGTTGAAAATGCAGTTAGGAAATTCTGATCGAATTCTTTGCATAGGGGTGTTGCTGGTAAATTTGGCATACTCGCCTGTCCTTGCGCAAAGCAATTCAGTGGCAGATTCCGTAAAAAGCGAAAAATTGAAAACGATGCCTGTGATACCAGGACTTGTTGATCCCTTGCAGATTGCTTTGTACAACACACTGAAGCAATCACTCGAGAGTGATCCGGAGATGCGCACGATTGATGCAAAGTTGGCTTTCTATCAAAATAAGTTTAAGGATCAATCGAAGCCGTCGGCTGATGCAATGGTGAACTACAAAGAAGGCACCGCTGGAGTTGAGGGCGCTGCTGCTCTATTAGAGCTGAAGCCCCAAGAGTTGCGGTCATTGTGTATGGCAGAATTGGCTTGGGAAAAGCGAATCGACGAGCGTTTCGTTTTAGTGGAAAACCTGTTTTCAGGATTAGTAGAGGCAATGAACAATGATGCTTATACTGGCATCGATGAATTTAAGTCAGCTTTCTCTAAAATGGTGGATTTGATCGGAGATCAAAATGCAACTGCATTAGTTGCTCAACTAGCTTCAATCAGGAGCAAGATCGATATAAACAGTGCTGAGCATGGATCTGCGCGCAAGTCGTTCTCTGCTATGGAGTACTCAGATTGGCGAAACAAGCTTGAGTCCATGACCCAAGATTCGGATCCCGTCCTGCAAAACTTTTTATCAGAGCTCGGCAAGCAAAGTCAGTCGAAAGATACTGGTGGTGCGCAGCGCTTTATGTCTGGAGCTTTAGGTATGTTGAGCTTCGTTCCTGGTGGCGTCGGTGATCTTGCTGATTTCACTCAGATGGCGTGCGATGCCGGGAAGGGAGCTGAGGACGCCAAATTGCTCCATTCAGTATATTTGTACAAGCGAGCAGAACTCAGAAGGCGAGCCGTGTCTGACGTCATTGCACAAGCTATGCACAACCATGAGTTGGCTGCTCGCACAGGTAATGTTTTTCTGATGGATTTTGCAAAATCTCAAGTAATCGACCTTGCTGGTCAAAAGGCTTGGGATGCGCTTTGCTCCGCCCAGTAGATTGCAACTCCAGCAGGTGGCGATGAGCAATTCCAGTAACTCGATTTCGATTGAGATCGAAAAAACTGAGCAAGTTGAAGAGCAGCAATCAGTTCGTTGCCGAAATTGCCAAATAGAGGTTACTGACCCTTCCTTTGCAATCCAGCCCTTCGAGCATACCTTTCGCAATCCAGCTGGATATTCCTTTCACGTGCTTTGCTACTCTGATGCGCCGGGAGCGCTAGACGTAGGTGAGTCTACTGCGGAGGCGTCATGGTTTGTTGGCTATCAGTGGACTTTTGCAATTTGTGTTCAATGTCATAACCATTTGGGCTGGTGGTATACAGGGAAGAGTCGTTTCGCTGGTCTAATTGCAACAAGACTAACTCGCCGTTGAACCTGGCTATCCAATAGTGTTTCAGCTTTATCTTTGAGATTGCCTTATAATACTTATGTCAAAGATTTTGAGCGGTCCCCGTATGTCAAAGAAATGTTCTCATGAAGATTCACGACTGACTTGCTCAGAATGTGATGCTCCGATATGCAGTAACTGTTTAGTTCAGTGTCCAGTTGGATTTCGATGCAAAACTTGTGTCGGCGCAAATAGTAAGCCGCCGCAAAGCCCGGTCGCGATCGTAGTCAAAGCATTCGGTGCATCATTTCTAGTCGGGTTGATTGCAGGATGGTTGATCCCCTTGATGGCAATTCCATACATTAGTTGCTTCATTTGTTTCTTCATGGGAATTTACGCCGGCCGATGGTTGGCTCAACATTTGAGTCGAAGTTTGGGTGCAAAAACCGCTCCAACTGTAGTATTTGGATTGCTTATCGGCATGAGTCTTGGACCGCTGCATATTATTCCGCTTGCAATATTTTCTTCACTGACAGGATCTGTGCTTTCGCCAGGATCTTCTATTTTTCATGGATTAAATGACGTCGTTTCGCTTGTGTTCGATCCAGTCTGTTTCTTTGCGGGCGTTTTAAGACCTACGCTCTGGGGCGAATACTAATATTTTTCATTTGTTTGAAAAGCTCGCGTTCTTATTTATAGAGTTCGTTTATACGTTTCTTGTCATTTTCAGAAAGCGTACTGGGACCTGAATGTGTAGAGGAATAATACATTATGTCCGAGGGCGATGAGCTGTGCGAAAGTCCAAGAGCGTGACCAAATTCGTGGAGAATGACCTCATAAAGATCTTGGCTCGACATCGGATGACTCTTGGTCGGCGCCAGGAGCTTTAGATTGTGTCGGCGCTGCCCTTGCGAGTTCGTCGCAATACCTGTAGTTCCTGCTGCAAAAGAATGGTCCATCTTTTCTTTGTCTTCTACCCATTCGATTGAAATATTGGCAGTTTCGGGTGATTGTGCATTGTCAAATCTAACATGCCCCTCGCTTGCGCTTATGATGCCCAAGAAGCCGTGCTAACCGCTACCGGACTCATAGCCGTCAAAAGTACGAGCAACGAAAATGTAACTTTGTTATTCTCCTTGAGCATTCTGTGTTTCCAATCCGCTGTTGATAAGTGAAAAATTCAATAGCTTGAGGGCCAATTGTGTAAACCGATTAGGAGGGGCGTTTTAACGCTGCAACTCCCGGGGGAGGATCATTGTCTGGTCCTCTTGGTCCGAAGAAGCGACTGAAATCATCCGGGCGTAGAGTTCTAGATACGGCATCTTGTCGATTGACTAGTCCTGACTGTACGAGTTGTGCCAATGCACTCTCTAGAGTTTCCATACCTACATTCGCGCCCATTTGAATTGCGGAATAAAGCTGAGCCGTTTTTTCTTCTCTTACAAGGTTTGCGATAGCTGGAGTATTGATTAGGAGCTCACAAGCTGCAACTTGTCTTTGCAAGAAAGGTTGAATTTCCTGGTCCAACGCGATTTCTGCTCTTGGCACAAGAATTTGACTTAGGACAGCGAGAAGGCAATTGGACAATCGCACTCGAAATTGTAGTTTGTTCGCGTCTGAAAGCGCACCTAAGACTCGGTCAATTGTTTGGACTGCAGAACTCGGAGTAATCATAGATGCAAACACAAGGGTTCCCGATTCTGCAGCCAATATAGCTTCTGCAACGTCTTCCGCGTTTTCGATAGAGCCAAGTTGAATAACGTCCGGAGATTGCCCCCGTGCTCGCCTGATTGCAGATGCGTAACTTTCATGCTCACCTAACTCAAAATGGCTCACAATAGATTTTCTATGTCTGTGAACATATTCAGTCTGTTTTTCTATAGCAATAATATGCTCCGACCGATTTCGATTTATCCATTCTATAAACGCTGCCAGAGTTGTTGATTTACCAGAACGTGCAGGTCCCGTTACAAGAATGAGTCCCTTATTTCTATTCAGTAGATCTTTTTCGCAGGCGGTTGGTAAGTGCAGGTCTTTAACGTCAGGGATCTGAAATGGAACATGCCTAACTGCAAGGCAATATGTACCATCTGCCATTGAAATGCATACGTGAAAAGCACCCACGCTCTGTATTGAGTATCTAATCGCAATTTGGCAGTTGGCTTCCAATATTGCTAGTTGTGGCTCCCCCAATAGGGATTTCACTAGCTCTTCAATCTCGAGTTTACTTATTGGATCGAACTCCGAAACATGCAGGCGCTCAGCTACCCGAAACATTGGGGGAATTCCCACCTTCAGATAAACATACCCGGCTCCTTTTTTAACGGATTCCTCAAGAATGTTTTCCAGAGCTATCACCACTGATTCCCTTAGTAGACCAACTTTTCTCTTCATACCCACTTGTTGTCCACTTTGATAGAAAAATTACGGCGCTGGTAGCCTGCACGCGTAATGTGCTAAATGTTTTGCCAGGTATTTGCAGGAACAAATCGGTGAAAGTGTTTTGGATTCGTGGTTGCAATTACTATGCTATCATTTGGACTAGAATTCCCGAGCAGCTCTGCCGGCGCACACAAATTCGCCATCAAGTGCAAATGTTCATGTGCCAGTGGTCGCCCGTCCTTTCTTGACTGAGCCTAAAATTCATTCGCACGTCGCATCGTTTCGGTATCTCATGGCAGGTAAGCAAACGCCGTACAATTTGGGAAGGCTGGTCGTGGTTTGGTGTTTTATGAGATGTCGTAATATTTAAAACACTCTGTAAAATAGGAGCTACAGGCATTATAGACGGCTATGCCTTGGCCTTATACTCGTTCGACACGCAGAGCCATAAGCATTTCCACCTGGTTTCAGGCTGCCATCGCCCGTAGTATCAGCTGCAAGTATTGCATCCAGAGAAGAAGCACGTTCCGTTTCTCGAAAAGTGCTTCTTCTCTGGATGTTCCTTACGACCTGGCAGTTGCAAAGATCACCACGCTTTCCCTTCGCTAACAGAGATTTCTCTGTGACGAGGTACTATCGTGGTACCAGCAAGTTTCCTCGACTTCCGAAAAAATAGCCGACGGTGGGATTTGAACCCACGACCTACGGTTTACGAAACCGTTGCTCTACCACTGAGCTACGTCGGCAAGGCTAACCATTATACACAAGCTTTCTGAGCTGCCATTGTAAGAGGCTGTCAACATATTTAACTGATGAAACGATTGCCCGATAGTCAGCACTTGGAAATCTATATAAATGATATACTTTCCCTTTCCGATCGCTCTGGAAGTGCCTTTATAGGAGTGGCTTTATGTTGAATAAGCGAACGATTTTGACCTTGGGCTTGACAATGCTCTTGGCGGCGCCGCAGTTTTGGGTTGAATCCTCCGCGCAAAACAACCCCAATGTCACGATGACTCTTTATCAAGTTGTTCGACAACCTGATGGAAAGCAGTACATCGTGTCGAAGTCTGGTAATCCTGTTTATGTTCCTGGTTTGAACATTGCTCCAAATGCGACCCAAATTGCAGTTTACAGAGATACGAACAACAACTTTTGGTACATTGATGTCAACGGTAAACCTGTTGCAGTTAGCCATGATCAGCTTCAATGGGTAGCAAATCAAGTCAATACTCAACAGCAGCAGCAAAGTGGATCTAGTGGATCCGGCAACAGCGGATCGAGTGGCGGTGGCGGCGGCGGATCGGCTTTGATGACTGGAGTAGCCGCAGCTACCGGCGCGGCGATTGGTACGAGCCTTGCCCAACCTAATTATTACGGAATGCCCTATGGCACTCCGATGTATCGTAATCCTGCCGGTGGCTATTACTATCACAATGCCGGCGGCAATCAGGTGACGGTAAATCACACCACTGAGTTGAACAACGTCAATAATGAGTGGAATTCTCAGACCAACTACAACGATATGAACCGCCGTACTAATGTGAACGCAGCTAACGTGAACGCAGCTAATGTGAACGCAGCCAATGTAGATGGTGATGGAGAAGGAAGGCGTCGCCGCCGCAATGATGGCGCCGCCGGACAAGATGCCGGTGCAGATCGACGCCAACTGAACGGCGCTGACAATAATGGCGATGGAGCCGGTCGATTAGGACGTGGTGATGGCAGCAATGGAGATGGTGGCGCCGGTGATGGCAATGGCCGCCGACGAAGAGGTGGCGACGGGGACGCCTCCGGAGACGGAAATAACGGTCGCCGACGACGTGGTGGCGATGGTGACGGTGCTGGAATGACCGCTGGCGATGATGGCGCTCGTCGTGGAGATGGTGAACGTCGTGGAGACGGTGATGGAAACGGTCGCCGTCGCGATGGCGACGGAGCGGGCGGCGGCGATGGTGGTGGACGGCGCGCTGAGGGCGGTGGTCGCCGTGAAGGTGGCGGCGGCGGGCGCAGACGCTAAATTATTCTCGTAGATATATCAAAACAGCAAGGCACCCGAAAAATGCCTTGCTGTTTTTGTTTTGCTTTTCAGATCGCTATCTAGGTAGGCAAACGGTCCTTATGATTAATGGATGAAGAGTCCACCGTTTCCACCGTTTCCACCGGCGCCGCCCACGCCACCGCTTCCCCCATTGCCGCCATTTCCGATGATGATACCGCCATTTCCGCCGGTCCCGCCAATGCCGCCATTTCCACCTGCTCCACCGGCAGCACCAGCACCGCCATCGCCGCCGTTGCCCCAGAACAGTCCACCATTGCCACCATTACCGCCATTGCCGCCTCTCAGGCTCCAAGCGCTTTCAGTGAGGCTAGCTTTCTTCGGCAATGGTTTGCGAATCCGCTTCTTGTTGCTGTTCATTGCCGCATCGTTGTCCATGATTTACCGCCAGTTGAGATAATAAGTACTACAGAAATTCAAGATACAAGATAAGTGTAGGGGACTTGTGAGGATATGCAGAAAATCCGCTTAAGTTTTTGCTGCGACTGCTGGGACAGCCTTTGGATCCAACGGCACGCGCACAAAGTAGATGTTTCCACTCGGTCCGTTTGGGAGTATGTTGATGCTGCCGCCGTGACTTTCGATTATTTTGCTTGCAATAGGAAGGGCCAGTCCGGTGCCGAGGCGCTCCTCCGCTGAGGCATCTTGCAGGGCGCTCATATCCTTGAACCTGCTAAATAGCTGGTTTCTGGATCTCTCAGACAGAGCCGCTGCTGTATCGATAATTTGGAATTCGATAGCATCTTCAGTGTTTCGGCAAAGAAAACGCACTTGTGTGCCTTCTGCAGACCGGGTGAGCGCATGCGAAACAATATTCCCGAGCGCTTGAATCAGGCGGTCCTTGTCGGAAATTACTTCGATATCCGGGTTATTTCCATGAAATTCCATGCGCACACGAGCTGCCTCTCCGCCTGCACTAATCGATTTCTCAACGATATCTTTCAGCTTCACGGGCTCCAGCACTAATTGCATATGACCGGATTCCAGTTTCTCAATATCGAGTAAGTCATTGATGAGCTCCAAAAGCTTGTCACCATTTCTCGTGATGTTTTTCAGAACTCCCATCGGCTTGTCTTCGACTTTTCCGAAGGCACCGGCAATAATCAATTTTGTGATACCGGTAATTGAAGTCAGTGGTGTGCGCAAATCGTGGCTAACCATAGCAAGAAACTCTTGTTTCAACTGCTCCAGTTCTTTCCTATTTGTAATGTCGTGAGCAATACAGTAAGTTGCATCTTGCCCTTTTTGCCTGGATGCTGACCAGAGCACGTTCATGAAGCTTCCATCTTTCTTTACGACGCGGTTCTCAAATTCAATGCGATTTTGATCGCCAAAGTCTGCGGCAAGCACTTTTGCTGTTGATTCTTGATCGTTAGGATGGATGATGTCGAGAAACGGTTTATTCATCAATTGGTCGCGCTCAAATCCCCAGACTTTTTCGCAGGCAGGATTGAGACTGGTAAACTGACCATTTCCGCTGAGCGCGCAAATGACGTCTTGCGAATTGTCGAAAACAGCTCGCTCCTTTTGACGAGCTTCAGCTAAAGCCGTTGCTGTGATGTGGAAGATGCGGTCGAGCTGCGCGATCTCATCGCTGCCTGCGATCTGTGGATTAAGCTCTTTGTCTTTGGCTAATCGATCTGCATTGTCTGCCAGGACAGTCAGACGAGACGTGACGTCCCTAGTGAAGAATACAGTAAGCAATAGTGAGATAAGAATGTTGGCGGCCAAACCAGCTAGCAATACTTGTGCTTGGATCGCGCGCAGTTGCTTTTGCTTGGAAGGGCTATCGAATTCTTTCGCTTCAGCATCATCGACTACAACTTGCAAGCGGTGTGCAACGCTAATCACAATAGGCACGAGCTTGTCTTTACCACTGAATGCTTCACCCATGCGGTCGACGCGTACGCGTCTGCCCGATCCCATAACTTCTTTTGCCTTCTCGTAGAAGCGCGTCAATTTTGTAGCTGATTCTTCCATCTTGTTGAAGTGTTCAAGCGATTCAGGATCATCACTTACAAGATTTCGCAGTTCGCCTCGAATTTTGTCCGCTTCTTCAAAAGCAGCTTCGAATGTTCTCCAACCGTCTGCCGTTCTAGCGCTGGCCATGACAATGGCAGATTTAAAAAACACGTTCATAAGTTTAGTTGCATCGAATGCGATGATGCGGTTGTGTAATTCAATTTGCCTTTCTTTGTCCACCTGCATAAGAACATTGGCAAGAGCGCCTACGAAAACTAATTCAAATAGAATTGGTACTCCGATGAGGATGGCGCCTTTCCATGCAAGTTTAACTTTGCTGCCGCCCTTCGGTTTGCGTTTATGCGCGGGGACTTGTTGCTCTTGCTGCTTAACCTTCGCCATCGCATCTGCTCTTTGCTTAGCTGCAAGTTCCGCCGCCTGCGACGCCTTTGTCTGCGCGCGGATCCGCATGCTCACAGTTTCATCAACTGGAACACGGAACCAGAATGTGCTTCCTTTTCCTTCGACACTGTCTACGCCGATCATTCCGCCATGTTCTTCGACAATTTGCTTACAGATTGGCAGACCTAAGCCGGTACCGGATTTTCTCTTTCCATCTGCAGCTTCGACTTGTTTGAATTTTTCGAAGATTGCTTTTTTATGTGTCTCCGGAACGCCTCGCCCCTGGTCGATCACCTTGCAGAGTATGTAGTCCCCTTGTCTTTCGGCAAGCAAGGTGACGACGCCATCTGCTGGTGAAAACTTGATCGCATTGGATAGTAAATTGACCAGAACTTGCATGATCCGATTCGGATCGACGTACCAAATTCCTTCAACGGGGATTACCTGTACTTTCACTTTTTGCTTGTCAGCGATTGCTTCAACGTCTTGAATCGAGCGGCGTAGAATTTCATCTATGCTGCCGGTTTCTTTCTTGATTTCCAGGTTGCCTGAATCCATCTCTGTAATTTGCAGCAGGTCATTGACCAGACCGAGCAAACGCTGCACATTCTTTTTTGCCATGTCCAATTTCTCGACCGCCATTTGCGGCATCGCTTCCTTCAGGTCGGAAACTAATTGAGAAACAGATGCTGATATCGAGCTAAGCGGAGTCTTCAGGTCTGAGCTGATCATCGAAAGAAACTGTTTTCTAACTTGTTCTACTTGTTTGATTTCTGACATGTCATGGACTATACAAAATAAGCTTTGTTCGCTTTCTGACCAGTAAGCGGACCACAATACATCGATGGTTTTGCCTCTGCGCGTTCTCAGCCGATTCTCGAAAGTAACTGGTTCCTTCGACAATTTCGCATTCATAATCAGATCTTCTGTGTTCGTTTGATCTGCTGGAAAAACCAGGTCGGATAGCGGAGAACCGATCAATTCAGCTGGGTCATAGCCCCAGTATTGAAGCGATATCGGATTCACTTTACTGAATCGATTGTTGGCATCAAGTACGCAGATAACATCGCTTGCATTATTGAATAATGCTCTTTCCCGCTCAGATGATGCCATCAACTGTTTGTGCATTGAGTGGAATGCCTGGTCCAGGGAGGCAATTTCGTCATTGCCACCAAGCTCCCAGCTCAGGCGCTTCCCTTTCGACAGCGCGACTGTATTGTTTGTTATCCGTTTCAAGCGATCGAGAATCTCACGCTTGTAGAAAATCGCCAAACCTATTCCAACGCTCAGGTTCAGCAGAACCCCAGCTCCAATTATTATCGCTTGGAAGTTGCGAATGTTTTGCTGTCGGTTTTGTGTTTCAAGAGTCTGTTTCTCCCCTTGATCAACGAGGTCTGCCAGCTTTTGTGTTGTGATGTCTTTGTTGTTGTCGAACTCTTGTTTAAGCTCTGGTGCTGATCTCAATAGATCTAGTAGGTTAGAACCTTTCTTGGCCTCAGCAATGTCGCCCATCATTTTCAGCATGCGATCGATGTTGGCTTTCATCATCTTGCCGCCGCCGATGTCTAAATCAGGATGCTTGTCGACTAATTCTGTGAGTTCGTCTCCACAATCGTGGATCTCTTGCATCTTGCGCTCATAGTTGCTGAAGAGCTTGTCAGACTGATACTGAATCGAGGCGAAAAGCATGTAAGGCGCTTCGGAACAAGCTGTCATCAGTCTTGCATTAAGGGCGGCGTATCGTCTATAGACGGCTTCGGTAGCCTTTTCCTTGTCTGATTGGATCAGTAACAGCCATAAGCTGCCAATCATCAAAAGTTCGATTAACAGGGGGACACCGACGAGAATGAGACCCTTGTGGAATACCTTAAGTTGCGCCATGCTTCCTCCCGAAGCGGAGCTGCCGGTAGCACCTCGCCACCCCCAGACCTGCAACACTTATGCCCAGGAGTATGAGCTTTGAACACGTTTCTCGGACGCTGCGTAAAGGGTATTAACACAAAGGCGCTCAATGCCGCTGCATTTAGCGTCCGCCGGTCTCCTCCGCTCGGCTTGGAAGGAGGCAAATTTTAGATTAAGGCTCTTGACTACGGCGGCTTTGAGCAGGATGATTGTCTAGTGGGTACTTTCGGAGTTGGGCAATGAAGAAGGCTGTATGCTACGCTCTGACTTTACTAGTTTCAGCAAGCCTTACAGGGCCGAGCTTTGCAGATAAATTGACAGTTATTTCTGCTCCTGAAGCCAGCAAGGAAGCATTTCAAGTCAACAAAAGAATTAACTGGCAAGATAATCTGGACGCTGCCCGGAAAAAGGCCGCCGCCGATAAGAAATTGGTCTTCTGGGTCCATATGCTAGGCAGCATGGATGGAAAAACCTGAAGCGCGGGCAATAGCCTCAGAGCCGTGTCGCTCTCCAAAGAACCGGTTTTCTCTGAATTACGAAATCATTTCGTCTGTGGTTACCGAGATATAAGTTCAGAACCCTATTCGGGCAACTCTGGTGCTCATGCGGTAAATGGACAAGCTGTTGATACCACAAATGGTGCTGGACCTCACAATATTCAACTCTTTGTGCTTGATCCCGACGGGACCGTTTTGCACTGCATGCCAGGATATTGGAATCCAAATGATCTGGCGGCAGAACTGAAGTTGGCTCAGCGAATTGGAAGCATCTGGCAAAACAATTCAATGAGTGTGGAGCAGAAGAAAATTCAGTTTTCTAAATTGCAGCTTGAACATTTCCGCAGCCATTCGAAGGAAACAATAGCGCGCAGTCAAATGCAGGGATTTGATAAGCATGCAGAGCTTGCACGTGGAAAAAATGCCGACACCGTGCGATTAGCATCTACTGCGGCCGCCTGCATGGATGGATCTTGCGAAGGCGAAGCCGCACGTAAGGGCGAAGAGCAAGATAAGGATGAGCTGATCGTAAAAAGCACCGACGAGATAATGCATGAGCGTATGTCAAAGCGACCGTTCATGGCATACACCGCTTTTGATACCGGGAAGTTTTCTGATTACGGAACTCATTTTTATGACAAACATGAAGACGCTCTAGACGAGCATGGCAAGATGCTGACGACGGAGCCGGGCGAACCGCCACCGAAGTCTGCTACCATGCGTGATGTTCTGGCGAAAGCTCATCCGCGTATTCATCATCAGCGTTCTTCCAACGTATCTGCAAAAGCTTGTGTAAAAACATACGGGCAATTGCGCGAACAACGTTAGCCAAGCCGTATTGAATACGTATATGAGTACGAAAGCCTGTGCCATTGCTGCGCTTCCCTGTGTTGGTGTCAGAATATTGCTTCCAATTGTATACCGGAGCACGATAGATGATGTATATCGAGGGACGTCTCGATGTATATTCGTCGATGCGTCTTCTTCTGAAAACATGGTTATCATCAGCGTTTGAGCTAGATCGTGCATCTGATTGATGCTAGTATTCCGCTGGCGCTAAACTCATTTTTGCAGCGGAATCTGTGGGCAAGTTAGACACAACTCAGTCGCATCATCAGCCGTCGTGGTTCACGTACATTCGTCCTCGCCGCTTTCAATTTCTTGTTTGTATTCAGCTCGTTTTCATTATGATAGCGCCACTCTTGGGTCAAGACTTGGCTGGTCGGACATTTACAGGAGTTGTGTCCAGTTTGGCATTTGTTCAAACTTGCGTAAGCATCATTCCGCGTAAAAGAGTTTTGTTCATTGGGGGCTTTTTGGCATTTTGCCTTTCAATATTTTCCTCTTTAGTGCTGATCGTTGATACCGAACCCTTTAATCATTTCGGCTTTCAAGCCGGTACCAGAATCATTGCAATTCTTTTCTATGGATTTGCCGGAACAATCATATTTCGCGATGTAATACGTGCTGGTGACGTCGATGTTAATAAGCTCTGCGGCGCTGTCTGTTTGTATCTGTTGATTGGAATTCTCTGGGGGCAGTTTTATCAACTTGCCGAAGTGCTTGATCCCAGCTCTTTCCATTTAGACATGGCGAAGATGGAAAGCCATGGTCCGATCACTCACTTTGAGAAAGCTAACCTGCTGAATTACTTCTCTTACGTAACCCTCAGTACTCTTGGGTACGGAGATATTTCCCCTGTATCGCGCGTCACTCGAACGCTTGCCTGGTCGGAAGCGATGCTTGGGCAAGTTTATATGGCCATACTCGTATCCAGACTCGTTGGCTTGCATATAGCATCGTCCACAAGCAGTTCTGAAGACTAGTATCTAGCCTTGCAACGATTAAATCCGAAATTCTCACATCTTGAGAACAGGGTTTGAATCGGTGCGTTTGCTTGCGTTTGCTTTCGGTAACCAGCTTTCCAGTCTTTGTAAGTGTGGCTTGTAAAGCCTGCCGAGCGCTTTAAGTGGATATCCTAAGGCGATATAATGTGCCCTCATTGTATCTGTGTTGGAGAGGTCTTATGGCAGTTTCGAACTTGTCAGAAGAAAGCATAGCGCTTTCTACAAGGAAACCCCTTTCCGAATCTGAACTGAAATTGATGGATATGTATTGGCGTGCGGCAAATTACATTTCCGTTGGGCAAATCTACCTTTTGGACAACGCTCTTCTGCAGGAGCCATTGAAGATCGAGCATGTGAAGCCACGCTTGCTAGGGCACTGGGGTACGACCCCGGGACTGAATTTTATGTATGTCCATCTCAATCGCTTGATCAAAAAGCATGATCTCGACATGATCTTGATCACAGGTCCTGGACACGGCGGTCCGGCTCTGGTTGCTAACACCTATCTTGAAGGTTCATACAGCGAAATCTATCCGCATATCCCGCAAGACTCAGAAGGAATGCAACGCCTCTTCAAGCAATTCTCTTTTCCAGGCGGCATCCCGAGCCACGTAGCCCCAGAAACTCCTGGATCAATTCACGAAGGCGGCGAATTAGGATATGCGCTTGTGCACGCTTTTGGTGCCAGTTTTGATAATCCGAATTTACTTGTTGCTTGTGTTGTTGGAGACGGGGAAGCTGAAACAGGACCGCTGGCTGCAAGCTGGCATTCCAACAAATTCACCAATCCAAAACGCGACGGAATTGTTCTTCCAATTCTGCATTTGAACGGATATAAAATAGCCAACCCAACTATTCTGGCGCGCATGTCAGATGCGGAGCTTACAAATTTGTTTGCTGGCTATGGTTATAAACCATATTTTGTTGAAGGAAGCGATCCGGTAAAAATGCATCAGTGGATGGCATCGACGATGGACGCTTGCATGGAGGATATCTCCAAAATAAAAAGAGAATGCAACTCTCAAGAATTTAGTGGACGTCCTGTTTATCCAATGATTATTTTGAGAAGCCCAAAAGGATGGACTGGTCCAAGCAAGGTAGACGGAGTCCAAGTTGAATCCACCCACAGAGCGCACCAAGTTCCACTTTCAGAACTGGCGACAAAACCGGATCATTTGAAGCAGCTGGAAGAGTGGATGCGCAGTTACAGGCCGGATGAGTTGTTTGACGAAGAGGGTGCGCTGAGATCCGAAATTGCGGCATTGGCTCCGACTGGTGCTCGGCGAATGGGAGCAAATCCGCATGCAAACGGCGGTGTTTTGTTGAAGGATTTGGTTTTGCCTGACTTCACAAAGTATGCTGTCAGCGTCAAATCTCCCGGTAAGGAAAATGCCGAATCTATTCGTATTTGCGGACAATACATTCGGGACATTTTTGTGCAGAATGAGGCGCACAGAAACTTTCGTGTGGTAGGACCTGATGAAACTGCTTCCAATCGCCTGGGGGCTGTGTTTGAAAGAACCGGAAAGTTTTTTGCTGATGAGATTTTGGAGAGTGATGAGCATCTGACAAGGGATGGACGCGTACTTGAAGTTCTCAGTGAGCACATGTGTCAAGGCTGGCTTGAAGGGTACTTGCTGACAGGAAGACATGGGCTGTTTTCTTGTTATGAGGCTTTCATTCACATCATTGACTCGATGTTCAATCAACATGCTAAATGGTTGAAAGTGACAAGAGATATTCCATGGCGTCGTCCGATTGCATCACTCAATTATTTGTTGACCTCTCACGTGTGGCGGCAGGATCATAATGGCTTTAGCCATCAGGACCCAGGATTCATAGATCATGCGGTGAACAAGAAGGCAGATATTATTCGTGTGTATTTGCCGCCCGATGCAAACACACTCTTGTTTGTAATGGACAAGTGTATGCGCAGTCGCGACTTCATCAACATTATTGTGGCAGGGAAACAGCCTCAGCTTCAATGGCTGAATATGGATCAGGCAATCAAACATTGTTCGGCAGGAATTGGAATTTGGGATTGGGCATCTACTGATCAAGGTTCTGAGCCCGATGTGGTTATGGCTTGCGCCGGCGACATTCCAACTATGGAAACTCTGGCGGCCGTCGATCTGCTCAAGCAGTCGCTGCCGCAATTGAAAATCCGCGTAGTGAATGTCGTTGACCTTATGACTTTGCAACCAAGCAGCGAACACCCCCATGGATTGAGCGATCGAGATTTCGATTCGATATTCACGAAGGACAAGCCTGTTATCTTTGCTTATCACGGTTATCCATGGCTGATCCACAGGCTTTGTTATCGGCGCACTAATCACTCCAATATGCACGTGCGTGGTTACATGGAAGAAGGCACGACGACAACACCGTTTGATATGGTGGTTCTCAATGATTTGGATCGCTTTCATCTAGCTGTTGATGCCATCGACCGCATAGCTAGTTTGCATTACGTAGCTGCTCGTGCCAAGCAATTCCTGCGAGACAAATTAATCGATCACAAACACTACATTCGTCAACGAGGTGAAGACTTGCCTGAAATTCAAAACTGGAAGTGGCCTTATTAAAGGGATACTGCGCGATCCGAATAGTGGAGGAAGTTATGTCTGAAGAGTCTCTGAAATTTAGCGAAGGTAACTCCGACAAATTTTGGAAGATCCGTTTGGAGGGAAATTCATATACGGTCAATTTCGGGCGTGTTGGAACCTCCGGACAAACACAGACAAAGTCCTTCTCTACCGAAGACGAAGCCAAGAAAAACTACGACAAGCTCGTAGCTGAAAAATTGAAGAAAGGATATGAAAGAACCGGGCAAGCTGTAGTGAGCCTGCCCGTCGCGTCTGTCGTAAAAGATCCCAGCGCTGTAGCTCCCAAAGGTGATAGGGCTGTGTCCGACGATATAAGTTCCAGAGCGTCTTCGCCAGTCATGCTAACAGCGGTATTAGAGAAAGCGGAAGATCCTGCAACTCATTCCGGGTCCATGGTTGATTCAACCGGCAGCACCTCAGACGCAATAGCTAAGTCACTCTCAAGCTCATCCAGCGTGCTGCCCGCCTCTGTACTCTCGCCTGCTGGGTTAACTAAGGCGCCAGCGGCTTTCAAGTCCGTCAGAAAAATGGAACTGAAACCTGAAGATCTTGCGTTTGTCGTTTGGAATCCGTTGCCACCACTGCCTGAGGTAAAGAAGCGTCCCTTTGATTTCGACAAACTTTGTGAAGAGTTAAAATCGATCGACCCAGAGCTTGAAAATTGGGTCTCTCACTGGAATAAGAAGTGCCCAACCCCGCTGCACATGAGCAAAGAAGAAGGGCGCTTTTGGATAGAAGTAGTGATCGCAGGACGCGAGCGCATAAACGAATGGGGGCCCAAGCGAGATAAGAAAGTCGAAGAGAAGCACGCCAAGATTTTGCAAGTTTTGAAGAATTGCGATTTTTCGAAAGAAAAATCAGCGCCAGAATTGAAAGAGGGATTCAAGCTGATCAGTGCGACCAATTTTGGACTATTGCAAATGAAGGATACTGCCAAGTTGCTTTGTGCGCACTGGTCAAATCCCAAACAAATTATCGACCAGGCTTTGATAATGTCGCCGGAGCCAGCTTTTGCGTTGATGAAAGTTTTTCGCCAGTATGTAATGCCTGCTTTAAGTTCTGCTGAACTAGCCGAGTTAAGGGACTATGTTCGTAGTCAACTGAACCCTCAAAAGGCAATGAGCGCTAAGCCTGATGAATGTGAATGGACGGCATATACCGTTGCTGCATTCTTACACATGGCCGACGAAGTAGAAAAACTAGTCGAAGTAATTCCGGATGGCTGGTTCGCCAACGACTTGCGGAATTGTTTTCACCCCCAACTTTATATACTGTCTTTGCCGGCAAAGGAGAAGGTGATTACTGAGGCAAAGAGAACGAAGCTATATTTAGGTCATGGTCAGAACTATTATTACGCTAAAGGAAATCAGATCGATGCAATGGCGCGAGCATGGTTGGCTGTGACGGGGCTCGATGCAACAGAACTCATTACCGATTTCATTTGCACCAACGGATATAATAAGGAGCTGTCCGAAGCGATGGTTTCCCATTTGAAATTGCTTGAATCAGAAGAGCTTGCACCAATCATGATTGAGTTGCTCGCTGTGGAAACCGCGAAAATGCCGGCCCGAAAGTGGCTGACTGAGCATTCTGATTGGGCAGTTAGCAGCCTGTTTGAAGCGTCTAAGCGGCCTGACCAGATTGGCAAGGAATCCGCCGATATTCTGCAAGGCGTCTCTTGCCGTTTAGATGAATCGGTCTGTGCACCGGAACTGCTGGCGGCGATTCGCGAGCGCTTCCGTTTGCCGGATGAAGGATTGGAAGAGTTGGACAATTCGACTACGCCTTCATGGCTGAGCAGCGCTATCTCAGAGGTGAAAGCTGGGAAAACGAGCCTTCCCATCTGGTCAGATCCTGCAGTCAAGCCGCGGATTGTAATTGATAAAAAGCGACTGAATCTAGATCAAATGAATGCTGTTTTGCTAGCCTTGAAGCAAAGCACCTTTGAAAAAGTCCATCCATTAATAGCGTCCATGCAGGAGCACCTTGAGCGGAAGCACACCGAAAAGTTTGCCTGGGCGTTGTTTGAAGCATGGTTGAAGAACGGTGCTGACTCGAAAGAGAAATGGGCGATGGGATCAATAGGATTTCTTGGTGGCGATGAAACCGTCTTTAAGATTGTGCCGATGATTAAAGTATGGCCCGGAGAGAGTCAACATCCACGGGCTGTATTCGGGCTGGAATGCTTGCGAACTATTGGCACCGACACGGCGTTGATGCAGATCAACTCGCTTTCGCAAAAATTGCAATTTAAAGGACTAAAGCAAAAAGCCGGCGAATGCATGGAAGCAATTGCACAGTCGCGTGGAATGTCGAAGAACGAATTGGAAGATCGAATCATTCCGGACTGTGGGCTCGATGGAAGAGGGCAACGGATTTTTGATTTTGGCTCTCGCCAATTCAAGTTTGCGTTAGGCTCCGATCTCAAAGCGATGATCCGCGAGCCCGATGGGAAACTCAAGACGGATCTGCCAAAGCCTAATTCAAAAGACGACGCCGAGAAAAGCAAGGCTGCTGTTGATGATTGGAAGTTACTTAAACAGCAAATCAAAGACATTGCAAAAATTCAGGCGGTTCGATTAGAGCAAGCAATGGTAACCGGACGAAACTGGACCGCTTCAGATTTCCAGCAATTCCTCGTTCATCACCCGTTGATGATCCATATCATCCGCATGCTCATCTGGGGTGAGTTTAACGATGAGGGTAAATTGTTGCGCACATTTCGTGTCACCGAAGACCAGACCTACGCTGATGAAGAGGATCGTGACCTTGAGCTAAACGGCAATAATAGGATACGGGCGGTACATGCGATGTTGCTTTCTGATGAATTGAAATCCAAGTGGCAGGGTGTGCTTCTTGATTACGAAATCGTGCCACCATTCAAGCAGCTCGAAAGACCCATATTCAAGCTTGAAGTTGGGGAAATTGAGCAGCTTGAAATAACCCGATTCAAAGACATTCAAGTGCCTGCAATTAGCATGGTTGGTATCTTTGATCGCTGCGGTTGGCGTCGTGGTGTGCCGGAAGATGCAGGCTGCTTTTATTCGCACTCCAAATTTTTTCCAGGCGCCGGTGTCTGTGCCATGGCAATCTATCAAGGTGTATCCGTCGGCTACATGATGGAATCAGATCCTCAAAGTGTGGAGTCCTGCTATTTCTTCAAAGCTGATAATGACAAAGTTGATATGTATTTCGATTCTTCGAAAATGCATAGGATTCCATTAGGAAAGGTTGACCCTATCGTCATTAGTGAAGTGCTGCATGACCTGATGCTGATTAGCGCAAAAGCTGATACAGCCGAATAAAGTTCAAGATCCGAAGTTCAATAGACAACAAACATTTGTGAGGAAACGATGACAGAAACACCAAAAATAGAGATCGAAGACGACCGCACCGGGTTAGATGTGGAAACACTGCGCAGAGCTATTGCCGATAACCTTTTCTATATTCAAGGAAAATTTCCGGAGATTGCTACGAAAACTGATCTCTACATGGCGCTTGCCTACAGTGTGCGCGATCGACTTCTGCGCCGCTGGCTCAATTCCATGGAAACATACATGCGCCCAGAAGTTAAAGTCGTTTGCTATCTTTCCGCTGAATTCTTGATCGGGCCTCAACTAGCAAATAACTTGGTGAATCTGGACATCTATGAAAGAGTTCGGCAAGCTGTCGAAGAGTCCGGGCTGAACTTAAGTGATTTGATTGAACAGGAGGAAGAACCAGGGCTAGGAAATGGCGGCTTAGGACGTCTTGCTGCCTGTTATCTTGATTCACTTGCAGCGCTTGAAATTCCCGCTCGCGGATACGGAATTCGATACGAGTTCGGAATTTTCGACCAAGAGATTCGCAATGGCTGGCAAGTTGAAACCAGCGATAAGTGGTTGCGTTTTGGAAATCCTTGGGAAATAGCCCGCCCTCACCAGGTTTGTCATGTCAAACTCGGTGGGCATACCGAGCATTACACCGACGAGCATGGTCGCTACCGTTCTCGTTGGATACCAGACAAAGTGATCAATGGTGTGCCTTATGATACTCCGACAGCTGGTTATAAGAACAACACTGCAAACACATTGCGTTTGTGGAAAGCTGAGGCAACAGAATCTTTTGATCTTTCTGCATTTAATTCCGGTGACTATCTTGGAGCCGTTACCGACAAAGTATTTTCAGAGAACGTATCCAAAGTGCTCTATCCGAACGACAATGTGTCCGCTGGAAAGCGATTACGTCTTGAACAACAATTTTTCTTTGTCTCATGTTCTATGCAAGACATAATTAGATTCCACCTACGTGATCACAGCGACCTCCATACACTTCCTGATAAATTTGCAATTCAACTGAATGACACGCATCCATCTGTCGCTATTGCAGAAATGATGCGTCTTTTGATCGATGAACATTTGATGGCATGGGAAGATGCCTGGAAGATTACGACGCAGTTATTTGGTTACACTAACCATACTTTGCTTCCCGAAGCGCTGGAAAAATGGTCCGTCGATCTCTTTGCTGATCTTCTGCCTCGTCATCTCGAGATCATCTATGAAATCAACCGAAGGTTCCTGGATGAAGTGCGCTCACGATTTCCTGGTGAAGACGATCTGATTAGACGGCTTTCAATCATTGATGAATCGGGCGAAAGATCTATCCGCATGGCACACCTGGCTTGTGTGGGTAGTCACTCTATCAATGGTGTGGCTAGGCTGCATACTGAGCTGCTGAAGAAAGATGTTCTGCATGATTTTGCGCGAATCAGCCCAGAAAAATTCAGCAATAAAACTAACGGAATCACTCCGAGGCGATTCATTCTTGTCAGCAATCCTGGCATGTCTGAGCTGATCAGCAGCAAGATCGGAGATGACTGGGTGAAAGATCTCGATAAGCTCAAAGATCTAGAAAAATTTGCTGATGACAAAGAATTCAAAGCACAGTGGCAGCGCATTAAGCTGGAGCGCAAAGCCATTCTTGCTAAGCATATTAAGGAGCATTGCCACATAAGCATCAATCCTGAGAGTATCTTTGATGTTCAGGCAAAACGCATCCACGAGTACAAGCGCCAGCATTTGAATATTTTGAATATCATTCATTTGTACAACCAGATGAAGAAGAATCCTGGCTCGCTAGATTTGTATCCACCTCGCACTTTCTTGTTCGCTGGTAAAGCCGCGCCGGGATATACGATGGCGAAGCTGATCATAAAATTGATCAATTCGGTTGCCGATGTAGTCAATCACGATAGAGAGATTGCTGACAAACTCAAAGTTGCTTTCATACCTGATTTCAACGTCAAGCTCGCTCAAAAGATCTATCCAGCGGCCGAGGTCTCCGAGCAGATCTCGACTGCCGGCAAAGAAGCTTCGGGGACCGGTAACATGAAGTTCGCTCTCAATGGCGCGCTGACAATAGGCACTCTGGACGGTGCCAATATTGAAATGCGCGAACAAGTAGGAGCGGAAAATTTCTTCCTCTTCGGCTTGACGGCATCAGAAGTAGCACGTCTCAAGTTTGAAGGGTATAAGCCATACGAATATTATTGGAATAATCCGGAATTGCGTGAAGTCATCGACATGATTTCATCAGGTCTATTTTCACATGGTGACAAAGACCTCTTCAAACCAATCGTTGATTCGCTTCTGACGCGGGATGACTTCCTTGTCTTGGCGGATTTCGAAGCTTATGTCGAGTGCCAGGAAAAGGTGGCAAGCGCCTATAAGGATAAGGATCAGTGGACGCGCATGTCTATTCTTAACGTTGCTCGTATGGGCTATTTCAGCTCAGATCGCTCTATTCGCGAGTACTGTGAAGACATTTGGAAAGTTCAACCGGTACACGTCGATATGTGTGACTACATCCAGGCTCAGGCTGGGCTGTGCGTTCCGAACTCCAGCCAGCTGGAGAAGGAGTTGGGTCGCCGCATGTAATCTGCGGAGAGGCGCAATCACAGTCCCTCAGTAGTTTGAATATGACAATTTCTGGGCACATTTTGGCTGATATCCAGCCAGTGCTTCGATGGGACAAGACGACACAGAATCAATAGATCTCCCATCCGACAAGACCACCTTGTTGGATGGAGCTATTGCCGGCACTGCCGCCTTAAATCTGCTCAGCAGTGGCAGCCAGTCGATGACTTCGATTTCGGGCGATAACATCAAAGCTGATGCTGCTAAGCCGTACGAAATTATAGGCAGCGTCTACGCCGATCGCTATGAAGTATTTACCATGCTCGGCAAGGGCGGAATGAGCGTAGTTTATAAAGCACGTCATCTATTTACTAAAAAATTTGTGGCGCTGAAGATATTACATTCCCATCTTGCTCATAATGAAACAACAGTTATGCGATTCCGGCAAGAAGCTCAGACTTCGGGCACGCTTTTGCATCCTGGGATAATTTCGGTGCAGGATTTTGGAGTCTGCGAAGGCGCACCATATCTGGTGATGGATTACATTGAGGGGCGATCACTTGCCGAGCTGATCAAACAGCAAGGCAATTTGTCTTTTGACCGATTTGTTGACCTGATGTTGCAGGTAGCCGCTGCCTTGGATTATGCACACCGCAATCAGGTAATTCATCGCGATCTTAAACCAAGCAATATCATGGTTAGCAGTATGGAGGATAAAGAGCAAGCTAAGATCGTAGACTTTGGCTTAGCTAAAGTGATACAAAATACCCCTCCGGGGCAGCAACAGCTAACGCAAACAGGTGAACTGTTCGGCAGTCCGCTATATATGAGTCCAGAGCAATGCTCCGGTAGAGTTCTTGATGCTCGCTCGGATATCTACGCGCTTGGCTGTGTCATGTACGAAGCGCTCTGCGGTCATCCGCCGTTCTCTGGGGAGACTGTTTTCGAGACCATAAACAAGCATCTGAATTCACCGCCACCGCCGCTTTCAGCGCCACAATTGGAAACAGATAGCAGGCAGAGAATTGAATTACTCATTCTGAAGTGTCTTGCTAAGGACGTCGATGATCGCTTTTCCTCGGCCGGCGATGTTATGAGTGAACTGCGCGCAATCAAGCTCACTCATCGTGGTGGCGTTCTTGCCAAGATTCAAAATTCATGGAATCTCTCAAGAGCAAGAAGAGCTGCTCGCGCTTTTGATATGTTGCCGATACTGCTGGCCGTCGCTTGTATTTCATGTTTATTGTCACTTTGGTCTGCTGTCATGCAAAACCGTTATCGTGATCTGCTCGTGGAGAGAAACAATTCATATGAAATTGTGCGACTGAATAATGCAATGTATAAGAATTCGCTGATCATGCAAGAGCTAGGGCACGAATATGCCTTGAAACGTGATCCGAAATATATGGAAAGTTTTGCGATCGCGGCGGAAAACATGCGGGCCGCTATGAAAGACCAAGAAGCTACTCTCAAGAGATTTGGACGCAAAGAAGAATTGCAAAAGTTGCGAAGAAATTCGCCATTGTTCACTGCCACAGTTAGAGAAACCGAACGGCTTCTGAGAAAGTTAGAACCGGGCACCGTATGGACACTTTCTGATGCGACTATTACGATGCAGTTGCAAAAGATAAAAACCAAGGGGATAACTTCATTAGTTAACGAGCCGAAAGAGGAGGACGAAGTAGAAAAGGCCCAAGAGTTAACCAGAGCGGCATCGCAACTGGGAGCATACTCCACCGCCTGTTTCTATCTCAACACTATCGTTCTGTTGTGCTTCGTTCTGTACTATTTCCGCGCTCGTAAAATACGGCATCTTGCCGAGCGGGCCGTCAAGCTGGCTGCCTCAAACGAGAATAACGGCGTACAGCGAAAAGCTAGTGACGATATCACCGAAATAGACAGTGCCCTGGAAGAATTGGCCGAGGCTCTAACAAATGCAGAGCATCGCGAGAAGGTATTGCTTGCACAAATCAAGTCTAAGAGATCAAATGTGAAATCTGACCCAGCTGCTGACGATGGCACAATCAGCTCTTCGACAGCTGAGTCTTAGATAAAAACTTGCTCTTCATGGGAGGGAGCAGCCCGGGAATCGAATCGATTCAGCCGAACGCTTTAATGAGAACGCTTTTTGTCCTTCTTCTTGCCTGCGTTTTTCAGCAAGTCATCTGCGTTTTCTTTTCCGACGATCAGCGATTTTGCAACTTGCTCTGTGAGTGTTTTGGCGTCGGTCTCTTGCGTGCCACAGAAGCCGGCGTTATTGCTGTCGATTTTCTCGAATGTCTTCTTGTATAGGTCTTTTAAGCGATCCATAGTTTTTCGGCTCCAGGTCACTATCTGATCTGATTTTACCAGACGATTGGAAACAAGAAGGACATAGCTTCCGTCACATCCGAGGGCAGTGAATTGAGAGAGTCGATTATTATGCTCTTGAAACTGTCTCCATGTACCACATTTGCAAAGCGTTCAAGCTCTTGCTCTTGTGTTGCTGCTGTGCCAAGATGCTATAGGGGTGGACGCAATGTTGTTTATGACTAAGACTAAGCTTTCTGTTCGCAAGGCGAAGTACAGCCATTGTGCTTCTGAAAAGGACCTTCGTGCTGAACTAATATCAGAAGGCTATTACATTTTTCCGTGGCAAGATGATCCGGGGGCGCATTATGCACCGCATCAACACCGGCATGATGAATTTATCGTAGTTCAATCAGGAAACATGCGTTTTGTAGTTGAGGGCAAAGAATTACTCTTAGAAAAAGGCGATATGTTGATTTTGCCGGAAGGCGCTCAGCATGAGGCTTTTAATGATTCTCAAGTGCCTGTACGCTACTTCATTTGTTCGCGCCACTAGGACATAAATCTCTCATTACGTTGAACCACGCTTGCAGACCTGTTTCCTTTTTTTTGCATCCAAAGTAGGTCAAACGAACAACGCGTCCTTGAACGCGCTGATAATTTTACATGTTCCTTACATTGTTCCCGATGCTCTCGCCGCACCTGGCAGGAACTTAGTCGATGTTGTCACCAAGGCTGAATGAATCTTTGCCGAATGGCTGATCACCAGCTCCGGACCAGGCATTTTTCACGCCGTACATTACACCACTTGCGCCACCACTAACTGCGCCGTAAGGAACTGCAAGTGTTCCGGCTGGAATGATGATGAACCAATTGTCCGTGTCGCCGACGAGGTCTTTAACACCTTGTTTGATTTCAATGCCTGTTCTGCGGACAATTGCCACTGGTATGCCGCCGACGAGGCCGACTGTAAACCCTGCCAATCTGCCGGCAAGACTTGCGTCGCCGCCGCCACTTTTGGACCCAAGTTTGGTTTCCTTGGCTGGTTTTTCTGGTTTTTCGGTTTTTTCCGGTTTTGACTCTTTCGCGTCTTTGCCAGCGTCGCCGCCTTTTGCATCCTGTGCCATGACTGGGGACAAGCAAAGCCCGGCAATGCACAGTGCTGTCAAACTAGCGGTGAGAACTCGGTTCATATCTGGTCCTTTCTAAGGAGTACGCCATCATAGGATTATCCATGCCTGACAACTGGGTCGGAAAGTAGATTTTTCGCATATGGTGAATTTTTTCGACGGGTGCAGACTTTATTAGTAGCTCTACCTTGATTTCACTTGACTGCCGCCAGTAGGATCCTGGAAGCCATGAGTCTTTCTCTTAACCTTGACTCATCTGGAGGGAATCCATGAACACGACTATCAAAACGGTAAGCTCAGAAGACGGGGCCTCAGAACGAGACCTCTCAGAGTTTGAATCCGTTAGTCAAAACCAAATAGGTGGACTAGGTACCTGGTATCTAAAAGACATGTGGTATTTTGCCGTGGCTTCCAGCCAGCTCAAAGAAGGCAAAATGCTTTCAAAAACGATGCTCGGCGAGCCAGTATTACTTGGACGTGACAGCAATGGCAAGGCTTTTGCGATGAGAGACATTTGTCCTCACCAGGCCGTTCCGCTCAGTAAGGGTTGTTTCGACGGGAAGGAAGTAATGTGTTGCTTCCACGGCTGGAAGTTTGATACCAGCGGCACCTGCACATCGATACCATCGTTGACAAAGGATCAAGATTTCCCGTTATGCAAAATCAAGACACCGAATTATCCAGTCCGTGAAGTTCGCGGTGCAGTTTGGGTCTTCTTCGGCGACCCCACGGACGATTTGCCGGATGTGCCCGAGGCTCCTGGGCTAGGTGAGTTGCTTTACGAACAGACAACAACTACGTTGCTGCTGCCGACACACATTGATTATGCAGCGCTTGCTTTGATCGATCCAGCGCACGTGCCGTACATCCACAACTCGTGGTGGTGGCGCTCGGCTAAAGCATTGAAGCCGAAACAGAAGCATTACGTTCCGGAAGGAACCGGTTGGACGATGGTGAAGCACCAACCATCGAAACACTCGATCATGTTCCAGCTGTTTGGACAACATATCGAAACCGAAATTAGTTTCCGTCTGCCTGCTTGCCGTCGTGAGTATATTCAATTTGCTGGCAAGACTATTCTTGCCGGTATAAGCACTCTTACTCCGATTGATGAAACGCACACAGAGTTGAACCACACAACATATTGGATGTTTCCTGGCACAAAGTTTTTTGTAGAGCCGATCGTTCAATACTTCGTAAAAGAGTTCCTTGGACAAGATCAAACCGTCGCAAAAATGCAGGAAGGCAATCTTAAGCTTAAGCCTAAACTGATTCCTACGATCAAGGATGCTGGCACGCCCGGTGCTTGGTACCTGCGCCTCAAAAAGGAATGGGCCGAGTCGAAGCGCGAAGGGCGTGAATTTAAGAATCCGGTACCAGATTCGATACTGCGTTGGATGAGCTAGAGGGCTTCGCCACCGTTCTTGGAATCTGCAATCGGAAAGTATTTTCGTTCGCCTTTGAATGAAGTTCGATGCTGCCGCCGTGATTCTCAATGATTCTTTTTGCTAGCGGTAATGCCAAGCCGCCAATCAGCTCATTCATTTGCGGTGCTGCTGCATCGCCGCTATAGCCAAAGCGATCGAATAGAGCCAGCTGCTCGTGTTTGGATAACGGCGCGCCTGGCGAGGCAATCGAAATTTCGACAAATGATTCCTTTGTAGCAACTGTCACTTTGATCACCTGTTGTGAATCTGTTGTTCCAATAGAGTGCGCGAAATTCAGAAGATTCGTCAGCGCTTGTTGAAGTCTATCTTTGTCCGCAATCATTCTCACGGGCTCTGGAAGATAAAGCACAACGCCGCTTTTGACTTCCGGTCTGGCTGACTCTAAAGCGCTTTCAACGAGCTGTCCAATTTCAACTTCCTCTTGGACCAATTGCATTTTCCCAGCTTCTAGCTTTTCAATGTCCAAAATGTCATTGATCAATTCAAGCAGCTTATCGCCCTCAGCGCTAATCCGTCTCAGTCCGACTTGCGCTGCATCACCAGGCTTTCCAAAGGCGCCGGCAGTGATTAGTTTTGCAATCCCCGTGATTGAGCCCAAAGGCGTGCGCAGATCATGGCTAACCATCGAAAGAAACTCTCGCTTCAAAGATTCCAGCTCTTTGCGCGCGGTAATGTCATGTGCAATGCAATAAGTATTCTCAGCGGTTGAGTCGAATGAAGCAGACCACAAAATATATGCGGGCGTCCCATCCTTCTTAAGTAGATAGCTTTCAAATAAAGTGTGAGAGTTTCCTTTCTTCTGTTCAAGCAGTGCTGAGCTTGCGATTGCCTTGTTATCTTCATCAAGCAGATCGAATATCTTGATTTGAAGCAACTCGTCGCTATTATATCCAAGCATGCCTTTGCAAGCGGGATTTACACTTGTGAATCGGCCATCTGCCGAAAGGGCACAGATCAAGTCCTGGGAATTATCCAAAACAGCGCGTTCCTTTTTATGTGCATCGTCCAATGACTTTGCTGTTTTATGAAATGCTTGGTCGAGACTCGCCAGCTCATCATTACCGGCAATTTCTTCGTTTAGTTGCTGCTCTTTACTAAACCGTTCTGCATTGTCCGCCATGGTAGCAAGGCGAGCAGTCATGTCTTTGCTGAAAAATATTGCCAGGAAAATTGATGCAAGAACACTGGTACTAAGTCCGGCTAGCAATAATCCGGCTTGTAGTTCTCGAAGCTGCGCTTTTTTCTCTGGGTTGAATTCTTGCGTTTCAGCATCGGCAATAAGCATTTGCAAGCGCCGCGACATCACAGAAATCAGCGGGATCATGCGGGTCTTATCCACCATTGCCGAAAAATGTTTTCCGACCTCGTAGTTTTTGCCTAGCTTATTTTCAACGCTCAGAAAAAACTCTTCTGCACGTTCGTTTACTGTGTCGACGTTTTTGAAATGTTTGCGTGCAATTTTGTCTCCCTTTACCAGTTTCTTCAATCGCTCTCTTGACGACTTTATTTCCGACCTGCATTGTTGGAATGCCACCCAGCTAGCCTCTGTTTTGCTGCCATGCATAAGCAAAGCGGTCTTGAGGTAGTTATCCATTAACTGGGTAGTTTCAAATGCTATGTTTCGTTGTTTCAATTCTTCCTGTCTTGCCCTATCGGTTTGCATCAGCAGCACCGAAATACTGCCAACAAAGAGCAAATCGAAAACAATTGGAATTCCAATCAGCAAAATACCCTTCTGCATTAGCGTAAGGCTGCCTGTAATTCTGCTTGCCGAAGCCTTGCTTGGAGTCAGCTTCTCTGTGCTGTTTACTAGTTTAGGGATGCTTTCCTCTTTCACTTTTTCGTGGAGTTCTTGCAAACGTATCGCTTTGATTTTCATGCTTGAGGTTTCATCCAGTGGTACACGGAACCAGAAGGTGCTTCCCTCCCCCTCTTGGCTGACTACTCCGATCAACCCGCCATGCTCCTCGATTATTTGCTTGCAGATTGGCAATCCAAGCCCTGTTCCAGCCTTGCGTTTACCGTCTGATGCTTCGACTTGTTTGAATTTTTCAAAGATAAGCTCTCGATGCGTAGGCGGGACGCCACGACCTCTGTCGGTTACCCGGCATTCAATGAAATCTCCTTCCGTCCGTGCAGATAATGTGACAGTCGCGCCCGGCGGAGAGAATTTGATTGCGTTGGAGAGTAAGTTCACAATCACTTGAATTAAGCGGTTTGAATCGACGAGCGCAGTGATTTCTTCTGCGACAATTTCAAGCTCTACATTGTTCTTCGCAGCTAAGGCTTCTACGTCTTGGGCCGAACGCGTGAGCAGCTCGTTAATTGAGCATTGATGTTTTGAGATTTCTAGACGCCCTGATTCCAGTTCGGCTAATTGCAGAAGGTCGTTAACAAGACTCAGCAGTCTCCCGAGGTTCTTTTCTGCCACCTGAAGTTTTTGTGCAGCCATCGCAGGAATCTCTGCTTCTGGCATTCTAACTAGTCCACTAACGGCGTCTGAGATTTTTGCAAGCGGACGCCTGAGATCAGAGCTGATCATTGCCAGAAATTGATGCTTTGCTTTGTCGATTTGTTTTCGCTCGGTTATGTCTTGCACAACGCAGTACATGCTTTCTTCACTGGCTGACCAATAAACCGACCAGAGCGTTTCGACGATTCCGCGGCTCTTCGCCTTGATCTTCAACTCAAATGTTTGGGCTTCTGGAACGGCTCGTGCTGCGGCCAACGTCTCTTGCGCCGATCGGATTTGTTCGTCCTCGATAATTTCGAACAGGCTACTCTGCAATAGGTCGTCTTGTTTAAGATTCCATAGTCTGCGGCAGGCAGGATTTATTCTGAGAAATCGATTGTTGCTGTCGAGGACGCAAATTACGTCGCTTGCATTATCAAACAGAGCGCGTTCTCGTTCGAGCGCAGACTTCAGCCTTTGCTCCATAATATGGAAGGCACTGTCTAGTTGGGCAATTTCATCCTTCCCGCGAATTGGACTGAGAAGAGCTTTGCCCTGTGCCAATAAGAGCGTATTTGAGCTAATGACACTTACCCGTTTCATGATATTGCGCCGGTAAAAAATCAGCAGAAGAACGCCTGCCGCAAGATTAATCAAAAGCCCTGCCCAGAGAATGAGTGCCTGCAGGTCTCTCACTTTCTGGATGCGCTTCATCGAATCTTGAGTTACCCGCTGTCCGATGCGCCGCATAACGTCTATGCGGTCCAGTGCGACACCTTTTGCAGATTGCATATTTTCTTCAAGTGCAGGTATTTCAGCTAATAGTTGCAGTGCGCTGCCAGAGCCGATCAGGTCTGCAACGTTATCCATAATTGAGAGCAGATTATTGATGCTGTCGTTAATCTCTGCTTGTTGATCCTCAAGCAACGGATCGTTCTCGGCCGTTTTCATTCCATCTTTCTGAAGAAAACGGATCTCGTCTTTATATTTTTCGTAGTTCTTGAGAAAAGATGGACGGCGACTCTGCATCGAAACAAGCAAGAGCGAAAGCTCTTCGTACGTCAAAGCCATAAGCTTCGCCGCGACTGCGGAAAAATGGCGATAGCGATTCTCTCTTACGTGTTCTTTGTCAGACTGAATAAGAAGTAGAGATAAATTCCCTATTAGCAGAAGCTCGATAAGAAGTGGTACTCCGACCAGGATTAAACCCTGATGGAACACTCTCAACTCTATCTTTGGTAATTTCACACGCTTATCATTTTGTCTGTCACAATTATTAGCGCTTTGCCGGTGACTTTTGCTTAGCTGAGGAAGACCTGTTCTTGCCGCCTGTTGTCGCTCCTGCTCTTGTCGCGTTCTTGCCGCTCTTGCTTACGTTAGCGCCTGTCGTACTCTGATTCTTTCCTTTCTTGCGTCTTGAATTTTTACTAGTGCTTGTTATTGGACGCACTGGCACCGGAACTTCATCACTGAAGTAGGGTGCTAGATCTGCCGGATCAAATCGATATGGAGCAGGTGGTGCCACCAACCCCGGTCCGCTTCCGCCACTGCCTCCTGGCGCTTTCCATCTTCTGGAGCGTGCATTGACGGTGAGAGAAAGTGGGGAGCGAGATTGAGCACCAGTTACTGCCAGTTGAGCATAGTTATCTTGTTCTAGTTTTGGCTTCTTGTTTGGAGAAGAACGAAGCAATCTGGATTCTGTAAATCCAAATTCGTTTTTTGCCAGGAGTAAATCAAGTGAGCGCGACATGTTGTCTGTCGCCGAATCAGTTAGTTGCGCCCAGTCGCTTTCGCTCATACCATCGGCGTCGAGAATTGCTCTGCGCGATCGCAAAGACCGGTTAAGCCGTGACATGCGAATAGCAGCTGATTTTATGGAAGATTCAAGCTTGGCGTCTTCTTCGATTGAGAAATCCTTTTGATTGACTCGGTCGGAGCGCTGCTTGCTAAGCAATGTGATGCGTTCTTCAAGAGCTAACAAGCGTTTCTTCAATCGGACCAGCTCGGCTTTGTTAACTGCAAGAAGCGGTCTGCGCCCCAAAAGCTCACTGCTTGCTTTTTGCGTATATGGATCGAAGAGATTGTTGGGAATCAAATGAGCAGATAATTCAGATAGTTTTTTGTTATCTATGCCGACCGCGATCCTGTTTCGTTGTCCGCCTGGGCTCAAAAATATAGTTTGCGCTCCCAGGCGCTTGCCGCCGAATTTTAGTTGAAGCTCATTGCTATTGTTGGACAAAGCAATGAGAGAAGGTAAATTGCTGCCGATTAATTCAAGTTCGACTGCATTTCCACTTTCTGTTTTGTTTTCGCCTCTGAATTCGACACGTGTCAGGTCAACTTCAAGTGGTAATGAACTTTGTTCATCGCAAATTACATTGATTTCTTTAACTGGTCCAACGGGACTGCGGTTGCGGGTTGATACCACCAGTGAACGATCGGAACCGGCGAAAGAATCGCACTCGAAGCCATCTATATTGACCTGATCATGCCCGAACTTACCTGAGAAGTTCTTTCCGATAACGACGAATGCTTGTTGCAATTCAAGCGCGGCCGGAGCGTGCATTATTAGCGGCTGCGTGTTGAATTCGTCCTCGAGCTCATCGAGCCTATCCACCGATGCAAGTGCCGCCTTGTCGGAGACTAGAAGTCCTCGATTGCTCAGGCTGTATGAGGTCTCCCAAACAGTCTTGTTCTCGTCCTTTACGATAACAGAAAATGCGGTATCAGGGGCGGTGAACGAGAATAATCCATAGTCATCTGTTTGGACTGATTTGCCGTTTATGAGAATGCTTTGTTTGGAGAGCCCTTGTCCGTCGGGCATAAATGCAGTCCCCCAGGCTTGGGATCCCTTTTCCAGTACCGGGGGCAAAAATAATTGCACTGCGATGGTTTCTGGCGGATTGTTGGACTGAGCAGATGCATCTTGGCGACACAGCGGTAAGCCGAATGTCAAGTAAACGAGGGTGAAGGCAAGCAGCATTTGCTGCCAAGAACCGATTGATTTCAGCAGGTAGAAATTCTCAGGTTTTTCTACCTTTCGATTATTGATGTAGTCAATAGCCAAAAACCGTACCTACCGTTGCCTCTTCCCTTTGTTGATGCTGGTCTGGCAAGACCCCCGCCATCCCCTGCATCCTACAACCATTGGCTATATGCCACGGATCCTGCCTGACCCTCTCGGGCGCGTGCCCGATAAATCGGCGTCTCATTCTTTGAAAAATCTTCTTGTAATGGGGTTCAAACATTCAACCAGTCTTGGAAAAAGAGATTCCAAGGTGATACCCTCTTTGCTGGTGTTCTATAGTTCGAAGAACGCTATCTATTGACCTCTCGGGAAGGATAAACATGAGAATTTTTGGATCGAAGCAACGGATCGCTGCCGCCTGCTCGACATTACTTTCTCTGACATTGAGTTTGGCTGCTCAAGGGCAAATCATTCCCTCCTTCGAAGATTACGGTAAGGGCGATCCGCGAGTTCCAACTCCTGAGCACCGTATGGTGGTGATGTCCGATTCCCTGGCATTGATCACGGCGCAGCAGTATCGTCTTCCGTCAGCCACATTGAACTATCCCCTGATTGGTTTGACTGTATTTCCTTACTATCAAACCTCTAGCGAGCTTCGTGGGTTCCTGAATTCTAGCCGGGTTGCAGGCATTCCGATTACCGAAGGCGTTGTGACACCACGAATTGGTCCTTTCCAGCTTCCACCTACTGATCTCGTCAGAATCTCCATTCCTATTCCGCAACGGCGTGAGGCTAAACATACTCGCCTAGCTCAGCGCGGTGGCTTGCATGATGAGGTCCCGTGGCATGTCGCACATCAGGGCGGACAGGCATTCACTGTTCCTGGTGACTCTGAGGCTCTGGTCCTGGCATCAGCCGGAACCATGTTCAATTCTTGTGGTCCTCTGTTGATGGGGCTGCGCTGCGGAACATTGTGGATATTCAGTGGTGCTCGCCCAGTCTCGGTGCTCACCAAATATGGTGCGGTCAAGGTTAAGCCATATAGTATTGCTGCCGTTGAGCAAACATGGTTCAACCGTGTACGTGTCGGCGATCTGTATGGTGCTCCGGTTGATGTGCACCTTGCCTTCAAAGACAAAAATGCTGAATTCTCGATCGAGAAAGGCAAAGAATATTCATTCAGCGAATCGAAAACTGCCAGTGTCGGTAGCACCGATGTAGTGGCGTCTGGTACATCAGTAACGCCGCATGGCATACCTGAAATCCTTACTACATCTCGTTCAATCGATGCCGACGCGTCCAATTTGATGACCGAACTTAAGACCGTTCGCCCGCCGTTCACTACGGTGCGCATGACGGCATTGTTCGAGCGCATGATGAAAGAGCACGGCATCACCCTTGCTATGCGCAAAGAATCTACGCTGCGAGCGATGCAAGGAAAGGATGATGTGACGTCCAAGCCATCAACCTATAAAGCCTCGCTTGATGCTAAGTATTTCGTACCAGTCTACAAGCCTGTCCGCAATGTCGGAGCGGTGCCATTCCCTCGTGTTGATGGTGGATTGAACACCAAATGGTTAGCACATGGCTACGCTAAGTATTTGAGTGATAGCAAGTTTGGTGTTGATGAAGATGGAAAAATCACGCTCGACAGTGGTGAAGCCGTGTTTGAAGCTAAGAACCATATGCGCGTTCGTGCCGGCGAGGTTGTAGTTGATTTTCAGCCTGGAAGCATCATATACATCAACAGCAAAAAGGACGTTGTGGTTGTTCGCAACCTCAAAGAAAATTTCGAAAAGAACGTAATCATGAGAATCGGAGGACGTTCGATCAAGTGCGCCGCTGGCGAAGAGCTAGTTATTGGTAATGAGTTGCCGCACGTTATGACCGAAATGAAAAACGACGGTGTCGGTCGCCGCAATGTAAGAGCGATCGAAGCCTTAGGTGCAAATATCTTGATCAACAAGAGCGAGTTTTCGTTGACGGCACTTATGCAATATAGCCCAATCATGCGCGCACTTTATGCCAGCAAGAACGAGGGCGACAAACAATTGTTGGCTGACGTCATTAAGATGGACGCGGTGCTAAGTTTGGTTACAGCTAAACGCGGTAGCTATCAGCGCATGTCGGGATTGCCGTCACACGGGCTCTAAGATTCCAATCAAAATACAATTGAACTAAGCGTTTTGGCCAAGAAGGTACTTCTTGATGAACAATATTGTCGAGTAAAACTGATAGTCCGAATTCTTTTTCTTTCTGAAGCCGTGACCTTCGTCTTCTGCCATCAGATACCAGGCAGGCGTCCCCTTCTTTCTTAGCACTTCAACCATATCAGCGGATTCTTGCACGGGTACTCGCGGATCGTTCTTGCCTTGCACGACAAAAAGCGGCACAGCAATTTGATCGACCTTGTTTCGCGGTGCAATCTTTTCTAGAAATTCGCGCATCTTCGGATCGCGCTCGTCTCCATATTCAACGCGGCGCAGATCGCGGCGATAGGCCTCTGTACGCTCAAGAAAGGTCACGAAGTTAGAGGGACCGACAACATCGAGCGCGCATTTTATTTTGTTGGAATAGTTGCAAGCGACCGCAAGCGTCATGAACCCGCCGTAGCTGCCTCCTGTCACCATGATTTTGTTGGCGTCCAGTTGTTCCGACTTAGAAATCCAATCGATCAAAGTTTCAATATCTTTGTAGCTGCCTTCGCGCAGAAATCCGTTGTCCATTTTGAGGAATGATTTACCGTAGCCAGTTGACCCGCGCACGTTAGGAAAGATGATTGCTACTCCAAGCTCATTCAGGTAATAGTTGAGTTTGCCCAGAAATCCCGCCGTCGATTGTCCTTCCGGGCCGCCGTGGATATTTATGATGATGGGGCGCTTTCCCGTAAACTTCTTGGGCGGCACATAGAGTATGCCGGATATGGTCTTGCCATCAAAACTTTTCCATTTCACCAATTCCGGTGGAGAGAAGTTTGTTGTCACTAATCCACCTGTTTCGCTTTGCGTCCAGCGATCAAGCTTGGCAGTATTCAAATTGTACGAAAACACATCGGCGGGAGATTGAGCACTATCCACGGTGAATGCGAGATCCTCATTATTTTTGTGCCAATGCAGATCGCCTACCTGCCCGATCGGAAGTTGCGGTACAGCTTTTTCCTTCAATGTCTCAGCATCGAGCAAATGCAGCTTACCGATGCCATCTTCGTTCACTACAAATGCAATATTTTTCCCGTCGTCTGATAGCTTGTATTCCGATACATCCCATTTCAAATCTGGAACCAGATATTTGTGTTTGTGCGTTGAAATGTCGATATGTGCCAAGCGGAGAAATTCGGCATCACGATCGCATGCTGTGTAAATTCCTTTGCCGTCTGGCGCGAAGCATCCTTCTGAATACGAGACGGGTTCGCCTTTTGCTGTCTCAGTTAGCAAGCTTTTCTTCTTCGTTTCAAGGTCATATAGGTACAGATACGATTCGTTGATCGAAACGTAGTGATGCAGTAAGAGCTTTTTGTCATCGGGCGACCAGTCAGCTACCTGCCATCCGCCCCCTTCCATCTCGACGACTAACTCGTTTGCTTTGTCCGCCGGTGACATGATGTAGATATCCATGTCTTTCTTGTTTCGTTTATTCGATTCATAGGCATAACGATCTCCTTTGTGAGACCATTTGCCTCCAGTATTTCTAGAGCTTCCGTCCGTTAGAAGCGTGGTTTCGCCGGTCGAAAGGTCGTAACGATATTCCTGATAATTTTCGTCGCCGCCATTGTCCTTCTTAAAGACAAACCAATTACCGGCGCTCGGCTGATAAGATGCATCGCTGACGCTGTCTTTGAAAAAGGTCAGTTGATGGCGAGCTGAGCCTGGAAACTTTAGATGATGTACTTGTGAGGTATCGGCGAAGCGAGTGCGGATCAGCATCTCTTTCTTTTGCGGGTGCCAGCTGTCAATTGCGGCCGTGCGAAATTCAGTGTAGCGGTTGACCTGATCTATCAACTGATTTGGAATCTCTGGAATCCCTTGCGCGTGGATCGTCTCAGGCGGTGCATATGCTGAAAGTAAGGTCGTGAAGAATAGGGAAAGGACTATTGTCGAGACTGCTTGCTTTTTCACTTAGATTTCCTTTCTAGCTTTGCGGTTTTTTTTTCGCATTAGCGCATCCAATAATGCCCGGTGCTTGTTGAATAGAATGCTTGATACATGTTTGCCATGCTTGTTCTGATTTCGTTCCAGCGGCCGACTATATCCATCGTTGCGCCGGACTGTGTCATTAATTGATCGACGCTTTGCGAGGTTGTTGCAAGCTGCTGGAGCTCTTGCTGTAGGATTGGGTAGGCGACGTTGGCCTGAACATCAGACCTGAATTTGCGCAGAAGCTGTTGAAATGATTGCATGTTTTCGCAAAGTAGCATCTGCGGAGTTCCTTGTGCTGGCGGCCATTGGGCACGCAGTTGCAGGAAGCTTTGCAGTTGCTTCACGAATCTATCGGTCTGATTCTCGGCGTTTGAAAGATTGGAAAGAACGCCCTGGTAATGCCCGCCACCGGTCTGATTTCCTGCGTATGGATTATATCCTCCAGGCACTGCTCCGCCAAAACTGGTGCCAAATGGACTTGTCTCAGTTACAGTTACGTTGCTAGGATAACCGTAGCCATATGGCATGCCCGGCGTGTATCCAGCTCCCGGCACCATGCCTGGGGCCACGCTTCCTGGCACTAAGATCCCGTTTACGACCGTTCCCGGTACTAGCATTCCATTGACCACGGTGCCTGGAACTGTCGTTCCCGTGATTACCGTGCCTGGTACTGTTGCCCCCGGTACGACTACACCAGGTACCGCTCCTGGCACTATAACACCCGGCATGGCGCCTGGCGCGAAAGCAGCGCCGCCTGTGGCACCACCCTCGGTATCATAAAAATTTGAGGCACTATAGGCAGGTACTGACATTACCTGATTGAGCCCGAGCATATCGCTGCTGATTTGCATCCAGGCAGCCGCGACATTCGGAGCTGCTCCTAGTTGACTAATAAGTTGTTGAATTGACTGCGATTGCATTTGAACTGCTTGCAGATCTGCCAAAACCAGGTTGTAAGGCTGAGATCTGTTGCTGTTTACTGTCCTGTTGACGGCTTGCTGAAAGCTTTGAAGAGCCTGACAAAGCTGCATGTCTTTACCCTGCGGCATTGGCAGCCAGCGCCCGGTTGACTGCAAATATGCCTGGACTTGCTTAACGAGGTCATCGGTGTGCCGTTGCAAATTCCGCAAGGTGTCCGAAACCGACTGTCGAGGAGTCCTTGCCTCGGCGTCTTGAATCAGCAGCGGTCGGCTAGCACTGTCAAATGCTGCAAAAGAGAGAATGATAGTGGCGGCTAACGCGATTCTGCGCAGGACGAGCCTGGAAATGGACTGATTCATAAAGCATGCCCCTGGTCGGGTTATTGATTTTAGCCGATCTCGGGCAGAAAATCTGGCGCTGCTTGGTATGGTTACTTCAGTTGAAACAATGTCCCGTTGCTGCCGCCAGTAATGACTGTGGCAGGCAACTTACCGTCCCAGCGTTTTACTTTCTCGTATTCAATTAAAGCGGGCGATTTTGCCAGAGCCTCACTCTGTAGATGGATGGAGCGAGCCTGCGCCTCTGCATTGGCTATCGTAATTTCGGCTTCCTTTTTTGCCTTATCCAACTCGTACTGCTTTTGAAGGGCCTGTTGTTCCATAACTTGTTTTTGCGCGATGGCTGTTTGCAAAACTTCGGGAAGGTCTACATGCGTAATCGGGATATCGACCACATTCACCAGCCCTTTTACATTCTCGCGCACCATAGACAGTACTGAGTTTTTTATCGTATTTACATTCTTGGTTGCCTGATCTGCTTTATATTGGGCGATCACTTGTCTAAAAGCTTCCTGGATTTGAGGCTCAACAAGTTTAGTGTAAGGATCTCCGGAATATTTCTCATAAAGAGTTAGTACCTGTCCGTCCGGCAGATTGTAGAGAACCTTATATTGTATTGTGATCGGCTGCTGGTCAGCGGTTAGTGGAACCGCCTGTCCGCCTACAGTCTCTTGCTTTGTTGAATAAGTAATTATTGAGTCAATTCCGGGAGCGTAAAACTGCATGCCTGGTGTGAGAAGATTGCGATCCATCTTACCCATGCTTACTTTGACGCCCACTTCACCGGGCTGAACTACAGTGCAACCGGTCAAAACCGACAGTATAAAAATCAGGGCAAGATGCTTAATGTACATCGACCGCATATTCAAAAGCCTCACAATTGCACTCACTACCCATGGTGCCACTATTATGATGCTTTATTCTTGAATAGTCTATTCTTGGCTTCGTGGCTACTTCGCTGAGCAGCAGTCTGCAGCGGCTTTCGCGTTGCCTTCGCTAATTCCACAGGCAGAATTTGCCGCCAGATCTTTTCCGGATTGTGCCTTTATGTCTTTGTCCGTGCTGCCGTGGCTCATGCAGCAGCCGCCGCTGCTTTCCACTGATTCAATGGAACAGGGTGTCTCATCAGACAAAAGCTCAGATGCAGTGTAAGCGCCAACGATTGGCACGCCCATCATGTTCGCGCAGGAGCCACCACAAATGATGAACGGGCAGAATGTTGGATTGCGGAAATTTCGCCACCACCTGTTGCTGACCCCAGCTAGAAAACCGTTGATTTGTTGTTTTGCAGCGCCGGTGCCTGCTTTTTTTGTAGCGCTTTCAGCGCAACAAGGTTTGTCGTTGCCTTGCGTGGAAGCCGGTCTGCTTAGACGCGTGGCTGACTTGCCAGCAAGAGATGTATTCGGCACTCGTGACGGATTTGTTTCGGTGCCAGCAGCAAAAGTGTTTGGGATAAAAAGGAAAGCTACAGCAAACAGAAATAGGTTGGCTGCGCGCCTGCTAGGAAACATGCTGCTCGCCCTTAAGCTCTTGCAGTCTGCGCGCTTGCTTTAGATGATTTTTCGCCAGCTCAAGTTCTTGCACTTTCGCGCTTCTGGCTTGTTTAAGATCCACAATTTTTCCAGAGATGAATCGGATTGATTTTTTGCCTGTGGGAATAACGATGCGATGTGCCGCAAAAATTGCTGTTTTGTGGGCTGCAGGTATAACGATTCTGCGAGCCAGCTCAAGCAAAACCTTTGAAGCAATGAGTCCCCAGAGTCCGCCGCCTGCAAAAAGCAATCTAGCTGAAACAAATAGAAGTAGGCGTGTTGAGATAAAGCCAGCTACTTTGTTGACTGCTTTATCCGTGAGCTTTTTGCTTGTGTGTGTGATGAGTTTGTGGCTCAACAACATGAAGGAGTTTCTAACGAATGACTTCATCTTTGTGCATCAAAACCTCGTCAATATAGAGCATGCCGGGCAATGCAAACCGGTTTGGCTCAGAGCCGCTCCTAGAGCTGCACGTGCCAAGCTGCGAGCAACTGACCGTGCTACTACGGATTTGTTTGACGGCGCAACTGGTGCGACCGGAATGGTGCGCGATGGATTATTCACGTTGAGCGTGCCGATCGGTGGCGAGTTGAACGCCGCATTGGCGGCGTAAGGATCATTCTTGCCGAGCTCTAGTGCGTGCCCCTGGAGTACTCTTTCCGAAGGCGGCGCCATCGGATTGATGAATGGTCCGTTCGCATTCGGCGCAGACGCTGCGTGTGATTCTTTGATCTTTCTGCTGATTTCGGCAACAGCAATTCGTGCTTCAGCATCAGATGGATTTGTCTGCATTGCACTGGTGTAATAATCCAGCGCCCTGGTCAAGTCGCCTTTTGCTTCAGCGATTGCACCAAGACTAAAACAAGCGTCTGCATTGCCGGGATACTTTTGCAATACCTGTTGCAGCGAAGATTCCGCTTCAAACACTTTGCCGTCCTGGTGTAGTCTAATTGCCTGCTCTAGCTGCAAATCAGTTTCTTTCAAATGCTTTGCGTGCTTATTATCTGCTCCGCTTGCTTGATGCGTGTGATGTGACGCTGTCGCATTCGGCGCTTGCTTGACTGGCTCTTGCCCGTTATCGAAATAGGGCGGCAGTGGTGGCATATAGTCAGAATTGGATTCTTTCGTAACTTGGGATGCTCGGTGCTCCAGCGCTGGCGCCGATTTTGCATTCTCCGTCCCTGCAAACCTTTGTAGAGCTAATATGCGACTTTGCAAGCTTCCGCGCTGCGTTTTCGAAAACACCTGCAATTCAAGCTGCTGCACTCTCTTCACTATCGAGCCCTGGCTCGCTTGTCCAGCGATCGCAGTCTCCAGCGCATTCAATTGTTCCGGCGCGTTTTTTATTGTATTGGCAGTGGAAGCGCTTCGCGCTTTACTTGCGGTTCCGGCAAAGCATGGTGCTGGCAGTGAAGAGCAAAGTGCAATGGCGCTGAGGGCTGTGATAATACCGAACCGAGCCGTTGCGTTCTTTAGATTGAAAAAGTACACGCGATTCATCAGCCCGTCCCGGACAATAGCTATCTATATCACCTTAGCACAGAGATGGCGAAATCGACCGTAAAGTCCTGTGGCGCTAGTTTAAGGTGCTCCGCCTAAAATCTGAAGCTACAGTGTATAACATGGACGGTATTAGCAGGGAGCCCACGCCATGACCTCGTTTAATCGGAATTTCTATTCCTTTGTTTGCAGTCTCTTTGTATCTGGAATGCTGGCAAATGTCGTCGGGGCAGCACCTCTGGTAGGGGGCGTTAGCTATAACGATGATTTGCCTGCCGCGCCCTTAGAAAAGATGAGCGCAAAGCTGGATGTATCAGCGCCGAAGCAAGATTGCATTTGCTTCAACAATAAAAGAGTTGAGCTACAGCAGGTGAATGGCAGCTGGAAGCTTGTCGATAACAATAACAATTGGATTCTAGATTTTGCCGAAAACCAGGAAGAGGGCAAGCAAGCTATTTCAATGATTCAGAACTACAAGCTAAACAACATTTGTTTTGCCGGCAGGCCGTTTCCCAATCACGAACTGGGTGGACGACTAATGTATTTCCTTTCTGATGGGCAAGCTCCTGAAGGTCCGCGCCTGGATGGCGAGGATAGCCTCTCTTTCGAGAATGCTCGCGTCAAAGCCGAACAAATCCGAGGTAGCTGGAAGGTCACCTGCGGCGATAGTTGGATGCTAGACTTTGGCTCAGATCAAAGTGCGGCTCAGAACGCCGCAGATATAATCAAGTTTCATGGTTTCCAACGCCAATGTTTTATTGGCCGCCCCGGTCCATCGATGATGTATTTCGTCAAATAGCAATTACTTATTGGTTATTTCCAGCGCAGGAAGCTCCGTTGTGGCTTTCATTAGCTTCGCTGTTCCATCGCTGCTTGGACACAATGCTGCATTGACGCGGTCCTTCTGAAAATCGGAGATCGCCTTCATCCAGCCTGGCAATTCACGCTCTTGATTTACGAGCTTTCCATTGCTGTATTGCACAAGGTCTCGAGGAAACATCATCTCGTAAGTTGCTCGATCTAAAAGATCAATGCCCTTGTTTATATAGCCCGCGGCACGGCAACCGTATGACTCGTTTTCCATAATAATCAACTCCTCGACCAAGCACCGGTCGTAAATAGCAAACTGGTCGGTTAATAGCAAACTGACCATGTATATACAGATGGCCCAAGATTTTCCCGACAAAGATTAAAAATGCCAGAGTCAGAGTAGTTCCTGTTGACTATTCGTGTCTTGGGCTGATTAAGTCTTCTGTGACTGGCAGTTGGAGCAAATTCCGAAGATTTCCAAGACATGTGACTTGATCAAGAATCCGTACTTACCGCGGATGCCTTCCTCCAGCTCCTCAACCAGACACTGGTCGAGGTGATTGCTTTGGTTGCATTTTTCGCAAATGAGGTGATGATGGTGTTCGCCGGGCGTGACCACCTCATATCGTTTTTCGCCATCTCCCAAATCGACCGATTGCACGAAACCGAGGGAAACGAGCGACTCCAGCGATCTATATACGGTTGTCAGCCCGGGAGCTTTTTCGCCATTGGCTCTAAGCTGACCGTATATATCTTGAGCGCTTGCCAAATCTTTCGTTTGCTCAAGGGCCTCTAGGACCACCCTTGCTCCCTTTGTCAGGGCTGAGCGCTTCTGGTGTGTCTGATGGGCGTGGTCGTGCAATGCCATTGCTGCTGAGAACCTTTGATTCTAGGATGCTTAAATATTACCAAAATATGGTGCTATTGCACTTTTGAGCGACCGGCTTTTGTTCCAAACCGTAAACTATCATAGCAGCAGGTAAGGTCATGACCAAGGCTGTTCGCTTGATATGGTATCGTATATGGTGGCGTCTAGTCGGGCGTCCTATCCTCGACGAAATTTCGTCCGATAGGCTCGTGAGGATGCGTTAGCGACCATTTGATTTCGCTATCCAAAATCAGAAGCGGCATTTGCGCCAGCTTAGCGGCCCGCTCTGCGTCTCCTTGGGCCTCGTACAACTCGGCAATTGCTGCGCGAATCGATAAGCGTGGAATCTCTGATGATTCTCTAGCTGAGCACTGAATCCAAGCTGAAGCCAAAACTTCCCTGGCTTGTTCAAATTCGCCCTCGGTAATTTTGATTCGGGCACTGGCTATCGCCTCGTTCTCGGGAAAAGGTAGTCGCTCGGCGTCCTTAAACTCGAAGAGCTTTGGCTCCTCTTCAGGATAAGTCAGCTCGGCTTTTGCTTTCAGAAGTTTATGGCGGGCCGAGCCGAACCAGGTCTTCAGCAGCGAAATGATAGGTCCAATTGGAACAATCAGGCACGTAGACATAAGCATAGTCATGTAACATCGCGGTTCGGGTCATATTCACTGTTTTACCCGGAAGACGACACGATTTGCCAGAGCTTATGGACTTAAATCGAGCTTTCTCCAGCTAGGTACTAACGATTTAGTTCTTCTTGAACTGGAGGGTGGCTTCATAGTGATCCCCTGTAGTGTGCTCCTGCAAGATTGAAATATTTTTCCTTTTCCTCCTAATTTTTCCAAGTGAGCAAGTAAAGCCATCTTGGGATAGGAGAGCGATTGAGCAAGAGTCGATTGGGATCACTTTGGGAGAAGAAAAATCTCCGCGGAAGATGGCGTATTGCTGTTTTTCGCAATTTAAGCTGCCTTGCTTCGGTTTAACCGGACGGAGCATCACCAAACACGTCTGCATAGTGTATTCTGGCTCGCGATAGGGGAAATATGCCGGATATCATGGAGAATCTCAAAAAGCGAAAGGTAACCAGTGACCATATAAAGCTGGTTCGAAAGCTAAAAGTGACCTGGGTCAATTGTGAGGCGGGTGCGCCCATGATTAACTCTGAAAATCCATTTGGCGGTCGCGGTATCTATGAGGATATGGCGAAGATTCTCGGGCTGGGTGACCCCTCACGTTTGAATACAGATCAGAAGCGGCAACTTGATCAAATGCTCGTCGATCTGGCCTATGACATCCCTGCGATTTTCTTGAGTTCGGCAACCGTGAAAGCCGGCAAGTATCTTTTGAAGAATACGATTATTGACGACTATCCTGCCGGAAAATTCAATATCAACATCGATGGCTCTGGTGACTATGAATTCGGCAAGTCACTGACGTTCGATTTCGACTTGACTGAGGATCACGTTAAGTTATTGCGAGTCGCCGCCTGGAAATATTGGTGCATAGATCCAAAACGTCCCTATGGTGACATGACTTATTTCTATATCGATATTGCTAACGCAATTGGCTTACCGTTCGAACGAACTCCTGATGGAAAGCCGAACATAGCAAAGCGTGAACTTAAGCGAATGGATCGGCTGCATGCCGAAATGGTTTTTGCGATGTCGGTTTTATTTCAATATGGAGAATTGGAGCCAGGTGTTTTCGTGGAGCACGGTCATAATCATTGGGAGATGGCAACGGGCGATCCTTTGGCATCAGGTGTTGTGGCGCCAGCAAATCCGTCCGTCCCCGTGTCTACCGGAAATACTATTCCTCCAGGAACAATGGGAATGACCGGTCGTGAAACCCTAACAGGACTTTCTGCTGTGAGTAGACCTGTTGATCGAGACGCGGCAGTGAGCATAAGCACTAGTACAAATTTGATTTCAGCCCAACCAGAAAACGCTTTGTTGTATGCTGCGCGCGCTTCTTATTTGCGTCAGTCGCGGCAGCTTGACGCGGCAATTAACGATTACACCAAAGCGATAATGTTGGAGAAAGGCAACCCACTTTCGTACATGTGGTATGAAGCCCGGGGGAATTGTTATGCACTGACTGGGCAAGATATGCTGGCTGTACAGGATTTCACAGAAGCAGTTAGCATGCAGCCGGACTACATGCCGACCCGCTATGCACGCGGACGGAGTTTCAACGTGCTCAAGCGCTACAAGGAAGCCCTTGATGACTTCAATCATGTGATCACAAAGCAGCCCAGCTGGAATTACGAAGTCTATTATTCTCGCGCTGTGGCAAACCTTTGTTTGGGTGATCCGAAATCTGCTGCAACTGACTTCAGGCAATTTTTGCAAAGCGACAATTGGCAAGGGAAAACATCGCCGTATGCTGTGCTGCTTGGTTATGTCGCTTATCATGTTTCCGGAAACGTTCATGCGGCAAAAGAACTGCTTTCAGCCGCTGAGCAACGTTTGAAGAATCCTCTTTGGCCGCAGCCGGTTTTGAATTTCTTGCTGGATAAGGAAAGCGCGCAGAGTGCTATTAATCAAGCACCGAACTTAGAAGGTCTAACTGAAGCACATTGGTTCATTGGTGCTCGTCTTGTATTTGAAGGCAATGTCAACGAAGCCGTTGCACACTTAAAATGGGTTGTTCAGAACGGTGAGCGGAAAATCCTAGATTATGATCTTGCCAAATCATTGTTGGATTATATTGCACCAGGTCACTCCTCCTAATTCGATTATGGTTATTATCTGAGTCGTTGCTCTAAACGTTCTCTTGCGCCTCGTCCCAGCCCGAACCAGATTGAATCCGATCCTGTTTGACCTTCGGTCAACCTTTTCACTTCCTCAAAACTGTCTTGCGCTTGCATCCAATCTCCTCTCTTGAGTTGTAGTTCGCCCTGCAGCATTTCAACCGATGGTACCATCCAGGGATGTGCTTTTGAGTCGTCAATGTAGCGGCGCACGCTGAGCAGCAAACTCTCAGCCCGATCGTAATTTCCCAGGTATGAGATCTCCAATGCTGCAAGTGAAATTTGCGTCATGGCAATTTCTTCTTTTACCTTTGCATTCTTCTTTTGATGCTCCAGCATGGAAATGCATTTTTCGTATTCTACTTTTGCATCGTTGAATCGTTTTGATTCCACATAGGCGTTTGCAAAACAGCGATGAATCAATGCCATCTCAACACTGTCTTTGCCTGCGAGCATTGGTAAAGCCTTCAATCGGTCCATTTCCCCACTGGTATCAACCTTATCGATGTCCTGCTCCTGGAGAATGACCTGAGCAGCCGCGGACTCGAAACTGAACCTGCCATAAATTTTTTCTGCAAGATCAGTGAAGCGCTTTCTGTAAGGATGCGAGTCGTTTGCACTAAGGAACTCATTGAGATGAAGAAGTGCAGCGTACGTCTCGTTGTCGGCATAACGCCCTTCCTCAAGTATCTCTTGAAGCGCAGAGATGTTATCCAAGTATTTTGCCTCTGTCCATTTGTCGAGCAACTTTTGTCGAATTTCTCCCTTCGGAAGCAAGTCTGGCTGGAAAAACGTCTGGTAATAGAAGCGGAGCATTAGTGGCTCGCTCTTGTGATAGTCAAATGGGAACAACCTGCCGGTTGTCCTCTCAGTTTCAGCAGCAGCGCCATCCGATCCGCCAAAGCTCACTCCAATCTTCGAACCGCCTCCAAAGTTCCAGTCTTGATCAAATAAACTGCCGGAACCTGAGCCGTTATTTTTTCCTCTGCTATTTCCGGATGCAGAAGCTGTTTGATCAGGTTTGCCTACGGAAGTTCCGACAGCCACTGCTGGCGCGTTTGCGTCTGTCGCTGTCTCTGTTCCAAGTTGTGGGTGCTGCGTGTTCTGGCCTGCGATTCGAGCAATCCTTGACCCCGCTGCTTGGCGCATTGGAATCGGCCATGATTCGACCGATTTTGGTGGCAGCGCCTTCGTATTCTGATCTTGTTGAGGGCGCGGTGGAATTAAGTCCTTTGGCGGTTCGGGTGGCTCGGGCGGAATTAATTCGATTGCAACTTCGTGCCATTTAGGCAGATCGAATCTTTCATGCACATTCGTCACGCCAATTAGGTCAATGACTAGAACGTGAAGAGCAATTGAAATCAGCACCAGTCCAAGGAAAGTGATGACACCGCTTATGGTGGCGGAGCGGTTTACATTGAGATTCAAAAGAAAAGCAAGAAATGTTTTTGCAGCATTTCTTCTAGCGCGAAGCTGTTCGTTGTTTTGGTCCGCACTGCCCATGGGGCGCGCTACAGACATCTGGCTCAAGCTCGTCGAAAGAACCGCCTTCTTCTTTTCGATTGGAACGGGTCCAGCATTTGCAGCCAGATTCGCATCTGCTGCCCCTGGGACCGCCGGCGTCCCGACGGCATCTGGTGCCGCTAGTCCGTTAATAATACAAGGGTCATCGAGTGATATGTCAGATGCTGGGACCGCCGGGGTCCCGACGGCATCTGGTGCCGCTAGTCCGTTACAAACACTGGGCTCGTCGAGCGATCCGTCCGACGCTGGGACCGCCGGCGTCCCGCCGGCATCTGGTGCCGCTAGTCCGTCAATAACACTGGGCTCGTCGAGCGATTCGTCCGATGCTGGGACCGCCGGCGTCCCGCCGGCATTTGCTGCATCTAGTTCGTTTCTAGCACCAGATCCGTTTGATTCATTTTCTTTTATAAGCAGGCTGGAAGCCTGCGCTCCCATTTCGTCGACGCTTTCCTCCGGCGTAGTCGGTGTGATTTCCATCTCCGCTACGCTTGCCTTGTAATGCTTTTGCTCTTTCTCTTTCTCCTCGCTCATCCTGCCTGAACCGCACACCTCTCCATGTGTCTTACCCCTTGGGGCTATGGCGCAAACCCCCGCCGCGCATCGGATGCGAGCGGGCTTCTCCCTGTCAGTCCTATTTGTGAGCAGTGTAGGTAATTCCCTTACATTAGGGTTTCTCCCAATGCCACTGCATTTGATGCATTGCATGTTCTAGATTAACAGTGCATAATCTTTGAACTTCGCTTGTTGAACACCGGCTTTAACCAGTCTGTGTGCGGCTTGCGTTGGATTGCTCGCAGAGGATTTGTGTAATCCATCTGTCGTGTTTGGCTGCCTTTGCGAGCAATCAATAAGTTTAGAATAACCTTTACTAGAGCTAATTGCGGGTTCTCCCAATGAGCTTATTGATGCACTGTGCCCCAAGCGCGACAATGGTGCCACGCAGCTGGAATGGAGTAATGATATGGGCCCCTTTGACGGTAAAGATAACGGCGTTGCAGTAAAAGAGCCCGAGCAGGATTTAGCTGGCAAGCTTAACTCGGATGCGTTTAAGCCTGAAAATTTGGAGATAAACCTGCCGAAAGAGCTTATTAATTTAGCTGGTCTTGGTCCAGCGCAGAATCTTCAGGATAAGTGGAATCCGGATGCGCAGCTCGACCTGATGACTGGTAGCAGCAAGCTCGAGTATCCTATGCATTTGGTCGCTGCCGGAAAGGCTCTGCCTCCGGTCGAGCGCACCACGATGGCGCCCCGCTTTTTGTCATGGGGATGGACATTCGATATTAAAGATACTAGCGGAAAAAATGTCGGTGTCGTTGATCAAAAACTTCTCAATTGGACAAAAACATTTGAGTATCAGGACACGCATGGCAACAAGCTGGCCACAGGCAAAGAAAATATCTTTAGCTGGGGAACCAGAATAGATATCACGGATGAGAAAGGGCAACCGATCGGCACGCTGAAGGAAGATGTCGTCAAGTCTTGGTGGAAGAATTACACGTCCTATGCGATTGTTGATCCTCAGGGAAAAGAAATCGCGCGCTCGGATAAAGTCGAGTGGCTAGGAACTGACTTTACGTTGAAGAATCCGAAGGGCGAAGTTATCGCAACAATTCATCGTCCGTGGGTCAATTGGGTTCGGGATAATTGGACCATAGATATCCACAAACCAAATGAAGTGGATAAGCGCATTCTGTACATGATTCCTGCCTACAAAACGTCCGTTGATTACGAGCGGAAGCAAAAGCAAGAAGAGGAAGAGGCGGAAGAAGAACGCAAGCGCAAGGAAAACGACGACAACTAAGAATTGAATCTACAATTCGGCCCAGGTCGTCAGGTGTTCTGAAGTCTGGAGTATTGCGGACCTCACGGATCGCTGTATGAAATCGTGCTCGGTGCTGAATAATCGTCCGGCTATTCGGGATTCAAGGGAAGTAGAAGCGTTTCGAGATCTTCTTCCGTAAACCAGCTTGCGATTCCGCCGTTCTCGTCGAAAATGCATTCTGCCAATTCGCGTTTCTTTTCCTGGAGCTCCATCATTCGCTCCTCGATGGTGCCTGCTGCGATCATCTTGTACACGAAGACTTTCTTGTCCTGCCCGATTCTGTAGGCGCGGTCTGTCGCTTGATCTTCGACAGCCGGATTCCACCAGGGATCGTAGTGGATAACTGTATCGGCCGCAGTCAAATTCAAACCCGTGCCGCCGGCTTTAAGGCTGATCAAAAAGAATGGGACATCCGTATTCTGAAATTGTTCAACTGGCGTCCTTCGGTCTTTTGTTTCGCCCGTTAGCCGAACGAATGGGATTTGCATCTCGTCCAGATCCATGTGAATCAAATCGAGCATGCTTGTGAATTGCGAAAAGATAATAGCTTTGCGTCCTTCATCCCGCAACTCCATCAGCATGGACATAAGCGCTTCCCGTTTGACGCTTCGAGTTACTTTTCTGGCTGCGGATAATTTGACAAGCTTAGGATCGCAGCATACCTGCCGCAGCTTGAGCAGGGCGTCGAGCACAATAATGCTGGCTCGTTTGAAGCCCTTGCTTTCTATTTCTTTTCTGATATCTTTCGCTGTCATGACGCGAACCGTTTCATAAAGATCGCGTTGCAATCCCTCTAGCTCGACGAACTTGATCATCGTCGACTTCTCTGGCAGCTCAGTAACGACTTCCTTCTTGGTGCGTCGCAAAATAAAAGGCGCTACGAGCTTAACCAGCCTGTGCCGTGCTGTTTCATCGCCAATCTTTTCTATTGGATTTCTGTATTCTGATTTGAATTTATCCTTGGGACCGAGAAGCGGAGGTATCAAAAAATGGAATTGCGACCAGAGTTCACCAAGGTGATTTTGCAGAGGTGTACCGGTTGCACACATTTTATTCTTGGCTTTCAGTTCATTTATAGCGCGGAAAATCTGAGTCTGATCATTCTTAATCGCCTGTGATTCATCAAGAACTAGCGTGTGCCATTGATGCTCGCCAAGTTTTTTCGAATCTCGTGCGACTATGGGATAGGTGCTAACGATAATGTCCTGCTCCTTAAAACTACTTACTATGGCTCCGCGATTAGGTCCATAGTAGGAAGAGATCTTGAGCGATGGAACAAATCGATGAGCTTCAGCAATCCAGTTCGGGAGCACACTTGTCGGACAAACGATCAAGAATGGCGCATCCAGCAAGCCTTTCTCTTTCGTCAAACATATGTGTGCCAAAATCTGAATCGTTTTACCAAGACCCATTTCATCGGCAATGATGCCGCCGAGGTCAAATTCCGCAAGGAACTGCATCCAGCTCAACCCTTGCTTTTGATATGGACGCAATGTTCCGTTAAAATCCTTGGGTGGCTCTGCAATCGGTGGGGATTGAAGATCTCGTAGTCTTTGAGCCAGTGCAAGAAAACTATTGCTAGCCTTTAGCTTCATATCGTCATCAATCAAATACTGGATCTGAACGGCGTTGACCTTTTTCTTGTTGCTGGGATTCTCAACGACAAGTTCGAACAACGTCAGGAGGAACTTGCGCACTTTTTCAAAAGGAAGTTTTACTGTGCGCCCATCGTCAAGAATGGCGTGGTAATAGCCGTCTTGGTTTAGAGTCTCAATTGCCGCTCTTGTTGGAGCGCCACTATACTGCAACCTTTGCGCCGCCGAATAGAGCAGTGGATAGAGGGAGACCTTCTGGCCATCTATCACCACATTCAGTGCTAGCTCGAACCACCACCCTTCAACATCTTCATCGATTTCGACTTCAATATCGCTTTCCGTGATATAGATTGGTTTACTTGTATCGTCCAGGCGTTGCGAGACAGCCCAGCCGTCCTCGCGAAGGGCATTCGTCTCTTCTTCGAGCTTGGGCCAAGATTCCTGGTTTAGCGGCAAATAGTATTCGCTGCTGTCATCCAATTTGTTGACCTGATAAGCATTTATTCTTGCAAATCCCAACTCTTCCAACTTCTGGCGAGCAATCGCGTAAGAGTTCTGGTCGAGCTTTTCAATGACGACGCTTCCATCAGGGTTGCGGACGATTCCGGCTTTTCGTGGAAAAGACTGTTTCAGAATCAATGTTTTCACTTTCTCCCGCGGAGCAGCCAGAATTGCCATCGTGTCATTAATTTCGACAACGACGCCGGCGCTGGCAGTTAAAACTTCCATATCGATGTGTGGTGTGACTTTAAGTAAGCGCTCGCTGACTTGCCCCTCTGACGGAGGTGGCGGAACAAGGTCGGCTATTCCCTCTGTATGAAACATGCTGGCAACGGCTGTCGCTTCGTCGGTGCGTATGCGCAATTGTAGAATGTCTGACATCATCCTGGGCTGCGGTGCTATAAGAAGCGCGCCAAATTCGCCCGTTTTCTTGTTTATGTAGAAGGGCGTACTCCACAATAAGCATTCGTAAGTATCGCGCAGCTTCTCAGCATCTTCGTTATCGTCAGCGAATGTTGGTAGAATGCGCAAAACCTTACGCGTTGAATCCACGAACTGCCAGGCTAGTTGCCCTTTTCGATCGGGACCCGCATGTACTCTGATGGCAGGCTCGGCGATAAAAAATGCGCGCTCTGTTTTCAAAATCTTCGCCATCAATAAAAGGAACAACTCCCGCGAATCGTCCAAATTATTCCAATAACTTTTTCGATAAGCCGAAACGACTTCCCAGAGTTGAGCGATTTCGATGTCGTCTTCGCTGACATATCCTGGTGGAACATCAGCAAGCAGGTTGTGCCGATGCACTTCCGTGAGTGTCCCCAGCCCGCCGTCCTTTTTCATTGGCGCACGAAAAAGTGCTATATGTGGACGGAATGTACTTGGGTTTGCTGACAGTCCGTAGAGAAGTACATTCTTTCTTGGTGGGATGCTTTCTTTTTCATTAGTGAAAAGTTGTTTCTCTGTGCGCCAAGCCCAAACCAGTCTACTGAGATTGCGCTGTGTTTCCGGCGAAATTTTTTGGAATTGATGCGCAGCGCTGCTTGCACTACTGGAAATCGAATTGGAGAAATCCTGTGGCGAAGTATTTGCATCCGTTTCGATTTGTTTCCTTCTGGCCTCGACGTCGATGGGCTCGTCTTCTGCTACCTTGGATTCGCCAGACCCGTTCTGCTGATACGCACCCTTGCCGTTTTGCTGCGCGAGAAATTTAAGTACAGCAGCTGCTGTGTGCTTACAGTCTTCACCAACCGGGCAGCTGCAATCAGTCGAAATGATCTTGTCGAAGTGCTCGTTGAACTTAACTGTGGTGGTGTAGACATTCCATCTTGCACCACTGACGCTTGCCGTTACCGTTTGAGGCCTGGTTATTTCTGCCGAAAGAACTTTGTTGCGTACCCAATAGTCACTACCCTTGCGCAAGGTCGCGCTGTCGAAATACTTCAACAGCGGCGAATTAATTAGGCTATTGCTGCTTGGCATTTGCCACCTCGCTAACTCAACGGATGTAAGCAAGGGCGCTTGTCATGCGCACATTGCACTGTTTTACCATTAAGACGCCGAGCGTAGCAAAAAAGTTCAATGAAACTTGTGAATATGAGGTTGCTAAGCGGTGTTGATCATTCTTCTTCGAATTAATTGCTTGTTAGTGTGCGCCTGCAAAGCGCATTGTCACCTTCGATGCACCGCATTTCAGCATCAGTTCGCTGATTTTCTTAAGATAGACTTCTTCGTCGAGGAGGATATCTATCAGAACCTTGCTCTTTCCGACAAGCGAGAGCGGGGAGGGTGTCAGCACGGCTTCAGAAGTCGGTTTATAAATTGAAGCCTCGGTTGCGTATTCCTGAGGATTTAGGCTCTTGAGTGGCGAAGTCGCTTGTGATTGGCGATAGACGACCGGGTCCTCGTCGCGGATGCTACCGACTATGGCGGCACCTATCAATGTTCCAAACATGCACCCGAGGACGGCACCAAGCATGGCGGTCAGCCCAACACCAGCGTGCCTGAAGAATCCCCATGACGGCTCAGCATACATTATGGCGAGAGTCGTGATCAAGCCAAGTACAGTGAAGGAAGTCGCCAATGCCATGATGATAAACCCTTTGTCTTTGCCCTTCTTCGCGGGCACCGGCTCGATGAATACATTCATCTTGGCTGACTCGCCATTCCAAACCGTCACATCGTGTACGCGCACGTTTGTGTCGTTCAAGCTCTCGACGCATCGTTCAGCCGCTTCCGGGCTGGGGAATTCACCGATGATTTCGATCGGGGCATTTGGTCTGGGTTGAAGTGAACTGCTCATCGAGCCTCCTCTAGCGATGGGTGATCCTGTTTAATCTCTTCGCAAGTAGAGACAAGCTTTTGAGGCTGCCAGTTCCCATCGGTGATCTCCGACAGAAGAGGTCAAACTTGACCAAGCTTGTTCTTGAGATCACCGTTGCTGTTGTAGAATTCAGTGTCCGAATTACGATTTTTCAGCCTTTCCGGTGAAATCTCGCAACATTTCTGCGAATTTGGATTAAACAGTGCGAGCAAGCACTGCTTGACATGATAGACTGAATTCCTTCGCGTGGTTAGCTCAATGGTGGAGCACCTCGTTTACACCGAGGGGGTTAGGAGTTCGAGTCTCTTACCACGCAAATTTTTTAGAAGGCGGCAACCGAAAGGAAGCCGCCTTCTTGTTTCGAGTTAACCGTCAGCGGTTTCGTGCTGGATTGAGCGCGCAGAATCCAGATGACCGCGAATGCAACCTTCGAAAGTTTCACTCAGTAGGCGCGCTTTGCCGGAAGCTTCAACACGAAATATCCTAAAATCTTGTCCTAGTTCCAAGCACAAGTAACTACCATTGTTCTCATCGAGAAATCGCAACCATTTATTTGGAGATGGATTGACTTCAAAATCTAGAGGACTGTCGTATTGGTCCTCCTTCTTGGACAAGTCAGTATCTGCTTTGTGTTCTTCGGGCGTCCATTGTTCGAATGCCGCCCTGGCTGCATAAACCAGAGGATCAGCAGTGCTCTTCATTGAGGCGAATTTCTCCAATTCAGCAATGGGACGAATTCGCCACACAATTTCTCCATCCAATTCAAGGTGCATTCCGTCGCAGTTCTTGTAGAACGTGAAGAATGAACCCGGAATTTCTACCGGCGGACGCCAGTCCGTGCCTATCAATTCCTCCATGAATTTGGTTAAGGTCTCAGATGGTGGCGGCGGAGCCTTTACTACGTTTTTTGGAACGTTATTCATGTATGTGCTACTGTCAGGCGCCTGGCGCACAGCCCATCCTAACATCGGTCTGAGTGCTCCGGTCGATTCGTCTTGCTCAGCCCCGACGAAGCCTGCAAGAAACTGCATTTCTCGCTCTTCTTGCATCTTTCCGACCAGCACCTTAAACGGCACTTTCGCTAACCCGGATGGCAGCTCGTCACTGCGCAATCCCGACCGATTGCTCTCGTCGTCCCAGAGTGAAGCGTCCTCTGAGAACACTGGGTTACGATAGATACATTCGCCTGATTGTGAGTTGCGTACATAAGGAATTAGTCTGGCAATCCAACCATTGATGCGAGTGTAGCCATACGCGTTTCGTTGTTTGTACATGTCGAGCCAAAAGTCTTTGTCTACGTCGCCAATTGAGGCGCGATAAAACTGCTCCGTGATCTGCCGAAGATCGGCAAGCCACCAATCGAGTTGATAAGGCTGCAAGAACTCGACTTTCTCGCGCAGATGCTTCCAGTCAGCCGGGAGTCCCTCCAGCGTGATCGATGGAATTCCGCATCCGGCGTACATCACATACTCAAAGTACGACTCAAATACGTCCATTAATGTGACTTCGCAGACCAGCCGTTCAAGGGCTCCAGTGGTCGAGAAGTTGCTCACTAATTGGGTGTATTTGTCGCCTAATTTGCTGCCCAAAAGACCAGCGAAATCATGAATAACACTTTCCCAGTCATATTCGGGCGACTCTATGAAGTCGTCTATTCGGGAGATTGCTAGCTCTGCTTTTCCTTTGTGAGCAACAAGTAAATACCGTAGTGTCTCGCTGTTGTTTCTGACGTGTTGGGCGAATCCTTGCAGGATTGTGAGCCAGATCATGTCTGGTGAAAGCACAAGTGGACGGTGTTCAGCGAATGCCAAATGAATGGTTGAAAATAATGTGTGATATGAGGCGGTTTCTTCGAGGCAGTCGGAGTTGTAACCGGAGATGTATAGAGGAGCCTTCTGATCTCTTTGATCGAAGTCCTTCAAAAGCCTCCCTAGTAGGTCTCTAGTCTTACGTGTTGGGAGCTTTGTTCGAACAGGCTCAACATCATGAACGGTAAATGTAACTCCAGCTGACTTGGTCTGAGTGTGCATGCGAAAACCTCCGCGCGGACCAATGAGGGCCACGACATTGATGGGATTTCAATCGGATAACATTATGATCGTAGCAGCTTCGAAGAAATTATGTCGTCTGTATATGTAGGCTGGTAGCACGTTTGCGGCAACGAGGACAGGGCGTTTCGGGCGATTCTCGTAGTTACCGAAATCATTGCCCATGGCTTGTTTCGAGTTGCGCTGGCGAAAACTGAAATTTTGCAAACGCTAATTTCGAACCACAAGCCGATAATTAATATTCCTCCTTCAATCCCGCCGTTGTCCATGGAATCAGGATTGAATCCACTGCTATTGCAAGGGCTTGGAACATTCATCAGCAAAGTGGCAGTATCGGAGGTGGTGCCTTATTCTTGAATATGATAGTCACAGAAATTGCTATCGTTCCAAAAGTGAGCATTGCGATTATCATCTTGGCGAGCAATAGAAGTCCACGATCGACATTTCGTTATCTTAGTTCGGCAATTGGATCTCGAAAAAATGTGGACTGTTACTTTCTGGATTGTTATGATGTCTTACTATTTTGAGTGAGTGTGGAACGTTCGCATGAAAAAGAGTAGTAGCAATAAAAAGGAATTGTCTTCAAAGCAAGCTGATGAACTAATTAAAGTTTTGAAATCGCGTTTTGAGGAGAATATGAATCGCCATAAGGCAATCGAATGGACCAAAGTTCAGGCGAAGTTGAAAGCGAATGCGCATAAGCTCTGGTCGCTCAATGAGATGGAGAAATCTGGTGGCGAGCCAGATGTCGTTGGGTATGATAAAAAGTCTGACGAATACTCTTTTGTCGACTGCTCAGCAGAGAGTCCGTCGGAACGGAGAAGTCTTTGCTACGACCAAGAGGCACTTCAATCGAGAAAAGAAAATAGACCAGATGGCAGCGCAATCGATATGGCAGAAGCTATGGGAATTGAAGTGCTAACTGAAGAACAATATCGAGAATTGCAAGCTCTGGGCAAGTTCGATTCAAAGACATCGAGCTGGGTTCAAACTCCGGTTGAGATCAGGAAGCTCGGTGGAGCACTCTTTTGTGATCGCCGCTACAATCACGTTTTCGTTTATCACAATGGTGCGCAGTCATATTACGCAGCCAGAGGATTTCGCGGTGCTCTGAAAGTCTGAATTCAGCATTCCAAACGAAATGATGTCGAATAGTGGGCATTAGGATGTCATAATTGTATTCCGGTTAACCTTGAGGTTCTAGTAATGGTCGATAAACCAATCAAAGAAAACGAAGAGAGCAGGGATGGCAAGCTAGACGCTCCTGGTAACGATAAGGAATCCATCCTTAAGCTAGATCGAGTAAATGCTTCGAAAGAAGACGGTCGCAATATGTTTATGCACAAAATGCCTGGCATGAAGTCAGAAAAATCTGAAGCATCCTCTAAGGAGAAATCGAATCCCGTTCCTAAGGAATTGGCAAATCCCAGTGAGAAGGCTAATGAAAAGGACAATCACGCAGAGAAATGGGATTCCAAAAAGAATCTTCTTGCTGATCCGGAAGATACTTCCAAATCTGTCGCAAATGCCGTCAACAAGTACGAGCAACTTACCGGCGGCAAAGTCTATGACAATAAAATGTGGGTCCAAACAACAATGGGCAAAGAGTTTCGAGTCGGTGATTTCTTATACAGCGACGAGGGTCGCTCGCTGATGTCCATATCGGAGGATTCGAAAGTTATTCCTCTCAGATCGGGAGCTGAACTTGCGCTTTATAATAGAATCAAGGCTTATTCCGCGTCTCACGATATGACAGACCCCGCCCAAAAGATAACACAAGAGCAGGTTATGTCGTGGTCCTTGCAAGTGAATGCGGACGAAAATCGCAATGTAACCATTCAGGAGGCCCTGCTGACTGCTCATAACGTCATGAAAGCACTTGCCCGCCCCGGCACTCACCTATCCAATAATTTGCCGGAAGGTGATCCTGTTCGCTACATAATTGAAGATTGCATGAATGATAGGCCGGCTGGTCATGAGCCAGGTCTTTCTCAGATCATGAGAGATAAATACCACCAGGGCAATGTTGGCAACGTCTCTGGGCAGTGGATGTTTGACCGGGACAATCCCTACGCTGTTTTTAAGCCCAATTGTGAATCTAGAGATGCAAGTACAGGGTCTGCGTACCATTTTTGGGTAGGAGCTTTTGCAGCCTCAACTCTGGGACCAGGCAATGCACACGCTATGGTTTGGGGCGAGGGTGAAGTCAAAAAATATACTGGTCATAGTGGTCCCCTTGCGGAGCAGGAAAAGCCATGGGGCAAAGCTGGTGTTGATGCTTGGGTGCAGATGCCTGTGATGAAGTGGTCAATTAAGAATTGACGCTAACTGGTCTAACTAAAAAACATCAATGAGAATTGTGCCAGGAGAAGCCTTTTCTTAGGCTTACTGACTCTTTTCTGTTTCGGCGACTTTTTGATCAAATTCCGATTGCTCCAGCGCAACTACTTTGCCTGGCTCATCAACATCCGTCAAAATTTGAATTCCTGGAAAACGGCCATCATTGCTAGTGCGCTCATACACTGTGATGAAATTCTTCTCGCCCACCACCGCGTCAAATCCGTAGTCGTTTTTTCCTATTCTCGGAAGCGCTTTCGGACCACGCATAAATGTCAGCGACATGTGTACTTCTTTGAGCTTGTTCTTGGTCGCAGGCATCGGCTTTGCCATTTTTAGCGTTTCATTCAGGGACGAAGCAATTGCTGTTTCAAAAGACGATTGCGCATTTGCTTCTTTTACATCTTTATCCGGAAGGAACGTGTTGTTTGTGATTGCCACAGTGCTATCTGGATTGATGCGAATGCCAACAGTCTCCTGTGCATTCAACGTCGCATTCTTTAGCCAGTTCGCGTAAAGGTTATCGTCAAATGCGGTGAGCCATGTGGTCCAGTTCGTGGCTTCATCGTCGTTAACCCACTTGTCCGGCTCAAGCTGTACCCTCGTTTCGATGGATGTTAGGACACAGTACATATTTCCATCTTTCATTCCAAGACGCGCTGAACCATTGGTGGTGGCAAGGTCCGCTTTGGTTAAATTCGACTTGCTCGATTCTGCTAACGACGGCATCGTTGATGTCAGCAAAATCGTCAACGCAAATAATGCGGATACCAAAGTCCAGTGAGGTTTGTTGCGAATCGGTCTGCTTTGCATGTTCAAAAACGCCATTTTCATCTTTCTCTTCCTGTCAGCATGTAGCCAAACGTAGTCGACCAGTATATCTAGAATCTTCCACGCCTTCGACCTGTTCAAATAAAATCGCCGCAAATCCACATAACGCTAGCTGCAGCATTGTTTACAAAACCAAGATGTCAGTCGTTTGTTTTCGGCTGGGTGCGGCAAAATATGAGGGTGGATCTATATGTGGTGACAAATGAAAAGAGAATTCAAGGTTTTGGCCGCAGTTGCGGTGGATGAGCTGGAAAAAACATTGAACGGACTTGTCGAGGATAAGTGGATGATCGATTCAATGGATTTCTACGATAAATCCGGCGCTCGCAATTGCACTGTCGTCTGCTCACGTGAGAAGAAGGCTGAGAAAGCTGGGCAAATCGGAATCAGCATGTAGGACAGCTCAATATTTCCTTGCTTCAAATGAGCTGTACGATCCCTTTTCAATGAATGATTTTGCGATGGATGACACGGTCTCCTTCGCATGGTCGGTGCATCCGGATGAATATTCTACCGGCGATTTATCATTCAACAACGCTTTGAAAGCCTTGATGCCGGATTCTCTGTTGTGATCCCAGTACGCACACGCAATGTAGATCTTCCCAGCCGGCGTCGCCTGCGGCATTGCTTGTTCTAACTTTGAATAGAGAAATTTTGGATCGATCCATCTGAACGATGAGTACGCGCCCCATACCGGACTTCCCCCGCCTCTTCCCATGTACGGACCTTGAAGGCGTGATGCGGTGCTGATGATCTGGAGGTTTTTTGAATCCTCTTCGTTGAATCGCTGGTAAAGGACCTTCGGCACGTCTGGTACCTGTGCGATTACTGTTTGAGTTGGACTTAGCTGATTGAACACGCACCAGAGCAGTACCGCCAGTCCTATAAGCTGTTTTGGATGCGCTCTCATCTTTGCTCTGTCCCTTGCTCCCAGATAGTCATAAGATATTTCAAGACTTGGAATCGCGCAAGGATGTTTTCACTAGTACTCTTGCATAGCATCCAGCGCAACTAATTTGAAACTGATAGTATGAATATCGGAGGATGCTCCGGATGTTAAGTCGACGTGCTCTAATCGCTTTAACTGGATTGGTTTCGTTCTACGGAATCGACTTCGTTATGCCCGATCTTTCTCAAGACCCTGATGGCAGTCAGGCAGCTATAGCCCAAGGAAATGAATTAGTGCCGTTGATTTACAGTAAGCACTACGATGTAACCGCATTCGGGCTGGAGAAATTGCATCCATTTGACGGTCGCAAGTACAGCAAAGTTATGAGATCGATAGTCCAGTCAGGATTGCGCGCTGAGGGCGAATTCATTTCTCCGGACGAGATCACAAAAGAGCAACTGTTGTTAATTCACACGCCCGAATATCTAAGATCTCTTAGACATAGCGTCCAATTGGCGAAAATTTTGGAGCAAGCTGCTCTGGCTCCAATACCACATCAACTTCTTGATTGGCGAATCCTCAAACCGATGAGAATCGCCTCCGGCGGCACAATACTTACGTGCCGCTGGGCAATGAAGAAGGGATTGGCAATCAATGTTGGCGGTGGGTATCATCATGCCGAACGAAATAGTGGTGGCGGTTTTTGTGTGTACTGCGACATTCCCATATCTTTGGAAATCTTACGCCGGGAGGGATTGATAAAAACGGCAATGGTCGTGGATACAGATGCGCACCAGGGGAACGGATTCTCCAATGTGCTCGGAGAAAGTGATTCTAATTTCTATCTAGATTTTTTTGACGAAAGCATTTATCCCTATCCTAAAGTAGAAGAAGATTGGTCAGTAGCATTTCCGGCACGCACCGCTGGAGATAAGTATTTATCCACGCTGGAGGACGTTCTTCCTAAAGCGTTGGACAAGTTTCGTCCTGATCTGATTGTCTATAATGCCGGCTCTGATGTTCTTAAATCGGATCCGCTTTCAACATTTCAATTGTCCATTGAGGAGATGAATCAGCGTGATCTTTTCGTTGTATCTACTGCACGCGCGCAAAATATTCCGCTTGCGATGGTTATGGCTGGCGGTTATAGCCATGAATCAGCTGATGCCCATTCAAGGTCCATCACGCAGATACTAAAACAATTCGAACAAAAAACATAATTGGCGAAGTCGCTGCACCACGGTACCCGGTCGCATTTAGAAACTCACGTAATTCTGGGGAGACGGGGATTATCCCGTGAGTCTCTAAATGTTGACCGTGCTTCAACCGACTAACCTTTAGCTGCTACGTCGCCTGGATTGAAGGTATGGGACGTGCCGTTTGCTGTTTTGAAGTGCAGGTCGCCGCTCTTATCGACGTTGAATTCTCCGTGCCACACGGCTCCCGTGTTCTTATTCGTCCAGGCGGTTTTGCCATTGGCATCAGTGCTTCTGTCCCAATGTCCTAGCTTGCCGTCAATTTGATCGAGCTTTCCGTTTTCATCGTAGTGAAATTTGCGTGTAGTAAAATCTTCACCGGATGTTTCGGCTACGCGTCCTTGCTTGTCGAATTCAATCATTGTCAGATCCCCGCTAAGCTCATTTCCTTCGACGCGCACCACTTTGCCATCTGCTGATTGCGATTGCTCAGTTCTGAAGTAGCCTGTATTCGGATTGAATGTGCGTTGGACGTAGGAGCCATCTGTGTTGATGATGGTTTCTGATGTTTCTTTGCCGGTATTAGGATCGAACGTTTCTGTTTCGCTGCGTCCATCCCATGTGTCTCTCTTCATTTCCGTTTTGTTGCCGGTCGCAATGTCGTATTTTGTATTGGTATCATCCAAAACTGTGTGTTTCTTAGCAGACTTCACATCGCCTGTATCATAAAACTCTAGTTTAGGCAGACCATCGCTGGATTTTTCCTTTTGGTCTTCCTTTATTTTCGCCGCGATAGCTTTTCTATCATCTGGCGCCATGTCGTGTAGCTCTTTTGCGACTGTATCGACATCGCCGCGTTCTGCAACTTTTTCCAGCTTATCTGCTGTTTGTTGTACTTCCTGTGGATTCATTGATCTAACCTCGTAATGTACCAATCGCCTGAGATATGCTGCTTAAAGCGAGCATTTGGTTTCCTGATGATTGGTACTTTACGCCGGTTTTGTATCCGAGTTGTTTATGGCAAAGCGCGCGGACGCCATACCGCCGAATGATGGATGAAGTCTAATGAATCCATCATTCGGCGCTCCCGCCAAAGTCCGAGATTAATCGTTCACGCCGATGTCCGTAAACATGTATTTGCCATTCACTTTGGCGAAAATGTAAATCTGTTCGCCGCAGAATGCCGAGTATTCTCCGTTATCGGCGACCGGCTTCTCCTTCTCAAAACATTTTGTTAGTTTCGCAGGAAGTATCACGTCAACCTTGGCAATGAATTGCGCCTTCTCCAGATTCTTTGAATCAAACATGAAGGGCAACTTCGTCATCGATGCAAGCGCGGCTTTGTCGCGTTTCTTAATTGCAGCCTTAAACTGAGTCCAGAATGGTTGAAAGTCGTCGGCTGCCATCGCCGTTTGGAATAATCCAAGGAATGCAACAAGCAGCAAAGAAAGTAGTATCCTCATGTTAATGCTCCGCGGTGACTGGGGCTAAGCATACAACAAGTCAGGTTTCAAGTTCATGGCAAGGTCTTTATCTCCCCAACGTCGCCTCCTAAAAACGCTCGATCCGAACTTCGCTGAGAAGATTCGAAACAGCTTCTCTTTTCAAGGCTTCATGCAAGCGCATAAGGGTGAGCTTGTTGCTATCGAGCCGGGCTATGTTGAAATACATCTGCCGTTCAGCGAGGCGCTAGCGCAACAGCATGGATTCTTCCACGGCGGCGTGGTAGCGACGGCGGCCGATTCGGCATCCGGTTACGCAACTTATACAGTGCTTGAGCCCGATGAAGAGTGCTTGTCGGCGGAGTTCAAAATCAATTTCTTGAGCCCTGCAAATGGCTCGAAATTGATCGCTCGTGGAAGCGTGATTAAGGCAGGAAGAAATTTAGTTATCACAGAAGCAACCGTTTCTGTTCTGCGCGAGCAGGAAGAAATCGAATGCGCCATAATGATTCATACGCTTGCTCGCAGCAAGAATGTTAGAAGTGGTCAGAAAAACGTGAAGGGATAGCAGCACTACGAAGGGCTTGCTCACGTAACAACAGGATTGAAAGTCGTAGTTCGTGACCTCGCTAAAAAGTAGATCCGGCTTCGAAAGCATTTTTGCGGACGTGGCTTCGCTGCTTATAAGCGGGCAGGATGCTCGCGCTCCCATGTAGCTGCCCGCGCTCCCATATCGCGCTCCGAGAACTCGAAATTATTTGCGGCGGTAGTCGGCTTTCATGAATTCGACCCATTCGCCGTTTTCGCCTTGGGCTCTGGACCGCAATGTGCGATGTCCGTCGCTGACAAACTCGATGATGTCTTGGTATTTAGCAGTCTTGCCTGGTTTTGTGAAATCTGGTCCCTCGGCATTCAGTGTTAGCACTTTGCCTTCAGCGTCCATTTCTCCGTCGTAAACCCACATATGTGTCATCATGGAACCGACCCATGAGCCGACATATCGCTTCGTTGCCGGATTATATCCAAGCGTGATCATTGTGGCGCCGGTCATGTCTCCCATCTGAGTTTCGCCTTCGCCAATAAACCACATGCCGCGCATCGAGCGGACGCTTTCCCAGCCAGTGCTTTTATCTGGCGGTTGATCCGGACCCATTTTGCAATCCGCCTCGAATGTCCAATCTCCGAGTAATCTTTCGAGCAACTTGTGTTCTTGCTGCGGCTCCATGGGCTTGCACGCTTCTTCATTGATCTTGCTGCTATCGTCGCTCATCGCGTATCACTCCTCAACTGCTATTCACAACAATAACACTTGGGTAAGTCGCTGCTCGTTGGCGCAAGATCAAGCTCTGCGGCGCTTCTCTGCAAGTCGCACTCGTTCTGTCGGCGCATTCCCGACGCTTTCCAAAGCGCGAATATTCAGAAAAGTTTTGCCTTCTTCTCACCTTGTCTTGAATAGCATGCTGTCAGTTAGCTGGTGGAAAGGAACGATTCTGCCACTTTCAATCACTACAATCCATATTCGGATAATTAACCCTGCGGTTTTGAACGCGTTCGGATGCCTGGCTGGCCCGCGAACTCTTTACGCACAGGTCATTCGTCCATGCCACGTCCTGAAGCGGAGCGCGATGAGGCTCCGGAAAAAAATCCGAGCGATGAGCAGTCGCAGAATTCTTCCGCCATCGATTTGATTCAGGCGATTGAAGTTTTCTCGTCAATGAAACCAGGCTCTGTCGAGGACGACAATAGTCTCAATCAAATCTGGAAACGTGCAAATGCGTTTGGCGCTGAGTCTGCCAAGAATCCGTTTCTGCCGTCCCTATTTTTGGACGAAAAGAAAACGGCTGATCGAAAGCCTCAAGTTGCGCCCGACTTGTTGGATAAAAACGAGAAGGCCGCTGCGGCACGCGCATCTTTGCCCGAAATAAACTTTGACTATCAGCAGTTCAAGTCCTTTGCTGGACAGCTGGCAGACAAAGTCGCAAGTGTTTATGATGCTGCCGCGAAACGCGCCGTTGTAGGCAACCCAAGCAGTTTTGTAGGACCAGATGGTGCGACCTGGAAAAAGGAAGGCGCTGATTGGAGTCGATTCGATAAAGCCGGCCAGAAGCAAGAAAAGTATGATGGGAAAATATCTGATTTAACGCGTGATGAGGAAAATGATCTTGTCATAAAAATGCAGGATGGACGCTCCTTTAAGGAGAATTTTGACGGCTCTGTGCTGGAGTACGATGCGAAGAATCATCTCAAATCGATTGCCTATAATAATGGTACGACCAGAAAGTTTGAATGGGAAGGCGACCAGCTTGTTTCCATGACGTCGAGCAAAGGAAGCTACACTCGCGGTCGTGATCGCGACGGCAAATTGATTGACGAATGGAAGCAAAAAAGTGATACCGCTGCCTGGTCCGGCGCCGTTACGTTGGATGAGAAACGCGGTATCTTAACCGTGGCGAATCAAACCTATCATTCAGACCTTACCGTTGAGGTTAAAAATACCGATGGCTCGCGAACAATTTCACATCCCAATAAAGATGTCGTGAAGGTCGGCAAGGATGGTTTGGTTTCTGAAATAAATTATGCTGACGGTTCAACACGGCGATTCACTTGGGCCGAAAATCCAAATGCTAAAGGCTTGGATGATAAGCATACGCTTTCGACTGTTGAAGTTCATCGTGATGGCAAAAAGTACTTGCACTCGCTGATAGAAGGAGACAAATGGCAATCTCGTACATGGGAGAACAACCGCTGGTCGGATGCCAAGCCTGAAACGCTTTCGTTCAAATTCGATCACAAGTCGCGTGCCTACTCCCATTCCGATTCCGCAGATGGAATCACTCATATCTTGGAACCTGGCGGAACCGTAAAACAAGTCACTGCCGACGGTGCCCAGCTGCAATACAAAGAGGGCAAGCTCGTTAAGGTAATGAAGGGCGATGCCGTGCGCGAATTTGATTGGAAGGATAATAAACTTCAATCAATTCGAGATGCAGTGCAAGGTAAAACATGGACTGCCGATGGTGCCAGCTGGAAATCTGATAAGGGGGATGTGCGCCCCGGTGCCGCCTTCATCACTTCAATAGGCGAGATCGGATTTAAGAACGGCGACAAGACTTCCATCATCAAAATGGATGGAACCGAATTCGCTCGTATCAAGAATGAGAAGGAAAAGTCTCTAGTTGATATAAGCCCTACTGAAGTTCAAGTCACCGCCGGTGATGGGTCCAGCAGAAAATTTAAGACAGAAAATGGCAGCAGCGAAATACTTCAGGAAAGCAGTACCAGAGATGGGAAAGTCGTTTCGTGGACTCGCGGCGAACGTCTGCCCAATGGTAACTTCACGTGGATAAACGACCAGGATCCGAGCAAGAAAGAAGAGCGAATTTCCGCGACCCACGACGGCGGAAACTTGACTGTCAAGTTTCCAGATGGTAGGGTCGCGAAGTCTGCCACAGATGGCACCGAGAAAGTCGAGAACAGCAAGGAAGGCTGGTCGATGGAGTTTCGAAATGGACGCCCAGCAGAGTTCAAGTATGCAAATGGTACTGTGAGGAAATTTACTTTCGATGGTCAGAGCGATTCAGCTAAGACGTTTGAAGTGAAATCGGCGGAGGGCAGCTCCTCCAAATACGAGCGCGTATCAGACGGTGTGTACAAATACACTAGCGATGGAAAGGAAAGAACTGTAAAGGTTTCCATCACTGCAAATCGTGAAGGAGTCTATAAGTACGAAGACAAAGAGGGTAACAACAAAACAACGACGAGAACAATCGATGGTGTTTCCATTGTTGAAGACCCGGTGGAGAAATCACGTGTTGAGAAGCATGGCGAGCAAATTACTAAAGTTACTCGTGACGGTAAAACTGTAGAGTTAGTGCGTGACGCTGGCAAATCAGTCGTAGAGATGCGCGACTCCGCAAGCAATACATCCTATAAGAAGGATTCGACTGGCGCGTTTGTTGCATCTGCGATTGATGCTGCAAAGCCTTTCAGTAAAATGGATCAACTTTCACGAGTTGGTGCTCCAGTACTTGATGAATTTGGAACTGCCAATTTTATAAGCGACGAAGGCACTCAAATTCGTCAAAAGCCTGGCGAAAAAGGCGAACTTGTAAGCACGAAAGAAAATACCTTGAAAGCTGTTCTTCAGAACGATGCACTTCCGGATGCCGAAAAGCAACGTATTGAGAAAAACATTAATGACTTTATCCAACGGCAAGACGTTGAGCCCCAGCTGAAAGCATTGTTTCTTGAGCATCTTGAAAAAGCAGCAAGTTCGCGAACAGACATTTCCAATGCCGAGAAAGCGGAGATATACAAACACTTGAACCGTCTGCTGGAGAGCAACTCGGACAAGGTGTTCAACGCGAAAGAGAGAGCATTGCTTTCAACACAGTTGGTTTGGCATATTGCAAATCCGACTAGTAATCAGCAAGGGCAGAATCCGACTTGCCAGGTAACAACAATCCGTGGCAAGCTCCTGTACGAGCAACCAGCACATTTCGCTCGCATGATGACGGATGTTCTGACTACCGGGGAGTTCAAAAGTGGTGACAAGACAAGCATAAAGATCCCGCCTAGTTCGATGCGCTTTGCAAAGGATTCTGAAGAGTCTAAGTTTCCACCGGAAGATGGTGCCAGAACTTGGTTAGGCAAACTTTCTGATTTGACGTGCGCCAATATTCACTGGCAACGTCAAACTCAAACTCCGAATGGCTATTTCGTTTCGAAAGGGCAATTAGTCTATCGTCATGATCCTGCGGCAGGTGCTGCGGGCGTCGGTCCGGGAGTTTACATTGCTCCTGGTGACGGCAAACTTTATCCGCAAGTTGGAAAAGATGGCATTGTACTCAAGCAGCCTTATCTCTTCTCCGCTGACATCGCGAATGTGTATTCTCAAATTTGCGGTGCTTCCGACACGGTGATTCTTGGTGCAAATCGACCTGCGATTATTAATGGTCCTGGCGTGGGAGTATGCTCCGGCGAGGAACAGCTCCACGAACAGCTGCAGAAAGGTGGCATCAAAATCGCTCAAATTTGGACCGGCGCCGATTGGGTGTGGAAAGAGCCTGTCAAGAAATATGGAATTAAGACCGCTGAAGATGGTGATGGCGAGCATGTGGTACTCGTGACAGGCTACGATCCGAAAACCAGAACGGTTTCGATCGACAATTCGTGGTCGTCAAAATATGACCGGTTGGCCGGCGATCGACGAATCACTCTAAAGGAACTCTACAAGGCAATGGCCAAGCAATAGGGCATCGAACACGAGCCGGATTCTAAGCTTCGGATGGAAGCGCAGGCTTCCAGCCTGCTTCAATGGGACCAGGGGATAGGCGATCAGTGGATGCCGTACCCGTGGAACATCTAGCCGTAGCCCCTAAGTGAACCCCGCCCGGCGCTGAGGAGCCCCTTCTCTGGGTATATAATTTCTGTCCTCAGGCACATTTGGGACATTAAACTGACACGGAACGTCGGAAATCTGGAGACTTGAAATGGGGCGGGATCAACCAGCGGATGACCAAAAACCAGCAGGCGACAAGAGTCTGGGTGGACCTTTTGAGCCTCCGGAGCGGCAGGATGCAATTGGAAAGTTACTGCAGTCCGCGAATACTCCCGGAGTTGATTGCAGCAGTGTGTATAAGAGCAAGAGGCCAGCGGACGAAGTTGGTGCTGTTGTCTTTGATTCCTGCTACCACGGACAGACAGATCGCAGTGGGCGCTCCCGAGAATTGCCGACGCGTGTAATGCAGCCTGGTGCAGATGGTATTCCAAAACCAAAAGTAGAGAGTATCACCACTGAAGGCGTCACGATGGATAGTCGGCGCTTGGACGTATTCGTTCACGCACTACCAGCGGTGCGACCTGTCTCTTTCGTGAATGGGGAAAAACGATCTGCCGGTACGGCGGCGATGGTCGCGCCTGATGGTTTGATGGTGACTAATAATCACGTAGTCGATGGTTCGGATGGCACGGTCAAGGTTCAGATGATGAACGCCAACGGTACTCTTGAAGACCGCACAGCACGAGTCGTTAAGCTGAATCCTAAGCAGGATCTCGCATTGATTCAACTCGATGCAAAACCGGGTGAGACTTTTGCAGCTCTTCCTATCAGCAAGCGAACTGATTGGGTCGCTCGTGAGCCGCTTGTCGAAATGGGCAATGCTAATGGCGAAGGCAAGATCAGTATGTCCAAGGCTCGTTACGGCACAATGGTAAATCAATCCGAGATTCCGTTCAAAGAACAGCCGCCCGATGTGTTGCAAGGACGCACCATGTATCAGTTGGATGCGACCGTACCGCAGGGGTATTCCGGCGGAGTTGTTCTAAGCGTGCCCGGTTCGGCTCGCAATGGTAACAGCGTTGAAAGATTGGGCACATCTGCCATAAGAGGAATTACAACCTACAGCGACTTGACCAACAAGTCCTACATAATTCCTGCTGCTCGTGTCCAGTTTATGCTTGATGAGTATCGCAAAGAGCAGGCCGCATCCCGCGTCAAGAAATAGAGCTGATTCGCTTAATTAGTGCTTATTCCATCTGGCTTTCGAGACAACTCGTTTCGAACTTGTGTAAGCTAAGCCTGTTCAAACTTCAAGAATGTCTTGTGGCGTAGTTGTCCGCATACCATTCGAACAGGGGATGCCATGAGAATGCTTGGTCTGGTGTGTGCGCTTCTTGTCATGATCTTGTTTGCGTCGAATCTTGCGGCACACGCCGTCGATTTGACGAGTATGCAAACTATCGGCAATGTTGCAGGCGTCAACAAAGTTGAGGACGGAATTATAATTGACTGCGAGGATAAGAGCCAAGTAAAGCTGCGGGCTCTGGCACCGGATTTGGTGCGCGTCCGGGTCGCTTTCCAAAAGTCATTGCCCGAACGGGATCATTCATGGGCGATTGAGCGAACTAAGTGGGATCGCGTAAGCACGCAGATAAGTGAATCAAAAGACTCGGTGACTTTGGAAACAAGTGAACTGAAAGTAGTTGTTGAACGGCAGCCCTTGCGCATTTCTTTTTACGACCGCAAGACTGGCAATTTGATCAATCGCGACGGACAGTCTATGAAGTTCGATTCTAAATCCGGCGCTGTGGCAGCTGTCAAAACCTTGGGCTTCGAAGAGCACTTCTACGGATTGGGTGAGAAAGCCGGGCATCTCGACAAAAGACATGATTACGTTCAAATGTGGAGCACCGACCACTACGGTTACAACTGGGGCAGCGATCCAATTTATCAAAGCATTCCTTTTTACATCGGGCTCTTAATGGATGATAAGACGGATCCTGCAGGCTGGCACGGTTCAGCTTACGGCATTTTTTATGACAACAGCTATCGAACACACTTCGACATGTCATCGTCTGATCCCGAGAATGTAATTTTCAAAGCCGACGGCGGCGAGATGAACTACTACTTCTTCTATGGTCCATCGATGAAGAAGGTGCTGAGCCGCTATACAGAGCTCACTGGCCGCATGCCACTTCCGCCAAAGTGGGCGCTCGGAAATCAGCAGTGCCGCTGGAGCTATGCCAATGAGCAGCAAATAAAGGACATCGTTCTTCGCTTCGAGAAGGAGAAGATCCCGCTTGAAGCAGTACAGCTCGATATTCATTATATGGATGGCTATCGTAACTTTACTTGGGATCGCCAGCGATTCCCCGAGCCCAAAAAGCTTACGAGCTGGCTTGGCGACCGCGGTGTCAAAGTTGTCGCAATTATTGATGCCGGTGTGAAATATGAGCCGGGCGGAAAATATGATGTCTACAACGAAGGGGCGGCCAAAGGCTTCTTCCTCAAGAAGTCCAATTCTCAACTTTACGTGGGTAAGGTTTGGCCTGGCGAATCAGTTTTCGTTGATTACACTTTGCCGGACGCGAGCAAGTGGTGGGGAGACCAGCATGCAAAGCTGCTTGACGATGGCATCGCTGGTATTTGGAATGATATGAACGAGCCCGCTGATTTTGAAAGCCGCGATGGCGATAAATGGAAAGAGGTCGTAAATTACGATCAGGGCAATTATTCCAAGCATGACAAAATGCGCAATCTGTTCGCGATGTTGGAATGCAAAGCGACATATGAAGGGCTGCAGCGATTGCGTCCGAAGGAACGTCCTTATGTGATTACTCGCAGTGGTTACGCTGGTATTCAGCGCTATGCAACTATGTGGACCGGGGACAGCAACAGCACGTGGAGTTCACTTGCGTTATGCTTGCCGATGTTTGCTAATCTAGGACTGTCCGGTGAAAGTTTTGTTGGTGCTGATTGCGGTGGATTCTCCGGCAGGGCTGATGGCGAGCTGCTGACGCGCTGGTATCAAGTCGCGTTTCTGACGCCTTTCCTTAGAAATCACCACGAAGCAAATGGATATGATCAGGAACCGTGGCGCTTCGGTGCAAAGTATGAGGACATCATCCGCAAGTACGTGCAGTTGCGCTATCAATTGATGCCATACCTGTACACCGTCTTATCCGAGTCGCATGATACCGGCATTCCCTGGTATCGTCCCCTTATTTTGGAAAATCAGAACGATTACAATGTTTTGAATATAGAAGATGAATTTCTCGTTGGTAGCTCGATTTTGTGTGCTCCAGTGGTTAAGGAAGGTGTTCTAGCAAGAGATGTCTACCTTCCTGATGGCGAGTGGTACGACTTTTATTCCGGCGAAAAATTCAAAGGCAAACAGTACATCTCTGTAAAGGCACCACTAAACACGGTGCCACTCTTTGTCAAGGCTGGAAGTGTTCTCCCGATTGCCTCTGTTCCTGTCGATCACCTGAGCCAGTTAGACAAAACTCCTGTGAGTTATCTCGTTTATCCGGATAAGGATGGTCGGGCAACAGGCGAACTCTATCAGGACGACGGTGCTACGCCGGCATATTTGCAAGGCGCTTTTGAACGATTTGCTCTCGACTTTAAGGATGGGAAGTTGCTTTCCTCCGATAGAAATACAAAGGCAAACAAATTCTTGGCAGATTCCGAATTTAAGGTCGTTGGGTCTAAATAGTGAAGTCGGATTCGCTGTTGAATTCGACTTCTGAAGCTGCTGCTTAATGCGTATAAAGTCGCTGAAGCTGCATGATATCGCTAGAGCTGGGCGTAGCTGTTGCTGCAACGGTGAAATACATGACGTCGGAAGGATTACGACTGTGACGCATCATCCCCAGTGAATGTCCAATTTCATGAAGGCATAATGCGCGCATCTCTTGAAGGCTCATCGCAGCAACAGCAGAATTTCGATTGGTCAGTAGCATAATGCGTGCATGACTGACCGCATTTCCCTGGTGATTGAGAACGGCTTCCCCACCTTCGGCAAGCGAACCCAATTGCTTCACGTCATCCGTCCAAACGCATTCAATATCCGCTCTATCGGGTTTGCGAACAAATTCGAATGTCAAAACTCCTGCTTGCGACCAAGAGCTAAAACTTTCTTTCAATACTTGTTCAAACTCTTCGCGATAGCCTTGCAGCCCACTGCCCGGATGAATAAACACACGTACGTTTTTCTTAGTCCAATTGTAATTCTTCGTCGCTTGCTCTGTTGATTCTGCAATCAGGTGGCGAGTGATCGCCGCCATATAATCCCTGTTCGGCGCGCCAGGGAAACGCGAGATGTAGAGCCGGCACAATTGGATCGCTGCAGGAAGATTGCCCAAAAGTTGATAGGTCCCTGCAAGCAAAGGCACCACAGCTGGTTCCTCTGGGAAACTATAAAAAGCATAAAGCAGGTGCGGTAAAGCATCTTTTGCTCGACCAGTCTTATTCAAGACATAACCTAGATTGCACTGCGCCGCAAAGTGATTAGGATCCAGTGCTACTGCTTGTTTCAGCAAGTTTTCGGCGGCTACAAGGTTGCCCTGGCATATCAATTTATATCCAGAATCACTCAAATAGGAGGCATATCGGGAAGTCGAACTGTCAACGATTTGACGATTCGTAGGCTCATACGAAATCTCAGATGGCGATGAATAGTCAGAATGGATATGCTCGGCAAATACTGCCGTGGAGGTTTGAAAAACTAAGCATGCTGCGGCAAGAGCCGCCAAAGGCGCCTTCATCAAAGTGAATACCGAGTTGGAAACTTAGTTTTGAGACAAGATTACTATACACTCATAATCGAGAATAGTCATTAAGTTGACAACTCTTCTCAAGAGTTTTTGTTCGCACTATTTGCTGCATTTACTTTCTATGCGCTGCCGCATATTTCTCCACGTTGTGAGGCGTAGTTGGCAGAGCAATTGATGTATATAATTCTGGAAAAAATGTCCACCTAATTTTCCGTCTTGTCAGGTGGACGTAAGGATATTCCATTACTAATACTCGTGCCGGGTTAATTCACATATGAGCACAACACCAGAAGAGCTTGAAGTACAACAATCGCAGCGTACCGGGAAAGATGTTCCGGGTGAGGCACTCAAAGAAGCCTCCGAGGGTGCTGAACAGCTTGCTAATGATTTTAAGAAGCTGATCAAGTCGCTAAAAGATGGAGCAAGTTCCGGTGTCACCGGCATCATTGGTAAGCCGCAGCTGATTGACGGAGTCAAAGATCCGGCGCGAATTTATCGCTCAGGAGAAATTCCGAAGATCAAGATCGGGCTGCAGGACTATCAGGCTGCGCACCGTGCAGAGCTCGGCAAAAACGTTGTTTCCAATCGACCAGATGCACAAGGTGTTGAGATTCCACGGGGACGTCCCGACGTCCAGCTTGACCATGAAGAATCACATCAGAGGGCCGAGCGAAACCAGGAGCCCACTCATCAGGCAGATCATGAGCAAAAGCTGGAGCACAAGGGTGCTCCCCAGGGACGTCCTGAGGTCAAACTTGAACACGAGGAAACTCATCAAGCAGCACAGCAAAAGCCGGAGCACGAAGCGACTCCGCAGGGACGTGCTGACCAGAAGCTGGAGCACGAGGGTGCTCACCACCAAGGTCCAGAGCGGCGCGGTGGGCCGTCAGTGCCTGATGCTGCCGCCGATGCACCTGCTGAGCTGCCGACAAGAAGAGCACCTGTGCAAGATTCCCAACATGCAGACGGCAACGAGCAACATGAGAACACAAATCCGCAAGCCGCCGGGCGTGGACGACATGATGGCGTCGTGCACATGCGTCCGGAGCTTGTTCGCGTCGATCCTGATGCCGCTTATACAGGCGAGCAAATTAATCGGGACGTCGCTCCGGGAACTCATACGGTCGCAACCGGTGACACACTGGAGAGTATCGCTCGCAATCATTTAGGAGCTGATGCCAGCCAGGAAGACGTGGCTAAGCATGTGCGCGAGCTTGAACGGGTCAATCATTTGCGCCCTAATCAAGCTTTGCGCGAAGGTGCCGAATTGACGATGCCGGGTCACACCGCAGATGGTGGCTATGTAAATAAGGATGCTGCAGGCCGAACGCATACTCGTTGGAGTGATCGCACCGAGCGCGTAGAGGGTACTGACGGCACCGGCTATGTTCGACGGACGGCTGACGACGGTAGTTACACCGAACACCACTGGGGCAGGAATCCGCAACAAAACTATGAGTTGACTAAGACTGCAGATGGACGCTATCTCGTCGCGGATCGCCCCGGCGAAGCGCCTCACGAAGCCGCTGATGCTAACGACGTGCGTGTGGCGCATGCGCATCTCAACGACATCATGGAGAGCCGAATAACAGATCCGGCAGAGAGAGCAAGATTTCAAGCCAACATGGAAGCATTTGAACAGCGTGCTCGTGAACGCAATCTTCCACCAGATGAAGTCGCAAATACTTATCGTCAATTGGAAACGCTTCTCGAACACGAGGGCAATCGCCCCACTACCGAAGCGCAGAGAAGAGTGATTGCGTCACAAGTAATGGATCAGGCGGCTCATCCAACAACCGTTGATCAGGGTGACCACAGCACCTGCAACGTCACGACTGTCGAGAGTCGACTTTATACGAGGAATCCCTCCGAAGCCGCTCGCCTGGTAACTGAAGTTAGTACAACCGGACGCTTCACTGCCCGTGATGGCACGGTCGTCAGGGTGCCAGCAGATAGTATTCGCCCGGACCATCAAGCCGTGCACGTTCCGCCTCCTGAAGGTGAGCGTTCGCACGCAAGCCAGATCTTTCAAGTGACGACGCTGAACATGTACTATCAAACCGAGCCATATACTTATACTGATGGGCGCGGCAGGCAGCATGTGGTGCCACCTGGTGGCATGAGCTACGAACAGCATCGCCAACGACCAGGTGATCCAAGTGATGCTGGTGAGAGGTTGATTGATACAACTCGTAGACCACCACGCACCATCGGGCGTAGCCCTGATATCACGGATGACGGTATTGTCCGCGTGAACAATCGGCTGACTGGCGAGGCGGGGACTGATACTGTAATTTCGCATGCCGGGAATTGTTACGGAGATTCAACTCGCGTTGCCACCGTTCAGAATGAAGAGCAATTAAATGATCGAATTGCGCAAGCTGCTCGCGATGGCAAACTCCCAATCATAGTGAGGGTAGAGACAAGCAACCAGCCCTGGCTGCGAGATTCCGGCAATGGATCGGCAGGCGGGTCGGGCGGCGCGCACGTGATTTCTATTACTGGATATGAGGCTGGCCCCCCCTCTCGCGTACAGGTTGATAATCAGTGGGGCGAGAGGACCGACTATCAGGGAACGAATACTCTCTCGGTTCATGATTTGTATCTGTCTATGCGTCCGGCCGATAGCGCAGGTCAAATATCTGAGTTACAGCGTGACGTCGATTGGGATCGTGCTCACAACACGGTGGACACGCGCAAGGAATTCGAACTTTTGCGCCTGCGCCATAATCTTCCGGCAGGTGATGCGAATAAACTGAGCGATGCTGATTTCGATCGTATGATGAATGAACAGATCGATGCTGCAGGACAACGCTGGCGAGAGCAAAAGGCGAATGGTTCGTTCAACGAAAATGAGCAACGAAATGCTTTGCGTACCCTCGGTGAAATTATGGCAACTCAGCCTGCCGACAAGCAGTTGAAAATGCTTGAGCGCTTACATGCTGTCGACGGCATTCCTAACGATCGTTATGATCGCGGACTGGCTAATATCATTCGCAATAACCGCGAGCGATGGAAGGATGAGGATAATCGCGGCACCGGTGATCGAGGCGAACGGCAGCGGGCAAGGCAGGAGTTGGACCGCATACTCAATGGTATGACGCCGGAGCGCCGTGCTGCTATCCTCGCTGACTCGAGACGCCGCTAGGAGGTATGACGGATGAATCCTAATTTCAGCATTGGTCAAATCGATTCAATTACGATTCCACCTGCTTGGGTTGAAGTGCACGAGGAAAAAGGCCGCGATGTTCCCTTCACTATGCGGCGCTTCCAACCGCTTGATGACGAGAATCCGATTCTTGCATTCTTTTATCGAGGGCGGCGTCTTGATAAAGAAAGCGGAGAGAGATTCAGGCAAATTCTGGCACTGCCTGCACATGTGTTGAGCAAGCAAGAATTTGATGATTTGAGCCCCGTTCTGCGCGATAAGAATGATCCGGAAGAGTTTCAGGTCGTCATAGCGAAGACTGAAGATTTCAACGGCAAGCGAGTTCTAATTATTGAGGGTCGCTACTTAGGAATCAGCGAAGACAACAGGCATATGTTCATTGATTCCGATGGGACCGGAACTGCTGTGCAAGAGATTTTTTACCAGGCGCACAGAAGAGTCTTTCCGCTTTATTACAAGGCAGCAGCAACCGCTATGAAAACGATAAATTGGAAGCAAGCCCTTCCCCCTACAGCAAACATTCTGTAAGCATTTTGGTCCGGCAAAACTCCCCAAAGTGCATTGCTGAGCTGTTTCTATTATTTGATTGTCTAGTAATTCGTCCCACAAGTGCGAAGCCATCAATAATCCCAATTTTGCTGGCTTCGCACTGATCTCATTTCCCAGATTGTGAATGTCTCATTCCTAATCTGATCTGTCTCAAACAGCTATGTGCGCGCTGAAAATCGAATGATTGAAAGGGTCAATAATCAACCAATGGAGCCTCAGCCCGCACGTAATTGTTTGCTACTGCTGCGGTTTGATCGAGCCCATGCATGGTACACAGCGCAATGCTTTTGCGCCTAATTTCTGCAAAGCTCTAGAACTCTTTAGTTCTTTTAATAGTCTTTTTGTATGCCTGATGTTTTCGGGCAATTCAAGATCCTGTAATTTCTTGTCGGTATTTGTTTTCATGATCGTTCCTCTGACCGTAAGCGTTTTCATATGTCGGGGCGCGGCTCCCGAAGAAGGGGATGCGCAGCTCAGTGCTGCGGTGTATTCATGTAGCAGCTAGGGCCATTAGCGCCGCCCAGTTTTCTTTGCAGCACGTTTGAATTCTTCAGCTCTTTTATTCGTAACCTTAACTTCGATTTTGAAAGTTCTTTTTCGTCGAAGACTTTTACAATCTTCTTTTCGTTGATTTTGTTTTTGTTGTCCATGATCATTCCTCCGTGCAGTTGGGAATGTCTTCCTCTACTGTTTTCCTTCAATTACGGTATTAGCGTCATTTGCTAGTTCCGATGTAGGAATAGTAGTCACTACGCGTAAGGGAATTGTGAGGAAATACCATGCTTATACGGGTTGGTTTTGGAATCTGAGTAAGGTGGGTTTGACTAGGATATTAGAGGCTGCTTGGTAAAGTTAGTCCATTTGTCTGCAAATGCTTCCGACCGTAGCCTTGGTCGCCATGATGTAATCTTCGGGTCCGATCAGGATCTGAATTCCGCGCACTCCTGCTGAAATGGATATCTCTTCGAACAAATACATGTTCTCATCGGCGAATACGGGATAGTCTTTTTTGCAGGCCAACGCTGTGACACCGCCCCTAATGTAGCCGGTCAAGGGTTGAACTTCTTTTAGTGCGACAGTCTCAACACTGCGATTGCCACTTAGCTTTGCCAATGACTTCAAGTCTAACTGCATATCGCCTGGAATAACTGCAAGACAAACGCCTTGTTTATCTCCCCTTGCCACCAGAGTTTTGAAAACCTGCTCAAGCGGGAATCCAATCTTTTTCGCAACAGTTTCTGCACTTAAGTCATCAGGATCCACATCGTATTCGCGCAGTGTGTATTGGATGCTTAGGTTGTCGAGAATTCTTGCCGCGTTCGTTTTCATAGTGGGACTCAGTTGCCGTTCGCCGCTAAAATTATATTGTGTTTTCGACTGTTCTTGCTGATCTGCCGTTACGCTTAGCTATTCGGTATATTCACTTTGTCGTCATTCGAATATTCTTTTGCTACCTGAGAAAAAGCTTCTTTGGAAGGAATTTTTTGCGCACGGTGTTCAAGGACAGACTAAAATGAGTGTGTAGTCGTTGCGAGACCCAAACTGTGCGTTCGTCGAAAGTGCTGTTTCTTGTCCAAATCCTATTTCTGTTGGGTTCGCCGATCTGCATGGCGGCAGATGCAGTCGAAGCTGATAAAAAATGGCAGCAGACTTTGCGTGAAGGTGTCGATGCCCTCGACACTAATCGATATTGGATTGCTGAGCCCACCTTGAAAGCTGCCGTTGTCGAGGCAGGCAAATTCGGTATTGAAGATTTGCGTCTTGCAAAGTCACTTGGCGAACTCGGGCGCTACTACACAGTAAGAGGAAAGTTTGAAGAGGCTGAGCCGCTTCTTGAAGAGCAGTTGCATATCAAAGAAGAGGTTCTCGATGAAGAGGGTGATCAGGTTGTTCCTGCAATGGGATCGATGATTAAGTTCTATTTGGTCAACGGCAGCAAGGATAAAGCTGACCCGCTTGCAGGCAGAATGCTCGACATCGTTGAGGGCAAAATCAAGGAAACATCAAATAAGCCTAAAACGAATGTCACTAAGGTTGATGGGAAAATAACACTTGAGGCTTGGGCAGGAGTTGCAGCGCAGACTGCACGCGATCCATTACTTGAGTGGGCTATTGCTTGCGACAGTGTCGCCGCCGTCTATTTTGCCGAAAAGAAGTTTGATATGGCGGAACGTCTCTATAAGGCAGCCCTGGAAGTGAAAGAAACAATCTATGGCAAGACGCATCTGTCTCTGGCGAATAGCTACGATAGCCTCGGCGGTTTGGCACTTGCAAGAAATGACTATTTCACCGCTGAATCTCATCTGCGTGACGCATACGAAATGTCGGCAAAGATATTGGGCAAAACGAATCCCGTTGTGTATGGACGTCTAGATAAGTTGGCCAAATGTTTGATTCAATCCGGCAAGCGTGCAGAAGCAGAACAGCTTTATGTTTCTGCGCAAAACTTGTGGAAGGAACCGTCGAAATCTGGAGATGATATTCGCGCTTGCTATGCGCTCGGGAACCTTTATTGCGAGGATAAAAACTACACAGCCGCTGAGCCCCTGTTGAAGAAGGCGTTGCTTGCAGCTGAAGATTTCTATGGACCGAGCTCGCAATCATTCGTGCCCTACGTCCAACGCTATGCTTATGTCCTCTATTACTTGGGACGTAAGCCTGAGTCCGATGAATGGAAAGCACGTGCTGCCGATATCATTGGAAATGTATTTATTGCCGATGGCGCTGCTAAATCAACAGAGAATTCGGACCCGGCAGGTGCTGTGAAGACTAGTCCTCATGGGGCTGTGCGATAAATAATTAGGGTCTACCGTAGTAAGAAACCCTCAGGGTTGCCGTCGCTTTCAGAATCGCTGAATTCAAAGCAAGGCTGAGATTCCGCGCGACCAATTGCTGTATAGCTCTGTCACATACTTTGTCTTTCGACGTCCTCGTCGGAACAGTGCTGGTTGTCAGTGGTATTCGAAAGTCTGCACGCAGCAAGCCCCTACAGTCTGCCTAGCGTAAACAACTCGGTTACAAGTCCTCTGTAGAGTAAGCAACATCAGCCAATCAATCGGAGGTTTTACAAATGAGTTTTCTAGATACGATTACCGACGGCGTCTCGAAGATCGCCGACACAGCAACTGGTGAAAGCTCGCTATTATCCTCATTCAATCTTTTGGATAATGCCAGCACAATGATTATTGATTCAATGAAGTCATTGCCCGGTGCAAACGAATTGCAAAACTTAGGTTTTCCGCAGTTCGAAGAATTACTAAATCCTGAACAAGAATTCGACTGCCATCCATGTGATTGTCAGAGCGCTTACGAGCAAATGAATTTCCGCGATTTCCTCAATAACTTGTTCGGCAATGAATCAAACCCAATGAACGATGTTATGGGTGGTGGCGCCGGATACGATCAAAGCATGGGTTGTGCATTCGACTTACTCTCACGCAACCCCGAAGATTTACTGCAGCAATTACTAAGACAGCTTGGTATCGGTCGCGATGGTGGCAGCGGTGGCGGTGATGGCGGCGGATTCTTCGGTGGAATCTTCAATGGTATTAAAGGACTGCTTGGCGGTGGTGACAAGGGCGGTATCGGCGGTATTCTCGGAGGCATCCTTGGTGGCGGAGAGGGCGGCGGATTACTAGGCGGTATACTCGGCGGCGGCGCCGGTGGATTGCTGGGTGGCATTCTCGGTGGCGGAGAAGGCGGCGGGTTGCTCGGCGGCATCCTTGGCAAAATTCCTGGCATGGATACCCTCTTACCTCTGGCTTTGAAGGTCGCACCCTACGTTCTTATCTAATTTTTCCAGGAAATAAAAAGGCGTTTGTTATTTAGCGGAGGATGCGTAATGAGCATCTGATCGTTTCAAAAAGGAGTTTCTGTCATGAGTAATGTTATTAAAAGCAAGAATTTTCAGAATGTTCGCAAGTTGCAAGTTCTCGTAATCAAAGTTTCCGAGCTGGCAATTCGCGCCCAGGGATTGCTTAAGTCTTCGTCCGAAGCGGCGATCGCTGAGGGTCTCATCGCTGTTGGGCTTTGTAAACAAGCAAAAGATCAGGTACATTCAGCTTGCCAGAACCTGGGTTTCGTTGTTGATAGCTTGCAATATATCGCCAGCCATACTTCCGAACTCGACAACAAATTGAGCGATGCAACTGCGGCTGTTACCGAAGCAATTCAAAAAATGCTAAACGTACCTGAAGGAGCTGTCGCTCCAGGACTTGAAGGCTATGTTGATGAGATCCTCGTTATTGCAGCAATCATCGTAGCTCGCGCTGAAGAACATATAAAGAAGGGCGAACTTTACATGAACCAGGTCAAGAAAGTAACTGCCTAGTAGCTGCATCCAATCCAAGTTGGATGTTCAATTATGATCTGCTAGGATTCAGTGTAAAGAGTGATTCGGTGCTCGTCCTTCTTGATAGAAGTCATTTATCAAAGTGAATCAATTATCGCAGTCTGCAAACCTGCGGGCATGATTGTCCACCGAGGTTGGGGACTCGATAACGAGACCGTGGCCGACGTAGTTCGCGATCAAATAACTGGATGTCCCGTGCACGCGATTCATAGACTTGATCGCGGTACCAGCGGCGTCCTCCTCTTTGCTAAAAATGCTGAGACCGCAAGGCACCTGCAATCCGAAATGGATAATGGTCAATTTCTCAAGACCTATCTGGCATTAGTGCGAGGCCCAATGCAAGATGATTGCGTCGTTGATCATCCTGTCCCAAAAGAGAAAAGCAAAAGTAGTAAGCGGGTGCCAGCCTGTACAAAATTTACAGTTCTCAGCCACAAGGATCGTTGGTCGCTCGTGCAGGCCGAGCCAATTACCGGGCGCTTGCATCAGATTCGCCGACACCTGAAGCATTTAAGTCATCCAATTATCGGAGACGTGCGCTACGGTAAAGGTGAAATCAATCGATTCTTTCAAAGTGAATACGGTCTGACGCGGATGGCATTGCATGCCTGCCAGGTTGAAGTTCCGGATATCGACGGGCAAGTACTCACTTTCAGGGCAAAGATGCCCGCGGATTTGATCCATCCATTGAGTAAACTTGGTATCGAAATACCAGAGCGGTTTTTTAAGTCTTAGGCAAATGTGGACACGCAGAATGCGGCAGGACCATGCGATTAATGCAAATTGATATAATGGATTTAAGCGCAGTGGAAGGAGCCATATTGCCGACGACAAGATGCTTAGTCGATTTGAGCTGTCAATCATGTACTTGGCACTATTGTATGTGCTTGCTACTTCCTAAGATCATGTCTAACTGTTCGAATTGAATGAACATTTCAATAAGTTCTGTCGCTGTTGCAACAGCATCTTCACCAGGCAGAAGAGAGCAAGCATATTGAATCAACTCCTCGTAGGTCAGCCGATTACTTCTTGCATAATCGAGAAGCATGAAAGAGAATTCGTCCAGCTCGATGACCCGCAATTTTTTTCTGTCATTTAAGCTCTGGTAGATTGCGATGTAATGATCGTCTGTCTTGTAGGTCTGTTCTTTCCAACGGTTGGCCGCTGTTCTACCTGCAATCTTATGTACTGGATAGTTGAAGTTCGCCAACACTAGCGCCGGATGTAGCATTGGCACCATTGTTTGCCTATCGTTCTTGCTGAATAAATTGGCAGATCTTGCACGCTTCATTGCAGAGCTATCAAACAGAGCTTTGTGCCGAAGCCACTCATATTTGGCAAGCTCAACCACATATGGATAGTTTTTGATGGCGTTTGAATTATGCAAAAAGTTGGGGAAAAATTCGAGTTCAAAGAATGCGTTGGAATTGGAACTTGGATGCTGATTCCAATAGTTGTTAACCAGTTCTTCGCCTTCGCCTTCGTCAGCAAGTACTTTCCATGTAAGCTTGAAACATTGTTTGACCAGATAGATTCTCCTGATCAAAATATCGTCTTGGTAAAGCTTCAAGCGCTTTGAATCAAGAGAATTAATAATGGCTTTCTCCAGCTCGCTGGTCTGCCTGTTTGCCAAGGACAGACTTTCGAAGTATTGCTTGTTGGACCAAATTCTAACCATCGCTTCTTGAACCGTTCTCAGGTCTGCCAATGCATTTTGCGATGTATTTACTGATTGCATATCTGGCTCTCTTGGCTGAGCATTCCTTGCGCATTGCTGCACCAGAAGCTATTGACTGTGATTAGCAGAGCATAAGCCATCAATGTAGAGTTTTTGTGAGGATGCTAATACGAAAGAAGTGAGCTGTCTGCCAAAAAGAAACAGCCCACTCATTTTCATGAATGGGCTGTCGACATTCAAACTATTTTCTAGTCTTTGTCAGACAGGCTCATTGAGGCTGTGCTGAAAGGATGCTCTACGCAGTTGTCAACGGAGTTCTTCGGTCCGTCATAAAGACCCTGACCAGCTCCCATGGCTGCGCCTGTAACAACAGCAAATGGTGCCATGAAGATGCGGGAGACAGTGTTATCTTCTCCACCGAATTTGCCAGCCATTGCTTTGTCGTGCTTGTTTATGTTTGTGGCTGCGCGCTTGACAATCGCAACAGGCGTTCCTATTACAGTACCTACGCCGAATGACAGAAGTCGAACGGGAATTAGAACCGTGTTGGTTGCCGGATCATCAGCTGCAAATGCTGGTGCAGAAGATAATGACAAGGTCACTAAAGATAAAGTTGCGAGGAGTTTCTTCATTTAAGTTCTCCGATGGGAAACCAAAAGGACATCTGTACTAAGACTTTGTGATTCTATCGTAATCAAGCGTGCAGAAACTATGAAATTTGGGTAGCAACCTGATATTTTTCGAGATGTTTATCAGCGCCCGGCGTAAAACGCTTGGAAAGCATGCTCAACGGGTATTTTATCTAGGTCTTGCCGGTAAGATAATGAAAGTTCCGATTAACCTGAAGTTATCTCATAAAGGGCTGATTCTAGTCGCCATTCCGCTGATTTTTGAGATTCTCTTTGTTGGGATTTTGGTCGTTGCGCTAAAGCGAACCGAATATGAGATCGGTCGCGAGCGTCATTCAAAAACAGTTCTTTATGAAGCCAATGCGCTGCTAAAGGACATCATGGACAGCGGTATGGCTCTGTACATGTGCAGTACTACTGGCTCGGAAAAAATGATCGAGCGATATAAGGATCTCAGTGAGGATATTCATAAGCAAATTCGCGAATTGAAAGTCCTACTGCGCGATGGACCTAATCAGAAGCAAGCACTTGATCGAATTCAGCGAATTGGTAATCGCGCCACAGAGCTTCTTGCTCAAGGTGACCAGTTAATTGTCGATAGTCAGGCCGTCAAGAAACTCGGTCAGAATCGTGAGTCGCTAATGAACATGCTTTCTGAATTGACGACCGAGCTGCGATCATTTACTAGAGATTTGGAGAAAAGCGAGCAGGTCGATCCGGAAGCCGAAAGAAAGGCTCGCATGATGATCGTCTACTGCCTCGTTTTCGGTGTAGTAATCAACATCGTTCTGGCTGTGTATCTGGCGATGTACTTTAACAAAGGAACTACCAGTCGTCTTCTGGTGTTGATGGATAACACTGACCGCCTGGCTCAGAATCAAGCCTTGCGCGATCGTATCGGTGGGGGCGATGAAATAGGCCACCTCGATCATGTTTTTCACAACATGGCCGAAGCGTTAGCAGAGGCGGCTAGACGCAAACAAGAAATCGTGTCCATGGTTAGCCATGACCTGCGCACACCCCTGACCTCGGTACAAGCTTCGCTTACCTTGCTTTCTGAAGGTGTGCTTGGTCAGCTGCCTGCGCGTGCCAGCAAAGAAATCACAAATGCAGAAAACAATACAAGCCGGCTTATTAATCTGATCAACGATCTTCTTGATTTTGAAAAACTCGAAGCGGGCCAGCTGCGAATTGAGTGCAGCAAGACAATGGTTGAACCCTTGTTCGAACGCTCCTGCTCGGCTGTAGTCGCATTTGCAGACAAGCAAAAAGTCAATGTGATTTTCAATGAGACTGATCTGAAGATCTACGCAGACGGCGATCGCATAATTCAAGTTCTTATCAATTTACTTTCAAATGCGATCAAATTCTCGCCGCCCGAGAGTACAGTAACTTTAAATGCCGAACCAGTCGGTGAAGATGCTGTTGAATTGCAAGTCATAGATCAGGGCAGAGGCATTCCCGAGAGCTTTCGCAAACATATGTTCCAGCGCTTTCAGCAAGTCGACCAAATTGGCGACGCTAAGACAAAAAAGGGAACTGGATTAGGTTTAGCAATATGCAAATCACTTGTTGAATTGCATTACGGAGAAATTGGTGTCCGCAGTGTTGAAGGGCAGGGATCTACTTTCTGGTTTCGAATTCCTACAATGGAGAAACCAGCAGAGGTTGCTTTAGTTGAGGCTCAGAAATAGCCCTCGCTTGTGAAACTAGCGCGAGCCGGTCTTTTAATTTGGGAAACTCTATTGAACGATCCGTGAATGCGGGTACAAAGTCTTGGGTGTACGCCAGTGTTAAGCATTTCAAGAGACCTCAGATGATGAAAAGGGCTCGTGGTCAATCCACAGTTGAACTAGTAGCAGGAGTGATAGTGATCATTCCTTTAGTATTGTTTTTGATCGATGCCTCAATTATCACTCTATGCTCATTCAAGAATGATTCAATCTGCCGGGAGGCATGCCGTGCAGCCGCTTCGGTAGATCCAAAAGATTGTGAAAGCAGCGCCAAAGCGGAAGTCGTCAAGGCAAACACCGGCGGCTTCGCTCAGTACAGTCTGGTAAGCGCAAAAGCCAGCAATGTAGAGACTCCTGCCAGTGGGCACGGACTGGTTTCTGGAAATGTGACGGTTAGAACTGCTTGTATGGTACATGCGCCGTTTGTTATCGGGATGGTTGTTCCAACTTTTAAACTTGAATCGGAACAGTCCTTTCCGATCACCTACAATATTCCATATAAAGAAGAGAAAGAAGAATCGAAATAATTGGGGAGGCGTTAAAGTGAAGCAGAGATCTAGATCGCGCTCTTGCCTTGGGGCCAATATGCTTGAGTTCTCGGCAGTGTTTGCGGTTCTAGTTGTTGTTGTATTGCTTCCGCTTGTTGATCTCTGTGCTGTCCCGATTAGAGCTTTCTTTGCTTCTACAGCTGTGAAGGAAACGATCCATACGTTGGCGCTCAGTTCAAAATTTAGTCAAGCGCAGGCCTCACTTTCTGGTGGATCTTTATTGCAGCCACGCCTCAATGCTATAACTGGCGTCTCTCTGCGCTCTGCTAACCTGGCCCTCGTTGCAAACAGCTCTGGTGGCAGCTCGACCTTCTCCGGACCAGGCTCAGTCACAGAGGACTGGCTGCCTGATGGCAAGAACGGTCCTTATCACTACAAATTGCTTCTGACCTGCGATATGGAGATATCTCCGCTCTTTTTGATCGGCGCCGGATCCGAGATTCCAGGTTTTTCTGCACCCTTTCGAACTACGATTTCGGATTCCTATGCATGGGAAAACCTTTCAAAAGATCCCGCTACCGGGCAATTTTTCTTGAACGAATGAACCGATGAATAAGTCGCCCCAAAATCAACCGCAAAATGAACCCTCAGCAGGGCCGTTAGGAAAAATTCCCAAGCCTTTGCTTGTTCTGAGCTTAGTTGCTGTTCTTGGTTTTGCTGGTTTTGCAGTTTGGAAATTTACATCCAACATTGTCGATGATTCGACTGATGTTTTTGACGATGACTTGAAGAAAACACAACTCAATGAGAGCAGAAAAAATGGTGCAGGGAAAGCTCCCGGGGCCGCTATTGTCGATAAAAACCAGATCCCAAGCGAATCGGAGTCAGTTCTTTCCACTGGTACCTTTTCAAAGTCACGCATGATCGAAATGGCAATCGCCAGGTGCGAGCAGATGGAGACCCTTTGGGATCACCATAAAGTTTCTTCGTCGCTAGGTGAGAATACACAATCTCTCAGAATCGATGTAAAGGTTCAGAAAAAAGAAGACTTATACAAAAAGAACGCCGAAGAGCTGGAAAAAAATAGACGAGATTACGGCGCGGATCATTTATTCACTTTGCAAAGCGAGATCCGGCGTGCTGTCATTCTTGAGAGGATGGGACAATCTGACGATCAGCAGCTGATCCAGGCTGCCAAAAAGTGGGAAACGGTTGCAGCCGATCTTAAAAAGGCTGATCTGACAGGCGACGGAAAATCGTCGTCCAAACTACTGAGCGACATGTTCCATGCTCTCGATGTTCGAAGAGTCTGCCGATTTGTGCACGATACTGGGGAGATATTGGCAATGCTCCTGTGGGCGCACGGTGATAATGCCGAGGCGTCCAAAATTGTCAGAGACATCACGAGCATTGACAGGAAGCTTCCATTTAGCCTATTTGACGCTTCGGTCAGTGTGCACAAGTTACTCACTCTTGCCCGCCTCTGTGTGAGCCAGAATGAATTTGCCGAGGCCAAGGAGATAATTTCTGTGGCCAAGTCTATGGCTGCCACGCAGCGTTCAGTGAGTATAGTTAGTGAAGCGCATTCGCGCGCTATGTGTTTGCTGGAAGAATCCAGATTAAGTCTTGCGGAGCACGATTACACAGCAGCTGCTGAGCTGGCGCGGCAGGCCGACGATGTATTGAATAAAAATGAAAAGGTTATGGAAACGCCTCAAAACGAAGCTCTTCGGGCCGACGCGCTAGAGCAAATGGCGCGCGCTTTGTCCTCTTCTCCTGCCAAGCTGTCTGCAGCGATTGAAATTCAAGAAAAGTGCCTGGCTTTGCGTAAAAAAGCTTTCGGCAAGATGGGCTTGTATTGCGCTTCTACTTCACTTGACTTGGCGCGCATGCTGAGGCTGAACTTACAGAATTCTGGAGATCCAATAAGTGAAAAGTCCGAAGAGGCAGTTCGAAGTTTTGAGCTGCTTAACCAAATAATTGCCATATGCCAGAGAAATCAAAAAGCCGACAGCGAAGTGCTGCGCGCGGATAGAAATCCTAAATTGGTTCTTTCTCAAGCGTATTACGAACTTGCAATGCTGCAAGCGTCATGCGGCAAATTTGCAGAAGCAAAGATTGCTATTCAGCAAGCATGCGATATTGTTCTCAATTTTTCAGAGCCGCTTATTATTCCATACAAGGTGACTGATTTAGATGCATTAGCATGCTTTGAGCTTCGAGAAAATAAGGTTGATGCGGCGCGTGCGACGGTATTAAAAGCTTCCAAGTTTCTGAATTCTTACGTGGCTGATGTGTTGCCGCAGTTGTCCTTATCAGAGCAGATCGCTTTTTCCTCCAATATTGAGAGACACATGAATGGTCTTTTGGCGGTTTGCCGAGATGATGCATCCATAAGCGATATTTATGGCGAAATGATGCGGTGGAAAGGTTATCTGATTGAACAGTTCAGGTTACGTGCTGAAGTCATCAAACAAAAAGGCAATGCACAAATGAAAGCATTGCTAATTAGCCACAGCCAACTTTCAAGCAAAATCTTAAACAAGTATGTTGAGTCAGCTCAGAGCGGCGAAGCGCCTGAAGTGGCAGGCGCTAGTCAAAAGCAGAAAGAGGAAATTGAGCGGCAAATTAACAGGAAGCTGCGCGGAAAGCAGTCGGAGAGTTTGGCTATAACGCCGCGGAGCCTTCAAGTGGTTCTAAAACCAAACGAAGCTCTGCTCGACCTCTATGCATTTGCAAGCAGCCCCTGGGCGAAGGACAGCCACTACGCTGCTGTCATAGTCGGAAAGAATTCTTTGCGTTGGTTGGATCTAGGTCCGAGCAAAATTATTGATACAGCTGTAAATGCATGGCGGAGCTTCGATGGATTGCGCTCTGACATTTTTCCGGCAAATTCTAATTCATCAGAGTATATCGGTCCTTGGAACGATCTTACGAAATTGCTGTACTCGCCGTTAAGCAAGGTGATTCCAGTCAATGTCAATTCTCTTTGGGTTGCCGATGAAAGCCAGTTGTCTAGGCTTCCGTGGAGCGTTCTGATGTCTAGCTATGGAGGTACCAGAGAGTTTCAAGTTTCTCAAATAGATAGCCCGAGAGAACTTGTAAATTTACAGCATGCTGAGAACGCTTCCAGGCGAAGCGAAATCTTGATCGTCGGCGGCATTGACTACAGCAAGCACAATCCACCGGCTCCACCCTTGAAGCATTCCTTGGGTGAGCTTCAGGAAATCAAATCAGTTATGCAAACAGCCCAATACAAATGCATGATTCAGAGTGATTTCCTGCCAAGCCAGCGTCCAACCCGAAAGAACATAATTGATTCCTTAGGAAAATGCCAGCTCGCACATCTTGTAACGCATGGTTTCTTTAATGACACGTCGAATAATGTTGATGATGTCCTAAGCTTACCAACACGAAATCCACTTATTGAATCTGGCCTGCTCATATCCAGAGGGACTACCATTAAGGAGGAAGAGAATGGATTTCTGACCGCGGAAGATCTGCTGGATGCAAATTTGCAGGGCTGTCGGCTGCTCACTCTGTCTGCATGTGAAACCGCTCGTGGACGAGAGGTCAGCAGTCAGGGGGTCATGGGGTTGAGATCTGCGCTCATGGGGGCAGGTGCAGATTCCGTGATGCTGTCCTTGTGGCCTGTTCCTGATAAGCCAACAAGTGAGCTTATGAAATCATTTTACAAGCGTATGCTTGCAGGTGACCCACCTGTGCTGGCTTTGAAAGCTGCACAAGCAACGGTCCGAAGCAATCCGAAATGGCAGGCACCGTATTACTGGGCCGCCTGGATTATAGTTGGCGACGGATGGAAGCGGTTAAGCAAGTAAGACTTGAAGCCCTAGCTAAACTTTTTGTTCAATGCCTTCTGCAATACCGCCATATCTCTGTGCCAGCTTTCTTCTGCTGTAGGTGAAGGAAATGTATTGCTAAGACTTGTTCTCAAAATGGTTTGCCCTGACTGTGCTACTTCCTCTGCAATATCCCACCATTTCTCGTGCACACAGACTGCCAGAAGTAAGACCACATAAGGAAAGCTTCCCACCTGCTGATCGGGAGTCGCTATACTGACGTCCTTCAGAACCTCGCGAATTAGTAATGTCGCCTTATCTCTGTGGTGAAAACGTTGTTCTAGAACCACGAGGTTTACCTTAAGACTGACCAACCACGGATCACCTGGATCGAGTCTAGTTATCTTCAAATCAATAAGTTTTTGATCAAGTTCTCTTGCTTCTTCATATCGGTTAAGACCCATCATCAGCTGAGCTACTTTGTTGATTGCATCATAATAGCTGCGATCTAGTGAATGATCCCTTAGTATGGACAATGCTCTATTGGCACACTTGTTGGCCTCAACAGTATTTGGATGCTCTCGATCTATTATTTCTACTTGACCAAGCATAGCCCAGACAGTACAGACTTCTTTGCTGTAGGGACCATACTTGCGAAGTTTATAATCCATTTGAAGGAGCAAAGCTCGTCTGGCTAGGTAAGGTACTTGTGCTGCAAGATAGAAGTTGGCTAAGACTTCTTGTATCTGGTCGAAGTCTTTTCTACTTGCTGTTGGGTGTTTGGTCACATACTCATCCGACAGACCGAGGCATTTGTAAACTTCGTCATTTTTGCCGGCTCGAACAAACACGGTAATTAGATTAAACAAGGCTTTTAGAATTCGCTGTTCTGAATAAACTGATTTAGCTGCTTCTTCGAGCGCTTTCCTGTATGAAATCTCAGCGGCAGTAAAATCGCCTTCGAATAACGCTAAGGTGCCGTCGGCAGTGAGCTGGTTGTAGAGAACATCTGCGACTAAACTGGCCGCTTCACTGTTTCGTCCAGCCTTCTGTAGATACTTCAGATAATCATCTCTTATCGCTATGCGGTCAGACTCATTAACCGACGATGATGTCGCCTGTGCGATCGCTTTCTTGAAGGAGCTATCGGCCAATGCTATATCTCCATTTGCAGAGGCAGACTGCGCCAAGTCCAGCAAGCAGCGGATAAACTGTTGTTGAACGATAAGTTCTGGTGTTTTAGAATATTTGAGGTCAGTGTTTATGACCATCTCGAATTTTTCAGCAGCTTTTTCATAACTCTTTGCTGCTTCAGAGGGCTTGGACTGTCCGGCATAAACATCTCCTAGATGTTCGAAGCTATTGGCGATGTCTTCCCAAAGCAGACGAAGCTGAACATTGTTTTTCGCACGCTGTTCCAACTCTTCTGCACTAAGTTTCTTTTTCTGCCAGTCGACTTTGTTGTCTTGTTCAACCTTTGCAGCTGCGATCTTTTCTGCTCTATTTAATACTTTAATTGATTTCTTGTATGCAGCTTTAGCTTCGTTATCTTTCTCGTTTGCTGCTAAAACATCACCAAGAACGCATAAAGCGATTCCGTAACGGAAATCAGAATCGCCGAATGTTTGTGCCGAAGAAACCGCTTCGTTGGCCATATGGAGCGCTTCTTTTTTCTTGTGTTTCTTTAGTAAGTTCTGCGCTGCCGTTCGACATTGCTCCCAGCCCTGGGCTTGGGACTCCTGTTCAATTACACCACAACCGCAAAGTTGAATAGACAATAGCAAAAGAGTACTATTGCGCCAAAAGATTTGATGCCGTAAAAATGATCTCATTGCTTACCTATGGCGGTGGCGTGCCGCCAGCAGTAAGGGCTATTCCGGGTGCCATCAACTGCGTACCTGCACCGCTTTTGGTGTCTTTTACATCAAGTTTAAGGACAATATAAACTGCAGTGGGAATGTACTGCGGCGACGAACTCTCACTGAAAGCCGCCATCTTACTAAATTCAGAACCCTGCATTAGTCTGGGCGGTGACGTGTAATTGTTTATGCAAGGTGGGAGCGAAGATAGAGGAAATTGCAAATCGGAATCATCACCACCACCGGGAAAATTCAGGTCGAGCGGTACGTGACAATTTCCCTTATAGTAATTGCCTGTAGTGTCTACGAATTTCTTGTCGTACTGGACGAGCATTTTATCGACTGTATCATCGAAAAAATATTTGCTGGGCTCCACGTTCGAGCTGCTAATGTTGTCTTCGCTATCAGCGCCGGAGGGGTTCGCTTTAGCACAGCCGAATGAGCACTTATCCATCATGATACTTGCGCCGGACGTCGCGACTCCCGCCATCCTTGCTGCACCCGGAGAACCAGCTGAACTTAATGCGTCTTGTGCTGCCTTTACTGATTGAGCTATTCTTTCCGATTCCAAAGCTTTACGCTCGGCAGCAAGTATTGCTGCGTTGTCGTGCGCTTTCTGTGCCAGATCGTGAGCAAGCAATTTGAGTGTTTCATGATCGCGCTCCGCCATTGCTTCGTTGAATCTAAGGCAGGCCATCAATTCCCTGGAATGTGCCAGCGTGAAATTCATTTGGCCAATGCTGTCGTCCTTGTTTAGTGCTACGGCAGCTGCCATTGCTACCTTTTCGGCTGCGCTTAGTTCCTTGGCATTTAATAGGTGCAACCAAAATACATCCAGAGCCCAAAGACCGATTACGAGGATAACGAATCCGATTGCGGCACAGATAATGAGGATATTGCCTCTATTTCTCTTGAGTAGTCGATGTCTCATTACTTTGAATTCCGAAAGGTTACTTCTTCAAGGAAGGCTGGTAAAACATTGCTTCATGCCTGCCTAGCGGTTGGCTCAAAAGTTCAATAGGCACCAAAGATGTGTTCGCTGTGCTCACAGCTTGAGCAGCTGATTGAAAGCCCTGCGAGTTGAGCCCCTGCTTGAAGGTGAAGAATGAATCCGTAGGCACATACAAAGATCCAGCGTAGTTGTCGTTCAGAAATAGCTCGACAATTAGTGGTGGCACTGCGTAGGAAGTGGCGATGATCTCTTCTTCCTTGGATTTTTCTGGTAGTTTGATAACGGTCGCCACACGCTTTTTCTTCATCTCTTTCGGCAACGCAGCATAGCGACGTACGCCGACCAGAGCAGGCTTCTCGCCGAGCTTTGAGCAAACAAACAGATCTTCGTATTTTACTTTTTCCTTTGTCTTAAGGTCTGACGAATGAACTGTCAACTTATAGAAAGTGCCGAATTTTGAATCCTTGTATTTCAAGTATCCTTCCATCGGTTTTGCTTCTACTTCGATTAGATACTCGAAGTCTTTCTCCAAATCTTGTCCGCAAGCTGCGCCGCATAGCATTGCTTGCAGAGTGAAACAAAATGCTATGCTGCTTGGCTGAAGAAATGCCTGTCGTACTTTGAAAAGATTCATCGCCTCGTGGTCGCTTACCTTAGGGTGATACCTTGCCGGGAATGATCGGATTATCCGGTGCGCACACGATTTTGATCGTCTGCTCGCCATTTGGTGTTGGCAAAATGACCTGTTCCGGCTGTTCTGGTCTTGGGCATTTTACGTTTCCATGACCTTGAATTGACGCTGTCTCGCCCGGCTTTAAGTAAATAACTGATGGATAGACAACAGTTTGAGGTTTTGAAAGCAGTTTCTCGTTCACGCTGAACACAAGTCTGCTCAAGTCTAGTTTTTGTTTCTCTCCGGTCGAGGACAGAATGAAAACAGGAACGCGGCTCAGTCCGATGAATTTGTCCATGTTGCCGTTGTAATTGATCGGAGTGTAGTTGGTGGTGCCATAAACTAGAATGCCATCTACTTGATAGGCATAGCCAGCTTGCGGTGCGAGCCAACCATTTGAAAGCGGTGTGCCCTGATGCGCAAAAACAATTTTGTTACCGGATGAAACTACCGCTCCAGCTTTTGATGGATCGTGTGCCGCACCAAAATCCGCGCTTGCGTACTTCAGTGGCCCGGCAGGCTGAGAAACTGCTGGCTCAGGGATCAATTTCTTTTTGTTTGAAAAGAATTGAGGGTCGAAGCTTCGCCAGTCTTCGGGATTGGTCACGTTGACCGCCGGTTTACTTACGTTGTATTTGAAAATGTTGTAAGTGCGCTCGTCTTCTGCGCCCTTTGCAAAAGATTTCCACGGCATTATTTTGGGTTTCGCACCCGTAGTTGCTTTCGCAGTAGCCTTGGAGTTGTCGCCTGCAGTACTTTTAGCCTTTGACGCTGCTGCGGTTTCGGCCGCTTGTGCGGTGCATACATTGCTCAGGGACAGGACTGCAATTAAACCAGCTATCTGTCCGTTTATTTTTTTACCTATCATCGACGGGCTCCATGGAAGTGTCTATTCCAGATTATCTGGATTTCTTAGTTTGTTGTGCGTTTGCCGGTGCAACAACTTTTCGTTGTGGGACAGTCGAGGCGGGATTCGCCTGGCGCTGTTGCTGCTGTTGTTGCAACTTAAGCTTTTTCTCGCGTTCTTTCTCTTCCTTTTCACGCTCTGCTGCTGTCTTTGTGGTGCCGCGTGAGCTATTGTTTGCGTTTCCGCTATTGGATCTTTGAGCGTTGCTTGAACCGCCTCTTGAGCCTGCGGTCACATCCTGACCGCCTGATGCTCCGCCGCCGCCACCGCCATAACTGCCACCGCCTCCTCCAGATGTGGAGAAACTTCCTCCTGATGAGGGAGAGCTTGAGCGGCCTGCATTCGAGCTAGAGGATCCTGCGGCGCGCGAAGTGCCGGTGCCGCCGGATGCGCCCCGATATCCTGAAGAACTAGTGGTCGATCCGCCCCCGCTTGATCCGCCGGTTGCGCCTCCACCGGAGTTAGAATGACTGCTGCTGAATCCCCCATAATTGGTGACTCCAGATGGGCTTGTCGTCGAGCTCGACTGACTTTGCGAGCTACTGCCATTTTGTGAGCTATTTTGATTTGAATTGCTGCTTTGGCTTTGTGATGCCTGACCGGCTGCCGATTGTTGGCTCTGTTGCATCTGTTGGGCTGGCGCCGCCGCTTTGTTTGGCTGCACAGCGTCTGTTGGCAGCCCTATTAACAAAATACGATGCTCCCCGTCGGCCGCCTCGCTTGCAGCCTTTTCAGTAGAATACGCTTCCAAAGGAAGGAACGTTTGGAATGAGAAAACTAGAATAGTTAGACCTATGCAAACAGGAGCCGTTTTGTGGGAGCGTTTCATTTGTTTTCCTTTGTCTGGCGCGAAGGAATTGGCTAAGTTCTGCGGTCGTATCTCTGAACGTGTGAGAGCGCTCTTTGTGCCTGACCTGGCAACACGGTTGCGCCAACGTTCTCTCAAGATTACGCCTGACCAAAATTATATACCCAATAGGTAACGAATAGGCTATCGGCGCCCAAGGGAAACGTTCGGAATTAATAGATTAAAAGGCTAGTTGACAGCCCCTGAGAGGCGATTTTTTTTCAGCAATTGACTCGATTTCTGCTGAGGCTTGTAGCGTAACGACATCTTCGGGTTTCCCGATTCTGCGGAGGTCGGCTCGATCGATGTCGGCTTTGTAATAAGTTTCGTCAAGAGAATGCCAGTTACAAATCCAGCTCCCAGTATCCCCCAGAAGAGGGATGAGCTACCTGATGATTCAAGTCCGGATGAAATATTCATTCCGAAGACCGAACTGATTGCTGTTATAGGAAAAAACACTGCTGCCAATAGATTTAATCTATGAGCGGAGACAGCCATTTCATATGATCTGTGCGATTGCTGCTCGGTCTTCTGCGCAATCGTATAATCAAGTCCATTCTTAGCATCTTGATGTAACAACTCCAGGGTACGCTCAATGTCCGCGGCTGCATCGCGTGCGACGATAATGTCTTTATCTTCATCGACGAGCTCTCGTGCCTGTTGCAGAGTGCTATGCAAATTTCGAACTGCGCGGTGTAGCGGTGCCACCTCATTTAGTGCTTCGAAATAGTGGTCAGCTGAATGGTCCGTATGCTGGGGCAATTCCAACTCGGCAGCACGGTCTGCGTATTCTGCGATATGGCGTCGCAGCACACCTGCTCCAGTTCCATTATAATTTGACACCCAGTTTCCTTCAGGATCTCGCCAGAAGAGTCGTGCTATTCGAACTCTGTCTGACCGTCGTGGTGGCGCATGTAGTACCAGTAGCAAATGTCCGTCCGCATACATTGCTCGCTGCCTACCTGCAGTTTCTCCAAATCTTTCCCTGATTTGTTCTGGAATATTCCAATATTCTGGAACTATTGTTCTCATCTTGCCTTACCCCTGATTGTAAATTGAGTAAGGTTCAGTTTCTTTGATTGCAGTGTCTTTCTTGCTCTTTTCATTTTCTTTTTCATGATCCTATTGTTGCACATCGTCGGTTAAGGACGTGTTAAGGCTGCTGGTAAGCATTGTCGGGTTTGTCTTACGATTTTCTTGAAACTTAAATGAAAATGTTCCGTCCATTTTGTAGCGGTGCGCGAGGAATAGAATATGGGCATATTCTTGGGACGCAGACCTACAATGGGTGTCGGGACACGTGGTGGCGGTGGCGGTGGCGGTTTAGGATTCAAATTATTGATTGCGCTAGTGGTTGCCTGCTTTTCGCTCTTTACCTACTTTAGTAATTCTCAATACAATCCCATTACTGGAAAGAAGCAGCATTTGGATATGTCTCCACGTCAGGAGATAGCACTCGGTCTACAATCTGCGCCGCAAATGGCTAACAAATTCGAGGGCTTATCCGATGACAACACCGCTTCGGAGCAGGTCAAAAGTATTGGCTCGGAAATCGTATCGAAATCGACGGCATCAAAAACACCATATCAATACGATTTCCATTTGCTCGGCGATGCTAAGACAATAAACGCATTTGCATTGCCAGGCGGGCAGATATTTGTGACTGAAGGACTTTATCGCAAGCTACGAACACGCGGTGAAGTAGCCGGCGTGCTTGGACATGAGATTGGTCATGTTGCAGCCAGGCATTCAGCTCAGCATATCGCCAAGCAGAAATTGACTCAAGGCTTGACTGGGGCTGCCGTTATAGCAGCGTACGATCCTGACGACCCTTATAACCGCGGCACAGCTGCAATGGCAGCGCTATTAATATGAAATTCGGCCGTGCAGACGAGCTTGAATCTGACAAGCTTGGAGTTAGGTTCCTTGCTGAATCAGGCTATGATCCCCGCAGTATGCTCAAAGTTATGGAAGTCTTGAAGTCGGCCGGCGGCGGTTCGCGCACTCCGGAATTCTTCTCGACGCATCCTAATCCCGAGAACCGGATCGAACATATCAATCAAGCTATAAAGGAACGCTATCCCAACGGGCTGCCAGCCGGACTCACTCCTTAGCTCCGCTCTCTGCTGGCCCTTCCTTGTGCGGAAAGTGGGCGACTGCGTCGTACACAAACAGCGCGCGAAGTTTATCCCAAAAATCCCCACCCAAAATAAAAAGGCTTGCAACAAGCATAATGTCGGCACATATGCAGGAGATAATTCGCCATGGCGGATTCTCAGGTACAAGTGTGGGACAATAACTAAGAATGTAACTTGGAACGAATGAGAACACGAACAGGAAAAGCCCTATCTTGTATCTGTGTCTGCTAACTGATCCTTTCGGAGCCAAGTGACCTAGCACTCCAAAAATCTTTCCGGCAAGCAAATCAAAGGCTTCTTTACCAAGCACCGCTACGGCTAAAACCGCCAGGATCTCCGGACCGCCGAAAGTCAAAATTCCAATAACAACTGTCTTCATTGCCACAGGAAGATTGGTTTGCGCCACCCATATTCCTAATAGAGGAATGAAGATGGAAAGGGCAAAGAGCGCAATGCCTATGATTAGCTTCACTTTTGCAATGGCTTCTTTTCCTTTGCTCATATCTTCTTCTTTTCTACGGACGGGACTACCGCCACTATTGTATCCTGATCGCTACAGATAATGACGCCATCTAATCTTCCGTATTGCTTCCTGGTGTAGGCTCTGGCTCCGCTGCTTCTTCGCCACTGCCAAACGCCATGGCTGCCGCCGCTTTTGAGATCGCATAAACCGGAGGCTTTCGCAAATTCGAAAGAGCAATTACAGCCGAGTTCGCTTCCGGAAGAATGATAATGCTGGAAGCAACACCGGGTGTGCCACCATTCATTGCGACAACGTATTGACCGCCCATACTTTTATTTGGTCCGGCGTGCCATCCGAATGCCCAGGGACAGGCGTCACCAGTGGAGAGAGCTGGGCGCTCATACCACAAGGTTTTGTACGCTTGTGGTGAAATCATTTTGCCCGACATCATTCCATAAACATAATTGAGCAAGTCATTAGATGTGCTTGCGAGCATTCCGGCTGAAAATGAAATCGCTGGATTCTTATACTCGATTGCTCGCAGTGGACCATTTCCCATATTATCGCCGTATGCTTGAGCAACGCGCCCAGTGCCTTGCATCATCACTGTCGTGGCGGTGCTGTGCATCTGTAGTGGACCAAGAATCGTTTCTCTTACAAGCTCTAGAAAAGGTCTTTTTGTCACATTTTGAATTACCGAACCGATCAATCGATAGCTGAAATTGGAATATAAAAATTGAGAGCCCGGTGCTGATACCAACGGCGTGTGATCGAGAATATCCAGCTGATCGACCCATGCCACTTCTTGCAAAACTTTGTCTGGCACTCCGGCACTCATGGAAGCTAATTGCCTAATGGTCAGCGTCTGGTAAGGACGAGTTAAATTGGGGATGTATTTTGCAAGAGGATCATCCAGCCCAATCAATCCCTGATCGACAAGTGAAAGAAGAGTCAGCGCGGTGAAAGTTTTGGTCAGGGAAGCTAAACCAAATACGGTATCATTGCTGCAGGGTTGCCGATTCTGTATGGATGCAAGCCCATATGGCTTTTGAAATACAGTTTTTCCGTTTCGAATGATCGCCAGCGTGTATGCTGGAATATTGAGTTCAGCCATCCGCCTGTTCACCATGGCATCGATGCGTTGCAGCCTCTGCTGAAACTCGTCCGGGCTTACGGCAGATGCCGGCATATTGCTGTTCTTTAGTGCGGCGGCTGCAGACTGTGAATTCATCGTGTTTGTATTTGGTACAGTACCTGGACTTGAAAAATTTGGTGTACCGCCTTGAAGGGGCGGCACAAAACCTGCATTGAAGTTATTGCCGCTTTGTGCATCTCCTGCAGTCTGCGCAAGGGCTGAGGTAAAATAGGACAGGCTAAAGAGTCCCGTTGATGAGACAAGGCAACACAATAATTGTGTATAAGTTGGCTTCTTACTTGGTCTTCTCAGCATGATCATCTTTTATTTCGGTGCTGCATTCTTTTCGTTTTCTTTTGCAGCGCCATTAGATTCCGTTTCCTTTTCCGCGTTGCTGCCTGCTTGTGTGGAAGCATGTTCTGTTCGGTCAATGAACCAGTTGGGAGTGAAGCTGCCACCAAAGCCGGCAACTTTCGCCCCCAGTTCTAAGCGGTACGGGTTTTGACAGAGATGGATTATATAAACGTTCATAGAAATGAATATGGTCACAAATGCTGTCATCAATGTCTGCGCCAGCATATTCTCGACAAAGAAGAAATAGGTGAAGAGTACTATGCCGACGCCACCTGCAAGTAGTACTGTCCAGAGGACGGGCGATAAACCGCTTTTGGAGGCAACTGTGCGAAACTTCCGTGCGGCGGAAAGATCTTCCATGTTATTGAGCATGGTGGCATAGCATTGCTGTTCGTTTGCCTCTTGTGGATTATAAGAAGTGATTTCGGCCCAGAGCCTTCTGTAAGCCGGTATTGTCTCTTCCTTTTCTTGATCGCTCTCAACCTTCGACCAATCTTCCTTCACCACGGCGACGGCGTATTCATGAATGGTTTCCCGAATTTTGCGTCGAGCTGGGTCTTTGAAAGTCTTCGACAGGTGATAGATGTTCGAAAGCATGTTCGATTCTGTCACAGCCATTTGGCTTGCGGCATCGACTCTTCCCTGTGAATTCACAACTATGAGCCCGACAAGAATCGCGTAGAGCGTTCCTACAATTGCCAACATGATGCCGCCAACTTCATGGCACGCTTCCAGTGCTTGCCGCGAAATTTTTTTTCGAACGAGGAACATGCCAGCAACAGCAATTAAAGTGCTGCCGCCGACAATTAGTACACAATCTAACAGGGAATCCACGATTGGCGCCATTGTACAGATAGCATCGACTAATTATCAAGCCCTCCGGAGTGGTCTGGGAACCAAAATTCCACAAAGCTGCCTTAAGCTGATGCCATTGGTGCGGCGGTCCCATATCCATTGGATCTTGGGAGGGTATTTTTGTGGCAAAGAATTTTGAAGAAGATCAAAGAGCTAGCGCGGATTCTGAAGAGAGTGCAAAAGAGTCCGCGGCTACAAACGAGATTTCTTTTCATGCAGTGATGCGATCCGATTCGGGTTCCAGTTCAAGTTCAAAACCGGAAGCTGAAAACGATCCAGTTAAAGGTCGGACTGAGAACAAAAGCACCTTGCCTAATTTTGAGTTAATCGCTTTGGTGAGCGCCGCTGAGGGCGCAGAGAAAGCGAAGTCCGCTCAGCCAAAAAATGATAAATCGGAGAAAGACAAACTTCTTGATCTGGCGGCTTCAAAGATCGCTGATCCGAAAGCTCGGGAGCTTTTCAAGGCCGATGTTCAGGAAATTGAGAATCACGTTCGCGATGGGCGCATAAGCGCTGCCGAGGCATCTGCTACTTTCGCTGAAGTCGAGCGTTTGTTTAATACTGAAAGCAAAGTTGGAGTCAGTGCAGAGAACAGAGCTATTCTTGCCCGACAAGTACTCCACAATGCCGCTCATCCGTCGTCTGCTGATCAGGGCCCCTACGATAATTGTAATGTTGCTTCGCCTGAAGTCAGGCTCTATCACCGCAATCCAGCAAGTATGGCAAAATTAGTCGCAGACGTTGCGTTGAGCGGAAAGTACACGGCAACAAATGGGCAAGCTGTTGACGTCAGCAGAAGTGTTCAGCCCGCTGATAAGGCTCACCTTCAAGTTCCTGCGGGCGACAATAAGCGATCGTACGCAAGTCAGATCTATCATCTGGTCTCTATAAATCTTGCTCTCAAGGACAAATTCCCCGGAAAGAATCTTGAATATGCTCAACAAGCAGCGACTCCTGATGATAATGGCTCCCGTGTCCTGGATCTTTCGCAGAAACCACCGAAAGAGGTTTATGAAATTAACCCTGATGGCAGCGCTGTTTACGAATCTGCTCGTGTCAAGGATGAAAAGGGCAGACCAGCTCTTGATGCCAACTTGCAGCCCGTGATGACCTCTCCGATGAGTAATCCAGGTCTGACAATTCAAGACTCCTTTAACACGATGGAGAAAATTACCGGTAAGAAGGAAGTCGGTTCGTGTATCGCGCACTATGAGCAAGGTGGATATGCCACAAATTGGATCTGGGACAAGATTGGCTTGTCTGGTCATGCAAGACGCGATGAGCGAATCCCATACTTCAGCAATGAAGCTGAATTGAAAAACCTATTGAACGAAGCCAAGGATGCAAAGCTATTTCCTATTCTGCTCCAAGTAAACTCCGGTAGTGGATTCTTGGGTAAGCAAGTTGCAGAAGCAGCTGGGAAGCCGCTTGGAGGAGAAGGCGCCGGTTTTGGAGGCGGGCATGTTCTTTGCTTGAAGGACTATGATCCGGCAAGCGGGAAAATTGGAGTCGACAACACGTGGGGCGATAGTCGAGATAAGCTTGGCGCCGATCGGGTCAGCCTGAAGGAAGTGATCACAATAAGCCAGACGGATACGCGCCTGGCAGCAAAAGCGCAAGAGTTCAACAACAACTTGCAAGCGGCATATAAATATTGGTGCAGAGAAAATAAGAAGACGCCGGGCGAACATTATCCATCGCCGGCTGTAGGAAAAATTTGGTTGCAGCGTTACCAACGAGAGCTGCAGAAGGCATTGGAGGATAGCAGCCGATATAATGACTATCCTGCGTTCTTCTACTAATCGAAAACGACTTTTGCCCGAGTCTTTTTATATGCGCCGCTTGGATCGACATTGAAGCCACCAAAGTTGCTCGGCTTGTCGCATTCCACAACGCATGCATTTTTCGAAAAGGCGAACTTGAGCGTGTATTCCGGATCTGTTTGATGGTAAGTAGCTTCGCGATGAGCTACAGGTATTGTACTTTCGGCGATACCATTGCAAGCTGTGCCATCCGGGCAGCGCCAGAATGAGTAGAGCGAGAATTTCATTTTTCCACCGGCAAGTTCCTGAACCTTCAATTCGGATCCCAGGGCATTATTGCCGGATTCATAGGTTCCGGTAATCGAATTTGCATTTAAAGTCGCTTCTGACTTGAAGTTTCGTTTTTTCGCATTCTTAGAACGTGCATCGCTTTTGGCAGGTGCATCTTTCCTCTGCGCTGAAGCAGAACTAGCTGGCGCTTTAGCACTCGCTTTCGAGACTGCACTCTTATTATTTTGCGCGCCAGAGCCTTGCGTCGTTAAAGTCAGAAAAACAATAGCTATAAGCGACGTTGGAAGCTGTGCCGGACGCATTTTTTTTAGCCGCCAGGTCCCAGCAGGACTGGAATCGTACCTTGATATTCTTCGAAGCCTGGTATCAATACGTTTGGTCCGGCTTGTACTGGTGTAGCCGCCGGCTTCGGATTCTCAGATTGAATTGCGGCATTTGTCTTATCGATATCTTGCTGATGTTTTAGTGACGCTTTATCTACGTCAGACTGATACTTGGTGTTCTGAAGCTTTACCGTTTGCATTTCAACTGCTGTTCTCCAGCGCTCGCGCATTTGGTCGATTTGCTTGCGCTTTGAAGCTTCATCATTCAGCCATGCTTGCAGGTGCTCAATTTCCTGACTGATATGTTTGTTGCCTGCGTTCTCTTTCTTCTTTTGTGCGATCTGCATAGCTTGCAAACGCTTCTCGACTTGCTTGCGAAGCACAGTGTTGTGTTCCAGGCGCTTGGCTGCAAAATCATCGTAAAACTTGGCTTGATCCTGATAATGCTTTAGCTGATCCTGCTCGGCGGATAATTCATCGGCATCTTTCTTAACTGTGTCTTGAGCGTTCTTTGTTGCAGCTGATGTGTCATCGTCGTCGTCAGCTTGCGCAACGCATGGAGAAAGCATCATTGCTAAGGAAAGAAGAACGCCCGCAGAATTTTTTAGCAAAGAAGACATATATTTCCCTCAATCAGTAAAAACAACGTTCCACATGAATCAGCCATCTAAAACAGACGTTACATTCGTCCTTTCTGAAATTAATGGCGGTATAGGACCTGGCGCCTTCAGTATAAACCCCGTGGATGGACTTGTTCACTGGGCATATTCTTATAAAGTAGGCCAAGAGGAGAAAACGATGAAACTTCTTGAAAGGGTTGTAGTAGCGGCGCCTTGCCCAATGTCTTGGGATAACATGACGGGTGATGACAAGGTCCGCCACTGTTCCGGATGTGAGAGGAACGTTTACAACCTTTCTGCAATGAGTGATACAGAAGCGGAGTCGTTTCTTCAGGTCAATGGCAGCTCCCAATGCCTGACATTTTATAGGCGGTCCGACGGAACGGTAATGACTGATAATTGTCCACGTGGGCTTAAAGCCATACGCGACAGGGTCACACTTTGGTCCAGGGTCGCAGCCGGGTTCATCGCGTCGATAGTAAGCTTTGGCGTCAGCGCCGAAGCTCAGAAGGCCTCCGAACGTGTACAGAAAACACTGCAAAATCAGCAAAATAATTCCAACCCACCTCGCGGAGTGGGCGGTGCCGTTTGGATTCCTCCTGCTGGTTCAGATCCGAACAGCGGACAGGCTCAAACGCCTAAGCAAAATGTCAATCGCACTCTTGGGGAGCCCATGCCTCAAAACCAGCTACCTATGAATGCGGCAGGCGGCATAAGTTTTACACCTGTTCCCGTTGGTAAGAAGACTGTGCTTATGCCAAATGAGTGCAGCAAGAACGGCTCTGTAAACAAGTTGCCCGCAAATATCGAACCGGTCTCTGGAGATAAAGCCGCCTACAATCTCTTCACTGAGGCGCAAAATAACAAGGTCGCAGGTAAGGAATTGCTTGCTTTGACTCAATTCAAGTCTGCGCTTAATTTGTCAAAGGGAATGAAGCACGCTGATCCGCAGTTTATGCGTCTGATTGAAGCAGAAATTGCCGGACTTCAAGCCAAGTTGCAGAACAAACCAGCTACCGCTGAATAGCTGCTGATAATTGCTAAATCGTCTTGCCTGTCAAATTCTCTAACTCGCCGGAGCAAATCGGCGCAGCTTTTTGATGAAGGATGGATCGACCATGCAAACCCCGTCTTTGCATTCTCCGCCAGCCACCTCGTGCAAGAGTGACTTCTCCTCCGGCATCAGAGGGATCGTCATGATGCCTGTTGGGAGGGTTCGAGAAGGTCGTGTTGTGTGGGCGCTTTCAATCACTTTTAGTACTTGATTGGCGATTCCAGGATCGAGCCAGACTGCACCTAACCTGACGCTGCGCAGTGCTGTTTCCAGAGCTGCAGTGAATGTTCCTTTGAGAACATAACCATCTGCCCCTGCATCCATCGCAGTGAAAATATCTTCCGGCGTATCAGCTGAAGTGAAAATGATCACGCGCACTGTCGGATGCGCTTGCCTGATCGATTTTGTCAATTGAACATTTGCGTCGGGACTGCCTGCATCGATTAGAGAGACATCGACGGCCGCCTCAACTAGGCGTTTCATTGAATCTTCGGTGTTTGAAGCTTCTATCAGTTTCAATCCTGGAATCTGGGTGAGAAATGCTCTGACGGCGAGAAGATCGCTTTCGCTGTGTTCAACAGAAAGAACTGTAATCTGGTTATTGTCGTTCGTCATTGCTTAGCCGCCTGTGGAGGGATTCTGGTACATGACAGGAAATCACCTATGGCTATGTACCCACTTAATGTACAAAAAGGTATAATCTCGAACTCTAATGGCGATGTATACGATGAAATTAGTCGACAAGCTTTCACGAAATTTTCTTCTTGTACTTTCTTGCTTCACTTTTATTCTCTGCACCGGAACGCCTTTGAATGCAGCTAAGCAGAGCGAGCATGTTTCAAAACCAAATTTCAATGCAAACGGGCCATTTGTTGAACAGATGAAAGATGGTCGCGAATTTGTTGAGAAGATGCAGAAAGATGTTGCTCAGTGGGACGACTATAGTTTCATTTTTGAAACCACTACATTCAAAAAAATGAACAACAATGTCGTTGAGAGAGGCAAGCTCTTCTTCAAAAAGCCGAAGCTGATGCGCATCGAAGAAATTGGTGAGTTCAATAAGGGTTCTGTCGCTGTCATTGGTAAAGATGGAAAAGCGCGCGCACATGGCGGCGGCGTAACCAGTTTTATTACAGTAACAACCACACCCGATGACAAAATGCTGAATGCAGCAAACGGTGACAAAATGGAAGATTCTGATTTTGCTTCGCTTGTTCGCGTTCTGCATGAGCGCCTGAAATCGGGACAGAAAGCGCGTGTAACAGATAAGCCGATCAATGTTGACGGCATTGAAGAATCTGTTTATGTACTCGAAATTTTTCATCCGAATGAGCCGAAAAACACTTTGAAGCGAGTTTTTGTACATCCGGATCACAATCTGCCCGTAAGGTGGGATGACTACGATTACAAGGAACCATGCCTGAGTACTTGGAAGGAAATTAAGTTAAATCCAGGTCTTAATGATGATCTATTCAAGTTATAACGAGAGTTGGAGTGTTTATGCAGAGAATTACACCGTGCTTATGGTTCGACAATCAAGCTGAGGAAGCTGTCGATTTTTACGTTAGCGTTTTCAGGAATGCAAAGAAAGGCAAAGTCGCGCGCTATGGAAAATCAAGTGCCAATGTATCCGGGCGCCCTGAAGGAAGTGTCCTGACCGTTGCTTTTGAATTGAACGGACAGCACTTCTTAGCAATGAATGGCGGACCGATGTACAAGTTCAGTCCTGCAACCTCGATGATGGTTGTTTGTGATACTCAGGAAGAAATTGATCATTATTGGGACAGGCTGAGTGAAGGCGGAAAGCCTAGCCAATGTGGTTGGCTCGACGATAAATACGGTGTCACATGGCAAATTGTGCCATCAATGTTGGAAGGAATGGCTGCTGATCCCGATCCGAGTAAGTCTGAGCGAATGATGAAAGCTTTGCTCAAAATGATCAAGCTCGATATGGCAGAATTGAAGCGGGCCTACGACAGCCCTTAGACGGGGCTGCTAGCCTCACTTTCTGCTATCGACGTCATGAAGGCTACAGATCGCGAGTACATTGGGAGGCGATTGATAACTATGGAATGACCAAATGGCATCGCCGGTCCTTCGTCGAAAAATGCTTGACTAAAAGTTAGCAATTCCTTGAGCTATTTGAGTTTGGGGTGCAAATGTGGGACCATTTCGGCTAAGTGTCGGGCTGACAGCTCGTGTGTACTTAATCTGGGGGACTCTTCCATGAAGAGAAGAACATTTCTAAAGGGCGCTACTGCGGCAGTTGCAATGGGAGGCAATTTTCTTATGAGCTTGAGCAAAGCCAATGCTGCTGCTGCTGCGACGGCGGCAAGCACTCCTGTCGGCGCCTTCTTGGAGACTTGGGTAGGCGATTATGGCGGCTACCCCCGATTTGACCTCATCAAAGTAAGCGAATTCAAGCCGGCACTGATGAAAGGGATGGATCTCAAGCGGGCTGAGATCAAAGCAATCACTGATCAAAGAGACGCTGCCAACTTCGCAAATACGCTGGCCGCTTTCGAAGATGCCGGCCGGCCGCTTGGAAGAGCGACGCGCTTTTTCGAGATTTATACAGCCACCATGAATGACAAGCCGATGCAAGAGATCGAAAGTGATATGCGTCCAGTCATGGCGAAGTTCGATGACGAACAGATCCAAAACGATCCATTGTTCCAACGAATCAAGGCTGTCTATGAAACGCGCGATAAATCGGGACTCAATCCTGAGCAACAGCGTTTGACCGAGGTCTACTACAAGATGTTCACTCGTCAAGGCGCTGGCCTCGATGAGAAGAAGAAAGCGCGCCTGCGCGAAATCAACGAAAAGCTAGCGGGACTTTTCACTAAATTCAGCCATAACCTTTTGGCTGACGAAGAAAAATACACAATGATTCTGGACAAGGAAGATGATCTGGCTGGTCTTTCTGACAGTCTCCGCGCTGACCTGGCAAGCCAGGCTGAAGCTAAAGGCCATAAGGGCAAATGGCTGATCACCAATACTCGATCCTCTGTTGAACCGTTTTTGACATTCTCAACAAGACGCGACTTGCGCGAAAAGAGCTGGAGAATGTGGACGCGGCGCGGCGACAATAATGACGCGAACGACAACAAGGCGACTATGAGTGAGATTCTAAAACTGCGCGCAGAACGTGCTCGCATTCTCGGATTCCCAACACATGCTCACTGGATTCTCGATGACAACATGGCAAAAACGCCGGACAATGCAATGAATCTGATGATGATGGTTTGGAAGGCTGCTGTTAATCGCGTCCATGAAGAAGTTGCAGATATGCAAGCTATTGCCGACAAAGAAGGCGCGAAGATTACGATTGAGCCATGGGATTATCGTTTCTATGCAGAAAAAGTTCGTAAGGCAAAATACGATATCGATCAGAACGAAGTCAAACAATATCTTCAGTTGGAAAAAATCCGCGAAGGAATGTTCTGGGCAGCAAATCAAGTCTATGGAGTTGAGTTGATCAAGATCGAAGGACTGCCGGTTGTACAGCCAGATGTCACTGTGTACGAAGTGCGCAAAGATGGAAAGCAGATCGGCATGTGGTATTTCGATCCTTACGCTCGTGACGGGAAACGTTCTGGTGCTTGGATGAATGAGTACAGAACACAGGAGCGATTCAAGGACAATATCACGCCTATAGTCTCCAATAATTCCAACTTCGTCAAAGGCAAGCCTGGAGAGCCGGTGCTCATTTCATGGGATGATGCCGTAACCATGTTCCACGAATTCGGGCACGCGTTGCACGGGTTGCTCTCCAACGTGACTTATCCCATGCTTGCCGGAACTAATGTCAAACGCGACTTTGTCGAATTCCCAAGCCAAGTAAATGAACGTTGGTTGAGCACCGATGAAGTTCTGTCGAAGTTCGCTTTGCATTACAAAACAGGTAAGCCGATACCGCCAGAACTGGTTGCGAAAATCAAGAAGGCAAAAACATTCAACCAAGGTTTCACTACAGTTGAATATTTGGCCTCAGCCCTCTATGACATGAAGATTCACCTTGCAGCCACTCCAGATAAGACAATCGATCCTGGTAAATTCGAAATCGATACTATGGCTGAAATCGGCTGCCCAAAAGAAATTGTTATGCGACACAGGCCGACTCAGTTCGGACACATCTTCGCCGATGACGGCTACTCAGCCGGCTACTACGCATACATCTGGGCTGACACCATGTCAGCCGATGCATCGGAAGCATTCAAGGAAGCGGGCAGCTTCTACGATCGCAAAACATGCGATCGCTTCCGTGACACCATATTCAGTGTAGGTAATTCCGTCCCCCCCGATGTCGCCTTCCGCAATTTCCGTGGACGCAACGTCGACACTAACGCGTTGATGCGGGACCGTGGTTTCCCAGTCCCTTCGTAGTTCGCTGCGATGAATTGGCTGCTTTCATGGGTGCTTGTGGCGCTCGCATTCCCTTCCTTTGCACTCTTAGTTAGCTCTGCGCCTGCTCATTCGCAAGAGCCGAACTTTCATGATGATTGGGTCTGCCAACCATTGCCCTCTAATGCCTCCGGTTTTCGTCCGGGCTTTGTCGTCCCAAAAGATTCCAATCGTGGGGCAGACAACTCCAGTCGGTCAGAATCGCAATTTGCAAATCCCAAAGGTCAAAGCCCTGATCAAGCAGTAAATCTGAGTGACTTGGATGGCATTATGGAAGGCGCTCTGCGCCAGTATAATTCGCCTGGTGGATCACTTGCCGTGGCGATCAACGGGCGCCTTGTTTACGCGAAAGGATTCGGCTTCGCGAACTTAGACAGAAGGGAACGTGCAACCGCAAATACTCTGTTCAACGTGGCTAGTGTGACCAAGACTATCTCAACGATTGGAATCCTCACTCTCCACGATGCCGGCAAATTGAATCTGGATACCCCGCTCTACGATCTCCTGGGGCGTCCGCCACTGCCGCGCCGCCCTGATCCACGCATGTATCAAGTCACCGTTCGCCACTTATTGCACCATTCTGCTGGTTGGAATGACGATAGCGCTTATGTTAAAGCCGGCAATGCAGTAAGGCGCGCCGCCCCAAATGGTATGCCATTTGCTGATGCGCTGCTTTATGTTTTGAGCACCCCTCTGGATTACGATCCAGGCACAGACGCGAAGTATGCAAATGGAGACTGGAACATAATTAAGTTCGTTATTGAGTACGTCGGCGGTCAAAAATATGGACCATTTATGAGAGGTATTCTTTCCAGCATCGGTATCGACGATATGAAGGGTGAGCATCCACAATATCGTCCCGGTGAATCGGCTCGATATAACGGCTGGCCGCCGCGCGAGTTGCCCGGAGGTAAAACGCAGAACATTCCATTAGAACCTGATTTTGGAAATTGGCTGGCATCAGCCGTTGATATGGTTCGCATTCTTTCAGCGCTCGATGGCAGCCTCAGCCCTCGACTAATTTCGCCAGAAAGCTATGCCGAAATGTTAGCGCCGTTGCCACCGCCAATGGTGAACCGCCCCAATGGCACTCATTATGGATTGGGTCTGGATGCTGTCCGCCAGTCAGCAGATGGAGTGTTCTTCACTAAGAATGGTGGCAAGGCTGGAGTTCATGCTCAGATCGAACACATGCCCAATGGCGTTGATTTTGCTATATTCTTCAACGGCGGAGCCACTCCTGACGGAAAGATGGCGGATCCATTGGACACGGCTTTAAAACAGGTGCGACAAACTTTGCGAAGCATTCAACAATGGCCGTCCGACCCGATTCAATAAGTTACGCAATTGGTATAACTAAAAGCATGTTCAAATATTCCAAATACTACGCATATGACGAAGATCCTCCTGTGGAGGTTGTCGAAAACTTGTATCGAGGTCCGCTACCCGATGACGACATTTTGGAGCGCTTTGCCCAATTCGGCATCACATCGATAATTACTTTGTGCGATGAGCGCAGTGCCGCTAATCACGTCAGGGAACAATGCCGTCGCAGAAATCTCAAGCACTTCCACATTCCACTTAGTCCATTTGTCCGCCCGACAGTATCGCAAGTCGAACAATTCCTGCGCTTGTTGGAAGATCGCCATCACAGCCCGATTTACACACACTGTATTCACGGTAAAGATCGCACCGGAGCCATGCTGGGCATATTCCGGCTAAGTCAGGGGTGGTCTGTTGAACAGGCTGTTAAAGAAATGCAGACATATAGATTCGGCATGGAGTTCGATGAACTCTTGCATGCGGTGCGTAATTACAGGCATCCTTTGAGTTCAAAGGACTGATCTTGCTAGACTAGCGTTTTATAGCTCCTCTGAGCGCCTTTTGTCCGGAAGGGAGCTAGCCGTGCGCGTCGAGATATTCTCGCTAGAAGAGCGTTAGCGTGAGGTTGCGAGCGGTAAGATCCTGCTGGCTTTGATGCCCTAGTCTTCGCAACCTTCTAACGCATCGAGCACTTCTGTCACTGTTTGATAGCGATTGGCTGGATCTTTTTGCATGCACTTGTAGATCACTTTTTCTAATTGAAGTGAAATGATCAACTCAGGCAAAATCTGTGTCATCGGTTTGACTTTGTCCTGTAAGTGTTTCATGAAAGTCGCAAGCACTGTGCCGCCCAAAAACGGTGGTGATGCCGTCAATGATTCATACATGAGGCAGCCCAACGCGTAAATGTCGGCACGCTCATCGATTTCTTTGCCTTGTATTGTTTCAGGGCTCATATAAAGCGGGCTTCCGAAGATTTCGCCGCTGCGTGTGAGTTTCACATCGTCCTTGCTGGCGTTCAGCGAGCGAACAATGCCGAAGTCGAGTAATTTGACGAAGGAGCCGTCTGCTTCTTCTTTGACAACCATGATATTGGAAGGCTTCAAGTCGCGGTGAATCATTCCCTTTTCGTGTGCTGCGGCAAGTCCTTTGCAAATCTGCCGAAACGCCTTAACCATCCATTCAGGGCTTTGGGGGCCTTCATGCTGGATCTTTTGATCAAGGCTCATTCCTTCGAGCAGGTCCAAAATGATGTAAGGCTCACCGGAATCGAGCATTCCAAATGAGTGGCATTTCAAAATGTTTGGGTGGATCAGTGCATTTAGCGCCCGAGCTTCTCTGCGCAAGCGCTCAATGTCGGTGGGAGTCATTTCTGCCGGATGCAAAATTTTCGCTGCAACAGTTGTGCCATTTTGCTTGTGACGCGCTTTGTAAACGCTGGCCATACCCCCGGTGCCAATGAGCTGGAGGATCTCGTACTGATTATCGATTACTGTTCCGATGCGATTAGGCTCTGTCATTCCTGGTACTGTCACTTGCTGTTTGCCTCTGCAGTAAATTACCAACTTGCTGATGGCAGCTGATACACCTATTGAATCCATCATTTTACCAAGCTTCTTTTTGAAGCGAGGCTAGTTTGCCGCCCTCTTTTGCCAGAAAAGCATAAATTCGGGACGCGGGACCGAAAGACCGCTGTGGTAGCCGCTTTCTATTAGATAAAAAGCCGGGAATTACTATTTTGTGTTAAGTCTTAGAAACCCTTTTGAATGCCATCCATATATATGTATGTCGTTGCGCGCTGTCCAAAAGGGTCGCAGCAGCGGTACTGACATGCTTGATGCGGGGCAATACCTTGAGCCGGAGGCATGATTTGCTGGAGGCAGGTATTGGGGATTGATCTGCAAGAGTCTGACGTTCTTACAGAAGTGAATTTTCGTGCGCCATCGTTGATGGTGGCAGGCTGGTCTTCCATTCTGTCCATGGTAAAACTGCGAAAAAATAACAATTTCAGGTCAGGACCCAAAAAAGACCTTGTCAAGCACCGGTTTTGTCACCAACTCTGAATATTCTCTAATCATCAATGACGGGTTGAGGGCAAATCGAATGAACATCAAACTTATATCTGGAATTGCAGTTTCACTGTCAGTACTTAGTCTGACAGCTACCGTAAAGGCGGAGGCCGATTCAATCTCTGCTCCGGCAAATAGCTTGGCGGCGTCTGAGTGCTCGATTGTTGAAGAATTCAAAGATGGAACACAAGTTGTCAAAACGAAGCAGGGACTGGTTTTGAAATTGAGCCCGAACGGACTGGCAATTAGAACAAGGACTAAAGTCAACCAGCGTGGAGTCCACGCCGGTTGTCTATCAGCTCTGGTCAATCTTTCCAAGTAAGAAACGGATTGTAGTGCAAAATGTCTCTAGCTTTAAGCGTTATTTTGTTGCTTCGTAGATCGATGTTCAGTGGCGCTTCTCATCAACAGAACATAAATTGCAATCGAACTAAAAATGCCACCAAACCAACTGTAGTCATACAAGATGCGGAGTTGGGGTAGAACTAAGCCGATCCATGCAACGATACAGCCGCCGATGGTTGCGACAATCGCTCTCCAGTTCCAGCCATTCTTATACCAGTAGGCACCGCTCATCAAATAGAACGCTGGAAGATCAAGTTTTGTTTTGCGCACTATCCAATAGTCGGCAATCATGACGCCGGAGATTGAGCCGAGTCCGCCGGCATAGCCAAGCAACCATGTAAATATGTAGGCATGCGGATCTTCCATAAGGCGCCATGGTTGAATCGCTATGCCGAGCAGTCCTGTAATTGCTGCGCCTTTTCGGAATGTGATCCAACGTGGAAACATATTGGCGAAATCATTTGCGGGAGAGACGAGGTTCGCTGCAATATTTACGGAAAGTGTTGCCAGCATAATGGTGAACATTGCTGATGCAACAAGAAGTGGATGATTGAGCTGGCCAACAAGCGTGACCGGATCCCAAAGCTGGGTTAGGGTCATGTGGGGGTAAAGCACAGTTCCAGCTGATGTGATAAGAATACCCATTGCTGCAAATGCTGTCATAGATGCGGGCAGTGCAGTTATTTGACCAATGATCTGCGATTTTTGACTTTTACTGAAACGGGTAAAGTCCGGCATGTTCAGGGATAGTGTGGACCATGAACCAATCATGGCTGTCACGGCAGGTATAAATTCAGGGAAAAAACTCTGCGCGCTTGTGAACTTACCGGCAGAGTGTATAAGTGAACCGAGGTCTTGCGCTTGATTTAGCATCCAAATTGTCAGGCCGAATGTAAGGACGAAAACAAATGGTGCCGCCAGTGTTTCGAACTTTTTGAGAAAGTCCATTCCCTTGAAGATGACCAAAATGTTGAGTAACCAAAAGACGAGGAAAGATAACCATTCAGATCCTGTATGTCCTGAAACAAGCGCATCACCAAAAAACGTTTTCCAATTTGGAATCAGGGTCTTCAATAAGGTAAATAATGCTTGCCCACCAATCCACGCATTTATGCCGAACCATCCGCATGCGACAATGGCGCGCATCAGCGCAGGCAAGTTTGATCCCCGTATTCCAAAAGACGCTCTGACAAGAACGGGATATGGAATTCCGTATTTGGTTCCTGGATGAGAATTGAGAATGATTGGAAGTAGAACGACGGTATTGCCAATAAAGATCGTTAGCAGAGCCTGCCACCAATTCATCCCATTTGCGATCAGTCCCGATGCGGTCATATAAGATGGAATGTTGCAAGCCATGCCGGCCCATAGTGCTGCATAGTGCCAAGCTGACCAATAGCGTTCTTTGATTGGAATCGGTGCGAGGTCTTTGTTGTAAGCGCTGCTCTGTGAAATTAGGGAGTCGTCGATTAGTTCGACTCGAACCTCGTCGTTAATCTGAGCTTGATTCGGAAGATCGGAGCTGTTTTCTGAACTCATAATGTATCCATTGCGACCACGTGGCTGAGCTGCATAGTCCCTGGCTGCATCCGCAACGCTCCGCTAGTAATTATAAGAGTGTATGAATCTAATCATTGGATGACAGGCGGGATCTGAAGTGATAAAATTCTTGCCACTAATTCCAGGTGCGACATGAAGATTCTCTTGAGTTCAGTCAGTGTGGCTTTCTTGCTCTCCCTGCAATTGATATCGCCGGCCTTCACTCAGCAGCGTCCTGCCGAGTTCGATGAGAGCAACCGTTTAGTACTCCTGGGAATTAAAGCATTTCGCGCAGGCAAGATGGACGTGGCAGAAGCAAACTACAAACAAGCGTTGGCCGCGCTTGAGCCTTTGAACGGACCAAAAACAGATCTTGCCCGCATGGGGATTTTGAAAAATTTGCACCTGATCTACGATCAGCAAGGGAAGAAAGAACTTGCAAAAGAACAAATTGCAGAGATCACTACGATCGAGAAAAGATGCGGCTTGCCTATCTCTCATAAAGTCATTGAAGAAACTGCCCCAGTCAAACCTGCAACAGAATTAAAAGCAGAAACCAGTCCCGCAAAAGTTCAGAAAAAGCCCGCAAGGTAAGATGAGAGTGCAGGCGTCCAGTCTGCTTCGTAATGCAGCTTAGTCCTGGAGCCCCGGTATTCTTCACTGCTTCTGATTGCAGCTTCGTTATCCAAGTAAATTTGGCTCCGCCCCGAAAAAACTTCTAAGTCGTTGCCGGAATACATCAGTTCTTGCGCGAATTCATTTCGCGCTTTATCGTTTGCATGTTCGCCCATTGCTTCGGTGTGCGCTTTTCGTTGATTACCAAGCTATCGTCAGTCCCGCGCGCTACAACTTTTGGATCATCCGGACGATAGTGATAGTCCGGATCAAGCTTATACCAACTTTGGCTGTTGAAGTAGCTTTGAATGGGTTTCATCAAGAAGCCTCGACCGTGCCGAGCATAAGCTTCGTTGTATAGATAGAGTAAATCGTTTTTACTCAGCCCGGCAAGCTCGGATTGAGTGAGAATTCTCGTGCCGGCCTCAAGTGTCGCATCGCCACCATTACTTCCCCAATGTGTGCGCATCATGTTTAGTTGCGACAGCGAGCTTGCATTCGTTATGGTACTGCTTCCGGTCGACACCGCATTTTGAATCGGCGCAGTTACAAGCGCAGTTGGCTTGGCTGGCGTGCTACCTGCTGCAAGCTTCACTACATTGCGCGTCGGTGTGCTTGGTGTTGGTGGCGCATCCAATAAGTCATCTTTTATTTCCGCCAAAACTTTCCGTGGCTCCGATGGTGGCGCCGATATTGAGATGGAGTCACCATTCCATTTACTGATCATCACTGGCACTTGCGATGCCAGCCGGTCAAAGCGCACTTCTTGTTCAACACTTTGCTTCAAATTTGAATAAGCCTCGGCGAGCTTGGTTTGCTGACCTTGTGATTTGAGAGCTTCAATCAAATTGTGCGTAAAGACGCTATTCGGATAGCGCTTAGACTCCCAGGAAACCTCATCTCTCTGGCTTGAGCTGATGATCAACTGTCCCACGCCTGCTAGTTTCTCAAGATCAAAATTACTGACCGTTCGCTGCATACCTTTTGCGCCAGCTGTTGCGGCGCCGCTATGACAGGCGTCGAGCAGAAGAACGACTCGCTCGCAACCAGTTCGCTTCGTTATTTCGGAGGAAAGATCCTGAAGCCTTATTCCCGTTGCGTATGGATGATTCGGATCAGAATCGTGTGCAATGATGAAATTCTCACCGGCAGCATCAGCGGAACTGCCATGAGAGGAAATAAAGATAACCACCATATCATCTGGAAACACACGCCTTGGCAGCCAGCCGTCGCCAAATGCATCGAGAATTTTTACCTTCGTTGCGTTCTCGTCTGTTAGCAGTAAAACGTGATCCTTGGCAAATTTGCCATCACTGATCAGATATTGATAAAAATCATTTGCATCTTTCGAAGGGTATTTCAGTTGCGGGATCTTTGGATTAGCAAACTTGCTAACACCTATTACTACAGCCCATTTATCTTTGATCGGCCTGTTGGGCGACTTCTCAGGCGCGCTATCAAGCTCTGTCTGCGCGATCACATTTCTGGTGAGCGACGCAACCGGAAGACTTAGTAATGCTGAGATTGCGATCAGAAGCCTGATCCGAGTTGAGAGCTTGTACATATTTGCTGCTAGGTAGCGACTGACTTCAATTAATGATATCTGATCGTCGCCTGATTTTTCAGCAACTGCTTACATAAATTGCGAAGGACCGTCCAGATGGAAGTCCGAGGCTTTTACGTTTTCAAGAAAGCGGCTGAAGTCTTCGTCGTGAGCTGGATACTCGGACGGTCTTCCTGCTGCATATCCTCCCGGTGTTTGCCCGTTGCTGTATTCTGACTGGGGCTCGTTCTCGTCGAAAAGGTCTAGCGAGATCGAACCGGAAGCGAAGAGTTGCTGGCTGACTACAATCGGCACGTGAGCACGGATCGCAAGCGCGATCGCATCTGATGGACGAGCATCCAGCGAGCGCAGTTCGGTCATTTCAGCCAACTGGTTCTTGGGATTTAGATGAATGCTAGCCAGGCAAGTATTGGCATTGTCGGCGCCGATCTCAACCTGTGTTATCTGGTAGCCGGCCTGTTCCAATCCCTCGATCAGCAGATCATGCGTAAGTGGATGTTCTGCTGGTTTGTTTTGCAATGCGTCGTTTATTGCAATTGCTTCGGTTAATCCGACAGCAATAACAATCGCGCGATTATCACCTTCATCTGCCACCACCACAAGGTTTCTACCCGTGCGTGTGTCCAAAATCAAACCCGCCACGTGCATGACCATTAGCATGTGGAATTCTCCGATACTGCCGAAAACAAAATAGACTTCCTGTGTAAAGACTGGCGCACAGGGGACTTGTTCCCAAATTTCGACGCTGTCATTCTATAGGCATCGTTCTGAATGCGATCATGGGCCGAATATTGATTAACATCGCAGTGCTGCTAATTCTGCATGGCTTTGGAAGCTATGATTTAGTCCTTGTGCTTAAGCTGCTGCTTGTCAGCGTGCGCAAAAATGCAACCACTTTTTCTATTTCTTCTTTTGTCATTGATTTGTCCGTTTGATATTCGGACATGATCTGAACAACTTCAGGCAAAGTTTTTGCGCTGCCGTCGTGTAGGTAAGGAGCAGTAAGTTCGATGTTCCTCAATGATGGAACTTTGAATACATGCAGATCTTCCTTGCGGTGGGAAAGATCTATTCTTCCTCGATTTCCTGGCATTTCGGTGGTGAAATAATCTTTGGTTTTGCCAAGCTTTTCAAAGGATATTCCGCCCAAATTCGGTCCAGTGTGGCACACAAAGCATTCCTGTTTTTTAAATAGTTGATAGCCTTCGAGCTCTTCGGGGCTGAGTGCCTCCTTATCCCCCGCAAGGAACTGATCAAATTTACTTCCAGGCGTTAGCAGTGTATGTTCGTACTCTGCAATGGCATCACTTACATTCGCCGCTGTAATGCCACCATTTGGATAAGCATGAAGAAATAATTTCTGGTATGTTTCATTGTTCCTCAATCGAGAGCATACCTCGTTCCAGTCCGCGTTCATTTCATGGGGATTGCTGACCGCTTCCAATGCTTGCTCTTTTAAGTTGGCCGCACGCCCATTCCAGTACTGCGCTATGTTGTACGCTGCGTTGAAGACAGTCGGTGTGTTGAGGGCTGATTTTTGCCCGTTATCTCCTATAGAAAATTGGACCTGATCGGCGCCACCTTTTTCTAGCGAGTGGCAACTTGCGCAAGACTTAGACTGGCTTGCTGAGAGCATTTTGTCATTGAACAGTTTTTCTCCCAGTGCTACTTTCTCCGGGTTGGGATGGAAAAAATTCTCCGTTGGGATGGGCCTGATATCGAATTCCTTCAAGCGTTTATCAATCCATTTTGAAAGAGTTCGTTGTTCCTTTTCATTTAAAGCCGAATCCCAGTGCAACGCGATATATTGTGCTGGTGGCATGTCTCCTTTTGCCATTGCTCTGGAAAGCCTCTCCACATCACTCTCGCTGAAGGGAATTTCTCCGGACAGCTTTTTCTTGTCTATTAGAAACGATGACTGCGCATTCCTTACGTTCTCATGAGCGATGCTACTTGCAATTGGGAAATCGTAATAAAGGGGATATTGAGCGAGATCCTTTGTGTGGCAATCTGCGCATTTTGCAACCAGAATGTCGGATACTGCCTTGAATTCCGCGTTATTGTTAGACGCCAAACTCTGCCTCTGAATGAACAGGTTTGATATGGGCAGGCTGATAGCAAGAGCGAACAAGATTCCCGCAATTACAAAAGGACGAACTCTCTCTGGAATGGGGGGAACCATAGCGAAGCCTTGGAAACTTAAGCTTTAGCGGCGAATTTTGGAAGCTCTCAAGTCGTGCTTGATGGGCGGCAAGCAGATATTAGCAGATTCTGTCTTAATGGGCGATTGCTGTCCAGAAGCACTAGAAAGCACCACATGCGGTTTCACGCATCGTCCTTAATGCTGAAGGAGAATCGAACCCCGGAACGATGCTCCATACCTGGCAGAGGAGTAATATAAAAGCGTGAGGAAAGGAAATGACAAGAAATGATGTCCAACCCGGAGGACTACGCCAGCATAAGTCTTTAATGAGTGATGAATAAAAGCGGCCGACCCAAGCACAGCCTTCTTAAGGGTTTGAAATCGGGGCTCCGGCCGCTTTTATCTTGCCGGTGTCAGGAATTGGCTAAAAAGAGAGGCTTGACAATGCCCTATCAAGCTCGAAAAGCTATAATCTATAGGTAATGTCCGAAATTCGAACTTTGACGGTAAAAAGGTAAGAGTATTAAACGGGCACGCCATTCCAGGTGAAGATTGGACCTTCTGATTTGCCAGTCCTGTGGATTTGTTGTTAGGGGCACTCCGAGCTCCTGCCAATCGTGCGGCGCATATTGTGAGTTCACCTGCAGCCGAGGCTCGGTCTTGACTGAACTTGCCTCTTTAATATTTCTGCGGAACGACCCTCTTGACCTTGAACGCACCCTTAATCACGTTCTTTATGGACCAGATGGGTTGTTACGTTCGACGTTCGTAGACAGCAGTTCGATTTGCAATGACGACGAGCGCGATGGAGCTAGCGAAGGAGCCCAGGCGTCGACCGACAATTATGTCCCGCCGCTTCCGGTAGATCGCAAAAGCGAAGGTGTGAATCGTGATAACGATGTGTTGAAGGGCTTTATTCCTGGCAACAACAATAGTCCAGCTGTGAGTTCAGAGGAAGGATCGGATTACAAACAACGCAGTTTTTCCACCGGGGCATGGACAGGATCCCGAGTCGAACGATTGCATGCTGGCACAAGCAGTTCAAAACAAGGCGACGAACTATTTTCCCCAGATGACCTGAATAAGAATTTGGGTCTTGATGGACAAACGGAAAAAACTTCTGCTTGGGACTTAGTAGCAAAAAATGCTGAACCAAATTACCAGGCATTTGAAAGTTCGGGCGATGGTTCATTTCATCATTACTCTCCGATGGACTTCTTCTCTGATCCGGAAGAGGAAGAAGCAACCTACAATCAAGATGAAACAATTGACGGGGTAGCTCCCGGTTTTGATCATGCCATTGCGACCAATGAAGACGAACCTCAAGAAGAGACACGATTTGAGCACGACGAAGTTTCAAACGATTTTGTTTATCAAACGGATGCAGAGGAGTCCTTGCCGCAGGAAGAGAAGTGGGGCAATGATTGGCAGGCAGAAGAGCAAGTCGCTTTTGAAGCTGATTCTGAAAATGTCTCAGTTACAAGTGAAGCCAACGCAGATGTGGATGAGTATGAGAATTTGGGGCAGGGTCTCGAGGACGAGTTCGGTGGACTGGCTCCGCTTCCGGAGAAAGTCCTGTCGAGTACAGCGCAGGAACGCCGGGTCGACGGTGACTTGGTATTTGAGCCTTTGCCTGCTGAATTGGCAAGCTATTTTGATGAGCCAACTGATCTTGACCACGGATTACCTTCACAGGTTGACCCAGCAATTCTTGCCGAGATGGAGCGCGAAAGAAACGAGCGCGTTCATGCGGAAGTGCAACAGCGTGATCGACGAGCTCTGACACCGGCGTCGCCTGAGCCGGAGAGTGGCATTGCATCCGGCCTGGAAAACTCGACCAATAACGGTCGATCCGTTTCTTCCGCTATCTTCGGCGCTAGGAATTCTTCCACCGATGCTACGTCAGTGACTGCTAATCAACAAATGCCTCATGCAAGCGCAGGTGATGAAGCGAGTTCTTCCGGTTCAAGTTTGCAGGCGCCAGCAAAGAAGAATCTAGTAGAAAAACTTTTTGGATGGCTCCCATTCTTTAAGAAAGAGCAAAAGCTCGATGCAAGCGATATTAGAGCTTTGTCGAGAAGAAAATCCCAATCTGATAGTACGTCGGCGAATCAGTCGCCGGAAAACAATTCGCCTGCTCCGAACAATTCGCCGGTCTCAATGGATCAAAGAAACGAGAAGCCGCCTTCTTCACGGGAAGTCTCCGTGTTCCCCGCCTCGCCAATGCCACAAGCACAGCGGGAATTTAATCCGCCTCAACAAGAGGAGGCTGTCTCAACGGCGCCTGTGCTGACGATGACTCCTGCCGAAGCATTCTCTCCCGTTGTTCCCCAGGCTAGGGAACAATTTATCGATTCAATTGAAGAAATTGATGATGCAATTGATCCAGAGATTGCAAAATTGGCAGCCAGTATCAGTGATGATGGCTCCGGTATCGAAACAATGCCAGTAAGCACCATTCTTCCTTCCGAAGATGTTTCTGAACAAATTGAAGTTGCTGCAAGCACCAATTCTGATGCGATCGATTCCGGCGAAAAGACAGTGTTTGTTGCAAGAGATGAGGAACAAATAGGCGAGCAAGCGAAAGCTACAAGTCGTGATTTCGTTTCGGCGGGCGCCGCTCCAAGCGCGAATCTTTTTGACGCAGTTCCCCCGAAGAAGTTGAATCGCGGTGAAGTGCTGGATGATGATTCGCAAAAAACAGAGGATGATGAGGCAGACCCAAAACAAGAGGAAGATGCTTCTTCAGAATCAAAATCCCGCAAGGTAAGTAAACGTTTTCCAACAGCGGATGATCTCGACGAGAAACAGGCAAATTCAGCCAAGGAGAAGAATAAAAAGGTTGCTCGGAAGCGAACCACTGAGGCAGCCGTGGCCAAATCTGGAAAGAAGCCTGGCGCTGAGGGCGGCCGCGCAAAGCCATTTCGTCATAGGAATACTGATGACAAAATTCTCCAGTTAGGTCCGATTGCTATATCTTCCAACTTCTTGATCATGTGTACGGTTACCTGTGCGTTTGTTGGTTTCCCTGCCTTCGTTTTATTTGGACTCGTCAAAAACATTGTCATGGAGAATAAAGACTCGCCGATCTTACCGGCGATTGTAAAAAATGTGGCGAAGGAAGCGATGCCTGATTTACCGGCGTCAGCCATTCCAGATGAAATCCCGAACATAGGGCAGGGCGCAGGACAAGCGATGCCCGGATTGCCAGGATTGCCAGGCGCCCAAGGTGGCGGACAGGCTATGCCGGGCATGCCAGGAATGCCTGGTGCCCAAGGTGGGCAGTCGATGCCCGGACTTCCAGGAATGCCAGGTGGGCAGCTTGCACAGAATGCCAAACCTTCCGGGGTCCCTGGATTCTCTCTGCCTGCTTTGCCCGGTCTGAGTGGGCCGGCACAACAATCACCGAATCCTGGTGCCTTAATTCAAGGTCAGCCTTCCGGTGCTGACTTACCTGAAGCAATGCCTGCGATGCCGCAAACGAACGCTTCAGCTCCCCTGCAAAATCCGCCGGCAACACAAACAAAAGTTGCTAGCGCTTCACCGCCTCGGAAGCCTGACTTAAAACATTTGTCTGGTGTCTGGGCGCTCGATTTCAAAAATCAGGCTGGACAAATAGGTCGCGGGCGGATGGTAGTGGAGCACAAAGGAAACCAGATTCGCGGCAATGGCGACGATGCCTTTGGTGCCTACCAAATTGGTGGGACAATAAATAAGAATCATGTTTTCTTCCGAAAGGCGTACATACGCAACGGGCGAATTCATGGCAATCCAATTCCATATGATGGGAAGCTAAGTATGGATAAGAAACGCGGCTTCCCGCGCATAGATGGGCAGTGGAAGCTCTCACGCCGGGAAGGATATAACACTCTTTCGCATGTGTCGACGCACTCTTATGCCTTCCGCGCAATGATGCTTGAAATGGCACCAGATGAAAAAGAGCTGAAAGCACGAGCTGCCGAACAGCAAGCCAAGGCAGCTAATCAACAGTCCATGCAAAATATGTTGGACACGGTCCCGATCAATGACAGTTCGGTTCCTATGCAGCAAAGTGGTCCCCAATAAAATTCCAAGATTTTTTCAGTTGGGAGAAATTAGGGAGAAAGCTGGGAAGACTACGATAAAAACATTCTGGTATTGTTTCTCTCATCAAGGGAATGGTTTCGGAACGTTTGACAAATCCTTCATTTATGGGAGAAGGCAATGTCTGACGATTCAATTACTAATAACAAGAGCGAACAAAAAGTTGAGCGTATTTCCGAAAATAGTGAACAGGGAGCTGCTACTGAAAAATTCCAGAGCGAAGCTCAAAGTGCTTTGAGCAGCCGCGATTTTACCAACAGAAAGGATGACACCGCCACCGGTGCGCTTCCCAAGCTTGATCTGGGGGATGCAAAGGGCTTTGGTGGCAAAGACGATGACGCAAAGGGCTTTGGTGGCAAGGGCGACCTTGCCAATGGAGAAAAGAATGGCGATGACGCGAAGGGCGAAGAGATAGGCAAGGAACCAGCCGAAAAGGATGGAAAGGGCGATGAGCTTAAGAAGGAAGATCCATTAGCCAAGGAAGAAGAGATGGAGAAGGAAGATCCATTAGGCAAGGATGAGATGGAGAAGGAAAACCCACACGATAAGGACAAAGATGATGACTCGGACAAGGGTGACTACTTCGACCAGAAACTAGGCAAATGGGTCAACATTGATAAAGACAAAGACGGTTACGATAAGAAAGCGGAAAAAGATTTCGACAGGAACGACAAGCTTAAAGACACATTAGAGAAGGTCGATCCGACGAAGAAAGCCGAAATCATGGATAAGCTCGAGGCTCAGTCAAATGGCAAACCGTACTACAGCAAACAGCTCGATAAATGGGTGCATCCCTCGAAGGGACAGTCTCAAGGTTCTCACGGTAGTGATTATGCTGCGGGCTTGACTGGTCCGCGGAAGCGACACGGAGGTCGCTAACATAAAGGATTTCCCAACTCAAATGTAATTTTTAGCGGTCAACATTTGTGTGTTGTTCAGTCGAGCCGGTTCAAATTCCTGTGGAACCGGCTCGGCTGAAACCAAGTCCCTGAGCTACTTGAAATCCCGCTGGACTTCAAAAGAACGAGAGGTTAAGCTTGTGATGTTACAGTGTCCAACATTGGCGAAAATGGCAAAGATTCTTGTTGTAGAAGATGACATCGGCATTTCCCGATCTGTAAAAGACTGGTTGCAAGCCGAACAACACAAAGTAGATACTGCATTCACGGGTACCTCTGCCCTCGACTACTTGAATTCTTTTGAGTACGATTTATTGATTTTGGATCGTCAGCTTCCCGAGCTGAACGGCATCGAAATCTGCAAGTATTATCGAAGCAAATCTGATGGCTTTGTTCTTATGCTTACCGGCATGAGCAGCATAGATGACAAAGTCGAAGGATTGGAAGCAGGCGCCGACGATTACCTGACCAAACCATTCGACATGCGTGAATTGCTTGCTCGAGTGAAAGCATTATTACGCCGCCCTGAAGGAGTTGAAAAGGCTGTTCTTCAGGTAAAGAATATAAGTCTCGACACGCAAAGTCGCATTGTCAAAAAAGATGGTGTTGAGTTGCCTCTTACACCGCGCGAATTTGATGTATTGCAGTTTTTCTTCAAACACCCAAATCAAGTAATTACACAAGAGACCTTGCTAAAACGAATCTGGCATTCCGATTCAAGTTCAACACATCACGCGGTGTACAACTGTTTGAATCGTCTGCGCAAAAATCTTGATGCTAGCAACAAAGAGGCTCTCATCAAAACAGTTCATGGAATTGGATACCGCCTCGACGCTGAATAATTTTAAGGACTTTGGAAAGTAGTTGCTCCAAGCCGAGGGCGCGGCTGCTGCCGAAGAAACTTTGAGCCGATTCTCCTCACCCAGAGTGGAGAATCGGTTCAAAGCATTTATGCGATTATGGTCGTTTTAGAGGCAGAGTGAACCAGAATGTTGCACCGCGCTGGCTGCTACGATTGTCGCAAGCAATGCTACCGTGATGAGCTTCGATTATTGCCTTGCAGATCGATAAACCTAGCCCTGAGCCCGCGCGCTCAAGAGGGTCTTCCGGTTTGACTTGTTGGAAGCGTTCGAACAATTGTCCAATTTTCTCAGGTGGAATGCCTCGACCTTGATCGCTGATTGAAATGCGGACTGGCTGCGCGTCATCTTCATTCGCTGAAGGGTGTTCGCTCATGCCTTCGACATGCACCTCAATTTGAGAGTTGTCTGGCGAAAATTTGATCGCATTAGAAAGGAGGTTAACCATGACCTGAATGATGCGGCGTCGATCTGCATAGCAGGCGGATTCCATCTCGTCATAAACTATCTTGATGCCGCGAATGTCTGCATACGCTTTTACGGAAGAAACCGAGGCTTCGATTATATCTAAAACTGCAACCGTGTCGGGTTCGATAACAAGCTTGCCCGAATCTAATTTGTCTAAGTCCAGAAGATCTCCGACCAGGCGCATCAGTCTGTCCAATTCTAAGTGTGCCAGGTGGAACACTTCCTTGCCTTGTGGATTAAGCTGTCCATATGCTCCGGATTCCACTCGCGTGAACAATCCCGAGAACGAGGTTAACGGCGCGCGCAAATCGTGATTTACCATGGATACAAATTCGTTTCGTAATCTTTCCATCTCTTTTCTTTGCGTCACATCAGCAAAAATAATTAGCAGCTTGCTTACTGACTGGACCGTGAATCTAACTACAATGACTTCGATGGCGAGCTGCTTTCCATCCGATCTCTCTAGCATTGACTCCATCGGTTTTTGAACGCTGGATTTTGTATTCAATAAGTACTGGCGAAATGCATCCGTGTCTTTTTTCACAACGAGATCGAATGCTGATGTTCCAAGCAATGACTTGATTTCGATTCCGGTAAATTCTTGCATGCTCAGATTGGCGAATTCAACAATTGCTCCTTGCGAACACGTAATTACGCCGACCGGCATAGCTTCCAACATTGTGCGGAGCCGGGCTTCACTCTCTGTAAGCTTTGCCTCAGCAAGCTTACGCTCTGTAATGTCGTGAGCAATGCAGAAAAGTCCGTTGTCGGTGGCCGACCAGTGAGCCGTCCACTCCATCTCAACGAGCTGCTCTTTTTTGTGTTTGAATTTGTTCTCGAAGTTTAGTTGCCCGATACTTTGTTGCGCACCAAGCACGGTGGCTAGCGTCTGATCGGCGTCTTCGGAAACCAAAAACTCCTTGATGCATTTTCCCAGTAGCTCATCCGGTTTATAACCCCATACTCTTTGCGCTGAGGGGCTGGCGGACAAGAAGTTGCCATGGACGTCTAAAACGCAAATCACATCTACGGCGTTCTCTATTATGGAGCGTTCTCGCTTGCGCAACTCACGGATGGTTCCAGCCAGCGAACCAAGTTGGCTAACCATACTATTGCTTGATGCTCCAATGGACCAACTGCCGGACTTGTCTGCTGAAAGTTCCTGTGAGGCGATCTTCTCTATCATCTTAAAGCTGTCTTTCACTTCGGTTTTTAGAAGCGTCAGCTCGTCCAGGCTGTTTCGCACAGATTGGACCGCGTAGGAAAGCAAAATGCACAACACAACCAATAAAATGAAGCCGATGCTGAAACCGGAAGCATAGAATGTCAAGCCGGACGCTGCAAGGCAAACAACGAGGGAAGCTAGAATGACCTTGTAAAGCAGCTTGATGGCTTTCTCAGTGCTTTCAGTCAACTTAGCCTCTCCATTCACAAGACTGATTAGAGCTGGTCTATACGCCTGATCGTTTTAGTATAATACTCCCTTTGCACCGATTCGCCAAAGTTTCGACGGGGAAACGCTGATGGATATCTATTTAGTAGATGGTACTTACGAATTGTTCCGCCACTTTTTTGTAGTGCCGAAATCGGCAGATAGCAAAGGCCAGGAAATTGGTGCTACTCGAGCGGTTCTTGGTTCCGTACTAAATATGATGGAACGCGGTACGCGATATGTTGGAGTGGCAACAGATCACGTTATCGAATCTTTTCGCAACCAACTCTATCTGCACTATAAAACAGGCGCGGGAATCGAAGAGGCGCTGTTTTCACAGTTTCCTATTTTGGAAGAGGCTCTCCAATCTATGGGCGTCAAAGTTTGGCCGATGGTCGAGTTTGAAGCTGACGATGCGCTTGCTGCCGCTGCCGTAAAAGCATCCGACCTTCCTGAAGTGCAGAAGGTGATCATATGTACTCCGGATAAAGATCTCAGTCAGTGCGTCGTCGGTGATCGAATTGTTCAGCTTGATCGGATGCGTAATACAGTCCGAAACGAAGCCGGGGTGATCGAGAAATTCGGCGTCAGTCCAAAATCTATTCCTGATTATTTGGCTCTTGTCGGCGATACTGCCGATGGCTATCCCGGTCTACCAGGTTGGGGTGCCAAAGCGTCGGGCACGGTGCTCGGACTTTATGGACATTTGGAGAATATTCCCAAGATTGCCGATCAGTGGAGCTCTTCAATAAGAGGAGCCAAGAAGTTAGCAGCGACGCTTCAGGAGCAGTGGGATGACGCCATCCTTTTCAGAAAGCTCGCTACTCTGAGATACGATGTCCCCGTATTCAATAATATAGATGAGTTGCGCTGGCGTGGACCTTCGCCTTCCTTTGAGGAGACCTGCGAGCGCCTGAAGGCAAAGGAACTTCTTAAGCGTTGCAACGTGCTGACAGAGCAGCTTGCAGCCGGAGTCTAAGCTCTGCATCATGCCCCAGCTACCCAGCTATTACTGACGGCGTTTTTTCACTTCCATACTCTTCAGGATCGTATTGCTTAGCAATTCCATTTGCTCTTGCGAATGGTTCGCTTGGATCGTCCAGCGTAATCCGATATTGCTGGCGCCAGCGAAATAGCTGCCAACTTGTGGAACGCAGATGTGTTGCTCCTTAAGAGCTGTTTGTATCGCTGGCAAGGAATCCAATCCGCTAACGTAGAATATAGGGACGTGAGGATTGCTTGAAGTATTCAACTGAGCAACCGACTTGCGCATGATCTGCATATTGCTCTGCAGTTTTTGAATTGTGCTTTCCGGGCTTTCCATCAACAATCGCAGTGACTCCATTGTCGCCGCAGCGATCACTGGTGAAAGTGGAGTTGATGATCTGTATGCTCCCGAGCGCTCAATAATTCGCCCGATGACGTCGCCGGATGCAAGCACAAATCCGCCTTGCGTGCCGAATGCTTTGCTGAATGTGCCGGTCGTAATCAAATTAGAAGCTGATGCAAGTCCGAAGAATTCGCGCGCTCCCTTTCCACTATCTCCCAAAACACCAAGCGAATGTGCTTCGTCCAAAATCAGGAAATCGCTCGAATCCAACTCCTCGAAAATCGGACGGGGATCGCTTACGTTGCCATTCATCGCATCAATTGGTTCCAAGAAGAACCCTTTGCGGAAACGCTCTGGGCAGGTCTTCAAGCTTGGAAAAGAAAGCGTCTTTCCTCCGAGATTGACTTTGTTGTCACCATTAGCGTCGTCAATTACGTAAACCATTTTCTTGCTTTGTGCAATTGCCGCGAGAATGCTTCGATGCGCGTTTGGCTGGATCACCCAGGCGTCGACCAAGTCTTCTATTGCATCGACGACCGCAAAATTCGAAATATATCCGGAAGGCAAAATCAGCGCTGATTTGCTGCCGACAAATTGGGCGATTCGATTCTCAAGGGCGATTAGGACTGCGGATTCGCCAGAAGTCAGTCGCGAGGCCCCGGCGCTGAAACCAAATCTCTGGAAAGCTTCGTTTGCGGCTTCCAAAAGCTCGCGGCGGTGAGCCAACCCGAGATAATTGGTTCCTCCGAAATAGAGGTAGGTTTCTCCTTCGATTTTTACCGAGACGCCGTTATTTTCCAGTATTAACATGCCGTGAACCCTTGGAGCAGAATAGTTATAGCACGTCCAGCAGTTGTTTAAGTGATCGGTCCTTGGATTATTAGGACTGTCAAGTTATAGACTGGAGAAAGGCAATAGGGGGCGCGCTTATGTTTGCGAAAACTTCTACCGGGCGAAAGCAGTTATATAAATGGTGTCCTGATGATGCACAGGCCTGGCTTCAGTTCTGTCCAACTGATAAGGCGATTCAGTTCATCGTTCGTCAATATGAGTTGGAATGCAAATCAGAGAGGCATGGTGGCTATACTGCCGAGCAATTACGCAACGAAATGCTTCGACAAGCGAGCTCCCAACGCATGCAAAACGTCAACATGTTTTCGATGCTTTCCGGATCGATGGCGGTGCAGGAAAGCCTTCAACTTGATGCCAGTCTACAAGCAGCCGGTGAAGGGCGCGATGGACGCAATATTCCCATCTCTGGATTGCAAGGACCGAGCGCGGTAAGCCACCCGTGGGAGGATATGCTTGGCGATAAGCAATCTGAAGTTTCTCTCCTGTCGAGGCATGTTCCATCAGATTTCTTTCTAATTGAAGGTCGCTCAGTCAGCGCTATGCAAGAGATTCTGTTGAATTCCAATAGCTTTGCACAAATATTCAATCAGCAGGCGCAAAAGCAGTCTGTTGATCTTGCCTTGATAGAGCACTATCGTCGCCATCTTCAGATAGACGATGCATTGCTTGAGGTTCTCGGTGGACCTGGCCTTGATGAAGTTGCTATCTGTGGCAGTGATTTGTATTTTCAGCAAGGCACTGATATTAGCTTGCTATTCAAATTCAATGATCGAACTGCTCAACAGTTATTAAATAATCATGCTGGCCAGCAAAATGCAAAGTCTATCGAAATGGGTGGGAAAGAGGTTCTGGAGATTGGTTCTTCTGAAGAAAACGATGTGTTATTCATTTGCAATTTGTCTCCTGAAATTCATGTGCGTAGCAATTCGCTCGAAGCCTTGAGGACGTTAATCGCGGTAAGTACTCGCGATTCTGAGTCATTGGGCTCTAGCAGTGAATTCAAATACGTTCGAACACTTATGCGATGGGACAAGAAAAATGAGGATGTCTTTGTTTATCTATCCGATGCTTTTATTCGCAAATTAGTCGGACCAGAATTGCGAATCTCTCAGCATCGCAGGTCCGTTTGTGAGAAGAATTTGGAGATGATCAATCATGCCATTCTCTTCTTTAGCGCTGAGCATGGACGACTTCCTGGCAGTATTAATGAGATTATTCAATGGGGACAATGTCCTGAGCTTGGCGCGTTGAGAAGTTGTATCGACGGTGGCGAGTATAATTTATCTGGACCGAATGGGAACGAGAGAAGTCTAGATTCATTAGCGGCCCATTGCAGAGTTCATGGTAAACAGGGTGCAATGACGCCCAATCTCAATGGCTATGCTCGATTCGCCGCGGCCGCTGAGGCCAATGAGTACCAGCAGTTTGTTAGAGTCTACAATCAGTATTGGCGCACATTTTTTGATCCCATCGGAATTCAAGTAAAGTGCGAGCAAGATCGATATGTTGCACGCACCATTGTTTTGCCACTCATAAATAGTTCAGCGTATAACGGACTTCATTCGTTGTTGGGCGCAAGCGAACCGGAAGATCTTGCCTCAGAGCACCAAAGCCTGCCACCTGAAACAATAATGAGTTTTCGCGCAAAATTGAACAAAGGCTCGCTCAAGGATCATAGTGCCTTGTTGAAGAGTTCGATTCGCAGTACAGGATCAGAAACTGGCGAGTATAAGCAAGCGCTGGATGAGCTGTTAAAAGATGGTTTGGGAGAAAAGGTCGGCTTTCACATCTGGGATGCTGAGCCTACATTCAGTCTTGATATTTCAGCATTACTTGGACTAGCAGCTATGGCGGGTCCGAATGCTGGGCGATTGCTTGCGGCATCTGGGCAATTCCTGTGGCTGGGGGGCTTGCTTGCTTCGTTGAACCGTCCGGTTTACGCCTCCCTCTCTTTGAATAACCCGGCGATCGTTGACAAATTTCTGGATATTTTAGAGCCGATGCTTGCAAAAGCCAATCCGGTTTCGCGAGGATTCAATGCTTTTGATTATTCGAGGTTGCGATCAAAGCCGGACCTCGATATTCACAATTGTTCGTGGCAGATAGGTCCCGCGAAATTTAGACTGTTTTTCGCGAGGATAAACAAATCGCTGTACCTGAGCACTCAAAAGTCGGTAATTGAATCAATCTATCTGTTTATGAGATCCAGATCGGAAGTGGGCGTATCTATATCGCCAAAAGGTTCATTAGAAGGGCTTGTTGGTAAAGCACAAGCACTGTTCGAAATTAACCACCAGAACTGGCGAAAGGTAAAATCGGATTCAGATCTGTTGTGGTTGGATAATAGTCGCCGAGCATGTTTGAAAAATCTGGCACCACTGACGGTGTACGCTCGGGCAGCGGCATCGATCAAAGGAACAGGAGATCTCCTGGCTGGCGATATTGTCGGCGCGTCTACCAAGAATCCCGTGCATCAGGCCACGGCTCTCTGTCCGGATGGAGGAGTCTACAAATTTGATGCGACAACTGGCAATGTTTTTTGCAGCGTGCACGGTGGTCTAGGTCAATCTCGACAAGCTGTTCAACTTTCTGTTAATGCAAATGCAGCCAACGTCCTTTTAGATTCATTGAAAAGAAGTTACGCTTCGCTGACCTTCCTGGAGGATGGCTTGCATGGTGAGCTTGTTGTTGAAAAGAAAGCTCCGATTTAACTATTTGTGAACGCCGGTGAGAATTTCTAACGCCTCTTCCTGTGCATTCAAAAGTGCATTGAGAATTCCGGGTTCATCGTAGGCGTGTCCAGCATCGGGTATTACATGCAGTTTTGCCTCGGGGAATGCTTTATGCAAATCCCAAGCGTTGTTGAATGGACAGATCACATCATAACGTCCGTGCACTATCCAGGTAGGAATGTGGCGGATTTTTTCCACGCCCTTAATTAATTGCTCGGGCTCAAGCCAGCAATTGTTGATGAAGAAATGGCATTCAATTCGCGCCATTGCCAGCGCTTTTGCATCTGATTCAAAGGAGCTGATTGTCATTGGATCTGGAATCAATTTTAGTGTGGAACCTTCCCAAACGCTCCACGCTTTTGCCGCTGTCATCCGCGTTTTCTCATCCGGACTATTCAATAACTCATAGTAGGCCTTCACCATGTTGCCACGCTTTTCTGGTGGAATGACTTTTGCATAATTCTCGAATAGGTCAGGGAAAATTGCATCGACCCCTTTCTGATAAAACCAGTCAATTTCTTCTGGGCGGCAAAGAAAGATTCCTCGCAAAATCAGAGCACTGACTCTTTCTGGGTGAGTTTCGGCGTAACACAATGCCAGGGTGCTGCCCCACGACCCACCGAATACCACCCACTTTTCGATTCCCAAATGTTCGCGCAACTTTTCCAGGTCGGCGACCAGATCCCAGGTTGTGTTGTTTTCGAGTGACGCATGTGGAGTGCTTTTGCCAGAGCCACGCTGGTCGAACAGCACTATTCGGTAACGCTTCGGGTCAAAGAGTCGCCTGTGAGTTGCTGAGAAGCCGCCGCCTGGACCGCCATGGAGAAATACCACCGGTGTGCCGTTCGGATTGCCTGCTTCCTCTACATACAATTGATGTTGTTTATCAACCGGCAGGAAAAATTCGTTGTTGGCAGCGATTTCGGGGTAAAGAGTTCTCATGGGGTCGACTTCTCGCGGGTTGGGGTGAGGGCATAAACAATAGCACGTCCTCACGGAGTCCCTACGGGAAGTCCTTAGGATATGAGCAGAAAGCCCTAACGCGAAAGCTCATTCATAAAAAGGGATCGCACGATGAACGGCAAGGTTAGTTTTCTATTTGCTCTTTTGTTGGCGATGCTGTCGCCTACGCCTTCGTTCGCGGCGTTTTCCGCCAGCGATTCGACCGCCATTGCCCAATCCGATAAGTCGGCCCAGGATGAGTTGGCGCAAGAGCAAAAGGTTTTGGAACATGATGGAGAGAAGCTGCCCGAGCTGAGCAAGACGGTTGAAGTGAATGCTCCTGTACAGAAGGTTTGGGAAGCGATACAAGCTCGTCGCTCATCGGATCCCAGCAAGCGCAAACTTATGTCGTATGATGGCAAGATTGCCGTTGTGAAGGAGTTCTTCAGTGGCGTCCCCATTATTGGAAATACAACTTGCACATACTCAGAGAGGGAACTTATTCCCCGTAAGGCGATTGAATATAAGATGCTGAGTTCGAATCGCTTCCATACATTCGAAGGGTTTTGGCAGCTTCAAGAAGGATCCAAGCCCGGCACGACACAAGTGACACTGACGACAATATTGGATCCCGGCGTGCGTATTCCTTTCTGGCAGCAAATGGCGAAGAACGCCATGCAAAAGGACCTCGACCACAATCTAGAATGCGTCACGCAACTAGCTACCAAAAAATAACTCGCTGGTTCGAATCGGAGCGCAGGCTTTCAGCCTGCATCGAATGCCGCTAGTTGTGACCGCCGGCACCTGATGCAGCCTGGCAAGAATGGCACCGCAGGATTAGAGTCTGCTTCGAGCGCGAGTGGACTGCTACGATTATCCCGAATTCTTAGATACCAAATACGGTGCTACACATTGTCCGCGGTGGTACGATTTCGCAAAACCTGTCAGCCTCTATTCACTCAACTTCTCCGGATATGCCGCGCGATGGAAATGATTTCCATAACGATTTCTCCACTTTGCAAATACCGATAAAACACCGCGATGAAAACCATTTTCATTGGCTATTCATGGGCTTTTCGCTATTTTGAAAATGATTCCCATAGCCGCAACAATTCTTTTGAGTGACTTTTATGTTTGATGAAGAAGCGCATGAATAGCCGGACTCCTTGAATCCAGTCCGGCGGCTTTTCTTTAAATCGGTTTGACAAACTTTCGATTCGTGCAATAAATAGGTAATGAAAAGCTTTGCTTTCCCAGCTCAGGAGAATTTTTAAAATGAATTGTCAAACACACGACGAACATAGCCACAAGCATGGTTCGGATTGTGGTCACAAAGCCATCAAGCATGGTGATCACGTTGATTACTTGCATGATGGATGTCTGCATCATGTGCACGGCGACCATATTGATGAACACAAATTGGATGAGGGCGGTGCCAACGCTGCTTCCTGCACCCCAGATCATTCATGTGGCAGCCATGATACATCTCACAAACATGGTGCTGGTTGTGGGCACGAAGCAGTTCCACACGGCGACCACGTTGACTATTTAGTAAATGGTCACTTGCACAGCCCCTGTGGTACCCACTGCGATCACCACGGTGAAGTGTCGAGCACATAAGTGACTAAATAGGCAGGCGAAGGGCTGGACCACAAGAAATGTGGATTCCGACTATCGCTGTTCCTATTCGAACAAAGCGGAGGAGCTGAGAGGGGTGAAGCCCAGCGAAGCTCCAGAGCGTATCAAAAGCGGAGGAGCTGAGAGGGGTGAAGCCCAGCGAAGCTCCAGAGCGTATCAAGAGCGGAGGAGCTGAGAGGGGTGAAGCCCAGCGAAGCTCCAGAGCGTATCAAGAGCGGAGGAGCTGAGAGGGGTGAAGCCCAGCGAAGCTCCAGAGCGTGTCAAAAGCGGAGGAGCTGAGAGGGGTGAAGCCCAGCGAAGCTCCAGAGCGTATCAAGAGCGGAGGAGCTGAGAGGGGTGAAGCCCAGCGAAGCTCCAGAGCGTATCAAAAGGATCTCAAGATCTCGAAGGGAGGTGTTCAAAACACCTCCCTTTTGCTGCTCGAAGATTAGATTTGGAGGCTTGGCTTCTCCATTTTTGCTCTTAGTCGGAAAGATTAAACGCCGAGAATTAAGTTGGGTGCGGCGGAGCAAATCCGCCGAAAATTGGACACAGATCAAGGCTAAGATCTGCTAATCTTTGGCCTGATTGACATATATGCTTCGCGGAACGATTCTATTGTTGTAGGTATCTACAGGGCGGGTTTGGATATGCACGAATCTAGAAAAGAACAGAAGTTCGATATAAAGTCATTCCTCGAAGTCCTCGCTTTTGTGGCTCCTATTATATGTTTAGTCGATTGCATTGTGATTCCGATTGTGCTTGCTGTGTTGCCATTTGTAGGCATCCATCAGGTATGTCATGGTGTAAGTGATCAACTCCTGGCATTGATTGCCGTCGCCATTTGTACGCCGGTCATATTGCCGGGATACTTCCAGCATAAACGTAAGAGTGTTCTTTTCTTGATGGCTGGCGGTTTCAGCCTTATCTTCCTGGCAAACTTTGCCGGAGCCCTTATCGATAGCACACTGCATTCAATCATAGCTATCTCAGGCAGCGCGCTGCTTATCAAAGCCAACTTCGACAACAAGCGCTTCTCAAAGAAATGCGGATGCCATTCACATCACTCCCATGCGCCGAAAACAGAGTCTAAGATTCCAGTTTCTCTTGTTCATTAAATTGGGAGTCCATCCGACTGTTCGAACTGCAGGCTTTGCTGCCGCGACGTGTACTGTCGTTTAGCGAAGACTGTAAGCTTGGCGAAGGCGTAAGCCTGCTGAAAGTAATCCGCTATTGCAGGCCAGCTAGGGCTCAGTCGATTTTAGCTTACAACGCTGAAGAATCTTGGAACTATTAGCGCTCCCGGTTGTCTTTAATACCAGAGCGCTATTTGGAACATCCCAGAAGGCGCGAATACGAGCAAACAGAGTTACGACAATGGAACTGATTTATAATCCCGAAGCCTGGGCTGCCCTGGCTACGTTGACTTTACTTGAAGTTGTCCTCGGCATCGACAACATCGTCTTTATCTCAATACTTTCATCAAAGCTTCCCGCTCACCAGCAACCGTTGGCCCGATTACTCGGCCTGGGACTTGCGATGATTTCGAGAATCGCATTGCTCTTCTCCATAGTTTGGGTGATGAGTCTGACGAAATCGCTTTTTGGCTTTGCAGGCCACGATTTCTCCGGTCGAGATTTGATTCTTCTGTTCGGTGGACTCTTCCTCGTTGCGAAAAGCACGTTGGAGATTCACGAACGGATGCACGACAATGCGCATGATGGCAACGTTGCCAAACCTAAGTATCCGAACTTGATCGCCATTCTGGTGCAGATCATGATTCTCGACATCGTCTTCTCGTTGGACTCTGTAATCACCGCTGTTGGTATGGCAAACGATCTACCTATCATGGTGGCAGCCGTAGTTATCGCTGTCATTGTGATGATGGTGTTTAGCAATTGGATCAGTGAGTTCATCGACAAGAATCCGACGATCAAAGTTTTGGCCCTCTCGTTCTTGCTCTTGATCGGTATGGTCTTGATGGCAGATGGAATGGGGCAACACATTCAGAAGGGTTACATCTATTCTGCGATGGCGTTCTCACTATTTGTCGAAATGATCAATCTGAAAATCGGAACACGCATGCCGAAGCCTGCCATTGCTCCTAAAGGCTCAAACGAATTAGCATCCAGCAAGAAGTAGAAATCTGGTACTAGCGCTTCTTCTTCTGTTTAGCGTCGCGGCGGGCTTCCCAATTGCGTAGCGCTTGCACACCACGTTCGAAGTCTGCGGCGCTTGCGTAGAAGTTATGTGTGCCGTCGTTCTTATCGGGATCGCGAACATAGTAGATGTAGTTCGAACTAGCCGGATGCAATGTCGCTTCCATTGATGCTAGTCCCGGTGACCCGACCGGTCCTGGTGGCAGTCCGCTAACCTTTCGTGTGTTGTACGGCGATTCGCGATTTACATCGCTGAGGTAGACCTTTCCGTCGTTCTTCCATTTGCCTGCAAGTTTTGATGCATAAATAACTGTGCAGTCAACACTCAAATTGATTTTCTGGCGGAGTCGATTGTAGATTACGGATGCAACAATCGGTCGTTCCTTCGGAAGTTTTGCTTCAGTCTCGATTATTGATGCGATCGTTACTACCTGGTGTGCTGTCATTCCTCGCTCTTTCGCGGGCGCAGCTAAACGTTCCTTCCAAACTTCGCGGAACCGCTTCACGGATGAATCAATAATGTCTTGGGCGGTAGTGGTTGAATGTACTGCGTAAGTATCTGGAAAAAGATAACCCTCCAGATTTGTTGCTTTCGGATCCAAATCCTTTATCGATTTTGTATTATTCATCAACGCAAACGCGCTTTGCGCTTTCGGCATCTTCAGTGCGGGCAGCGCTGCAATTGCATTTGCAATGTCCCAGCGTGTCCAGCCCTCGATGATCGTAAACTTGAATGGCACCAGACCGCCGGTCTTCAGTTGACTCAAGACACCAATCGGTGAAATTGGAGTCGGGAAACGATAGTCGCCAGCTTGAATTAGGCTGCCTTCCTTTTTCGCTTTTATGTATAACTTGAAAAGCAATTCGTTGTGAATAATGCCAAGCTCTGTCAGTTTTTGGACCGTCTGATCAGTGGAGCTACCAATTGGAATGTTGACAATCTCATCGGCATGCTCGTGGCTAGCTGGCTGGCTAAGTTCAAACCAAGCGTAGCCCGCTGTGCCTGCCAGAATAACCAATCCAAGCAGAAACATGGAAAAAAGAATCTGGAGAGCCTTCAAGGGAGCGACCTTAGTTCCTTTCTGCGCAGACCGCTTTCTCTTCCGGTTGTACCACGTTCGTAGCCAAGAGAATACCAAGGTGAGAAGAATTTTGGATCCGCAGACCTTGAAAGCTATGCTTAGCGTGGGTTTGTGAAGTCGCTTCGATTAATGACTTTGCCGCGGAACTTATTCACTATGTAGACCCGATCTCCAGGCTTCACCATCGCGTAGAGCTTCATGATGTCCTTGTTCGAGTGACGGACGCAGCCATGACTAACGCTCTTGCGAATCAGATTCGGTTGGTTAGTCCCATGCAAATTGATCTCGAACTTGTTGAGGTATATCGAGGCCAAGCCTAGCGGATTTCTGTGCGTCAAGTTATACGGCGGCACAGGCTTCTGTTTTGGATCAATGCTCCTTGGTGGAACCCATTGAGGAAGCTTTTTCTTAGCGGTAACGATGTAGGGACCGGGCGGCGTCGGCCTGTCGGCAGTACCAACAGCATTTGAGATTGTGAGGACTCTGCAAATGCGCTTGCCTTGCAATTGCAGAACATGGGTGAAATGCGATCCTTTGTCAACGATCACAACAATCGGTTTGCCTTTGTGAAAACCATTCACTGGCATGTAGCCCGTAAGAACATAGTGATTGTTTTTGAAAGGGAGTTCAGCCAGAGCTTTTTGTTTTGCTTTCTCGATTCGTTTTTTTCGTGCCAACTCTTTTTGCTGAGCAGGTGTCAACTTCTTAGCCGGTGCTTTGGCTTTTGGATTCGTCTTTGCAGCTGTTTTCTGCTGCTCGGACCCGGCGCCATTTTCTGAGTTCTTGACGCTTGGAACGGATGTCGCGATCTTCTTCTTCGCGCTTGCCGGGGCTTTCGCTTCCGCTTTCTGTTCTGTAGACTCAAATGGATTGTGCGTGTTACTCTTCGGATCCGCCGCGGTGGCAGTCGACACGCTGCAAAATGCCGCAATTACAGCGCAAACCAAACTATGAAAGCGCATACTTTGCCCTCAAGAAATTAACAATAGCTTGAAAGCAATGGCGTAACTTTTTGCCGAAAGTTCCGCAAGAGCAATACTTGTGCAATGTCTAACAGAGAGGCGCGCTATTTGTCGGTTAGGACTTCAAATGGATCCACTTCAATCGCTTGCCACCATTTTTTGCTTTGATCCATGACGCCAACCGAAAAATGTAAATGAGGGGTATTCTTCGGCGCATTACCTGAAGTACCTACGTATCCAATTAGTTCTCCCCTTTTAATCGACTTTCCTTCAGCCAGACCCTCAGCGTATTTCTCTAGATGCGCATAATAGAATACGAATCGTTCTGATGGATCAAATTGATAGATAGTAATTCCACCGGCTTTGCTCAGGAAGAGTTTTGCTATTTTGCCATCAGCCACGGCGAAAACCGGTGTGTTTCGTTCCGCGAGAAGATCAGCGGCGTGATGAATCTCTTCGCCCCTCTTTTCATAAAAGGCTCCCTTGATTCGCTGCAGGTCGAAGCCCTCGATGGGAGTTCGCAGATGTAGAGATTTAAGCGCTGCAAGAGCCGATTTCTTCTCAGCTTCGCTAAGTGTTTTTTCAGGCTCGGACTGTGCTTTCGCTTTTTCCCCTGCAGCTGCAGTCGCTTTTTGCGGATTAGCCGGTGCAGTTTTTAGCATCCCTTCGGGAGCTGCCCAGGCCAATTGTCCGGACATAAAGCTTGCCGCGATAGACAGAAACAATCCCCTTGCAGGAACACTAGTTTTTTCTAAAATCATATTTGATACCATAAGTATTCCCCACTATTGATAGATCTTATGGCGATGAGTACACCGCCGAAGTTCCGAGATAAGGGGAACGCGGTCACTGAGCCATCTCCATTCACCGGCGTTAAAGGTGCGGAGTTGACTTTGTGAGCGCGTCTTGCAGAACTGTAAGTACGACCGCTCTACTTACAGTTCTTGCCAGCTTACGCACTTTGACCACGCAAAAGTTGGCGTTTAGAATTGAAAAGCCGAGAAAATAATACATAAGGTCTAACGTAGCTGCTGGGAAATGCTGGCATTGTGCGGATTCTCAAAGATGGATCGCAGTCACATCTTTCCAATGTGACTGAAGATATGTAACAACCAAGCTTCGATGGCAGTTTTTCGCTTCGTGTTCGCTGCATAAAAGCACGCTGCGTTTACAAAACATTTCAGGGGTGAGCACGCTTTCCACTTTACGATCGTTCATCAACTTTAGAAAACGATCCTGGTAAGTCTCCCAACCGCATTTTTCTTTTTTATATTGATCGAGCATTTCTTGAGTCGGTGCAAGCAGCGGTTCGTGCATGTATTTAATGCCGCAAATTTCATTTAGAAAGTAAACGAGATCTTCCTTCTTTGCGAAGGCGGCAAGTTGCGATGTGTTATTGAGGCGAACGTCAATAAGCTGTTCGATCTTTGCTTTCTTCAGCTTCTCAAAGAATTCTCTGGCGGAAGCTTTGGTAAAGCCAATGGTGTGAATTTCTATGGGCTTCATGCTCAAACCGGTGACGTTGAGGTACACGCGAATTCTAGCAAGCCTCAGGGCTTTCGTGTTGATTAAGCAATTAACTAGAGGATTTCTCTAGCGAGATCGAGTCCATTCCGAGAGCCGAGTAAGCTTCCGTATTTGTTGGTTCGTAGCGAAATACGGTGACGCCGCTATATGGTCCTTTCAAGAAAGTTTTCTGGACGTGATCGCTGGCTTCATTTTCGTTACCGAGGTAAACTCCGATGTGGCCATAGGGATGTGAGCGCGACGGTCCATGGACCAATACGTCCCCGGGGTGGAGTTCGGCAATCTCTGCGATCTGTACTTTCTGGAAGCGTGGATCTGCGTCTAATTGCTCTTTCGCCATATAGGCAGCCATTCCACTTAGGTTTATCCCCAAGGGCTTTAGCGCCAAGGTCACTCCGCGATAGCAGTAACCGACCGTGTTGAGCTGTTTGGCTGTATTGAGAGCGTTGCTCGCGATCTTCATTCGCATGTTGCGTCGATTGCTGGCTTTCCATTTTGCTACCGTCTTTGCATGCGCTAGGCGCTGCTTCTTGAGTCTTTCCTGAGCGATTTGCGATTTGAGGGTTTTTACATCAAACAGTGATTCAAATATAGGGGAGATAGTTAGTGCCGTTGCAACTGGACATGGAGCAATCAATGTAGCCAATGTGCGCAGCGGAAGCAGTGCCAAAGTATTCAAGTGTGACTTGGCGACTTTCTTCTTTACTGGTTGTGTTCGAAGCAAGTTGCTCTGCACCGACAGGTAGCGTCTTTGTGCAAGAGGCAACTGCTGCTGTGGTTTCAACAAATATTCGTGCGATGCTAGCCGCTCTTCTTTCGGAGCAAGAATTTGCTTCTGTGTTGAAAGCAACTGCTGATGAGATGGCAGGGTCCAAGAAGGTGTATACGGGAGTGCAGGCGACCGCTCTTGCGTAAGATTCTGTGCGGGCAGTTTGGCTGACTCTTGCTTAGCAATGGAAATAATGTGCGGCTTCTCGTTGATAGCTGTGATCTTTATTGATTGGTCGACAACAGAATTTGCGCGAGTTGCTTTATTTTGATTTCCGACGGCTGGACGCTGCAGTCCAGTAATTTGATGCTTCCTTATTTCTTGTCTCTGAGGCTTAAGGATGCTGCAAGTTGTGGCTGATTGCTGATGACGACGCGAAGCTGCGTAGTAAGCGATCCGCTTTGAGGGAAATTTTCGCAACGCTATTTGCGCAGCATTTTTTCTGGATGAATTTGTTGTCCCAATTCTACGTGCTTTCGCTTTGCTGGACAGGGGCTGCCGAGAAGCAATTCTCCGAACCGCAGGCGTTCGTGCTGCGATTTTGCCAGACGTGACTCTTCGAACAGCAATATTGCGCGAGGAGATTTTACGTGTTTCGATTTTTCGAACTGAACTTTGCCGGGAAGCAATTCTTCGCGAAGGGACACGAGCCACAACCTTCTTTAAATGAGTTCGGCGGGAAGCAGATTTCTGAACGGCAGCTTTGCGAGCGACCGTTTTGCGAGCTGAAACGCGTGCTGAAGACCTACGGGAATTTGGCAGCGCACGTCTGGAGACACTTGTTCGCCGCTTGGAACGATAGCCTACATAGCATACTGGTTCGCTGATTTCTACGCTTTCGGTTTCTCTTGCGAGGCTGGCAGAGAAAGGCTTATCCAGAATGGCAATAGGGGGAGGATCTGAAAGAGAGGGAATTGCGTTTCTAAAAATGGAAAGGTCATTGTTGAGATTATGCGGCGGCACAATTTCCGTTCTCTGTGTAAGAACGATCGGCGCAGGGTCGCGAAGTCTCTTCTCGATGTCCAGAACTGTGCTGAATACGGCCGTCTTTTTGTCCGCGTCGCCAGTATTGATGAAGATGGGTTCAGCAATAGTTGGGGTGACCAGCGGGAATGAAATTGCAGCAACAATAGCAGCCAATAGTAAGCGGTTCATCGGCACCTCAGAGGGAATCGCATGCAAATCGTTTTATCACGCCGTATGTGAAGCCTACGTGTAGAATGCATCTTGCAAGGTCGACACGTGGCGCTTGCACAAGCGCAACGCCGCTGTGCAAGAGGGTTCTATAAGATGTTGTCTTTGTTAATTCCGCGTGTGATCGGCTTTACAAGTTTGCAAGTTATTAAACGTTCTGTCTTCCAAGAGCCTCATAAACAGTCGTTTGTCGGAGATCGGCTAAAGAGATTTGCGAAATTATTTTGTGGACGTAACTGTCACGCGCTGATTGTCTTACGTTTTCTAGAGACGAGGCTCGCAAGCTGAACTGGTAGTCCCCATTTTTTTTCGAAACAGGCAGGATGCCTGCGCTCCCATTCGAAACGGGGTGGCCGATTAGTTGAGAGTCTCATCCTGCTGTTTTTTGAAGCGTTTTATTTTCCCCGGTGCACCGCTCTTTTGTTCTTCCAATACCTTGTCGGCTGCCCTCTGTTGCTTTGCGACGATGCGATTGAAATCGATACGCATGCTGATCTTTTCTGACTTTATATCTTGGCTGAACGCGGGCAATTTAAGTGCATTGATTGCTTTTAGAACTTCACCATCAACCTCATTGTCGCCTGAAGATTCGACAACCTTCGTACTTAGAATTTTTCCATCGCGACCGATTTTGATGGCAACTAGCGGTGCCTCGTTGCCCTTCATCAGATGCCAGTGTTTGGTGAGTTCCTTCACTACCTGACGCTTATATTCTGCTTTGCTGTTTTTATCTCTATCTTCCGGTGTGTCATTCGAGATCAATTTGTGCCTGCGCATAAGCGAACGCTGTTCCTGCGGGAGCATGGATTCCTCCCTCTGCCGTCTTCGTTCAATGTTGCGCTTGCGCACCTCTGCAATGGTCTGTGCAGACTGTTCGTCGTCTGAAGTTTCGGTGTCCCTGTCAGTTGAGTTGGCATCGGTTGCAGTTGTGCTGGAACTGCTTGTCTTGCTCGCCGAATTGGTAGTAGTAGTAGTAGTAGTAGTAGTTGTGACGCCGGTGCATGAATTTAGCGTTAACATCAATACGCATGAAGTCAACAACTTAATTGAATTGCGTAAGGCGTCAGCTTCCATCATCTCACCGTGTTTGCAGAAGTTCTTTATCGCCCGAGAAGGGCAAGCTTTCAACGCCATTAATTGGATTGCCGGAAGCATGCTTATTGTCTATGAGGAATGTGATTTGCTTGCGCCGTGAACCAATTGGAAATTGAAGTGACGCGTTTCCGTTCAGAGCTGAATACGCTTCCACGCTCGCGCGATCGAAAGTGTCGTATTTCGCTAGTTCTTTCTGATGAACTGAAACCTTTAGTTGATGATTTGGCCAAACCGTTATCGAGACTGTGTTGGATCCTGCGGGATCTTTATACTTGCGAAATGCGCGAATTAGTAGAGGCTCGTAGGCTCTTGTGAAATTTGCATACCATTGGTCCCAAGAAATTATTTTTCCAGGCCCTGCACCTATTGTTCCGATGACCTCTTGATCGCTTCCTGGATTTGGGCGGATGGCAGTCATTATAGCGTCAAGTTCGCCACGGACTCGTCTGGCTTCTTGGCTTTGTAATCGTTGTGCTCGCGCTAACTCACCTTGCATTTGTTTGTCATAGTATGGAGAGTTACCCTGCGGATTGCTTCTGAGATCAGCTTCCATCTGGCGCCGCATTTTTTCCCGCTCAGTTTCGATAACTTGGCGCGAGCTACTTGTTTCGTATTCAAACTGGCGAAGCAACTGAGCTTGAGCACGCTTGCCTGTGTTTGTTGCTGGACTTTGCAACTGAAAATCGAAGCCGGCAAAGTCGCTCATTGGCAATCCTTTTCCGTAATAGAATTCTTCAGGATAACGGTATGACGAGCTTGCTGTCTTTCCCGGAATCTGAAAATCATCAGGAACAGGTAGGGTTGTTACTGCCGTTACTGTTTTTCGTTGCTTTTCTAAAATCAATGTAGCCTTTCTGCGTTCGCGCTCAATTTCTTCGCTAACCTTTGAAGTATTCAAATTGAGCGGCGCCTTTGCTTTATTCAATTCGCTGGTAATATCTGGAATTGCCGTCAGCGGTCTGGCTTTGTCCAGTTCAGCTTTCATCTGGGCGCGAAGAAAATCGACATAAGTTCTTGACCGTGCAAGTTGCACGGCGAATTGTCCGTCAATGTTGGGGTCGAGTCTAGCTTGCATCATCTGCAGATTGTTTTGAAAACGCGCCAGAGGTTTGCGCTGAAGAGTCGTCAACGTGCTTTCGCCCTGGTCGGATTGCAAGTATCCGCGCAGCAGATTTGAGCTTGTGCCTGCATCGATTTTGTTGGTTCCGATGTCAAATTTTTGCTGATCTGTTTTTCCTTCCAGCTTCGAATATTGAAGTGGGGCCAGAACGTCGTAGAACTTTGTTTCTAATCTAAATGGTCCACTGGAAGGTAAGCTCATTGGAGGACTCGCTGTTGGATCCGTTGGATCAGCCGTCTCTGTGTTTGATAGTTCGTCGGCAAAACAACAGGGTGTTCCAAGCACAAGCAGCGACACCACTCCAGGTAAGAGTCGATTTTGTTTCTTTGAGCGATAATTCTCATCTCTCACGTGGCTTACCTGATTGCAAAATCACGTGCTTTACGATATTCCTGCTCCGAGCAAAAACCGTCATTTCGTGCCTCATAGAGGTTACTGCCTGGCAGTTGTGTCCAATCATTTTGATCAATACGCACGTCACATAATTTGAAACCAAACTGATCTAGAAGCACTATGTTGAGCGATCGAGGTAGATAGGTCGCTTTGAAAAGCGTAGTCTTGTATTTCAGCTTACCATCATAAAGTGTAAGTAGCTGGATAAAGGCTCCAGGCATAGTTGGAATTGGTTTTGGTTGCCACTTGATCATTGGGTAGTTATAGGTTTCGAAATTCTCGGTACCGGCTTGTTGAATAGCTGAGCCCTGCGGAGATGACACCTTGTCTTGAGGTAACTGATCTTTTATCGATGACAGCAATTCTTTTGTGTTGCTCCCCCAATTGATTTCTCCAAGCGAGTTGACCGAAAACGCTTTAACCGGCTGCTTGCCTGGTTGAGTTCCAAGGTAAAGATAGCTACCGGCTTTCAAATTTGGAAAGACATTATTGTCTTGGTTATCCGATGTAGGCGAAGAATCACTGCCAGCAGCACCGGGAACTTTATTTTGAAAGTATTCTTTTGCTTTTGCCAGAGCGTTCTGGTCTAGTTCAGGATTTGACGTCATGTATTCTTGAATTAAGGAAAGCACACGGGCTGGTTTGAACGTCTCTTTATTGACGATCTGATTGAGCATGTCCGTGACCGCAGTATGGTTCTTCTCTTGCATATAGAGATAAAGCATGTCGATGCGCGCGTTGTCTGCGTCGACGGCTCTGCCGATTTGTTTTTCGTCGTAATTCTGAATAATCGTCGTCAGCTCGCCTGCACGCTCTTTTATTTGCTGCAAGTTTGCTTTGTCGCTGGCAGGGACGGCAGCGGCGGCAAGTGTTGACTGAATTGGCTGAAGCGCAAGCAGCGGGATTGCGATTGAGGCCAATGCAATGCCAGCTCTCTGTCGGATAATATTCTTTGACGATACCATAGGGCGTCTTTCTTCAAGCAAAATGGGAAACGAACCGCATTTATTATGCCCGCGAACCGCTAATAATATATGTCAGGAGCCTACTAATTAAGCGCTGTGACGGTTTAATCTACGCCCAGTTCTTCCGCCAGGCGGTCATATTCGGCCGAACCTATAACCCAAAGGAAGGTTTGTAAATCGTGGTAGTCGCGCGGTTTCAAGTCTTTAATCCCGGCTCGAACCAGTTCAGCCAGCTCCAGCAACTTTTCGTAGGTTGTGAAAGTGGGGGTCGAGGAGTAATCGAGATCGAAGCCTAGTTGCTCCGCGGCAAATTTCATTGCCGAGGGTTTCATGATTATGTGTTTGCTTGGTTGGGCAATGAACGGAAAAAACGTGACGACAGGCCAGGAAAGGACTCTGGATTTTTTCCTGGGCAATTGGGATACGGACATTATCCATTGCACAAAGCGATTTTTCAAAGTACCGCGTTCATAAAGTAGCTGGTAAAGCCCTTCGGCAAAAATTCTGGCACCATCTCCGGTGCGAACCCCATCGCGTAATGCCATCTTCTCGAATGAAAAGAGAAAGTTGGTGCGCGACTCGATTTGCAAGGCTCGATTTGCGATTTCATCATAGCTTCGCTCATGCATTAGCCGTTCAAATTCTTCTTTGCTGAGCAGCTTATTCCAAAGTTTGTGCGCTTCCCATTTGTACGTGCGCTCCCACTCGATGTAGCGCTCATCCTGAAATGCATCTGGAAAAATGCGCAGGAAGCGCTTCTTATGTTTGGCCAAAGCCCGTGCATTTAGTTTCTGACTTTGTTGTTTTGGATTTGTATTCATAATCTTTATTCTGCTTGATTACAATGAAAGCCGCCAGCTTGAAAACCTATTCGTGACGTAACATCCTGTGAGTACAGAGTTTAATCAGATGATAAGCGAAAATGCATCGGGTAAAATAGGGTCCCGTAAGACTATAAGCTTAAACGATGGTCTCATCAGCTCGATACAATCAACGTCCTGCATTGTTGCGGCATCTTGTCCTGGTTAGCGCCGTCAGCCTGATAGCGTGTGCATTGCCGTCACTTTCGGTCAAGGCTAACACCGAAAGTTCTTGCTTGGATTTGCAGAAGCGCGGTACAGAGGCTCTCGATGCCAATAGATATTGGCTCGCCGAACCGCTCTTGAAGCAGGCTGTTATGGAGTCGGAAAAACTGGGTTTTAACCATCCGTATCTGGCTAAGAGCTTGGGTGAATTAGGACGCTACTATTCAGTGCGTGGCAGATTCTCAGAAGCCGAACCATTCTTAGAGCGTGAGCTAGCAGTCAAGGAAACCATGCTCGATAAAGATGGTGGACAAACAATTGAATCCATGGGCTCTCTAATCAAATTCTATCTGGCTTACGGAACCGCATCTAAGGCAGACCCACTTGGCGCGGATGTCCTGGCTTTTGTCGAAGGCAAAGCGCGTGAGCCAAGAGAAATGGAGCAAAAGAAAGTCAACGCTAAAGATGCACCACTTGTTGGTTGGCTCGGCACAGCTGGTGCTAACGAGCGAAATCCCATTATTGAGTGGGCTATAACTTGTGATTCAATTGCCGGAGCTTATAAATATAAAGGCAAGTATGATATGGCAGAGAAGCTGTACAAAGCAGCTCTCGATCTAAAAGCGCGTGTGCTGGGCGAAGGGCATTTGTCGCTGGCCGGCTCGTACGATAGCTTGGGCATTCTATGTATGGAGCGCGGTGAATATAAAGATGCTGAATCTTATTTCCGTGATGCGTTGACTACTACTGAAAAGACCCTGACACCGGATTATCCGGAAGTTTATGCGCGACTGGACCGGCTCGCGAAGTGTTTGATCAAGGAGAAAAAATATTCAGAAGCCGAAGGACTGTATAAGCTCGCTTTGAATACTTTCTGGACGAAGAGCCCTTCAAAAGGTGGCGATGAAGCTCGTGCTGTTTTTGCCCTGGGAATGTTGAATATGGAGCAGGGCAAGTATGGTGCCGCAGCTCCGTATTTTCGCCGTTCTTTGGCGATGGCGGAGAAATTCAGTGGACGCTCGTCGCTCGGACTCTATCCCCATCTTCAAAACTATGCATACTGCCTTTACCATCTTGGCGCTCGCGGTGAATGTAGTCGTTTGAGAGCAAGAGCTAACTTTATCGCCGGCGATTTTTACAAGAAACCTGAAGAAGAGAAGAAAATTGCTGAGGACGATAAGGCTTCAGCAAAAAAGAAATTGGCTTCTGCTGGAAGACGCACGTCTAAGTATGGTGGATCGGCATCTAGAGCTGGCCGCCGAAGGAACAGACGTCACCGCTGATCTTTCAATGGGCAAGGCTTCTGACTGATCTCATTCTACATCAGGAAATAGTTGTTCCAGTTTCGAGAAAGATCGTTTGCTGCCAGCTTTACGGCTACTGCTCGAATTAGGTTTATACGTGAGATCTGCTGTCCCACCGCAAGTGTTTGCTTGACCAGGCGAATGACATCGTTGTGGAATTCATATGCGGCAACAGGCTGAATGGAATCACGTCCAATCTTTTCCAGGACGATTGCAAAATCATCTTCAGTGTCGGAAATGTAAGTGCGAATTCGGGCATTGGCTGCAAGGTCCAAGTGTGTGTATTCATCTCTCCAGCCTGCCCCTCCGGGCACTACTTGGCGCAAATCAAGTCCGCGCATCTTGTATGTGGAGAATGCCTCAGGTACGACGGGACCGGAGAATTTCTCGGCTGGCGCAGGTGTAGTTGGGCGCTGCAGCGGATCTGTATATTGTGGAGCACCGGATGTCGTTTGAGGCTTAGGTGCCTGCGGCGGTGTTGCTGTCGATTGCGGCGTTGGATTCGCCGGTAGAATTGGAGTCTCTCGCGGGACTGCATGCGCTTGCTGAGTTGGTGTTTTTTGTGGAGGCTGGGGCTCTGGCGCTGCCAGCGGTGCTTGCGGACCCGGAACTATTTGTTGAGGTGGAGTCTCTCGCGATATCGGTGATCCTTGTTGAATTGGACCCACTTGCCGTGTCAAACCTGCTTGCGGTGCTTTCTCATTTTCTTGCTCGCTTGGGCGCAGTTGTTTTTCGTAGTCGCGCATCCATCCGATCTTTTCGTTGGCTGAACGATTCTCTGAGTTTCCAAACTGAGCATATGGATTTGCCTGCTCCGAAGGTCTTCCTTGTGCCTGAGGATTATCTTGAATCGTTGACTGATCACGCACGTCTGGGTGCTGCGGTGACGGGACTGGACCTTGAACTGATGGGACTTGAACCGTCGGATTCGCAGCAACAGGTGGTCTTACAATCGGCGGGCGTTTTTCGTTCTCTGATCGTTTGGGAGGAACTAGCTCATCAGGAATCAACTTCGTTTTGACTTCCTGATTTCTTTTTGGAACTGGACCGCGAAGAAAAGTAGTTTCGTCCTCTACATTTGCTTCTAAGTCACTCTGATCTTCAGAATCCTCATTCTCGACTTCGTCCTGCTCTTCTTCGAGATCGTCAGCCTCGTCGCCGTCAGGGTCTTCTTCATCGTCGTCGTCGTCTTCGTAATACTGATCATCATTCGCTGATTCGTTCTGCACGACCGCTTTAGTTGCTGCTGCTGCTGCCGGTGCTACTTCTTGTCTCTTCTGCTTTTGCGAACGTGACTTTGTAGGAGGAGGCGACTCGTCCTCATCGTCGATTTCAGGTTCATCATCCTCATTCTCAGGTGCTTGAGTGCCATACTCATCTTCAAGCTGTTCCCTGAATCCCTCCGTTGCATCGACTCCGATTCCAAATTCATTTGGATCGAAGTCCATAATTTCTTCCGGAGTCGGAAGATAGATCACTTGCCCCCTCTTTAGTTGAGCAAGCGGATTTCCATCATCATCCATTTCTGTGGACAAGTTATTGAGATCCGCGATCAGAACCCATAAGAAGGGAAGGAAGTTGGGATCGCAGAGATATTCATAAGTCCTGAGATAAGTGTGCTTGTCGGGCAAATTCCTCAGAGTTTGCCCGATTCTTATCTGTGCTGTCGGACGATCTGGATAATCATCTTTTGTTTTTTCGCCAAGCTGCTTAAGCACATCTGAACGACGAGAGCTTTTCCGAGGATCCGGATCTTTCGATTGTCCTTTTCCGAAGAAATTAATTGGTGCCATCTCGTCCTTCGAAGTTAGGAGGTCGGAGGCGCTGCGGCTGTGGTGTTGCCGTTGTTGGCTGGTTGCTGCAAGCGAATCAGTGCCATCGTTCCTGTGTTGTTGGGACCGTAATGCACCAGGACCTGGCTATCATCTTTTGTGAGCGCTGCAAGGCTGGTATCAAATACGGTGGTGTTGTTTTCACCGATTGTCCATGATATTCGCTGAGTTTTCTTATCTAGCTGACCGTAAATCTGCGATTTCTCATTTGTAAGTTGGTTCATGTAGTTTCCGCGAACCTGCCCTTGCGGGCTGATTGCCAACTGCACCATCATGTTTGATTGGGTCTGTCCAGGTTCTGCTAGAGAGAACACACCCAAGGGAGCCCATTTTCCTTGTGCACTTGCACTTGCAGTTGATACTGTCGCGCTTGCGCCCGTATAATCTGGCGCTACTGCAGGATAGCTGCCTGTATCAGTTGAAGCAATTCCCTGTGCTGCCAGTTGCTGAGCTTGCTGATAATACTGTGCTGACGTGCCCGATGCTTGTCCATTCACGTAAACTGTGTCGCCCTGGTAGGTGACATTGCTTACCGGATAGATGATGGTATTGGTATTTGCATTATTGTTGTTCTTGTTCGATGACATTTCGGCGCCCATCATGCCAAGCCCAAGAAATGCTGTGAGTGAACTCAATCCCATGCAAGTCCACATTGTTGCTTCGGACCAGCCTGCGCAACCCCAGGCGCCGGGATAGCCCCAGTATCCGCCGTGATAAGCATTTGATGCCGCCCAACCATGTGCGTAACCATTATCGTATGGGTGGTATCCGTGATAGCCGTAGCCTCCATAACCGCCATAGCCACGATTGACGTTCACATTGTTGACGTTGTTAACGTTGGTGCGATTGAAATTATCGTTATTGAACGAGTTGCGAACTTTATTACCTTGATCGTTCAGTGTATTTTGGCTGATGTTATGAGGCGTTCTGTTCTGCAACCCGGAGATGCCACCAAATCCGCCGTCAGTTGGGATGTGATTGCCAAAACCTGTATTTCCGCCTGTACTAGGCCTGTTCCAAACACCGTTGTTTTCCGGACGTCCTGAGAATGAAGAAGTTCCGCCCATGCTTCCCCAGCTGCCATTATGATCGCCGCCAAGGCTACCCCAGCTTCCACTGCGATCGCCACTGAAGCTGCGGTCAGCACCGGCAAAACTGCGATCGCCACCAAAGTCGCCGCCGCCAAAGTTGCGCTCTGCGCCACCGAAGTTGTGCCCGCCGAAGTCACTGCTACCAAAACTGCGGCCACCACCGCCGAAACTACCAAAGCTACGACCGCCACCGCCAAATCCACCGAAGCCGCCCCGCGCATATGAAGGCACCGCCATCATCGAACTGACTGCGACCACCAGCATTACATTTATGTATTTGCAATTCATACTTCCAAAATTCCTTGTAGTTGATTCTTTCTTTGATAAAAACTCTTTGAGTCTTACTTGGAAGATAACTTGTTCATGCGTTGAACTTTCAGCGCTTTTGTATCTCCCACCGGAATACCATTGATGCGGCGATCAACAGACTGCCATGAAAAGCCGTTGCTATCATCGAGCGTCATCAAATTGTGTGCTACAGAGGTGCTGCCATCCGGTTGCACGCCAGTTGCGTTGACGATCCACTGGCGATCTCTTTGTGTCCAGGTGCCATAACCGAAGCCCCCATTGGAATCGAAGTGCCATGAAACTATTTCATTGGTCCGTGGATCAAAACCAATTACTTGCCTGCTTTCGACGGCGGGAGATTCTGCAGAAGCCTTCATCTCGAAGCGGCATTGAATAAATCGCTTATGGGCAGCCCAATCAGCCGTAAAATGAACACTGCCCCCATTATTTTCAGCGCTCCATTCACCGATCATCCAGGACAATGCTTGTAATGGCTCATGACTCGTTTGTGGTGTAAGTTCGGTTTCTGTTGCAGATGAAATTAGCCAATTGCCGCCTTGTTTTACAAAAACCATGGAGTATCTTGTTTCCGGCGCTGGTCCTGCGATGCCGTCTTGGCGAATCACAAGCCCGTCGCTCAGTGCAACGTTGCTTGTAATAACTCTGATGTTTTGCGGGCTTATCAAGAAATGTGGACGTCCATTAGCTGCAATAAGAGCTGCGAATTTTTTCTCTAAGGCTTCTCTTCCTTTTGTCAGCACGCCGTCTGAATCAATGAAGGACGCATCATCTGCCCAAATGTTTGATAGTCCTTTTGCATCTCCAGATGCTAGCCTTCGAGTGATTCCTGCAAGTTGCTCGCGAATACTCGCTTCGTCGCTTGCAGTTGAGCTTGCTGTCCTACTTTCTTTTGCGCTCGCTTTCTTTGCCGCAGCAGTTCTCTCGATCTTCTCCGTGGCCTTGCCGGCTTTTTGGACCTGCTGCTCTAACTTTTGTTCAGTTCTGTCGGCCTTCTTTGTATCTTTTTCCAATCTTGCTTGGGCTTTTTTGGCGGTCTTTTCCGCCTTGCTTGCTTCTTTGGAATCACTAGTCGACTTTTCGGTCTTCTTGGTCAAAGCTTCCGTATCAGTGGCGGCAAATGAATGCGGGATCCCTGAAAGTACTGCTAATCCAAGTGAAAAGGCGATTAATGCGTTTCCGGGCCATTTGCTAACGGTCATTTATTAAATTCCTCGTCTGATTTCCTGCTTTTCAGCTCTAGTGGCGGCACAAAGCGCCCATGCTACTACATTTTCGTAGTTCCCTCATTAGAAATGGCGGGATTTGGCGGTCTTTGACACAAAAATTGCACGTTCCCGATGATAAGGTGGGGGCAGCTTTCTGGGGAATTTTATGGCGTTGGATAGGCCTATCGGGCGGGCCGAAGTAGAAAATCAAGCAGCATCTTCGCATGCTGCAAAGGATGAGCCAGACCGGGCTGTTGAAAAGTCCGAGAAGGACAAGATGTCACTTGTAGACGCTTTGCGTGAGGAGAGTCTAGCTGGGATTGGCTCCAAGATGGATCGCTCAGTTGCTCATGGGCACGCAGGCAAGAAGGATGCGAGCCACCGTGTGAGCCCTGACTTTGCGCCGGCTTCTCAAAAAGAGTCCGTCTTCATGGACCTGGTGTTTTCCGCCATGAAAAGCATCCCGGGGCATGGCGATGATCTCAATCGCCAATATAGTCCGATTACCCGCTCAATTTTGCGAAACTTGCCATTCTATAGTTACGATTCTGCCGATAAAGTTGCTCCTGAATCGCGTGCCAGAAATAGTGCTATCGATGTGATCAAGGAGTTGAGATCATTTGATGAGCTAAAGAGTTTCGTTGATGAGCTCAAGAAACAGAAGTTGAACATTGACGCAACGCCCTTGAAAAAGGAAGACTTCGATCACTTAAATCCACTGTCTGGAAATGAACGTGCTGAGTTCACACGTGTTCAAAAATATGTTGATCAGACACGAAAGGAATTGATTGCGAACCCTCCACAACTTGGCGCTGGCGGGCTGAAGCGTGAGTTGGCGAATTTGGATGTTCTCGAGGAAATCAACTCGAATCAGCTTGAAAGAACTGTGCGTAAGCGCGAAGCGCACATCGTCAAGGATATGCTTTATGCCCTCAGCGTTGAAAAACCGGGTGTCGCTGAGTTTGAGAAAATGGCTGCCTATGCGCTCACTATGGATTGGAACAATCATCATGGTGGCACGCATTACAAGCGTAGCGAGCTGCTAGATCGCGTCTATAAGGAAGCCGAGAAGAACCTGAGTAAAGAAGACATGAAAGTCTTCGAGCAGAAAACGACTAATTTTGCGCGTGCCGTGAACATTCATTCAGCATTAGAATACAGAGCAATGCATGGTTTGCTTTGGCACAGTCCCGACCCGATTGCAATTCGGGCGATTCTGGCACCACTTGATGGTGAAAACAGGAAGCAGGTTGTTGAGGGACTCAATTATCTGACTGAAGGCAAGTTTCGTGATGATTTGTCTCTTCGGATCACAAATCTCAATGAGTATTTTGCAATTGATGAGCTTTTGGATCGTCGAGGCAAAATCGATGCCGCCGGACAAGTTATGGTCGGATTGCGAAATATAGGCAAGCGGCTTGGATTCGATTCTGACGATCTGGTGACAGGAGTTGAATGGGCCGGCATCAAGACTGGTGAAAATGGAATATTGAAGCGAGCTGCTTTGCTCGATGCCGAAGCTTGGAAAAAGCTAGAACAGCAATATGCTGCTGAGCGTTATGGCAAGTTAGAAGATCTTCCGAAAATTAAGGGGATGCCCAAAGCGTTTGCCACATTCTTCGAAGTACTGCATCAGTCAAAAGGTGAGTTTCGCAGCTACGAAAACATAAAGAAGATTATTGATGCTGCCACGGCTGATAGGCGCTATGACATGGTTACACTCGCCCTACAAATGTCTACAGATGAAATTCGCGAGCAGCTGATGAATGATCAGGAGCTCAATAAGAAGAAAGATAGCACCGCAGGCAGTACTATGGACAACACTTTAAAAGTGTTTGGAAAATTCGTGCCATCCGACCTCATGGATGTCGATCGATTGGCTATTGCCGGGAAGAATCGCAGGCAAACTCTCGATGAGTTTTTCAAAGACGGCGAGGTTAGTCTCCTGACTAAGGTTAACATGTATACGAGTGGGCGCTTGTATTTTAACAAAGTTTCGTACACCAAAGAGCATGAAGCTCAAATTCTCAGCACGGATACTGACGGTATAAAAGGTTTCTTTGCGAGCGCTTCGGACAAGCAGCGCGAAAAGGTTCAGAATGATGAATCATATAGAGAGTCACTTCGCTCAGCGCTGCGCAATGCGATGTCGAACAGAGAAGCTGCAATACTCCTGAGCGACCTTGTCGGCAAAGAAACGATCACTTCAAACCTCCTGGCTTTGCGCCCACCAGGATGGATCACCTTGCGGGATAGTTCCGATGAAAGATACAAGAGATATTTAGAAGAGCATCTTACGGAGAAGGATGTGGCACACTGGACGCAGAATATTCGAAACGAGAAGGAAGTAGCGCGTCTTAAGGAGGACCTTTCATCTGCCTATACGGAAGAGGAAGTAGATCGAATCCTTTCCATTATGAAAGAGAAGTTCAGTCAGTCGGGACTGAGCTTGGCTGCGATAACTAAAGCAGGGCTCGGTAACAGGCCGCTTGATCGGGAGCTAAGTGAAGCAAAACATCCAGCCGATATGGTTCGAGCTGTGTTCAAAGTGAACGACGTCTCGCGCAATCAACTAGCTCAGCAAGAATTTTTCGGTCAAATCGAAACACTGATTAAATCAAAAGCCGCCGAGCTAACAAATACTAAGGAGCAAGCTGCAAGTCTTACAGCCTTTGCTGTAGGTCAATTAAAGAAGTCCGCTGAACTTAGCGATGGAAAAAGCTCTGAGCTGCAACTTGATCCCATCGACATGGTAAAGCTATCAGGCAGCGTCAACATGGGCGACCCCTATATACCGTTGACTGCAATTCAGACCGCGTTTGATCGCGACCCCGATTTGAAGGCAAGGTTGCAATCCGATCCTGCGCTGAAGAGTCATTTTGAGCAAGCTTTGAAAATGGCGATGGTTGTAGGTAACGTCGCTACTTTGACGGATAAGGTGCCCGCGCGTGTTGATGAGCAGGGTGTATGGAGGGCAGCGCTCAATCTGACTAGCCAAAGCATTAACAGCCTTTCGGCACTCACTGGTGGCGGTGGCAGTCAAGCATACAAACGATTTGAGCACATCTTGCAAGGTGAGCCTCTCAAAATTGATGAGCTTGTAGAATTCGCCTCTGGCTGGTCCGCTAAAAGAGATGTTGTTCTCAATTACGCAAAGCCTGATGAGGTTAAAGCCTTACTTAAGAAGTCCAGTGATCCAGCCACAATAGCTTGGCAGGAGAAAGTTCTCGGCCCTGCGCAGCACCGAGAACTTACTCTGAATTGCTTAGAGAAGGGGTTCTGCGATGCAGCGGATCAAGCTCGCATTGCCGCCCTTGGTGACAAGAAATTCTCGAAGAATAAATTCGAAAATTTCTTTATGGGAGTTCAACGCACTGTCGGTCCGATCTTCTTCGGAAATCTGCCTGCAGGTCCAGCGATCAATTCTTATGGAAAATTAGAGCGCAACCAAGTTCAGTCCATGGAGGAATCAGGATTCCGTCGTTATCAAAGCTTCGGCAGTATGGATCTTCTGGAGCGCTCCGCAATTGCAGAAAAGTTGTCTGCGCAACTGTCTTACACGCAAACTGAAGTCGGCGCGATGGAAGCTGCCTTGACTGCTTTTGCAAAGCGCGATTCGGTGCGTTCTCCGCGTTGGCAAATGGCAACGGATTTGATCACTGGTGGCAAAGCTGGAATCGAAGTTGAGAATGCTAACAATGCTTTGCTGAAAGCAATGCTTGAATTGAAAGATCCGGAGAAGGGTATCTTCAGCGATCTGCGTGCACTTGCTGATGCCAGCACGTCGCCGGAGCTTGCGGCAAAAATTAGGAACAACCTGGACGAATTTGATAAAGCGATGAAAAACTATGCGCGTGCAGAGGAGGGGATTGCGGATCGTACAAAAGCCCTTGCTGATCTGATCGATACTGCATCGCTTCTAATAGGCTACTGCGTTACTGCGAAGCTGGCTTATGGTGCAACTTATGGTGGTGCCCTCTTCGGCGATGCGCTCTTCCTGGGTAAGCTGACGGCGAAAATGCAGATGGGGCTTACTTATTGGCTAACCAGCAATGCGCTGCGCGAAAATATGGATGTTGAGGCTGCAGTCAAAGCACTTGTCGTGTTCCCATTTTTACAAGCCAAATTACCAATCGTATTCAGTTGGGGCGCGGGCAAGGTGCTCAACATACCGACCCAAGCTCTTGGACACGGACCGGTCTACAAGGTGGTGCACTACGGACTGGACAAGGCAATCAAAGCAGGTATTGTAATTGGTACTCCAGCATCTTTATATTATGGATTGCCTCTTGGAACTGGCGCATCACAACCTAAACATGGATTCGTCAAGCCGGAGAATGTGCCGTCATTGCAGTTCGAAGCAAGAAAGGATCAACTGCAGATGGAAGTTTTTGCAAGGCTCATGGATATCGGTGATCAACGCAGATAAAAAGTACATTGGCGCGACCGGAATTGGGCGTAAATTTCTCAGCGACCAGGCTCGTAAATGTGATTGAAACTATTTGGCGGAACGGTGCTGTAAGCATGCTGCTGGTAGTTAGACTCCATGGACCGCATTCGTTGAAATAGCGATCCCATTGATAATGACGGTCCTTGCCCGTTTGCTCCTTGCTGTGGATTAACAAACTGTTTCATCAATCCTCGATATAGTTGCGAACGTTCATAGTCAACTGCAAGATTACTATTGCCGGCGGCATTGGCTCCGCCATAACTCAGCGGTCCACCATAATTTACAGGTGTATTGAGTGGCTCTCCATACCGTCCGTAGCTTGTGCCGTAACGCTCATAACCATTTTCATAAGAGCTGCCGCCGTAGCGATCGCTGTTTTCACCATAGCGATGAGAATTCTCTCCGTAGCGACTGCTGTTCTCTCCATATCGGTGTGAGTCTTCGCCATACCGTCCGCTGTAATAGGATGCTCCTCCACCGGCATCACCAACACCGCGGAATCCGCCGCCCATGCCGCCGACGCCTTTGAAGCCTCCGCCCATTCCACCAATTCCTTTGAAGCCGCCGCCCATGCCGCCGACCCCTTTCATGCCACCGCCCATGCCACCAACTCCGGCCATGCCTCCGGCACCGCCTCTACCCCTCTCAAATGCAATAAGCGTTCGGCTGGTAGATCCGCCGCCGTTGTTAGCACCTGTTGCATTCGCTGAAAAAGTTGGCAGAAGGACAGTAATCAAAACGAGGAGACTGCTGCTAATTGTTTTGTCCATTGAAAAACTTCCGAATAAAATGTTGGATGTGGATCGCTTGAATTCGCTTGCACATACCGATATGGCCGCTTTATCTATATGCCCGGATGCCATGCAGCTCTTGCAATTTCATACTATTTTGAACAAAACGGAAATTAGTACGGTGATTTGATATGATCCTTAGATTGGTCACCTATTTGATTTACCGCGTTAAGGGAAGCGAAATGAATAGTAAGTTTCTGGTATCAAGAAAATTAGCTGCGTTGCCGGCATGCATTGCAGTTTCTTTGAGTCTTTTAGCGGTAAATCCTCTGACGACCACGGTGTATGCCCAAGGCGGTGAGGCTGCTGCAACTGAAGCTAAGCCAGCGAAGGAATCGAAAGCGCCGCCTACCCCGGCAGAAGTTTTAGCTTCGCACACGACTGAAGCAAAGCAAATTATTGATGAAGCCATGGGCTCAATGAAGTCCTTTAGCAGTCCTGAGTTCGGCGTTTCGATGGATTATCCCTCGAATTTTACCTATAAGCCCTCTGCTGAGCCTGGCTTATTTGGCGTGGCTTCAATGGGCGGAATCGTGAACGTTTCGTGGAGCACACAAAAACTTGATGCCACAGTTGGCGAAACCTTGGATAAATACGCAGAGTCAAACAAGAACTCTGTCGCCGCTCTTGATATTCCTGGCTACAAGTTTTCGAAATTCATATCTGATACACCGACCAAATCCAATGGATTGGATCAGCGCCGCATTTTGGTTGAAGCTGAGACTCCATCGCCTGGCGGTGCGGTGAAATTAAGGCAACTTATGATTATTGCCATTGCTGATGGCACCGGTTACGTCATGTGCGGAACTGCGCCTGACGCTTATTATTCATTCGTTGAGCCGCTTTTCAATAAGATGGGTGCATCTTTCAAGATAGAAAAGGCTTCTGCAAAAACCGGCAAGAAAGCTAACGAAGCTACCCCAGCTGCAACTGATCCCGCTACAGCTGCGCCTGTCGACGCAGCTAAGTAGCTGCTTCCAGCGAAAGCTGCAATGAAATCCCGGCGGGACGCCAGCGGTCTCAAGATTAGCTGGCAAAGCACAAGCTCTCAGCCCATTCCAAAGTGATGAAGAGTTTTTGATCGGGTTTCGCTTAGCTTCCTGCCTTGCGTATATTCCTACTCTTCTTCGCCCAGTTCAGAGGCGGACACGATTGAGTTTGGCTCGCGCTTGCGACCCAATTCCATAGCTTGGCGGGCAGCGCGGGCAAGTGTTTCGGCGTCGCCTGCATGGTCTGGAAATGCAGCGATACCCATGCTTACGGTCGCTGTCATCTCGTTGCCATCGATATTAAAGGCATGCTGAGAAATTTTTTGTCGGATACGGTCAGCCGCCGTGAAGGCTCCGGGCAGTGGAGTCTCCGGCATGATCAGCGCGAGCTCTTCGGAAGAGCAACTGACAACTATGTCTGGAATGCGAGCAACATCACAAATCAGCTGAGACAAATCCTTGACTATAGGCTTGACATCAACTGACATAAGTTCGTCGCCACCGCCGCCGAGAGAGAATAGGCAGATTGAGAAGCTGCGGTTATAACGCTTGGAGCGCTCCAGCTCTAGATTGAGCCTGTCCAAAAAGTTTGCGTAATTTAGGTCGTTTTCAACGGATACGTTCATTCCCCAGCCTTTGCCTCGCCGTTTGTGCGCTATGAATCAAATATTATATTCCATGTTTTTTGCTTTTCTCCCGTGCGATCCAGTTTTCCTGCGAAGTGTTGCGTGCCTTCACCTGACTTCGTCACACGAACCTGACACGATAAGTTCCCCTGCTGGACCGCTGCTAAACGTATTGGCAACAGCTTGTTATTGACGCAAGTCCCCCCATTGAATTGGAAGTGGGTCTCGTGCATGGTTTCATATACGTGTTCCTGTGGCACTTCAGTATTGTGTCTCTCGGATTTGCTCGGAGCCCCTTTGAATCAGGCACTTTCAAGATCTGCGCTAGCGCTCCTGATTTTATCTTCGATCGGATTACGATTCGATTGTATGGCTCCTGCGCGCGCAGATCCTGTTCCTCCCAGTCCGGATGCGCTGGTAAAGGCTATTGAGAAGGCTGCTATTTTTCCAGCCGAGCAAAAAGTACAGGCGCGCGTTAATGGAGTTGAGGCGCAGCTGTCCACTTATAGGGATAAGGCATCTAAAGACTTCAACAATGATTGCAAAATAAGCTCCGTGCTCGCGGCGCGCGAGCTGTTCAACAAATTTCCCGATTTAGTGCGCGTTAAAGTCAGATACTACGATCCGCTCAAACTCAATGTGTCGGATACTGTCAGTGTAACGGTCGGCGATGTTGCTGCGTTTTCTTCCGGACAAACATCGACGGATAAATTGTTGGCCTCGCTCGAGATTCATCATGAGCAGGAGGCCGCACCGCAGAGTCTGCGATCCATGCCAGCAAAGGCCGCCAGCTCGTCATCGCGTTCTTCTGTTTATGGTTCTGATTCGAAAACAAAATTCTTGCCTATCAGTGCTTCCGGAACTACTAATGATCTTGTGGGTTATATTCAGCGCGATTTAGGAATGAAGCTTGCTTATCCTAAAGGCTGGTCCATTGTTGAGAAGCCCGATGCTTCTGCTCTCTTCCATTTAACTACAGTGACCGAAGACGGTTTGGGCGTACTAGTCCAAGTCTATGCAAGCCCTAAAATTCCTGGCACTTTAGAGCAATATGCCAGGCTTACATTTGATACATTTTTGCGTCCCAGCAAAGATTGCCGACTCAATGCCACCAAAGCAGTAAGATTTGGCAAGGATGCTTGCATCGAAGGGCTCTGCCAGGATATTTCTATGTCTATGAATGGGACCGCATCAAAAGCCGCATTCTATTATTTCCGCGACGCTGATAAGAATGTGTTGTTCGAATGCATTGCGCCTGAGTCGCAGTTCGGAAAGATCGAGCCACTTTTCAATAGTATTATGCTTAGTATCACTCCGGGAAGTATGCGTGGCGCTTCCAGCTCGACAGCAAGTGCACAGCCAACTCCCGCACCAGTCAGCTCGCGAACTTCTTCCACTCAAAATTCGGGTGGAGTCTCGGTCTATCACGTGCCCGGGTCTGACGTCTCCCTTAGCTATCCTTCTTCATGGAAAGTGCAAGCACAGCCTGATGGTGGCGTAAAGTTGTCCGGAATGGGACCTCAAAATAAGTATGGTGAAATCAATTTGAATTCGGCTGACTTTCCTCAGCCCTCTATGTTGGAAATACATGCCAACGCAGTCGTAGAACAATTGTTGCCGACCGTCAAGGATGGACGAAGGCTGAATACAACTCACATTTCAGGATATGGTTGTGACATTTTGAGAGACACGGTTACGTTCAAGCAAAATGGCGTGTCCTCTGTCATTCAGTTCGCGCACTTTTGCCACGAGGGGAAGATCTTTTCAATTGGAAATGTCTGCCCGGGATGGACACCGACCGAAGCCAATATATTCTTCGACAAGATTTTGAATTCAGTGCATGCCCGATAAGCATGGTGACTGTTCATTCTGTCCGTTGGAGACTGTGAATCCTCGCAAAATGAGTCCATTTTAAGCTAGTTCCCCGCAGATGCCTACGTAGGAACACTCAGGGTGCGCTTTACAACTGTTCTCGACACACATACAATGCGATTGGCTGGAATTTTTAAAAGCCTGTATAAGGCGTAGCTTGCTGAAATGGAAAATACAAAAACAACATCGCTCGAACTGGGCGGTGCTAATTCGAGTCGCGAAAATGCAGCTCTTTCTCAATCCGTTTGGGATTTGATGAAGGAGAACAGCCAGGCGCGCCGACCTGAACCAAGGACGCTTGCGTTTGCCGGACAGCCGTTGCAATCTGACTTGTCGGTGCGGATCACGATGGCGAGTGTGCCGAGCGAAGCGCGTCAAGAACACAAGCATGGTCACGATCATAAGCATAGTCATGACGAGCTCTCCAGCAGTCCGTTTCTAGTTGCTGCAAAAAGGAGAAAGGGCGAAGAAACTCCAAAAGAAGAAGACGAAGAAGATGAAAAGGAGACGGCCGACGAGGAGGATGCTCACCACGAACACGAAGGAGACGATGATGACGACGAGGACAAGGACAAGGATTCCACACATGATCCAAAAACTGATAAGCCTGATGCGAACCCTCTTCCAAACAGCAAACTATTCTTTGGTTCGCTGCATGGTCACTCGGTCTATTCCGACGGAATGTGCAAACCGAAAGAGTTATATCAAAGCGCAAAGGATCAGAAACTAGATTTTGTTGCAGTAACCGATCACAGCCACAAGTCAGCCCGGCGTGGAGTGAAGCCGGACAATCCGAGATTCGAGGAAGAGGCGAAACACCCACTTCTGACGGATGTCCCGCAGGCTTATGCGGAAACTGTTCACATTGCTAAGCAGTCTACCCAAGACGGGAAATTTGTTGCCATTGTAGGTGTCGAGCTGGGCACCATAGGTAAGCCCGGGAGCCCTGACAAAGCAGGCGTCAATCACATCAATATTCTAGAAGTTGATGCGTTAATTCAAACGACCAAGGGTCGAGAGAAGAAAACGGATGTGGAAGTTCCTGCCGAATTGCAGTCATTTGCAAGACCTGATGTCGTCAAAGTGAAAGATGGTGACTACAAGGCGCTAGTTGAGCGACTCGATAAGATGACCGATAGCACCGGCGGCAGACCAGTTATTCAACTGAATCATCCCCGCTTTAGAGAGGATGAGCATGAAAAGCATGCTCCGGAAGTGCGCGGACGCGACTATGGTCAGAAGTCTTTTAGCTCTCAGGAAGAATGGGTTCAGCGCTTTGGGAAATATGCAAGCCAGCTTGAAATTTTAAGCGGCGAGGCCTTGCGACAAAAACCAACTGGAGAGTTTAAATCGCATGCTATTCATGCGACCGATTTCGCTGGATACCTGGATAAAGGTTTGCACTTGAGTCCTACTTTCGGGCGTGATTCTCACTATTGCGATGCCGATGGTGTTGCCGCGGCAACTGGTATCATGGCGGAGAAGCTGGACAAAAAGTCGATTATGGATGCGCTTCGTGAGCGCCGGACCATGGCGACAATGAATAGTGATGCGCTTGCTGGTTATATGGTGATGAATGGTCGCCATGTTATGGGCAGCATCGTTGATGAAAAGGATGCTCCTGATGTGCACGTGTCAGTAACCATCAATAGCCAGATTCATCCGGATGCAAAATACACAGCGATTTTGTGGGCTGACAAAAATATTGGTGATGGACAATTGGCGCAGAAAGTTCAAACCATAAACATTACTGGACAGGATTTGTTGAATAGAGACAAGCAAGTCAAATTCCATGGTGTCGATCATATTGCGGGCAACAAATCCGCGTTTTACGTTGAAGTGCAGCGCAAGAGTGAAGGCGCGACAAAGTCCGTTAGGATGTGGACCGCACCGGTTTGGGTAGAGCCGAATGTTGGTGAGAGCAATGCTGACAAAATGGATCGCCTCCGCGGAGTGACTCCTAATCGCGCAACCCCGCCCGAGCAGCCACTTGCGAAACCAAACGATTCCAGCAAGCCGCCGAAAGACAAACCACAAGAAGAACAGAAATCAATTTTGGGTTACTTCAAATGGCTCTTCGGTTGGTAAGCCAATAACGCGTTCTGGGACCGCCGACGTGCCGTTCGACACATAGAGCTGATTGTTTTGTGTGGACCCATGACGCAGCTCGGATAGATGTGAGATCTCTCAAATCCGTTTCCTGTGCGAATGGGAGAGCAGGCTTCCAGCCTGCTTCGAAAGGATACGAATCGCTTCGAATTTACTTTGTGTGTTTCATCATGATCGCATCGAACATGATGCGACGCGGCTGAGGTCCCTTAGTCCCATCATCATAAGGGAATGTCAAAACTTGCCTCGTCTTGCCACCACCTGTCATGGTCATGGTCGTACCATTGATACTGTACGTCCCGCTCTCGCTGCCGGAAGCACCACCATAGAGCTGGCTGCCATTGCTGCTGTCGCTCTTCAACGAGGAAGCCGAACTCATTTTGTAAGTTCCATCTGCGTTCAATGTAAGTGTATGTGCGTTGGACACTGCACCATAACCAGCTGATGCACCACCTTCAAATGTACCGCTAAGTTTCGTGCCTGCTGGAAATGGTTGGACTGGGCAGAAGCTACCCATATCCCAATAAAAGCAGTTGTGATCACCAGGTTCGTAATCGCCTTCGGATTTCTTTCCATTTGACCAATTGATGATCATTTTCTTGCCGGTGATTGTGTACGTGCCAGTCAAATCAGGATTTGCTTTGGCGGCTGCGTTGAAATCGAAGTTTGCTACATTACCCATTGGGCGATTGGATAATTTTCCATTCTTGAAATACCACCCTGAAATTTCAGGCGAGGATCCCATCAGTACTCGAACCATTAAATAGAGTCCGTCTGGATTGGCTGCCAGCGCTGGTCCTGCAGTCGAGCTGCTGATGAGGGCAAGCAAAGTGAGGGTGCTCAGGTTACGCATCAAGTTTTTCATTATCCAATTCCTACTGTGTCTTTCGACGCCAACAAATATCCGTGACTTCAGTTGCAGTCAGGTCATCACGTGAGGTCAGGATAACATCTGCTGTCTGATCTCAGCGTCTATTTCAGTGTACTTTTGAAGAAACCTATTGAGTTTTCAATCGTGTCATTGCCAAATCCGGGAAAACCATGCCCACCCTTGATAACTGAGAGTGTGACGTTTGCAAATCCCAAATCTACTAATTGCTTTGCTAGTTTTTCCGATTGCTCAACGGGTACCAGCGGATCTTGTTTTCCGTGAACGATTAGTAGGGCAGGAAGACTGGTTTCTTTTTTGATAAATGTCATCGGACTGGCGTCTTTGGCTGCTGGCAACAAACCAGCTTCATCCGTTTGAAGCAGCTGTTTGATCATCTCCATTCCGTTAGGCGTTGTTTTCTTGCTCTGTATGTAACTAACAAGATCAGTGGGACCGAACCAATCGCAGACGGCTTTGATACCATGTGCGGTACCATCTTTCAACGCCAACATCAGGACCAGGTGACCACCTGCTGAGGCACCCCAGAGAGCAACTCTCTTTGCGTCGAATCCATACTCACCAGCATGAGTTTCAAGAAAACTTACCGCCGACTGGCAATCGTCTAGCTGTGCCGGCCACTTCGCTTCAGTGCTCAGCCGATAGTTTATGGATGCCACTGCAAAACCAGCGTTCAGAAGTGCGCGCATAGGCCCGCCCTTCTTGTCGCCACCACGCCAACCACCGCCATGAATCCAAATAATCAACGGTAATGGAGTTTTGGCGGAAGCTTCATCTTTCGGCTGGGGCAAATATAGATCAAGACTTTGCGATTTGCCGCCATTGGAAACGTAGGCAATGTCCTTGAGGAACTTGACATTCTGTGGCAACTCGCCGTTTCCAAGCCAGCCTGCTCTCGTGCGCCTATGCTTGACCAACGAATTCAGATGCTTATCGATTTTTTTGCGCTGTTCGAGTTGTTGAGGAGCTTCTTGCACGGATCTTGGCGCCGTGGCTGATTCGGCATAAGCTTCTAAGCTCCCTGAGGCGGAGGACAGAAGGATGGCGCTTATCGTTGCAATGTACTTTTTATCAGCAAGGCGGACCATGCGCTAACTCCCAATCGATCGTGTATTTATACAGGATACATCATAATTCAGAGCGGATTGGGGTATGCTAATCATGCATTGCGATTGGTTGAATTGTGAATAGTACTTTCGTTCACTTAGCTTCCATAATTTTCTTGTGGTCTGTGCTTCTGATCATCGCAAACCCGACCGGTAGTTTTCCATTGAATGATGACTGGAACTATATCCGGTCGGCACAGTTACTCGCCGAACAAGGGCGAATGTTGATTACTTGTTGGAACTGCTCGACAAATCTCGTGCAGATTTTTTATGGTGCAATTTTAGTCAAGTTATTTGGATTCTCTTTCGAAATTTTGCGTGCGTCCACGTGGCTGGCTGGATTGGGCGCCTGCGTTGCGACATATCTACTGGTGAAGGAAAGCAGCCGGCGACCTGTTCTGGCTTTTGTGGCGGCGCTCACTCTGATGAGCAATGCCATCTTTTTCAATCTTTCTAATACATTCATGACCGATATCCCGTTTCTGGCGGTGCTGATTGGCTCAATGTACTATGCCGTTCGAGCATTGCGATATGGACAAAATCGTGATTATTTGTCGGCTCTTGGGCTCGGATTGGTTAGCACATTTCTCAGGCAATATGGAGTCGTTTTCCTTGGACTCTTTGTTATTACTTATGCGATAGGAAGATTGAAAGAACGAAATCTGCTCATCAATAGCTTCGGAATTCTCCTTTTTGCCGGAGCCTTACTTTTGGCGTTCCGCGCATGGCTGACGAGTTACGGCTTGCCCGGCTGTTATACAGTGTGGATGGTTTACATTCAAAAACAATTGAGCGGTGGAGTAGGTCCTCTATTTGGAACTATGTTGTTTAACTATCTGACCGAGGTCATATATTTAGGACTCTTCGTTTTGCCTTTTGCGTTCGGCTGCATTCCTTTCGTTTTCGGTGAGCTGATCAAAAAGGAACGAATTTTTGCCTTCGTTTGTGCTGCTGAGTTAATGATTTGCCTGTTGATTGGCCTCGTTGTAAAAGGCGTTATGATGCCGCTTACTACTAACGTCTTGCATAGCGCCGGAGTTGGTCCTGTTTTGTTTGCCGAACTCAAGTCTGTTGCCAACGAGAAAACACTCGGCTTTTTCTTTTGGTTGTTAGTTACACTTATGTCCTGCAAAGGTGTGAGTATTGCATTTGCTCTTACTGTGAGTCGAGCGCTCAGTTTAAAGCGGACAGGCGGACTTGTGAGCTGCTTGAATGATGTTATTCGGTTTAGAGAAGCGAAGATTGCATTTCTGTTTTCAAGCTTCATTTGTATTTATTTGAGCATCCTTGCATTCACTGGTTTGATCGATCGCTATATTCTTCCAGCCTTGCCGGCACTATTTGTTGTGCTTGGAATGTTGGGGAGCTCGCGCCCGATCACAGCTCAAACGGCGGATCTTAGGAACCCTGCTCAATCCGCCCTTCGCTCACCTGACATACCTGAGCCATCAATTGGAGTGGAAGATCTGGCAAGCGTGACTACTTTTGATGACGGTATAGCAACACCTCAACGTTCATTCCAGATGAATGCGTTTACCTCTCAAGAAGGACTTCCCGAGGCTGGGGTGGGCGGTCAACCGGATAAGGCCATGGCGAATTCAACAATCACAAAATTGGACACGCAAAATTCCCCCCGTCCTTTTGCTAAGCCGATTTTTCTTAGTGCTGCTCTGGTCTGCGTTTTCATTTTTGCAAGCTTCTCGGTCGCTGCGACACATGACTATTTCGCAGTCAGTCGAGCGCGATGGGAGGCATTAAACTATGCTTTGCGTGATTTGAAGATCGACCCGATGCTTATGGAAGGAGGCTGGGAATTTAACGGATGGATTGCATACGCGCCTTCCGCGCCGCCTCCTAAGGCACCAGAGAATTTGAGTATGAGGCACGGTGATGAATATGCTGTATCAGATCGTCTGGCTGATGGTTACACCGCTCTGCGCAGTTGGAATGTTGAGCGATGGTTGTCTAGCACAGCTGCTCAAGTGAATTTGTTGAGGAGGAATGAATAGCATGCAACCCACCCGACATATACCTGGGCTGGAGATCTGTGAAACATTTTTCGTGTATAGCGTCAAGCCTATTCTTGATCGCTTCTATCCCAACTTGAAATACAGCGCAGCACTTGTCGGCGAAGGATCCGAAGTGCTCGGTTTCGATACTGCTATTTCATGTGATCACGATTGGGGCCCTCGAGTAAAAATATTTCTGACGGAGGAGGATCAAGAGAAATTATCAGTCGAAATCAGCCGAAAGCTTCGTGAAGAATTGCCGGTGAAACAAGGTGTCTATTCGATCAACTTTGCCAAAGTCAATGAGAAAACGACCGTCATGGAAGACGGACTAAAAGGAAGTGTAAATCACCGTGTGGAGTTTTCAACCATGTCGGGATTCATCCGAGAATATCTTGCCTTTGACATTGCAAATGAAATTCAAGTTGCTGACTGGCTCACTTTCTCTGAACAGAAATTGGCAACAATCGTTGGCGGAAAGGTATTCCATGACGATCTCAATTTCGAAAGCCTGCGGCAGAGATTTGCATATTACCCTAAAGATGTTTGGCTCTATCTGATGGCGTCTGTCTGGATGCGCATTGAACAAGAACAACATTTGATGTGCCGGGCAGGCTCTGCTGGTGATGAATTGGGAAGCGCAATAATTGCCTCACGTCTTGCACGGGACGTAATGCGGCTTGCGTTTCTAATTGAACGTAGTTATGCTCCCTACCCTAAATGGTTTGGAAGCGCATTCGAGAAGCTGCAACTCGCCAAAGGTCTGGCACCTGATTTGCGTGAAGTCGTTACTGCGGATTCTTGGAAGAAAAGGGAAAAACATCTGATCGCAGCATATGAGTTACTGGCTAATGCACACAACAAACTGAATGTAAGTGCTCCAGTTCCTACGCAAGCATCTCATTTCTTCGACAGACCATTTTTAGTAATAAGTTGTGGTCAAGCATCATCTGCAATCGCGGCCGCGATAGTGGATCCTCATGTCAGAAAAATCGCAGAAAATGGTCTGATCGGGTCCTTGGATCTATTCAGTGACAATACAGATTTGATAGCCCATAGTCACTGGCGCGCTGAGCTCAAAAAGCTATATCAATAGCCGTCGCGCACGATTATCGTAGATCGAATACTCTTGATACTGGAACAATTTGGGATATTGTCGCGCCATTTCTTCAAGATTGTAAGAGGAGAGAGAATATGGCTACAGTAGTGAATGGTACAGACTCAGGAAACAGCGCAGCTATGATGATTCTGGCCCTGGTTGTTGCAGCAGTTGTCGGCTTAGGTATCTATTTCTTTACGGCCAACGGTGGCGCTAATAGAACAACAGACATCAATATCGAAGCACCGAAGATGTCCGCGCCTTCTGCTCCATCAATGCCAGCCCCATCAGTGCCAACACCATCTGCACCATCTTCAGGTCAGTAGCAGAATAGCTAGTCTGACTCCTTAGCTTAAAGCCAAAGGGGCGGACTCGCGTATTCAATGTGCAAGACACGGCGATGTTTTGAATTCTCGCTTTTCAAAGTGGCGAGGATACAAAACATCGCTCTTTTCTGGCGTGCGCAAAGGGTCTTCCTTCCTCTGGAACGAACCAGAGGTCGCCCACATGGAAATCCGACGTCGAGAGCTCGCCGCTTTTCGAGCGCGAAGGGACTATTAATGCGCCCCTTCTGCTCCAGCACCTTGTGGCTTTTTCAGCAATAATGATGCGCCCGCCGCGATGAATAATATGATCGAAAACACTAAAAAAACATCATTGAAAGCAAGAACATAGGCTTCCGTCCTTACCTTCTGCGCAAGAAGCTGCAGGCTTCCAGCATTCGCGCTTTCAAGTGAAATGCCTTTTGTCTGCAAATTTTGTGCTGTCGTCGTTAGCCATTGTTGTAAGCCAAGATTCGTAGTCGACAGCTGTTCAGTAAGTCTGAACGAATGAAACTGTTCTCGTTGAATTAGTAGTGTGGAAGCGATCGCAATTCCGACCGAGCCACCGAGATTTCTCATCATGTTAAACATTGCCGACGCAGAGCCAGTCTGTTCCTTCTCTATACCGGCTGTAGTCAGCATTGAGAGCGGTATCATGATCAGCGGTTGACCCAGCGCCCGAATTACAGACGACAAAATAAACTGATCATTTGCATAATTGTGATCCATAAATGAATTCATCAAACAACTGGCTCCGAAAAGGACCAATCCGATGCTCAGCATAAATCGTGGATCTACCTTAGTCATGATCTTCGGCACAAATGGAATGATTGCTAGTTGGGGCAGTCCGGACCAGATCATAACTTGACCGATTTGCCAGGCGTTGTATCCTTGAATGGCACCAAGATACAAAGGCAGCAAATAGACAGCACCATAAAGAGCGATACCTAAAGCAGTGTTTGCAAAACTGCCGATTCCAAAATTTCGGCGCGCCAAAAGCCTTAAATTCACCAGCGGAAATTTTGCCGTTAGCTCCCGAATCACAAATAGAATCATGAATACAATCGCTAATGCTGTAGTTACCTGAATAATTTCCGAACCAAGCCAATCCTTTCGCTGACCCTCTTCAAGCGTGTAGGTAAGACAGCTCAGTCCAATCGCCATAAATACGATTCCAGGAATATCATTCTTCTTGAGCATGTCAAAGCGCATTGGCACTTTCGGCAAGGAGTAAGCCAAAAGTGCCAACATTATTGCGCCTGGAATTAGGTTCAGATAAAACGCTGATTGCCATCCAAAATTTTCCGTCAAGAAGCCGCCGATTGCCGGTCCGATCGAAGGAGCGAACACCGCTGTTACGCTGAACATCGCCAGACCGACTGGGCGCTTGCTTGGTGGTAGCATAGACAAAATTATGGAGAAAGACATCGGAATGAGCGTGCCGCCGGTGAAACCTTGAGCTGCACGAAACATAATCATGCTTGGCAGATCTTGAGCTGTTCCGCAGAGCATGGAGAAAATGATAAAGAGTATCGTATTGACGATGACGTAAAGTCTGGTGCCGAAAACCTGGGACAACCATCCGGTGAGCGGAATGGTCACGATTTCGGCAATTAGGTAGGATGATGAGATCCAGCTTCCTTCCTCAACACTAGCACCGAGTGTACCTTGAATGTCACGCAGCGATGAGCTGGTGATCTGAATATCGAGCACTGCCATGAAGGCACCAAGCGCCGAGCCAATCACAGCAAGCCAACTCTTTAGTGGAACCGGCTCTTCTTGCGTGCCTTGCGGATGAGAGGATGCACCCTGTGCTTTCGGGCTGTGCGATTCAGGGGTTGATTCCTTGCCATCCATGTTCGCACTCCGGGCTGCTGACTGCTGTGAATCTGGAAGCATTGGCATCCTACGAATAGGCTCTGTATCCTTGCTTTCCATTCTATTCATTTTAGTTTAGTGGCCCGAATGCGCAACCATGTTCTGTGTGTCACCGGCTTGCGATTTCACCTGCACTGTTGCAACTACGGACATGCCTGGAACAATTCTGTCCTCGTATCCGCGTGCTGACTCTTGCGAGAGCACTATCTTTACTGGGATCCGTTGAACGATTTTTGTGAAGTTGCCGGTTGCATTATCTGATTTGATAATCGCGAAGCTTGCACCTGAAGCTGGAGCAAAACTTTCGATACGACCTTCGAATTCGTGATCGGGGAAAGAGTCGATTTTAATTTCGACAGGTTGTCCGATTTTCATTTTGCTCAGTTGAGTTTCTTTGAAATTCGCAACGACCCACGGTTTGTCAGAGACTATACTCAAGAGCGCTTGTCCAGGATTGAGCCGTTGACCTGCTTCGACAGTTTTGTTGCCTACGCGTCCGGATGTAGGAGCAGGGATCACTGTGTATTTCAAATTTTGCTCAGCTTCAGCTAATGATGCTTTCGCTTTTTCGACTGCCGCAAGTGCTACACTCTGTTGATTTTTATTGATGACTGTTTGCACCGAACTAGCTTTTGCTATTTGAACTTGTGCTTGAGATTGAACCAGTTGCGCATTTGCTGTATGAACAGCCTGTTGTGCGCGCGCAAGTCCGGCGACTGCTTGCTTCAATTGATCCTTTGAAACATTGTAATTTTCGTGGGCAACTTTATAATCACGCAGAGCGAAGTCTCGTTGCTGCGTTGAGACAGCTCCTTGCTCCATGAGGGATTCATAACGGGTTAAGTCTGATTTTGCTCGATCAAGCTCTGCCTCTTTTGCTTTCAGATCGGCTCTTGCTGCGTTGATGGCCGCTTTTGTCTGATCGACCGCAGCCTCAGCGCTGGCAATTCCTGCCAACGACTCTGACACGCCTCCTTGCGCGTTTGAGTTTTGACCTTTTTCTGTCACGTCAGCCATTACGACCGTTGAGCCAGCAACGCGTACTTGCTCTTGAGCTTGCTTTAACTCAGCTTTGGCTGCGTCGATTTTTATCTGGAAGTCGCGCGGGTCGAGCAACACAAGCGGCTGCCCGGCAGTGACATGTTCGTTATCTTCAACAAGAACTTTATCAACGGTACCACTAACGCGGCTGCTGATCTGATGAAGGTGGCCGGTGACATAAGCATCTTCTGTTTCTTGAAACGAAGTGAAATGCTCGTACATATCCTTGGCGGCGATTCCCGATGCGGCTAAAAGGAGCACAACTAACGAAGCGATGATGCCGCGCTTCAACGTTTGATTTCCCGCGTGCTTAGTGGATTTGCCTTGTGTGGACTCTTCGGTTTGCACGTGCTCGGCAATAGCATCTTCTTTAGATGATGAGGTTTCAGCCAAAGTGCTTGGGAATTCATTCGCTGTTTGCGATGCTTGTTCTTCCGTTTCTTTCCGGCTTAAATCCAGCCTGCTGTGTTTAGCGAATGAAGAGAAATCAAACGTTGGCTTCGAAGCATTTAGATTATTGAAGTTGAAGCTCTTCCGTTCAGGACAAGTTTCCTTCTTTGGAAGGTTGCCTGTGCTTTTCAGGCATTGTTTCAAAGCTTCGTCCAGGTGATGATTAACGTTGAGGTGAGCGCTCATGGCAAGGCTCCTCCTTCTGATTTGAATGACTAGACCGATTGGTCGGTTTGTTAATATCATATGTCCCGGGATGAGGCGTGTCAAGCACACAACTTACCCAGAATTGCCGTTCAGATGGGCTAGAGAGGGCTAAAACCCCGCTATGAGTAGCTACTAGACCGATTGGTCGGTTTATTAATTCTTTCGACCCGACCATACCTTATATAATCTATAGAGGAAAGGCAGGAATAAAAATGGGCGTCGAAGAGAAGAAAGTCGGATTGCGCGATAAGGAGGCGACCAAGTGCCGCATATTGGATGCTGCTGAGGAAGAGTTTGCCCGTGGCGGACTGCTGGGCGCCAAGACAGATGCCATTGCTTGCAAGACCGGCACCACGAAGTCGATGATCTTCTATCACTTTCGCGATAAGGAAGGTCTATATCAGGCAGTGTTGGAACGCGCGGTTGCGCGGCGGATGCGCGTAGTTCAGGGCATCGATCTCCATGCGCCCGAGCCAGAAGACTCATTGCGAGCATTGGTCGAAGCATTGCTCGACGACGTTGGCAACCATTTGAATTTGACCGCCATCTTTATGTACGAAGCGATTCAGAACAAAGGCAAATACTACAGCGAGATTTCACTTGCATCCGTTTACGTTCCATTAGTTGATCTTTTGAAGCGTGGTATCGCAGCCGGCAAGTTTCGCGATATGGATCCCATGCATGCCGCCGTCAATATTGTCGGGATGTGCGTTTTCTATTACTGCTCGCACGAAAATATCAAACACCTTTGGCCGACAGGCACCGAGTTGCTCAGCAAGGAAATGCGCGAACAACATAAACGCGAAGCCATCGAGCAAATCATCGCGGGCGTGAAGAAATTCGTTTAGGAGGCGTCTCATGACAATCGAAGCGGCTATGCTTCCGATGGCACAGCTACTCCGTATTGTCCTTCATAACTGGCTCGATTCTTATGAGGTAGGTGAGCTCTCTAGTTGTCTCAAAGTGGCTGCCTGCTAGCATTTAGCGCAATATGCTAATAAGCGCCCAGCGTAATATGCTAATAACCGTCCGGCGTGATATGCTAATAACCATCCGTCGCAATATGCTAATGATGGTCCAGATTCAAGAATGCCCCCATCTGCTGAAAAACTTGCCCAAGCATTGGAATTGCTCCACCAACTTCAGGCACAAGGTAGAGTAGCAATTCGCAGCTCCGAAATTCCGCGAACTGCTCGCGAACGCCTTGCAAAGAATGGCTTTCTTCACGAAGTAATGAAAGGCTGGTATCTACCGACACGCCCTGATGAAGCTGAGGGTGAGAGTACCGCATGGTTCGCGTCATTTTGGGCATTCTGTTCAAGCTACCTTGCAGAGCGTTTCGATGACGAGTGGTGTTTATCGCCTGAGCAATCAGTCAATTTGCTGGTCGGCGATAAAACGGTTCCACGGCAGCTTGTAGTTAGATCAGCAAATGGAACCAATAATATTGTGAGCCTTCCGCAAGGGTGCACAATTTTATCTTTGCGTACGACATTGCCGAATGGCGCCAGTTCTGAGCAGATAGACGGTCTGCGTGTGTTCTCATTGGCATCAGCTTTGGTGCACTGTTCACCTAATTACTTTAGGCAGAATCCCACGAATGCACGAGCGGCTTTAGCCTCATTCACTAGTCCGTCTGCATTGTTAGCCGAGCTACTTGAAGGTGGAAAGAGTGTGGTTGCTGGTCGACTAGCTGGCGCATTTAGAAATATCGGACAATCTCGAATTGCTGATGAAATTGTTCAAACACTTAGAGCGGCGGATCATGACTGTCGCGAGGAAGATCCGTTTGAGTCTCCAGCGCCGATTCTTTTTAGGAGAGTGGAGAAATCTCCCTATGTCGCACGGATGCAGCTGATGTGGCAGTCTATGCGTATTCCAATTCTAGATAGATTTCCGAAATCAGGAGCGCTGCCGACAGACATTGAGGCTTACCTTCAACAAGTTCAAGATGTTTATGTTACTGATGCTTATCACTCTTTGTCGATCGAAGGTTATAAGGTTTCGACGGAACTTATAGAACGTGTTCGAACTGGTACATGGAATCCCGATACCAAAAATGCTGACCGGCATCATCGGGATGCGTTGGCAGCTCACGGGTATTGGCTTGCATACCAGTCGGTCAGAACGAGTTTGGAAAAAGTTCTACGGGGAGCTAATGCTGGCCAAGTCGCAGACGATGATCATGGGCAGTGGTATCGCCAATTATTCACTCCGGGTGTGACGGCAGGTCTACTGCGGCCATCTGATTTAGCCGGATATCGGAATGATCAGGTATACATTCGCCGTTCAGCTCACGTACCACCGAGCAAGGAAGCCGTTCGAGATTTGATGCCAGCTTTTTTTGATCTGCTTCAAGAAGAATCCGAAGCGGCTGTTCGAGTGGTACTCGGACATTTCTTTTTCGTTTATATCCATCCTTACATGGACGGCAACGGACGCACGGGACGGTTTCTGATGAATCTGATGCTAGGGTCTGGGGGCTATCCCTGGACAATCGTACCTGTAACGAGGCGAGACCACTATGTAGCTGCCCTCGAAAAGGCAAGCACTGAGCAAGATGTCATTCCGTTTACAGAATTCTTGTCTGAATTGGTTGAGAAAACTATCGCTGGCGATCCAGAGGCTAAGTAAAGTTCAATTATTATGGCTTCAGCCAGACGATGCCGCCGTGCTCGATGTCGCGGATTGCACCGACCAATGCTACTTTGTTGTTTCGCACCATCTCGTCCAAGCCAGGGCTATTCGTGAGTATATCTTTCATAGTTTTGCGAACGTTCGCTTCAATAGATGCGTTCAATAGTTTGTCCGCCACCGCCTTCGGTGCCTTTGCTTTTGCGTCGGCAACTGCTGGCGTGATCATTGCAATCAGTTTTGGAAGCGAGCCTTTTAGCTCAGCATTACCGAGGGCGGCTTGCACCGCGCCACAATGAGTATGACCCAACACAACTACAAGAGGCGTTTTCAAATACTTGACACCGTATTCAACGGACGCGAGTTCTGCTGTGGAACAAACATTACCAGCCACTCTCACTACGAATAGCTCGCCAAACCCCTGATCAAATACGATTTCTGGAGGGACGCGCGCATCCGAACAACCTAGTATTGTCGCCAGCGGCTTTTGTCCGAAAAGAGCAGTACGCTCGCGAGAAACCGGATCGATGCGGACATGGCTGCTCTTACCGGTCATGTATCGGCTGTTGCCTTGCTTAAGCTCTTCTTGCGCCTCTTGAGGCGAATATGTCTTCTCAGCAAAAGCCGGCGCAGTTAAAAACAAAGTACAAACGATTCCAGTAAACCACTTCAATGTCGCACCCTCCAAATTCGATTGCTTAGTTTATCATCCCGAAGGTTCCGGTGGATACTTTGCTAATGGTGTTTGCAATATGGCAAATCTAGATTACTCCGAGTGGATAACGCGTTCAATCTCTCCGGTTCTCTTGTTTATGTAAGCTTCCGCCGGTCCGCCACAATAAGGCAAGCCATGTTTGTTCAATTCGGTTTTGCCTTCAACAATGCCAAACAACATTTTTTTTCAGCTTGGCGTTAAATGGCACCTCCGACCGAATCTGGGTCTTTCCGTATATTGGGATCCAAATACATTCTGCGACCTTCATCGCCGTATTTGCTGGATGGGACCGTGTTTTCAACGGGAGCTGGTCCTAATTTTTCGCCATTTTTCTTACTAATTAGTAAACGAATTGGTTGATCTTTGTTAGACATCAATTCCATGTTCCACGCTTGCGCTGTGCCGGTTATTTTCTTGACTGTGAAGGAATCGCAGTTGGTTGAGCTTTCTGCATGTTTCGAGCGCTATATACAACCATCTGCATGTTTATAGTTGCTGAAACTACCGGCTTTAAGAACTCGGGCTCAGTTCCACGAGGATAGGCATGATGAACGTGTTCAAAGTTTTCCGCGGATTCTTGAACCTTAAGTTATAGCGAACGCTGTGCTCTCGCTTCCCTAATGACGCTCGGTTCTTGCCCCACTCCGCCAAACGTTACCATGGAGACAACAAGTGCAACGCATAAAGTAACTGGCAATGCCAACAACTTCAGAATCACCACACCCCGTTCTTTCATTGTACTCATCGAATACCTATTTGCTTGTTGAAGCGTGCTTTGGTCTGGTAAGAGCACTTTTATGCGGTGTCTCCACCGCGTGATTTATTCGTTGCACATAATGCCAGGATCGGCTTTGCTTGGCTGAGCTTATGACAAAGTTCCAGTAACTTTCTTTGCCTCTCCTTTCTCGTGGCCAGCTCAAATCAAACAATCTTCTCGCTTGCTGCTGCTCTCCGTTATAGACAACATTGAGGCTCTCCTCCGCGAGCTCCGGCGGAGCAAGATTGATGGTGCCCTTGGTGTTCGTATCAACATCATGGAATGCCTGGAGTATTTCGGCCGCTTTTGCTTTCAGCAATTTTTCTGAGAGCTTATTTCTTCTAAGCGCTGCTATGTTATGTCCGTCCCAGCTCAGCGTAAGAGTAGGTGCGACTGTATTTGCTCCCCAAGGTTGAAGGATGTCCTCGCCTTCTAACGCTTTTCCTCCGCCTGGCAGTTCGATGACTCTGAACCGAGCATATCCTGTTTTAAGGTAATCCAGTAACTGAACATTTTTCGTGAGTCGGTAGAAAATGTACTCAAATTCGTTGTTTTCCGCGTGTTTAACTTCTATGCAGACAATGAGATCTTTGTCTCGCGAGCTACTGTCAGTAAAGAGTAGAGATACAAGGTCGCTTTTCCCGAAAGTACATGCGTATAGAGTTCGTTTGCCATTCTTAAATCTCACCTCGGGTATGCCGGAGTGCTGAATGCATAGCTCAAATCCAGCTAGCAGAATGGTCTCGATAGTGTCCTGACCAGCTGACCCGGGAACTATACGGAGAGTAGCGCTCCTCTCGGCAGAAATGCTTTTGATAGCGTTTTTATCAATAGATTTTTGGCTCTGATGGATGCAAGCATTCGTCAGTAAGACCGCGCAAAGAGATGCGATAACGAGCGGACGTCCAGGCATTCTCACTCCATCCATTTGCTCACAAGAACGCTCGCTACGCTCAAGTGTTTTGCGCCATCGCCAAAAAGTCTTGCTGGTAGGTTTTTTCGCCATGTTAGTCAAAGATTGGATACTTATCTGTCTGCATTTCGAGATCAACGTCTTTGGGAAAAATGTACGAAATAAGTTGTTATTGTGCGCACCGGCTCACTTGATTTTTCATTCGAAATTAAGGATAGCTGAGCGATGATCAGTCTAGGCAAATGACCTGTTATGGACAAGTAAGATTTGATGAATACGGTGAATATGCGATTTTTATCTCCGGCCGCGCCTGGAAAAGAGCAATCCTGCGATTTCTTAACCTTAGCTTTTTATGCAATCAATTGGATCGCTAAGTCCTGCTAATGAGCGGAACCTTAACTAATAGCCTGATGTAATTGGTCGCTGAATTTGTCAAGGCAGATTCCCATGGATGAGAAACGGGAGGCCGAAAAATAAAATCAAGAAAACCAACGCAGTGTAAGAGAGTAGAACTTTGAGTGGGAGATATTGTTTGGACTCGTTCGATCTTTCTTGATCCTTTAGCTGCTTGCTGATAACGATAAATGCCACCGCGTAAACGATGCCGCCAACTACCAGATACCCTCTTAGAACGCCTAGCCAGAACTCACACGGATTTGGAATTAACCACGCCAATGGAATCATAACCACTGGCGCAATTATCTTGCCCCACCGCCAGGAAACTCTTATCGAGCGCGTTTTGTCCATGTTTCACAAAATTTTGTCCCATTGAACAATATAGCTTGAACTTCAATTCTCGTACAGATCTATGGCTTCCAAGATTCCTTCTGGTTCGTAGTTTCACCAAATACTGGGTCATCCTAAAGCCTTACCTTAAAAAGGAAGGTAGTTTGTAAGGTGACGAAATGAGAATCAACCTGCAACCTGATTCACTGATTACACTCCTCGTATTAGGTTCGTTTGCTGTCTTGGCATACTTCGCTTGTGTTGAAGAGTCCCAAGTATCAACGATCTATGCTGTCGGTGACTACGTTTACGACTCTCGGCTCAGCGGACTATCATCGTTAGGTCCTTAAAGTCAAAAAAAATCGGCTTCTCGAATACTCTGTTGGAACTCAATGCTTTCCAAACTGAGAGGTCAACGGGGGAGCGCAACAAAGCTTGCACTCTTGCTTTTTCACAAACAGGATTCTCCATTGTGAAAACCGCTGTTCCGATGCTACCGGAGCTGGTATCACTTGCTGTCTGCGAAAATTCCTCGGCGACTAACACACTTTACTCATTGTGAATTCCATGTGGGCATTCCTTGTGCCCAAGCTTTCCGTCTGCTCCATTGGCCCTCATCGCTCCAGCTATTGCGTTCTTTTTCATCTACTACGTGAACCACAGGCGCATCTGCAGGGCACTCTTCAAAGTTATTGTGCACAAGCAGCATTCTGATCTGGCCAGTTTGATCGGCTCTAAATGTAGGCATCGACACCAGTTGATTGTACGGGAATGGCGGTAGCTTGTCAGGCAAGACAAGAATGGTAAAACTCTCGTCGTCTTTGCCGTAAATGAATTTGAATTTGCTGCTATGAGAGTATTGATCGTTCTCTCGCGGGTAGTATGGATGTCCATTTTCATGCTTGTTCTCTGCACCAAAGCGCAATTTGCTTTTTAACATGCGGAGCAATAATTGGTCGTCTTTATATCGACCATACCAGGGCTGGTAAAACATGAAGACCAGGCTCAACGCTACTAAAGTGCTAAGTGCAAGCGCGGATCCGCTAAACAGTAGTTTCTTGGAGCTAACTCCTTCAAATTCGGGTTTCGCTTCTGCTCCGCATCGCTTGGACCAATTCATCATCATAATTCCGCGCTTTAGAGCGATATATCCAAAAACAAGAGCAATAATAAATGAAACTTCTGGAACTGAAAAAATGAACACAAGTATTACTGCAAGTAGGCCCCGCCATGTCCATCCAAAGATCGCGGAGCCTTTCTTTTGCGGCTTTTGTCTATGCATAATTGTATAAGCACCGCCAATTAGCGAGAAAAGTACAATGGCGACTTGGATGTAAATCAATCCAGAAAAAGCTTGAGGGGCAGGAGGAATATTCGCCTCTGCTGGTAACGCGCAAGAAAGCAGTATTATCCATAGAACGAGCAATCTAATCATGAAGGGTTCTCCCATTTGATCAACCAATCGTTCTTCGGCATGAAATCCACTCGCTCCCAATTCCAAACGTCCTTGCCTGTGTTCTTCATTTCGTAATTGGAATGAACATTTTTCACACCAGTAGTCTTCAGGAAATAATGGGCAGTGCGAAGAGGACGTCTCCAAGCACTTGTGGTGATCAAAATATATCTGGCATCAGGTGTGTATGCGGCTTGACTGTAGTAGAGCTGTACGTCAATTCTTTCAAAGGGCTTGAAGCAAAGAGTGAATGTTTCCTCATTCAGAAATTTTCGCACGTTGATTGGTTCACCCGTTGAAGCAAGTGTGAGTCGAATTGGAAACGGAGCGGGATGATGCGCATCAATAGGAAATGGAAATCCAAAGCCCTGAGTTATTGGAAACGGCCAGGGATTCTTAAAACTATAGAGACCATGCACCTCAACATTGCTCGGATGGACTTCGACCGAAATTGTCTCTTCCGGAAACTCGGCCAACGGCACTATTCCTAAGGAAATGAGAAACAGAATAGTACCGAGAAGTATAAACAGCAATGGAAACGTGTTGGAACGAACGTATAGTAGAAATAGATTCGTTCTTTCAATACTGACAGATGAGCGTGTTCCAAGAGCATCCAATTTTGTAAGCTCACTAAAGTGAGGCTATGTTCTCAGAAAATGACTACTTCTGCAAGCACTTGCCACACTTTTGACACAAGCCAAACACAGTTCAGACAATCTATTTGGATATTCTCCTTCTGAGAGTGCAAGAGGGGGCGAAATGTTCAATAGATTCGAATGGACTGATACGACGCCATCAGGTGATTCTATTACGGGTCTTTCATCGGAAAGGCTCTTAATTGCTAGCAACGAGTTACAATCCGATGTGCTTGAAAGATTAGCCGAGCAGCAGGTTCTTCAGTCAATGACGGAACATGAGGCAAGGATCTTTAGGGAAGAAAAAACCGAATATGCAAGGAAACTAGAGCTATACAAAACGGATTACTTTCGTGCCCTTTCTGACGGACTGGCCACTCCACGTTATCCACTTAAGCCCGGCAGCGTTGTGGCATTCGAAGCTAAAGTCGCAAGAGTTAAAAGGGAGCTTTTGGAAGATTCTAGAAAGGATAATCGGAGACTGTAGGTATATGAGTCTCGGAGTGGACAAAAGTGATTCATAACCCGGTGGACAAATTGGATGCGGGGCTAAGCATCTGCGATAATGATTTCGTCTCAGTGTTAGGCTTTTTTCCATGGCTCAAAAACCATTCACTTTTGTTCTGATTTCCGATATTCACTTTGGTGCGGATAAACTCCATAACGGATTTTGCAAGAAGCTCTCCTCTCGGGCGCTCTCGCTAGTACGCTATATGGTAAATCGTATAAATAGTGAACTGCGACCATCGTTTGTTGTTCAGCTTGGCGACGCCATTGAGGACGAAGATGCTGAGACAGACGAAGAGAACTACAGCACAATTATTGAGGCATTTAAACCGTTAACTATGCCGATCTACCACGTAGTTGGCAATAAGGAACAAGTCAACCTGAGTCTGGACCACGTAAATGGGAGCTTGAATTATCCAAAGCTGTATTACTCATTTGACTCGGGCGATTATCACTTTGTCGTATTGTTTTCACTTTCCAGAAGCGAAGGCGAGATTTCAATCGATGAAACGCAATTGAAGTGGTTGGAGGCTGACCTGGGCCTCACGAAGAAGAAGACGGTAATTTTCCTCCATCACCCATTAGACGATCAGGATCTTAGCGAGAGCTTTTGGTTCGAAGGCAAGCCGGATCTTTGCTTTGTGGCTGAGCGCGTTTCCGTGCGAGAAGTGATTGCGCGATCAGGCAAGGTAATTGCTGTGTTCAATGGTCACGTTCATAGAAACAATTTGCAGTTCCACGATGATATTGCCTACATAACGATACAGTCACTCGTAGAGAACCTAACCGAGAAGAGTAAGACCCCCAGCGAATCATTTGCTGTGGTTACGCTTTCAAAGGCAGAAATTCGAGTTGAAATTGAGGGGCTGAATCCCGAGGAATATCGGATTGGATTGCAGTAGTTAACTAGCTGCTCGTTTTACTCTTAGATGCCGATGCCGACGGGACGCCGGCGGTCATAGCTTACGAAGTAGCTGGAAGCCTGTGCTCAGATCTTATTGAGTTTTCGAACGTGGACCTCGGATTTACCAGCGGCCGACATTTCGCCCTTTCCAAACGTAATCAACGGTGGTCTGATCCCAGATTTTGCTTTGATACAATTTGCCGGTCGCTGGGTCGTTCTTGAACTCGGGTGACTTGTTGAGGAACTCCATTACGCCGACGACTTTCGCGAATTGCTCTTGCGCATTCCACTTCGGATCAATCGCTTTGGGCCATTGGTTCTTGTGAGTTGAGAATTGCTCATCGAGGATGAACGGTGCATCAACATCATGTCCCTGGATTCCGCGTCCGCATTGTTCGCGAATTCCGATTGAAACTCCGCGTGCATTGTAGCGGTCATCCAGATTTCCGTAGTTGATTTTTGCTTTGTGGATTGCGGTCGCCAGATCCAAGCTTTCCTTTCCGGTATCAGGCGCGCAGTGCAAAGTGAGTGTTCCGTCCATGCCTGGCGAATCCTTATTCTCCGCCGCGTCATGGTGGATTGAGATGGCAGCTTCCGGTTTTGCCGCTTTGATTGCTGCGGCCAATCCTGTCATTCCGCGCTCTGCTTTCGGCATGTCGATCTGATTGATGATCTTTACCGCAGCGCCGGTCATCTTGAGCATTTCGCCGTAAACTCGTTGCGAATCGGAGTTCAGTTTCCACTCGGGGATGCCATCGTATTCAAATCCTGGGAATTTCGGATCGCCTTCCCAGTGTCCGGAGTTAACTACGATGCGACGACCTTTCAGTCCGCCTTCCATATCCGGGTTGAGTGAGAGAGCCGCAGCAGCACTTGCTTTCGCTTGCATCTGGCGACTGAATTGTTTCTCGTCTTTCGATAATTTCAATTCGTATTCGGCGTAGGACTTGTTGTATTTCGCCACATCGACCGCGCGATTTGCTTCTGCTTCCTTTGCCTTGGCAGCTTCAAGTTGTGGCTTCAGTGATTCTGTTTCCTTTTTCTTCTTAACCCGATCAGCGATCTGGTTTTCCAACGAAGTCACTTCCGCTTTAGCTTTTTTCGCAGTAGCGCTGTTGTCGTTGATCTCATCATTATATTTAGTGATGTCTTTCTGCGCCCGGGCCGCATATTCTTTTATTTTGTCTTTGATGACGGCGGGATCCGTCGCATCCATCGAATCTTTCGCTATCTTGCGATAATCCTCGGCGATCTTTGCCAACTCGGTTGCATCGCGACTTGTTCGGCGATAGCCGAATTGATCGTCTGGTTTCGGAGGATCAGCGAGCGTCGCTTCTAACTGTTTCTTCTCTTCAGCGACTTTCTCTCTGATCAACTCTGCAACGCTGTTGATTTTTTCCGTAACTTTATTGTGCAAGTCCTCTGGGTTTCTCGGTTGCACTCCGCCGGCCGGTGGATCTTTCGGCAACGCAATCACTTCTACTTTTGGCGAGCGTCCGCGCAGAAGGTCGCGCTCGATTCCTAGTTCTCTTGCGGCCGCGCGATTCAATTCGACTTCGCCTGGTTTGTATGTTTTGTTGGGATCCTTATCGCCGCCGATAAATGGCGTGTAGCGAACGTCGCCATTGGCTTCCTTGATGGTCAGGATACCGATTTGCCCCTTCGCTACATCCGGCGAGTAGACCACCGGGAGCTCTTTGTCGGTTGGCTTATTCGGAGTCAATTTTGTTGAAACGTCTTTTGTGACTGTGACGTCGCCCTTTTGAGCACCGTTGATGATCGTTTTCATGTCATCGAGAAGTTCGCCTGGTTGCTGTTGCTTGATGCCGCTGCCGTTTTGTACTTCAGAGTGATCTTGATTTCCGTCAAGTACCCTTCGATTTTGTGTCGCGGCATTCTTGTTGTCGACGATCAAACGTGGCAGTGCGTCAGCCAGAGACTTAACGCTGTCCTGCTCTTTTGGAGCATTCCATTTCGCGCCCCAGAGTTCATTCAGATCAAAATTGTGTTTGTCCGAAAGTTTTCGAGGCTCTGAAGAATCCGACGCTTGCACATTTTTCTGCTCAGCGTCCTGTCCAAAAGTGATGTCTGCCATCTGGTCCCGTCCCTTGCTTATGATGCATTGTGCAACCGAAAGCTTTACCCGTTGTCAAGTATAGTGTTCGGGGCGCCTACCCCCAAGCGTTTAGCCCCCCGGGTTTTCCCACCCTAGGGGCGTAATATACGAAGGAAAAATGGCTAAAATGAGCACTGGCTAAGCTTTTGCAGACACATGCTTGCAAGATGTACGGAAACAGCCCATCTTTATATGAGGGATATGCATTTTATGCATTGGTGATATCCAGGTGCTAGGGCATAAGTGCATGCTTGGTCTGCTTAGAGCTATTTCAGCTATTCATTTACGATTAAGAGCCTGGAATCATCAGGGAACGAAGTTGCTAACATGGCGAAAAGCGAATGAAGAGGCGCCGTGAATGCGCATTGCTGCGCCTTCGGCCTTACCTAAATGGTTCCTGTTTGAGTGGACACTTCGCTGGCCTTATTGTGGTGGCCCGGAATTCCGATCATTGACATCCGTCCGGGTTGGGATTGGGAGAATTCGCCAAAACCCAATATTCACAAGCTTAGAAGGCGATTTGAGGCTCAGGGACTGAAGGTCTAGACTACCCCATAATTGTCCGGCGATCCGGGCCATAAAATAAGGCGGGAGTATTCGACGCCCAAGGTGAGACGTTGAAGCTCAAAATTGAATCTGATTGTTTTATGCCGCCTCGCTCGGATCGAGTTCCACTTTCACTTTCACCCATCCTGGTTTGCGTTTGTCGAATTGCTCATAGCATTTCACAACGTCTTTCAAATCTTCGTGTTTGGTCAGGATCGATGATGGATGGAATTTCTGATCATCGATCAGTTGGATCAGGTCAGGGATATATTTGCGATGGCTGCAATTTGCAGCTCGAATTGTCAGCGACTTTTGCATTGACATTCCAATTGGGAAGAGTATCGATGACTGCGGATAGACCCCGATTATGGAGACAACACCGCTTTTACGAACGGCTTCAACGCACCACGACAGCGCTTGAAAGGTACCCGGTAGGATTTCGCTGCGAATTCTGGAATAATTGCAAGGCATCAACGGAGCCCGCACTTTGGACAACATAATAATCATTGGTTCTGGCGTCATCGTGGTTTTGATGATCATCGGCGCATTTATTGTTTTGAAAGATCAAACGGCTCCGATTGGAAACCCGAATGCTAAAAAGGGACCGGGGCAAATTCCAAGCAGTCATAAGTCGGGACCGGGACATGGTGCAGTCAGTGCGCCTTCCGTGGCCGGGATGCTTCGGGCACCGGATGGGAGTCCGCTTGATCTCGAAGAAGTCAAAGCGCATATTCGCAATAAGCGTAAGATTGAAGCCATTAAGCTTGTTCGCGAAATGACGGGGCTCGGACTGACAGAAGCTAAGCAGTATGTGGATCGTCTCGAACAAGAATTGCGCGAGTTTCGCGGGTAGAATTCAAAGCCAGTGAGATGACGACCTTGAGGATGGAGCCTCAGCGCCCAGCTAGTTCCCTGTGGCTAAGTCCATCGTATAGCGGTTGATAACAGCTTCTAGTTCTTCCAGTGGGAATGGTTTTTCGAGGAAGAGATTGGCACCGGCTTTCATGCAGTCTTCAAGTGCATACGATGAGGAATCTCCTATCAGCATTATGATGGGTGTGACACCGCCCTTAGTGCGAAACTCAAAACACACTTCCCGTCCATTCTTTCCCGGAAGATTGCTATCCATCAAAATTAGATCGTATGAGCAGAATTGCAAATGGTCCAGAGCTTCAGGACCAGAGAAGACCGCTTCAACTGAGTGTCCGCCGTCAACAAGCCAGTCTTTCAATTCTTCTGAAATGTATTCATCATCATCAACCAGCAATATATTAGCCATGATTGCAATCCTCAACTTTTGATCACGATCGTGTTTCGACCCGATTCTTTTGCCATGTATAAACGCTGGTCCGCGACTTGCAGCAGTTCCTTGAAACTGGTTCCGTCATCGGGATATGTCGCCATTCCTGCGCTGAAACTGACATGGAAGGTTTCTGTGTCTCCGTAGGGCGTCTTACCAAACTCTTGTAAAACTCGACCAAGCGAAGCACGCATTACATCGCTTGTTGCATGTGGATATGCCAGGACGAATTCTTCTCCTCCCCATCGCCCGCGCAAATCTTCAACGCGGAAGCGGCGAGAGAGAAGCTGTCCCAGCCCGCTTAACACCTGGTCTCCGGCCTGGTGTCCGTATACGTCGTTCACCTTCTTGAAGTGATCTACATCTAGCAAGCTCAAACAAAATTTAAAGTGGTGCCTGGTCGATTTTGCCAAAAGTGCGTTTACTTGTTCGCTAAACGCTCGCCTGGAAAGAAGACCAGTGAGCAGATCGCGGTCAGCTCGATCGCGGATCAGTCGGGCTCTCTCAAGGCGAAGTTTGAGCCTAGCAACAAGCTCCATCTCGATTACCGGCTTCGGCAAATAGTCGTCGGCCCCTGCATCAAAAGCATTGATGCGCGCATCCACTCCGCTATGCGCCGTCAGAAAAACAATCGGTGTATCTTGCCAGCGAGGCATGCTGCGCAACTGGCGGCAGAGATCGAATCCGTTGATGACAGGCATCATCACGTCAAGCAAAATGAGATCTGGTGTAAATTCCTGCAGTACGTGCAGAAGATCCGATGGCTCATGCAAGCAGCGGATCAGCATTCCATGGCTGACTAACATTGAAGAAATGATCTGCGTAAAGTCGGAGTCGTCATCGACAATTAGAATTCGTGGGCGACCCCCTTGCCTGATGCTGCTCAAGTATGTAGCTGCTTTGACAATATGATTGGTGGCAACTGGCTTTGGCAGTACCAATGATCCGCCCGCGCGAGTCGCCTCCAAATGGTCATCGTTCCTACCGGAGGAAAGAAATCCTAGAGGCAGATTCTCATTACCTTTGAGTTCGCGGATCCTCTCGGCGAATTGCAATGCGCTTTGTCGGGAGTCGAGACTCATGTCGATCAATACAGCGTCGATTGGTTTTTCGCGAGCCATTTTCAAGGCAGCATCGTAACTACTAACTTGCAAAATCTTCAGCCACTGATTGTTCTCGTCTAAATTCTGATCAAAGGCACGGCCGCCGCTGACAACAAGGATAAGTGTCTTGCTGACATCGTCTTTGTTATTCTCGTGCTGGCTCTGCGCATCGGGATGAGAAGTATACTTTAGGTGCGCCGCCATCGCTTGCATCTGAATCGAATTCATTTGCTCGCTCACTTGATTGGCAATATTCTTCGTGCTGTTGCCGTTCAACATGCCGATCAAAATTCGCTCAATCTGTTCTGACAAATCGCCGATTTTGCGGAAGCCACAGGAACGCGAACTCCCTTTCAAATTATGTGCGAGCCGGAATGCTTCGGTGAGCATCTTTTGATTGTATGGTTCGACTTGCACACCTTCGATTGCATCTGCCAGTTGTCTGGCTCTTGCCGGCAGTATTTCTGCATAGCGAAACTTCATTGCCACGTGACGATCAACTTCGTTGACTTCGACGGCCTGCGGGAATTGTGATTCTTCGACGATGCCGAATAAGCTATCAATTTGCAAGGCAAAAATAGATGGTTTGAACGGGCGATGAACGATGAGCGAGACTCCGAAATCTTTGCGAAGTTTCTGGTAAAAGTCGGCATCACGCCAAATATTAGCAACGAAGACAATCTTCAAATGAGGATTCTTTTGCCGCGCTTTTATTATCCACTCCAAACCGCTGATATCGCTCAGCTCCTCGCCAACGACTACTAAGTCGATGTTGTATTTCTTATTGATGTGCTCCAGCGCTGCGTGTCCCGAGGGGGCAACGCGCACCTCGTAGCCATTATCTTCCAGTACGGATTTCACAAAAGACCAGATTTCTTGACCGTCGCCGGCTACTAAGATTGTTTTTGATGCTGTGTATTTTACTGTGGTATCGAATGCGGTATCAACGGTCATGCTTGATCTAGCGCCTCTTCAGATTGAAGGAGTCGATGAAATGTGCAAAAAAGGAACCTTTGCCGGGGAGGAAAGGCGTTTTCATTAATAATCCGAGCAGCGGATTGAGCTTTCGGGTCAGTGCCGCCCAAGCTGGGCTGCGGGATTCCGGGCTCCCTCATACTAACGTTCACGTGGGGGTTGGAGGAACTTTCAGCGAACGAAATGTGCAGAAAAGGGGAACAACCACGCCAATTTCATCATAGCAGAGCAGCTTAAAAGTGGGCAGCCGATTTACTCTAGTCTAAGGAGAACGCCGATACTTTCGGGGATATCCGATTAAATGTATCGTAGATGATAGACAAAAGCTGCACGTTCAAAATCCAGTCGCTTTGGTGAGATGCACATGCATGTATGATTTCTGGTAGCGGTGTTAGGGCCCTAACAGTGTGACGATTACGTGAATTGTTATATGGAAAAGTAAATCTACCGTTGTGCATATACTGCAATCTTTGTTTAGCCCCTGTTTTTAACGATGCCGATGCGGCGTCGTTTTCCAATTGCATTGTTAGGGACCCTGTAAATCGAGCCAATCCTTTTTGATTTCCCATACGGCAGTGATTATCCGCAACTCTTATCGATTAGCCCTTTTCAACAGATCCGATATAGGGATGCCCGCTATAATTGGCGGGGAGTCAAACTGAGGGAATCACTGTGGCAACGTTGCAAATCCCGTCCATGCGCTACGACAAGGTCCAAACGACTTGTGATGTGGCGGTCGAAATGAGGGACGGCGTGAAGTTATACGCCGATATTTATAGGCCTGAGACCAGCGATAAATTACCTGTCTTACTGCTGCGATCCCCATATGACAAGAGTACTGCGCAAACATGCGTTTATCTGGATACCATGTGGTACGCCCGCTATGGATACATAGTAGTTGTGCAGGATTGCCGCGGTCGCTACAAGTCCGAGGGCGAGTTTTATCCCTATAAGTATGAGACCGCTGATAGCGAGGATACCATTAAGTGGGCCGCTCAAATTCCTGGGTCCAATGGCGAAGTTGCGATGTATGGGTTCTCCTATCCTGGCTCGGTGCAACTCTTGGCTGCATCCAATAAGTTGCCGGAATTGAAGACAATTATGCCGGCGATGACTGGCTGCAATTTTTATGAGCCGTGGACTTACGAGGGCGGTGCTTTCTCGCAGGGATTCATCCAATCATGGACGCTTTCCCTGGCGCGCGATACAGCTTTGCGTGCCGGTGATCTTGCAGGAATGAAGCGAATTCTCGGCATGCTTGGACAATACAATGGGCTTGCTTACGCGACTCCTCTCAATGTTTTATTTGAGGAGTGGAAGCCTTACATTCCCTATTATTTCGATTGGGTAGAGCATGATACTTATGACGATTATTGGAAGAAGATTGCGGTGCAGGAGCGCTACGATGATATCGCGCTGCCGGTGCTTCATGTAGGTGGATGGTACGACATCTTTATCTCTGGTACGATCAAAAATTACATTGCGCTCAGTGAGTTGCAGAAGAAGGATCCCAGCCGAGGTCGTCAAAAATTATTGGTCGGACCATGGCACCATGTTCCGTGGCAACCTAAGGTTGGATGTGTTAATTTCGGGGCTGAAGCTGAAAATCTCGTTGATCTCGTTCAACTGAATTGGCTTGATCAGCACATGAGGGGTGGCGATGCTTTTGAGAAGGATCAATCGCGCTTTGTCGATGCTGATGTGTCCGTCTTTATTCTCGGTGCCAGTAAATGGGCGCACTTTGACTCTTGGCCGCCTTCGTCCGCGGAAGATATGAACCTCTATCTGCATTCCGGCGGCAGAGCAAATGCTACCGCAGGCGATGGCTCGTTGAATTCTGACACCCACGACCAGGAACCATGGGATAGCTTTATCTACGATCCTACTTTCCCCATTGCGAGCGCTGGTGGGCATGGATGCTGCTTTGAAGACATGTTGCCGATGGGAGCATGCGATCAAAGTTCCAATCAAATGAGAAATGATGTGCTCGTGTATACCACTGCACCACTTACAGCCGATCTCACCATTGCCGGTGCCGTCTCTGTTCTGCTTTATGCATCAACAACTGCGGTCGACGCAGATTTCACTGCGACCCTTTCCGAAGTCGATGCCGGCGGACGTTCTATCAACTATTGCAATGGCATAGCTAGAGCTAGTCGCTGTGCCGTTGCTAAGGCTGAGTTCGTTCGGGATGCATCGCCGAAACGGTTCCAGACCCGCGATGAGAAACAAGACTTAAAGCCGGGTGAAGTATATGCGATCGAGATACATTTGGGGTGGGTTGCAGCGATGTTCAAGGAAGGGCACCGGATACGTCTGGAAATCTCCAGTTCGAACTTCCCGCATTATGAGCGAAACACAGGCAATGGCAATAGATTCGCTGATTTGAGCGAGTTTAAGTCCGCAAGACAAACTATCTTTCATGATAAAGATCATCCATCGGTGCTTTATCTGCAGGTTTTGAAATAAAACCACTGCGGCTCGAATGCTATGATTGCTCATCCCGACGACAATGTCGCCTGATCGGCGCTATCTATGACATATACAAAAGCACAAGCCGCCAGTCCCCCGCCCACTTCGCTTGAAGTTCTTTCAGGCAGCGTTGAGCGCGTGACATTTCATAGTGAAGAAAGCGGCTTCTGCGTTCTGCGCATAAAAGTGCGCGGGCAACAAGATCTTGTCACCGTAACAGGAAGTGCAGCAACCATTTCTGTAGGTGAATTTATTGAGTGCGAAGGCTATTGGTTTAACGATAAGAATTACGGATTGCAATTCAAGTCGCAGCGATTATCCGCGATTGCACCGAGTACAGCAGAGGGGATGGAGAAATACCTCGGCTCAGGAATGATAAAAGGCATCGGTCCTCATTTCGCGAAGAAGCTGATGAAAGCTTTTGGTGAGGAAGTTTTCGAGATCATCGAGAATAGTCCCGAACGAATGCTTGAACTGCCAGGAATCGGTCGCAAACGCATGTCCATGGTTTCAGCCGGATGGGCAGAGCAAAAGGTTGTGCGCGAGATAATGGTATTTCTGCAATCGTATGGCGTTGGCAGCTCGCGTGCGGTGCGCATCTATAAGACTTACGGAAATGAAGCAGTTTCTAAAGTTTCTGAAAATCCTTATCGGTTGGCCTTGGATATTCATGGGATAGGATTTAAAACCGCAGATACAATTGCGCTCAAGATCGGCATTCCGAAAGAATCCTTGATTCGTGCGCAAGCGGGCGTGCGACATGTGCTCCAGGAAATGTCTACGGAAGGGCATTGTGCCAGCCCGTTGAACAAGTTGATTGAGACTTCTGCGACGTTGCTGGAAATCAGTTCAAATCTTGCAACTGAAGCGATTGAAAAGGAAGTCGAAGAAGGAAACATAATTCGTGAGCTGATCGATGGCGAGGATTTGCTCTATTTGACGCGCCTTCATCGCGCCGAATGTGGTGTCACTGGCAATTTACTGCGATTGATGGAAGGCCAGACCTTGTGGTCCGATATGGATCTCGATGCGGCGATTCCTTGGGTTGAACAAAAAACGGATATTGCATTATCTCAATCGCAAAAACTGGCAGTTCGAAATGCTTTACAGAATAAAGTGCTAGTGATAACTGGTGGACCGGGTGTTGGTAAGACCACACTAGTGAATAGCATTCTCAAAATCATTGAGGCGAAGGATGCGGAGATCCTGCTCTGTGCTCCGACTGGACGCGCGGCGAAGCGTCTTGCTGAATCAACCGGGCGCGAAGCAAAAACCATCCACCGACTACTGGAGTTCGATCCAAAACAGGGAGGGTTTAAGCGCAACAGCGATAATCCCTTGCAAGCTGATTTGATTGTTGTTGATGAGTCATCAATGATTGATATCGTCTTAATGAACCAACTTTTGCGTGCGATTTGTGATGAGACTGCGCTCTTACTTGTCGGCGACGTCGACCAGTTGCCATCGGTAGGTCCTGGCGCTGTTCTATCCGATATCATCAATTCGGGCGTGGTCCCAACTGTTAGATTGACTGAAATATTTCGGCAGGCTGCTAGCTCAAAAATCATCTTAAACGCACACCGCATTAATGAAGGTAAGATGCCCCTTCAAGAGGAGAAGAAGGAGGAGCTTTCCGATTTCTATTTCATTCCGGCTAATTCTGCTGAAGAAGTGAATGACAAACTTATGCATGTAGTCTGCGAACGAATTCCAAAGCGGTTTGGATTTGATCCGATTAGGGATGTGCAGGTACTAACTCCGATGAATCGAGGCGGCTTAGGCACGCGATCTTTGAATGTCGAGCTGAAGAAGCGCTTGAATAAAAATGAGGGACCGCAAGTCAGCAAGTTCGGTTGGGATTTTGGCGCTGGTGACAAAGTCATTCAAACCGTAAACAACTACGATAAGGAGGTGTTTAACGGAGATATCGGCACCATTTGTAGTATCGACATGGAAGAATCCGAATTACTCATCGAATTTGATGGACGGCAAGTCGCTTATGATTTCAGCGAGCTGGACGAGCTGTCGTTGAGTTATGCTGCATCGATTCACAAGTCGCAGGGTTCAGAGTATCCGGCTGTGGTGGTCCCGCTTGCTATGCAACATTTCACAATGTTGGAACGCAACTTGCTTTACACCGGAGTTACCAGAGGGAAAAAGCTGGTCGTGATCATTGGACAAGCAAAAGCACTTGCCATGGCAGTTAAAACCAAGAAGTCATCGCGCCGTGTCTCCGCACTGAGCCAGCGCCTGAAGCACGTTTCCGCTAACCCTGAATTGCTATCTCAATAGTCAGCACTCACGCTCTACGGTGCCAACTTCTTCAAGAGCACATCTATTTCACGGCGCGCTTCTTTGGCAAAGTGCACGTGCTTCGTTTCATTCAGCACTGTAATAAGATGCTGTTTGAGGATGCTATCGAAAATGTGGATCAACAACTCAGGTGCTAACTCATTGGTCAGCTCACCATCTTCTTGTGCCTGTTTGACAAATGTGATCGGTGTCAAGCTTCGTGGTGGCATCGCTGTATTTTGCTTTGCAATATGTTCGCGCATGGCAAAACAAAATGCTTTGGCCGATGCCGGATGTTTGTCGAACCATTCTGCAGCAGCGCTCAATACTTCCCTTATCGCATTGCTGGCTGAATGGCTGACCGCCAGTTCCTTATGTCCCTTTGCTAGCCATTGCATCGCAACTGAATCAGTTGTCTGGCGTCAAGGGTTTTTGCCTCTGGCGACAGTTTAAATTTGCCGCTTTGGTACACCTGTAGTTCAGATTGCGGCTAAAGAAAATATTTGAGTTCGAATCGCGGCGGTAAGCCGCGCTTCGAAC